>NZ_JALKBY010000002.1 GCF_023223645.1 Natroniella sulfidigena | reverse complement strand
ATGTGCCGGAATTCTAACCATGCACTGTTATCCAGTGTTGGAACAGTTTCAGATGGGCAGTTTGACTGGGGCGGTCGACTCCTAAAGAGTAACGGAGTCGCCCCAAGGTTCCCTCAGTGCGGTCGGAAATCGCACGCAGAGTGTAAAGGCAGAAGGGAGCTTGACTGCAAGAGCTACAACTCGAGCAGGTACGAAAGTAGGGCTTAGTGATCCGACGGTAGAGTATGGAATTGCCGTCGCTCAACGGATAAAAGTTACCCCGGGGATAACAGGCTTATCTCCCCCAAGAGTTCACATCGACGGGGAGGTTTGGCACCTCGATGTCGGCTCGTCGCATCCTGGAGCTGAAGCAGGTTCCAAGGGTTTGGCTGTTCGCCAATTAAAGCGGTACGCGAGCTGGGTTCAGAACGTCGTGAGACAGTTCGGTCCCTATCCGTCGTGGGCGTAGGATATTTGAAGGGAGCTGTCCCTAGTACGAGAGGACCGGGATGGACGTACCTCTGATGTACCAGTTGTCTACCAAGGGCATTGCTGGGTAGTCAAGTACGGATTTGATAAACGCTGAAAGCATCTAAGCGTGAAGCTAACCTTAAGATAAGATATCCCATAGAGTGAATCTAGTAAGATCCCTGATAGACTATCAGGTAGATAGGCCAGAGGTATAAGGATGGTAACATCTTCAGCTGACTGGTACTAATAGATCGAGGGCTTAATCTAGAAATATCTATTGTGCAGTTTTGAATGTATAAAAAACATTTAATACTGAATAATGAAGATTGAATAGTTAAATACTAATATTAGTTTAATTATTAAATATTCATTATTAAATGTTAAATACTAATTAAATACGTTGTTCCCCGATAGCTCAGTTGGTAGAGCGAGTGGCTGTTAACCACTTTGTCGTAGGTTCGAGTCCTACTCGGGGAGCCATTGTTTTTTAGATACCTAAATTTAGTAAAAGGGTATCTTTTTTTGTTGTTAAGTAAAAAATAATTAGTAGAAAAATTTAGATTTTAGCTAAAAATAAGAGGAAATCTTATTTTTTTTAATTTAATCTTTTTTTTTAAGTAATATTGCTTGATAATAATCCTTGCAAAAGAATACTCTAAATATAGTATAATATAATTAAAGTCAGTAATAGTCAGACTTTCTGGGAGGGAGATAACAGCATGAGTAGCCTTTCAGACCAAATTGCAAACTATTTAAAAAAGCTATTAGAGCATAATAATATTATTAGGGTTCAACGAAGTCAGTTAGCTAGTAGATTTAGTTGTGTTCCATCTCAAATTAATTACGTGTTGAATACTAGGTTTACTTTAGAAAAAGGTTATATAATTGATAGTCAAAGAGGTGGTAATGGTTATATTCAAATTACTAAAGTAGATTCAGATTTAAGTTATAATATTATTGAAACATTGTATAATGAAATAGGGAGCCAAATTGATCAGTTGACTGCATACAATATTATTGATCGTTTAGCTGAAGAAGAAATTATTACTTCAAGTGAACAGAAGTTGCTGAAGGCTGTAGTTAATAGGCAGAATATTGGTCTAAAAATACCACTGCGAGATATAGTAAGAGCTCAATTGTTAAAGGGTGTTTTACGAGTATTAATTAAAAAGGAGGGGTAAAATGCTATGTCAAGAGTGCCAAGAAAAAGAGGCATCGGTCCATGTAACTAAAATTATTAATAATAAGAAGCAAGAGTTATATTTTTGTAAAGAGTGTGCTCAAGCAACTGGTGAATTAAAATTTGGGTCTGATTTTTCCTTTAATAATTTATTGACTGGTCTTTTAAATAGCAAGCCTCATTCTCATCATCAGATAAATTTGTCGAGTAAACAATTAAGATGTAGTAATTGTGATTTGAGTTATCAAGAATTTAGCCATAATGGGCGTTTAGGTTGTAGCCAATGTTATGACTATTTCGGTGATAAAATTAATAAGATTTTACGAAGGATTCATAGTAGTAATCGCCATACAGGTAAAATTCCTAAAAGAATTGGAGAGAATGTAAGAGTTAAAAGAAAGATTAATAATTTAAAGGAAGAGATGGGGCAGGCAGTAGCTAAAGAGGAGTTTGAAAGAGCAGCAGTTTTGAGGGATGAAATTAAGGAGTTGGAAGATAGATTGGATAATAGGGGGTGAAGAGTATGGAAGAGAAGATTATGAATCAATGGATGAAAGAATTAGGGCCAAATTCTGATGTTGTGGTCAGTAGTAGAGTTAGGTTGGCCCGTAATGTTAGTGATTTAAGTTTTACTCACCATGCTAGTAATGAAGAGTTGAAGCAGGTAGGAAGTAAAGTTGAACAGTTATTGGAAGAGGATGATCACTTTCAACTTGAACTAATTGGTATAGATAGTTTATCAGAGTTTGAAAGAAAGATGTTGGTAGAAAAACATCTGATCAGTCCTGAGCATACCCAAACTAATAAACATAAAGCAGTTGCATTATCTGAAGATGAGACAATCAGTTTAATGGTTAATGAAGAGGATCATTTAAGGGTGCAAGTATTATTACCTGGATTACAGATAGAAGAAGCTTGGAGTGTAGCAGATCGATTAGATAATCATATAGAAGATCAGATAGATATAGCTTTTGCTGAAGAGTATGGATATTTGACTGCTTGTCCAACCAATGTAGGGACTGGTTTGAGAGTTTCAATTATGGTTCATTTACCTGCTTTAAATATGGTTAATCGAGTTGAAAAGTTGATGTCAGCTATTTCACAATTAGGATTGGCGGTTAGAGGTTTATATGGGGAAGGAACTGAGACAGTAGGAAATTTATATCAGATTTCTAACCAGGTGACTTTAGGACATTCAGAAGAAGAAATAAGAGAAAACTTATTAGAGGTAACTCAACAAATTATTGAACAGGAGAAGAATGCTCGTAAGTTGTTATTACAAGAACAAGAGGTAAGTGTTAAAAATAAAGTCTATCGTGCTCATGGGATTTTAACACATGCTTATAGTATTTCAATAGAGGAAGCAATGGAATTAATTTCTAATGTAAGATTAGGAATTGATTTGGGTATAATAAAAAGGATAGAGCCAACAATTTTGAATCAATTGATGGTGATGATTAGACCGGCTACTTTACAACTGACTAAAGGGCAGAAGTTATCAATTGAAGAAAGAGAGATCTATCGAGCTGAGTTGATTAAAGAATTATTAGACTAAGGGGGGGTTAATGTGATTTTTGGAAGGTTTACTGAAAAAGCTCGTAAGGTAATGGCTTTTTCTCAAGAAGAAGCTAGAGAATTTAATCATAACTATGTAGGAACAGAACATTTATTGTTAGGATTACTTAAAGAAGGGGAAGGAGTAGCAGCTAAAGTATTAGAAAATAGCAAATTTAATTTAGAGAAGTTGAGAGCTAGGGTTAAAGATATTATTGGAACTGGAAATGATGAAGTTGAAAGTGATAGCTTACCGTTTACTCCTCGAACTAAAAAAGTTTTAAATCTTTCTTTAGAAGAAGCTCGGCGATTAGGACATAATTATGTAGGAACGGAACATTTGCTATTAGGTTTGCTTAAAGAGGGAGAAGGAGTAGCAGCACGAATTTTAAAAGAAGAAGGAGCAGATTTTGATAAGATAAAGCAAGAGGTTATCAAGTTGTTAGGTGGTGCTAAAAAGGGACGTAAGAAAAAAAGAGGCGGATATCAAAACGGTAGAAGTTTAGATAAATTCACGACAGATTTAACTAACCTTGCAGCTGAAGATAAATTAGATCCTGTTATTGGAAGGAGTAAGGAGATAGAACGAGTAATTCAAATTTTGAGTCGGCGTAAAAAGAATAATCCTTGCTTAATTGGAGAGCCAGGGGTAGGGAAGACAGCTATTGCAGAAGGGTTGGCCCAAAGAATAGTTGAGGGGGAAGTTCCTGAACTGTTAAATGAGAAGAAAATCTTGGCTTTGGACTTAGGTTCACTACTAGCAGGATCTAAGTATAGAGGAGAGTTTGAAAAGCGATTAAAGGCAGTTATGAAAGAGATTGAAGATTCTGGTGATATAATCTTATTTATTGATGAATTGCATACTTTAGTTGGAGCTGGTGGAGCAGAAGGAGCAATTGATGCTGCTAATATTTTAAAGCCAGCTTTAGCTAGAGGAGAGCTGCAGACAATAGGAGCAACTACTTTAGATGAATATCGTAAATATATTGAGAAGGATGCAGCTTTAGAGAGGAGATTTCAATCTATTTTAGTAGAGGAACCTTCTGTAGAGGATACTGAAAAGATTTTAGAAGGTTTACGAGATGTTTATGAGGCACATCATCGAGTTAAGATTACAGATGAAGCTATTTCTGCTGCAGCTGAGCTTTCTCATCGTTATGTAAGTGATCGTTTCTTACCTGATAAAGCAATTGATTTAATTGATGAAGCTGGTTCTCAGATAAAGTTACAGCAAAATACAGCACCTAATGAAATTAAAGATTTAGAAAAAAGGTTAGAAAGAATTGAGCAAGAAAAAGAAGCTGCTATTGAAGCTCAGGAGTTTGAAGAGGCCGCTAGCTTGAGGGATCAAGAACAAGATGCAAAAGATGAGCTAGAAAAGATAAAATTAGAGTGGAAGAATGAAAAAGGAATGAGTGAGACTGTTATTACTAGAGAGACTATAGCACAGATTGTTTCTGATTGGACAGGAATTCCAGTTACAAAGTTGGCCCAAGAAGAATCAGAAAAACTGCTTAATCTAGAAGAGGAATTGCACCGCAGGGTTGTAGGTCAAGATGAAGCAGTCCAAGCGGTTTCACAAGCAATTAGAAGGGCAAGAGCAGGATTGAAAGATCCTAAGCGTCCAATTGGTTCATTTATCTTTTTAGGGCCAACAGGAGTCGGAAAGACAGAATTAGCTAAAAGCTTAGCAGAAGTAATGTTTGATGATGAAGATGCTATGATTAGAGTTGACATGTCAGAATATATGGAAAAGCACGCTGTTTCTAGATTAGTTGGTTCTCCTCCAGGATATGTAGGTCATGAAGAAGGTGGTCAGTTGACGGAGCAGGTTAGAAGAAGACCTTACTCAGTTATTTTACTGGATGAGATTGAAAAAGCTCACCCAGAAGCCTTTAATATTTTATTACAGATGTTAGAAGATGGTCAACTGACAGATGCTCAGGGAAGAACTGTTGACTTTAAGAATACAATGATCATTATGACTTCAAATGTTGGAGCAGATTTGATTCAGAGTAAGTCAGGAGGAGTTGGATTCAAAGCAGTTGAAACTGATATAGAGAATAGGGAATACGAAGAAATGAAAGAGATGGTTAAATCAAAATTAAAGGATACTTTCAGACCAGAGTTTTTAAATAGATTAGATGAAATAATTGTTTTTCATGCTCTTTCTAAAGAAGATATTAAAGAGATTGTTGATTTAATGTTAGAGGAGTTAGAAGAAAGATTAGGAGTAAAAGATATTAAATTAGAAGTCACTGAAGCAGCTAAGGAGTTAATCGCTGAAGAAGGATATGATAAGGAGTTTGGAGCGAGACCCTTACGAAGAGCAATTAGACGTTTAGTAGAAAATTCTTTAGCAGAACATTTTCTAGCTGATGAGTTTAATAATGGGGATCAAATAAAAGTTGACTGTCAAAATGAAGAACTTCAATTTGATAAAGTTTAACTTCAAGAAAGCAGGTAATACCTGCTTTCTTAATTTCCTTGTTAAATCAGCCCAAAAATGTTATAATAAAGGTTAAGTCTATTGTGGATAGGTGGTTTTATGGCGAAAAATAAGCGAAGATATGTTTGTCAAGAATGTGGTTACAAAGCATTGAAGTGGAGTGGGAAGTGCCCAAGTTGTAATAGTTGGAATACATTAACAGAGACGATCATTGATCAAAAACGCAAGAAAAAAGAGGAGAAATTAGTGACTGATGCTATTCCTCAGCAGATAGATGAGATTGAAATCACTACTGAAGATAGGATTAAAACAGATTTTACAGAGTTAGATCGAGTGTTAGGAGGGGGAGTTGTAACAGGATCTTTAACATTAATCGGCGGAGATCCAGGTATTGGAAAATCAACCCTCTTATTACAGACCGCTTATAACATTACTCAACAAAATAAGAAAGTATTATATGTTTCTGGTGAAGAATCTGAAAGGCAGATTAAATTAAGGGCTGATCGTTTAAAAACAGTTAATTCTGAATTATATATTCTAGCAGAAACTAACTTATTATCAATTATTAAAAATAGTAAACAATTAAAACCAGAGTTAATAATTATAGATTCAATTCAAACTATTTATAATCCGCAATTGGAGTCAGCACCTGGTAGTGTTAGTCAGGTAAGAGAGTGTACGGGACGATTAATGCACTTAGCTAAGAAAGAAGAAATTTCAATTGTCTTAATTGGTCATGTGACTAAAGAAGGTTCTATAGCTGGCCCGAGGACATTAGAGCATATGGTAGATACTGTATTGTATTTTGAGGGAGATTCTAATCATATTTATCGAATTTTAAGAGCTGTTAAGAATCGGTTTGGATCTACAAATGAGATTGGAATTTTTACAATGGAGCAAGAGGGGTTAACAGAAGTATTGAATCCTTCTCAAGTCTTTATTGAAGAAAGACCACAAGAGGTTCCTGGTTCTGTAGTGATTCCTTGTCTGGAGGGAACTAGACCAATTTTGATTGAGTTACAAGCTTTAGTAGGAGCAGCTAACTTTGGAACTCCAAGCCGAATGACAACTGGAATTGATCATAAAAGAGTTTCTTTATTATTAGCAGTTTTAGAAAAGAGACTAGGTTTACATATTCAAGGACAAGATATTTATATTAATATTGTAGGAGGATTCCAAGTCAATGAGCCAGCAGTTGATTTAGGAATAATTGTGGCTATTGTATCCAGTTTTAGAGATTTGGTTGTACCTAAAAATGTCGCTGTAGTTGGGGAAGTAGGATTATCTGGTGAAATAAGAGCTGTTAACCAGATTGAAAAGAGAGTAATCGAAGCAAGTAAATTAGGTTTTAGAGAATTTATTATTCCCAAAAGTAACTTAGAGTCATTGACAAACCTTGATGATGATTTAAAGGTTAATGCAGTTAGAGATATTAGAGAAGTATTAGATTTTATTCTGGGAGGGGAATAAATGTCTAGTTTATCTAAGGATGAAAAATTTTCTGAAATATTAAAGTTAATTGCTCCTGGAACTTCTTTTAGGGAAGGCTTGGAGAATATACTGCGAGCAAAGACTGGAGCATTAATTGTTGTAGGTGATAGTGAGGAAGTTTTAGGAGCGGTTGATGGTGGATTTAATATTAATGCTGAAGCAACACCTACCAGATTATATGAACTAGCAAAGATGGATGGAGCTATTGTTTTAAGTAGTGATACAGAAAGAATTTTATGTGCTAATGCACAATTAGTTCCTGATCCTTCAATTTCTTCAGTAGAGACTGGTACTAGGCATAGAACTGCAGAGCGGATATCTAAACAAACAGGAGAATTAGTTATTTCAATTTCGCAAAGAAGAGATATAATTACATTATATAAAAATGATAAAAAATATATCCTTGAAGATATTAGGGTTATTTTAACTAAAGCTAATCAAGCTATACAAACATTAGAGAAGTATAGAAGTGTATTAGATCAAGCCCTGACCAATTTGAGTGCTTTAGAATTTGAAGATTTAGTTACTGTTTCCGAAGTAGTAACTGTAATTCAACGAGCAGAGATGGTATTAAGGATTGGTAATGAAATTGAAAGGTATATCAATGAATTAGGCAATGAAGGGCGTTTAATCAAGATGCAGTTAAAAGAGTTAGTAGCCAATGTAAAAGATGAAGGATTATTAATTATTAAAGATTATGAAGCACAGGTAGAAGAGCAAGATGATGAAAAAGTTGAAGATGATGAAGAGGATATTTTTGATAAAATATCAGATAGTTCTTCGGATGAATTATTAAGTCTATCATCAATTAGTAAACATTTGGGTTATGGGGGAAATATGAGTGCCTTGGATTTATCAGTCTCCCCTAGGGGGTATAGACTATTAAGAAAGATACCCAGGTTGCCAATGAGTGTGATTGAGAATTTAGTTGCTTCTTTTGGAGATTTTCAGGAGATACTTAATGCTTCAATTGATGAATTGGATGATGTTGATGGAGTTGGGGAAGTTAGAGCACAGGCAATTAAAGAAGGATTAAAGAGGTTACGAGATCAAGTCTTATTGGATCGACATATTTAATTGATATAAGGCTTTAAATATGATATAATAAATTGGGATGATTATGTATTGAATGGAGGGTTATATTAATGTTTGAAATTGGGGACAAGATTGTCTATCCGAATCATGGAGCTGGAACTATTGTAGATGTAGAAGAGAAAGAGATTTTAGGTGAAACAAAACAATATTATATCATGAAATTGCCAATCGGTGAAATGAAGGTTATGATTCCTAAAGATAATGTAGAAGAGATTGGGTTAAGGAATGTAATAGATAAAGAGGTTGTACCACATGTTTACGAAGTCTTAGAAGGAAAGCAGAGTGAGATGTCTCAAAATTGGAATCGTCGCTATCGAGCTAATACGGAAAAAATAAAGACGGGAGATATTTTTGAGGTAGCTGAGGTTGTTAGAAACCTCACTATACGTGATATAGTAAAAGGATTATCTACTGGTGAAAAGAAGATGTTGAGTAATTCAAGACAGATTTTGATCAGTGAGTTAGTTTTAACAGAAGATAAGACAGAGGAAGAGATTGAAACTAAAATTGATGAGATTTTTGCTGAACAAGATTTTGAAGAAGAATAATAACGTCAGGATAGCCTGACGTTTATTTTTCGATTGTTTTCAGTTGAAATGTTGGTTTTTTAGTAAGGAGGTGAATAGATGTTAAATAAGTTATGGAGAGGGTTTTTGGTTGTAGTAGGGGCAGCTTTAGGATATCAAGCTATTCTTTTTTTAGGTTTAGCAGAAGAATTTAGTTTTGATTTACAAAGTATTATTACTAATAATGGATTTTATGGATTAATAATTGGTGGACTAATAGGATTTATATTATTACCTATAATAATTAATAAGTTTGTACAGGGTGTCTTGAGCTTTGAAAGTAGGCTAGAGACAATTCCGATCAAGGATATAGTATCTGGCATAATAGGTTTAATTCTTGGGTTATTATTAGGAATATTAATAATTAGAGCTTTTTCTATTTCTGCTATACCTAGTTTTGGATTTGTATTACAACTTGCTATTAATTTAAGTCTTGCTTATTTAGGATGGAATCTAGCAATTAAGAAGAGGGATGAATTATTTGGTATTATAGCTAAATCAAACTTTAAATTTAGAGGTAACAGTGATGAAAGTGATGATAAAAAAGATATTGAGCAAGATCATGGGCAGGAAGATAATAAATTACAAGCTACTTATAAAATTTTAGATACTAGTGCAATTATTGATGGTAGAATAGCTGATTTATGCCAGACTTCATTTTTAGAAGGAGTACTAATAATTCCAGAATTTGTTCTAGAGGAACTTCAACATATTGCTGATTCGTCTGATTTATTGAAAAGGAATCGAGGTAGAAGGGGATTAGATATCTTAAAGATGATTCAGAAAGAATTAGAGATTCCTGTTGAAATTTATGATCATGACTTTAATGAAATTGATGAGGTGGATAGTAAGTTAGTTAAGTTAGCTAAGTTATTAGAAGGCAAGATTATTACTAATGACTATAATTTAAATAAGGTAGCTGAGGTACAAGGTGTATCAGTTCTGAATATAAATGAATTAGCTAATGCTGTTAAGCCTGTAGTATTACCTGGTGAAGAGATGGAAGTCAAGATTATTAAAGATGGAAAAGAGCCAGGGCAAGGTGTAGGTTATTTAGATGATGGTACAATGATTGTAGTCGATGATGCTAAGGAACACATTGGAGAAAAGATAGATATATTAGTGACTAGTGTATTACAGACTGCAGCGGGAAGAATGATCTTTGCTAAACCTAAGCTGGCTGAAGAACAAGTATTGTAAATGGGGGAGAAATGATGAAAGTAAGTGTAATAATTCCTGCAGCGGGCCAAGGAAAACGGATGAGAACAGCTAAAAACAAACAATTTTTATTATTAGATGATCGACCAATCATTGCTCATACGGTCGATAAATTTAATATTGAAGAGGTTGATGAGATTATTTTGGTGGTTAAAGAAGAAGAGCAGGATTACTGCCACGAAATAATAGAAGATTATCAATTGAAAGTAGATCAATTAGTATATGGGGGTAAAACACGCCAAGAATCTGTTTATAACGGATTACAAAAAGTTACTGCAAAAAGTGAGTTAGTATTGATTCATGATGGAGCCAGACCATTATTGACAAAAAGAATGATTCGCAATATAATTAAAGAAGCTAAAAGTCATCAGGCAGTAATAACAGGAGTAGCAGTTAAAGACACAATCAAAGTGATTAATCATGAACAACTGGTAATTAATACTCCAGATCGATCTAGATTGGTTGCTATTCAAACTCCACAAGCTTTTAAAAAAGATTTGATTTTAAAAGCTTATACTAAAGCAAGTGAAGAAGGTTATTTCGGTACTGATAGTGCTAGTTTAGTAGAGCGTTTAAATAGACCTGTCAAAGTAATTGAAGGGTCTTATCAAAATTTAAAGGTCACTACTCCTGAAGATTTAGAATTTGCTGAAAAGATCTTAGCTAGGAGACAAAGATGAAGGTAGGATTAGGTTATGATGTTCATCGGTTAGCAGAGGGAGAAGAGTTGATCTTAGGTGGAGTTGAAATCGATCATTCTTTAGGTTTAGTTGGTCACTCTGATGCAGATGTATTATTGCATGCGATTAAAGATGCATTATTAGGAGCGATTGGAGCAGGAGATATTGGTTCTCACTTTCCTGATGATGACCCCCAATACCGTGGTATTTCTAGTCTGTTATTATTAGATCAAGTAATGGATTCAGTTTTAGAAGCAGGATTTGAAGTCAATAATTTAGATACTGTCATTATTGCTCAGCAGCCTAAGTTGGCACCTTATCTTCCAGAGATGAAGAACAAGATAGCTCAAAGGTTACAAGTAGAAGTTGAACAGGTTAATCTTAAGGCGACAACAACTGAAAGATTAGGGTTTATAGGCCAAGGAGAGGGAATTGCTGCTCAAGCAATAGTGAGTATAAATGAAAGGTAGGTTGTATTCATGTTAGTTAAAGAATTAATGAGTCAAGATGTGATTGCAATTGATCCCGAAATTACAATGGAAGAAGCTCAAAGATTAATGAATGTCAATAGTATTGGTAGGTTAGTTGTTGTTGAGGATGAAAAAGTAATTGGTATTATAACAGATGGAGATCTAGTTCAACAAAATGATTTAAATATTTCAATTAAAGAATTAATGACTCATGAAGTGATTTCTGTCTTTGAAGATGATACTGTGCAAGAAGTAGCACGGATATTATCTGATAATGGTATCGGCGGGGTACCTGTCTTAAATAAAGAAGAACAATTAGTAGGAATTGTTACTGCAGAAGATATTGTGTCTGGTTATGTGAAACAAGAAGAGGGTAAAGCTAAATTATCACCGGAGAGTTCAGCTATTTACTTAGCTATGACCCGGAGTAGAGAATATGAAAATTACTGGTTAGATAAGATTAGGGGATATAATTATAAAGTAGCAATTACTCAAACAGGGGCCAACGCTGAAAATTTACCGATTAAGTTACGAGAGAGTATGACTGTAGCTGCTATTGCTCGTGGAGTTATTAAAGAGAATTTCAAAGAAAAGATGGCTGTATCTAATGCAGTTAAAGATGCTTATACCCAACTTAATTTGGTTAATCCAGGTTTGGGTGGAGGTTTTAAAGTCTCTATTGTTAGAGGTAGAGGAAGAGTAGCAGTAGCTGTTTTTGGTAAATTTGGACATGCTTTAGTTGATGGTCCAGAGCAGTTAGCAGTCGGGATGAGTGTAATATAAAATAATTTCAAAATAAATTCAGGTTAAAATTGTTGTAGAGGAAGGGGAAGAAAATGAGTGATATTAGAGTAAGGTTTGCTCCAAGTCCTACGGGGCAGATACATATTGGAAATATTAGAACAGCTTTATTTAATTATTTATTTGCTAAAAAAAATAATGGTACATTTATTTTAAGGGTTGAAGATACTGACCAAGAACGATCTACTAGTGAATTTGAAGAAGTAATTCAACAAGAGATGAATTGGTTAGGTCTAAACTGGGATGAAGGAGTTCAAGTTGGAGGAGATTATGGCCCATATCGGCAGATGGAAAGATTAGATTTATACCAAGAATATATCGAGCAATTACTAGAGCATGATCTTGCTTATCGTTGTTATTGTACACCGGAAGAATTAGAAGAGATGAGAGAAAAGCAGCGCAAAAATGATGAAGCACCTAGATATAATGGAAAGTGTAGAAATTTAACTGTAGCAGAAAGAGAAGAGCTAGAAGATGAAGGTCGAGAATCAGTAGTTAGATTTAAAGTTCCTCAGCAAGAAGAAGAGATTGTCATTGATGATGCAGTAAAAGGGGATGTTTCCTTCAGTAGTGAAGTAATTGATGATTTTGTAATTGTTAAATCTGATGGAATACCAACTTATAATTTTGCAGTTGTGGTTGATGATCATTTAATGGAAATTAGCCATGTAATTAGAGGTGAAGATCACTTATCTAATACTCCAAAGCAGCAACTATTATATGATGCGTTAGAATGGGAAGCACCGCAATTTGCTCATTTATCAATGATCTTAGGATCAGATAAATCAAAGCTAAGTAAGCGTAGTGGAGAAGCTTATGTTTATGTTAGTCAGTATCGAGAGAAGGGTTATTTACCAGAGGCATTGATTAACTTTTTAGCTTTATTAGGTTGGTCTCCTGATGGTGAAGAAGAATTATTTACTGAAGAAGAAATTATTGAGCAGTTTTCTCTAGCGGGGGTAACTAAGAGTCCAGCTGTCTTTGATGTGGAAAAATTAAATTGGATGAATGGAATGTATATTAGAAATGCTGATTTGAAGCGAATAGTTGAGCTAGCGATTCCTTATTTAGAAGAAGCTGGATATGACCTAGAAGATAAATCTAGTGAGTGGATTGAATTGGTGATTGATACTGTACGGGGTTCTATAGATTATATAGCAGAAATTACTGAACATGTTGACCTATTCTTTGGTGAGGTTGAGTATGAGGATTATGATCAAGTGGTTGAAACTTTTAGAGAAGACCAGGTAGATTTAGTATTAGAAACATTGAAAGAGAAAGTGACTGCTTTAGAATCATTAACTCCTCAGGCAGTAAAAGGGATGCTAAAAGAAGCAATGAATGAGTTACCTGTAGGAGGAAGATTATTTTATCATCCGTTAAGGTTTGCTTTAACTGGTCAAGGTTCAGGCCCTGAACTTTATAATATTATTGCAATTTTAGGTGAAGAAGAAGTAATTAATCGTTTAGATAAAGCTTTAGGATTGATTTAAAGAATAGAGATTAACAGCAATGATAGGGATTAGTAAACTAAGATTCTTTTTTGATAGAGAGAAGATATCAGAGGCTGAAAATATCTTTAAAAAGATTAGTTGAATGCCCCCTTAAGCTAAATAACTGAAGGATAATAAGTAGGTTATTTCGTCTAATCAGCGTTAATTGATTGTAAAGGGAGTTTAAGTAGCTAAACAGAGTGGAACCGCGGCCTTTCGTCTCTGAATCAAGAGATGGAAGGCTTTTTCAATTGATATTAGTGTAACTTATAATTTATAATGAATAGGATAGGGTACGATTAACTTCATTGATTGCTTGTAAAGATTTATAATTGTATATTTTTGGAGGAGAGATTTGGATTAAGTAGCGGGAGGTGTGAAGGTGTTTGAGGAGATTAAAAATGATATCAAAGTTATATTTGAACGTGATCCAGCAGCTAGTAATTTACTTGAAGTTTTATTAACCTATTCTGGCTTACATGCAATTATATTTCATAGAATTGCTCATCCATTGTATAATTTAGGTTTAAGAACAATTCCTAGGTTAATATCTCAATTTGGTCGTTTCTTAACTGGGGTTGAAATTCATCCCGGAGCCCAGATAGGATCAGGTTTATTTATTGATCATGGGATGGGGGTTGTAATTGGAGAGACTACAGAAATTGGTGATAATGTTACTATTTATCAAGGGGTTACCTTAGGGGGAACGGGAAAAGAGACTGGAAAAAGACACCCCACCTTAGGGGATAATGTGATGGTCAGTGCAGGAGCTAAGATCTTAGGATCGATTGAGATTGGTAATAATGTAAAAGTAGGAGCAGGAGCAGTTGTATTAAAACCAGTACCTGATAATTGTACGGTGGTTGGAATTCCGGGCAAGGTTGTAGTTAGAAATGGTGAGAAGATTCAACAAGGAGAAGATTGTATTGATCTAGACCATGCTGATTTACCTGATCCAGTGCAAGAGATGTTAGAATGTATAAGTAGGAGAATAAAGAGATTAGAAGAGCAGAATAATAATAAAGGAAGGAGTGGAAGAGGTGACGTTAAGAGTTTATAATACTTTAACAGGAAGTAAGGAAGAGTTTGAAACTATAGAAGAAGGAAAGGTTAAGATTTATTCTTGCGGGCCAACAGTCTATGATTATTTTCATATTGGTAATGCTCGAGCTTTTGTTGTGCCAGATATTATTAAGCGTTATTTAGAATATAAGGGTTATCAGGTGACACATGTACTCAATTTTACTGATGTTGATGATAAGATGATCAAGCGTGCTGATGAAGAAGGTATTAATATTCAGCAGTTAGCTGATAGATTTATTACTGCTTTTTTTGAGGATGCTCAAGCATTAAATCTTAAGAAAGCTGATTTTTATCCTCAAGCTACAGAGCATATTTCAGAAATGATAGAGTTGATTAAAGATCTGCTTACAAAAGACTATGCGTATCAAAGTGAAGGAGATGTCTACTTTAGAATTGAGAAGTTTGATGATTATGGTAAACTATCGAAACAGAAAGTAGAAGACTTAGAAGCAGGAGCAAGGGTAGATGTTAGCAATAAAAAAGAAAATCCATTAGACTTTACCTTATGGAAAAGAGCATCAGAAGAGCCTAGGTGGGATAGTCCGTGGGGAGCAGGTAGACCAGGCTGGCATCTTGAGTGTTCAGTAATGTCAAGGAAGTATCTTGGTGATCGATTTGATATTCATACTGGTGGGGTTGATTTGGTATTTCCTCATCATGAAAATGAAATTGCTCAAAGCGAAGCTTGTTGTGGTCAGCAAGTAGTTAATTATTGGCTCCATAATGGTTATATTAATATCGATGGAGAGAAGATGTCTAAGTCACTAGGTAATTTCTTTACAACACGAGAAATATTGAGTAAATATCCAGCTAAAGTAGTAAGATTATTTTTGATTGCTAAGCATTATCGTAGTCCAATTAATTTTAGTGATCAGGAACTAGAGAATACAGCTACTGGGTTAGCTAGATTAGAAAATGCTATAGAGAAGATCAATTATCTAGTAGAGCAAGAAGCAGTAGCTGGTCAATTAGATGGAACTGAATTAAAAGAGTTAGCCACGGAGAAGAAAGAGAAGTTTATGGCAGCGATGGATGATGACTTTAATACTGCTTTAGCAATTGGTGCATTATATGAGCTGGCTAAAGAGGTCAATCGGTTTGTTAATAGTGAAGATTTTGAATTAACTCAGTCAGTTAAGGAAGTATTAGTTGAGATTGAGCAATTATTTAAAGAATTAGGAGAAGATGTTTTAGGGATTGAATTAACTGCAGAAGCAGGTAAGGATGAACAGTTAGTAGATTCATTAGTTGAGTTATTATTGGATGTCAGAGAAGAAGCTAGAGAGAAGCAAGAATATCAACTAGCAGATCAAATTCGAGATCGACTCAGTGAGTTAGGAGTAGAAGTTAAGGATACGCCTCAAGGTTCACAGTGGAAATTGAGTTAGGAGGTAAGAGCGTTGTTAAAAGAGATGATTGATTTTCCAGCACGACCTAATTTATTACCACCGGCGACTATGGCTTATATAGGTGATAGTCTCTTTGAATTGTTTATTAGAAATCTATTATTAGAGCGAAATGCAGCTAAGCCGAAGAAGTTACATCGACAGGCTATTGAATATGTAAATGCAACTGCTCAAGCTGAGCTACTTGAGCAGTTGAGAGAATATTTAACTGAAGAGGAGTTAGTTATTGTTCGTCGTGGAAGAAATGCTAAGACCAATGTACCGAGTAGTGCTGATCCGGCTGATTATCAATATAGTACTGCATTTGAAGCTTTGCTTGGGTATTTATACTTAAAAGGAGAAGAAGATAGATTACTAGAACTATTTAAACTAATTAAGGAGATCTTATAGAGGAGGATTTTGATGGAAGCAAATGTGAAATTAATCAATCATACTACTAACCCCGAAAGGACAGCTGCTGCAGCAGCAAGGTTATGTTATTCGCCAGTTGGAGCTGATAAATTAGTAGAAGAGATGACTGAACAAGAGGCTGAAGATTTGTTGCAGATTATTTTAGATAATGGGCATTTATCTACGCTTGAACATATCAAGTTTACTTTTGCTATTGAAGGAATCTCTAGGGTCACGAGCCATCAGTTGGTTAGGCATAGAATTGCCAGTTACTCTCAGCAATCCCAGCGTTACGTAAGAGAAAAGGAGCAGTTTAATTATATTATTCCGGCTAAGATCTTAGAAAATGAAGAGGCAACTCAATTATTTAAGGAAAATATGAAGCAGCAACATCAGCTATATGACCAATTAACGAATAAATTGGTAGAAGAAGGGTATGCTGAAAAAGAGGCTATAGAAGCAGCAAGATATGTATTACCTAATGCAGCGGAAACAAAGGTAGTAGTTACCATGAATGCTAGAAGTTTATTGCACTTTTTTGAATTAAGATGTTGTGAGCGGGCTCAAAGGGAGATTAGAGATTTAGCTAGGCTGATGCTCAAGCAGGTACGAGAGGTAGCACCTCTTATCTTTGCTAAGGCTGGCCCGTTGTGTGAGACTGAAAGAAGGTGTAAGGAAGCTCAGATGAGTTGTGGACGATTAGCTAAAATAAAAGAGGGTGATATTAATGGCAAAAATTGAAGGTAGAAATCCAGTAATTGAAGCATTGAAAGCGGGAAGAAGAATAGAAAAGATTATGATTTTAAAGACTGCTCAAGGAAGATCAATTGAGCAAATCGAACAATTAGCTAGACAGGCAGGTGTTCATATAGAGCAAGTTAGTAAACATGATCTAACCAATTTGGCTGATTCTCATGCTCATCAAGGTGTAATTGCTTTTGCTGAAGCGTTAAGTTATTGGAAGTTAGAGCAACTAATCAGCCACGCTAAGGAAGAGAGTGATAACCCTTTGTTGGTTTTATTAGATGAATTGAAGGATCCTCATAATTTTGGAGCAATCCTACGATCCGCTAATGCTGCAGGAGCTCAAGGGGTAATTATCCCTAGCAGAAGATCGGTTGGTTTTTCACCAGTGGTAGCTAAGGCTTCTGCAGGAGCAGTAGAGTATCTACCTGTAGCTCAAGTAACAAATTTATCTAGAACTATAGAACGATTGAAAGAAGAGGGTTTTTGGATTGCTGGTGCAGATATAGCAGGGGAGCAGTTTCATTATCAAGCTGATTTAACTGGTTCATTAGGATTAGTAATAGGTAGTGAAGGTAGTGGTTTAAGGAGATTAGTTAAAGAGAAGTGCGATTTTTTAGTCAGGTTGCCGATGGAAGGGCAGGTAGATTCCTTAAATGCTTCAGTCGCTGCAGGAATTTTGCTCTATGAAGCCCAGCGTCAACAAAAAGTAGGTAACTAAAATGTTGCATTTAAAGAGGTTTAATTATAAAATAATGATTTTTAGTATGCTTTTTCTGTTTATTGTAGCTAATCCAGCCTTAAGTGATGCTAGCTTTGCAACTGGGTTGAGAAAGTTAGCAGAATATGATGCAACTGATGTAGTCTCTACTAAGACTACTTATTTTGACCAAGAAAATAGCAATCGTACTACTAATATAAAGTTAGCTGCCGAAAAGATAGATGGAACTGTAATCAAACCAGGTGAAATCTTCTCTTTTAATCAGGTTGTTGGCCCTAGAACAAAAGAGAGAGGATATAAAAAAGCGCCTGAGATTATTGAAGGGGAGTTTGTAGATGGAGTAGGCGGGGGAATTTCTCAAGTATCTTCTACCTTATATAATGCAGTTTTATTAGCAGGTCTAGAGATGGTAGACAGAACTAGCCATTCTCGTCCAGTTAGCTACTTACCTTTAGGAAGAAGTGCTACTATCTATTACAATCAAATTGATTTAAAATTTAAAAATAGTAGTGATTATCCAATGATGATAGTTGCTAGAGTCTTTGCAGATCAGTTAACTGTAAGTTTATTAGGGCGTGACCATGGTAAGTCAATTAAATTAGAGACTGTCGAACTTGAAACTTTAGAACCAAAACTAATCAAAAAATCAGATGAAAGTTTGGAATCTGATGAAAAGAAGATAGTTCAAGAGGGAAGAGAAGGGTATAGAGTTGTTACTAAAAGAATTGTTAAAGAAAGAAATCAAATAATAAGAGAAGAACTTATTTCTTCAGATATTTATTTAGCACTAGAGCAAATTATTAAGCATAATCCAGATAATTAGAGTTAGGAAAAAGTTACAGCCACTCTTGCTTGACTAAGAAAGATTACATAAGTTATAATAATAAATGTAATCTTGAAAGCAAAGGGTGGAGGCGATTATGGGTGAAAGGAAACCTACAATATAGTGGATCTGACAGCTATGAGAATATGACAGATGATGAAATAGTCGAATGTGCCCAGGATGGTAATGCCTTAGCATTAGAGTATTTAATGAATAAGTATAAGAACTTTGTTAAAGCAAAGTCGAGATCATACTTTTTAATTGGTGGTGACAGACAAGATATAATTCAAGAAGGGATGATTGGTCTTTATAAAGCTATTAGGGACTATAAAACAGAGCGATTAGCCTCTTTTCCTGCTTTTGCTGAGTTATGTATTACTAGACAGATTATAACTGCAATTAAGACTGCTACAAGGCAAAAGCATCAACCATTAAATTCTTATATTTCTCTTGATAAGCCTCTTTATAGCGAAGAATCGAATCGAACATTATTGGATGTTTTAAAAGGGAGTAAATTATCCAATCCTGAACGATTGTTTATTACTAATGAAACTTATCAAATATTAGAGACTAATATAAAAAGATTACTGAGTGAGTTAGAGCTAAGTGTTTTGATTGAATATTTAAAAGGGAAGAGTTATCAGGAGATTGCTAAAGCTTTAGATAGACATGTTAAATCGGTCGATAATGCATTACAAAGAATCAAGAAAAAACTAGAAGATTTTTTAGAAAAAGAAGATATATAGCTTAATTCAAAGAAAAATAGAACTCAACTGACTTAACTAACTTAAACACCTATTAATTATGTTTATAACTTAAATTTAAATCTTGAACTCTTGAAATAAAGATAATATAATATTAGTGTTGTCTCCATTATTTAATATAATGATGGAGATAGCAGAATTAACACTTCAATAGGCTTAGAGATTGATTTAAATGCGGGAGTAGCTCAGTTGGCTAGAGCACCAGCCTTCCAAGCTGGGTGTCGCCGGTTCGAGTCCGGTTTCCCGCTCCAGCCCACATAGCTCAGTTGGTAGAGCGCATCCATGGTAAGGATGAGGTCACCGGTTCAAATCCGGTTGTGGGCTCCAAAAAATAATAAGTTACATATAAAATGGGTGATATTGTATCACCTTTAATTTATATAATTAAGAAATGGATTATTAAGGGGGAGAATAAAAATGGCAAAAGAAAAGTTTGAAAGAACGAAACCTCATGTTAACATTGGTACAATTGGTCATGTAGACCATGGGAAGACAACAACAACAGCTGCTATTACAAAGGTATTAGCAAAAGGTGACGAAGGTTCATCAAATTTTGAGGATATTGATAATGCACCAGAAGAAAAGGAAAGAGGAATTACAATAGCAACATCTCACGTAGAGTATGAAACAGCAAATAGGCATTATGCTCACGTTGATTGTCCAGGACATGCTGACTATGTTAAGAATATGATTACAGGGGCAGCACAGATGGATGGTGCAGTTTTAATTGTATCAGCAGCAGATGGTCCAATGCCTCAAACAAGAGAGCATTTATTGTTGGCCCGTCAGGTAGGAGTACCAAAGATTGTAGTATTCTTAAATAAAGCAGATATGGTAGATGATGAAGAGTTAATCGAATTAGTAGAGATGGAAGTAAGAGAATTACTTAATGAGTATGATTTTGATGGAGATGAAGCTCCAATAGTAGTAGGTTCTGCATTAAAAGCATTAGAAGAGCCAACTGGAGAATGGTCAGATAACATTATGGAGCTAATGGATGCAATTGATGATTATATTCCAACTCCAGAAAGAGATACAGACAAAGAGTTCTTAATGCCAGTAGAGGATGTATTCAGTATTACAGGGCGTGGAACAGTAGCCACAGGTCGTGTAGAAAGCGGAATTGTAGAAGTAAATGATGAAGTAGAGATAGTAGGAATTAAAGAAACAGAAACTACAGTAGTAACAGGAATTGAGATGTTTAGAAAGATGATGGATGAAGCACAAGCAGGAGATAACATTGGAGCATTATTAAGAGGTGTAAATAGAGAAGATATTGAGCGTGGGCAGGTATTAGCAGAGCCAGGAAGTATTACTCCACATACTCAATTTAAAGCAGAGGTTTATGTTTTAAGTAAGGATGAGGGAGGAAGACATACTCCATTCTTTGATGGATATAAGCCACAATTTTACTTCAGAACTACAGATGTAACAGGAACAATTGACTTACCAGAAGGTGTAGATATGGTAATGCCAGGAGATAATATTGAGATGGTAGGAAAATTAATTTCTCCAATTGCGATGGATGAAGGAGTTCGATTTGCAATTAGAGAAGGTGGAAAGACTGTTGGTGCTGGAGTTGTTACTGAGATCATTGAATAATTATCCTTATATTGGATATATTATTACATATAATGACTCTTAATTTATTAATTAAGTATTATCTATCTAAGTAGGAAAGGGTGCCCTTTCCTACTTATGCTTCTGTGCTGGAATTTATTATTTTACAGGTTATCTTATTGACTTTATGTTAAAAGTATGATATTGTGTGTAAGGTGTCGAAAAATGATCTGCTTTGGTTGAGGAGGTGGCAGTGATGAGAGAAATAATTACTTTAGCTTGTACAGAGTGTAAACAACGTAACTATTCAACAACTAAAAATAAAAATAATCAGCGAGAAAGATTAGAGTTGAAAAAGTATTGTAAATTCTGTCAAAAACATACTGTTCATAAGGAAACTAGGTAAGTTTAATGATATAGGCTCGTGGCTCAATTGGCTAGAGCATCGGACTCCAAATCCGAGGGTTGGGGGTTCAAGTCCCTCCGGGCCTGCCAATTATAAATAAAGGGACCAATGAGGGTGTGGAATAAATGGCTAAAAAAAGTGCTACAGAAAAATTAAAAAAGTTTTTGCGAGAAGTCAAGGCTGAATTGAGGAAGGTGAATTGGCCTAGTAAGCAAGAACTGGTTTCTTATACAATGGTGGTAATCGCTACTGTTATACTTATTTCTATTTTTATTGGTGGGGTTGATTTGCTCTTTTCTAGTCTGATTAGGCCGATTATATTTAATTAGGGGAGGTGTGAATCCTACTTAATTTGTAGGGTTCCTTTATTATGAGTAATAAAAAAGAATGGTATGCAATACATACCTATTCGGGCCATGAAGACAAGGTCAAAGCGAATTTGAAACAACGAATTAAAACAACGGGAATGGAAGATAATATTTTTCAAATCTTAATCCCGACTCAAGATAAGGTTAAAGTTAAAAATGATAAGAAGAAGGTTATTAAAGATAAAATTTTTCCTGGTTATGTATTAATTGAGATGATTATGGATGATGATTCTTGGTATGTCGTCCGTAATACTCCAGGAGTAATTGGTTTTGCTAGTGCTGGAACAAATCCAATTCCAGTAAAGGACACCGAAATGGCCCATGTGCTTGAAGATATGGATGCCGAAAAGACGGCAACTGATATTGGAGTAGAAGAAGGCCAGAGTGTACGGGTTATAGAAGGACCATTTGAAGATTTTGTAGGAGAAGTTCAAGAGATAGATTATGAAAAGAATAAATTAATTGTATTAGTCTCTATGTTTGGTCGTGAGACTCCAGTTGAATTGGAATTCGATCAAATAGAGAAGGTATAAGGGGGTGTAGAAGATGGCTAAAAAGGTTGTTGGTAAAATTAGCTTACAGATTCCTGCGGGTAAAGCTAATCCAGCTCCACCGGTTGGTCCAGCATTAGGTCAACATGGAGTTAATATTATGGAATTTTGTAAAGCTTTTAATGCGAAAACTGCTGATCAAGCTGGAAATCTTATTCCAGTTGAAATTACTGTTTATGCAGATCGTTCTTTTGATTTTATTACTAAAACTCCTCCAGCTGCTAACTTATTAAAGAAGGCAGCAGGTATCGATACTGCATCTGGAGAGCCTAATATTAATAAGGTTGCTACTGTTAGCAAAGAAGATGTTAAAGAGATTGCAGAGTTGAAGATGGAGGATTTGAATGCTGCTAGTTTAGAGTCAGCAATGAGTATGATTGAAGGAACTGCAAGAAGTATGGGAATTGAAGTTAAATAATAAATAGAGTTACTCAAAAAAGTGGGAGGAAATTTCCGCTAATACCACAAGGGAGGTTTGAAAATGTCTAACAGATATAATGAATTATTAGATAAAGTAGATCGCGATCGAGAATACGAAATTAAGGAAGCTTTAGAGTTAGCCAAAGAAACTGCTACAGCTAACTTCTCTGAAACGATTGAATTAGCTGTTAACTTAGGAATTGATCCTAAGAAGAATGATCAGCAACTTAGGGGTGCAGTTACTTTACCACAAGGAACTGGACAAGATGTTACAGTAGTTGTTTTTGCTCAAGGTGAGAAGGTTAAAGAAGCTGAAGAAGCTGGTGCAGATTTTGTTGGTAGTGATGAATTAGTTGAAAAGATAGAAGAAGGTTGGTTAGATTTTGATGTAGCAATAGCAACTCCAGATATGATGAGTGTAGTTGGTAAGCTAGGGCCAATTTTAGGGCCACAAGGATTAATGCCTAATCCAAAAGTTGGTACTGTTACATTTGATTTAGAGAAAGCTGTAAAAGATGTTAAAGCTGGAAAGATAGAATATAGAGCTGATGATGGTGGTAATATCCATTTGCCAATTGGTAAAGACGATTTTACTGTTGATGAGTTATATGATAACTTTGAGACAGTGATGAATCTTTTGATCAGATCTAGACCTAGTGGAGCTAAAGGTAAGTATTTACTTAATGTTGCCGTTTCTTCCACAATGGGGCCAGGGATTAAGATAGATCCACAAGAGGTCATTAAATTATTTGATTAAAGATATTGACTCTTTTTAATCAATATGTTATAATCTTATTTGTGGATTAAAAATGAATATAATTGAGGCCGTAGACAGTAGGTGCCTATTAAATTAGGTTTAAATTTTAGAGCCTGCCGAGGCTGGAGTAGAAATATAGATTAAGTTGTTTATCTATATCTAGTACTTAAAGATGATTTATTTGATAATAAGTCTTGGGTCTCCAGCTATACTACGGAGGCTCTTTTTTAGTTGTATTTGATGAGGAGGTGTAGCCAAAGAAGATGGGCCAGCGAAAAGAGAAAGAGTTGGTTGTTGAAGAGCTTACCAAGAAATTTAAAGAATCTAAATCAGCTATTTTGACAGATTATCGTGGTTTAGATGTTGCAGAAGTTACAGAGTTACGTGATAAATTAAGGGAAGCTGGTGTTGATTATAAAGTTGTTAAGAATACATTAGCTTTTTTAGCTGCTAAAGAAGCAGGTCATGAAGAGATTAAAGACTTTTTAACTGGGCCAACAGCGATTGCTTTTTCTGTTGAAGATCCAGTTGCACCAGCTAAAGTATTATCTGAATTTGCAGATGATCATGAGGATTTAGAAATTAAGTCTGGGATTGTTGAAGGAGATATTATTGATGTTGATGGAGTAACAGCATTAGCTGATATTCCACCGCGAGAAGTTCTATTAGGACAAGTTGCTCGTGGTATGAAAGCGCCGATCACTGGATTGGTGCGTTGCCTGAACCATCCATTAAAGGAATTAGTACAGGTACTTAATCAAATTAAAGAAGAAAAATAAGAATAAAATCCAAGGAGGATGTTAACAATGACTAAAGAAGAAATTTTAGAAGCAATTGAAAATATGACAGTTTTGGAATTAGCGGAATTGGTTGAAGAATTAGAGGAGAAATTTGATGTTAGTGCAGCTGCTCCTGTAGCAATGGCTGCTCCTGGAGCTGGTGGAGCTGCTGGTGGAGCTGAAGAGCAGACTGAATTTGATGTTGTATTAACTTCTGCTGGTAGTAGCAAAATTAAAGTAATTAAAGCTGTTAGAGAAGTTACAGACTTAGGATTAAAAGATGCTAAAGCATTGGTTGATGACGCTCCAAATCCAGTGCAGGAAGGTTTAGAGAAAGAAGAAGCAGAGGAAATTAAAGAGCAGTTAGAAGAAGCTGGAGCTGAAGTAGAGCTTAAGTAATTTTCTTTAATTTTTAAACTTAAATAAGTAGTCAAAAAAGGCACTCTGTTTAGTTAAACAGGGTGCTTTTTTACCTTACCAAATTATTTCTTAGTTCTTGACAATGATTTCACTTTGTGTTACTATTATTTATTGTTACAGGTATATTATCAGGTAACTAAATAATTTTTACATGATTTCAATTATATTGTATAGTTTATATAAAAAAGTAAATACTAATTAATGTTTTCTAGAATGTATTGAAAATAATGGGAAGGTAAGGCTGATAAAATCTTTGGGGGTGACTATTCATTTATGGGCAGTCCAGAAAATTCGTTACGAAGAAAAAGACGTAGTTTTGCTAAGGTTGACGAGGGGATGGAGATTCCATACCTATTAAGAACACATGTTGATTCATATAATTGGTTTTTAGAAAATGGTTTATTGGAAATGTTTCATGAGATTTCCCCTATTCAAGATTTTTCTGAGAATTTAGTACTGGAGTTTATTGATTATTATCTAGATGAGCCTAAGTATGATAAAGATGAAAGTAGAAATCGTGATGTAACTTATTCAGCACCACTAAATGTTAAGGTCAGATTGATTAATCAGGAAACTGGTGAAATCAAGGAGCAAGATGTTTTCATGGCTGATTTTCCAGTATTGACTGATGAAGGAACATTTATTGTCAATGGTGCAGAGCGAGTAATTGTCAATCAGTTAATTCGTTCTTCTGGTGTTTATTTTGATCAAGAAGTTACTAAAGATGGGCGTACTCTATATAATGGAAGTATAATTCCAAATCGTGGAGCTTGGATTGAGTTTGAATATGATAAGAAGGATATTATTGCAGTGAGGGTTGATCGTAATCGAAAGATACCATCAACTGTTTTATTTAGAGCTTTAGGATATGGAACTGATGCCGAATTACTTGATTTATTCGGTGAGCATGAAATAATACATAATACAATTGAACGTGATAATACTGAAACGTATGAGGAAGCATTAATTGAGCTATATAAAAAGATTCGTCCAGGAGAGCCTCCTACAGTAGAAAGTGCTGAGAATTTAATAAATTCCTTATTCTTTGATTCTAAACGATATGATTTAGCTAGAGTTGGTCGATATAAGATGAATAAAAAGTTAAACCTGGATATTGATCCTGACCAAAGAACATTGGCTAAAGAAGATATTGTGGGAACAGTCAAGTATATGCTTAAGTTAATAGATGGAGATGAATCTGCCTGGATAGATGATATTGATCATTTAGGCAATCGTCGACTTAAAACAGTGGGAGAACTATTACAGAATCAATTCAGAATAGGTTTGGCAAGGATGGAACGTGTAGTTAAAGAGAGAATGACTATTCAAGATATTGATGTTATTACACCACAAAACTTAATTAATACTCGACCAGTGGCAGCAGCAATCAAAGAGTTTTTTGGAAGTAGTCAGTTATCTCAATTCATGGACCAAACTAATCCTTTATCAGAATTGACCCATAAAAGAAGAATGAGTGCCTTAGGGCCAGGTGGTTTGAGTCGTGAACGTGCTGGTTTTGACGTTAGAGATGTTCATCATACTCACTATGGTAGAATCTGTCCGATCGAGACACCTGAGGGTCCAAACATTGGATTGATTGGTTCAATGTGTATTTATGGTAAGACCAATGAATTTGGATTTATTCAAACTCCTTATCGAAAGGTAGAAGATGGAGTTGTAACTGATGAGATTGAATATTTAACAGCTGATGAAGAGGATAATTATGTAGTTACTCAGGCCAATGAACCTCTTGATGAGAATAATAGATTGGTCAATGATAAAGTTTTTGCTCGTTATAAAGATGAAAACTTACAAGTAGATCCGATGAAAGTAGATTATATGGATGTATCTCCAAAGCAGATTATAAGTGTTTCTGCAGCGTTAGTTCCATTTTTAGAGAATGATGATGCTAACCGTGCTTTGATGGGAGCAAATATGCAACGACAGGCAGTTCCGCTGTTAAAGACTGATGCTCCGAGAGTAGGAACTGGGATTGAATATGAAGCAGCTAGAGATTCGGGTGCTGTAATAGTAGCTAAGAATCCTGGTGAAGCTATGAAGGTGACAGCAGACAAGATCTTAATTAAAACTGATCAAGGAACAGTTGATAAGTATAAATTAACGAAGTTTGCTCGTTCTAATCAGGGGAGTTGTATGAATCAACGACCTATTGTTAGAAAAGGAGATCGAGTTGAGGAAGGGACAATTATTGCTGATGGTCCTGCAACTGATAAAGGTGAACTAGCATTGGGTAAAAACTGTGTTGTTGCTTTTATGCCATGGGAAGGTTATAATTATGAGGATGCTATTTTAATTAGTGAAAAAATGGTTAAAGAAGATGATTTGACTTCGATCCATATTGAAGAGTATGAAGCTGAAGCTCGTGATACTAAGTTAGGTCCTGAAGAGATTACGCGAGGCATACCAAATGTTGGAGATGATGCTTTAAAGGATTTGGATGAGCGTGGAATTATTAGAACAGGAGCAGAAGTTGAACCAGGAGATATCTTAGTTGGAAAGGTAACCCCTAAAGGTGAGACTGAATTATCTGCTGAAGAGAGATTACTGCGAGCAATCTTTGGAGAGAAAGCAAGAGAGGTTAGAGATACTTCTTTGAAAGTACCACATGGAGAAGAAGGTATTGTTGTTGATGTTAAGGTCTTTGATCGAGAAGATGGGGATGAATTAAAAGCAGGTGTCAATAAGTTAGTTCGAGTTTATGTAGCTAAAAAGCTTAAAATTACTGTTGGTGATAAATTAGCTGGACGTCATGGTAACAAAGGGGTTATATCTAGAATTTTACCTGAAGAGGATATGCCGTATTTACCAAGTGGTGAGCCAGTAGATATTGTTTTAAATCCACTAGGAGTACCATCCCGAATGAATATTGGTCAGGTTCTAGAGACGCATCTAGGTATGGCCGCTAAAGCCTTAGGTATTCATGTTTCGACCCCAGTCTTTAATGGAGCAACTGAAGAAGAAGTAGAAGATATTTTAGAGGAAGCAGGATTAGATCGTGATGGAAAGGTTCAACTATATGATGGTCGAACTGGAGAAGCCTTTGAAAACAGAGTAACTGTTGGTGTAATGTATATTTTGAAACTACACCACTTAGCTCATGATAAGATGCATGGTCGTTCAACTGGTCCTTATTCCTTAGTAACTCAACAGCCACTGGGTGGTAAAGCACAATTTGGTGGTCAGCGTTTTGGAGAGATGGAGGTTTGGGCCTTAGAAGCTTATGGAGCAGCTCATACGTTACAAGAGATGCTAACGGTTAAATCAGATGATGTTGTAGGTCGTGTGCAAGCCTATGAGTCTATTGTTAAAGGTGAGAATGTGCCTGAACCTGGTATTCCAGAGTCATTTAAGGTACTAATTAAAGAGATGCAAAGTATTGGATTGGATGCTAAAGTCTATTCTGCTGAAGAAGAAGAGTTATCAATTGAAGAAAAAGATATTAATGAAACGACTAAGAAGTTAGGATTAGATTTAGTTAATGCTGAAGATGAGCAAAATGATGAAGACTAATTGAGAAAAAAAGTTATTAGTTTAAACTTGAAAATTAAACTAAAGAAGGGGGAGTGTGCCCTTGTTTAATGTCAATAACTTTGATTCAATGAAAATAGGTTTAGCTTCACCGGAAAAAATTCGTTCCTGGTCTAGTGGTGAGGTAAAGAAACCAGAAACGATTAATTATCGAACTTTGAAACCGGAGAAGGAAGGACTTTTTTGTGAAAAAATCTTTGGGCCAACTAAAGATTGGGAGTGTCATTGTGGGAAGTATAAGCGAGTTCGTTATAAAGGGGTTGTCTGTGACCGCTGTGGTGTTGAGGTTACACGTTCTAAAGTAAGAAGAGAAAGAATGGGACATATTGAACTAGCAGCACCAGTTTCCCATATTTGGTTCTTTAAAGGGATTCCTAGTCGTTTAGGGTTGGTTATGGATATGTCACCGCGTTCTTTAGAAAAAGTACTTTATTTTGTTTCTTATATTGTAATTGAACCTGGAGATACACCGCTAAGTGAAAAGCAATTACTAACAGAAAATGAATATCGAGAAGCTAAAATGAAGTATGGTAAAGAATTTAAAGCAGGTATGGGTGCTGAAGCTATTAAAGAAATTTTGCGAGAAATGGACTTAGATGAAGAGGTTAAAAAATTAACTCAAGAAGCTAAGGAAGTATCTGGCCAAAGGCGTAAGCGGATAGTACGTAGATTAAAGGTGCTAGAAGGGTTGAGAACATCTGGTAATAACCCAGAATGGATGATTTTAGATGTTATTCCTGTTATCCCTCCAGAACTAAGACCTATGGTTCAACTTGATGGAGGAAGATTTGCAACTTCAGATTTAAATGATCTTTATCGTAGGGTTATCAATCGTAATAATCGATTGAAGAGGTTATTAGATCTTGGTGCACCAAATATTATTATCCGTAATGAGAAGAGAATGTTACAAGAAGCTGTAGATGCTTTGATTGATAATGGTCGACGAGGAAGACCGGTTACTGGTGCAGGAAATAGACCATTAAAATCTTTAAGTGATATGCTGAAAGGGAAGCAAGGTCGTTTCCGTCAAAATCTTTTAGGAAAACGTGTTGATTATTCTGGGCGTTCTGTAATTGTTGTTGGCCCGGACTTAAGATTAGATCAATGTGGTTTACCAAAGAAGATGGCGTTGGAGTTATTTAAACCTTTTGTAATGAAGAGATTGGTTGATAAAGAATTGGCCCATAATATCAAAAGTGCTAAAGGTATGGTTGAGAAATTAGATGAAGAAGTTTGGGATATCTTAGAAGAAGTAATTAAAGAACACCCTGTAATGCTAAATCGTGCTCCTACGCTTCATAGATTAGGTATTCAGGCTTTTGAGCCGATCTTAGTAGAAGGGAAAGCAATTAAAATTCATCCTTTAGTCTGTCCAGCTTATAATGCTGACTTTGATGGTGATCAAATGGCAGTTCATGTTCCATTATCAGCTGAAGCTCAAGCAGAAGCTAGATTATTGATGTTGTCTACTTATAACTTGTTATCTCCAGCGGATGGGGAAGCAATTGCTGTTCCTTCTCAGGATATGGTACTAGGTGCTTATTATTTAACAATTACCAAGGAAGGTGCTACAGGAGAAGGTAAGTTTTTTGGTTCAGCAGCTGATGTAATCAAAGCTTATGAGAATGATAAAGTTGAACTTCAGACTGAAATCAAGTATAGACTGGATAATGGAGAATGGATAGAGACTAGTGTAGGTCGAGTAATTTTTAATGATGTACTACCTGAAAAACTTCCATTTTACAATAAGGTCTTTGATAAAGGTGAGCTGGGGGATTTGATTACTGAAAGTTATAAGAAGTTAGGGTCAAATCAGACGGCTGATATTTTAGATGCCGTTAAAAACTTAACTTTCAAATATGCAACAAAATCTGGAATTACAATAGGTGTAACTGATGTTGATATTCCGGATAAGAAATATGATATTTTAGAAGAATCTGAAGAAAAAGTTAGTAAAGTTGAGCAACAATATCGTCGTGGTTTGATCACTGAAAGAGAAAGATATCAACGAGTAATTAGTATTTGGGGTAAAGCTAAAGATAGAGTTACTGAAGCCTTGATTGATAATTTAGGTGAATTCAATCCAATTTATATGATGGCTACCTCAGGTGCTCGTGGTAATAAATCACAGATTACTCAGTTAGGTGGAATGCGTGGGTTAATGGCTGACCCTTCTGGTCGAATTATTGATATGCCGATTAAAACTTCCTTTAGAGAAGGCTTAACAGTTTTAGAGTATTTTATTTCTACTCACGGAGCAAGAAAAGGATTGGCCGATACGGCATTGAGAACGGCAGATTCTGGTTATCTAACTAGAAGATTGGTTGATGTTTCTCAAGATGTAATTGTTAGAGAAAGAGACTGTGGTACAGATGAAGGCCTATTATTAGAGGCAATTAGAGAAGATGGAGAGATTATTGAACCATTAAGTGAAAGGGTTTTAGGTCGAATAGCTTCTGTTGATATTATTGATCCTGAAACAGAGCAAGTTATAGTTTCAGAAGGCGAAATGATTGATGAAGAAGCAATTGCTGAAATTGAAAGAGCAGGGATTGAAGCAGTAGAAATCAAAACAGTTCTAACTTGTCGAACGAAACATGGAGTTTGCCAAGAGTGTTATGGTCGTAATCTTGCTGATCGTAAGTTGGTTAATGTAGGAGAAGCAGTTGGAATTATGGCTGCTCAATCTATTGGAGAGCCTGGAACACAGCTGACAATGAGAACATTCCATACTGGTGGTGTTGCTGGGGATGATATTACGCAGGGTCTACCAAGAGTTGAAGAGTTATTTGAAGCTCGAAGTCCAAAGGGACAGGCAGTTGTAACGGAGTTAGATGGGCAAGTAAACTTAGTTGAAAAAAGCAACTCTTATAAAGCAGTAATTAAGACTGAAGAAGGTAGACAAAAGACTTACCAACTACCTTATGGTTCTGAAATTAAGGTTAAAGATAAAGAGTATGTTACAGCTGGTGATAAATTGACCAAAGGTCCATTAGATCCAGAAGATATTTTAACAATTAGAGGTAGACGAGATGTACAAAAATACCTATTAAGAGAAGTGCAAAGTGTTTATCGTTCTCAAGGTGTTGAAATTAATGATAAGCATATAGAAGTTATTATCAGGCAAATGTTAAGCAAGGTTGTAGTTAAAGAGTCTGGTGAGACTGATTTGTTACCTGGTAATTTAGTAGATATCTTTGAATTTGAAAAAATTAACGAAGAAGCAATAGCTAATGGAAAAGAACCTGCTACTGCTAAACCAGAGCTGTTAGGAATTACAAAAGCTTCTTTATCAACGGATAGCTTTTTATCCGCTGCTTCTTTCCAGGAAACAACTAGAGTTTTAACTGAAGCTTCCTTAGAAGGGAAAAATGATAACTTATTAGGATTGAAGGAGAATGTGATTATTGGACAATTAATTCCAGCAGGAACTGGTATGAAAAGATATCATGATGTTGATGCTGAAGTTGTAAAAGAGTAAAAAAACTAGAAAAAGGTTGACAGGTAGCAAACAAAGTGTTAAAATACGTAAGTGTGTTATGAATCAGTAGGTAACAGATTATGATTTTATAAATTACTTAAATTGCAATGAAATAAAGTGTAAGATAGTTAGTTGGTTTTTATTAAAAAATGGAAGGAGGTGTTTTGTAATGCCAACAATAAATCAACTTATTCGCAAAGGAAGAAATAAGGTTAAAAAGAAAAAAGGGGCTAGAGCTTTAGAAGGAGCACCTCAAAAAAGAGGGGTTTGTACCAGAGTATATACTGCAACTCCTAAAAAACCTAATTCTGCTTTAAGAAAAGTAGCACGTGTTAGGTTAACTAATGGTAAGGAAGTTACAGCTTATATTCCGGGAATTGGTCATAATTTACAAGAACACTCTGTAGTTTTAGTAAGGGGTGGACGTGTTAAAGATTTGCCAGGAGTTAGATATACAATAGTGCGTGGAGCATTAGATACTGCTGGAGTTGAAGATAGAAGAAAAGGTCGTTCTAAATATGGTGTTAAGAAGCCGTAATTAGCTTAAAAGTAATAATAGATTAAAAAAAGGGGGGATAAAGATGTCAAGAAAAAACAGAGCTCAACGGAGAGAAGTTGATCCTGATCCAGTATATAATAGCAAACTGGTAAGTCGGTTTATTAATAAAATTATGATTGATGGGAAGAAGAGCTTAGCTGAAAATATTTTTTACGATGCTATGGAATTGATTACAGAAAAGACAGGTGAAGATGCTAAAGAAGTTTTAAAAGAAGCATTGAATAATGTAATGCCTGTTTTGGAAATTAGGACTCGTCGTGTTGGTGGAGCAAACTATCAAGTACCTATAGAAGTTGATAATAACCGGCGCTTGACTTTAGGAATGCGTTGGATTATTAATGCAGCTAGAGCGAGAAATGAGAGAAAAATGGTTGAAAGGTTCACTAATGAAATTATTGATGCTTATAATGAAGAGGGTGGAGCAGTAAGAAAGAAAGAAGAAGTACATCGAATGGCTGAAGCAAATAAAGCTTTTGCACATTATAGATGGTAATCAAAGAGTAAAGGAAGGTGTTGGATAGTGCCTAGACAGTTTTCATTAGAAATGACTAGGAATATTGGGATTATGGCACATATTGATGCTGGGAAGACGACAGCTACGGAAAGAATTTTATTCTATACCGGTCGTGTGCATAAGATTGGAGAGACACATGATGGAGCTTCTCAGATGGATTGGATGGAGCAAGAGAAAGAACGTGGAATTACAATTACTTCTGCAGCAACAACTTGTCAGTGGAATGATCATAGAATTAACATTATAGATACGCCTGGACACGTGGACTTTACTGTTGAGGTAGAGAGATCTTTAAGAGTATTAGATGGAGCAGTTGGTGTCTTTTGTTCAGTAGGAGGAGTTGAGCCACAATCTGAAACAGTTTGGCGTCAAGCTGATAAATATAATGTACCTCGAATTGCTTTTGTTAATAAGATGGATAGAACTGGAGCAGATTTTTATAATGTATTAGATATGATGGAAGAAAGAATTGCTGCTAATCCGGTTGCTCTTCAGCTTCCTATTGGGAAAGAAGAAAACTACCAAGGTTCTATTGATTTAGTAGAGATGAAAGCAATTGTTTATGAAGACGAACTTGGAGTTGACTATGTTGAAAGAGAGATTCCTGATGATTTACAAGAAAAAGCTGAAGAATATCATGAGTTATTAATTGAAAAATTAGCAGATTTAGATGAAGAACTTATGATGAAGTATTTAGAAGGTGAAGAAATTACAGTTGAAGAAATTAAAGCAGCTATTCGAAAAGGAACTATTGATAATGAATTTACTCCTGTATTTTGTGGTACTGCTTTAAAGAATAAAGGAATTCAGCCTTTATTGGATGCAATTGTTGATTATTTACCTGCACCAATTGATATTCCACCTGTTACAGGATTAGAGCCTAAGACAGAGGAGGAAATTACTCGAGAAGCTGATGATGATGCTCCATTTTCAGCATTGGCATTTAAGATTATGACTGATCCTTATGTAGGTAAATTAGCTTTCTTTAGAGTTTATTCTGGAATTTTAGAAGCTGGTTCTTACGTTTATAATTCAACGAAAGATGAAAAAGAACGTGTTGGTAGAATCTTGCAGATGCATGCCAATAAGAGAGAAGAAAGAGAAGAGGTCTTTGCTGGAGATTTAGCTGCAGCAGTAGGGCTTAAAAATACCGCAACAGGAGATACATTATGTACAGCGGATGAACCAATCATTTTAGAATCTATGGAATTTCCTGAGACAGTTATTGATGTAGCTATTGAACCTAAAACGCAAAAAGATAGTGATAAGTTAGGGGAAGCACTACAAAAATTAGCTGAAGAGGATCCAACATTTAATGTTAGAACTGATGAAGAAACTGGACAAACAATTATCTCGGGTATGGGTGAGTTACACCTAGAGGTAATTATTGATCGATTGACAAGAGAGTTCAATGTTGAAGCTAATATTGGTGAACCTCAGGTTGCTTATCGTGAGACTATTACTAAGAAAGCTGAAATTGAAGGTAAGTTTATCCGACAATCTGGTGGTCGTGGTCAGTATGGTCATGTAATTATGGAAATTGAACCATTAGAAGCTGGAGAAGGATTTGAGTTTGAGGATAATATTGTTGGTGGAGTTGTTCCAAGAGATTATATCGGTTCTGTTGAAGAGGGAGTTAGAGAAGCTTTAGAAAATGGTATTATAGCTAACTACCCAGTAGTTGATGTTAAGGTTTCTTTAAATGATGGTTCATATCACGAAGTTGACTCTTCTGAAATGGCCTTTAAAATTGCAGGTTCTATGGCAATTAGAGAAGGTTCACACAGAGCAAATCCTGTACTATTAGAACCAATTATGGCAGTTGAGGTTACGACTCCTGAAGAATATATGGGAGATGTAATTGGAGACCTTAATTCTCGCCGAGGGCAAGTTGAAGGTATGGAACAACGAGGTAATGCACGAATAATTAGGGCATATGTTCCATTATCTGAAATGTTTGGGTATGCAACTGATCTTCGTTCTAATACACAAGGTCGTGCTCAGTATGTAATGCAGATGGATCATTATGATGAAGTACCTAAAAATATTGCTAAAGAAATTATGGAGAAAGCTTAATAACACTTTAAATTAAGGGGGAATAAAAATGGCAAAAGAAAAGTTTGAAAGAACGAAACCTCATGTTAACATTGGTACAATTGGTCACGTAGACCATGGGAAGACAACAACAACAGCTGCTATTACAAAGGTATTAGCAAAAGGTGACGAAGGTTCATCAAATTTTGAGGATATTGATAATGCACCAGAAGAAAAGGAAAGAGGAATTACAATAGCAACATCTCACGTAGAGTATGAAACAGCAAATAGACACTATGCTCACGTTGATTGTCCAGGACATGCTGACTATGTTAAGAATATGATTACAGGGGCAGCACAGATGGATGGTGCAGTTTTAATTGTATCAGCAGCAGATGGTCCAATGCCTCAAACAAGAGAGCACTTATTACTAGCACGACAGGTAGGAGTACCACGAATTGTAGTATTCTTAAATAAAGCAGATATGGTAGACGATGAAGAGTTAATCGAATTAGTAGAGATGGAAGTAAGAGAATTACTTAATGAGTATGATTTTGATGGAGATGAAGCTCCAATAGTAGTAGGATCAGCATTAAAAGCATTAGAAGAGCCAACTGGAGAATGGGCAGATAATGTTATGGAGTTAATGGATGCAATTGATGATTATATTCCAACTCCAGAAAGAGATACAGATAAAGAGTTCTTAATGCCAGTAGAGGATGTATTCAGTATTACAGGGCGTGGAACAGTAGCCACAGGTCGTGTAGAAAGCGGAATTGTAGAAGTAAATGATGAAGTAGAGATAGTAGGAATTAAAGATACAGAAACTACAGTAGTAACAGGAATTGAGATGTTTAGAAAGATGATGGATGAAGCACAAGCAGGAGATAACATTGGAGCATTGTTAAGAGGTGTAAATAGAGAAGATATTGAGCGTGGGCAGGTATTAGCAGAGCCAGGAAGTATTACTCCACATACTCAATTTAAAGCAGAGGTTTATGTTTTAAGTAAGGATGAGGGAGGAAGACATACTCCATTCTTTGATGGATATAAGCCACAATTTTACTTCAGAACTACAGATGTAACAGGAACAATTGACTTACCAGAAGGTGTAGATATGGTAATGCCAGGAGATAATATCGAGATGGTAGGAAAATTAATCTCTCCAATTGCAATGGATGAAGGAGTTCGATTTGCAATTAGAGAAGGTGGAAAGACTGTTGGTGCTGGAGTTGTTACTGAAATTATTGAATAAATAAATAGGAAAGGGAATGAGGAGTGACAGTTCCTCCTCATCTTTTTTCTGCTTACTAAACGTTATTTGGAGGTGGAATTAATATGGCTGGACAGGCTAGAGAAAAAATTAGAATTAGATTAAAAGCATATGAACATCAATTGCTAGATAATTCAGCAAGTAAGATTGTTGAGACTGCTAAAAAAACTGGTGCTGAAGTTTCTGGACCAGTACCATTGCCTACTAAAAAAGAGGTGTTTACTATTTTGCGTTCACCTCATGTAAATAGTAAAGCTAGAGAGCAATTTGAGATGAGAACTCATAAACGATTAATTGATATTAAAGAACCAACGCCTAAGACTGTTGACTCTTTAATGAGGTTAGATTTACCAGCGGGTGTCGATATTGAAATTAAATTATAAATTGGATGTTGGGTAAGGAGGTGCAAAATGATGAAAGGTATTTTAGGTAAAAAAGTTGGTATGACTCAAGTATTTAACGAAGAAGGAGAAATGGTACCGGTTACTGTTGTCAAAGCTGGACCTTGTACTATAGTGCAAAAGAAGAGTGAAGAAATTGATGGATATAATTCTATACAGCTTGGTTTTGAAGATGCTAAGGAAACAAGAGTAAACAAACCATTACAAGGACATTTTGAAAAGTATGGAATCGCTCCTAAAAGATACGTCAAAGAATTTAGAATTGCTGGAGTTAAAGACTTAGAACCAGGAGATGAAATTACTGCAGATACATTTTCTGAAGGAGATAAAGTAGATGTAACAGGTACTTCTAAAGGGAAAGGATTTGCTGGAACAGTAAAGAGATGGAACTTTAGAACTGGGCCAAAGACTCACGGTTCACGAAATTATAGATTACCTGGTGCTATTGGTGCTGGTTCTGATCCGGCACGAGTATTTAAAGGAAAGAAGATGCCAGGTCGAATGGGACGTGACAAGGTTACTGTTCAAAACTTAGATATTGTAAAAGTTGATTCTGAGAAGAACTTATTATTGATTAAGGGTGCTGTACCTGGCCCGAAAAAAGGATTATTGACTATTAAAGAAACTGTTAAATAAGTTTGTAGGAAGGAGGAAAAAAGATGCCAGAACTAACGGTGCGCAATACAGAAGGACAAGAAACAGGCAATGTTAACGCAAACCAAGAAGTATTTGATATAGAAATTAATGAGTCTGCAGTTCATCAAGCAGTTACTGCTCAATTAGCTGCTAAGAGAGCTGGAACGGCTAAAACTAAGACGCGAGGAGAAGTCAGTGGTGGTGGTCGTAAGCCATGGAGACAGAAAGGAACTGGACGTGCTCGTCATGGGAGTATTCGTTCTCCAATCTGGGTTGGTGGTGGAACTACTTTTGGCCCGCAACCACGCAGTTATAAGAAGAAGATTCCTAAGAAAGTTAAGAAGCTGGCAGTCAAGTCTGCTTTAACAGCAAAAGTAACAGAAGATGATTTGATTGTTATTGATGAGTTCAACTTTACAGCTCCTAAAACTAAACAGATGGTATCTGTTCTAGATAATTTAGAAGCAAAAGATAAGAAAGTATTGATTGTAATTGAAGGTAGAGATGATAATGTATATAAATCTGCTCGGAATATTCCAGGGGTAAGAGTTGTTACAGCAGATAGGGTAACTGTTTATGATGTTTTAAATAGTGATAAGTTGGTAATGACTGAAAAAGCAATTGCCCAAGTTGAGGAGGTGCTGATCTAATGAAAAATCTTAGAGATGTTATTATTGCGCCTCATATTTCTGAAAGAAGTATGATGGATATGGAAGAAACGAACTGGTATACTTTTAAAGTTCAACTTAAAGCTAATAAGACTGAAATAAAGAAAGCAATTGAAGAAATTTTTGATGTTAAGGTTGAAAAAGTAACTACTAATCGAATGCCTGGGAAGAAAAGAAGAATGGGTCACCATGAAGGAAGAACTGCTGAGTGGAAGAAAGCTAGAGTTAAATTAGCTGAAGATAATAGAATTGATATTTTTGAAGGTATATAATTTTTAAGAAGAGGAGGGAAATAGAATGTCAATTAAGAAATTTAAGCCGACTACGCCGGTGCGGAGATATATGACGATCGATAGTTTTGAAGATGTCACAACTGATAAGCCAGAAAGATCTCTACTTAAGCCACTTAAAAAGACTGGTGGGCGAAATGCTAATGGTCGAATTACTGTTCGACATCGTGGTGGCGGACATAAAAGAATGTATAGAATAATTGATTTTAAAAGAGATAAAGATGGCGTTCCAGCAAAAGTAGCTACAATTGAGTATGATCCTAATCGTTCTGCTCGGATTGCTTTATTGCATTATGTTGATGGAGAAAAAAGGTATATTATTGCTCCAAAAGGATTAGAAGTGGGAGATCAAGTTCTTTCTGGTTCAGAAGCAGATATTAAGGTAGGAAATGCTTTACCTTTAGAAGATATTCCAGTAGGTACTATAGTCCATAATATTGAAATGAAGCCTGGAAAAGGTGGCCAGATGGTTCGTTCTGCTGGTGCTCAAGCTCAAATTATGGCTAAGGAAGATAAGTATGCTCATATTCAACTACCATCTGGAGAGGTAAGGTTGATCAACCTTAATTGTAAAGCAACGATTGGTCAAGTAGGAAATATTGAGCATGAAAATATTACTATTGGTAAAGCTGGTAAGAGCCGTTGGTTAGGAAGAAGACCTAGTGTTCGTGGTACAGCAATGAACCCACATGATCATCCACATGGTGGTGGAGAAGGTAAGAAGCCTGCTGGTCGACAGCCGGTAACACCTTGGGGACAACCTACTATTGGAAAGAAAACTCGTAAGCCTAAATCATCTGATAAGATGATTGTTAGAAGTCGTCATGCTAAGAAGAAAAGAAGAAAGTAATTAGAGAGGGGGACATAATAAATTGGGTCGTTCATTAAAAAAAGGACCATTCGTAGATAAGAAGTTGTTAGCTAAGATTGAGAAGATGAATGAAACTGGAGATAAAAAGGTTATTAAGACTTGGTCAAGAAGTTCGACTGTCTTTCCACAGATGGTAGGACATACAATCGCTGTTTATGATGGACGGAAGCATGTTCCGGTATATATTACTGAAGAGATGGTTGGACATAAATTAGGAGAGTTTGCTCCAACAAGAACTTTTAGAGCTCACAGTCAGCATACTGAGAGGTCTACATCGCTTAAATAGTTAATTAGATTTTAAGATGAAGGGGGTTAAACTATGGAAGCAAAAGCAACTGCTAAACGTGTTCGGATTTCCCCAAGAAAAGCTAGACTAGTAGTCGATTTGGTACGGGGTAAAAAGATTGGTGAAGCAATTGGGATTTTAAGAAATACACCACAGAAAGCATCTAAGATAGTAGAAAAAGTTCTTAATTCTGCTGTTGCTAATGCTGAAAATAATCATGGCATGATTGCTGATGAGTTATACATTTCTGAAGCATATGTAAATGAAGGACCGACAATGAAAAGATATAAGCCAAGAGCTATGGGACAGGCAAGTCCTATTAATAAAAGAACAAGTCATGTTACTCTTAAAGTAGCAGAAAAAAAGGAGGGATAATTAGATGGGACAAAAAATACATCCACATGGTTTAAGGGTCGGAGTTGTTAAAGAGTGGGATGCAAAATGGTATGCAGATAAAGATGAATATGCTGACTTATTACATGAAGATCTAGAAATCAGAGAACACATTAAAACAAAGATGTATGAAGCAGGTATTGCAAGAATTGTAATTGAAAGAGCTGCTAATAGAATCAAGATAGATGTTCACACTGCTAGACCAGGTATGGTAATTGGAAAAGGTGGTTCTGAAGTAGATAAATTAAGATCAGAGCTAGAAGATATTACTGGGAAAAAGGTACAAGTTAATGTTGTAGAGGTGAAAAAACCTGATCAAAATGCTCAATTAGTTGCAGAAAATATTGCTCAACAATTGGAAAATAGAGTTTCCTTTAGAAGAGCAATGAAGCAAACAATTAATCGAGGCATGAGACAACGAGGAGTCGAAGGATTCAAAGTTGAATGTGCTGGAAGATTAGGTGGAGCTGATATGGCTCGAACTGAAGGATATAGTGAGGGTAGTGTTCCATTGCATACTTTGCGTGCTGATATTGATTATGGATTTACAGAAGCTGATACAACTTATGGTCAAATTGGAGTCAAAGTTTGGATTTATAAAGGTGAAATTTTGCCTGAAATCGATGATGAATAATTAGAAAGGAGGCAATTTTATGTTAATACCAAAGCGTGTTAAGCATAGAAAGCAGCATCGTGGTCGCTTAAAAGGGAAAGCAAGACGAGGTAATAAAGTTAACTTTGGAGAATATGGTTTACAAGCTTTAGAACCAGTTTGGATTACTAATCGTCAGATTGAAGCAGCTAGAATTGCTATTACTCGTTATATCAAACGTGGAGGTAAGGTTTGGGTTAATATTTTTCCTAATAAGCCTGTAACTGCCAAACCTGCTGAAACTAGAATGGGTAGTGGTAAAGGAGAACCAGAAAAATGGGTTGCTGTTGTAAAACCAGGTCGGGTAATGTTTGAAATTTCTGGTGTAAAAGAAGAGGTTGCTCGTGAAGCTATGAGACTGGCGTCACATAAACTGCCTATTGATACTAAATTTGTAAAACGGGAAGAAATGGACGGTGAGGCAAATGAAAGCTAAAGAATTACGAGAGCTAACGGATAAGGAGTTGGATAAAAAGTTAGAAGAATCCAAAGAAGAGTTATTTAATTTGAGATTTCAAAATGCTACTGCACAACTTGATAATCCAATTAGAATTCGGGAAGTAAAGAAAACAATTGCTCGGATAAAAACGATTCTAACTGAACGTCAGCTCAAGCTCAATCAAGCGTAATTGAAAGGAGGAAGATTATGGCGGAAGAAAAGAGTAATAAAAAGACAAATATTGGAGAAGTAGTTAGTGATAAAATGGATAAAACTGTTGTAGTTGCTGTTGAACGAAAGACACAACACTCCTTATATAAAAGAGTAATTAAAAGAACTTCTAAATTTAAAGCTCATGATGAGAACAATGAATGTAACGAAGGAGATATAGTAAAAATTGTAGAAACTCGTCCAATCAGCAAACAAAAAAGTTGGAAAGTAGAAGAAATTATTCGCAAAGCTAAGTAGTTTTTAATTGAAAGGAGGGGTTGAAATGATTCAATCAGAATCCAGATTAAAAGTAGCAGATAACTCAGGAGCTAGAGAGTTATTATGTGTTAAAGTTTTGGGTGGTTCTAAAAAGCGTTATGCTTCTGTAGGGGATATAATTGTTGCTACGGTAAAAGAAGCTATTCCTACAGGTATGGTAAAAAAAGGGGAAGTTGTTAAAGCTGTAATTGTAAGAACTAAGCGTGAAGTAAGAAGAGATGATGGTTCTTATATTAGTTTTGATGAAAATGCTGCAGTAATCATTGAGAATAATAATGAACCAACAGGAACTCGGATTTTTGGCCCAATTGCACGTGAGCTAAGAGAAAGAAAATTCACAAGGATTATCTCTTTAGCACCTGAAGTTCTTTAATTAAGTGGGTCATAAGAAAGGAGGGGGATTTAGATGGTTCAACCTAAATTACATGTAAAACAAGGCGATAAAGTGAAAGTTATTAGTGGAAAAGATAGAGGAAAAGAAGGCGAAGTTTTAAAAGTATTGCCTGAAGAAAATCGTGTTCTTGTTAAAGGAATTAATATCATTAAAAAGCATGTTCAACCGACTCAAGATAATCCGCAAGGAGGAATTGTAGAAAAAGAAGGGCCAATTCATGGTTCTAATGTTCAACTAGTCTGCCAATATTGCGGTGAAGCTGCAAGAACCGGAAAGAAAGTCTTTGATAATGGAGAAAAAGCACGGTATTGTAAAAAATGTGATGAGGTTATTGATTAAAGTTGTTAGAGAGGAGGTAAACTATGTCTGTATTACAGAAAGAATATAGAGAAGATATTATACCAGCATTAATGGAAAAGTTTGATTATGACAATGTGATGGAAGTTCCTAAGTTAGAAAAAGTTGTTATCAATATGGGACTTGGAGAGGCAAGTGAAGATGCTAATCTATTAGACCAAGCTACTGATTCTTTGCAAACTATTACAGGTCAAAAGCCAGTAATTACACGAGCTAAAAAATCTGTTGCTAACTTTAAAATTAGAGCGGGTATGCCAGTTGGATGTAAAGTTACTTTACGTGGTGGAGAGATGCATGAGTTTTTATATAAATTAATCAATGTTGCATTACCGCGTGTGCGTGATTTTAGAGGCGTTTCTGCAAAATCATTTGATGGTCGGGGAAATTACTCTTTAGGATTAACTAATCATACTGTTTTTCCAGAAATTAATGTTGATGAGATCGATAAGACATTAGGAATGGATATTGTAATTGTAACTACTGCTGAGACGGATGAGGAAGCTAAAGAGTTACTATCATTAATGAAATTACCACTTAAAAAATAGTTAAGGAGGGGAAAAAGTGGCTAAAAAGTCAAAGGTTGAGAAAGCAAAGCGAGAGTCTAAATATTCAACTCGTGAAGAACAGCGCTGTCGTCGTTGTGGAAGGCCACACGGGGTACTCAGAAAATTTGAATTATGTCGAATTTGCTTTAGAGAATTGGCCCATGAGGGTAAATTACCGGGCGTTAGAAAAGCTAGTTGGTAAATTGATTGTAAATTTGAAAGGAGGTAAGTAATTTTATGACTGATCCTATTGCTGATATGTTAACAAGAATTAGAAATGCTATTACTATTACAAATGATGAAGTAGATATTCCTGCTTCTAACCTTAAAGAAGAAATTGCACGGGTTTTATCTGAAGAAGGGTTTATTAAGGGATATAAAAGAATTGATAGGGGTCCACAAGGTAAATTACGTTTATTCTTGAAATATGGAGATAATGGAGAAAAAGTTATCACTGGTTTGAAGCGAATTAGTAAACCAGGATTAAGGGTTTATGCTGATAAAGAAGAAGTACCGAAAGTATTAGGTGGATTAGGTATTGCTATTATTTCTACTTCTCACGGTGTAATGACTGATAAATCTGCTCGTAAAGAGGGGATAGGCGGAGAAGTAATCTGTTATGTTTGGTAACTTTTAAGAATAAGAGGGGGTGTAAAATATGTCTCGAATAGGTCATGTACCAGTAGAGATTCCTGAAGGTGTAGAACTTTCTTTAGAAAATAATACTTTGACTGTTAAAGGAGCTAAAGCTGAATTAACAGAGAAAATCAGTTCTAGAATGGAACTTGAGATTGAAGAAGATCAAGTTACTGTAGTAAGACCAACTGATTCTAAAGCAGATAGATCGCTACATGGGTTGACAAGAAGTATGATTATAAATATGATTGAAGGTGTAACAAAAGGATTTAAAAAAGAATTAGAATTAAATGGTGTAGGTTATCGAGCACTCAAAAAGGGTAATAATTTAGAATTACAAGTTGGATACTCTCATCCGGTAACTATTGAACCTAAAGAAGGAATAGAATTTGAAGTTGATGGAAATAAAATTACTGTTAAAGGAAGCGATAAGCAGTTAGTTGGGCAGGTAGCTTCTAATATTCGAGCAGTTAGAAAGCCTGAACCATATAATGGAAAAGGGATTAAATATGTTGATGAACATATTAGACGAAAAGAAGGTAAAACTGGTTAATAATTATAATTGATTCAATATTAATACCAGTAATTAGTTGAATAAAGGAGGGGAAATAATGGCGAAGTTAAGCAAGCGTGAAGCTAAAAAAAGAAGGCATCAGCGAGTGCGTAATAAAGTAAAGGGTAAACCAAATCGACCTCGGTTAAGTGTATATAGAAGCTTAAATAATATCTACGTCCAAGTGATTGATGATTTTGCTGGTGAAACATTAGCTTCTGCCTCCACTGTTGATAATGAGATTAAAGATGCAATTGAAAATGGTGGTAATAAAGAAGCAGCTAAAGTTGTTGGAGAGTATATTGCAGAACGAGCTTTAGATAAAGGGATTAAGAAAGTTATTTTTGATCGTGGTGGGAATGATTATCATGGTCGAGTTAAAGCTTTAGCAGAAGCAGCAAGAGAAAATGGGCTAGAATTCTAGTAGTCTATCACAAAGGAGGGAAAACGATGAATAAAAATATTGAGCCTGAGAAGTTAGATTTAAATGAACGTGTTGTTAATATTAGCCGAGTATCTAAGGTAGTTAAAGGTGGTCGTCGATTTAGCTTTAGTGCTTTAGTAGTTGTTGGTGATGGTAATGGCCACGTCGGTGCTGCTATAGGAAAAGCTAATGAGGTTCCTGATTCTATTCATAAAGGAATTGATGCTGCTAAAAAGAATTTAGTTAAAATACCTTTAAAAGATACTACAATTCCTCATGAAATCACTGGAGTTTTTGGTGCTGGACGGGTTTTATTAAAGCCAGCTGCAGAAGGTACTGGAGTAATTGCTGGAGGAGCAGTTCGTGCTGTAATTGAATTAGCAGGAATTAAAGATATCTTGACTAAATCACTAGGATCAGATAATCCAATCAATATGGTTAGAGCAACAATTCAAGGGTTGAATAGTTTAAAAGATGCTGAAAAAGTTGCTCAATTACGTGGGAAAACTGTAGAGGAACTATTAGGTTAAATTAAAAGTAAGGAAGGATGAGGAGGTGAATAAGGATGAAATTACATGAACTAAAACCAGCTGAAGGTTCTAAAAGCAAGAAAAAGAGAGTAGGAAGAGGTATTGGTTCTGGTAAAGGAAAGACTTCTGGTCGAGGTCATAAAGGTCAAAATGCTCGTTCAGGAGGAGGAGTAAGAGTTACTTTTGAAGGTGGACAGACTCCTTTATTCAAGCGACTTCCTAAACATGGTTTTTCTAATGCTAAGTTCAAAAAAGAATTTGCAATTGTTAATGTTGAAGCACTTAATAAATTTGACGATGGTTCCGAGGTTACAATTGACAAATTACAAGAAGCAGGATTGATTGATAAAGTAAAGGATGGAGTCAAAATTTTAGGTGATGGTGAGTTAGAAAAGAGTTTGACCGTCAAAGCTAATAAATTCAGCAAATCTGCAGTTGAAAAAATAGAGGCTGCTGAAGGAAAGGTAGAGGTGGTATAATAGATGTTATCAGCTCTAGGTAGTGCATTTGAAGTTAAAGACTTGAGAAATAAAATCCTGTTTATGTTAGCAATGGTTGCTGTTTATCGAATTGGAGCCCAAATTCCAGTTCCAGGTATTGACCCTCAAGCATTACAAGAGTTATTTCGTGGTGAAGGTGTATTAGGATTCCTTGACATGTTTGCTGGAGGGGCTCTATCTAACTTTACTATTTTTGCTTTAAGTATCAGTCCTTATATTACTGCATCCATTATTATACAGTTATTAACTGTTGTTATCCCTAAATTAGAAGAACTTTCTAAACAAGGTCAAGAAGGGCAAAAAGTGATTATGCAGTATACCAGATATGCTACCGTTGCATTAGGAATAATTCAAAGTGTTGGTATTACTTTAATGATCAGAAATTACGGAGCTATAGCTAATCCTAATGCTTTCTCTTTATTTACAATTATTATTACTTTAACAGCCGGAACTGTATTTTTGATGTGGCTTGGAGAGCAGATAACAGAGTATGGAATTGGAAATGGAATTTCAATTTTAATTACTGTTTCAATTCTATCTAGATTTCCTGCAGGAGTTACTGCTACATTTAGAGAACTAAGAGCAGGAACAATTAATATTTTTAATTTAGGATTGTTTTTAGTTGTTGCAGTAGCAGTAATTGCAGGAATTGTTTATATTCATGAAGGGCAACGAAAGATTCCAGTTCAATATTCTAAGCGAGTAGTAGGACGTAAAGTGTATGGAGGACAATCTACCCATATCCCAATGAAGGTTAATCAAGCTGGGGTAATGCCGGTAATTTTTGCTTCTTCAGTATTATTATTTCCAGCTACTATTGCTCAATTTATTCAACATGATTGGGCTCAAGCAATAGCAAGAGTTCTAAGCCCAGGTTCTTGGTTATATACTATTATATATGCTGTATTGATCATTTTCTTTACTTATTTTTATACAGCAATCAGTTTTAATCCAATTGAAGTAGCAGACAATATGAAAAAGCGTGGAGGATTTATTCCTGGGCGTCGTCCAGGACGACCAACAGCTCAATATTTAGATAAAGTGCTAACCCGAATTACTTTAGTCGGCGCAATTTTCTTGGCAATAGTTGCTGTAATACCAGATTTTATTATTGTATTGACGGGTATTGAGGCAAGATTTGGTGGAACCGCCTTGTTGATTGTAATTGGTGTTGCTTTACAGACAATGAAGCAAGTAGAAACTCAATTACTAGCAAGGCATTATGAAGGTTTCATGAAATAATTATAAGGAGTGATAAAATATGTACTTGTTGTTAGTTGGCCCGCCGGGAGCAGGTAAAGGGACGCAAGCAAAAAGATTAGCAAAGACGTATTCTATGCCTCATGTTGCTACTGGAGACATCTTTCGAGAGGCAATAAAAAATGAAACTCCTTTAGGAAAAAAAGCCAAAGAATATATTGATCAAGGAAAATTAGTGCCTGATGAAGTAACTGTCGGAATGGTTGAAGAAAGGTTATCTAGAGATGATTGTCAAGAAGGATTTATTCTAGATGGATTTCCACGAACTGTAAATCAAGCTAATGAATTGACCGATATCTTACAGGATTTAGAACTTGCTTTAGATGCTGTAGTTAATATTGATGTCGGTGATGAAGAAGTTATTAACCGTTTGTCTGGGAGACGAGTCTGTTCTGAATGTGGAGCAAGTTTTCATGTTGAATTTAGTCCACCACAAGATGAAGGAGTTTGTGATGAATGTGATGGAGAATTGTATCAACGTGATGATGATAATCCAGAGACAATCAAAGAGCGCTTAGTTGTTTATTCTGAACAGACTTCTCCTTTAATTGAATACTATCAAGAACGTGATCTGCTACTTGTAATTGATGGAGAAACAACTCCTGAACAAGTCTTTGAAAGAATTAAAAAAGATTTAAAGGCGATAGAGTAGATGATTATTAGAAAATCTGCTCGTGAAATAGACACTATGAGGAAAGCTGGTCAAATTGTAGCCCAAACTCATGCTGTATTAGCTGAAAAAATTAAGCCTGGAATTACTACTCAGGAAATAGATCAGATAGCTGAAGAGTTTATTCGTGCTCAAGGAGCTAAACCTGCCTTTAAAGGTTATCAAGGTTTTCCTAATACTGTTTGTATTGCTATTAATGAACAGGTAGTTCATGGTATTCCAAGTGAATATCGCCTTGAGGAAGGTGATATTATAGGGCTTGATATTGGAGCGGTTGTTGATGGATATTATGGTGATGCAGCTCAAACTTTGGCAGTTGGTCAAGTTTCTCAAGAAGCAGAGAGGTTGTTGACTGTAACAAAGGAAGCTCTATTTAAAGGTATTGAACAAGTAAAGGTTGATAATAGAATTTCAGATATTTCTAATGCAGTACAACAACATGCAGAACAGGCAGGTTATTCTGTGGTGCGTAGATTTGTTGGTCATGGCATTGGGCGGAATATGCATGAGGAGCCTCAAGTTCCTAATTTTGGTTCTCCTGGACGAGGGCCTAGGTTAAAAGAAGGAATGGTTTTGGCGATTGAACCAATGATTAATGTTGGGGGCTGTGAAGTAGAAACTTTAGATGATGGTTGGACTGTTGTAACATGTGATGGTAAATTATCTGCTCATTTTGAGCATACTGTTGCAGTCACTGAGTCAGGGTTTCGAATTCTAACTCAGCCTTAATTGCATAAAATATCTGTTTTGTGATATAATAGTGTATTGAAGTGATAAGATAGGTTGATGTGTAAATTAATTAGAGGGGGTTAAGGATAGTATAATGGCAAAAGAAGATCCGATTGAAGTTGAAGGTACTGTGGTTGAACCGTTACCTAATGCAAAGTTTAGAGTTGAATTAGAGAATGGTCATAAAGTATTAGCACATGTTTCTGGAAAGATGAGAATGAATTTTATTCGAATTCTACCAGGGGATAAGGTAACTGTTGAATTATCACCTTATGATTTAAGTCGTGGCCGAATTACTTATCGTCATAAATCTTAATTTAAGTTAGATAGAAGGAGGGTTAGAATTGAAAGTTCGACCATCAGTAAAACCTATTTGTGATAAATGTAAAGTTGTTCGTCGTAAAGGGAGAGTTTATGTTATTTGTGAAAATCCTAAACATAAACAACGTCAAGGATAAATTATTAATAATTAATTAGGAGGTGTTATAGTTATGGCACGGATTGAAGGTGTTGATTTACCACGGAATAAAAGGGTTGAAATTGGGTTGACTTATATTTATGGTATTGGCAAATCAACTGCACAAAAGATCTTGGATGCAACTGGCATTGATCCTGATACAAGAGTACGTGATTTAACTGAAGGTGAAGTAGCTAAATTACGTAAAATGATTGATGAAGAATACCTTGTTGAAGGAGAGTTGCGTCGTGAGGTAAGAAGTAATATTAAGCGATTAAAAGATATCGGTTCTTATAGAGGATTAAGACATAAGCGAGGTCTTCCGGTTAGGGGACAGAGAACACAGACTAATGCTCGGACTAGAAAAGGGCCTAAGAAGACTGTGGGAGTAAACTAAGCTAGGTAATATTAAATTTAATTTATGTGAGGAGGGATAATATGGCACGTCGAAAGAACAAAAAGAAGAAATTAAGAGTAGAAAGAGGTCAAGCACATATTAGATCTACTTTTAATAATACAATTGTTACGCTAACTGATAGCAAAGGAAATACAATTGCTTGGTCAAGTGCTGGTAACCTGGGATTTGAAGGTTCACGAAAGAGTACTCCTTATGCTGCTCAAATGGCTGCTGATAAAGCAGCAAAAGAAGCACAGGATTATGGTCTAAAAGAAGTTGAAGTATTTGTTAAAGGGCCTGGAGCTGGTCGAGAAGCAGCTATTCGTGCTTTACAAGCAACTGGAATAGAAGTAACTTTAATTAAAGATGTAACTCCTATTCCACATAATGGCTGTCGTCCGCCAAAACGTCGTAGAGTATAATTAATTTAATAGTTTTAAATATAACTGTGGAGGTGTATATAAATATGGCAAGATATACTGGTCCAGTTTGTCGACAGTGTCGACAACAAGGGGAAAAGTTATTCTTGAAGGGTGAAAGGTGCTATTCTGATAAATGTGCAATTGAACGTCGTTCTTATGCACCTGGTGAGCATGGTAAGAAGCGTCGTAGGAAGCCATCTGAATATGGTATGCAATTAAGAGAGAAACAGAAAGTAAGAAGAGTTTATGGAGTTTTGGAAAATCAATTTAATAGATATTTTGAAACTGCGGAGAGAAAACCAGGAATTACTGGTGAAAACTTCTTGAAAATATTAGAAAGAAGATTAGATAATACTGTATATAGATTGGGGTTTGCTGCTTCAAGAAATGAAGCGAGACAACTTGTAAGGCATGGACATATTGAAGTTAATGGTAGCAGAGTTGATATTTCTTCTTATCAAGTAGAAGAAGGTGATGTAATTGGAGTTAAAGAAGCTAGCAAAGATATGAAAAGAATTAAAGAAAATATAGAAATGAATGCTAACTTAGAAACTCCATCTTGGTTGCAAGTTAACTTTGAGAAGAAAGAAGGAAAAGTTTTAACTGAACCTGTACGGGAAGAGATTGATATTCCAATTCAAGAACAGTTAATTGTAGAGTTTTATTCTAGATAATAGTATAAATTTGTATGTTTGCTGCCCAAAAGTTATCACCCTCAACTAATTGTAGTAAATTTAGTTTATTATAAGGGAGGGTTTAAAGTTAATGATTGAAATTCAAAAACCATCAATTGAACGTATTGAATCTACAGATGATTATGGTAAGTTTATTGTTTCTCCTTTAGAGCGGGGATATGGTATTACTTTAGGTAATTCTTTGAGAAGAATTATGTTGTCATCTTTACCAGGAGCTGCAATAACTTCTATTAAGATAGAAGGAGTTCGTCATGAATTTTCTACTGTTCCAGGAGTTGTAGAAGATGTAACAGATATCATTTTAAATTTAAAGGAAGTACTTATTGATATGGACGAACAAGAGCCTCAGACTTTACGAGTAGAAGCAAGTGGTGAAGGAGAAGTTGTTGCTGGTGATTTTCAGGTAAGTGGGAATTTAGAAATCTTAAATCCAGATCTTCATATTGCTACTTTATCAGAAGAAGCCGACTTCAGCTTAGAAGCTACTGTAGAACAAGGTCGAGGATATGTTACTGCAGAAGAAAATAAGGATGATGAACATGTAATAGGAGTAATACCTATTGATTCTTCTTTTTCTCCTATTGAACGAGTTAATTTTAAAGTAGAAAATGCTCGTGTAGGTAACAGAAGTGATTTTGATAGATTAATCTTAGAAGTGAAAACTGATGGAAGTATTGATCCAGAAGAGTCTATTAGTTTAGCTGCTAAAGTTATCGAAGAACATCTGGATCTATTTATTAATCTTAATGAAGAGATTAATGATACAGATATTATGGTTGAAAAAGAAGAGGAAGAAAAGGATAAAATTTTAGAGACTACAATTGAAGAATTAGAATTATCGGTTCGTTCTTCTAACTGCTTAAAACGAGCTGGGATTAATACTGTTGAGGAATTAACGGATATAACAGAAGATGATTTAATGAAAGTTAGAAATTTAGGTAAAAAGTCGTTGCAAGAGATTAAGGCTAAATTAGCTGAATTGGATCTATCTTTACAGCAGCCTGAGTTATAAAATTGAATTAAAGAAGGAGGGATTAGTTATGGCTCAAAGAAAATTAAGTCGTAAGAGTTCATCACGTAAAGCTTTGTTAATCTCATTAGCTAATGCTTTATTTAAAAATGAGCGGATTGAAACTACTGAGCCCAAAGCTAAGGAAGCACGGAAATTTGCTGAAAAGCTAGTTACTAAAGCTAAACAAGATACTCAACATGCTCGTAGACAAGTAATGGGCCAACTTCAGGATGGAGAAGCAGTAGAGGCCTTATTTGATGAAATTGCACCACGATTTGCTGACCGTCCAGGAGGATATACTCGAATTATGAAATTAGGTCCAAGAAGAGGCGATGCAGCACCAATGGTTATTTTAGAGTTAGTAGAATAAATTGAATTAATTATTAAACAGCCATCTAAATTGAATAATACTGGACGTTAAGAGCTTCTTGTTTCTTCGTCCGGTATCATCAATGGCTGTTTTTCCTATACTAGGCTGGTGAGAAGATGTCATTAATTGAGATTTCAGATCTATATTATCGCTATAACGAAGAACAAGATTGGGTGTTAAATGGAGTCGATTTAGAAATTGATTCGGGAGAGTTTGTTGTTATTGTAGGCCATAATGGTTCAGGAAAATCTACTTTAGCTAAGATGTTAAATGGATTATTAGTACCAACTGATGGACAAGTCTTAGTTAATGAACAAGCCACTTCTGAGCAAGAAAACATTTGGCAAATTAGACAACAGATAGGCATGGTATTCCAAAATCCTGACAACCAATTAGTAGCCAATATTGTAGAGGAAGATATAGCCTTTGGCCCAGAAAATTTGGGACTTGAATCGGCAATGATTAAAGAACGAGTTAGAGAAGCATTAGAGGCAGTTGGGATGGAAAAGTTTAGGCGTAATGCTCCTCATAATTTATCTGGTGGTCAAAAACAAAGAATAGCTATTGCAGGTATTTTAGCAATGAATCCTACATGTTTAGTATTAGATGAACCAACTGCTATGTTAGATCCTGTTGGTAGAGAAAATGTAATGGCAACTGTACAGGATTTGAATCAAAAGTTAGGGATGACAGTAGTCCATATTACTCACTTTATGAATGAAGCATTATTGGCAGATAGAATTATTGTGATGGATCAAGGTCAAATTGCTTTGGAAGGGACTCCTCAAGAGATATTCAGCCAAGTAGATGAGATTAAGAAATATCATTTAGATGTTCCACAATTGACTGAATTGGCTTTTCAGTTATCTCAGGCAGGTTTAGATATCCCTCCTGATATTTTTAATATAGATGAGTTGGTGGAAAAGTTATGTTACTTGAAGTCAAAGATTTAAGTCATAGTTATGATTCGGAAGCAAACCCTGATAACTATTCTTTACAGGATATAAATTTTGCGATTGAGCAAGGGGAGTTTGTTGGTTTAATAGGGCATACAGGGTCAGGTAAATCAACTCTTGTCCAAACCTTAAATGGTTTGATTAGACCTAGTGCAGGTCAAATTATGATTGATGATCAGGATATTACAAAAATTAAGAACTTAAAAGAGGTAAGACAGAAAGTAGGTCTTGTTTTTCAGTATCCTGAACATCAGTTATTTGAAGAGACTGTCTTTGCTGATGTGGCTTTTGGTCCTAAAAATTTAGGATTAACTGAACAAGAAATTGAAGAGCAGGTCAAAAATGCTTTAGAGGTAGTGAACTTAGACTATGAAACCTTTAAGGATAGATCTCCTTTTAAGTTATCCGGTGGGCAACAGAGAAGAGTAGCTATTGCTGGTGTATTAGCTATGGAACCAGAAATTTTAATTTTAGATGAACCAACAGCTGGCTTAGATCCTAAAACTAGACGAGAGATAATAACTGAAATTGTTGCTGTACAGCAAAAGACCTCATTGACAATTATTTTAATTTCTCATCGAATGGAAGAGATTGCACGTTTAGCTGATAGAGTTTTAGTGTTAGATGAAGGAAAGTTAGTATTAGAAGGAAGTCCTGCAGAAGTTTTTCAGCACCAGGAATTTTTACAGGGGATTGGTTTGGGAGTACCACAGATTACAGAAGTATTATTGAAGTTAAAAAGTGAAGGTAACAAGGTAGCTACTGATATCTTTACTGTCAAAGAAGCTAAGCAGGAAATATTAAAGTTAATGCGAGGTTAAAATAATGTTAGATGAGATTATGATTGGTCAGTATATTGAACGGGATTCAGTAGTTCATAAATCTGACCCGAGAACTAAAATTTTAGTTGTAATGCTTTTTATTACCACTGTGTTTTTAATTAATACTTTTAGTGGTTATTTTATTTTGGCTGGTTTTATTTTCCTAGCAACTATGATGGCTAAAATTAATTTAAAACGAATTTTAAAAAGTATTAAGCCTTTGACATTTATTATTCTATTTACTTTGTTAATTCATTTATTTATGACTAGAGGTGGGGATGTATTATGGCAGTGGAGATTTTTAAGGATTGAAGAAGAAGGGTTAAGATTAGGGTTGTTTATGGCATTACGCTTAATCTTTTTGATTACTTTTACTTCATTGTTGACTTTGACGACTTCTCCTTTAGAATTAACGGATGGACTGGAAAGGTTATTAAATCCTTTTAAAAAAATTGGAGTGCCGGCTCATGAATTAGCGATGATGATGACGATTGCCTTAAGGTTTATTCCTACCTTATTAGAAGAAGCACAGAAAATAATGAAGGCTCAACAGGCTAGAGGTGCTGATTTTGAAAATGGTAATTTAATTGATAAGGCTAAGAGTTTGATTCCATTACTTGTTCCTTTGTTTGTAAATGCTTTTCGCAGAGCTGATGAATTAGCTTTAGCTATGGAAGCAAGGTGTTATCGTGGAGGAGAGAATAGAACAAGAATGAATGTATTGGTTTTAGCTAGCAGGGATTATTTAACAATGATATTCAGTTTGTTTTACCTAGGTTTAGTAGCTATTTTTTTATAATGGAGTGGAAATGATGCGGAATCTAAAATGCACTGTTGCTTATGATGGTACGAATTATCATGGTTTTCAACGTCAAAATAATGCAGTAACTATTCAAGGGGAGATAGAGAAAGCATTACAGAAATTGATCAAAAAAGAAGTCAAGATCATTGGAGCTAGTAGAACTGATGCTAAAGTGCATGCCAAAGGACAAGTATTTAATTGTAAAGTTAAATCTTCAATTCCAACTGAACGATTTGCCTTAGCATTAAATACTAAATTACCTGCTGATATTGTAATAACTGATGCCCATGAAGTTAGCCCCAAATTTCATGCTAGATACGATACTACAGGGAAATTATATCATTATCAAATCTATAACAAAAAATTTCCTTCACCATTTTTACGGAATTATACTTATCATATTAATCATAAATTAAATTTAGAGGCAATGAAAGAAGGAGCACAGTATCTAGTTGGAGAATATGATTTCTCCTCTTTTCGAGCTGCTGGTTGTAGTGCTAAAAGTCCAGTTCGCCAAATTTATAGTTTAGAGATTGATATAACTGATCACCTGATAACTATAGCTATTAAAGGAAGTGGCTTTTTATATAATATGATCAGAATTATTGTTGGAACTTTAGTTGAAGTTGCCATAGGAAAACAGGAACCTGATTGGGTAAAGAAAGTTCTATTAGCTAAAAATCGCAAGCTAGCTGGTTCTACTGCCCCTGCTTGTGGATTATCATTAACTAAAGTAAATTATTAACTGTTAAAACTTCTTGACAGTAGTAGTTTGGTATAATAAAATAAACATATATATGTCTGAGATTTACCGCTGACAGCCCCGGTCAGTTCTTAAAAATATATAAATAAATCAAGTTGTAAGGAGGGAAAGTTATGAGCACATATATGGCAAAACCAGAAGAAATTGATAGAGAATGGTATGTTGTAGACCTTGCTGGCAAGACTTTGGGTCGAGCTGCTTCAGAAATTGCAAAAGTTTTAAGAGAAAAGCATAAACCAATTTATACACCACATGTTGATACTGGCGATTATGTAATTGTAGTTAATGCTGACCAAGTTCATTTAACTGGTAATAAGCTGGAGCAAAAGTTATATCACAAGCATTCTAGATATCCTGGTGGATTAAAGTCTATACCATATGGTGAATTACTAGAAAAGAAGCCTGAATTGGTAATAGAGCATGCTGTGAAAGGAATGTTACCTAAAAATAGATTAGGTCGTAAAATGTTAAAGAAATTAAAAGTCTATGCTGGAACTGAACATCCACACGAAGCTCAACAGCCTAAAGAATTAGAATTATAATATAAATATTGGAAGGAGGAGTTTTTTATGGCGGCAGAGGTTGAATATTTAGGAACTGGACGAAGAAAGACTTCAACTGCACGTATTAGATTGATTCCTGGTGATGGGAAAATTATTGTTAATAATAAACCTTTATCTGAATACTTTGGTAGAGATGTATTAGAGCAAGTAGTTAAACAACCACTAGAAGCAACTGCAACTTTAGGTGATTTTGATGTAATTGCTAAAGCTGAAGGTGGTGGAACATCAGGTCAAGCTGGAGCTATTCGTCATGGAATTGCTCGTGCGTTGCTAGAAGCTGATGAAGATTATCGTGCTGCACTTAAAAAGCATGGTTTCTTAACTAGAGATCCACGAATGAAAGAACGTAAAAAGTATGGGCGTAAGAAAGCACGTAAGTCACCACAATTTTCAAAAAGATAATCTTAGTTTTAATAAGGAAGGGGTCAGCTCTTCCTTTTTTCTATGCCTAGGTATATTTATTAGTGACTAGTAACTGGTGATTAGTAACTAGTAAAACATTTAATATTGAATAATGAAGAAGTAGGGAAGAATAAAATGAATAGGAAGCAATCTTGAGGAAATAATTATAAAAAAAGGAGTGATAAGATGACTGGAACTGTTTTTGCCGGTTTGGCACCTCATCCTCCAATTTTGGTGCCTGAGATAGGTCTTAATAATTTAGAAGAGGTTGAAAAAACTAAGGAAAGTATGCAACAATTTGCTCGACAACTTAAAGAGTCAGATCCAGATTTAATTATCACTATCAGCCCCCACGGGCCAGTCTTTAGTGATGCAATCAGTATTTTAAGCCAACAGGAGTTAGTAGGTGATTTTGCACAATTTGGTCATCGAGATTTGAAGTTTAGTTATCAATTAGAAGAAGAACTTACCCAAGAGATTATTAGAGCAAGTAATAGGGCAGATATTACAGTAGCTAGAATTGATCAAGCGACTGCTCGCAAAATTGATGTTGATTTAAAATTAGATCATGGGGTATTAGTTCCTTTATATTATTTAAAAGAGGCTGGAATTGATCTGCCACTAATACCAATTACCATGGGAATGTTATCTTATGAAGAATTATATAAATTTGGTAAGGTAATTCAGCTAGTTGCTCAAAGGGCTGGCTATAAAGTAGCTGTAGTTGCTAGTGGTGATCTATCGCATCGTTTAACAACTGATGCTCCAGCAGGATTTAACCCTCGTGGTAGGGAGTTTGATGAAGCTATAGTGGAATATTTAGATGATTTGGAAGTTGAAGAAGTATTTAATCTTGATCCTTCTTTGATTGAAAAGGCAGGAGAATGTGGTTTAAGGCCATTGATTATTATGTTAGGTGCTATTGATGGTTTAGATGTAGAAGGAGGGGTATTGTCCTACCAAGGGCCTTTTGGAGTCGGTTATGCAGTAGCTAGCTATCGAGTAGAAGGTAAAACTGAAGGTAGTAGCCTGTTAGAGCAGATTATTGCTAATAAAAAGGTCAAGTTAGAAAAAATCAGGGAAAATGAGAGTGAAGTAGTCAGGTTGGCCCGGAAGACGGTAGAGGAATATGCTAAAAACAAAGAAGTAATTGACCCACCATCTGATTTAGATCCGAGACTAACAGAACAAGCAGGTGTTTTTGTCTCGATCAAAAAAGATGAGCAACTGCGAGGGTGCATAGGAACTACCGAACCAACTCAAGCTAATATAGCAGAGGAAGTTATCAATAATGCTTTAAGTGCTGCTTTTAAAGATCCACGGTTTGAATCTGTTAATTTAAATGAATTAGAAGAGTTGACTTATTCAGTAGATATATTAGGAGAGCCAGAAAAGATAGAGAATATAGAACAACTTGACCCTAAAAAGTATGGAGTAATTGTCAAGCAAGGTGAGCGAACTGGCCTGTTATTACCTGATTTAGAAGGGGTTAATACTGCTACTAAGCAAGTTGAAATTGCTAAACGAAAAGCTGGAATTTCTTCTAATGAAGATGGTATTGAGCTGATGCGTTTTACAGTAACAAGACACACTTAAAGGGCAATTAATAGTTAATAATGAATAACTAATAGTAAAAAAACTAAACCTTAAAGAATCATAACTTTGAAATCTTAGTTAAGAATTATTAATTATGAAATATCTAGTTTTGAATGTTTTTGATTTTGAATGTTAATTCTAAATTATTCATTATAGATAGTTAATTTTTAAGTTTTAATGGTTTGATCTATAACTATTCACTATTAATTCTCAACTATTATCTGCTTTAAAAGGGGGGGCTGAAGGTGAAAGAAGCATTATATTATAGGCAGGAAGGTAATGCAGTTAGGTGCCAACTTTGTCCTCATGCTTGTTTATTAATGGAAGGTGAGCAGGGGGAGTGTCAGGTAAGAGAAGTCAAGGAAGGTAAATTACGGGCAAGTACTTATCAGCGGGTCAGTGCTGTGGCTATGGATCCAATTGAGAAAAAGCCTCTATTTCATTTTCAGCCTGGGAGTCAAATTCTTTCTTTGGGAACAGTAGGTTGTAATCTAAAATGTAAGTTCTGTCAAAATTATAAGATTGCTCATGAACCTAGAAGAGATACTGAAGAACTTTCTTCTCAGCAAGCTGTCGAATTAGCTTTAGCTAAGGATTCAATTGGGTTGGCTTATACCTATTCAGAGCCATTGGTTTGGTATGAGTATGTTTTGGAGACAGCAAAGTTGGCCCGGCAGGAAGGATTGAAGAATGTCTTAATTACTAATGGAATGATTAATCCACAACCACTAAAAGAGTTATTACCTTATATTGATGCTATTAATCTCGATTTAAAGTCTTTTGCTGATGAATTTTACCAGCGGATCTGTGCAGGGAAATTAAATCCGGTTAAAAAAACAGTCGAATTAACCTACAAAACTACTTTATTAGAGATTACTACCTTATTGATTCCTGGATTAAATGATTCTAAAGCAGAGATCAAGCAATTAGTTGATTGGATAGCAGACTTTGATTGTCAGATTCCAGTTCATTTTGCTCGTTACTTTCCTCGTTATCAATTGCATAAAGAGCCTACTCCAGTAGAAAAACTATTAGAAGCCAAAAATATTGCAGAAGAAAAGCTTGATTATGTTTACTTAGGAAATATCCCTAATGAACAACATCGAACTACTTATTGTCCTGACTGTAAATACCCAGTGATTCAGAGAGGTCATAATCAAGTACAGGTTAAGTTAGTAGATAAAAGTTGTCCAGAATGTGGAACAAAAATTAAAGTCAGTTTGTAATTTAAAATTGCCAGTTGGAGAATGAAAATAGATAGAGAGTTAAACTGGCTTGATATGTAGAGCGAAAGATTGTTGCTGCTAATAAAGAATCTGTCTTATGAGATAGATAAGTAGTAATTGCTCCTACTATAAAATGGATCAATAGACTACTTAATCTAAAGTCTAAGTAACTGACCGTGTAATAAATTAAGCTAGCTAAGAAACCTAATTTAAGACCATAGTTTTGTCTGAATTGATAATAAATAAAGCCACGGTAAAACAATTCTTTACTGAAAGCAGGAACTAAATAGCCAATAAAGAGTAATAAAAAATAAAGTAGACTTGAAGCTAGCTGATCTAAATCAGTAATTATAATTAAAGGAGTTATTTGTTCAGTAGTTAGGATTAAGTGGATAAAAATAATTCCAATTAAGAAAGGACAACTTATTTTTAATCCTAATTTCAAATTAGTTAGAAAATTATTGAGATTAATTCCTAGCTCTGCAAAGGATAATTCATAAATCATTGTAGTCCAATATAATAAAAAAGAGATAAATAGACCTTGTCCAATAATACTAAAGATTAAAAAATATATTTCTTCTAGATATGGTAATTCATCAGGAGAAACGTAAGTTTGGAAAAATATGATCAAAAAGTTGATTAGATACCAAATGAATTGTGCTTTGATTAAATCTATTAGGGGGAAGTTGTTACTTTTTTTTTCTGTTTTTGGCATAATAACCCTCCCAAATTAGCTTTACTATAACTAGTTATTAGACAATTGTAATAATTTTCCTGTATATTTTTGGGAAAACTTCAATTTGAAAAGAAGATTGCTTATCAGCTTGATTTTTGTTAGAATATATTTAAAATTAATTAAAAGTGGTTAATATTAATTTGTTTTTTGATAAATTAAAAGCAGTTACAGAGGAGGAAAAAGATGAGAAGTGAGAAGGTAACTAAAAAAGTTGATAGTGCACCACAGAGATCATTATTTAAAGCAATGGGTTTAACAGATGAGGAGTTAGAAAAGCCATTGATTGGAGTTTGTAATTCAGTTAATGAATTGATTCCGGGCCATGTCCATTTAGATAAGATTGCTCAAGGAGTTAAAGATGGGATTAGAATAGCAGGAGGAACACCTTTAGAATTTGGCTCAATTGGTGTTTGTGATGGGATAGCAATGGGACACCAAGGAATGCATTATTCATTAGCCAGTAGAGAGTTGATTGCTGATTCTGTAGAAACGATGGCTAAAGCTCACGCTTTGGATGGGTTGGTTTTGATTCCTAATTGTGACAAGATTGTGCCTGGTATGCTAATGGCAGCAGCTAGATTGAATATTCCTACAGTAGTTGTCAGTGGCGGGCCAATGCTAGCAGGTCACCATCAAGGTGAGAATATAGATTTAAAGACCGTTTTTGAAGGAGTAGCAGCAGTTAAGACAGATCAAATGTCTGAAGAAGAATTATTAGAGATTGAAAATAGTGCTTGTCCAAGTTGTGGCTCATGTGCAGGGATGTTTACTGCTAACTCAATGAACTGTCTAACAGAAGTTTTAGGGTTGGGTTTACCAGGCAATGGGACAATCCCTGCTGTTTATGCAGAGCGAGTAAGATTGGCTAAGCAGGCGGGCCAACAGGTGTTAGAACTTTTCGAAAAGGATATTAAGCCGTTAGATATCTTAACTGAAGAAGCATTTGATAATGCTTTAAAGGTTGATATGGCTTTAGGATGTTCGACTAATACAGCACTACACCTGCCAGCTATTGCACATGAAGCAGGAATTGATTTAGATATAGAGTTGATTAATCAATTTAAAGAGGAAGTACCACATTTATGTAGTCTAAGTCCAGCTGGGAAGCATCATATTCAAGATTTGGATCGAGCAGGAGGAATTCCAGCTGTAATGAAGGTCTTAAGTGATAATAACTTGCTTAAGGAAGATTTAATCACAGCTACTGGACAGACAATTGAAGAGAACTTAGCAGAGGTAGAGGTCTTAAATGATGATGTGATTAGAGACTTTACTACTGCTTATCATCAAACAGGTGGCTTAGCTGTATTGACTGGAAATATTGCTCCTGATGGAGCTGTTGTCAAGCAGGCAGCAGTAGCAGAGGAGATGTTAGTCCATCAAGGGCCAGCTCGAGTCTTTAGTTCTGAAGAGGAAACAGTAGAGGCTATTCATAATGGTGAGATTAAAGCTGGAGATGTAGTAGTGATCAAGTATGAAGGGCCAAAAGGTGGGCCAGGAATGCGAGAGATGCTGACTCCAACATCTGCTGTAGCAGGTGTCGGTTTGGATAAAGAAGTAGCATTAATTACTGATGGTCGTTTCTCTGGAGCAACTAGAGGTGCTTCAATTGGTCATATTTCACCAGAAGCAATGGAAGGTGGGCCAATTGCTGCTGTTGAAGAAGGAGATATTATTGAAATCGATATTCCTAATGGTAAATTGAATGTTAAATTAAGTGCTGCAGAGATTGAAGAGCGATTAGCAAACTGGGAAGCACCAGAACCAAAGATCAAGACTGGTTATTTATCTCGGTATGCTAAGTTAGTAAGTTCAGCAAATACAGGAGCTGTTTTGGGGTAGTAGTGACTAGTGATTGGTGACTAATTGCTAGTGATTAGTAATTAGAATAGTAAGAAAGGTCGGGGTTTTAACCCCGACCTTTCTTTGTTTTACTTATACTTAATCTTAAACTTAGCCTTAAGCTGCTGTCGATCTAGCTTGCCTGATTCTAGTTGTGGTAATTGCTCAACAAAGATGATCTGTTCGGGCCAAAATCGCTGAGGGAGTTGTTGCTGGTAGTACTTTCTAAGAGCCTGTTTAGTCAGTTGTGAATCTGCTGTCACAATTGCTAAGGCTATAGTTTCTTCCTTTAATTGATCTTTAATCCCAATTGCAGCAACTTCTAAAACCTGTGGATGTTGCAAAATTACTGTTTCAATCTTAACTGGATTGATCTTAAAACCTGCTTTATTGATCAGATTATTCTGTCGACCTGTCAAATGTAGATAACCATCCTTGTCGAGATAGCCTAAATCTTTGCTGGTTGCTTGTGGCCGATAATCTACTGCTAGATAAGGACTTTTAACCCAGATCAGTCCATCTTCAATCCAGAGCTTAACCTTTGGAAAGGCTCTTCCAACCGTTGTCTTCGATTTAATGATCTCTTCTGCAAAAGCATAACTGACATGGCCTAATTCACTTGCTCCATAATATTCACAGACTTGAGCTTGAGGAAAGTAAGTTGTCAATTCTTTAGCAGTAGAAGCATCCAATTTGGCCCCAGCACTGATCAATGATCTAATTTGGGGTAATGGTTTATGCAAAGCTTTAAGTAGTAAGCGATAATGGGCAGGAACCATAAAGATAGCACTGATCTCTTCTTGGCTGATTACTTTAAGCCATTGCTTGGGAAATTTAGATCGAGTTATTACGACTGTACCTCCTTCATAGATTAGATGGAGGGCATTATTGAGATTGGCCGTATAACTTAACGGGCCAACCAATAAGATTCGATCTTGCTTACTTAAGTTAAATACCTTACTTTGGTGTTTGAAGGCACTGACCCAACTATAATGATCACGCCAGATCAATTTTGGTGTGCCACTACTACCAGAGCTTAAGGCTCCTAAAAAGAGATCTTTCGTTCTTACTTGAGGTACTTCAGCCTCTTGTTCAGTAGTAAATTCAAAATCATCAGCAATGATAAATTCAGGCTCTGCTTCTTCAATTAATTGTTGATAATCTCTCCCACTTAATTGATAATCAACTACAACACTGACCAATCCAGCTTTAGCAGCAGCCAATAAGAAGCAGATATTTTGGATTGGATCTGATAAATTGATCACTACCTTGTCTCCTAGTTCGGTAATAGCTGCTAATTTAGTGGCTAATCGATCAGTCTTAGTATTTAATTGTTTGTAGGTTAATCTTTCTGTTGGGGTGATCAAAGCAGGTTTGTCTGGAGAGTTTGCTGCATGATTAGTTAAAGTTCCATGAATTAACATCTTACTGATCACACCTTTCAATTAATGAGGCTATTCCTTGTCCGCCAGCAACTCCTAAAGCTGCGATACCAAGTTTGCCATCGATTTTTTGCAAGGTTTGAATTAAATGGAGTAGAATAATTGCTCCTGATGCTCCGTAAGGATGTCCATAGGCCAAAGCTCCTCCTAGAATATTAATCTGCTCCTCATTAATTTCTAGTTCTTGTAAAGCTGCTAAAATCTTGACTGCAAAGGCTTCATTTATTTCTACAGCATCAATAGAATTGCTTGTTAAATCTTGCTTGGTTAAGAGTTTCTTAATAGCAGCAGTAGCTCCTAATGGTGAGAGGTTAGGGTCAACTCCAACAGTAACACCTGTGATAAATTTTGCTTGAGGGGATAAGTTATAACTTTCGATAGCTTCTTGTGAAGCCAAAATAATCACTGCTGCCCCATCATGGGTCAAGCATGAATTTCCAGCAGTCACCTTACCATCCTCTCTAAAGACAGGTCTCATTCTGCTAAGTAATTTAGAAGATATTTGGGGTCTGATACTTTCATCAGAGTCTATTAGCTCTCCATTGACCTCTAAAGGAGCTATAATATCTTTAAGAATATCTTGTTGTTGAGCAGAGTTGGCCCGCTGATGGCTCTTTAAAGCCCAACGATCCATAGCTCTTCTAGATATCTTCTTTAACTCTGCTACATTTTCAGCACCTTGGCCCATATCAGGATCCCCTAAGGAAGGAGGGGAGAAGATAGCACGTTCTAAGAAGTGATCTGCTCTTCTAAAACGGGGATCAGCTTCATGAAATTGCCTTTTAGGCTCTAGACTTGTACTCTCTACTCCACCTACAATTACAAAATCCTTTTGCTGAGCTTTGATTAAGTTGGCCCCTAGATTGATTGCACTAAGGGCAGAACCACATTGGAAATCAATTGTTGTTCCTGGTATTTCAAGTGGCCAACCTGCTTCTAATAAGGAGAGGCGAGCTATATTGCCACCTAAGCCGACTGCATTTCCTAAGATAACTTCATCTATAACTTCAGCTTCTAAATTGTACTTTTCGAGAGCTTGATTTAAGATAAAGGCTGCCATCTTTTCAGGTAACAGCTCTTTAAGGTTTCCGCCAGTCTTTCCAATTGGAGTTCTAAGCCCTCCTAAAATATAAACCTCTTCCATTACCTTCGACCTGCTAAACTATTATTAATTTTGATACTGAGTGGAACAGCTGCTACTACTTTAATTAAATCTCCAGGAATAAAAGGCAAACTTCCTGAAATAAAAGCCTCAGCTAAACCCATCTCTGTTACAAAACCCATCCAGAGTACTCCTAATAGATGAATAATCACAAGTCCTCCTAAGATCATAGCTAGAGCAGTTTGATAGTAACTATCTTTTTTAGCTAATAAATTAATAATGATTGCCCCTAAAGGATAGGCTATTAAATAACCACCTGATGGCCCTGCAAAAACTCCAATTCCTGCTCTACCGCTTGAAAAGACTGGTGCTCCACTGATACCTACTAGTAAAAAGATAAGCATACTTAATCCAGCTTGTTTGGTTGTTAGTGTAGCACCTGCTAGCATCACAACAAGTGTTTGTAATGTAATTGGAACTGGACTAAAAGGGATTGGAATAGCTAAGTATGCTACACTACTAATTAGAGCAGCAAATAATGCTGAGTAAGTTAAATCTTGAATAGTTAATTTACTATTTGTCATTTAAAATTCCTCCTTGAGTTTTAATTTGAAATGAATCTGGTTTTTAATAATACCTAAGAGACTATTCTTTTCTACCCAGGCTAAATTAATTCTTTGTCCTGTTGTAACTGGTCTAAGATAATTAATCTTTAACTTTTTTAAAAATCTATCTTGCTGAGCTAGATAATCTTCTAGGCTCAATAAAAGAAGCATGCCTTGGACAACTGGCTGTTCAGTCAAATGAATCTGATTGGGATCAGAGCTTAATTGGCTAAAGTTATAAACTTGTTGAGTAGTAAAGCTACGCCAATAAGTTGAATCACCTAAGTAGGGATTATCTTGATAAGAAGAAGCAACTTCAGGTTTAATTAATTTAGATTTAAGCTCAATTAAATTCTGTTTAATTGTACTTGCTCTTGATTGACAACTTATATAAGATATATTACTTAACTTCTTCTGTCTAGTTATTTGACTAGTTAGAGTTAGATTATCATTTAGCTTGGGAAGTTGAGTGCTTCTAAGTTCTTGTTGAGCTAAGTAATAACCTGTATCAACCTCTTTGTTTAAGGTTGATAAGGCTAAAGTAGCAGCAATACTGGCTGGATAATAATCCTGCCAGGCAAATTGTAAGCTGAAACTTTGCTTCCAATTCTGTAATTGTTGAAAAGTAAAGTTGATTTCTTGTCTCATTAGGTAATAACTCCTTCAACATAATAATTTTTTATTGCTTAGTAAATTATGGTTTTTAAGGTTATGGATGACTTTTTAATTTTACTGTTTTTAAATGGGTTACTTAGACTCAGACTTAACCTTAACCTGAAATGGGCGACAGCTCATTTTGTTCTTTTAGTAGGTTTTGTGTTAAAGGTTTTAACTGTAAATTGCTCTTACTATTGGCATTATAATAAATAACCTGATGATTGTCAATGGTTATATTTCAGAGTTAACAATAAACTGATTAAAATTAAAAAAATAATCCTTGACATTAGTTTCAATATTTCATATACTGTTAATTAAATATAAATAAAGCTGAAAAGTAATGAGAGGGGCTGAAGTAATTTGATTTGATTACAGAGAATCGGAGTAGCTGAGAACCGAGGTCAGATCTATTATTTCTCTCACCCTTAAACTGTATAACCGAACAAAAAATTCTTGACAAAGTATCAGATATGTTCTATACTTAATATCAAGAATTGAAGATCTAGTTAAAGGCGAAGAAAAGGAAGAGTAGATAATTTAATTTTATCGAGAGCGAGCTGGGAGTGGTGAAAGCCAGTGGTAAAATTAGTTATTGAAGATCTCCTTGGAGCTGCAAGCTGAAATCAAGTAGGTTATGCCGGTTTCTTAAGTTAACTGCTTAAGAAGATAGCATCCGTTATCATGTGCTGAAGTATAGAGCATATTTTACCTAAATATGTGAGTACTTAATGAGGCTATTATTGTAAAATGATAGCAAAAATTAGGGTGGTACCACGTGAGGAAGACCTCTCGTCCCGATTAATGTCTATTTACGTTAATCTGGATGAGAGGTTTTTTGTTTTTAAGAAGACAGTTTTTTAGAATTAGAGAAACTTATAATAATTTTGTTCTTTTGATGAAATCAAGTAGCTGATTAGAGAAGTAGTCTTAGTAGTTTTATAATCTGAGTAGTTAGTAGTTAGTAGGTATAATTAATAGGTAATAGGGATAACTGTACCTAATTTAGCCTCTAGACTACTCAGGTCTAGAGGTTTTTGCTTAAAAAGACAAATTTCTATTATTAAATCTAACAATTTTAGAAGGGGTGAATTTAGTATGAAGTTGACAGGTGCAGAAATGGTACTTAAATCATTATTAGAGGAGGGAGTAGAGAAGGTATTTGGTTATCCAGGAGGAGCTGTATTATCGATTTATGATGTATTGTATGATGAACCACAACTAGAACATATTTTAACTAGACATGAACAAGGAGCAGCCCATGCTGCTGATGGGTATGCACGTAGTACTGGTAAACCTGGGGTTTGTATCGCAACTTCTGGGCCAGGGGCAACAAATTTGGTTACAGGATTAGCTACTGCCTATATTGATTCAGTTCCAATGGTTGCTTTTACTGGTCAGGTTGCAACCAGTATGTTAGGAACTGATGCTTTTCAAGAAGCAGATATAACTGGTATTACTGTTCCGATCACAAAGCACAATTATTTAGTACAGGATGTAAAGGACATCCCAAGAATTATTAAAGAAGCTTTCCATATTGCTACAACAGGGAGGCCAGGGCCAGTCTTAATCGATATACCTAATGATGTTCAGGCGGATATGGCTGAATTTGAATATCCTAGTGAGGTTAATTTAAGAGGTTATAAACCTAATTATTCTGGTCATGGGTTACAGATTAAGAAAGCCAGTCAAGCAATTGAAGAGGCTGAAAGACCAGTCATTTATTCTGGAGGAGGAGTAATTGCTAGTGGAGGAGCTGAAGAGTTAAGGGAGTTGGCTAGAAAAGCTCAAATTCCAGTAACTACAACTTTGATGGGTTTAGGAGCCTTTCCTGAGACTGATGAATTATCTTTAGGTATGCTAGGAATGCATGGTACTGAACAGGCTAATTATGCTATTACTGATACTGACTTATTGATTGCGATTGGAGCTAGGTTTGATGATCGAATTACTGGTAAATTAGAGGAGTTTGCTCCAGAAGCTAAGGTAATTCATATTGATATAGATCCTGCTGAAGTTTCTAAGCGAGTAGCAGTTGATATTCCAATTGTTGGTGATGTTAAAACGGTCTTAGCTGAATTGAATCAGATGGTTAAAGAGCAAGATCACCAAGAATGGTATCAACAGATTCAAGAGTGGAAGGAAGAATCGATTGTTACTCAACCACCTATTGCAGGTAAGTTGACAGCTAAGAAGGTAATTAATGAAATTGATAATTTGACAGATAATGATCAAGTAGTGATTACTACTGAAGTAGGTCAAAATCAGATGTGGGCTGCCCAATATCATAGATATACCCAGCCAAGAAGTTTTGCTTCTTCAGGAGGTTTAGGAACGATGGGGTATGGTTTTCCAGCTGCATTAGGTGCTCAGATGGGGAATCCAGAAAAGGATGTCTTCTGTATTGCTGGTGATGGTAGTTTCCAGATGAACCTACAAGAGCTTGCTACAGCAGTCAGTTATGAGTTGCCGGTCAATGTAATTATTTTAAATAATCATTATTTAGGGATGGTTAGACAATGGCAGCAATTATTTAAAGAACGACGTTACTCTTCTACCTGTTTAAGAAAGAGAAAGTCTTGTCCTGATAACTGTGCTGCACCAGGAGATGATTGTCCAGAAATGACACCTAATTTTGTTAAACTAGCAGAAGCTTTTGGAGCAGTTGGAATCAGGGTTACCGAAGCTGAAGATGTTAGAGGAGCTTTAGAAAGAGCAATTGCTAGTCCAAAACCAGTAGTTCTAGACTTCATAATTGAAGAAGAAGAGAATGTCTTCCCAATGGTGCCTGCTGGAGGAGCGATTAATAATATGATCTTAGGGGAGGGTAACTAATGAGGCATACAGTTTCAGTTTTAGTAGCTAATAAGTCAGGTGTGTTGGCTAGAATCGCCAGTCTCTTTAGTAGGCGTGGTTATAATATAGATAGTTTATCAGTAGGGACTACTGAAGATCAAGAAGTTTCACGGATTACGATTGTAGTCGAAGGTGATGAACAGGTTTTAGAGCAGGTTACTAAACAGCTTAATAAGTTGATAGATGTCTATAAAGTCAGTGACATTACGAATGATTCATCAATAGATAGGAATTTAGCTTTGATTAAAGTGCAAGCTAATTTAGATAATCGTTCTGAAATTATGCAGATTGTAGATGTCTTTAGAGGCAAGGTTGTAGATGTAGCTGCTAATTCTTTAGTAATTGAGATGACTGGAAGTGAAGAGAAGATTGAGGCAATTGAAGAGTTATTGAGACCTTTTGGTATTATTGAGTTGGTTAAGACTGGAAAGATAGCGATGGTTAGAGGAGAGAAATAAGAGCAATTAATAATTAATATTGAATAATGAATAATGAATAGTGGATAGAAAAAATCTAAGAGCTGATTTTTTCATCACGAAGGGTTCGCAGAACCCGGAGGGGAAAGCAAGAAACAACTGTACAATGTACAATTTACAATGTATAGTTAAAACCCAAGTGATTAAGATTAATTAAAAATCTAAGAGCTGATTTTTTCATCACGAAGGGTTTGAAGAACCTGGAGGAATAGTGAATAGTAAGTAGTAAATTAGCTAAAATAAATTTAAAATAAAAGCTATTGATAATTTACTAATTTAAAATTAAGTAGAGTTTGTTTTTGACGCTTCTACTTGTACATTGTAAATTATCAATTGTAAATTAAAAAAAAGAGGAGTGAGTAGAAATGGTAGATATGTATTATAATGGAGATGCAGATTTAAGTTACTTAGAAGGAAAGAAGGTTGCAGTAATTGGGTATGGAAGTCAAGGGCATGCTCAAGCTCAAAATATGAGAGATGCTGGATTGGATGTAATTGTTGGACAGAGAAAGGGTGGAGCAAGCTATGAGCAGGCAGTAGCAGATGGGTTTGAACCTGTAACTGCTGCAGAAGCTGCACAACAGGCAGATGTAATTCAGATTTTACTTCCTGATGAGGTTCAAAAGAAGGTTTATGCTAATGATATTGAGCCTAATTTAGAAGCAGGAAATGCTCTTGTATTCTCACATGGGTTTAATATTCACTTTGAACAGATTAAGCCGCCGGCTGATGTAGATGTTTATATGGTAGCTCCTAAGGGGCCAGGGCATCTAGTAAGAAGAGTTTATACAGAAGGTGCTGGAGTGCCAGCTTTGATTGCAATCTATCAAGATGCAACAGGAAATGCTAAGGATTTAGCTTTGGCCCATGCTAAAGGTGTAGGTGGAACGAGAGCTGGAGTAATTGAGACTACATTTAAAGAAGAGACTGAAACTGATTTGTTTGGAGAGCAAGCTGTTTTATGTGGTGGTGCTACAGAGCTAGTTAGAGCTGGTTTTGATACATTAGTAGAAGCAGGTTATCAGCCTGAGATAGCTTATTTTGAATGTTTACATGAGTTAAAATTAATTGTTGATTTGATGTATGAAGGTGGAATTGCTACTATGAGAGATTCTATCTCTGATACTGCAGAGTATGGAGATTTGATTGCTGGTAGAAAGGTTATCAATGACAAGTCAAGAGCAGCAATGAAAGAGCTATTAACAAATATCCAAGAAGGTAAGTTTGCTAAAGATTGGTTATTAGAAAATCAAGTTGGGAGACCAGCTTACTTGAAGCGAAAAGAGATCGATGCTAATCATCAGATTGAGCAGGTTGGCAAGAAGTTAAGAGATATGATGCAGTGGATTGAGGACTAAGAAGGGAAGGTGAAGTAAATGGGAGTTAGAATTTTTGATACTACCTTGCGTGATGGTGAGCAGTCACCAGGGGTTAATTTGAATATGAAAGAAAAATTAGAGATTGCCAAGCAATTGGCAAGGCTAGGTGTTGATGTTATAGAAGCAGGATTTCCCATTGCTTCCCCAGGCGATTTTGCAGCTGTAAAGAAGATAGCCCAGGAGGTAACTGGCCCAGCGATTGCTGGGTTGGCCCGGGCTACAAAAGAAGATATTGATCGGGCTTGGGAAGCTGTTAAGGAAGCTGAAAAACCAATGATTCATACTTTTTTAGCAACATCTAAGGTTCATATGGAGTATAAATTACAGCAATCTCCTCAGGAAGTATTAGAGCGAGCAGTTGAAGCTGTGACTTATGCTAAAGATTATACAGATAATGTTGAATTTTCTGCGGAGGATGCTTTTCGTAGTGATCCTGATTTTTTATGTCAAGTTTTTGAAGGAGTAATTGAAGCTGGAGCAACGACGATTAATATTCCTGATACTGTTGGTTATGCTACTCCAGCTGAATTTGGTGGACTCATAAAATATATTAAAGATAATGTTCCTAATATAAATCAAGCTGTAATCAGCGTTCATTGTCATAATGATCTGGGATTGGCTGTGGCTAATTCTTTAGCGGCTATCCAAAATGGTGCTGAGCAAGTTGAATGTACAATTAATGGTATTGGTGAACGAGCTGGAAATACTGCTTTAGAAGAGATTGCTTTAACATTTAATACTAGATATGATTATTATGGTTTGAAGACTGATGTTAATTTAAAAGAGATTTCCCGGACTAGTAAATTAGTTAGTCGGTTAACGGGAATGGAAATTCAACCTAATAAAGCGATTGTTGGTAAGAATGCTTTTGCTCATGAATCTGGAATCCATCAGGATGGAGTAATTAAAGAACGAACGACTTATGAAATTATGGATGCTAGAACGATTGGGCTAGAGGAGAATAAGATTGTCTTAGGTAAGCATTCTGGTCGACATGCTTTTAAAGATAGATTAAAGCAGTTGGGTTATCAGTTAGAACAAGAAGAGCTCAACTCTGCGTTTAGACGCTTTAAGGAGTTAGCGGATAAGAAACAAAAGGTAACTAATCTCGACCTAGAAGCAATTATTGAAGATGAGATTAGTCAGGTTCCTGAAGTTTATGAGATCAGTTTATTACAGGTGACAAGTACTTCTGGATTGGCAACTGCTACTGTCCAAATGGAACGAGATGGTCAAAAGATCAATGAATCAGCTTGTTCTGAAGGCGGGCCAATTGATGCAGTCTATGATGCTATGAATCGAATTACTGATTTAGACTGTAAATTGATTGAGTATAAGATCGATGCTGTAACGAGTGGGAAAGATGCGTTAGGAGAGGTAGTTGTTAAATTAGAATATAATGAAAAAGTTTATATTGGTCGGGGAATCAGTACAGATGTGATAGAGGCTAGTGCTAAAGCTTATAATAATGCATTGAATAAGATATTAGTAATTAGTGACTAGTGATTGGTGATTAGTAACTAGTAATTAGAAAAATTAAAAACATTGTTTGAGTAGTGATTTTAATTTAAGATACAGAGAGGAGAATAACAATGGGAATGACGATGGTCGAAAAGATATTAGCAGCTCATGCAGGAGAAGATAAAGTAAAGCCAGGTCAGTTAGTAAATGCTAAGTTAGATTTGGTACTAGGTAATGATGTAACAACACCAGTAGCAATTAAAGAATTTGATAAAATTGGGGTTGAGGAAGTCTTTGATCAAGATCGAGTAGCAATTGTACCTGATCACTTTGCTCCTAATAAAGATATTAATTCAGCTGAACAGTGTAAGATGATTAGAGAGTTTGCTCATGATAAAGAGATTACTAATTATTTTGAGATAGGAGAGATGGGGATTGAACACTGTTTACTACCAGAGAAGGGATTAGCTTTACCTGGTGATATTGTAATTGGAGCGGATTCTCATACTTGTACCTATGGAGCTTTGGGAGCTTTGGCTACTGGAGTTGGTAGTACAGATATGGCAGCAGGAATGGCAACCGGTGAAGCTTGGTTTAAAGTACCAGAAACAATTAAATTTGTTTATAATGGTCAGCTACAAGAGTGGGTTAGTGGTAAAGATTTAATTCTTTATACTATTGGAGATATCGGTGTTGATGGAGCTTTATATAAAGCAATGGAGTTTACAGGAGAGGTAATTGAGAATTTCTCAATGGCTAATCGAATGACAATGTCTAATATGGCAATTGAGGCTGGAGGAAAGTGTGGTTTGATCGAACCAGATGAGACTACTTTAGAATATGTTAAGGATCGAGCACAACGAGATTATACAGTCTATAAGAGTGATGCAGATGCAGAGTATGCTGAGGTAATTGAGTATGATGTCAGTGAGATTGAACCTCAAGTAGCTTTTCCTCATTTACCAGAGAATACAAGAGGAATCAGTGAAGTTGGAGAGATTAAGATCGATCAATCTGTAATTGGTTCTTGTACTAATGGACGATTAGAGGATTTAAGGATAGCTGCTAAGGTCTTAGAAGGAAATAAGAAAGCTGATCATGTACGGTTAGTTATCTTCCCAGGGACACAAGAGATCTATCGTCAAGCAATGCATGAGGGATTAATTGATATCTTTTTGGATGCTGGAGCAGCAGTCAGTACTCCAACTTGTGGGCCATGTTTAGGAGGCCATATGGGTATCTTAGCTAAAGGAGAGAGAGCAATAGCTACTACTAATCGTAACTTTGTCGGGCGAATGGGACATCCAGAGAGTGAAGTTTATTTATCTAATCCAGCTGTAGCAGCAGCATCTGCGATTAAAGGTCAGATTGTTGGCCCAAAGGAGGTACTATAATATGGAGATCAAAGGTCAAGTATGGAAGTATGGCGATGATGTAGATACAGATGTAATAATTCCAGCGAGGTATTTAAATACATCTGATCCTAAGGAATTAGCAAAACATTGTATGGAAGATATAGATGAAGATTTTGTTGATAAGATGAGTAATGGAGATTTGATTGTAGCAGAGGATAACTTTGGTTGTGGAAGTTCACGTGAACATGCTCCATTAGCAATCAAAGCAGCAGGAGTTTCTTGTGTAATTGCCAACTCTTTTGCTCGAATCTTCTATCGAAATTCAATTAATATTGGTTTGCCGATCTTAGAATGTCCTGAAGCTGTAGCAGGGATTGCAGAAGGGGACCAAGTTGAGGTCGATGTCGATTCAGGATTGATTAAGAATTTGACTAAAGAAGAAGAGTATCAAGCAGCAGCTTTTCCAGAGTTTATGCAGGAGTTGATCGATGCAGGTGGATTAGTAAATTATGTAAGGGAAAAGGTGAAAGGATAAGTGCTAAATGATTTTTATAGCACTTATCGATCACGGAAAGTCCGCAGGACTTGTAGGGAAAAAGCAATAAATATCAATGATTATTACGTGATTATTAGTTAATAAATAATTAAGAGAAGGTGATGGAACCAATGAGTAAGCAAAAGATTGCAATTATCGGTGGAGATGGGATTGGTCCAGAAGTAACTAAGCAAGGGGTTAAAGTATTAGAGAAGTTGGCCCAAATTAGTGACTTAGAGTTTGAATTTGAAGACTTTGCTTTGGGAGCTGACCATTATCTAGAGACTGGTGAGTTGGTAACTGATGAAGTTAAAGCAGACTTAGAAGAATTTGATGCAATTTATTTAGGAGCTGTAGGTGATCCTCGAGTTAAACCTGGAGTTTTAGAGCATGGGATCTTATTAGATTTAAGATTTTCTTTCGATCAGTATATTAATTTAAGACCTATTAAATTGTTAGATCCTAAATTTACTCCATTAAAGGATAAAGGGCCTGAAGATATTGATCTAATGATTGTACGAGAAAATACAGAAGGTCTATATGCTGGAGTAGGAGGTTTCTTAAAAGAAGGAACTAAAGATGAGGTAGCAACTCAACAGATGATCAATACCTATAAAGGTGTAGAGCGGGTTACTCGTTATGCTTATGAGTATGCTCAAAAAAGAGATCAAGAAAAGAAGTTAACCTTATGTGATAAGAGCAATGTCTTAACCTATGCACATGATTTATGGCAGAGAGTCTTTGCTGAAGTTGGTCAAGACTTTGCTGATGTAAAACAGGATCATATGCTAGTTGATGCAATTACAATGAAGATGGTTAGAAATCCAGAAATCTTTGATGTAGTTGTAACTTGTAATATGTTTGGGGATATTATTACTGATTTAGGTGCTGAGATTCAAGGTGGAATGGGTCTTGCTGTATCAGGTAATATTAACCCAGAAGGTGTTTCAATGTTTGAACCTGTTCATGGTTCTGCTCCAGATATTGCAGGAGAGAATAAAGCCAATCCAATTGCAGCATTATTAGCAGCAGCAATGATGGTTGAAGTATTAGGTCATCCAGAAGAAGCTGATAAGATTGAGCAAGCAATCAAATTATCATTAGCAAAAAATCAAACTACTCTAGATATGGGTGGTAATTTAACTACAGATCAAGTTGGAGATTATATTTGTAGCGTTCTAGAATAGGGGGAGACAGACAGATGGTACAAATTTATGATACGACTTTACGTGATGGAACTCAACGGGAAGGAATCTCCTATTCAACAGAGGATAAGTTGAATATTACTAAAAAATTAGATCAGTTAGGGATTGATTACATTGAAGGTGGTTGGCCGGGTTCTAACCCTAAGGATATCGAATATTTTAAAAGTGTCAAAAAGTTGGATTTGAAGTCAGCTAAAATAACTGCTTTTGGTAGTACTCGTCGGGCCAACATCAAACCTGAAGATGATCAGAATCTACAGGCGATCTTGGATTCAGGGGTTGAAGTGGCTACGATATTCGGTAAAACTTGGGATTTACATGTGACTGAAGCTTTAAAGACCACTTTAGAAGAGAATTTGGAGATGATTGAAAGTTCAGTTAGATATTTAAAGGAAGAAGGATTAGAAGTTCACTTTGATGCTGAACACTTCTTTGATGGCTATCAAGCCAATTCTGATTATGCTTTACAAGTCTTAAAAGCTGCTCAAGCAGGTGGAGCAGATACTTTAGTATTATGCGATACCAATGGGGGACGGATGCCTTTTGAAATTATAAATATTATTACAGTTATTAAAGAGAAAGTAGATGTTCCTCTAGGAATTCATGCTCATAATGATGCAGAAGTGGCTGTAGCTAATTCATTAGCTGCTTATGAAATTGGGGTTGAGCATATTCAAGGGACGATTAATGGTTTTGGAGAACGGTGTGGTAATGCTAATTTATCTTCACTATTACCGAACTTGAAGCTTAAGTATGGAGTTGATTTTATAACTGATGAGCAGTTAAGGAAACTAACAGAGACTTCACGTTATATTAATGAAGTAGCTAATTTAACACCTTCAAGCCACAAACCATATGTTGGAACCAGTGCTTTTGCTCATAAGGGTGGAATTCATGTCAGTGCTATCTTAAAAGAGCCTAAGACTTATGAGCATATTAATCCTGAGTTGGTTGGTAACCAAAGGGAAGTCTTAGTCTCTGAGTTATCTGGTAAGAGCAATTTAGTTTATAAAGCTAAAGAGTTAGGAATTGATCTTGAAGAGGAAGGCACAGATTTAAGTCAAGTCTTAGCTCAGATCAAGGAATTAGAGCATCAGGGTTATTATTTTGAAGGAGCAGAAGCTTCCTTTAGGTTGTTAATCGAGCGAGCGACAGGAGCTTATGAAAAGTTATTCGATCTAGAAGGAGTTAGGATTATTACTGAAAAGACTGAAGAAGTCAATCCTAATTCAGAGGCAACGATTAAGGTAAGGGTTAATGGTCATCGAGTCCATACTGCTGCTGAAGGAGAAGGGCCAGTTAATGCTTTAGACTATGCATTAAGAAAAGCATTACTTCAATTTTACCCTGAACTAGAAGAGATTCAATTGATTGATTATAAGGTAAGGGTACTAGATGGTAATGATGGTACAGCAGCTAAGGTAAGAGTCTTGATTGAGTCTTCTGACGGTCAAGAAACCTGGGGTACAGTAGGTGCTTCCACCAATATAATCGAAGCCAGTTGGCAAGCTCTCGTAGATAGTATAGAATATGGAATAAAATTAAAACGTGACAGTTAGAATAGCAGTTGACAATTGACAATTAAAGATCAACCCCTTAAATCTAAGAGGTTTAAAAGGTTTTAACTATCAACTTTAAACTATCAATTATCAATTGAATTTTATAAAGCCAGTTCCAGTCAGATACAGCCTTGTATCTGACTTTACTTTTATCTAAAACTCTAAAATTGAGGTGAGTATGATGAAGTATGTTAGATTCAAAAAAGATGATCAGATCAGTTATGGAATTATAGAGCAGGAGCAAGTAACAACAATCCAGGGTAATATTTATGGGAATTATAGCTTGACAGATAAAACTTATCAGTTATCAGAAATTGAATTGCTAGTCCCTTGTGAGCCGAGTAAGATAGTCTGTGTTGGTTTAAATTATCTCGATCATGCCCAGGAGTTAGGAATGGAAATTCCTAAAGAGCCAGTTATCTTCTTAAAACCGACCAGTGCCTTGATTGGCCCTGGCGATAAGATTGAGTATCCTCAGATGGGCCAACAAGTTGATTATGAGGCTGAATTAGCTATTGTGATTAAGCAGGAAACAAAGGGTATTTCTGCTGCAGAAGCAAAGGATCATATTTTGGGTTATACCTGTTTTAATGATGTGACAGCTAGAGATTTACAGACAAAGGATGGGCAATGGACCCGGGCCAAATCTTTTGATACTTTTGCTCCTGTTGGCCCGGCTATTGTCAGTGATATTGAAGCGAATAACCTTGAGATTAAATTACTAAAGAATGGAGAAGTTAAGCAAAACTCGAATACAGAGCAGATGATCTTTACTGTGGAAGAGATTGTTAGCTTTATCTCTCAGGTTATGACTTTAGAAGCTGGAGATTTGATTGCTACGGGTACTCCTCCAGGGGTTGGCCCGGTAGAGGTTGGGGATCAAATAGTAGTTGAGATCGAAAGAGTTGGAAGTTTAAAAAATGTAGTTGTTTAATGCTCAGGCACCCAATGGGGTGTCTTTGATTTTTGTGTTGAAAATAATCAAATTATTAACTATTAGTAGTTATGCTGTGATACTGAGTAGACTATGTTTTATACTACTTTGCTTTTCTTTAAAATTAATTGACATCTCTATTGTACTTATGGTATTATATTAGTGGTATTTATCTATACTATGGTGCTATCTTGTAAGGGGTTTTTAGAGTTTTATTTATAATATTTGGGATAATAAAATTAAATCAATTGTGAAAGTTTTATTGTCAAATATTTAGGAATAATGAAATGGTTACACTGCTAAAAGATTATATCTTACGGAATCTTTAAAAGCCTTTCCTAATCAGGAGCACTTACGTGAAATGTTAATTGAAGATGGATTTAAAGATGTAGGTTATTTTAAACTTACGGTTGGAGTAGGTATTGCTGTCTATAAGGCATAAAATAACTGAATAGTTGGTAAAAAGAATCCATTTTTTCATAATTAGATTTCAAATAATATTAAAATTGTCATCAAATTATTGGCTTGTAGTTTAGTTATTAATTAATATATATTATTTTGAAATTAAAAGGAGTTGAAATTGTGGTTACTACGGAAAGTAAATTTAAAGCTTTAATAGATCAAGTAGATGAGTTTATAATTGAATATGCTAATTCCAGACAGGAATTAATTAATGTAGCAGTTACTGATCTAGTTAAAGCTGGTGGTAAGAGATTAAGGCCGATCTTGATGATCCTGGCTAGTGAATTTGGTGATGATCAATCTGAAAAGAAGATCAAGATTGCTTCTGGTTTGGAACTGCTTCATATGGCTACTCTAGTTCATGATGATATAATAGATGAAGCAAGTACACGCCGAGGTGAATTAACAACTCAAAATAAATTTGGAAAAGATGTTGCAGTCTTTGTTGGTGATTTTTTATTAACTAAAGCTTATAATCTTTTTTTAGAGCATTTGTCACGTAAAGCAGCATTAAAATTCAATCAAACTGTGAAGTTAATCTGTGAGGGTGAGGTTGATCAGTATGAGAGTAAATTCGATCCTGATCTAACTATCAATGGTTATTTACGCCGTATTAGACGTAAAACAGCTTTGTTATTTGCTTTTAGCACTTATGTTGGTGCATATGAAAGTGGCATTCGCAATACTACTCTTTCTAATTTATATAATTTAGGTTTGGAAATGGGAATGGCTTTTCAAATTCGAGATGATATCTTAGATTTTGTTGGAGAAAAGAGAAAAGTAGGAAAAGCTGTTGGCCAAGATTTGTTAGCAGGGATTTATACCCTTCCTATTGTTTATCTGTTAGAGTCTAAAGAGAGTAACAAACAGGTTAAGGAGATTTTAACTAAAGAATCTATTACAGAAGATGATGCTATTTTGATCTCTGAACTGGTAAAGAATACAGGAGCTCTTGCTAAAAGTCAGCAATTAGAAGAGCGGTTTTTAGATAGAGCCAAGTATCATTTAGCTCAATTACCAGGGAATGAAGCTAAACAACATTTGAATTATATTTTAGGATATCAAGTTAGTAGAGAAAAATAGAGTTTTAAACCAATTTGGTTTCAAGAATCAATTTTATAGATCATGAAGGTTAATTAGTTTAGTCAAGTTGAGTGAATTCTACAATATTAAAAGGGGAGGTAAAAAAATGGCTACACGTGGTGATTTTCAAGGAGGGATTCATCTACCTTATAATAAGGAATTAGCTAAAGATGAACCTATTACTGAGATTAGTATGCCAGAAGAAATTATTATTCCATTGTCACAGCATATTGGTGCACCTTGCGAGCCTTTAGTAGAGGTTGGAGATGAGGTTAAAGCCGGTCAAAAGATTGGTGAGAGTTCTGAGTTTGTTAGTGCACCTGTTCATGCGAGTCTTTCAGGTACTGTAAAGGCTATTGAACCAAGACCAAATGCAAGTGGTGATTCAGTTGAGAGTATTGTTATTGAGGTTGCTCAAGAGCAGGAGAGTATTTCCTATGAACAAGAAAGAAGTATAGATGAGGTAAGTGAAGAAGAGATTGTTGAGGCTGCTAGAGAAGCAGGAATTGTGGGTATGGGAGGAGCAAGTTTTCCTACTTCTGTAAAATTAAGCCCACCTGATGATAAGCCAATTGATACTGTATTGATCAACGCTTGTGAATGTGAACCTTATCTCACTTGTGACCATCGAATGATGTTAGAACAAGGGGAGGAATTAATTGCTGGAGTTAAATTATTAATGAAGGCTGTTGGAGCTGAAAAGTGTTATATTGGAATTGAGGACAATAAACCTGATGCTATTAAGAATTTAAAAGGGTTGGCTGATGATTCTAGAATTAAAATTCAATCGGTACCAACTCAATATCCTCAAGGTTCTGAAAAACATTTAATTACAACTGTATTGGGTAAAGAAGTGCCGTCAGGGGCTTTGCCTTTTGAAGTTGGAGCTTTGGTTCAAAATGTAGCTACTGCTATTGCTCTTTACGAGGCAGTTGCTTTTGGCAAACCTTCGCTAGAGAGAGTAGTAACTGTAACTGGACAGAATATTAAACAACCAGCTAACTTGTTAGTAAAAATAGGAACTCCAGTTCAACACATTGTTGATGAGTGTGGTGGATTTATTGAGAATAAAACTAAGGTTGTTGTTGGTGGGCCAATGACTGGTAATGCCCAGTCCGATTTAAATGTTCCTATTACTAAAGGAAGTAGTGGAATTATTGCTTTGCCTGAAAAGATGGTGAAAGGTAATGATGACTACATTTCTTGTATGAAGTGTGGTGCTTGTGTAGAAAATTGTCCAATGCGTCTTTATCCAAATAAAATTAGTACTTTAGTTGAAGAGAATGATTATGATGAAACTGAAAATTATTATCCTTTAGACTGTGTGGAATGCGGTATTTGTTCTTATGTTTGTCCAGCTAGACGACCTGTTGTGCAACAGATTAAGAAAGCTAAAGGAGAAATTGCAGCGAAAAAACATTAAGCGGGGTGAAAAATGATGAAAACTAAGTTATTAGTTGAAGATGGGCCACATTTACATCAAGGACTTTCAGTTTCTGATGCTATGTGGGATGTAATTATTGCTTTAGTACCTGTGACTTTAACTTCACTTGTTATTTTTGGTTTTGAGTCTGTTATGATAATTGTTTCATGTGTATTAGGTGCTTTATTAGGTGAAGCTGTGGTGAGAAAGAAAAAAGGAGAAGAAGCTCGCTTTAGTGATGGCTCTGCTATGGTTACTGGACTTATATTGGCTCTTACTTTACCTCCAACAGCATGGTGGATGGCCATTCCAAGTTATTTCATGGGAGGATTTGTTGCTACTGCAGTTTTTAGAGAGTTAATGGGAGGATTAGGTAACAACCCTTTGAATCCTGCCGTTGCGAGTCGTATTTTTCTATTAATGGCTCGTATGAGTTCTGTGTATGTAGCTCAACCTTTGGTAGAGATTAATGAAGCATTTGCACCTTATTTATATGATATAGGTTCTTTAGATGCATTTTCTAAAGCAACACCTTTGATGGTGATGGGAGGAAAGGTAGAAGAAGCAATGCCTAGTACCTTAAATCTATTTTTGCTTAATGAAGGAGGTTCACTAGGAGAGACTTCTGTGTTGGCTGTTATTATTGGTCTTTTTTATCTAGTCTATAAAGGTCATATTAAATTGCATATTCCTGTAGCAGCAGTTAGTACAGTCTTTGTATTAGCAGCTTTATTTGGACAAAATCCGATTCATCATGTTCTATCTGGTGGTTTAATCTTTGGAGCTGCTTTTATGGCTACAGATTGGGTTACTAGTCCTGTTACTGATAAGGGGAGAATTATTTTTGGAATTGGAATTGGAGCTTTGGTCGCTCTATTTAGAATACTCTTCTTTGTTCAAGAACTATGGGTTGGCGTTGGAGGAGTTGCATTTGCTATCTTGATTATGAACCTTTTAGTGCCGACTATCGATCGTATGACTGCTCGGACAGCTTATGGTAAAAATGAGTAAGGAGTCAGTTGACTTCTTAGATAGAACAAAAATTTAAATAATAATTTTTTAGATAAGAGGATTGCAATTTTTGCAATCCTCTTATCATATTGTGAGTTATTGTGAAAATAATCACTATAACCCTTTTTTGATCTAATGATTTATATAATATTTTTCCTTAAATGTATAAATAAATTAATCAAGGGCATAAATAAAATAAATGATTTAGTTGAAAGAATGATTATAATGAAGTTGAGAATTATCATCCTTTAGATTGTGTAGTATCTGTTCTGATGTCTGTTCAGTTAAAGTTATACAAGCAGATTAAGAAAACTAAAGGAAAAATATTAAGTCGGGTGAGAGATGATGAAAATTGAGTTATTAGTTGAAGATGGGCCACATTTGCATCGAGGAACTTCAGTTTCATATGCTATGCAGGATGTAATTATTGCTTTATTACCTGTAACTTTAACTTCACTTATTATCTTTGGTCTTGATTCTGTTATGATAATTGTTTCATGTGTATTAGGTGCTTTATTAGGTGAAGCTGTGGTGAGAAAGAAAAAGGGAGAAAAAATTCGCTTTAGTGATGGTTCTGCTCTGGTTACTGGACTTATATTGGCTCTTACTTTACCTCCAACAGCATGGTGGATGGCTATTCCAAGTTATTTTATGGGAGGATTTGTTGCTACTGCAGTCTTTAGAGAGTTAATGGGGGGATTAGGTAATAATCCTTTAAATCCTGCTGCTGCTAGTCGTGTTTTTCTATTAATAGCACGTATGGGTTCGGTTTATGTTGCTCCATTTTTAGTAGAAATTGATGAAGCATTTGCACCTTATTTATATGATATAGGTTCTTTAGATGCATTTTCTAAGGCAACCCCCTTGATGGTAATGGGAGAAAAGGTAGAAGCAGTAATGCCTAATTATATAGATTTATTTTTACTTAATGAAGGAGGCTCATTAGGGGAGACTTCTGTGTTAGCTGTTATTTTAGGCCTCCTTTATCTAGTTTACAAAGGTCATATTAAATTATATATTCCTGTAGCAGCTATTAGTACAGTCTTTGTATTAGCAGCTTTATTTGGACAGAATCCAATCTATCATATTTTATCTGGGGGTCTATTTTTTGGAGCTACTTTTATGGCTACAGATTGGGTTACTAGCCCTATTACAGATAAGGGTGGAATTATCTTTGGGATTGGAATTGGAGCTTTAATTGCTTTGTTTAGAATAGCTTTCTTTGCTCAAGAGCTGTGGGTTGGTGTTGGAGGAGTTGTATTTGCTATTTTGATTATGAACCTTTTAGTACCGACTATTGATCGTATGACTGCTCGAACAGCTTATGGTAAAAGTGAGTAAGAAGTTAATTTCTTAAATAGAGTCGATATTTAAATAAGAATATTTTAGATAAGAGGATTAGCAATTTTTGCAATCCTCTTATCTTTATATGTTTATTGTGAAATAAATCACTATAGTTTCAATGAGATGTATAAAGAAATTAATTAAGGAAATAAATAAGATAAGACTTAATAAATTGTAAACCTTATTATAAATGAAGTTCTACACAATGACTTTAAACTAGTAGGAGGTTTAATTACAAATTTTATCATTACATAGGAGGGAGATAATGAAGTTTAAAGGCAGTAAATTTATCGGTATACCATTGTTAATTCTTTTGAGTATAGGTCTTTTTCAAGGCTTTGCTCAAGCTGATAACCGCTACATACCGGATGAATTAAAGACAACAGTTCGCATGCAAGTTGCTTATAATGATGAAGATATATTTTTTCGTTATAATTGGGATTCGAAACATCGAGGATGGTTTCATGATTATTTAGTATATCAAGATGGGGAATGGGTTCGTTATGGTGCTCCACCGGTTGGCCCAGATAAATATGGCTTATATGAAGATAGAATGACTGTAATGATTGATGATGGTAGTGTAAAAGGGTTTGATAATTTTGGTGGTTGGTTGACTGTTCATGATGGATTGCGTGCTCTAGATACAGAAGTTTCTTCAGCCAGTGTGCAAGAAGACGAACATTTAGGGGAGAATTTGGATAGGAATGATGTTAGAAAGTTTATCCCACAATCTCGAAAGGGTGATCAATGGTGGGAAGGAGTTTGGGATGAAGCTCTTTCGCAAGAAAAATTGGATGATCTTTTAGATAAGGGGATTTTTGTTGATTTGTGGCAATGGCGTGCTCATCGTGGTAATCCTATTGGTACTGTGGATGATGGATATGTTTTGGACTATCGCCATGGAGATGATGGTCAAGGTGCATTTACTAATAACCCTTGGGATGAAGAGACTGGCCCGAAATATATGTTTGATCCAGATGAAGTAGGTTTTGCAGCATTAGATTTTGAAAAGTTGAAAAAGGGAGAGTATGATATGGATGAAATTTATTATCTCCATGAAGATTTTATGATTCCTCTTGATGAAGAGCAAATGTTTGAAGGGGCAGCTATACCTCGCAGACCCTTACAAGAACCTGAAGGTAGTCGAGCAGTAATAGATGGAGATAGTACTTGGGAAGATGATCAATATACTGTAGAAATGAGAAGGGAACTTGATACAGGTTATATAGATGATAAAGCTTTTGAAGAAGGCAAAGAATATACAATAGCTCTTGGTCTATTTAAGAATTCTAGTGGGAGTAGATGGCATTATATCTCTTATCCATATGAATTGAGGCTTGGCGCTGATGCTGATATTGAAGCGACATATATTGAAGGTGACCAGCCTGATTGGAATCAGATTGAAGAATACGAGATTCCTGTTATTTATCCAGGGCAGGTTACTTGGAGTTGGTTAACAAGTGAAGATCATGCAGGTTATGAGGAAGTCAGAAATAATGAAGTGTCAATTTGGGATATACATGAAAACCCTAAGGATATGGCTAAGGCTGCAGTAATGCTAGAAGAGCCAGCAAGACTGTTTAGACAGCCATTTGTTATTTTAGCTATGATTATTATTGTGGGAAGTATAATTCTTATAATAGCTGCAATACGTGAGATAAAGGAGCTGAATTAAATGGAGCTAGGTTTTATTCATTCCATCTTTTTTGGAGAAGATACCTTAATGCGTATATTACATATAGTAGGTTTTATAATTGCTGTAGGTGGTGTGGCCAGTATTGATTTTTTATTACTAGTATTTCATTTTAAGCCCGAACTGGGTAAGTCACTAGCAAAAGTATTTCCAATTTTCTCAGGTCAGATTTCGTTAGGTTTTATCCTCTTGAGCTTGACAGGGATTCCTTTAATCTTATCTAGACCATGGTTAAGTGAAAACTTTTATTTTCAGCTTAAATTTTTCTTTGTATTAGCTGTATTTTTAAATGGGATCTTTATAACTTATTATGCTGGCCCTCGCTTTGCTAAACTTGCTCCAAAGTGGACAGAAAGAACGGCAGAAATCAAAAGATATGAGATGATTTCTGCTGTTAGTGGAGTAATTTCTGTTACAGGCTGGTGGGGTGCTGTAATTGTTAGCCTTCTTGTGGTTCATGGTGTAGTTTAATAAAGAAGAGATTTAATATTATTTTAAAAGGCATAATCTACCCTAGTCTAGTGAGGCTAGGGTTTTTTAATTGTAACTAATTATTAAATGATTAAAGTATGGTATACTATAAGTAAAAAGGAGAAGGAGTAAAATGACAGAACTTAATTTATTAATGATTGTTGATATTATAGTAACTGTTCTGATTAGTTATAAAGTCTTTACTTTAATTAAAGAAACTAGGGCAATTCAGTTGCTTAAGGGTATTTTGGTCTTGTTTTTGATTAATTACATAAGTAGGCAGTTAGGGTTTTTAGTTCTTAATATGGTACTAGAGCAGTTGAGAACAGTAGCTTTAATTGCTCTACCTGTTGTGTTTCAACCAGAATTAAGAAGGGCATTAGAACAGATAGGTAGAGGCAAGTTATTTAAATATTGGACTAGTCGTAATACATTTAAAGTTGAACTTGATAAGTTGGTGGCTGCTGTAATTAGATTAAGTAAGAGTCAGATAGGTGGCCTGATCGTTCTTAAACGAGAGACTGGCTTAAGGGAGATCATTGATACTGGTGTTAAATTGGATGCTATTTTATCGACGGAATTATTAGTAAATATTTTCATTCCGAAAAGTCCTTTACATGATGGAGCAGTAATCGTTGATCAAGGCAGAATTGTAGCAGCTAATTGTTTATTGCCTTTGACTGAGAATAAGAAGATAAGCCAAAGTTTGGGGACTAGACATCGAGCAGCAGTAGGGATCAGTGAAGAGACTGATGCTTTAGTGATAATTGTATCAGAAGAAACTGGGGTTATTTCAACTGCATTTGCAGGCAAATTGAAGTATAATCTAGATGAGTTTGATCTAAAGGAAGAGTTATTTGTAAAATTTAGGGAAGATAAGGATGATTGATTGACAATCAAGAGTCTGATGACATATAATTAAGTGAGCATTAATTAGATTTAATTGATGCTTTATTTTGAGGATAGATATAATTAATGGTGAGGAGTGAAAAGATGGGAGAATTATTTGGTACTGATGGTGTACGTGGCGAAGTGAATCAATTTTTAACTGCTGAAATGGCTTTTAAGCTAGGTAAAGCAGGGGCTTATTATCTAACGCAAGATTGTAGTGAGGCTAAGATATTGGTTGGCAAGGATACTCGTGTTTCTGGGGATTTGCTTGAGGCTGCTTTAATAGCAGGGATTAGTTCATTGGGGGTTGATGTGATCAAGGTAGGAGTTGTTCCAACTCCAGCTGTTGCTTATTTGACTGCTCAAGAAGATGTTGTAGCAGGCATTATGATTTCAGCTTCCCATAATCCTGTTCAAGATAATGGAATTAAATTCTTTAATCAAGATGGATTTAAATTGACTGATCAGCAGGAAGGTGAGATTGAAGAGCTTTATTTTAATCGAGTAGATCAATTGCCATTGGCTGCTGGTGATCAGGTTGGACAAGTAACAGAAGGCTATCAACTTGTAAATAGTTATCTTAATCACTTAAAAGGAACTGTCAATTCTGATCTTTCTAACTTAAAGATTGTAGTTGATTGTGCTAATGGAGCAGCATATCAGCTGACACCTCAAATATTATCTGAGCTAGGGGCAGAAGTGATTGCAATTAATGACCAACCGACTGGCTTTAATATTAATCGAGATTGTGGCTCTACCTATCCTGAAGTAATTAAAGAAGCAGTTATTAATCATCAAGCAGATTTAGGAATTGCTCATGATGGTGATGCTGATCGTTTAATTGCTGTTGATGGAGCAGGTAAATTAGTTGATGGTGATTATATTTTAACAATCTGTGGGCGATATCTGTTAGATCAAGGGGAGTTGGCCCGTAATACAATAGTAGTTACTAAATATAGTAATCTTGGCTTGCACCAAGCAATTAAAGAAGAGAATGGCCAAGTTGAAGTTACTAAGAACGGTGATCGTTATGTTTTAGCAAAGATGAGAGAAAAAGGATATAATTTAGGTGGAGAAAAGTCAGGGCATATTATTTTTGCAGATTATAATACTACTGGTGATGGATTATTGACAGCATTACAGTTAATTGAAGTGATTGTAGAGAGTGGAAAACCATTGGCTGAATTAAGAGAACAGATGACTGCTTTTCCACAGTTATTAGTCAATGTTGAAGTTGAGAGTAAAGATTGGGAAGAGAATCAAAAAATTAGCAAAGCAATCACAGAGGCTGAAGAAGTTTTAGGTACTGATGGTAGGATTTTTGTAAGAGCTTCAGGAACAGAACCTGTAATTAGAGTGATGGTTGAAGGGCAAGATAAAGATGAACTAGAAAGATTGGCTGATCAAGTAGCAGAGGTGATTGAGGAAGAGCTTAACTAATGTACAATTGATAATTGATAATTGACAATTAAGGTCAAGAAATAAAATTTCTTTTAAAGGTTTTAATTGTAGATTGTAAATTGTACATTGTTAATTATAATTACAGCGCCCGGACTCATTATGAGTTGACGAGGAAGGGGGAGAATCGAGATAATCGGCGGATGCCCCTGAGGCTACTTCTAGCTATAGCCTCCCTAAACTAAACCTTTAAATTATCTGAGTGATCAGGTAGACAGAGAGGTTTAGTATAGCTAGCTAAATTTAAATTTGATGGAGGTTTAATATATATGTGCGGAATTGTGGGGTATATTGGAAATAAAGAAGCTACACCTATTTTATTGGAAGGATTGAAGAAATTAGAGTACCGCGGTTACGATTCAGCTGGAATTTCGCTATATGATCAGGGCCAAATTGAAACGGTCAAGACTGTTGGTAAGCTAACTGAACTAGAAGAGTTGGTTCAACAAAAGGAGCCAAGTGGTAAGCTTGGGATTGGTCATACTAGATGGGCTACTCATGGTAAGCCATCTACTCCTAACTCTCATCCTCACACCAGTTCTAATGATGAGTTTGTAGTAGTTCATAATGGAATCATAGAAAATTATTCTACTCTAAGATCGGAATTAAAGGAAAAGGGCTACCAATTTAGCTCTCAAACTGATACAGAGGTTATCCCTCATTTATTGACAGAATACTATAATGGGAATTTAGAAGAGGCGGTTAGAAAGGTAACTGAGAAGTTAGAAGGAGCTTATGCTCTACTTATCTTGGCTAAAGGTGAGCCAGATAAGTTGGTTGCTGTTCGTGAAGATAGTCCATTAATTGTAGGACTAGCTGATGATGAATATTTTGTTGCCTCTGATATTCCAGCGATCTTAAAGCATACTGAAAAAGTTTATATTTTAGAAGATGGAGAGATGGCTACGATTAGTAGAGGTGGAGTTAAATTATCAACTGTGGATGGTAAGTCGGTTGATAAAGAGGTTTTTACGGTTGATTGGGATCCTGGCATGGCAGAAAAGGCTGGTTTTGAGCATTTTATGTTAAAAGAGATTCATGAGCAGCCCGAAGCATTGCGTAAAGCAATTGCAGGCAGATTAAATCAAGCTGATGTCCATCTTGATGAAGTAGGATTAACTTCTGAAGAGGTTAGAGAGTATAATAAGATTTATATTGTAGCTTGTGGAACTGCCTATCATTCTGGATTGGTTGGGAAACATGCTTTAGAGAAATTAGCTCAAATTCCAGTGGAAGTTGATGTTGCTTCTGAGTTTAGATATCGAGATCCATTAGTTGATCAGAACACTTTAGTAATTGTGGTCAGTCAATCAGGAGAAACTGCTGATACCTTAGCAGCTTTGCGAGAGGCACAAGATAAAGGTGCTAGAGTAATTGCTATTTGTAATACTGTAGGGAGTACTATTCCTCGCGAAGCAGATGATGTTGTGTATATTCATGCTGGTCCAGAGATTGCTGTTGCTTCTACCAAAGCTTATTTAACAATGTTGATTGCTTTTTATATGTTAGCGATCTATTTTGCTCGGGCCAAAGGTTTATTAGCTACTGAGCGGAGTGAAGAGTTGATCTCTGCTTTAAAAGAGCTACCAGATCAGGTGGCAAAAATTATTGAGCAGAGTGAAGAAGAGATAGCTCAGTTAGCTACAGAATATCTAAAGCAAGAGAATGCCTTCTTTATTGGGCGGAGTATTGATTATGCTGTAGCTTTAGAAGGCTCATTAAAGTTAAAAGAGATCTCTTATATCCATGCTGAAGCATATCCAGCAGGGGAGTTAAAGCATGGTACTTTAGCGTTGATTGAAGAAGGTATTCCAGTCATTGCTTTAGCTACTCAAAAGTCAGTAATCGAGAAGACTTTAAGTAATATCAAAGAGGTTAAAGCTCGCGGAGGAGTTATAACTGGGATTACTGCTAATGGAGTAGATGAGGAAGAATTTGATTATTCAATCAAGATCCCTGAAACTGATGAGCTGTTGACTTCAATTTTGACGGTGATCCCGTTACAATTATTAGCTTATTATGTAGCTGTAGAAAGAGATTGTGATGTTGATCAACCGAGGAATTTAGCTAAAAGTGTGACGGTAGAGTAAGAGTTTAAGTTTAAGGTTAAGGATAAGTAAAAGATTATGGTTCAAATAAAAAGCACCCCTAGGGGTGCTTTTTGTTTTTTTATGGGTTACTCAAACTCAAACTTAGCCTTAAGCTGAAGTTACTTTCAAGTAACTTCATTAATTAATATCAACGATCAACCACTGTTCAGTTTCAGAATCAAAATTGAAAATATATTCTACTTCTTCTTCGCGTTCAAAACTTAATCCATTGGTATATTCAATATATTTTTGTAATGTAGTTGTATAACTAGATTCTTCTTCTTCAAATTCGACTGTAGGCTCTTTTGTATCAATTTGAATCTTTTCTATTCTATCATTGTTGGGAAATCTTCCTTCGAGATCATCATAAGTCTCTACAATTTCAGTACCATGTTCATTAGTCTTTTTATTTTTATATTCTTCAGAAAAAAATGCTAGATAGCCTTCTAGGTCATTATCTTCTATAGTTGAAAATAATTGGCCCATCTGTTCTTTGATTTCTTCTTCAGAAGAGCTGTTATTAGCTAGAGCTATTGAATAAATATTTGTAATAACTAAGAGGACTAGCAGTAGATATAAACTTTTCTTCAATTAGTTTCACTCCTTTTTAATTGGGTTTCATTAAATAAATTCTGTTTAATTTGAAAATCTCCTTGTTATTAGTTAAAATAAATTATATAAAATCTCAAATAAAAACAGGATTAAAAATAATTTTATAGAATTGAATAAATATACATAATATATAAATTAAGGAGAGTTAAGATGCGAGGGTTGGGTACTGATATAGTAGAAATTGAACGAATTACAGAAGCAATTAAGAAGAGAGAAAAGTTTAAGAAGAGAGTATTTACAACTGATGAAATTGATTATTGTGAACAACATAAAGAACCTTGGTCATATTATGCAGCTCGTTTTGCTGCTAAAGAAGCTACTGTAAAGGCTCTAGGAACTGGATTTAGAGGATTTAAATGGAATGATATCGAGATAGTTAAGGATCAGCTAGGAAAACCAGCAGTTAAGCTTCATAATCAGGCGCAAAAGATAGCTGAAAAACTAGAGATTAAAGAGATTTTAATCAGTATCTCTCATAGTCGTGATTATGCAGTTGCTCAAGCGATTGCTATTGGGAGGGATTAGGATGAAGGTAGTTACTGGAGCAGAGATGAAAGAGATTGATAGGCAAGCTATTGAGGAGATTGGCATTCCTGGTGTTGTCTTAATGGAGCGAGCTGGGATGAAGGTCGCTGCTGAAGCTAATGATTTGTTAGCTCAAGTTCTAAAGCCAGAAGTGATCATTTTAGCTGGTTGTGGCAATAATGGTGGAGATGGCTTTGTAGTTAGTCGCTTGTTAGCAGCAGAAGGCATAGCAGTTAAGACTATCTTAGTAGGGCAACGTGAAAGGATTAGTGGAGATGCTAAGATCAATCTCGATATTTTAGAGAGTTTAAATTTATCTGTAATTGAAATAAGGGCTGAAGAAGAGTTGATTGGTCTAAAAGATGATTTAGAAGAAGCGGATTTATTAATTGATGCTTTATTGGGAACAGGAATTACAGGGCAGTTGAGAGGATTGTATCCTGATCTAATTAAGTTAATCAATCAAGTGACTACTCCAGTACTTGCAGTTGATATTCCTTCAGGAGTTGAGGCAGGAACTGCTAAGGTTAGGAGTGTAGCAGTTGAGGCTGAGCGAACAGTTACTTTTGGCTTACCTAAACTAGGAACTATATTGTACCCTGGTAGGGAATATGTGGGTGATTTAAAGGTGGTTGATATTGGATTACCTGAGCAAGTAATTGCTGAGCAAAATTTAACTACTGAACTGATTACTCCAGAAGTTGTTAAGCAGAACTTAGTACCTCGTAAGCAGAATACCCATAAAGGGGATTATGGAAAGTTATTGATTGTGGCAGGTTCACAAGGGATGACAGGTGCTGCTATATTGACTGCTCAAGCCAGTCTAAGGATAGGAGCAGGGTTGGTTACTGTAGGGACTCCAAGTAGCTTAAACCCTATCTTAGAGTCAAAATTAGTAGAAGCAATGACTTATCCTTTAGCTGAAACTGAGCAGGCTACTTTGGCTTTAGAAGCAGAGCAAGAAATTATGGACTTAATGGAAGGCAAGGATTTAATGGCTGTTGGCCCGGGGTTAGGTCAAGATGAACAGTTGACTACCCTATTGCATAATTTATTAGCTACAGTGACTACTCCATTAGTGATTGATGCTGATGGCTTAAATGCTATTCAGGATTTAGAGTTACTTGCTAAGAGAGAAGCACCGACTGTTTTGACTCCCCATCCAGGAGAGTTGGCCCGATTAGTTGATTTGACTGTTGAGCAGGTAGAGGAAGATAGGGTTGGATTAGCTAGAAAGTTGGCCCGGCAGTATCAAGTGATTTTAGTTCTAAAAGGGGCTCAAACTATAATTGCTACTCCAAATGGTCAAACTTATCTTAATTTAACCGGCAATGCTGGCTTAGCTACAGGTGGTAGTGGGGATCTTTTAACAGGAATGATTGCTGGTTTAGCTGTTCAAGGCTTAGAATTAATAACTGCTACAGTGTTAGCAGTTTATTTACATGGTTTGGCTGGTGATTTAGCTAAGGAAAGATTGACGGAATATGGTTTGATCCCCAGTGAGTTGTTAACTTATTTACCAGAAGCAATCAAAAAAACGAGGAGGGGTTATGATGAAAAAGAAGAAAGCTGCTGATGTGATGACAGAAGATGTAATTACTGTTTCTCCAGAAATGAAGATTAAGGAAGTTTCAAAGTTGTTTACCGAGAAAGGGATAAGTGGTGCTCCAGTATTAGAAGATGACAAATTGATAGGGATAGTAAGTGGAGGAGATTTAATAGTTAAAAATGAAAATGTTAAGTTTCCTAATTATGTTTATTTTTTAGATAGTGTTTTTTATTTAGATAGCTTTAAGGAGTTTGAAAAGGACTTTAAAAAGATTTTAGAGATGAAGGTAGCAGATGTGATGACTACTGATATTATTACTGTTACACCTGATGATAGTATTGAAACAGTAGCTAATCTATTTATTGATAAGGAGATCAAAAGAGTGCCTGTTACTAAAGATAAGCAACTTGTTGGTATTATTACTAGAGCAGATATTATTCGTTATATGAGTGAGGATGAATAGAATTTGATTTTGACGAATTTAATTTATTTTGGTATACTCTATTAATGAAATTACACCCTTTTTAGGGTGTAATTTTTTCGATTGTAAGGGAGGGATGGAGAGAATGATTGACTTGATTATTAAGAATTTATCGGATCATATTGGCCCGGGAGATATTGTAGGTGCTTTTACTAATGAAGCAAATATTGATGGGGCTCAAATAGGTAAGATTGAGTTTAAAGGTAATAATGCAATTGTTGAAGTAGCAGATGAAGTAGCTGAGCGTGTAGTAGAAGTAATGGATAGCAATCAGATTGCTGGAGTTGAAGTTGAAGTAGAGATTGATAATAATTTTAAAGAAGAATTAGAATTAATTGAAGATTATATTACTAAATATAAATATTTGGTTCAATTAGAACGGGAAGAAGAGATGAAGCATCATGAAGCAGAGATTAAAAATTTAACAGGGCAAGAACGTCAAAAGAAAGGTAGAGCTTTTTTAAATTTACGTGGTCGAGATCAAGGACAAGCTTTTGGCGGTAAATTTATAGTTAAGTTTATGAAACAACGGCAAGGGAGAAAATTGCCAGATACTGAAATCAATATTGGTGATTTAATTATGATCAGTAAAAATGAACCCTTAAATCCTAATAACCCTACTGGCACTGTAGTAGAGAAGACGAACTATTCAATTACAGTTGCCTTTGATAAACAACCACCTGACTTTATATATGGTAAGAACCTGCGTTTGGATTTATATGTTAATGATATTACTTTCCAAAGGATGTTAGATGCTTTAGGAAGGTTGGAGTCTGCTTCAGGCCGATTAAAAGAAATAAGAAGTAAATTATTAGGACTAGATGATATAACCTTCACTGGTAAAGAGAAGGTTAATTTTAGTAATCTAGAATTGAATCAGTCGCAACAAAAAGCAGTTGAAAAAGCTTTAGCTGCTGATGATTTCTTCTTGATTCATGGGCCACCTGGTACTGGAAAGACTATGACGGCAATTGAAATTTTAGAACAAGCTGTTCAACAACAGCAAGATGTTTTAGCAACAGCTGCTTCTAATACAGCAGTTGATAATTTAGTAGGACGACTGATCAAAAGGGGGTTAAATGTTCTTAGAATTGGGCATCCAGTTAGGGTAAATCCAATCTTAAGAGAGCATACCTTAGATTATCTAGTAGAGGAACAACCAGAATACAAGAAAGCCCAACAATTAAGGCAGCAAGCTTATAAATTAATAGATCAGCAAAAAGAATATATTCACCCTAGTGGACGTTGGAGAAGAGGAATGAGCAATGGACAGATTAAAAAATTAGCTAGTGAGGGAAGAGCTAGTCGAGGGGTTTCTGCTAACAAAATAAAAGAAATGGCTGACTGGTTGGAGTTACAAGAGGAAATAGATCAATTATTTTCTCAAGTAGAAAGATTAGAAGAAGGGGCAGTTAATAGGTTAATTGAAGAAGCCGATGTGGTTTGTACAACTAATTCAACTGCTGGTTCTGAGGTCTTAGCAGGAGAAGGTTTTGATTTATTAGTGGTAGATGAAGCTACTCAGGCAACTGAACCTTCTGTTTTAATTCCATTAATTAAGTCAGATAAGGTTATTTTAGCTGGAGATCATAAACAACTACCACCAACAATTTTGAATGAAGAAGCAGAAAAGAAGGGGCTTTCCCAATCACTCTTTGAAAGATTATTAGAAGTTCATGGTTCTGGAATTAAGCAGATGTTGGAAGTACAGTATCGAATGAATCAACAAATAATGGATTTCATTAATCAAGAGTTTTATGAAGGTCGATTGACTGCTGCTGATGAAATTAAAGATTGGGATTTGACTGATCTTGATTTTGAATTTTCAGAAGGTAATTCACCAGCAGAGCGAGCTTTAAATTGTCAGGAAGCAATTGCTTATTTTGATATAGCAGGGATGAATGCACCGGAGTATTCTAAGAATAATTCTACTTCATTACAAAATCGAGTTGAAGCAGAATTATGTGCTGAAATTGTTAGTTATGCCTCTAATAGTGGAGTTGAAGAAGAACAAATAGCAGTAATTACTCCTTATTATGATCAAGCAGATTTAGTTAAGAGTTTGCTTAAGCTTGATCGGGTTGAAGTCAATACTGTAGATGCTTTCCAAGGAAGAGAAAAAGAGATAATTGTACTGTCACTGGTTAGAAGTAATTCTAAAGGGAATATTGGTTTTTTACGGGATGTTAGAAGGTTGAATGTTTCTTTATCACGAGCTAAGAAAAAGTTGATTATTATTGGTGATTCGACTACTATAGGGGGACACCAGATTTATTGTAGGTTGATAGATTATATTAAATCAGCTGGATACTATTATACCTTATAAGATTAATTTGGAATAAATTACTTGTTTAAAATTGGTTTGTTTTGATTGACAGTAATAATAAATATAGTATATAATTAATTAGTAATCATCAATTACCATGAGGTGATAAAGGCTATGAATCAGGGGCGTTTTTTAAAGAGGAGAGTTGATGGTAGTTATTATGGCGAGGAAAAAAAAGAATTAAAAGAAAAATTAAAAAAAGGTTATTCTCAGATGGCAGAGTTGAATTTAGAGTTGGCTCAGAAGGGCTTCCAAGCTGATAAAAATAATCTACAAAACATGTTTTAATAAGTTAGAGACGTTAATAGCGTCTCTTTTATTCTATTTGTTTTATATGTATATTTTGAATAAACTTGCAGAAAATACTATATAGACTATAAGGTATTGCTTGAACAAAGTTTAGTCTTCAAGCATAATCTATAATAAACTAAGCTTTAGCTATAATAAAGTGGGGGTGTTTTTTTGACTAACTTAAAAGAAGTTATGGTCAGTTTGCCTAATAATTTATTAAATGAGGTTGATGGACTTATTAATGAAGAGTATCAAGATCGAAATGAATTTATAAGTGAAGCTATGGAGGTTTACATTGAACAGTTAAGGAAGAATAGGTTTAGAAAGGAAATGAAGGAAGGTTATTTGAAGATGGCTCAAGAAAATCTTTGTTTGGCTACAGAGAGCTTTTTAGCAGAAAATAAAACTTTCTTCAACTATGAGGCTCGATTAGCGGAGTGTGATTAAAGTGGAAGTAAAAAGAGGTGATATTTATTATGCCGATTTGAACCCTGTTGTTGGTTCTGAGCAGGGAGGGGTAAGACCTGTATTAGTTATTCAAAATGATATTGGTAATAAATATAGCCCTACAGTTATTATAGCAGCTATTACATCTCGAATAGATAAAGCTAAATTACCAACCCATGTAGAAATTGATTCTAACAAGTGTAATTTGGAACGAGATTCAGTGATTTTATTAGAACAAATCAGAACTATTGATAAAGAAAGGTTACAACGTCGTGTTACTTATCTTGACCAAAAAATTGTTAAAAAAGTTAATAAAGCATTAGAGATCAGTCTAGGACTGGTTGATTTATAATTTATGATACTTTTAGTTAAGTGAATTTTAACTTAGCTAAGAGTATTTTTTTGTTATATTTAACTTTGAATTAATAATTATAACTATAGCTAGCTAGATTTGTTCGGATAAATTAAATTTTTAAAGAGGGTGATAATATGAAAGAAGTGATTGAGCAGATTGAACTGATAGAACAAGAGGTTATTGAGTTGAGAAGGGAGTTTCATCAATATCCTGAATTAGGATTTGAAGAAGAGCGTACTTCACAGCGAATTAGTGCCTATTTGTCAGATTTAAACTTAGAAATAGAGCGTATTGGCAAAACTGGAGTAGTAGGATTGCTGGATTGTGGACCAGGGCCAACGATTGCCTTAAGAGCTGATATGGATGCTCTACCAATTACTGAACAGACAGAGGTTAGTTATAGTTCCAAATTTGATGGTGTGATGCATGCGTGTGGACATGATGGACATACTGCAATTTTATTAGGAGTTGCTAAAGTCTTAACTAAAATTCAAGATAAGATTAAAGGAAAGATTAAGTTTATTTTTCAACCTGCAGAAGAAGGGCCAGGAGGAGCATTACCTTTAATCAAAGCAGGGGTATTAGATAAGCCTGAAGTTGATAATATCTTTGGTTTACACATTACTAATAGATTACCAACTGGAGTAGTGGGATTACAAAAAGAAGTTGTATCAGCGGCAGCTGATGAAATTGATCTAATAATTAAAGGAAAAAGTGGCCATGCATCTAATCCCCAAGATGGAATTGATGCAATTGTAACTGCTAGTCAGGTAATTACTGCGTTGCAGACAATTAATAGTAGAAAGGTTGGCCCTCATCAAAAAGTTGTAATCAATTTAGGTACGATTAAAGGTGGTTATCGTAGGAATGTGATAGCTGATGAAGTTAAGGTTACAGGAACTGTAAGAACGACAGATCCTGATTTAAGAAAAAGTTTACCGACTATGATTGAACAGATTGTTAGTGGGGTTGCTGCTAGTCAAGGAGGAGACTATCAATTAGATTATCGAAAGGGTTATCCAGTTTTAATTAATTCTACTGAATTAGTGGAGTCTTTAGAGCATACAATTAATCAAATTCCTTACTTGAAAGAAGTAGAATTTTTAAAGCTTCCCTCAATGGGTGCGGAAGATTTTGCTTATTATTTGCAGCATGTACCTGGTATCTTTTTTAGATTAGGAGCAGCAGATGCTAATGCCAATTATTATCCAGCTCATCACCCTAAATTTAATTTCGATGAAGGTGCCCTTGAAATTGGGATAGCTCTTTTTATTTACATAACTTTGCAGAGAATAAAGGACAACTTGACTGCTTTATAGAATATAAAATTAAGTAGTTGTAAAGGAGGAGTTTTAGAACGATGAAAAAAATTATTGGGATAATAGTTTTGTTTGTCTGCTTGACATCTAATCAAGTATTAGCAACTGAAATTTCTGCTCCTAATTTATTAGATGGAATTGTAAATCAAATGGATCAAATTGAAGACTTTAGAGGAACTGTTGTTTCTAGAGTTTTTGAGGATGAGCAAAGTAAAGATTTTCGGGTTCAAATTATGAAATCTGATACTAGATTAATGACTGAGCAGACACAAGAAGAAGATATAACTGAGTTAGAGAAGCTTAGATTATTGAATTCTATTCCTTGGCTTTATTTACCTCCTGATTATTCAATCATTAAAAATAGCCTTCCTTTAGAAGGGCAATTGGACTATGATCAACCATTGAAAAATTTAGAATCACTATATGAATTGGAGTTATTAGGAGAGGCAACTTATGATGAACGAGAAGTATATATAATCAACTTAGAAAATTCTTTTTCATTGCAAAGGATATTTATTGATCAAGAGTGGAATACTATTTTAAGAATCGAAGTCTTTAATGGAAGTAATATTAAAATAGCAAATATTATTTATGACCAGTTTGAAGAGTTCGAACTTGAAAACAGCAACGGCTGGTTGCCAACTGAAATTAGGGTGGAAGATAATTCTGGAGATAAATTATTGGAAATTGCTTATCAAGAGTGGGAGATCAATATTGGATTGACTGATTTTGATTTTGCTGAAGGGTTTTCCCCTGATTATCAAACTCAAATTGATCAATTATATGATCAGTTAGACGATGAGCCAGAAGATGATTCATTATATTTTGAGATTAGCAACTTATATCAAAAGAGTGGTTACTTAGAAGAGGCAATTGAGAATTTACAGCAAGCAATTGAACTTAATGATCGAGTTAGATATCGTAAAAATTTAGCTGAACTTTATAAAGATATTAGAGATTATGATGAAGCATTAGCTGAAGTAAGGGCTGCTTTAAGCTCGGATTATGATGATGCTAGTCTGCATTTTCTAGAAGGCCAGATTCGTTTACAATTAGGTGAGACTAATAGGGCACGACGTTCATTAGAAAGGGCTGTAGATCGAGATTCACAGAATTTAGTTTACTTAGAGCGGTTATTTAGAGTTTATTATAATTTAGCTGATCAAGACAATAATATGTTAGCAAGGTCTCGAAGAATTATAGAAGATTTAGTAAAATTAGATGATAGTAATAAAAGGTATAAAATTTATTTAGGAGATATTTATCGAGATAAAGGAAGGACTGCTGAAGCTTTTGAGGCTTATAGTCAGGCTATTGACCTAGATCCTTATGATACTTGGGGTCATATTAAATTAGCTAGATTATATAAACAGAATGGTCGGTATGAGAGAGCTGAAGAGTTGTATCGTTATATTCTACATTTAGAAAATACAATTGAAAATCATGAGCGATTAGCTGATTTTTATTTTGATCAAGGTAAATATAGATTAGCTTTGCATGAGTATAAGGCAATTAATGAGCGGGTTACAGATGATTTAGACTTGGAGTTAAAGTTAGCAGAGGCTTATGTAGCAGCAGGTGATGTTGAAGAAGGTATAGAGATTTTTGAAGAGTTGTTAGCTGCTAAAGAAGAAGGGGAGCTTTATTTAGAAGTAGCTGAAGTAATAAGCCGCTATCAATTGAAGGATGCTATTGATATTTATCAACAAGCTCTAGCGCAAGAGGATTTATTGACAACTGAACAGCAAGAAGAAGTTTATAGTAGATTAGGGCATATCTATTTTGAAGAAGAGAAGCAACGGCAATTTTCTCAGATTCAACAGCTATTAAATTTAGATTCACAAGCTAAAATCTATCGTTTATTGGGTGAATACAAATTTAGAGCAGGTGAATTAGACCAAGCATTATCCTATTTTAAAGTAGCTAGTGAACGACAAGAAGATATTGTCAATCATTATAATTTAGCAGTTAGTTATCTATTGCTCGATCACTTTGAGCTGGCTAAGGTGGAAGGAGAAAAGTTACAGGAGCTGGGTTTTGCTCAGGGAGAAGAATTAATTAGTTTAGCAACTGAGTTAGAGAAGCTGCAACTAGATTATGAAGATAAGTATGTTCCAGGGCGAATTAATCGTATTCAAGCTGATAAATTACGGAGACAAGGAAAATTAAATGAAGCATTAATTAAATATCAAGAGGCTATTTTAGAAAATTATGAGTATCGATTACCTTACTTTTATTCGGGAGTGATTTATGCGTTGCAAGGTAATAATATTAAATTGAGGTTGGCTAAAAATGGCTTAGATGATCAAGAAGAAGAACTATTAACTGATTTGATTGCTCATCTAAAACAAGTTAACCAATTTTAAATTTATTAATAATGGAGGAAATAGATAATGCTAGCAGTTAAAAATGGTCATGTTTTAACTATGACCAAGCAAGTTATTGAGCAAGGAACAATCCTAATTGAATCAGGAAAGATTATTGAAGTTGGCTCTGAGGTTGAAATTCCAGTTAATGCTGATATAATAGATGCTGAAGATAAGATAGTAATGCCTGGTTTAATTGATGCTCACACTCATCTAGGTATTTGGGAGGAAGGGGTTGGCAAGGCAGGAATAGATGCTAATGAAAAATCTGATCCGATAACTCCTCACTTAAGAGCAATTGATGCAGTTAATCCTTTTGATCAAGCTTTTAGTGATGCTTTAAAGGCTGGGGTTACAACTGTTGGAACAGGGCCAGGTAGTAGTAATGTCTTGAATGGAGAAAGTATGGCCCTAAAGACGTATGGTCAAGTTGTAGATGAAATGGTAGTTAAAGATCCAGTAGGGGCCAAAGCAGCTTTTGGAGAAAATCCTAAGCTTGTTTTTGGAGAACAAAAAAAGGCTCCTCATACTAGAATGGCAGTTGCCGCTTTGTTGCGGGAGGCGTTATTAACAGCTGATAATTATTTAAAGCAAGAACAGCAAGAGTATAATATTAAGCATGAAGCGGTAGCAAAAGTACTCAGAAAAGAAATCCCACTTAAAACTCATGCTCATCGAGCAGATGATATTATGACTGCTTTACGAATAGCTAAAGAGTTTGATTTAGACTTAACTATTGAGCATGGCACAGAAGCTCATAAAATAGCAGATTATTTAGCTCAGCAGGAGATACCTGTTGTTTTTGGCCCTACAATGGTTTCACGTTCTAAGGTTGAATTAAAGGAAAGAGATTTTTCGACGGCTAAAGTATTGGTTGAATCGGGGGTTAAATTAGCAATTATGACTGATCATCCTGTAATACCAATCCAATATTTATCTATTTGTGCAGGGTTAGCTGTTAAAGCAGGGTTAGATAGACAGCAGGCTTTAGAAGCGATTACAATTAATCCAGCTCAAATTTTAGGGATTTCTGATCGAGTTGGGAGTATAGAGGTAGGAAAAGATGCTGATTTAATTATTTTATCTGGTAGACCTTTGGCTTTAGAGAGCAATGTTGAAAAGGTTTTACTTAATGGTTCATTAGTTGTTGAGAATGGGAAAATAATTAATAATCAATAATTAAGCAGGAATTAGCTTATTAGCTAAGAATTATTAATCAAGAATATTGAAATTTAACTGAGAGGTGGAATCAAATAATGATAAAGTTTGAGACAAATAGTCCAGAAGAGACTTTTCAATTAGGAAAAAAAATTGGAAGAAATTTAACTCATGGGGGAATTGTTTGCTTACAAGGAGATTTAGGAGCAGGCAAGACCGTTCTGGCTAAAGGGATCTGTAGAGGATTAGGTGTTGAAGAAGAAATTACAAGCCCTACATATACAGTAGTGAATGAATATCGAGGAGAATTAAAGGTTTATCATATGGATTTATATCGAATTAGAAGCGAAGAGGAACTATATGATATTGGTTTTGAGGATTATTTATATAGTGGTGAAGGAGTAACGATCATTGAATGGCCAGATAAAGCAGGTACTTTAATGCCTGATAATTATTTAGATATTAATTTAAGAGGAGAAGGAAATTGGCGAGAGATTAGGATTATTCCTCAAGCTAATAAGTTTATTGAACTAGTTGCGGGGTTGAAGTAGAATGTTAGTTTTAGCAGTTGATAGTTCAACTAAGGTAGGGAGTGTCAGTTTAGTTTCTACAGAACGATTAGTAGCAGAGAGTTTATTAAATTTAGATCAGACTCATTCACAAAGATTGATGCCTCAAATTGTTGAGTTAGTAAAGAGATCTGATTATGAATTACAAGATGTGGATGGAATTGCAGTTGGCTTAGGGCCAGGCTCTTTTACTGGAACTCGGATTGGAGTAGTAACGGCTAAGACGTTGGCCCAAAGTTTAGAGTTGCCGATTGTTGGTATTTCTACTTTAAAAGCTATGGCATATAATTTAAAGTATGTTTCAGGTTATATCTGTCCTGTAGTTGATGCTAGACGTGAACGGGTATTTACTGGTTTATATCGTACAGATGGAGAAGATTTGAGAGCAGAAACCGAAGAAGGCTTATTAGCTATTGATGATTTAATAACAGAGTTAAGTTCAATTCAAGAAGAAATTTATTTTGTAGGAGAAATAGCTCAAAAATATCGAACTGAAATTAGTGAGCAGGTTGAGCAGGCTCAATTTGTTAGCAATAAATTTAGCTTGCCGCAAGCTGGAGCCCTCGGAGAGTTGGCTGTGGAGCGATTAATGTTAGAGGATGAGGATCAACTATTTGAATTGACTCCTAATTATTTAAAACGATCTCAAGCCGAGATTCAATGGGAAGATAATAACTAGTGCAGGTGTTTTAAATTGAGCCAACTTGAAATTGCTCCAATGCAGAAAAAATATTTAGGTCAAATTTTAAAGATTGAACGGGAAACATTTGCAGTTCCGTGGTCGAAAGCAGCTTTTAAAAGAGAGTTAAATACTGAGCATGGTTATTACATAGTAGGACTTGTAGGTGAGCAGATAATTGCTTACCTTGGAGCATGGATAGTTTCATATAAAGCTCATCTAACTACTTTAGCAATCAGTAAGAATTACCGGCGTCAGAAGATAGCTACTGAGTTATTACGGTATTTATATGCCAAACTTGAAGCAAGAAAAATTAAGATGATCACATTAGAGGTTAGGATGTCTAATCAAACAGCTCAAAAATTATATCGCAAAGAAGGTTTTGTTAGCATTGGAGTTAGAGAAGGTTATTATAGCGATAACCAAGAAGATGCTTTAATTATGTGGAAAAAGTTATAGGTCAAAGGAGTTGAAGAATTTTATGTCAGAACCCTTTTTAGTGTTAGCAATTGAGACTTCCTGTGATGAAACTTCAGCAGCAGTTATTAAGGATGGAACTCAAGTTTTATCAAATATAATTGCTTCTCAAATTGATTGGCACCGCAAGTTTGGGGGGGTTGTTCCTGAAATTGCTTCTCGTAAGCATGTGGAATTGATTAATCCTGTGATTAATGAGGCTTTAATAGAGGCAGGAGTTAATTATCAAGATCTATCAGCTGTAGCAGTAACCTATGGGCCAGGTTTAGTAGGAGGATTATTGGTTGGTATTGCAGCTGCTAAAGCAATAGCTTATGCTCATAATTTACCTTTGATTGCTGTTAATCATATCGAAGGGCATATTTATGCTAATTTTATCTCTTATTCTGAGTTAGAACTTCCATTGATTTGTTTAACTGTATCAGGTGGTCATACTGATCTATTATATTTTGATCAATTAGGGAGTTATCAAATATTAGGAAGGACTAAAGATGATGCTGCAGGAGAAGCTTTTGATAAAGTAGCTCGAGTAATGGAGTTAGGTTATCCAGGAGGGCCAGCAATTGATAAGCTGGCTAAAGAAGGAAATCCAGCAGCAGTTGATCTACCACGACCAATGATTGATAGTCCAGATTATGATTTTAGTTTCAGTGGTTTAAAGACGGCTGTTTTAAATTATATCAATCAAAAACGACAGAAAGAAGAGGAAATTCCTAAGGCTGATTTAGCAGCCAGTTTTCAACAAGCTGTCGTTGATATTTTAGTTAGTAAGGTAATCAAAGCTGCTGAAGATAAAGAGGTTAAGACCGTATTACTTTCGGGAGGAGTTGCTTCTAACAGGCAGTTGAGGAAGGAATTAACGATTAGAATAGAAGAATTAGGCTTAAGTTTATATTATCCTGAACCACAATTATGTACAGATAATGCTGCTATGATTGGGAGTGCTGCTTATTTCAAGTGGCAATTAGACCAACAAGTAGCACCTTATTCTTTAAATGCAGAACCTAATTTAAAGTTAGGTTAGTTAGATTAAATGAGATCTCCTAATTTAGGGGATCTTTATTATTTTGATAGGAGGTTTATTATGGAGTATACTGAACAGCAACTAGCCATTTTATCAGCTCAGAAAGAAAATATTTTACCAGTTACATCAGTTTGTAATCTCAGTTGTTTATTTTGTAGCCATCAAGGTAATCCAGCTAATGTAGAGGTCTTTTCTTCTGGACATCGCTCTTTGGCTGAGCTGAAAGAGATAATTCCTTTTTTAAATGCTGATAGCAAAATTGTAATCGGAGAATCTGCTACTAGAATCTGTGAAGGAGAGCCCTTTACTCACCCACAAATAATGGAGCTACTTAAGTTGGTACGGAGCCAATTTCCTGATACTTTATTGCAGATGACGACTAATGGAATTAATCTAACTACTGAAAGGTTGAGGGAGTTGGCCCGCTTACGACCAATTGAGCTTAATCTGTCAGTTAATAGTATTGGTTCTGCAAGTAGAAAGAAATTGATGAATCAAAAGCAAGAACAATCAATTATAGATGTAATGAAAGGATTACAAGAGCTAGAGATTATCTATCATGGTAGTATAGTAGCTTTACCGACAGTAACTGGTTGGTCAAAGTTAGAAGCAACCATTGCTGCTTTAGAGTCTTATGGAGCCCAGACAGTTAGAGTCTTCTTACCAGGGTATACAAGATTTAGTCCTTCTAAAATGAAGTTTAAGCTCAGTTTATGGGAGCAGTTAACTAATTTTTTTGATGATTGTCGAACTAAATATCAGGTTCCAATTATGTTAGAACCAGTAAAGTTATCGAATTTAGAGGCTGAGATATTAGGGATAATTGATGGATCATCAGCTAGTGCTAGTCAAATTGAAGTTGGGGATAGAATTATTGAGGTTGATGGAGTCGAGGTTATCTCTCGGGTGGATGCATTTCAGCAGTTATTGAGTAGTGAAGATCCTCAGATCAAATTAGAAAGGCAAGGAGAGATCAAGGAAGTTGTAATTAATAAGTCAGCAGGTCAAAAATCTGGACTGATCTTTAGTTATGATTTGGCCCCTCAATTAGTGGAAAAATTAGAACGAGTGATTAATTATCATCATGCTGAGCAGATTCTAATCTTAACTTCTGTCTTAGCTACAGAAGTTATCAAGGAAGGTCTACAACTACTACTTAATAATAATCCAACTTGGCAGTTAGAAGTAGCTACTGTCAATAATGATTTTTTTGGTGGTTCTATCTTATGTGCTGGATTATTAGTTGTAGATGATTTTAGAAAGGTATTGTTAGATTATCAGGAGCAGTTAGCTGAAATTGATCTGATCTTATTACCAGGAATTGCTTTTGATAATTGGGGCCGGGATCTGACAGGAGAAGAGTATCAGAAGTTAGAGGAAGAGTTTGGAGTAGTAGTAGAGGTAGTTGATTAAACCTAAGTTTAAGTCTAAGTTTGAGTCTAAGCTTGAGTAAACAATAAAGAGACTTATAATCATTAAAATGAGAAGTATAAAAGATAAAGCCACAGGTTTTAACCTGTGGCAGGATTTTGCTTAACCTTAATCTTAATTAGTCAATGCTTGAATAGGGGCAGGGATTCTACCGCCTCGTTGCACAAATTTATCAGAGTTGAATTTACTAACCTTCATAATTGGTGCTTCTCCTAATAGACCACCAAATTCAACCTTATCGCCAATCTCTTTATTAGGAGCAGGAATAATTCTGACAGCAGTTGTCTTCTTATTAATCATTCCAATTGCCATCTCATCTGAGATAATAGCTGCAATTGTCTCACTGGATGTAGCTCCTGGAACAGCAATCATATCTAATCCTACTGAGCAGACTGAAGTCATTGCCTCTAATTTCTCTAGGTTTAATGAACCTATTTCAGCTGCTTTAATCATTCCCTGATCTTCACTGACAGGGATAAAAGCTCCACTTAGACCTCCTACTGAGGAAGAAGCCATTGAACCACCTTTTTTAACTGCATCATTTAATAAAGCTAGAGCAGCCGTTGTGCCATGGGTTCCGCATGATTCTAATCCCATACTTTCTAAAATATTCGCTACACTATCTCCGATTGCTGGGGTGGGTGCTAATGATAAGTCGACAATTCCGAATGGTATATCTAACATATCAGAAGCTGTTGCACCGACCAACTCTCCTACTCGAGTAATCTTAAAGGCTGTTCTTTTGATTGTATCTGCTAAAGTATTGAAATCAGCATCTGGAATTTGCTCAACTACATTTTTGACTACGCCAGGCCCACTGATTCCAATATTAATGACTGTTTCAGGTTCTCCAGTACCATGAAAGGCTCCAGCCATAAAGGGGTTATCTTCTGGAACATTACAGAAGACGACAAGTTTAGCTGCTCCTAGTCCATCTTGTTTAGCAGTTAGTTGAGCTGCTTCTTTAATAGTTGCTCCCATTTCTAAGACAGCATCCATATTAATTCCAGCTTTAGTAGAGGCAACATTGATAGAAGAGCAGACCTTGTCTGTAGTAGCTAAGGCTTGAGGGATTGAATTGATTAAATTCTTCTCTCCTTTAGTATAGCCTTTATGTACTAATCCAGAAAAGCCTCCTATAAAATCAACTCCTACTTCCTTAGCAGCTTTATCTAAAGTTTGAGCAATGCTAGTATAATCAGTTTCTTGGCAAGCATCAGCAATAATTGAGATAGGGGTAACAGAAATTCTTTTATTGACGATAGGAATTCCAAATTTTCGCTCTATCTTGTTTGCTGTTGATACTAAGTCTTGGGCTTTAGTAGTTACTTTATCATAAATATTGGTAGCTAATTGTTCAATATCAGGGTGAGCACAGTCTCGTAAGTTAATTCCCATAGTAATTGTCCTAATATCAAAGTTTTCTGTTTTAACCATCTGGATTGTTTCTAAAATCTCTTGGTTATTAAATAGCAATCTAGTCACCTCCTAATTAGACTCGATGCATATATTTAAAGATGTTTTCATGTTGTAGTTTTATTTCTACGTTTATCTCTTCTTCTAATTCTGTTAATTCTTTGTTTAAAGTTTCAAAATCAGTCTTTAAATTACTAATTTCAATCAACATAATCATTGAGAAGATGTCTTCTAATAATGTTTGACTAATATCAACTATGTTAGCATTATGATTTGCTAGGGCTGTTGTTACTTTAGCTACTATACCGACCTTGTCTGCTCCTAAAACTGTAACGACAGCTCGTTCTTCTGAATTATCAGCTTGTTGATGCATTATTTATAATACCTCCTTTGAGTTTGATTCTTACATAATCGAGTAGATATTTAAATATTATCTTATATTATTTATTTAATTCTGTCAACTGATAAAGGATTATAATATTGTAGCACTTTTGTGCCACAACATTAAGTTGACAGTTTACGGTTTACAGTTTACAGTTAAAGATCAAGAGATTAAAAGTTTTCTAAAGGTTTAGAATGGGTTTGATTTGAATGTTTTAATGCTCTAATGCTCTTAACTGTCAACCGTCAACTGTAAACTGTACACTGATATTTAGTGGTTAAGGAATAAAAAATTGGAATTTGGATACAATACAATACTGGCAAGAGGTAAATAATAGAGTTTATTTGAGAAAAGATGAGTTTTAAGGATATAATAACCTCTAATTAAAATTAATTCAGGTTTATAAGTTGAGAAGCAATTTGATTTTAAGGACAGATTTAGTTATTATTAGTTACGTAATCATTAGCACTCGTTAATGGTGAGTGCTAATAAAAAATGATCATAATAAAATATAATCATATTAAAAGGAGGGTGTTCAATGGGAATTAAGCCTTTAGAGGACAGAGTAGTAATTCAGACTGTAGAAAGAGAAGAAAAGACTGAAAGTGGAATTGTGTTACCGGATAGTGCTAAAGAAAAGCCACAAGAAGGTAAGGTTGTAGCAGTTGGTGAAGGAAGAAGAGCAGATAGTGGAGAGGTTATTGCTCCGCAGGTAGCTGAAGGAGATATCGTTATTTATAGTAAGTTTGCTGGAACTGAGGTTAAGCATCAAGGTGAGGAATATTTGATTGTTAATGAAAAAGATATTTTAGCAATCGTTGAGTAAGCAACATCTTTAACTTTTGGATTTTAGGTAAAGATTTGATGATTTAAAAATAAATTTAGAAGAAAAAATCAAGGAGGTTGACTACATATGGCAAAAGAAATTAAGTTTGGTGAAGAAGCAAGACGTAAATTAGAAGCTGGAGTTGATGCTTTAGCTGATGCTGTGAAAGTAACATTAGGGCCAAAGGGTCGTAATGTAGTATTTGAGCAAGGTTTTGGAGCACCAATGATTACTAATGATGGTGTGACAATTGCTAAAGAGATTGAACTGAAGGATGCTTATGAGGATATGGGAGCACAGACAGTAAAAGAGGTTGCAACTAATACTAATGATATTGCAGGGGACGGAACTACTACTGCAACTGTGTTGGCCCAAGCTATTGTCAATGAAGGAATGAAGAATGTAGCTGCTGGTGCTAATCCAATGATTCTTCGTAAAGGAATTCAAAAAGCTGTAGAAGCAACTGTTGAAGAAATTGGAACTATTAGCAAACCAATTGAAGATAGAGAGTCTATCGCTCAGGTAGCTGCTATTTCTGCTGCTGATGAAGCTGTTGGTGAATTAATTGCTGATGCTATGGAAGAAGTAGGCCAAGATGGTGTTATCTCTGTTGAAGAATCTAAGACAATGGGAACTGATCTTGAAGTTGTAGAAGGAATGCAATTTGATCGTGGTTACTTATCACCTTATATGGTAACTGATGATGAACAGATGGTAGCTAATTTAGAAGATCCATATATCTTATTAACTGATCAAAAGATTAGCTCTATCCAAGATATCTTGCCATTATTAGAGCAAGTTGCTCAACAAAATAAACCATTATTGATTGTTGCTGAAGATGTTGAAGGTGAAGCATTAGCTACATTGGTAGTTAATAAGTTACGAGGTACTTTTGAATGTGTAGCTGTTAAAGCACCTGGATTTGGTGATAGAAGAAAAGCAATGTTAGAAGATATTGCTGCTTTAACAGGTGGGCAAGTAGTTACTGAAGATTTAGGTTTAGACTTAGAAAGTGTTGATGTTTCTATGTTAGGAAGTGCTCGTAATGTAAATATTACTAAAGATGATACTACTATCGTTGATGGAGCTGGAGATGAAAAGAATATTGAACAAAAGGTAGCTCAAATTCGTCAACGAATTGAAAATACAAATTCTGACTTTGATCGTGATAAGTTAGAAGAGAGATTAGCTAAGCTAGCAGGAGGAGTAGCGGTAATTAAGGTTGGTGCTGCTACAGAAACTGAATTAAAAGAAAAGAAATTAAGAATTGAAGATGCTTTAAGTGCTACTAGAGCTGCTGTTGAAGAAGGTATAGTAGCAGGTGGTGGAACAATCTTACTTGACATTTTAACAGCTATAGAAGAATTAGGTTTAGAAGGTGATGAAGAGACTGGTGCTGATATTGTTAGAAAAGCTTTAGAAGCTCCTGTTCGATTGATTGCTGACAATGCAGGTTATGAAGGAGCAGTTATTGCTGAGAAGGTTAAGGAGCAAGATGCTGGAGTAGGATTTAATGCTGCTACTGGTGACTTTGTAGATATGATTGAAGCTGGTATTGTTGATCCAGCTAAAGTAACTCGTTCTGCATTACAGAATGCTGCTAGTGCAGCTGCTACATTGTTGACAACTGAAACTGCTATTGCTGCAAGAGATGATGATGATGATGGCAATGGTGGTGGCGGAATGCCAGCTGGAATGGGTGGCGGAATGCCAGGTGGAATGGGCGGAGGAATGCCAGGAATGATGTAACTTCCTCTGCTTAAGATCAAGAAGGTCTTCTTAGAATTTTCTAAGGAGACCTTCTTTTTTTATAAAAAATTGAAAGCAGGAAAAACTAGATCTATCCTGAATATTAAACTAGTGGTCTGATGGCCTGTTCAGTTTGATATTAATTAATAATGGAGGTAATAAAATGAATTTAGATCAAAAATATCAAAAATTGCAGAATATCATTACAGAGTTAGGTAGTGTAGTTATTGCTTTCTCTGGAGGGGTAGATAGTACGTTTTTAAGTAAAGTCTGTAAAGATGTGTTAGGAGATAATGCAGTGGCAGTTACAGCTAGATCATCTACATACCCCGAAAGAGAGTTTAAGGAGGCAAAAGAGTTAGCAGAAGAGATAGGGATTGAGCAGGTAGTTATTATTTCAGAGGAGACAGAGGTAGATGGTTTTGCTAACAACCCACCTGATAGATGCTATTACTGTAAGCATGAACTATTTTCTAAAGTAGAGGAAGTAGCTAAGGAACGCAATATAAAGTATGTACTTGATGGTTCTAATTATGATGATTTGCAAGATTTTCGACCAGGAATGAAAGCAGCTGAGGAATTAGAAGTAGTTAGTCCTCTTAAAGAAGCTGAACTGACCAAAGATGATATTAGAGAATTATCAAAGAGGTTGGGGCTTCCTACGTGGAATAAACCAGCTTTTGCCTGCTTATCTTCTCGCTTTCCTTATGGAGAAGAGATAAATGAAGAGAAGTTATCGATGGTTGAGCAAGCGGAAGATTATTTAATAGAACTTGGTTTTAAACAGTTTAGGGTTAGACATCATGAGCAGATTGCTAGAATTGAAGTTGCTCCTGAGGAAAGAAAGAAGTTCTTTGAACTAGAAGTAATGGATCAAATTTCAGCTAAGTTAAAAGAGATAGGTTTTACTTATGTAACATTGGACTTAGCAGGTTATCGTCCAGGGAGTATGAATGAAGTGTTGGATGAAGCAGAGAAAAGAATCGAAGATAAATAGAAAGAGGGGTAGAGTATGAAAAATGAAGTTATTAAGCAGACATTAGAACAAGTAAAGAGCGGGAAGTTAGATGTAGAATCTGCTATGGAGCAGTTGAAAGATTTGCCATTTGAAGATTTAGGATATGCTAAAGTAGATCATCATCGTGGTTTGAGAAATGGTTATCCAGAGGTTATATACTGTGAGGGAAAGTCAGTAGACCATATTAAAGGGATAGTTGTTAAGATGTTAGAGCGAGATAATAATATTTTAGCAACCAGGGCCAACACTGAAATTTATGAAGCGTTGCAGGATATAACAGATGAGATAGAATATAATGAGCTAGCTAAGACAGTTGTGATTAAAAAACAAGAACTTGAAACAACAACCAGTAAAATCTTGGTTGTTACTGGTGGAACTTCAGATATTCCAGTAGCTGAAGAGGCAGTAGTAACTGCTCAAGTCTTAGGAAATACTGTTGAGAGATTATATGATGTAGGGGTGGCGGGAATTCATCGGTTATTATCAAATCGAGACAAGTTAGATGATGCTAATATCATTATTACTGTAGCAGGAATGGAAGGTGCGCTGGCCAGTGTAGTTGGAGGTTTAGTAGATAAGCCAGTAATAGCTGTTCCAACCAGTATCGGTTATGGTGCTAATTTTGAAGGGGTATCAGCTTTATTGACCATGTTAAATAGTTGTTCTAGTGGGATTGGAGTGGTCAATATTGATAATGGTTTTGGTGCTGCTTATCTAGCCAGTACTATTAATCGCCAGATTGAAACTGCATTGAAGAAAAATTCTTAAAGAGAGGATATAAGTATGGAAAAGATACTCTATTTTGATTGTTTAGCAGGGATTAGTGGGGATATGACAATCGGTGCTTTACTTGATTTAGGAGTAGATCAAGAAGAGTTTGTGAAAGAATTGAAAAAAATAGATCTGACTGGTTATCAATTGGAAATCGGTTATGGACAGAAAAATGGAATTAGTGGGACGGATTTTAATGTAATTGTCGATCAGCAAGAGCATCATCATCGTAGTCTACAGGATATTAAAGATTTAATCACTACTAGTAGCTTAAATGAGGATGTTAAAGACTTAAGTTGTGAAATTTTTGAGCTAATAGCTAAAGCAGAAGCTAAAATCCATAATCAGCCGCTAAGTGAGGTGCAGTTTCATGAAGTAGGAGCTATAGATTCGATTATTGATATTGTAGGGGCTGCTATCTGTATAGATAAGTTGGAGGTTGATCGGATTTATTCTTCTCCTTTACATTTAGGAAGGGGGTTTGTCAATTGTGCTCATGGTAAGCTACCTGTCCCTGCTCCTGCTACTTTAGAGATTTTACAGGATGTTGCTGTTTATTCTAAAGGAGTAGAGAGTGAGTTGGTTACTCCTACCGGAGCAGCAATAATTAAGGTATTAGCTACTGATTTTATTCCTTATCCTGAGATGGTAGTTGAGCAAGTAGGTTATGGACTAGGCAGTAAAGAGTTAGAGATCAGTAATTTATTGCGAGTGACATTGGGTAAAAAAAAAGTCAAGAAACTCTAATTATGCTAGAGACAAATATTGATGATATGAATTCAGAGATCTATTCTTATTTAATGCCTAAGTTGTTTGAAATTGGTGCTTTAGATGTCTATCTAACAAATATAATGATGAAGAAGAATCGACCAGGGGTTAAAGTCAATGTATTAGCTACTAAGGAGATAGTAGAAGACATTGAAGAAGTATTATTTAAAGAAACAACAACATTAGGGATTAGAAAGTATGAAGTAACTAGAGAAAAATTGAATAGAAAGTTCTTAAAGGTAGATACCTCTGTTGGTAAGATAACTGTCAAACTTGCTTTTAAAGGAGGAAGAGTTTTGAAGTATGCTCCAGAGTATGAAGAATGCAAGCTGGTAGCAGAGAGTTTGGGGGTAGCTTTACAAGATGTCTATCAGGAAGTATTAGCTATGACTAAAAAATATTTAGAAAATAATGATTTAAAGCTAGAACTTGACAATGATTAAGATCTGATTTATACTAACAGCATAACTGGATAATAGAGCAGTTTACAGTTGACAGTGTACAGTTTACAGTTAAGAGCAAAAGATTAAAAAATTAAGATCATGAGCAAAACTTTTATGAATAATATTGTTTTAGGAATGTTTTTTTGATTTTTTAAGTTTTTAAAGGTTTTTAACTGTCAACTGTCAACCGTACACTGTACACTGATATTTAGTGGCATTTGCCACTAAATATCAACTTCTCGTATAATTTCGACAATAGGGGTCGAAGGTTTCTACCAACTAGCCGCAAACTGGTTGACTACGAGATAGTAATATAGCTATATCTATATGTATCTATCTCTCAAATTTGGCCCTTGAGTAATTAAATTAGGGCTTATAATTTGAGTTTTTTTATTTATACTAGATTTAAGGAGGGTTAAATAGTGGCACAAAAAGAAGTAGTTTTAGTATTAGATTTTGGAGCACAATATAGCAAATTAATTGCTAGAAGGATTAGAGAGTGTAATGTTTATTCGGAAGTTTTACCTTATAATGTTGATTTAGAGAAGGTTAAAGAGTTGGAACCAGCAGGAATTGTCTTTTCAGGTGGGCCAGCAAGTGTCTATGCAGAAGATGCTCCGTATATCGAGGAGGAAATTTTTGAATTGGGGATTCCTATTTTAGGGATCTGTTATGGGATGCAGTTGATGAGCCATCTGCTACCTGGGGGTAAGGTTGTAGCAACAGAGAATAGAGAATATGGACGAGCAATGATGGAAGTGAAGAAAGAGTTGGAGTTATTTACTGATTTAGACCAACAATTAGAGTGTTGGATGAGCCATGGGGATGCTGTTGCTGAACTACCTGATGGTTTTGAAGTAATTGGTGTTACAGATAATACTCCACTAGCTGCAATTGGTAATCAGGACAAAGGATTTTATGGAGTTCAATTTCACCCTGAAGTAGTACATACACCACAGGGAACAGAAATAATTGAAAACTTTTTGTATCAGGTCTGTAACTGTCAAGGAAATTGGACAACTGCTAATTTTATTGAACAGACAGTAGCAGAGATTAGAGAGAGAGTAGGAGATGATGAACAGGTAATCTGTGGTTTGTCTGGAGGGGTAGATTCTTCAGTAGCAGCTGCTTTAGTAGATAAAGCAATTGGAGAACAGTTGACCTGTATTTTTGTTGATCATGGTCTGTTGCGTAAGAATGAAGCAGCAGAGGTAAAAAAGACCTTTGGTGAAGAATTTGAGATGAACTTAGTTGCTGTAGAAGCACAGGATAGATTTTTAGAACAATTAGTTGGGGTTGCAGACCCTGAAGAGAAAAGAAAGATAATTGGTAATCAATTTATTAGGGTTTTTGAAGAGGAAGCAGCTAAAGTTGGAGATGCTAGTTATTTAGTGCAAGGTACTATTTATTCTGATGTAATAGAGAGTGGAGAAGGTGATGACTCTTCCACAATCAAAAGCCATCATAATGTAGGTGGTTTACCTGAAGATATGGAATTTAAATTGATTGAACCGTTAAGAGAATTATTTAAGGATGAAGTACGGGAAGTAGGGGAAGAATTAGGACTACCAGCCAAGATAGTTTGGAGGCAACCTTTCCCTGGGCCCGGTTTAGGGATTAGAGTGTTAAGGGAGGTTACTGAAGAAAAATTAGAGGTTTTAAGAGAAGCTGATGCTATCTTTAGAGAGGAGATTAGTAAAGCAGAATTGGATCGAGAGATCTGGCAGTATTTTGCTGTCTTACCTCCAATGCGTAGTGTAGGTGTGATGGGGGATGAAAGAACTTATGCCTATACGATTGTGTTACGTGCTGTTAAGAGTAAAGATGCAATGACTGCTGATTGGGCCAAAATTCCTCATCGAGTTTTGGAAGAGATTTCGACCAAGATTACCAACCATGTACCAGAGGTCAATCGAGTCGTTTATGATATAACTTCCAAACCACCGGCAACTATTGAGTGGGAATAGAAAATAATTTAAAATTATTTTCTATTCCACGGAGAGTTTTTGTAAAAAACTCGTAGGGGGGTTTGAAGCAGTAGTAACCAAGGTGAAAACGAACTATATTCAATAAAACAACAGAAATATTAGTTTATACTTGAACAATATTTGAATTTATGATATTATTATACTGCAAAAGATATAATTAGTAATTAATTTTAAAACAATAAAAAATTATCAACTCCGTATAATCTCAGAGATAAGGTCTGAAAGTTTCTACCGACTAGCCGTAAATTAGTCGACTACGGGAAGAGATGTAGCTGTATGCTATATCTTTATCCCAAACTATTAATTCCCTCTGGAATTTATAATTTGGGATTTTTATTTTTTTAGGTTTAATTAAATAAAATATCTAAACTAGGAGGGACTTTTAATGAACGAACTTTTGGAAAATCTTTTTAAGTTAAAAGAACATGGAACTAATCTTAAGACAGAGGTTATAGCTGGATTGACTACATTTATGACAATGGCTTATATCATTATTGTTAACCCTATAATTTTGAGTGATGCAGGAATGCCATTTGAGGCAGTTATGGCTGCGACAGTTATATCTGCAGCAATTTCTACTTTGATTATGGGTTTATATGCTAACTATCCTTTTGCTTTAGCACCAGGGATGGGATTGAATGCGTTCTTTGCCTATACTGTAGTAATTGGCATGGGGCTTAGTTGGCAAGCAGCTTTAGCAGCAGTCTTTATTTCAGGTGTTTTCTTTATTATTATTACGATAACGGGTCTTAGAACAGTTTTAGTCAATGCAATTCCTTTATCTCTAAAAAAAGCAGTTAGTGCAGGAATTGGTCTCTTTATAGCCTTAATTGGTTTGAAAAATGCTGAAATTGTTATAGCAGATGAAGCTACTTTAGTTGCTTTAACGGATAATTTAACTCAACCGAGCACTCTTTTAGCTTTAATTGGTTTAATTATTACTGCTATTTTAATGGCTAAGAATGTTAAAGGATCTATTTTACTTGGAATTATTCTAACTACTATTATTGGAATTCCAATGGGTGTTGTGGAGATTGGAGAAGGGTTTTCACCTTTTTCATTGGAAGTGAGCTTTGAGGCTTTCGGTGCATTTGTAGATGGATTTCCTGAGTTATTTAATTTTGGGATTTTGAATGTGATCTTGGCCCTTACTTTTGTTGATTTATTCGATACGATTGGGACTTTAGTTGGAACTGGAGCTCGAGCCAAAATGTTAGATGAAGATGGTAATTTACCACGAGCTGGTAAGGCATTGATGGCCGATTCTATTGGAACGACTGCAGGAGCGATTCTTGGAACCAGTACAGTAACTACTTATGTTGAAAGTACAGCGGGAGTAGTTGAAGGTGGAAAGACAGGTTTAACTGCAGTTGTAGTAGCTATCTTATTTCTTCTTTCATTATTAATTTCTCCTTTGGTGTTGTTAGTACCAGAGGCAGCGACAGCTCCAGCGTTAATTATTGTGGGAGTTTTAATGATGGGAGCTATTAAGGGAATTGATTTTGAAGACTTTACAGAAGCATTTCCTGCTTTTATGACAATTGCAATGATGCCTTTTACTTTTAGTATTGCTGAAGGAATTGCAGCTGGAATTATCTTTTATCCAATTATGAAGTTGGTTTCTGGAAGAACTGATGAGACTAATATGGTAATTAATATTTTAGCATTATTATTTGCAATAAAATATCTGTTTATGTAAAAGCAACTTGGCTTATTATAAGTATAAGTTATCTTCTGTTTGAGAGGATAGCTTATGCTTTTTATTATTTAAGAAACTATGCTTTTTAAATGGGTTACTTAAACTCGGACTTAATCTTAATCTAAAGTATATCACCTCTTTAATACATTAAACTGCTGGTAATAAGCTCTAAAATGTATTATAATAAGGTTAAGAAACTTAGGAGGTGGGAGATTTGAACTCTAAATTAAAGAATGAATTTACCGAGCAACTATTTGAAGCAATTTTATTATTAGAGAATAAAGAAGAATGTTATAAGTTTTTTGAGGATATATGTACAGTTAATGAAATAAAATCTTTGGCCCAGCGATTAGAAGTAGCTAAGATGTTAAAAGAGGGTGCTACTTATGAGGAGATTGCTCAGAGTACAGGAGCAAGTACTGCCACTATCAGTAGAGTCAAGAGATGTTTAAATTATGGGGCTGATGGTTATCAGTTAATTTTAGAACGAATGGAAAAATAGAATATAAAAGTTGCTTTGTCCAGGAGATCACTAAATTTAGTGATCTCTTATATTTTTTTAAAACTGGTGGCACACTAAAGAGTAGTTTAAAAAGAGGAGGCAGATGATGCAGATAGTTCATGCCACTTTCGAATCTGGTAAAGGGAAAGAAGCAGTTGACTTATTGAAGAGATTAGGGATAGATATTGAAAACTATAAATTGATTGAATCTGAAACTGGAGATTTATTGATTTTAAACTTATTATATGGGAATCAAGATCAGTTATTGGATGGATTAAAAGAAAGATTTAATTTTTCGGAAAATACAGAGCGAAGTTTAATCATCTTTACTCCTGATACAGTTATACCTAGAGATAAAGAAAAAGTTAAAGAGTATAATTATCGAGCATCAAGAGAAACGATTGTAACATATGCTAAAGATAATAGTAAAGTAGATAGTCAACTATTAATTTTGGCTGTAGTAGCTGCTATTATAGCTACGCTGGGGTTGATTATTGACAATACTGCAGTAATTGTGGGTTCAATGGTAATTGCTCCAGTCTTCGGGCCAATTATAGCGATAGCAGTAGGGATAGTGTTAGGTGATTTGAAATTATCGGTTCAAGGTTTGATTGCTGAGTTAGTAGTAGTTGTGGTAGCAGTTGTGATTGGTGCCTTATCGGGGCTGGTTATTCCGAATGTAACGATCAATCGGGCTTTAGAAGTTAGGATGTTACCAACATTACCTGATCTGTTGATTGCTTTTGCTGCTGGAGGAGCAGGAGCTTATTCATTAGTAACTAATATTAAGCAACAGTTGGTAGGGGTAGTAATTGCTGCTGCTTTAATTCCTGTGATGGCAACGATAGGAATTGGGATTGCACTTTGGAGTTGGCCCTTATTTTCTGGAGCAATTTTATTATTATTGGCAAACTTCTTTGCTCTATTGTTAGCAATTGTGTTGACCTTTTATTTTAAAGGATTAAAGCCTCAGTTTTGGTATGATTTAACTGCTAAAAAATTAATAAAAAAGAGTTTGATTATTTTAGTTATATCTCTACTTTTACTGGCAGTACCACTATGGGTGATTACTTATCAGCAGATGGTTAAAGAACAGCCAGAGGATGTTGTACGCCAAACTTATCGTGAACATTTTAAGGATCAATTTGAAAGTAGATTAATTAAAGTTGAAGTAGGAGAAGAGCGAATTGAATTGGTCTTTTATAGTCCGCACGCAAAAGACAAAGAAGATATTAATAGTTTGGCTGAACAGATTCAACAGCAATTGGAACGGGATTATGTGATTGAGTTTGAAGTTATACCAACACAACGGTTTGAGGTGGTTACAGATTCTTCTTGACAGGGGGTGGTTTTTTTTGTAAACTATAACTAAATGAAAACAAAGCGATTTACTTGGATATGAGAATACATAGGAGGTTTTAAGATGAGAATTGTCGATAATATAACAGAGTTAGTAGGTAAGACACCGCTTGTTAAATTAAATAAAGTTGTACCAGAAGATGCAGCTGAAGTCTATGTTAAATTGGAGTCTTTTAATCCCGGGGGTAGTGTTAAGGATAGAATAGCGTTTAATATGATTACAGTGGCTGAAGAAGAAGGTTACTTAAAGCCAGGTGGAACGATTGTTGAACCAACTAGTGGTAATACAGGAATTGGCTTAGCATTTATTGGAACGGCTAAAGGGTATAATGTAGTTTTAGTAATGCCTAATACAATGAGTATTGAACGGAGGAAGATCTTAAAGGCTTATGGGGCTGAATTAATTTTGACTCCTGGGGAAGAGGGAATGCCAGGAGCTATTGAAAAAGCTAAGGAATTAACTGATAATAATGAAAATTATTTTATGCCACAACAATTTTTAAATCCTGCTAATCCAGATATCCATCGCAAAACGACAGTTAAAGAGATTATTGAAGCTACTGAGGGGGACTTAGATGCTTTTGTAGCTGGAGTAGGAACGGGTGGTACAGTGACTGGAGTTGGTGAAGTTTTAAAAGATGAAATTGAAGGAGTTAAAGTTGTGGCAGTAGAACCTAGTGATTCAGCAGTGATTAGTGGAGAAGAGCCTGGTCCGCATATGCTTCAAGGGATTGGAGCTGGCTTTATTCCTGATGTACTTAATATAGATATATTAGATGATGTAGTACAAATAAAAAATAATGAAGCAATGGAGATGTCACGTCAATTAGCAGCTGAAGAAGGAATTTTAGCTGGAATTTCTTCAGGGACTGCAGTTGTAGCAGCTATTAAGGTAGCTCAAGAGTTAGGAGCAGGAAAGAAGGTAGTAACAGTAGCTCCTGATACAGGAGAGCGATATTTAAGTACCCCTTTATTTAAAGTTGAAGAGTAGTAATTAGGAAAAGAGTCTAACGGGAAATCCTATAGGCTCTTTTTTATTTTTGAAATGAGGAGGATGTTGATGAAGTTAAAGACCTTAAAGATGTTGGTTAAATTAATGGAAAAAGCTAGCTTTTCAGCAGTAGCTGATGAATTAGGATTAACTCAACCGGCTGTTAGTATGCAAATTAAATCATTAGAAGAGTTCTTTGATGCTGAATTAGTAATTAGGCAAGATGGAGAATTAAGACTAACTCCAGCAGGAAAGGTGGTTTATAGGCGAGCAAAAGATATTTTAGCTAGCTGGGAAGAGACTAAGTTAGAGGTAGCTAGAATTAAGGGAGAAAAGTTTGGACAATTATCAATAGGAGCTAGTACAATTCCTTCAGAGTACTTATTACCTGACTTACTAGCACAATTTTATGATGAGTTTCCAGAAATAGAGACGGTAATGAGAGTCGGAGATAGTAAAGAGATGATTGATCTTTTAGAACAACGAAAGATTGACTTAATAATAGTTGGTTCTAAGCCTAAGATTAAGGGTGTGAAAACTAGAGTGATAATTGATGATCGATTGATCTTAATTCTTCCTAAGGAGCATCGGTTGGCTAAACGGGATAAGATTATTATTGATGATTTAGTGGAAGAAAGAATGTTAATTAGAGAAGAGGGTTCAGGGACAAGAAAGGCAATGTTGACAGGTTTAAAGGAAGCAGGAGTAGATAAGAACGATTTAAATGTAGTTGCTAATTTAGGGAGTACAGAGGCTATCATTTCAGCAGTAGAAGCTGGCTTAGGGGTCTCTTTTATATCAGAGTTAGCAGCTCAAAAAGCTATCTCTGCTAAGCGAGTAGAGCAAGTAGAGGTAAGGGATATGTTGATTAACCGCAAGCTATATTTAGCATATTATCAAGCAAGAGCAGAAGAGTTATTACTTAAAGAATTTGATAATTTGATAAAGAGGTTTTAAGTAAAAAAGTAAGGTTGCTAGCTGGCAACCTTACTTTTTTTGGTTATAATAAAAATTGATTTCATTAAATACATATAATAAGGGAAGAAAAAAACTACAAAATTCAATCTTAACCTAGAAGAATTAACCGGATGAAATAATTCCGACTAAACCTATTGACATTACTCAGATAATGTGGTAAAGTTTATAATAACAAAGTTTTAATAGGAGGTTAGTTAAAAGATGGGTGAGATTAATTTAGAAAATAAGAAGGATATAAAAACTAAATCTAAGTTTGCTAAGTTATGGCGGGGAAAAGAATGGTGGACTGTTTGGTTAGGGATAGCATTAATTGTTGCTGCGGTTGGTAGTATTATTGAAAAACCTGTTTTACCAAAAGAGTGGGGAGTAGAAGGTGCTGAGTCAATTTGGGCTGCTATTCCTGCTGAAATTGTTACAGGGATGTTGACGACTGGATTAATAACTTTAATTATTTTTGCTGTGGCAGTATTTTTTAGTAAGCGAGAAGAGTTTACTGATTTTTTGAAAGGGTATCCGGTTATATTTTTACTATCTATTTTAGCGTATGTACTTGGAAATTATGCTCCATTGCGACATTATGGTTTTAATGATGTAATTTGGGCGTTAGTAATTGGATTGATAATTAGTAATTTAACTAAAGTACCTCAATTTTTACAGGGAGCTGTTCGAACAGGTTTATATATTAAGACTGGTTTAGTCTTATTAGGGGCTTCTATTTTATTTGATCGGATGTTAGCACTAGGAGCAATGGGCTTAGGAGTAGCTTGGTTAGTGACACCAGCAGTCTTAATAGTGATGTATTGGTATTCGCAGAAGGTTCTAAAGATGCATGATAATAAAGGACTAGCAATTACGATTGCTACTGCGACTTCAGTCTGTGGTGTATCGGCAGCTATTGCTTCAGGTACAGCTTCTAAAGCTAAACAAGAAGAGATTACTTTAGCTGTTTCAATAACTTTAATCTTTACTGTTTTAATGATGGTTGGAATGCCAGCAGTAGTTCAGCTATTAGGAATAGATCCAATAGTTGGTGGTGCATGGCTAGGAGGTACAATTGATGCGACAGGAGCTGTAGTTGCCTCTTCTGCACTATTAGGAGCAGAAGCAATGGAAGTAGCTTCGATAATTAAGATGGTACAAAATATCTTAATTGGAATTATTGCTTTTGGAATAGCAATCTTTTGGGTGACAAAATATGAAAATAAATCTGCTACAGAGGTTGAGATCAGTTTTAAAGAGATCTTTACAAGAATACCTAAATTTATCTTTGGCTTTATAGGGGCTTCGTTAGTCTTTTCTTTCTTATTAACAGAAGCGACTGTAGAAGCTAGTTTACCAGTATTGAATGGTTTTAGAGGGTTCTTCTTTACACTAGCATTTATCAGTATTGGTCTCGATTCTAACTTTAAAGATATGGCTCAGATGGTTAAGGGAGGAAAAGCAATCCAGCTTTACATAGGAGGCCAATTACTTAATATAGTTTTAACTTTACTTGCTTCCTATATCTTCTTTAGTGGTCAATTCTTTAATCTACCTTTTTAAGATTAATTTTTAAAGGTGTGCACATTTTCAGTTGAAAAGTGATATAATTAAGAAAAGAGGTGGGTTAGTTGAAGAAAGCATTATTGTTACTTATAGTATTGATTGCTGTAGGAATCATCTTATTTGATGTTGGAAACTCTGGAGACCATTCCAGTGGAGCGGGTGAAATATGGTGGACAGAGGTTGAAGAGGTTGAACAGAATTTTTAATAATCTAATGATGCTGTATAGTAAGAATAGGTTTAGAAAGTAATTCAAAGGGATACATTAATTAAAATGACCTAAGGTCGTTTTAATTTTTGTCTTAATCCCGACTATTCTTATTGATATAACCGCCTTATTGACATAGCCACAATAATGTGATAAAGTCTATAATAACAAAATTAATTTAATTAATTCAGATAAAAAAACTTGGTATTAGGAGGATGGAAGATGAAAATTAAAGTGAATGGTGAAGAAGTTGAATTTGAAGCTGAATTGACGGTTAGTGAATTATTGGAAGAAAAGGATGTTGACATGCCTGATATGGTATCTGTAGAGCTAAATGGTGAAATTTTAGATAGAGATGGTTTTGATACTCAAGTAGTAACAGATGGTGATCAAGTAGAATTTTTATACTTCATGGGTGGTGGTGCTGGTCATGAACTTTACTGAGGAGCAGCTTGAACGATATTCACGCCATATTATTTTACAGGATGTAGGGGTAGAAGGTCAAACAAAGTTATTAGAGTCATCTGTTTTAATTATTGGAACGGGCGGTTTGGGTACACCTGCAGCTCAGTTTTTAGCAGCAGCAGGGGTAGGTAAGATTGGACTGGTTGATGCTGATCAAGTTGAACTTTCTAACTTACAGCGACAAGTACTACATCATACTCCTGATGTAGGGAAATTGAAGGTTCAATCTGCTAAAGAGAAGATAAATTCTATGAATCCAGATGTAGAGGTTGAAACATACGATTATTACTTAATGTCACATAATATTAGAGAGGTTATTAGAGATTATGATTTTGTAATCGATGGGACTGATAATTTTCCAGCTAAGTTCTTAATCAATGATGCTTGTGTAATGGAAGGAAAGCCCCTTTCTCATGCAGGAATCATTAAATTTACGGGCCAAACAATAACTATTGTACCTGAAGATGATGAGACGCCATGTTATCGTTGTGCTTTCCCTGAACCACCTAAGCCTGGTGTTGTGCCTTCTTGTAAGGAAGCTGGTGTTTTAGGAGTTATGGGTGGAGTGATTGGAACAATTCAGGCTACTGAAGCAATTAAGTATTTATTAGATAAAGGTGAGTTATTGACTGGGACATTATTAAGTTATGATGCTTTAGATATGGAATTTAGAAAGATAAGTTTAAATCGTAATGACAATTGTGGTGTCTGTAGTGATGATCCTGAGATTACTGAATTAATAGATTACGAACAAGGAGCTTGTGAACTATGATCATTGAGTTAGCAAAAGATGACTATCAAAAGTTATTAGAAGATGCTAAAGAGCGATTTCCCACAGAAGCTTGTGGGTTGGTGGCAGGTTTGAAGGAAGAAGATAAGATTGAGGTTAAGGCTGTATATCCAATGACCAATCTAGATGAATCTGCTGAACACTTTACACTAGATCCAAAAGAGCAATTTAAAGTAGTCAAAGAGATTAGAGCAGATGGTTATCAAGTGCTTGGTAACTATCATTCACATCCAGCTACGCCAGCTCGTCCTTCGGCTGAGGATAAGAAGTTGGCTTATGATCAGGATGCTATTTATTTTATCTTTTCTTTACAAGGTGAGCCTGTATTGAAGGCATTTAAAATCAAGGAGCATACAGATGTAACTGAGCTAAAAATAGAGTTGGTTTAACGAAGAGAAGGGGGAAAATTATGAAGACAGAACCTGTGTTTAAGATACCAGAGACGGTTAAAGAAGATACTAACAAGTATCAGCAAGAAGTAGAGCGTTTTCTTGCAGGAGAGATTGATTCTGTTAGATTCAAAGGTTATCGGGTTCCAATGGGAGTTTATGGTCAACGAGGTGCAGAAGGAGAAGAACAATATATGGTACGTGTTAGAGCACCTGGTGGAGTAATTACAGTAGAGCAATTGCAGAGATTAAATCAATTAAGTAAAGAGTATGGTTCAGAATATTTACACTTAACTACTAGACAAGATGTTCAGATTCATCAAGTAGAGATCGAGGATACTCCTCAGGTACTATTTGATTTATTAGAGGTTGGTTTAAGCCCACGAGGTGGCGGAGGAAATACTGTCAGAAATATTGCTAATGCCTCACGAGCAGGAGTTGACTCTGATGAAGTATTTGATACAACACCTCATGCTTTGGCATTAACGGAGTATTTGATCAAGACTAGATCTTCTTTTAATTTACCAAGAAAGTATAAGATTGCTTTTTCTTCTACACCAGCTGATGAAGGGTTAGCTACGATTAATGATTTAGGCTTTATTGCTCAAGAAAAAAATGGTAAGAAAGGCTTTAAGGTTTATGCTGCAGGAGGAATGGGTACTGCTTCTGAAGTTGCATTCTTAATTGAAGAGTTTATCCCAGAAGATAAGATATTTCATGTAGCAGAAGCTATCAAACGTTTCTTTGATGAATATGGTGATCGGAGCAATAAGCATAAGGCTAGATTGAGATTTGTTAAGAAGAGATTAGGAGAGGAAGAATTCAAGGCTAAATATAAAGAGTATTTAGCAGATGTCTTAGCAGAGAATATTGAGACGCATGAGATCAATGAATATCAACTACCAAGAGAAGAAGTTAGTACTGAATTAGAAGCAACTGCTGATTATTTAGAAGAAGAAAAAGTAGCTGGTTATTATTCAGTCGAGTTGCGACCTGAAAATGGGGACTTAAATGCTCAAGAATTAGATCAATTATTAGAAATAGAGCTTCTATCTGCTCAAGAGGTTGATTTGCGAACTACCAATCGACAGAGCTTATTGATTAGAGGAGTTAGAGCTGAACAAGTTGAGCAGTTGGTTGAAGAGATAAGAGCTATTAACTCTGATTTATTATCTGCTAATCATTCTACAGTACCAATTGCTTGTAAAGGAGCTTCAACTTGTCGATTAGGTCTTTGTTTATCACCGAATCTAGCTGAAGAAATCAGAGCTAAACTTACTTCTTTAGCTGATGATTTACAGGAGTTGTTACCTCAGATCTATATCAGTGGTTGTCCGAATGCTTGTGGCCAACATTTAATTGGTAAGATTGGTCTGGAAGGGAAAGCAAAACGCTTTAATGGTAAGTTAGTACCGCACTATTCTCTGTTATTAGGAGGAAATATAGCTGATGGTAATAGTAAGTACGGAGAGCGAGTAATTGATTTACCAGCAAAGAGAATTCCTGATTTCTTGGCTGATTTAGCTGAAGAGTTGGCTACAGAAGAGGATTATAATCCAGCACAATTCAATCAGTATTTAGAGGCTGGTGGAGAAGAGAAGGTCAAAGAGCTAGCTGCTGAATTTGTAGATATTCCAGCTTATGAAGAAGATTCTGATCTATATCGAGATTGGGGTCAAGATGCAGACTTCTCTTTAGCAGGAAGAGGGCCAGGTGAATGTGGAGTAGGAGTTATGGATATCATTAAGTTGGATTTAGATACTGCTCAAGAAAATTATAAGCAGGCAGTTGCAGAAGAAGATGCAGATCAACTTTATCAAGCAATCGTCAATGCTGCTAGAGCATTATTGATTGTTAAAGGGGTTGACACGCAAAAAGATCGAGTTATCATTAAGGAGTTCAAAGATAAATTTATTGATGGACAATTAGTAGCTACAGATTATGAAGAAGTAGTTGATGCTGCTATTGATTATAAGTTAGGTGATATTACTGATCTATTTGCTTATCAAGAAGGAGTAAAAGAATTAATTGCTCGAATTGAGAAATTATTTAACTCCTTAAATGCTAAATTAGAATTCACAATTGTGACGGAAGAAGCAACAGAGAATGATAATAGTGCTTCAAATGAAGCAACAGATAAAGAGGTAGCTGACCTAAGAGGGGTCAAATGTCCAATGAACTTTGTTAAAGCAAAGGTAGCTATTGCTCCTTTAAGCCCAGGAGAGATAATTGATATTTATCTAGATGAAGGAGAGCCGATTGCTAATGTACCACAGAGTTTAAGCTCTGAAGGGCATGAGATTTTAGCTAAAGAGCAGGCAGAAGATGGTTATTATATCTTGACAGTCAAGAAGGCAAGTTAAGAGGAGGAGTCTAATGAAGTTTTCTACTAAACTAGTTAATTTAAAAGTCGATAATCAACAAGGTGCAACCAATACTCCAGTCTATTTAACCAATTCTTTTGAATATGAGCGAGCCGAAGATTTAGAGAAGGTATTCAATCAGAAAGCTCCTGGTTATGTCTATACGAGAGTTAATAATCCATCAATCAGAAAAGTAGAAGAAAAGCTGGCTTCATTAGAAGGAGGGAAGTCAGCTATCCTCTCTTCCTCTGGAATGTCAGCAATTGCTACAGCTACTTTGGCAATTTTGGAGCAGGGAGATGAATTTATTGCTACTAGCTCTTTATTTGGAGGGACTTACAACCTCTTTAAGAGTTATAAAAATTATGGAATTGAACCTAAGTTTGCTGCGGGGGTTGAACGAGAAGATATTGCGGAATTGATTACTGAGCAGACTAAGTTTGTCTTTGCTGAGACTTTGGGTAACCCTAAGTTGGATATACCTGACTTGAAAGGGATTGCTCAATTATGCCAAGAACATGGTATTGCTCTAATTATTGATAGCACAATGACTACCCCAAGCCTGATTAAGCCGTTGGAATTAGGAGCTGATTTAGTAATTCACTCTACTTCTAAATATATCAATGGAACGGCCAACTCGATTGGTGGGGTGATTATCGATGGTGGAAGCTTTGATTGGACTGAGTTTGATAATTTTGCTGAGTATAAGAGGTATGGCAAATTTGCTTTTACTGTTAAAGCTCGAGGAGAGACCTTTAGGAACTTAGGGGTCTGTCAGTCACCTTTAGATTCATTCTTAAATGAATTGGGACTGCCGACTTTAGCTTTAAGGATGGAGCGGCATTGTCAGAATGCATTAGAGTTAGCTAAGTTTTTAGCTGAACAGCCTGAGGTAAAGGAAGTTAATTACCCAGGGCTTGAAGATAATGACTATCATCAACGGGCCAACGAACTATTGGCAGGTGGCTATGGTGGAGTCTTAACCTTACGGGTTGGAAGTAAGAAGAAAGCATTTACTGTGATTAATAACTTAGATTATTTCTATAATTTAGCAAATATTGGTGATGTCAAGTCATTAGTGATCCATCCTGCTTCAACAATTTATGCTAATAATAGTGAGCAAGAACGACAGGAGCTTGGTGTTTATGATGATTTGATTCGGGTTAGTGTTGGGATTGAAGATATTAGTGATCTGAAAGAAGATTTTGTAACTGCGTTAGAAGAGATTTAAATTTACTTATAAATTCTGTTGGTAAGTAATATATATCTTATTGTTGTGAAGGAAATTTAAGGAGGAGTTAAGATGTTAATTGAGCCTCATGGTGGTAAGTTGGTTGATCGAATTGTGACAGGAAAAGAGCGAGAAGAATGGTTGGCTAAGGCAGATGATCTATCCAAAATTAAGTTGTCTAGAGAGATGTTAACTGAGACAGAAAATATAGCTACTGGTCTGTATAGTCCACTAGAAGGTTTTATGACTGAAGCGGATTATAAATCAGTTGTAGAAGAGATGTACTTAACAAATGGTCTACCTTGGACGATACCTGTTGTACTAGATGTTACTAAAGAGAGGGCTGAACAGTTGGCAATTGGAGAAGATGTAGCTTTGACAGATCAAGCAGGCCAGGTTTATGCTATCTTACATTTAGCAGATAAATATACTTATGATAAAGAGAAAGAAGCAGAGCTGGTTTATCGGACAACAGAGACTGAACATCCAGGAGTAGCTAAGTTATATCAAAATGGAGATGTTTTATTAGGAGGTAAGATCTCTTTATTAAGAAGAGTAGGGCATGAGCAATTTAATCAGTATCGCTTAGATCCTAAGGATGCTAGAGCATTAATTAAAGAAAAAGGCTGGAATCGCGTGGTAGGTTTTCAGACTAGAAATCCAATTCATCGGGCTCATGAATATATTCAAAAGTGTGCTTTAGAGATTTGTGATGGTCTATTATTGACTCCTTTAGTAGGTAAGACTAAAAGCAGTGATGTACCGGTAGAATATCGAATTGAGAGCTATGAAGTTGTAATGGATAAGATTTATCCACAAAATCGAACTGCTTTAACAGTCTTTCCAGCAGCAATGAGATATGCTGGCCCAAGAGAGGCAGTCTTCCATGCTTTATGCCGTAAAAATTATGGTTGTACTCACTTTATAGTAGGTCGTGATCATGCTGGGGTAGGAGATTATTATGGTACTTATGACTCTCAAGAAATATTTAAGGAGTTCAAATGGTGTGGAGATCTAGGAATTGAGCCATTATGCTTTGATTATGCTTTCTATTGTAAAAAGTGTGCTTCAATGGCTACATCTAAAACTTGTCCTCATGATGAGAAATACCATGTCTCATTAAGTGGAACTCGAGTTAGAGGATTGTTAAGAAATGGTAAGCGACCTCCTGAAGAATTGACTAGACCAGAAGTGGCTGAAGTATTGATTCAGGGAATGGCGCAGTAAGAGCAGAGAATAGAGAAGAGTGAAGAGTGAATAGTGAATAGTGAATAGTGAATAGCAATGAATAGTTAAAATAAATTGATAGTTGATAAAGCTAATGGACAATTGACAATGAACAATGTACAATTAAGAATTAAAAAGCTTAAAATTAAAGTCAGTTAATTTAATTGTTTAGTAGGTTTTTAGGTTTCGAATTCAACTATCAATTATAAACTATAAACTGAAGTTCAAAGGTGGGGGTAGTATGTGTCAAACTAATCGTGGTGTGACTGTCTGGTTTACTGGCTTAAGTGGAGCTGGTAAGACGACTGTGGCTGTAGAAGTAGAGAAGCAATTACAAAAGCGAAATACTAGAGTACAGCGCTTGGATGGAGATATTGTACGTGAATCTTTGACTAGTGATTTAGGTTTTAGCAAGGAAGATCGTAATGAAAATATAAAAAGAAATACCTTTGTGGCTAAGTTATTGACTAAGCATGATGTGGTTACTTTATGTTCTTTTATCTCTCCTTATCGTTCAGCACGTGATTATGCTCGTCAGGAGATTGAAGAGGTAGGGGAGTTTGTTGAAGTCTTTGTCAATCCTCCTTTAGAGGTCTGTGAAGAGCGAGATGTGAAGGGGCTTTATCAACAGGCTAGGGATGGTAAGATAGCTAACTTTACTGGTATCTCTGATCCTTATCAGGCTCCAGAGAACCCTGATTTGGAATTAAGAACGGATCAAGAGACATTAGAAGAGAGTGCTCAGAAGGTAATTGATTACTTAGCAGAACAGAATTATATTTAATTAAGGATGATAAAGATGGAGCAATTTGAAGTAGTTGAACTGACAACTGATATCTTAATTATTGGTGGTGGAGCTGCTGGTTGTTATGCTGGAGTAAGGGCCAAAGAAGAAGACCCAGAAGTTGATGTTTTGATTGTTGACAAGGCCCATATTGAGCGGAGTGGTTGTCTAGCAGCAGGAATCAATGCCATCAATGCTTATTTGAACCCTGGTGTTGGCCCTCAGGATTTTTTAGATTATATTAAGCAGGATTCAGAAGAGTTGGTTAGGGATGATCTAATTTATACTCTAGCTCAAGGTCTGAATCGGGCTGCTGATAAGTTGGATCAATGGGGCCTACCTTTTTTGAAGGATGAAGATGGTAATTTTCTTCCGCGGGGTACGAGAAGTGTTCAGATTAAAGGGGAGAATATCAAGCCAATTATGGCTCAAGCTGTCAGGGATAGTGGAGTAGATGTTTTAAACCGAGTCAATATAACTAATTATCTAGTAGAAGATGATCAAATCAAGGGAGCTTATGGTTTTTCGGTTCGTGATAATAAGTTTTATCTGATTAAGGCTAAGGCGGTGATCTGTGCTACTGGTGGAGCTGCAGGAATCTATCGACCTAATAATCCTGGGCAAGCACGCCATAAGATGTGGTACCCACCATTTAATACTGGAGCAGGCTATGCTATGGGTCTAAGAGCTGGAGCTGAAATGACAACCTTTGAGATGCGATTTATCGCTTTGCGGGTTAAGGATGTCATCTCTCCAACCGGAACGATTGCTCAAGGTTTTAATGCTCGACAGATCAATGCTTTAGGAGAAGAATATCAGACTAATTATGAGAAAAATACTACTCCTTTACGTTTGTATGCTACTATAGAAGAGAATAAGGCAGGGCGTGGGCCATGTTACTTGGATATTACTCATTTAGATGAAGAGGATAATCAGAGGATCAAAGAGATGTTTTTGAATATGTCACCAGGAATTATCTTACAGTGGGCTGATCGAGAGATAGAACCACAGGATGAACCGGTTGAGATCTATGGTACGGAACCATATTTGGTCGGTGGTCATGCCCAGGCTGGCTACTGGATTGATACTAAGCGGCGTACGACCTTAGATGGCTTATATGCTGCTGGTGATGTTGCTGGAGGAGCTCCTAAGAAGTATGTGACTGGTGCTATGGCTGAGGGTGAGATTGCAGTCTTAGATGCGTTAGAGTATATTCAAGGGGTTGATCTGACAGAGTCTCAATCTAAAGAGTTGTCAGAAGAGCTTGAGCGAGTCTATGCTCCATTAGAATGCGAAGAAGGTGTTGGCCCATCTGAGCTTGAAGAGCGGTTACAGAAGATAATGGATGAGTATGCTGGTGGATTGAGTACTAATTATCAATTACATGAAGAGAAGCTATTACAAGCTAGAAGATTATTAAAGATTTTAGATCAAGATTTAGCTTCTGGAAAAGCTGAAAATTTACATCAATTAATGAATTTACATGAAGTTATAGATCGAGTTATTGTGGCAAGAGTCCTTGTGGAGCATTTACTATATAGAAAAGAGACTAGATGGAAGTCTTATCAACAGCGCCTTGATTATCCTGAGCGTGATGATCAAAATTGGTTTAAATTTGTTAACTCCGTTTATGATCAAAAAAGAGATCAGATTGAAATAGTTGAAAGAGAACATATTAAGCTGGGTGATCTAGATGGCAGTTGAGATTAATAAGGAGCTGTGTAATGGCTGTGGTAAATCTAAGGAACCTTTATGTGTTAGAATCTGTCCAGGGAATCTATTGTATAAGAACGCTACAGATAAAGCAGAGATTAGAGAAAAGCGGGACTGTTGGGACTGTGCTGCTTGTGTTAAGGAGTGTCCAAAACAGGCTATTGAGATTTGTTTGCCAGCTGAAATTGGTGGTAGGGGTTCTACTTTACAAGCTGAGAAGAAAGATGGAAAAATTATTTGGTATTTAAATAAAGTTGATGGATCGGTTGAAAAGTTCAAAATAAATGTTTAAAGAAGCAGGAAAATTAAATAATTTAGTGAATTTATGAATTATAGAGTGAATTTATTCTTTGCTCTATAATTTTTTATATTAATAATAAGATATTCTAATCTTTGTTTTGAATTAGGGGGGGAAGATGAAGAAAAGATTATTAACAGTGGTATTAGTTTTATCATTAACATTAATAGTGGTTCCAGTAGCAAGGGCTGGATTTCTTAATTGGTTATTTGGAATTAGCGTTGGAGAAGAGGAGTTTACTATAGGATTAATTCCTGCTCAAACTCAGGGAGAGATGGCACCAGCAATAGAAAAATTAACGGATCATCTAAAAGTAGAGTTGGACAAGCAAGTACAGATTGATACTTATCCAGATTATAATGGGGTAGTAGAGGCGATGAATTATGGACAGATTGATATGGCTTATTTTGGCCCGTTAACTTATGTTATAGCAAATCAGCAGGTAGGGGCTCAAGCAATTATTACTCAACTAGTAGATGATACCCCATATTATTATTCCTACATAGTAACTCATAAGGATTCCCCACTCGATTCTTTAAATGATTTGATTGCAAAAGCTGATGAATTAGATGTAGCTTTTGGTGATCCAAGCTCTACCTCGGGAGGTTTAATTCCTAATATAGCTTTTAAAGAAGATGGAATTAATATAGATGATGCTTTTAACTCATTGACATATACTGGCTCTCATGATGCGACAGCTTTAGCAGTACAAGATCAGCAAGTTGATGCAGGGGCTATTGATAGTGCTATCTTTGATACTTTAGTAGCAAATGAAGTTATTGATGGGGATAAATTTAAGGTGATTTGGAGATCAGAAAAATTATTTCAGTATCCTTGGGCAGTAAGTAGAGATGTTGAAGAAGAATTAATTGATCAGATTAGAGAAGCCTTTTATAAGATTGATAATCAAGAGGTTTTAGATGCTTTCGGAGCTAGTGGTTTTACTAAAGCAGTAGATGAAGATTACGAACCAATTAGGGAAGCAGCTAAAGAAGAAGGTAGGATTTAAAGAGATGGATTTAGAGAATAAGAAAGTGAAAACTGTTTTAATTATTTCTTTGATTGCTATAGTACATCTTTGGAGTTTGAGAGGAGTAGGGTTTGATCTTAGAAGGTTACTTAAGATTGGAAATACGATAGAATTTATTGCTACAAGATGGTTTCCTCCTGATTGGTCAATTTTAAATAAGGTCTTAGGAGAGGCGATAATCACCTTACAGATTGCTATAGTAGGAACCTCTTTTTCATTATTGGTAGCTTTACCACTTAGTTTTTTAGCTGCTAAGAATACGACTCCTTGGGAAGGAATTTATAGTTTAGTCAGGGGTTTTTTAAGTTTTTTAAGATCAGTTCCTGAGATAGTATTTGCTTTAGTTTTAATTCCGGCTTTAGGATTAGGACCTTTTGCAGGTGCTTTAGCTTTAATATTTCATAATATAGGTGTTTTAGGTAAATTAATTTCAGAGAAGATAGAAGCTGCCGATAAGGGTAGTCAAGAAGCAATTTTGAGTGTAGGTGCTTCTAATCTTTCAGTAATTACCTTTGGTATTTTACCCCAGATAATGCCTGATATTCTTTCGGAGACTTTTTATAGATTTGAAGTTAATATTAGAGCTTCTTTAATCTTAGGGCTCATTGGTGCTGGTGGAATTGGACAATTATTATTTATTCACTTTAGAATTTTTGCCTATCAGAAGGTATTAGTCGATACCTTGATAATTTTAATTATGGTGATTGGAATTGATTATATAAGTTCATTAATTAGAACGAAGGTGATTTAAATGTTAGCAATTGAATCTTTAGCAAAGAGGTACTCTAAGAAAGAGGATTATGTTTTAAAGGATATTAATTTAGAGGTTAAGCAAGGTGAGTTTGTAGTAATCTTAGGTACGAGTGGTGCGGGAAAATCAACATTAATTCGTTGTATTAATCGATTGATTGAGCCTAATTCTGGTCAACTATATTGGTATGAAAAGAATATTAGAAAATTAAAGAAGAATGATTTAAGAAGGTATAGAAGAGATGTAGGGATGATCTTTCAAGAATATAATCTCATAGAGCGTTTATCAGTTTTAACTAATGTTTTAGTTGGTAGGTTTGGTTATTTAAATTACTTGAAGATATTATTACAAAATTATTCAGAGGGTGAAATTAAATTAGCCCAAGAAGCATTGGCTAGAGTAGGGTTAGCTGGATATGAAACTGCTAAGGTTAGAGATTTAAGTGGGGGCCAACGCCAAAGGGTTGGTATTGCTAGAGCTTTAACCCAAGAGCCTAGATTAATCTTAGGTGATGAGCCGGTTTCTAGTTTAGATCCTGTAACGGCAGAAAAAATCATGAGTTTATTGACAGAAATTAACCAAAAACAGAAGATTACTATGTTGATCTCTATTCATAATGTTGAATTAGCTAAGAGCTTTGCTAATAGAATAATCGGGATTAAGCACGGGAAGATAGTCTATAATGATTCACCTGATAACTTAAATAAGAAGATGTTAGAGCGGATTTATTCTTAAGCTAGTAGTAGCTAAAGGTACGGGCCAACCGTATCTTTTTTCTTTATATACAATATTGTGTCAGTTATGTGTGGGAGTGTGAGTGAGGTCAAAAGCATAAGGCATCTGAAAATTGGAAGGTTGAATATCCTACAATTTATATATCTTATATGAGAAATTCAAACAAAGCAGGATAATGAATGTTTTTAATTACTGAGGCAGGATATAAAGTCAAGAAGTAAGAAGTATATAGTGTGGAAGTATATATTATAAGAATTGTAAAAGTATATACTATTAAGAAGTTACTTTAGATAATTAGATAAAGGGAGTGGAGTTAATTATGATTGGAGTATCTAAGCTGCTAGGTGGTAAGGAGAAGTTTGGAGATAAATTACGTTATAGTAAGAAATCTAAGGGCCAACAACATGGAGCATTAGAAAATAGGGGGCCAGTTGTAGTTTGGAATATGACAAGGACCTGTAATTTAAGTTGTACCCATTGTTATTCTGATTCTGATTATAAGGATTATAGTGGAGAGCTAAGCACTGCTGAAGCTAAAGAGTTTATTGATGATCTGGCAGATTTTAATGTACCGGTCTTATTATTTTCAGGAGGAGAGCCTTTAATTCGAGATGATATCTTTGAGTTAGCTGAATATACTGCTGAAAAAGGAATAAGACCTACTATCTCGACAAATGGAACTTTGATTACTAAGGATGTTGCTCAGAGGTTAAAAGGAATAGGAGTTGGCTATGTAGGAATCAGTCTTGATGGTCTAGAAGAGACGAATGATCAATTTAGAGGCAAAGAAGGAGCCTTCAAAAAAGCGTTAGAAGGAATTCATAACTGCTTAGAGATCGATCAGAAGGTAGGTTTGCGTTTTACGATTAATCGTCATAATTACCAAGAATTAGATCAGATTTTTGACTTATTAGAAGAGGAGCAGATTCCACGGGCTTGTTTCTATCACTTAGTCTATTCTGGGCGAGGAAGTGAGATGGTTAAAGAGGATATTTCTCTAGAAGAGTCAAGAAAAGTGATGGATTTAATTATAGAACGAACACTTGATTTTCAAAAGAGAGGAATTGATAAAGAGATCTTAACGGTCGATAATCATGCTGATGGGATCTATCTCTATTTAAAGATGAAGCAAGAAGATCCAGCTCGAGCAGAGAAGATTTTAGAATTGTTACAGAGAAATGAAGGTAACAGAACAGGAATTGCGATTGCTAATGTTGATTGGTTAGGCAATGTCCATCCTGATCAATTTACTCAAAACCATACCTTTGGTAATGTAAGAGAGAGGAAATTTAGTGAGATCTGGACAGATTCTTCCCAGAATGAGATCTTAGCTGGCTTAAAAGATCGTAAAAATTTATTAAAGGGTCGTTGTAGTAAATGTAAATGGCTAGGTGTCTGTAATGGTAACTTTAGAGCACGTGCTGAAGCTATTTATGGAGATTTCTGGCATCAGGATCCAGCTTGTTATCTGACTGATGAAGAGATTGGGTTGACGAAGGGAAAAGTAGTAAATAAATAATAGAGAGCAACTAATCAAGAGCAATTAATAGAGAATAGTGAATAATGAATAGTCAAGGGCAAAAAATATTAAATGCAAATTACCATGGATAAAGGGTGGAATTGAAAGGTTGAAGAATTTCGTTAGATATTTAAAGCAGAGTAGATAATTTTACAAGGGGAAATATATTCAAATAACTGCATTGATATGATATAATAGGGCATGCAAAAAGATTTAAATAAGGTTTGCCTAGCTGTTGTAGTAGTAATTTTATCTTGGATTGTTATAAAAGTCACTTTATAATTTTTTATTATAATAATTTGGTTTTAGATATAGTAATATAGGCAATCTAAATTAAGGAGGGTTTATTCAATGTTTCGGAAAGATATGATTTTCTTTCATCCACCCAGTGTTTATGATTTTCGAGAACGACCTGAGGTTTTTGGCCCGATCAGTGATGTAATTCCTTCATCTTCTATCTTTGAGATGTATCCAATTGGAATTACTAGTCTGGCTGAATACCTAGAGCGGCATGGGTATAATGCTCAAATAATTAACTTAGCATATCGAATGCTTGATTCTTCTAGTTATGATCCTGAGGAGGTTATTAAAAATTCTAAAGCTCGTTATTTTGGTGTTGATTTACATTGGCTTCCTCATGCACATGGAAGTTTAGAAATAGCTAAATTGATCAAGAAATATCACCCTGATAAACCGGTTATTTTTGGGGGGTATAGTTCTTCTTATTATCATGATGAGTTGATTGATTATCCTCAAGTTGATTTTGTGATTAGAGGAGATTCGACTGAAGAACCACTACTTCAGCTACTAGAGACTTTGGACAAGGGTGGGGATTTAAGTACTGTTCCTAACTTGACTTGGAAGTCTGATGGGGAGACGGTAGTCAACGATTTTGAGTTTGTTCCTGAAGATTTGGATTATGCTTCCCTACCTGCTTATAATTATGTTTTTAAGGCTGTGATGAAGTATGGTAGTATGAAGAATGTCGTTCCTTATCAAGGTTGGTTTGACTATCCTACAACTATGTTATTGATCTCTCGAGGATGTGCAATTAATTGTCCTATCTGCGGAGGTTGTGGCTCTGCAATCAAAGATGTATCTAATAGAAAAAAAGGTCCAGCTTTCCGTTCGCCTAGTAAGCTGATAGAAGATGTTAGGTTTATTTCTTCTTTCTCCAAAGCACCTATCTTTGTGGTTCATGATCCACGAATGGGAGGAGAAGATTATGCTAATGAATTTCTTGATCTCTTAAGTAAGGAAGATATTGATAATGAGTTTGTCTTTGAACTCTTTGCTCCAGCTTCGGAAGATTATCTTAAGCGTTTAGATGATGCCACTGATCGTTATAGCTTACAGATAAGTGTAGAGTCTCATTTAGAGCGAATTAGAAAGGGGAAAGGTGGTAAGTTTCCTGTTTCTAATGAGAAGTTTGAAGATACTTTAGTAAAGGCATTAGAGAATGGCTGTCGCAAGATCGATATCTTCTTTATGGTTGGACTACCAGAACAGACTTATGAGGATGCTGTTGATGTTGTTGATTATTGTCGTGAGCTTCTACCAGAAATAGGAGAGGGTAAGATTGTACCTTTTGTAGCTCCGTTAGCTCCATTTCTTGATCCTGGTTCTCCTGCTTTTGAGAACCCAGAGGAGTATGGTTACCATAAACTTTGTCATTCTTTAGAAGATCATCGTCAGGCTTTATTACAGCCTAGTTGGAAGCATATGTTAAGCTTTGAGACTGACTCGATGACACGGGATGAAATTGCTAATGCCACTTATGATTCTGCTTTAGGATTGAATGAATTAAAGTATGAACTGGATTTATTAGATGAAGAAGTATATGTTGAAGTTAAGGAAAAAATCACCGAATCTCGTCAGATTTTAGAGGAGATTGATGCTATCTATGAACTCCCTTCAGAGAAGCGGGATGATAGGTTGGAGAGTTTACAGAAGCGATTGAGTGATTTTGGAAAGTATAGTATCTGTGATCAAGATGAAATGAAATGGCCTAATAGTAGTGGATTACGGAATGTATTTGCTTTAGGTAGTTTGACGGCTAGGCTTTTCTGGCAAGAAGTGAAAGGGAAGTTTGGTTCTACTGGCAAGCGGGCTGGAGGTAAGTAATATTGAGTTGACAGTTTACGGTTTACAGTTTACAGTTAAGATCAAAATCTTAAAATCTTAAGAGCTATGAAAAGCTTTAGAATTATAGGTTTAGATTGGTTTTGGGTTTAAGTTTTAAATGGTTTTAACTGTCAACCGTCAACTGTTCACTGTCAACTGCTATAAAGTGGCAAAGTGCCACTTTATAGCAAGTAAGTTTCATTTTACTTAGCAAGAAGTAAAAATGTATTGAAAATTTGAGGGAGGAATCGGCTAGTGATTATTTCTTGGAATACTACCAAAGAATGTAATTTATATTGTAAGCACTGTTATCGAGATTCCGGGCCAAAAGAGAAGGAGAAAGATGAGTTGACAACTGCTGAAGGGAAAGAGTTATTAGATGAGATAGCTAAAGCTGGTTTTAAAATCATGATCTTTAGTGGTGGAGAGCCATTACTAAGAGATGATATTTATGAATTGGTTGAACATGCAGCAAGCTTGGGTATGCGTCCAGTCTTTGGGACTAATGGAATGTATATTACCCCTGAGGTTGCTCAGCAGTTGAAAGAGGCTGGAGCAGCAGGAATGGGGATCAGTTTAGATAGTGTGAAGTCTGAAGTGCATGATGAATTTAGACAGGTAGAGGGGGCTTGGGAGAAGGCGGTAGCTGGGATTAAAAACTGTATTGACGCTGGATTGCGTGTTCAGGTTAATACTACTATTACAGATTTAAATTATGATGAATTTGAAGAGATTACGGATTTTGTAATTGATTTAGGGGTTAAGGCTCATCATCCTTTCTTCTTAGTACCTACAGGTAGAGGGAAGGATATTGAACAAGATTCAGTTCGTTCTAAAAGATATCACCAGTTGATTGATCGAATTATGGAGAAGCAAAAAGAGGTTGATATTGAGCTTAAACCGACTTGTGCACCACAGTTTATGGCGGTTGCTAAGGAGAAAGATATGGATATGCGATTTACTCGGGGTTGTTTGGCAGGAACTGATTATTGTTGTATCTTACCAAATGGCGATGTACATATCTGCCCTTACTTACCGGTTGAAGTAGGAAATGTTAAAGAAACTCCATTCTCTAAGATCTGGGCTGAAGCTGAAGTCTTTGAGGAATTAAGAACGATGGACTATGATGGTAGCTGTGGTAGCTGTAACTATACTGAAGTCTGTGGAGGTTGTCGAGCACGAGCTTATTATTACTCAGATGGAGATTATATGGCAGGAGAGCCATGGTGTCATCGAGGAGGATGTTAAGATGGCGAAGCAATTAGATGAATTAGACAAGAAGTTATTGACCTTAGCCCAGCGTGAGTTTCCGATAACAGCTAGACCTTATCAAAAGCTAGGCGAGAAGTTAGGGTTGAGTGCTCAAGAAGTTATTGAGCGGATTAAGAGTTTAAAAGAAGCAGGTTATGTTCGGAGATTAGGTGGGATTTTTAGTTCCAAAAAGCTAGGTTATATCAGTACTTTAGCAGCTGCTAAAGTAACTGAAGAGCGATTTTATCAGGTGGCAGATAAGATCAATCAATATCTAGGCGTAACTCATAATTATCGACGTAATCATGATTTTAATCTCTGGTTTACCTTAATTGCTCCGACTCAAAAGAGTTTAGAAGAGCAGTTGGCTGAGATTGAAGAGATAGAGGGACTTGAAGTTTTAAGAAGGTTACCTGCTAAGCGATTTTATAAGTTAGGTGTTAAACTTAACTTGGAACAGGAGGGTCAAGATGGAGATAGAGATTAGTCAATTAGACCAAGAAATTATTAAAGCTGTACAAGAAGACCTACCTTTAGTTGAACGCCCTTATCAAAAGATAGCAGATGAGCTAGGGATCACTGAAGAAAAGTTGTTGGCCCGGCTTAAAAGCCTAAATGAAGAAGGTAAATTGCGGCGGATGGGTCTTATCTTATACCATCGCCAAGCAGGTTATCAATTTAATGGGATGGGAGCTTGGATAGTACCTGCTGAACGTCGAGATGAGGTAGGAGAATTGATGGCTAGCTATGAAGAGATAAGCCATGTTTATGAGCGACCGACTTATCCTGATTGGCCCTATAATTTATTTTCGATGATTCACGGGCATAGTCAAGCAGATGTTGAAGAGGTAGCCCGTCAGATTTCAGAAAAGACAGGGATTACAGATTATACAATACTATATAGTACTGAAGAACTAAAGAAGATCAGCATGAAATATTTCTCTGAAGATGAGTAACCTCTTGTCGAGACAATTTAAAGAAGAAGGGTTACTTGTTAGGCAGAGAAATTTTTAAATCAATAATATAGATAATTTAAAAAAAGTTTCTAAAGGAAGTTAAAATAAATAAGCATGAGTTGATTTTTAATTTATTTAATTAAATAGATTAACCAACTTATGCTTTTTTTAAATTAAGCGAATAAAATTTTAAGATCATTAGCAAAAAGTATGTTTATGCTGTAGAGTTAAAAAGGAAATAAATTTGGTTATAATACTTGGTTGGTTGAGACTATTATTGTGAATGAGGGTAATGTCTAGCCTTAATTGGTCAATTAAATCTTCTTTAAAATCAATAATACTGATTGTGTTTTGATAAGCAGCCTTTTTAATTGAAGAGTAAGAAAGAATTGAAACTCCTAAATTTGCTTCAACTGCTGACTTAATAGCACTAATACTTTCCATTTCAGCAACTATATTGAGTTGATTTAAATTTAAGTTATGATCGGCTAAAAACTGTTCAAACTTTTTCCTGATATAAAAATCTTGGCTAGGTAAAATTAAAGGCAACTTCTTTAATTCTGTTATTGAAATAGCCTGTTCTTTCTCTTCCTGAGGAGCAGTTATAATTTTTAACTGATCAGTTATGATTAATTCTGTATTAAGATCACAATTAGCAGGAATGTTACCTTCAATAATTCCTAGGGCCAATTGATTATTCATTACTTTCTCTAAAATAGTTTTACTATAATCTACCTTTAATTTTATATTTATTTGTGGATGCTTATCTTTAAAAGCCCACAGGGTGCATGGGAGTAAGTAGCCACCAGGTGTTATGCTAGCTCCTACTGTTAAATCACGTTCTTCTGGATGGAGATAGTTATCAATTTTTTGATCTAATTCATCATGAACCTTCAATATTTTTTGGGCATAATCATAAACCAACTTACCAGCAGGATTTAATGTAACTCCTTGGTTACTCCGATTAAAGAGTTCGGTTCCATAGTATTCCTCCATTGACTTAATATGTTTACTGACAGCAGGTTGACTTAAGTATAATAATTTAGCAGCTTTTGAAAAACTTTTGGCCCTGACTACTGTGATAAAGATTTCAAAATGATAAATTTTCATTTTAATCCCCTTTCCTTTAAATTACTAGAAATTTGAACCTAGATATGTTAAAATGATAGTGAAATAAAGAACTTTGTTGCAGATACTTACATTAAATCAGAGATTTTATTTTTTTGCAAGCTTTTATTAGATATAAATTTTTTAAAGAAGGGATTAAAATGAATCCAAAACTAGTTTATCTAATCTGGTGTATACTTTTAGTTGTTGGATTAATCTTCAATTGGAGCTTGCTGGTTATATTATTATTAGGAATAATAATAGGAGTTGTATTACAACGGAGTAACTTTTGTTTTGCTGGAGGATTGGTGAATTTCTTTTTCTTTAAAGATGTACAACTTATAAAAGCTATATTAATCTTAATTGGAGTATCTACAGTAGGATTTATGCTATATAATATAGTAAAATTTCCAGAACAATTGCCTAGTTATGTCTTGCCGTGGGGAGGATATACAATTATAGGAGGCTTGTTGTTTGGATTAGGGATGGTATTAGCTGGTGGATGTGTTCTGGGAATGTTGATGAGAATTGGAGAAGGATCAGTTAACTTTTTGATTGTCTTAGTTGGAGTGATTATAGGAAGTAATCTAGGTTCTTTTCACCTTTATTGGTGGCAAGAATATTTTACAGTTCAGATAGTATATTTACCTGATATTTTAGGTTGGTTTAAATCTGGAATATTACATTTTGGGATTTTAATTATAATTTATTATATACTAACTAAATTAATGGATTGAAACTTTTGGATGGAGGAGTACAAATGACAGAAATCAGGTTAGACTTACTAGGTGAAGTATGCCCGATTCCATTACTGAAGGTTAAGAAGAAGCTTAACGAATTGACTTCGGAGCAAAAACTGATTATTATAACCGATCATACTCAAGCGGTACGAAATATTATGAATTTATTGGAGAAAAAGAATTATGATTTTGAAGTTGAAGATGTTGAAGTTGGGCTTTGGGAGATTGAAGTTTATAATTGAACTTTAAGGAGGGCTTAAATGGATCGGTCTTCTAAGAAGGTGTTATTTAATCATTGGCCTTATTGGTTAGGAGCCTTATTATTGGCATGTTTAAATATTGTTATATTAATTTATACTGGGAGACCGTGGGGAATAGCTGGAGCTTTTGTAATAGACAACTTTAACTATGATAAATTAATCTTGAATCTAGGAATTATTACTGGTTCTTTTCTTTCAACCCTTTTAGCTGGACAATTTAGATTAAGACAGGTCTGTAAATTAAAACGTGGGGTTTATTTGTTATTAGGTGGTTTTTTAATGGGCTATGGTCTTCGGATTGTTGGCGGGTGTAACATTGGAGTTATGGTTAATGAAACAGCATCTTTATCAATTCATGGATTGATTTTTTTTGGTTCAGTTTGTATTGGTGCTTATTTGGGTAGTAAGATTATAAAGAAATTACTTTTATAAAAAATTATATATAATACTCAATAAAAAAACGTAAACTTCAGTTGCTTAATCTTAAGCAACTGAAGCTTACGTCTGATAATTCTAAAATAATGCCTATCTAGCTTATAAGGTTTAAATAAAATTACTTATTAAGCCAAAAACTAAACCTTTTTAAAAATAATTAGGCAATTTAATTTCCAGATTCTTTCTCTTTTTCTTTCTCCATATACTCTTCATACCATACAGGCCAGTGTTTCTTAGCAAACTTTGCATCTAACTTACCACCTAACATTGCTCTCCACATACCTCGATATTGCTTAAGGCCTCCTAAACCTAAGAAGGTATGCCCAACTAAGATTGCTGCTAATACATAGACTGACCACCTATGGATAGTTAATAAGTCTATATCAGCCATCAATTGCGGATAGAAAATTATAAGTGCTCCAGTAATAGCTATTATAACTGATGCAAAGATCATAATAGTTCCAGTTAATTTCTGTCCAGGGTTATGAGAACCTTTGACAAGTGGCATCTCTGTATTCTCATAGTCAAGCAAATAAGAATGCATTTTTCCTAGCCATTGGATATCTTCTTTATACCATGTAAGCATGTCTTTCATAAAGTGAAGAAATCCTTTAAATCTAAAGATAACTATAACTAGAGGTACAAGAATAAAGATATACCCTGTAGTACGATGTATAGATTGTACTCGTTGAACTCCTCCTAAGAGGTCAAAGTAATCAAAAGTAAAAGCAAATCCTGTAATAAGTAAGATAAAGCAAGTAATAGTATGGGATCCATGCAGTATTTGAGCTGCAAGGGAGTTTCTTTGTACTTTTTTAGCCATCTTTTTCACCTCCTCATTTTTTTTAATAGCCTCTAATACTTGATTCTTATATTTTATTCATGCTTGTTATTATTATAACAAAATCTGGATTTATCACAAACCTTATAAAATTTAAATATATTCTATTAACTCAATATAACTCTATTTTTCTAATTATAACTGTTGTTAGCTTAATAATGAGTTATATCATCAAAACCTAAAAAAGATTAAAAAGCTTAATTTATTATAATTATGTAATAAATCGCCAGAAACCACCTAAGCTAAACTTATTGGTCAGCTTTGAAAATTTTTATAGTACAATTTAGCAGATTAGCTTTAAATCTCAAGTAAATAAGATATAATAAGTTATAGTTAATTAACAATAAAAGGAGAGTTTGAAGTGATAGTCAATAGTGATTCTGAGCAATTAGGGGAAGAAAAGATTTTAAAATTACTATTTAAGTTATCAGTACCTTCAATTATTGGAATGAGCACACAGGCTTTATATAATGTAGTAGATAGTATCTATGTTGGTCGTAGTAGCCAAGAAGCTTTATCTGCTTTGTCTTTAGCCTTTCCGATTCAGATAGTCTTAATTGCAATTGCAGTAGGAACAGGAGTTGGAACTAGTTCTTTAATTTCACGACTGTTAGGTGAAGGGAAAGAAAGTAGGGCCAACCAAGTAGCAGAACATACTATTTTTATTATTTTAATTTATAGTGTGATTATTGGGCTGGTAGGTTATTTTTATTCTGAAAATTTAATCAGTCTATTTACTTCTGAACAGATACTAATCGATATGGGAAAACGCTATATTAGGATTATGTTGATTGGTTCAGTAGCCCTATTTTATCCAATGATTGCAAATAATATATTGAGGGGGGAAGGTAATACCTTTGCTCCAATGTTAGGTTTAGTAGTTGGAGGGATATTGAATATTATTATTGATCCTTTTTTAATATTTGGGTTCGGTATCTTTCCTGAATTAGGGATTGAAGGGGCTGCAATTGCCAGTATTTTTTCTAAATTTGTTGGGGGAGTGGTGATTAGCTTTATACTTTTTAGTCCCAAAACGCAGATTAAATTTAATTTTAAGGATTTTGAATTTGATTTTAAAATTATTAAAGAAATCTATAATGTTGGTTTGCCAGCAATGATAATGCAGTTGTTATCGAGTATTATGATTGCTATAATGAATATTATTGTTGGTAGTTTCAGTACTACTGCAGTTGCAGTAGCAGGGATTTATTTTAGGTTGCAGTCTTTTTTCTTTATGCCGATTTTTGGTTTGGGACAAGCTTATATGCCAATTCTTGGCTATAATTATGGTTACCAAAAACCAGAAAGAATGAAAAAGGTAATTAGGTATGGTTTAATTGTCAGTTCTGTATTTACTGGAGTTGGGTTTATTGTTTTTCAGTTATTTTCACGAGAGTTGATCTTACTGTTTAATGATACTCCAGAGCTGTTGGAGATAGGAGTGGTTGCTCTACAGAGGATTAGTCTTGCTTTTCCTATTATTGGCCCGGCAATTATTGCTTCAACTACTTTTCAAGCTTTAGGGAAAGGGGTACCAAGTTTGGTTATTTCTTTTTTACGCCAAATAATCTTATTATTGCCGATCATGTATTTATTAGGTCAATTTTATGGCTTAGATGTTTTATGGTTTGCCTTTCCTATTTCTGAATTAATAACTGTAATTTTAATTTCAGTCTGGTTAACAACTACATTACGCAAGATCTTTAAGAAGATGAAAGTTGATTCCTAAAAATTGAATTTTAATCAACTACTAAATTATGATATAATGAATTTGAAATTTTGTTTGGTTTGCTTGAGAGTTAAATTCAGGGAGGTGAAAAGGTTGTTAATCAAAAAATTATTTGATCTGATAACTGAAATTGATTTTGCTCCAATTAAAATTAATTCCTCTAGTTGTACAAAATTACGTTCACCTCATAATAACTGCCAAAACTGTATAGAAGCCTGTCCTCAAGGAGCAATTACTATTGACAAGGAAGTAAAAATTAGTTATTCTAAATGTGATAATTGTGGTCAATGTTATAGTAGTTGCCCCGTTGGTGTTTTTCAAATTCAGGAAGGTTCTGATGCTAAATTAATTACTGAGGCAACTAGGATTGCTGATGCTAATGATAAGTTAATTATTAATTGTCAAGAAAATCGATTACAACGGAAAGAAAAACAGTCAGCAATTAAGGTTAACTGTTTGGGAAGATTAACTCCAGGGTTATTATTAGAATTTTTAGGTCTTGGTTTTAATTATTTAGTACTTAAAACGGAAAATTGTATTCAGTGTCAACAAGCAGCAGAAGAATTAATTAATGGGATAATTACAGATACAGATAGTTTATTAAAAGCTGTAGGAGAGGAAAATAGAATTTGGTTTAATCAATTTGAAGCTGAAAGTGCTCCTCAAACAGGGATTGATTTTTTATCAGCAGTAACTGTTGATAATTCAAATGTTTCTGCAGAAGTAACTGATCGTAGAGAGGTTTTCAGTGTGTTAAGCTCTGAAGTGAAGAAGAGTTTTAGTAAACAAGAAGAACAAGAAGAGCAGTTAGCTAAAAAAGTTTCGTTTGATAGAAAGAAGATAATTAATTTTTTAGAGCAGATTTCAATAGATAAAATTGAATTTAATGAACAAGCACAATCTTTGTTGTGGAGCTTGAATATTTCTAGTGATTGTTCATTTTGTGGTAGTTGTGTTAAATTATGTCCTACCTCTGCTTTGCAGTTAAAAAAGGAGGGGGAGGATGAAGAAGAAATTTCTTATCAGCAGTTATTTTGTACAGGCTGTAATTTATGTCAAGATATCTGTGTTGTTGATGCGATTGAGCTGGTGAAAGCTCAAAAGATAAATCTTTGTCAAGAAGAGGAAGTTTTATTAAAAGGTAGTAAACGTAATTGCTCACAATGCGAGCAAGAGTTTATCACTGCTCAGCAAGGTGATGAGGTTAAGTGTTTTGGCTGTTCATTTCAAGAAAGATTGATTGCTGCTAATAATTAATTTTAAGGGGGAGTTAACATGTTTGGATTAGGTGTTCCAGAGTTAATATTAATCTTAGTAATTGCATTGGTGATCTTTGGCCCTAGTAAGTTACCTGAAATTGGAGAGTCTATTGGGAAAGGAATTAAAGAATTTAAGAAAGCAGCTGAAGATATAGAAGAGGATACAGATAATAGTAATTAAGCTAGAAGTATAATGCTTAATAATTCTATATTTTCAAATCTACAAATATAGAATTATATTTAGGATGGAGGAGAATTTGAATGTCTGATACTCAAATGTCATTAGTTGAGCATCTCGGTGAATTAAGAAAAAGGTTATTGATAGCAATTGGAGCAATAATTGTCTTAGCATTAGGAAGCTATGTTTATGCTACGGAGATTATAGACTTTTTAATTGAGCCAGTAGGACAGGAGTTAGTTTATCTAACACCTACTGAAGCTTTCTTTACAGAGATTAAGGTTGCAGTGTTTACTGGTTTTTTAATTGCATTACCGGTTGTGTTATACCAAGCTTGGAGTTTTGTTTTGCCAGGGCTTAAGCATGGTGAAAAGAAGTACATTAGAATTTTATTACCATTATCAGTAATTTTCTTCTTAATAGGAGTTGCGTTTGCTCAATTTATAGTGATTCCACTGGGAGTTAGTTTCTTTTTAAGCTTTACTTCGGAAAATTTGCAGGCAATGTTTTCTTTAAGTAACTATATTTCTTTTGTAATCAGTCTATTAATTCCTTTTGGTCTAATTTTTGAGTTGCCATTACTGATTACTTTGCTTGTTAAACTGAAATTAATTACCCATAAATTTTTAACTAGAAATCGGAAGTATGTAATAGTTTTGATCTTTCTTTTTGGAGCAATTTTGACTCCACCAGATATTGTTTCCCAAACGATGATGGCTCTACCGTTGATCGTATTGTATGAAGGAAGTATTTTAATTGCTAAAATAATTGAGTAAAATCAAAAAAAATCTTTAATCTTATAATGACTTATGTTATAATATATAATAGTGAATAATCTTACAATACAGGAGGGGAAAAAATGAAAAAACTCGCAGTAGTACTTTGTATTTCATTAATGGCTTTTGTACTAATCGGTTGTGCTGGTGATGATGCTGGTGAAGATGCAGCAGAAGAAACTGCAGCTGCTGAGGTTAATGTAGCAGATGTAGCAGATGGAACTTATGATGGAGTTGGAGAAGGTAATGGAGGAGATGTTGAATTAGAAGTTACAGTTGCAGATGGAGAAATTACTGACATTGCAATTGGAGATCATGATGAGACTGAAGGCATTGCAGATCCTGCTTTTGACGAAGTTCCTGCAGCAATTATTGATGCTCAATCAACTGATGTTGATGCAGCTAGTGGAGCAACTTATAGTAGTGAAGCTATTATGGAAGCTGTTGCAGACGCTTTAGCTAACTAAGAATTGAATAAAATTAAATAACTGTCTTCGAGCTATTTTACCTGTCGATTAAGTTCTATGGTATGTTAGCCGATAGGGGTTTAAGAGAAATCTTAAGCCCTCCCAGAGTTGGAAAGGGGACAGTTAGGGATTGAAGCCAATAAATTTCCTTTCCAAGTAGTAAGGAAATTTATTGGCTTTTGTTATTTTTAAATATTAAATTGATTTTTAGCTTAAAATATAGGTAACTAGCCTCTAGCTATTAGTTGTTGGTTAATAGTTAATAGCTAGAGGCTAATTTACAATCTTAAATCTGAGGGGTTTAAATTATGAATGCAATCTTATTGGCTGGGGGTAAAAGCTCACGGTTTGGTAAAAATAAAGCATTGGCTAGATTAGACGGGGAAAGATTAATTGAAAGAATCAGTAATAGATTACAAGAAGTATTTGATGAGGTATATGTAGTTGTTAATGATAAATCGACTTATTCTTTTTTGACAGGGGTTAAACTTGTTAAGGATATTATTCCTCATCAGGGACCATTAGGTGGTTTATATACTGGATTAACTTATTCTTCTGCTCAATATAACTTTTTGATGGCTTGTGATATGCCATGTATCGACCCCAATTATCTAAATCTTTTGAAAGAAGAGCCGAAAGATTATGACGTCTTAATTCCTAAGCAAGAAGGGTATTTAGAGCCATTAGCTGCAGTGTATAGTAAGAATTGCCTGGATTCTGTTAAGAGAATGTTAGATCAGAAGCAGTTAAAACTAATCAGTTTCTTTCCTGAGGTTACAGTTAGGACAATTGGTAAAGAGAAGATAAAAAAAGTTACTGATCTTAAAAGAAATTTTTATAATGTTAATTATCAAGCTGATTTAAAGGAATTAGTTAATGAAATTAATAGTTAGTTGTGAAGTGATATAAGGGGTGGTTAGATGTCAAATTTATTTAACTTGATCGATCCAAAGGAAGTTGATCAAATTTTTACTAATAAGCTAGAGCAAGAATTAACTACAGAACAAATAGATTTAACAGAAGCTACAGGTAGAGTATTGGCCCGAGATATTAATTCACCGATTGATTTACCTCCATTTACTAGATCAACAATGGATGGTTATGCAGTTAAGGCTGAAGATACTTTTGGTGCTTCTGAAACTAAAACGGTTTATCTTGATCTTGTTGGTGAAGTCTTAATGGGAGAAGAAGCTACTCAACGTCTTGAAAGTGGACAAGCAATTAAGATCAGTACAGGAGGTATGTTACCAGAGGGAGCAGATGCAGTCCTAATGGTTGAGTATACTGAGCAATTGGGTGGTGATTTAGTAGAGATCAGTCGAGCGGTAGCTAGTGGTGAAAATGTTGTTCAACAAGGGGAAGATATAGCTTGCGATGAGATATTATTGACAGCAGGGTCTCAACTTAGAGCTCAAGACATAGGAGCTTTAGCTGGCTTGGGTATCACGGAAGTTGAAGTCTTTAGCCAACCTAAAGTTACTGTCTTTGCAACGGGAAATGAATTAGTTCCTCCTTCCCAAACTCCACAGCAAGGTGAGATTAGAGATATTAATTCTTATTCGATTGCCAGCTTTAGTCAGGATTTAGCAGTGGTCAATTATGGGGGGATTATTAGAGACGAGAAGCAGGAGTTAAAAGATAAATTAAAAGAGGCTCTAGCAGAGAGTGACTTAATAATCTTATCAGGAGGAAGTTCGGTTGGTACTAAGGATTTGACCTTAGAAGTTGTAGATGAGCTTGGGGAGCCTGGTGTATTGGTACATGGAATTTCGATTAAGCCAGGTAAGCCGACAGTATTGGCTTTGGTTGACGGGACACCAATTATTGGTTTGCCAGGGCATCCTACTTCAGCAATGACCGTCTTTAAGATTGTAGTTAAGCCATTAGTTAAGCTGTTGGCTGGTTTAAAGGATAAGATTGATAAGGAAGATAATTACTTAACGGCTAAGTTGAGTCGGAATGTTGCTTCTGACAAGGGAAGAGAAGAATATATTCGGGTTAAGTTAGAAGAGCAGGATGGTTTTTTAGAGGCAATACCGGTGCTTGGAAAGTCAAGCTTGGTAACGACGATGGTTGAAGCTGATGGTTTGGTTAAGATTGATTTAGGGACGGAAGGGTTAGAGCAAGGAGCAGAAGTTCAAGTTTTGATGTTTTAAATTATACTTAATTACAATTCAGTTTAAGTTTGAGTCTAAGTCTAAGTAAGAGCTAAGTCCTTATGTTTTTAGTGGTTGACTTAAACTTACCTTCGGGTTTATAAAAATCTTTCGTATAAAAACCATTTCCTCAGCCTTAAACTTAAGCTTTATATCAAAATATTTTAAAATTTTAATTATAAACTATTCACTGTAAACTGATGTAAATCTGGGAGGTAGTTAGTAATGAAACGAAATATTTATTTAGATAATTTACCACTTGATCAAGCTCAAGATAAATGGTACTCTCAATTGGATTTAGAGCCTAAGATTGAGAAAATAGATATTAGGGAAGCATTAGGTCGTAGGTTAGCTGAAAAAGTAGTGGCTAATATTTCCTCGCCTCATTATCCTGCTTCTGCGATGGATGGAATTGCTGTCAAGGCAGAGTTGACTGCAGGTGCTTCGGAGAAGAATCCAATCAAATTGACTAAAGAAGAGGATTATCAACTGATTGATACTGGCGATCCAGTTGCTGAGCAGTTTGATGCTGTGATTATGATTGAAAATGTCAATATTTTAGAAGATGGGTCAGCTCAGATTGAAAAGCCTGCTGCACCGGGCCAACACATCAGAAAGGTCGGTGAGAGTTTGATTGCAGGAGAGGTAATATTGACTGCAGGAGAAGAGATTACCCCTTATGCGATTGGGCTTACTCTAGAAGGTAATGTCAAGCAGGTAACAGTTTATGCAGAGCCCAAAGTAGAGATCATTCCAACAGGAACTGAGTTGGTTGAAGATAAAGAAGAGTTAAAAGCAGGAGATATTATTGAATTCAACTCTCATGTCTTGGGTGGTTTAGCAAAAGAGTGGGGAGCCAACCCGATCCGTGAGGGGATTGTAGTCGATGATTATCAACAGATAAAAAAGAGGGTTAAGGAAGCAGTAGCTGAGAGAGATTTTGTGGTGATCATTGCAGGTTCTTCTGCTGGAAGAGAGGATTATACAGCCCAGGTTATTGATGAATTAGGTAAAGTCTTGGTTCATGGGGTTAGTATCAGACCAGGCGGGCCAACAATTCTAGGGGTGATAGATGATACTCCTGTGATGGGAGTGCCAGGCTATCCAGTAGCAGCAGCATTGACCTTTAGATTATTTGCTCGTTCTGTGATCTACCGATTGGCAGGAGTTAAAGTACCACCAAGTAAGAAAAAGAAGGCTAAGTTGAGTAAGAAGTTGGTCTCATCTTTAGGATATAGAGAGTTTGTTCGGGTTAAGTTAGCTGAGCTTGATGGTGGGCTTGTAGCCAGTCCTTTAGCTAGATCGGCTGGGGTCTTAGGTTCGGTTGTGGAAGCGGATGGATTATTAGCGATATCAGAGTATAGTGAAGGTTTAGATAGTGGAGAGGAAGTAGAGGTTGATTTATTAAAGGAAGCTAGTGGTGCTGATTGTCTATTGGTTACTGGAAGTGATGATTTGAGTTTAGACCTATTAAAGAACCGACTACAAATGACAGGAGTTACCTTAACTGCACAGCATGTCGGTAGTAGAGGTGGCTTGACTGCTTTAAGAAGAGGAGAGGTTCATCTAGCTGGGGTTCATCTACCGGTTGGAGCTGATTATTCTGAAGTAGAGAAGTTTTTAGGTAAGCGAGAGTTTGTAGCAGTTAATCTAGCTAGTCGTGAGGTTGAAGTAGGAGGAGCAAGTAAGCGGAAGGAACTTAATTTGTTGGCTGCAGATGATCTATTGACTAGCAGTGAAGAAGGGTTGACAGAGGTTAGATATGATCTGATCATTCCGCAAGAATATCTGTCAGATGAGAGGGTAGAGAAGTTGTTAGAGCAGCTGGATGAAGAGGGATTGAAAGAAGAGATCAATAATCTGGATGGTTATCAAATGGGACAGGGTATTTTCAGTTAAAAGAAGGTACTACAATCTTTTTGAAGTGAAGCTTTGTTATAATATTGTGTTACTTTCGATATGGTATTGACATGAGGAAAGTTTCTCGTTCTTAAAGATTTTTTCTGAGCTTGTAAGACTCACCTACAATCAAATAAGAGCAAGTTAATTTTAAAATAGGAAAATTAACTAATTCATGCTCTGATTTGATTTCCAGTTCGCCAAGAAACTAAACGAAAAAATCTAGATGTCACTGCGAAATATTCCTCATGAGATTTAGTTGTGTTTTTATGGTTTTTAATGATTTTAACTGTCAACCGTAAACTGTAAACTGTACACTGATATTTAGCGGAGGTGAGAAAGATGAGCAAATTAATCGATCAACTGGGTCGCAAGATAGATTATTTACGAATTTCAATAACTGATAGATGTAATTTACGCTGCCAATACTGTATGCCTGAAGGTGGGGTTAACCAGATTAAGCATCAAGAGATCTTACGTTATGAAGAACTGATCAAGGTTGTTCGTGTTGCTGCTCGTTTAGGAGTTAAAAAGATCAGGCTGACTGGTGGTGATCCATTGGTTAGAAAGGGAGTAGTAGATTTTGTAAGGATGTTAAAGGAGATAGAGGGGATTGAAGAGGTTTCACTGACGACCAATGGAATCTTGTTAGAAGAGAAAGGTGAAGCTTTGGTTGAAGCAGGATTGGATCGGGTTAATATCAGCCTTGACACTTTACAGCGGGATAAGTTTAGGGAGATTACTAGGGTTGGAGAGTTTGAGCAGGTTTGGAGAGGAATTGAGGAGGCATTGCGGTTGGAGTTGGCCCCAATTAAGATCAATACGGTCTTGATGAGAGGGGTTAATGATGATGAGATATTTGATTTTATCGATCTAACAAGAGAATATCCACTCCACGTTAGATTTATTGAATTTATGCCGATGGGTGGTAAGAAATTAGAGCAAGAAGAGAAATATATGAGTATAGAGAATCTAAAGAGGAAGATTAAAGGTAAGGAGCAGTTATTACCAAGCCAATTTGCTACGGGTAATGGGCCGGCTTATTATTATCAAGTTAGGGAAGGGTTGGGTACAGTTGGCTTTATCAGTCCGATCAGTAATCATTTCTGTAGTAGTTGTAATCGGATTAGATTGACGGCAACTGGTTGGTTACGGCCTTGCCTTTGTAGTGATGATGAGATTAATTTAAAAGAGCTAATTAGGAATAATAGTAGTGAAGAGAAATTAGCAGCAAGATTTATGGAAGCGATTGGTTATAAACCAGATCAGCATCAATTAGGCCAAGAGGATAATTTGGCCAAGCATATGTCACAGATAGGAGGATAAAGATGGGTGAATTTAGTCATTTTGATGAGGAAGGCCGTTCACGAATGGTCGATGTAACAGATAAGAAAGAGACTAAACGAATAGCTATTGCTCAGGGTAAGGTTAAGGTCAGTCCCAAGACTTTAGAGCTGATTAAGGATCAAGAGATCGAAAAAGGAGATGTCTTAGAAGTAGCACGAGTAGCTGGAATTATGGGGGTTAAGAGAACACCTGATCTAATTCCGATGTGCCATCCACTGTTGATTGGTGGAGTCGATTTGAAGTTTAATATTATTGAACCAACAGCAACGATTGAGATTCTTGCTACTACTAAGATTACAGGTAAGACAGGAGTGGAGATGGAAGCATTGACTGCTGTTTCGGTAGCTGGATTGACAATTTATGATATGTGTAAAGCAGTCGATAAAGGGATTGAGATAGGGGAGATTAAATTGTTGAAGAAGACTGGTGGAAAGAGTGGAATTTATCTAGATCAAGAGTTGATAGGAGAGGCGATTGCTTTCTGTAGCAGTCCAGAGAAGGGAACTGCCAAAGAGGAGATAGCTGAAGCAACTTTCAAGGAGGACTATGGTCTAGAAGGGGATGCCCATGCTGGAGACTGGCATCGTCAAGTCAGTCTTTTAGCTATTGAGGATATTGATTTTATGCGAGAGCAAGGATTAGATTTAGAGCTAGGTGCTTTTGGAGAGAATGTAATCACGAAAGGATTGAAACTACCTGAATTACCAGTTGGTAGAAGGCTAAAGTTAGGAAAGGAAATAATCTTAGAAGTGACTCAGATTGGTAAAGAGTGCCATGATCGTTGTAATATTTATCATCAAGTAGGGGATTGTATTATGCCTCGGAGAGGTATCTTTGCTAAGGTGATCAAAGGTGGAACGGTTAAGCCAGGAACTAAGTTGGAGGTGTTGATCAATGATTAAAGTAGGTGTTTTAACCTTAAGTGATAAAGGTGCTGCTGGAAAGCGGGAAGATAAGAGCGGGCCAACGATTGAACGGATTGTAGAAGAGATTGATGGGGTTGTTGAGTACTATGAGGTAATTCCTGATGATAAGGAGCTAATTATTGAAGAGTTAAAGAAGCAAGCTGATGATCTAGAGCTTAATCTGATCTTGACGACAGGAGGAACAGGTTTAGCACCGCGAGATTTTACTCCTGATGCTACTTTAGAGGTGATCGATAAGGAGGTACCAGGTTTAGTTGAAGCAATGCGAGCTGAAAGTATCAAAAAGACACCACATGCGATGCTATCAAGAGCTGTCTGTGGGATTAGAAATAAGTCATTGATTATTAATTTACCTGGCAGTCCAATAGCAGTTGAGGAGTGTTTAGAGGTCATCTTACCGGCGATTCCTCACGCTGTTGGACTGTTACAGGATCAAGTAGAAGACTGCGCAAGATAGAAAAAAATCTAAGAGCGGATTTTTTTCATCACGAAGGGTTCGCAGAACCCGGAGGGGAAAAGCAGAGAATAGCTTAAAAACAATTGATAGTTTTCAATTGATAATTGATAGTAGAAGAGGTTAAAAGCATAAAATAAATTAAAATTATAAAGGAAGTTAAAAATCAGCAGGTTTGTTTTGTTGTTTGATTTTAACTGTCAATTTTCAATTATCAATTATCAACTAAAAAGGGGGTTTGTATATGATTCCAGTTGTTTCGATCATTGGTTGGTCTAATTCAGGTAAGACAACCTTTGTTACATATTTAATTCCTGAGTTAAAGAAGCGAGGGTATAAGATAGCGACAATCAAGCATGATGCTCATAAATTTGAGATAGATAAGCCTGGTAAGGATAGCTGGCGACATCGAAAAGCTGGCGCTGAGCAGGTTGTGTTGACTTCCCATGAGAAGTTGGCTTTGATCAAGGAGGTAACTGAGCAGGTTGAGCTTGATTATATTATGGAGCATTATATTGACGAAGAGTTTGATCTGGTGATTACAGAAGGTTATAAGACAGGGGATAAGCCTAAGATTGAGATCTTTAGACCAGCAGTTCATGATCAGCCTGCTTTACCAGAGGATAAGTTATTAACAAGAATTATCAATGACTATCAACAGCCAGAATTATTAGCAAAGAAGGTGGCAGAGGTAGCTGATCTGATTGAAGAGAAGATTATACTTAATGATTTTAATAAATAAATGTAGCAAATAGATTACATGGAAGGAGACAGTTAGCTTATGAGAAAGAAAAATTTGATACAAATTATAATGTTGTTGCTGATTTCAGCTACTTTAATGAGTGCTTGTAATCTAGGTGATAATCAAGAAGATAAGTCAGCTCAAGAAGATGAATTACATGTGGCAGCAGCTTCTGATTTAAGGTTTGCCTTTGAAGAGTTAGGTGAGATATTTGAGGAAGAAAATGGTACAAAGGTAGTCTTTCAATTCGGTTCTTCAGGAAATCTAGCTCAACAGATTGCTAATGGTGCTCCTATTGATCTATTTGCTTCAGCTAATAAAGAGTTTGTAGATAAGTTAGTTAAAAGTGGTGATATTGTTGAGGAAACAAAGGCTCTTTATGCTATTGGAAGGATTGTGTTAGCTGTAAATAAAGATTCTAACTTAGATGTAAGATCATTAGAGGAACTAACATCGGCTGAGATAGAGAATATTGCTCTTGCAAATCCTAGCCATGCTCCTTATGGATTAGCGGGCAAGGAGGCTTTGGAAAGTAAAGGGTTATGGAAATCAGTTAAAGAGAAATTAGTCTATGGTGAGAATGTTAGTCAGGCTATGCAGTTTGTACGAACAGGTAGTGCTCCGGTGGGGATTATTGCTTTATCTATTGCCGAAGTAAAAGAGCTTGATTATACTCTGATTGATGAAAAGTATCACAATCGATTAGAACAGATGTTAGGAGTTGTTAGTCACTCCAATGAGCAAGATTCAGCTAAAGAATTTGCTGAATTTATTAATAGTCCTCAAGGAAGAGAGATTATGGAGAAATATGGGTTTTATCTACCCTAAGGAGGTGCCTAAAGTGTATTGGTCACCGATATATTTGTCTTTAAAGGTAGCTTTTTATTCTACAATGATTACTGCAATTATTGGTACTTTACTTGGTTGGATGTTGGCCCGTAGTGATTTTGTTGGTAAGAATATACTGTCAGCTATAATTACCTTACCAATGGTTTTGCCTCCTACTGTGTTAGGTTATTATTTATTGCTCTCCGTAGGAAAGCATAGTTTAATTGGTAGGTTTTTGCAAGAAACTTTTAATATCAGTTTAGTCTTTACATGGCAAGGGGCAGTGCTTGCTTCTATAATAGTCTCTTTACCTTTGATGGTTAGAGCTGTTCAGTCAAGTATTGAGAATATAGATCAGAATCTAGAGAATGTAGCACGAACTTTAGGTAAATCAGAGTTAATTATATTTTTTAAGATCACACTACCTTTATCATGGAAAGGAATTGTTGTAGGTGTAGTACTTTCTTTTGCTAGGGCTATAGGAGAGTTTGGTGCAACACTAATGGTAGCAGGAAATATTCCAGGCAAAACTCAGACTTTATCAATTGCCATCTATGATGCTGTACAAGGAGGAAATTATCAATTAGCTAATTTTTTAGTGATTCTAATCAGTGGTATTAGTATTTTCAGTTTAGTATTATTAAATCAATTTCTTGATCTAAAAAAATGGTGAAATTATTTTATGGTAGGTAGGTAGGTGAGGTTATGCTAAAGGTTGATTTAGAAAAAAAGTTTGATAACTTTGAAGTGAAAGTAAAATTTATAGTTGAGAATGAAATATTAGTTCTCTTTGGTCCTAGCGGAAGTGGTAAAAGTACCACTTTAAAATTGATAGCAGGTTTAAAAGAACCAGACCAAGGTTTAGTAATTAATCAAGGGGTTGAATTTTTCAATCAATCTAGTAAGGTGAATCTGCCAATTAACCAGCGAAATATTGGTTATGTATTTCAGGATTATAGTTTATTTCCTCATATGACTGTTTTTAAAAATATTGCTTTCGGAATTGAAGGGCAGGGGTTAGATAAGTCACAAATTAAAAAAAAGGTCGAGGATTTATTAATTAAGTTAAGATTAGAAGGTTTAGCAGATAAATATCCTAGTCAGTTATCAGGAGGACAACAGCAACGAGTGGCGATCGCTAGAGCCTTAATTATAGAACCTGAATTATTATTATTGGATGAACCTTTTTCTGCATTGGATACTTTAGTGCGGGAAAAGTTAAGGCAGGATTTATTACGAATACATGCTGATTTTGAAATCCCAGTTATTTATGTAACCCATAATATAACTGATGTTTTTGAGTTAGCTGATAGGGTAGCAGTTTATAATCAAGGTAAGATAGAACAAATTGGATCTAAAGAAGATGTTTTTTATCGTCCACAGACCAGAAATGTAGCTCGTTTTGTAGAAGGGAAAAATATTTTTGATCTAGAGGTTGATCAAATTTCAGCAGAAAAAGCAAGGTTGAAAAATGATAAATTCAAATTATTAATTGAAAGTAAACAAGATTTAAAAGAAGGTCAACAAGTGATAACTGTTATAAGACCAGAATTTATTGAGATGATAAAAGATAAGTCAAAACTTAAAGAAGATAATATGTTTTCTGGGATTATAAAAAAGAAGTTATCTAAAGGTGCAATAACAAGATTATTTGTTAGTTCTTTTAGCCAACAAAAATTTGATTTTATAATTGATATATCTACAGTTTTTGCTAGTGAATTGAAGAAAGATTCCGAGATTTTATTTAAATTACCACAAAATAAAATTCATTTAATTTTTAAATAACGAAATATATTTTAACTTGCAATTTATTTTTGATAGATGCTATAATAAAAAGCAGTGAATATTTAATAATGAATAGTGAATAGATAAAAGCATTGAAGAGCGGTTAGTAGGAGATTACAATTTTAAAGTAGTAGTTTCCAGCGGCTCACGGAGAGTTTTTTGATTTATAAGTTATTGTTTATTTGTGTATGTTTTTTTGTGAGCTTCAATTATTCAATATTAGATATTAAATATTAAATCTAATAGAGGAGGTAGTAACGATGAAGATTTTTAAAACAAGTGGGACTTGTGCAGATGAGATTAGATTTGAGATTAAAGATGGAGTAATTGAAAAGGTTGACTTTGTTGGTGGTTGTAATGGTAGTTTGACTGGGATAGCTACTTTAGTTGAGGGCCAACCGATAGAGGAGGTAGTTGAGAAATTAAAGGGGATAGCTTGCAGAAATGGAACTTCTTGCCCAGATCAATTGAGTAAGGCTTTACAAGATTTAGTAGAAGAGGAAAATAAAACTGTTTGACAAACTATAGATTAATTTGTTATGATACATATAACTTAATAAAGTTTTGGATTCTCTTATCCAGAGTGGCGGAGGGACTGGCCCAATGAAGCCCAGCAACCAGCACTTTCATTTAAGTGCCCGGTGCTAATTCCTGATAGATAAGGGGGGAAGCTAATTATTTTACTTCTTCTCTTTGAGGGGAAGTTTTTTTGTTTGTGTAAATAATTTATAATATAGTTGCATTTTATTACAATAATGTGGCACTTTTGATTTGGCGGGTAGAAATGATATTTGTAGGGGCAGGTCTCTGTGCCTGCCCATGTTAAATCACGGGCGACCACGGAGAGTCGCCCCTACAAAACACATTCTTTCACGAACGAAAAGTGACACTAAATATCAAATAAGTTTAATTCTATAATTAGAAATTGAAGAAGGAGAGAAGCAAAATGATCAAAATCAATAACTTACAAAAGATTTATCGAACTGCTGAGCAGGAAGTTATTGCTCTAGAAAAGATAGATCTAAAAATAGAAACTGGAGAGATCTTTGGGATCATTGGCCCGAGTGGAGCAGGTAAGAGTACTTTGATTCGGTGTTTGAATCTATTAGAAGAGCCAACTAGTGGAGATGTGATAATAGCAGGTCAAGATCTGACTGAGTTGACAAGCGAAGAATTACGAGAAGCTAGAAAAGAGCTCGGAATGATCTTTCAAAATTTCAACCTATTAAAGTCACGAACTGTAGCTCAAAATGTAGCATTTCCGTTAGAGCTTGCAGGGGAGAAAAAAAGTAAGATTAAAGATAAGGTAGATGAATTACTTAAGTTAGTTGGATTAGCAGATAAAGCAGATAGCTATCCTAGTCAATTAAGTGGGGGCCAACAACAACGAGTAGGAATTGCTAGAGCATTAGCTAATGATCCTCAAGTTTTATTATGTGATGAAGCAACCTCTTCTTTAGATCCAGAAACGACCCAATCAATTCTGGAGTTATTAAAGGATATCAATCAGAAGTTAGAGATTACTATCGTCTTAATTACTCATGAGATGGAAGTAATCAAAGAGATCTGTACTAAAGTTGCAGTTTTAGAAGGAGGACAGATTGTTGAAGAGGGTGCTGTAATTGATATATTCTTAAATCCACAGCAAGAAGTAACTAAAAGGTTTGTTCAAGGTGTAATCAATGCTGATCTGCCAGAAGAGTTTTTAAATCCAGTAGATAATGCTACTAGAAATGATAGTTTAGTTAAGGTATCTTATATTGGCCAATCTGCCAAGCAATCACTTATCTCTGATTTAATCCATCAATATCAGATTAAGGTTAATATTTTATATGGTAATATCGATAAGATCCAAGGGATTAGCTTTGGAACCTTAGTGATTGGGATTGAAGGGAATGGTTTACAAGTTAAAGAGGCAATTAAGGAATTGCTTAATCTAGCTGAGGTAGAAGTGGAGGTGCTTCGTGATGCAGAGTCTGTTAGAAATATTAGTTAGTGATAGTGAATTATTATGGGGTGGATTACAAGAAACAATTTATATGGTCGGTCTTTCAATGGCGATTTCTACTATCTTTGGGTTATTATTAGGAGTAGGGGTAGTCGTTACAGAACAGGATAATTTATTAGAAAATAAATATATTAATTTTGTCTTAAGTACAATCATTAATGTTGTTCGTTCAATTCCTTTTATTATTCTAATGGTAGCTATTATTCCATTTACCCGTTTATTAGTTGGAACTTCAATTGGTACTGAAGCAGCAATTGTTCCGTTGACGATAGCAGCTATCCCTTTTACTGGTAGAATTGTTGAGAGTGCTATCAAAGAGGTTGAACAAGGAGTAATAGAAGCTGCTTTGGTTATGGGAGCTACTCCCTGGGAGGTTATAATCAAGGTCTTAATTCCTGAAGCATTGCCTTCATTAATTTTAGGTTTGACTATAACTGCTATTACATTAGTCAGTTTTTCTGCGATAGTTGGAGCAGTTGGTGGAGGTGGTTTGGGAGATATTGCAATCAGATATGGATATCAACGTTTCCAAACAGATGTAATGTTTAAAACTGTGTTGTTATTGATTATTATGGTGCAAGGTGTACAAGGTTTTGGGAATTGGCTAGCAGCAAAGCTAGATAACAAATAAAACCAATTGACAATGAAGAATGAACAATGTACAATTTTTAAAATCTTGAAGAAGTTGATTTTAACTGTCAATTGTCAATTATCAATTGTAAATTAAAAATGAAGGGGGAGAGAAGTAATGAAGAAATTATTAATAGTTTTGAGTTTATTAGTAGTAGCAGGATTGGTAATAGGTTGTGGAGGAGCTGAAGAAGCAACGGCAGATGTAGATAAGATAACAATAGGAGCTACTCCTGTTCCACATGCTGAGATTTTGGAGGATGTAGTTAAGCCATTATTAGCGGAGGAAGGGATTGAATTGGAGATTGAGGAATTTACTGATTATACAACTCCTAACCTTGCTTTGGATGATGGAAGTATTGATGCTAACTTCTTTCAACACACTCCTTACTTAGAGAACTTCAGTACTGAAAGAGAGCTAGATTTAGTAGATATTGCTAGTGTTCATATTGAGCCGATCGGTCTTTATTCAGAGCAGATTAATAGTCTAGAGCAGCTTGAGGAAGGGGCATTAATTGCAATTCCTAATGATACAACTAATGAAGGAAGAGCACTTTTATTATTAGAAGAGGCAGGCTTGATTGAATTGAGTTCTGAGGCTGGTTTAGAAGCTACGCCAGTTGATATTATTGCTAATCCTAAAGGGTTAGAGTTTAGAGAGCTAGAAGCAGCTCAATTACCTCGCTCTTTACCTGATGTTACAGCAGCAGTGATCAATACTAATTATGCTTTAGAGGCTGATTTAGTTCCAACTGAGGATTCATTGATAATCGAAGGTAGCGAATCACCTTATGCTAATGTTTTAGCAGTTAGAGGGGCGGAACAAGATGATGAGTTATTAAATAAGCTAGCAGCTGCTTTGAATTCACAAGAAGTTAAAGAATATATTGCAGAGGAGTATGGAGGTTCTATTGTACCTGCATTTTAAAGTTAATATTCTCTAAAATAAGATGCCCTAGGGCATCTTATTTTAGTTTGTGTTTGGATTGAATTACAAGAATTATTGGACATTGGGTCTGATTTGACGTTATAATATTATTATACAAGATAGCTTAAGTTTAAGGTTGAGGTTAAGTCAATCATCAAGAACATAAGGGTTTAGATCTTACTTAAATTTAGTTGAAATAAAGAAAAAGGGTTGGTGGATCATGGTAAAAAAAAATGAGCTAGAACAGGAAGATAAGGATGTTCGATTGGTAGAGGATATTTTAGTTACTTATGGAAGGTTCAGTTATGGTGGCTATAGTAAGACTTATGGTCTGTTTGTTGTAGTTATAGATTGTAAAGAACGAAAACTTATTAAATTAGACGTTGCTTTAAATAGTAAATCTGAATTAAAGAATATTAAATTAGATCTTGATAATCAAAAATTTATCGAACAGATAAGGTTGATTTCTGAACAAGAAGATCATGATAGCCAAGAATTTACTAGTGATTTGAAAAGAAGTTTTACTGAAGAAAAGATAGCTGAGTTATTAAAGTTGGCCCAACTTGAAGCTAAGGCTGAGATTGAGAGCTTGTTTAAAGAAAAGGTGGAAGACTTAATTCAAGAACAGATTGGATTAGAAGTCAAGTTTACTCTTAAAGAAAGGAAAGAATTGCGGGGTATCTATCCTGACATATTTCCTGAGCAGGAATTAAATGAAGAAGAGGAAGATACTGCTGAGACAGAAGAAACAGAAGAGGATGATAAGTTAGGATTAGAGATAACTTTAAACTGCTCTCCAATTATTTCTCCAACTAGGGGTAAAAAGGCTAATGACTTAAAGATAGGGGATAAGTTAGTAGTAAAGGTAACTGATGAAAGAGAGGTGGGGCAGTACTTAAGTGGTTTATTACAGAAAAAACAAGGACGGGCAGTAGGCTCTATTATGGAGATTAATCTTAAAGAAGAATCTGAGCGTTACTCGATTCGAATTAAATTTGGCCCTGATATTTATGGAAAGTTGATCGTTGATCCTGAAGTTAAACTTACTTATCTAACAAAAAATGATGAATTAAGCGAGCAAGAAGAGAATCCTGGTCAAAATGATGTAGCTAAGATGACAGTTGATAAGAACCTATTATTTTTAATAGGTGGAGTGGTAGTGATAATTATTATTTTAGCGGTTATGCTAGTATCTAGTTTGTAAAAGCGAAACATTATTGAGTTGATAGTTTACGGTTTACAGTTTACAGTTAAAATTCAAAACAATAAAGACAAAGGCTTCTGAAATGCTTTATACCTAGGGGTTTAGATTAGTTTTGGTTTTATAATTTTAAGGTCTTTAACTGTCAACCGCCAACTGTAAACTGTACACTGATATTTAGAAAGGGGGGGATTTGAATTGAAGATTACCTTTTTAGGAACAGCTACTTCCCGTGGGGTTCCTGTGCTTAATTGTGATTGTCCGACCTGTACTTCACAAGACCCGAGGAATAGACGTTATCGTTCTTCTATTTATTTAGAGTCAGAAGAGCTATCAATCTTAATAGATACTCCGCCAGAGTTGAGATTACAACTGTTAAAAAACAAAATTAAAAAGATAGACACCATTCTTTTCACTCATGCCCATGCCGATCATATAATGGGTTTTGATGATATTAGAGCGATTAATTATTTACAACAAAGTAGTATTCCTTGTTATGGAAATAAGCAAGCATTACAAGAAATTAGAAAGGCTTTTAGTTATATCTTTACTGCTAATCAACAAAAAGGTGGGTTGCCTCAGGCAAGACTACACCATAAGTCTTCTCCGTTTGAACTTGGCAATATGAAGATAACGCCTTTAGTTGTTAAACATGGGAATATTGATATTTTAGGATATCGAATTAATGATTTTGCCTATATAACTGACTGTAGTTTTATCCCAGAGGAGACCTTTAAATTATTAGAGGGGGTTCAACTTTTAATCTTGGGAACATTACGTTATCGACCCCATCCAACTCACTTTAATTTAGAAGAGTCATTAGAAGTTATTGAAAGATTAAATGTTCCGCAAGCTTATCTGACCCATTTATCCCATAAATTTGAACATAACAATCTAAAAGATAAATTACCTGATCATGTTTTACCTGCTTATGATGGTTTGACGATAAAATTTTAGTTTAAGGTTGAGTTTGAGGTTGAATCAATTGTGAAATCAATAAAGATGTAGCTCTTACTCAAACTTAGATTTAACCTATAACTTTTAAACTTTAGCCTGTACAGGCTAAAGTTTTTTCATATTTACCTCAGGTTATTAATAACTTTATAAAGGGTTTGAAAATAAGTATAGTTAACTTAAATTGAGATATATTAATAGGTAAGTATTCAATTTAAAATAAAAATTATTTATTAGGCACTAAGGAGGAAACAATGTTAGTTAATTTGGAGATAATAGACTTCAATAAATTTAGACGAATCAAATTATTAATTGAGAATCAGATCAAATTAGCAAAACTAAGAGAAAAGCTAGAGGTACCTAGTGATTATGAAGTTTTAATCAATGGATTTTATGAGCCTGATGATTATTCAATACAATCAAATGATACTATTTTATTTATAGCCAACTCACAACTTGATCAACTTAAAAACTTTAGCTAGGAGTGGAATAGAGATGAATCTACTATATCTAGTAATTATTTCAATTATACCTGGATTATTGTGGGTCTATTTTTTCTATCGTAAGGATAAGTATGAGCCTGAACCAGTTCGTTTAGTATTAAGGTCATTTTTATATGGAGCCTTGTTGGTCATTCCAGTTGGATTAATTGAAGCGCCTTTTGCAGGTTTAATCGCTAATCCTCCCAGTTTAACTGTGTTACTAGGCTTATCAATTTTTGTAATTGGCTTAACAGAAGAAGTGGGGAAATTTGCAGTTGTATGGTATACAATCTATGATTCTGATGAGTTTAATGAAGTGATGGATGGAATTATTTATTCAATTTCAGTGGCTTTAGGATTTGCAGCTGTTGAAAATTTGTTATATGCTTTTGTTTTTGGATTTCGAGTAGGAGTTGTGCGAGCGGTTGTTACTAGTTTAGTTCATGCTTCTTTTTCAGGGATTATGGGTTTTTATTTGGGTAAGGCTAAGTGTGAAAAGAGATCGAACTTGATTACTATTGGGTTAGTACAGGTTGTTTTATTACATGGAATTTATGACTTTTTAATCTTAGGTGGACTGGTTCCTAATTATGTTATGTTTGGAATTATTATTTTACTATACTTGTATTTAACACATTTAATCAGGAAAGCTTTACAGGTATCTCCTTTTAAATAACACAAATATTATTTTGTTTTTAAGCAAAATTGTTAGCATATAATTGACTACCATCATTATATATGGTAGTATAATTACTGGTTTTGGTTATAAAGACGAACTTTAAAATTATTATTTAATAAGGAGATGATTTAATGGCTGACAATTATGATGTGGTGATAGTAGGAGGAGGGCCAGCAGGAATCTTTACTGCTTTAGAATTAGTAAAAGAGAGTGAACTTGATATATTAATCTTAGAAAAAGGTCGAGATATTACTAATAGAGAATGCCCTATGAAATCTAGAGGAACTGATTGTTTAAAATGTAATAACTGTTCAATTGTCTGTGGCTGGGGTGGAGCAGGTTCTTTTAGTGATGGAAAACTAACCTTATCGAGTGAGATTGGTGGTAACTTAGATAAGTATATTGGTCAAGAAAGGCTAGAAGAATTAATCAAGTATGCTGATGGTGTTTATTGTAAATTTGGAGCTCCAGATAAGGTGTATGGTCCTTCTAATGAAGCAGCTCAAGATATTTATAATCAAGCAATGAAGGCTGAGCTGAAATTTATTCCTTCCCAAATTAGGCATCTAGGGACAGGTTATAGTAAAGAAGTATTGACAAAGATGAAGGAATATTTACTAGAAAAGGGTGTAGAAGTGAGAACTGGAGTTAAGGCAGAAGAGATTTTAACTGCTAGTGGTAAAGCGATAGGGGTAAGGACAGAGCAGGGAGAAGAGATAAAAAGTGAGATAGTAGTAGTAGCCCCTGGTCGAGAAAACTCTGAGTGGTTACTTAAAGAGGCTCAAAAGTTAGAAATTCAGACTGCAATCAATCCTGTAGATATAGGAGTTAGGGTAGAGCTGCCAGCAGCAATTATGGAAGAGTTGACTGATGTTCTTTATGAATCGAAATTCATTCATTACACACCTACATTTGATGATAAAGTACGAACTTTTTGTATGTGTCCAAATGGCGAGGTAGTTAATGAAAACAATAATGGCTTAATTACTGTTAATGGTCATAGCCATGCTACTAATAAGACTAACAATACTAATTTTGCTTTATTAGTCAGTAAGACATTTACTGAACCTTTTAAAGAGCCAATCACTTATGGTCAGAATATAGCTAAGTTAGCAAATTTATTAGGAGGTAGGGTTTTAGTTCAACGACTTGGTGACTTTTTAGATGGTAGAAGATCTACTGAGGAAAGAATAGAAAGGGGATTAGTAGAGCCGACCTTGCAAGATGCTACACCAGGTGATTTGAGCTTGGTCTTACCATATCGACATTTAGTTGCAATTGATGAGATGCTACAGGCTTTAGATAAGATCTGTCCAGGAGTTTATTCGCGTCATACATTATTGTATGGTGTTGAGGTTAAGTTTTATTCTTCCCGTTTAGAGGTTAATAATAATTTAGAGACAAAAGTAGATAATTTATATGTAGCTGGTGATGGAGCAGGGATTACACGGGGTCTATTACAAGCTTCAGTTTCAGGAATTGTGATTGGTCAGGATATCAAAAAATAGGTCAAAAATAGAAAGTTTATAAAAATTAGGTTGCGATATTTTGGGATTACTGATATAATTAAGTGAAACAAAGTCGAAATATGTCAAATCGAGGAGGAAAATAATGAAATCAACAGGAATAGTAAGAAAAGTAGATAACTTAGGTAGAATGGTAATCCCAATTGAATTAAGAAGGACGCTTGGGATTGAAACAAAAGATCCTTTAGAAATTTATGTTGATAGTGAAAAAATAATACTTAAAAAGTATGAACCAGCTTGTATTTTCTGTCAAAGTGCAGAAGAGACGGTTGAATTTAAAGGGAAAGTTATTTGTGCTGAGTGTCTAGAAGAGATGACTGGCAAAGAAGCAGAAAAAACTGCTTAACTTAATAGTGAGATTTAATTATAGTAAATCAGAGTTGAGATCTCAACTCTGATTTGTTTTTTTTAGGAAGGGGTTAATTTAGAGAAGTACTGCTTTAACTTTTCTTCTAATTCAGATTCATTTTTAAAGCCGACTAATTTTTGGCTTTCCTGTTGGGGATGATAAAGAAGTAAGGTAGGGATAGTAGTTACCTTTAACTTTTCAGTTAATTCTGCTTGTGAATCAATTACAATCTGAAAATCAAGTTCTCTTTGTTCTGCAACCTCTTTTAACTCTGTACTAGATAAAGCTCCTATACCAACGGCTAAGATTTTGATTTGCTCTGAATATTTATTATTAATTGTAGTTAGAACTTCTAATTGTTGTTGGCAACTTTTAGACTGAGGAAGCCAAAAGAGCAGAATTGTTGGTTGGGTGATCTCATTAAATTTAATCTTTTCTTCCTCTAGAGTATTAAGAGTGATTTCGGGTAAGTAGTATTCTTGTTCCGATGTGATGGTTGGATTATTATTTCTAAAGTTAAAGATTAAATTTAAAATTCCTCCGATTATGAAGCTGATGACTAATAAGGTAATGACCAATAAGAGGATGAGCTTTTTCATTAAATTTGTCCTCCTTTTTTGTAAAAGATATGAAGATTGCAATTAAAATATAACTTAATTAGACAAGAGATGAATTTTTGGATATAATTATTAAGTGGAAGCTGAGGGGGAAGTGAGATGGAAATTTTACAAAATTTAAATGAAGAACAGAAAAAAGCAGTTGTACACCAAGAAGGGCCAATCCTGATCCTAGCAGGTGCAGGTAGTGGCAAGACAAGGGTTTTAACCCATCGAATTGCTTATTTAATCTATCAATATGATGTTGCACCAACTAATATTTTAGCAGTTACATTTACTAATAAAGCAGCTGCTGAAATGAAAGAAAGGATTGCTAATTTAGTTACTACTGCTAGTGATTCAATCTGGATCAGTACTTTTCATTCAAGTTGTGTCAGGATTTTAAGAAGAGAGATAACAAAATTAGATTATGAATCTAACTTTGTTATCTTTGATACTTCTGATCAAAAGACTTTAGTCAAGAATATTTTACAGGAGTTAGATTTAGACCCTAAGAATTTCAAGCCACGAGCTATATTAGGTAGAATAAGTCAAGCTAAAAATAAATTAATTACTCCACAAGATTATCAAGCAACCGATTATTTTTCTCAAGTAGTAGAAGAGGTCTATCCGTGTTATCAAGCCAGACTAAAAGAGAATAATGCTTTAGACTTTGGGGATTTAATTATGAAGACTGTACAATTATTTAGGAAATATCCAGCAGTATTAGATTATTATCAAGAGAAGTTTAAATACATACTAGTAGATGAGTATCAAGATGTGAACCATGCCCAATATCAATTAATTAATCTATTAGCAGCTAAACATAATAATATATGTGTGGTTGGTGATGATGATCAGAGTATTTATCGATTTCGCGGAGCAGATATTACCAATATTTTAAATTTTGAAAATGATTATCCTAAGGCAGAAGTTATTAAACTAGAGCAGAATTATCGTTCAACTCAAAATATCCTGACAGCAGCCTTTAGTGTGATCAGTAATAACCCTCAGCGTAAGGCAAAGAAGTTGTGGACTGAAAATCCTGAAGGAGAGCCACTTGCTTTACATCAAGCTAAGACTGGTCACCAAGAAGCTGATTATATTGCTCAAGAGATTTTAAAATTAGAACAAGAAGGTTATTCGTGGCATGATATTGCAATTTTGTATCGAACCAATGCTCAATCTCGTCGTTTAGAACAGACTTTAATCAGAAAAGAGATTCCTTATCGGATGATCGGTGGGTTGAAGTTTTATGACCGTAAAGAGATTAAGGATATCTTAGCTTATCTAAGGTTGATTTATAACCCTGCTGATGATATCAGTCTACAGCGGGTGATCAATATTCCTAAGCGGGGTATTGGAAAGACGACTCTAGCTCGATTGCAAGAATTTGCTACTCAAGAAGAGATTTCTTTACTAGAAGCTGTTAAGCGGGTTGAAGAGATAGACAGTATCAGTGCTCGATTCAGTAATAAAGTTAGAGCATTTGGGGAGTTAATCACTGATTTGCAACACCGTCAGCCAAAACTTTCAGTAGCAAATTTAACTCAGGAGTTATTAGAGCAGACTGGTTATTTGGCCCAATTAAAGGCAGCAGGTACAGAGCAAGCTGAGAGTAGAATTGATAACTTGAATGAATTACTAGCTAGTATGGAAGAGTTTGGAGAGGAAGCTGGAGCACTAGGATCGTTTTTAGAAGAAGTAGCTTTAGTTGCTGATGTTGATAACTTAGATGAAGAGGCTGATGGAGTAGTCTTAATGACCCTTCATAGTGCTAAAGGTTTAGAGTTTCCAATCGTCTTCTTAGCAGGAATGGAAGAGGAGTTATTTCCGCATAGTCGTTCTTTGGCAGAAGAGGGTGGAATTGCTGAAGAGCGGAGATTATGTTATGTAGGAATTACTAGAGCGGAAGAGAAGCTATATTTAACCCATGCTAAACGGCGTAAGGTTTATGGACAGACTAAATATAATAGTCCATCTCGATTTATTAGTGAGATTTCTAACAGTTTATTTCAGCAAAATGAGGTTAGTAGAGTGGAAAGAAGTCAATTTGGCCCGGGAGATAAGGTTGTACATAAGCAGTGGGGCCAAGGGGAAGTTCGTGATATAATTGCTGAGCATGGAAGAGAGAAGATAGTTGTTTTCTTTAAGGAAGTTGGAGTTAAGGAGTTAGCAGCAGAGTATGCTAAACTTACTAAAATTAATTGACAATTGACGAAATGTACAATTTGCAATTAAAAAAACATTAAAAGCCTTGATTGAAAGGGTTTGATCTTTAATTGTAAATTTTAAATTGTACATTGTAAATTATTTCAGGGGGGAATTATAATGAGTATTTATGTAGTGGGACATCAAAATCCTGACACAGATTCTATTTGTGCTGCGATTGCTTATGCTAATTTGAAGCAGGAGCTAGGAGTAGAGGCAACAGCAATTAGAACTGGTAAGATCAATTCAGAGACTGAATTTGTATTGGAGAAGTTTGAGGTTGAAGGGCCAACATTAAAAGAAGAGGTTGGTGCAGATGATCAGGTGATCTTGGTTGATCACAATGAAATTAGTCAATCAATCGCTGGGTTAGATGAGGCGGAAGTATTAGAGGTAATTGATCATCACCGAATTGGTGATATAGAGACAGGAAATCCGATCTATTTTAGAAACGAGCCGGTTGGTTGTACTTGTACAATAGTTACTAAGCTATACCAAGAAAATGATGTAGAGATAACAGATACTATGGCAGGATTATTATTATCAGCTATCTTATCTGATACAGTTATCTTCCGATCTCCAACTTCTACTGCTGAAGATGAAGAGATGGCAACAGCTTTAGCTGAGCAGCTAGGAGTTGATGTTGAAGAGTATGGAAAGAAGTTATTTAAAGCTGGTTCAGTAGTTACTAAGTTATCTCCAAGAGAGTTAGTTCAAAATGACTATAAAGAGTATGAATTTGCTGGTGAAACGATCGGTGTTGGTCAAATTGAAGTAATGGATCTAGCTGAAGTAGATGGAATTAAAGATGATATCTTAGCTGCTAGTGAAAAGTTGGTAGTTGAGAATGATTATAAGTTTTTAATCTTAATGGTAACAGATATTTTAGCAGAAGGAAGTTTATTATTATTTACTCCAGGAGCAGAGCAAACTGTTGCTGAAGCTTTTGATGTAGAAGCTGATCGTTCTGAGGTTTATCTAGATGGAGTACTATCACGAAAGAAACAGATCATTCCTGTCTTATCTGATTATTTAACAGCTTAATTTTAGATTTAATCAAAAGAGCCTATTAATAGGCTCTTTTTTTTATGCTTGAGAAAGTAAAACAAATTATGATCGGCTGCTTTTGAAGGTGTTTTTTTTGCTATAAGCGTAGACAAAGTAGATAAAAAATGATAAACTATAGAACGCAAGAATACCCTCGAGGGTATTCTTATTTTAAGCTTTGTTTTTTATATTTATTGTCGTTATAATCAAACTAGAGTTTAAGTATTTCCAGGAGAGATTTAGCATTTTTTAGTAGCACTTCAGAAGGGAAAGGAGTAAGAATGTGAAACCTGAACGAAATCATCTTACTAATAGATATAAACAGAGTATAAATCAACTTTTAAAGTTGATTAACTCTTTAATCCAGGTTGATATGCCTCAAATGGTTATTTTAGGTGCTATTGTGGGAGTGGTAGGAGGAGTAGGAGCAGTTATTTTTTATAGTTCGATCAATATTGTACAAGAAATATTTTTTGGCCCGGATGTAGCAGATGGTTTGTTAGATGTTGTAAGAGGTTTACCTTGGTATTATCGTATTATTGCCCCGGCAGTAGGTGGTTTAATTGTAGGGCCTTTAATTAATTATCTGGCTCCAGAGTTAAAAGATAATGGGGTTTCTGCAGTAATGGAGGCTGCTGCTTTAAAAGGAGGAAAGATTCGAGCCCGGGTAGCTCCATTTGAAGCAATTGCATCTGCAATTACTATTGGTACTGGTGGTTCAGCAGGAAGTGAGGGGCCAGTTGTACAGATTGGAGGGGCTATCGGTTCTTTTTTTGGTCAACTCTTTAAGTTAAGTCCTGAAAAGGTGGAAGCTTTATTAGGAGCAGGGGTTGCAGCTGGAATTGGAGCTACTTTTAATTCACCACTCGGTGGAGTAATATTTAGTTTAGAGATTATTCTTAGAGATGTTAAGGTAAGTAACTTTACTCCTATTGTAGTTTCTTCAGTAGCAGGAACAGGTATAGCTAAAGTTTTATTAGGCACTAGAGGAGCTATTTTCGATGTTCCCCAACATACATTAGTTAGCCTTTGGGAAGTGATCCCTTATTTATTATTAGGGATTATAGCAGCTTTTGTAGCTATTTTATTTCAAAACTCTCTTTATTCTTTTAAGGGTTTTTTCAAAAAACTTCCTCTAGCAGATTCTATAAAGCCAGCTATTGGAGGATTATTAGTTGGAATAATGGCTCTTGCAGTTCCTGAAGTATATGCTATTGGTTATTCAATAATGGAAGAGGCATTACATGGTAGATTGCCTTTGCAGACGGCTATTATTTTGGTCTTTGCTAAGATTTTAGCTACTAATTTAACCTTAGGTAGTGGTGGCTCAGGTGGTGATTTTGCTCCTTCATTATTTATTGGAGCAATGCTTGGTAGTGCGTATGGAATCATGGTTCATTCTTTATTCCCTACAGTTACAGCTGGAGCTAGTTCTTATGCTGTAATAGGTATGGGGGCAGTTTTTGCAGGGGCTGCTCATGCTCCATTAACATCCATAATTATTTTATTTGAGCTAACACAGGAACCGGAGATTATTTTACCATTGATGCTATCTTGTATTATTAGTACAGTAGTTGCTTCTCATATTCAAAAGCAGAATATTTATACAACCAAGTTTTTTGATAAAGGTTTAGATATTGATGCGATTGAGAAAGAAAAGGTTTTAAAGAATGTTCAAGTTGATGATGTGATGAATAATGATCCAATTACAATGACAAGAAATGATACTATTAAAGAGGCAAAAGAGGTTTTTGATAAGACACTTTATTCTTGGTTACCTGTCGTTGATGAAGCAACTGATGAGCTGATTGGAATGTTAAATCATCATCGTGTCTTTAAATATTGGGATGTAAGGCAAGAAGTTGGAGAAACTGTACAGAAACTTACCTTTCCATCTCCTGGTGTGATCTATAAAGATGATAATTTATTAAATGCTATGCAGATTATGAATAAGGTTAAATTGCAAAAAATCCCAGTTGTAGAGGATGAAGAATCCTATAAACTAATAGGAGTTTTGAGACAAGAAGATATAACTACAGCTTATCAAGATAATGTCTCAGTCAGTCCTGAAGAATCAAAGGTTGACTCTTCGACTAAAACAACTGTTGCCATCAAGAACTTAGTTGATTTTTCTGTCAATGCTTTAGAACAAGAGATTCAAGCTAAAGATATTAATGCAAATTTAGAGATAGAAGATGATTTGCCAGCTATTCATGTTGATAGCCATAAGGTCAGTTGGGTATTGACTCACTTATTAGTAAATGCTATTCGTTATACAGAAGAGGGAGGAGAAATTACAGTTTCTGCTAAAAGAAAAGATGATTGGATCTGTATTTCAGTGATAGATAATGGTGAAGGGATTCCTCCGCAATATCAAGAGAAGATTTTTGAAAGATACGTAAGTTTATCAGAAAGAAAGAGCAGTTCTAAAAGTGGTCTAGGGCTAACAATCAGTAAAGAAATTATTGAAGATCATGATGGTCGAATTTGGGTTGAGAGTGAAGTTGGTAAAGGATCTACCTTTACGTTTGCTTTAAGACCTTTTACAAATTAATACTATTCAAGTAAAAGCTCAGATCTTTTTAAGATCTGAGTTTTTTTAGATTATGTTAGAAAAAGACTCTAAAATTATTTACAGAAATTTTTTCTATTTATTCCTTGACAAAAGGATAATTTTCCAGTATACTATTAGTAACAATTACTAATAAGGATGAGGTGATTAAATTGTTCGAAATTCCTAAAGTTAAGGTGTTAAAGGCTTATAACCTAGCAAATGATGCTTGTGTTAATTGTAGTGATAAAAATTGTGCTAGTTGTTTATTACATAAATCGAAGAAGAATCTATTGGATTATAGCAAGTATGAATCTCAACTTGATGAAAAGTTTAAAAAGGAAACTTTTGATGATTATGATCAAAGTGAGTTTACTAAATTTGATCGAGATGAGTTGGAAAGGATTTATGAGTCAGTGCATGATTGTTGCCAAGAATGTGGAGTCTATCATACTGAGAAATGCTTCTTGAATAATACTCGCGAAGCTTTACAGATATTGTTGTATGGAGAGATTAAGCCTTGGGATGGGCTTGAGTTTAAAGAATAAATTTTTGTAAGAAGTAAATAATAATCAAGAATTAAAAGGAGGAATTTAAAATGGAATTTGCAGTTGAAAACAAGTTGGGTGTGACTAAAGGAACTAAGTTGGAAGATGCAGTGGAGATGAATTTTGATGGTGAGACAAAAGAGGTAGGATTATACTTAGCAATGGCCCGTCAAGCACAAAGAGAAGGATATCCTGAAATAGCAGAGGTATTGAAAACAATCGCTTGGGAAGAAGCTGAACATGCAGCTAGATTTGCAGAGTTAAATGGGATGATTGATTCTACTCAAGAGAATTTAGAGAAGATGTTAAAAGGTGAACAGGGAGCTAATAAAGGTAAGAGGCAAGCTGCAGTAACAGCTAAGGAAGAGGATATTGATCCTGCACATGATTATTTTGATGAATCAGCTAAAGATGAAGCTCGTCACGCTCGAGCATTGAAAGGTCTATTAGATAGATATTTTGGATAAGCTAAAAAAGCTTTGGGGGAGATTCCCTAAAGCTTTTTTTAATTTGGGAAAAAGAAAGGAGTTTAGTGAGTAATCTTTAAATTAATAATGATGATGTATGGTTGTTTATAAATTGAACATACTAAAAATTAGTGTTAGTTTTGGGGTGAAATAAGTGGAAGATATCAAGCAAGAAATTGAAGAATTGAGAGCTGAAATTAGAAGGCATAACCATTATTATTTTGTTTTAGATCAACCTAAGATTTCTGATCAAGAATATGATCAATTGATGCAACGCTTACTTAAGCTTGAAGCAGAGTATCCAGAGCTAGTAACAGCTAATTCACCTAGCCAACGGGTAGGAGGAGAGGCGATTGATCAATTTGAAAAGATAGAGCATCAGATACCACTTTTAAGCTTAGCTAAATCATTTTCTAAAGAAGAGTTGCGGGAATTTGATCAGCGAGTTCAAAAATCAGTTGCAGGAAGGGTTGAATATGTTGTAGAATTAAAGATAGATGGCTTGTCTACTTCATTAATTTATCAAGATGGGAAGTTGATTCAAGCTGCAACCCGTGGTAATGGTTTAATTGGAGAAGATATAACCCACAATATTAGAACGATCAAAAGCATTCCACTTAATTTGGAGGATGAGCTGGATTTAGAAGTTAGAGGTGAAGTCTTTATACCTTTAGATCGATTTGTAGAACTTAATCACCGACGAGTAGAAGAGGGGTTAAGTAGATTTGCTAATCCTCGTAATGCTGCAGCTGGTTCTGTTCGTCAATTAGATCCTAAGGTGGCTGCTCGCAGACCTTTAGATATCTTTATTTATGATAGTACATATATTGAGGGCCAACAGTTTAAGACCCATAGTGAACGGCTTGATTATCTAGAGGAGTTGGGATTTAAGATCAATCCTGCTCGCAAAGTCTGTACTGAGATTGAAGAGGTAATTGAGTATTGTCAAAACTGGACTGCTGAGCGAGAAGAACTTAACTATGAAATTGATGGAATTGTAATTAAGGTCAATCGACTTGAGTTAAGGGAGCAATTAGGAGCAACTGCTAAGCATCCCCGGTGGGCGATGGCTTATAAGTTTCCTGCTCAGCAGCAAGAGACTAAGGTTAAAGATATCGAGGTTACTGTTGGTAGAACAGGAGCTTTGACTCCGACTGCTGTTTTAGAGCCTGTATTATTGGATGGTTCAGAAGTTAGCCGAGCTACATTACATAATCAAGACTATATTGAAGAGAAGGATGTCAGGATTGGCGATCGGGTAATTATAGAAAAGAGTGGTGATATAATACCACAGGTGGTTGAAGTTCTTGTTGAAAAGCGTGATGGTCAGCAAGAAAGCTATCATTTACCGCAAAGCTGTCCTGTCTGTCAAGGTGAAGTCAGTAAAGTAGGTGCTGATTATAGATGTCTTAATAATAACTGTCCTTCAAGAACTGAAGAAAAGGTTAAACATTTTGCTAAGCGAGGGGCAATGAATATAGAAGGATTAGGAGAATCTTTAGTTGAGAAGCTATTAGAGAATGGTTTGATAGCTGATCTTGCTGATCTATATTATCTAGACCAAAAAGATCTGGTTGAGCTAGAGAGGATGGGCCAAAAGTCAAGCCAGAACTTACTTGATGCGATAGAAAAGAGTAAGGAGAATAGCTTATCTCGGCTCTTATTTGGTTTGGGGATTCATCATGTAGGCAGTGAGGTAGCTAGAAATTTAGCTAAAAATTTCAGTAACCTAGATGAAATTATAGAAGCTGATCAGGAGGAGTTGACGGCGATCGATGGCGTTGGCCCTAAGATTGCTCAAAGTATTATTAGCTATTTTTCTCAGCAAGAGAATTTAGAAATTATCAAGAAGCTAAGACAGGCTGGAGTTAATCTAGAAGCTAAGACAGTAAAACAGGATGACTTATTAGAGGGTAAGAAGTTTGTACTGACAGGTAAGTTAGCTGACTTCACTCGAGCAGAAGCAAAGAGAGAGGTTACTGAGTTGGGCGGTAGGGTTACCGGTTCAGTCAGTGGGCAGACAGATTACTTAGTAGTGGGGGAGAACCCTGGCTCTAAATATGATAAAGCTCAGAAGTTAGGCGTTGAGATTTTGAGTGAAGAAGAGTTTAAAAATATAGTGAACAGTTGACAGTGGATAGAAAAAATCTAAGAGCGGATTTTTTCATCACGAAGGGTTCGAAGAACCCGGAGGGAGAAGGTAAGAAATAAATGTACAATTTACAATGTACAGTGTACAGTTAAAAATCAAGTAATAAAGAGCAATTAAAAATCTAGATCTCACTGCAAAATAATATTTTTTGTATGTGTTCGCCCTTAGACTTGAAAATTTCAAGCTCTTGAACTTAACTGTCAATTATCAAATATAAATTGTAAATTATATTAAGGGAGGAATAAAAAATGAGAAAAGCAGAGATAAAGACTGAAAAAGGAACAATGAAGGTTGAGCTTTATGATGAGGCTACACCAAATACAGCGGATAATTTTTGTAAATTAGCTGAAGAAGGTTTTTATGATGGATTAACTTTTCATCGAGTCATTCCTAATTTTGTAATTCAAGGTGGCTGTCCTAAAGGAACTGGTACTGGTGGCCCAGGTTATACTATTGATTGTGAAGTAGATGGGGACAAGCAGTATCATGAGCGGGGAGTATTATCAATGGCCCATGCTGGGAAAGATACAGGTGGTTCGCAGTTTTTCATCTGTCATGGACGAGAGAGAACAGCCCATTTAGATGGTAAGCATACATGTTTTGGTAAGGTTGTGGAAGGACTTGATGTGATTGATGAAATTGAAGCAGGAGATGTAATTGAGAAGATAGAAATCAGTGAAGATTAGTCTTAAGCTGATTTTGTTGCGGTTAAAAATTCCATATGGTATAATGATTAGTTGTTGATTAAACGGCGTTAATTAACTTTAAAGTGAGGTTTTATTACAATATTGTGGCACTTTCAGTGCCACAATATTGAGTTGACAGTTTACGGTTTACAGTTGACAGTTGAAGGTCAAAGTCTTATGTTTAGGGGTTTAGAGTGGTTTTGAGTTTAGGTTTTTAACTGTCAACCGTCAACTGTTCACTGTCAACTGATATAAAGTGGCAAAGTGCCACTTTATATCAAATAACTTTCACTTTAGATTAATTATCAAAAAGAAGGGGTGAAATAGATGAAGATCGATCAAGAAACTGTAGAAAAGATTGCTCATTTAGCTCGTTTGGATGTTAGTGAGGAAGAAAAAGAAGCTTTTGCTAATCAGTTAAGTGATATTTTAGAGCATGCTGAAAAATTAAATGAGCTTGATACAGAGAATGTAGAGCCAACAGCTCATGCATTACCAATCAAAAATGTCTTTAGAAAAGATGAGGTTAGAGAGTCATTAGAGCGGGAAGATGCGTTAGCTAATGCTCCTGCCAAAGATCAAGGAATGTTTAAGGTGCCACAGATTGTGGAATAATCATTAGTGCAATTGATAGTTGATAATTTATTGATTAGAAATCTTAAGTTAAAATTATTTCTGTTTAAAAAGGGTTAAGGTTTCATTAGTTGATGGTATTGATCTAAGCTTTGTTTTTTTGAACTTAACTGTCAATTGTCAATTAGAAACTGTAAACTTATTTATAGGGAGGGGAAGAAATGGAACTTTATGAATTAACTGCTCATCAACTGCATGAAAAACTAGAGCAGAAAGAGATTAAAGCACAAGATATAGTTGAATCGATTTATGAGCGGATTGGTGAAGTTGAAGATGATGTACAAGCTTATGTAACAGTGACTAAAGAAGAAGCTTTAGAGCAAGCAAAGCAAGTTGATCAAAAGATAGCTAATGGCGAAGAGGTTGGCCCGTTAGCAGGGATTCCAGTTGCTTTTAAAGATAATATGTCTACAAAAGGGATTGAAACTACTTGTTCATCACAGATTTTAGATGGTTATAAACCACCTTACGATGCTACTGTTGTTAAGAAGTTAGCGGCTGAGGATGTTGTGATGACCGGTAAGACAAATATGGATGAATTTGCGATGGGTTCTTCGACAGAGAACTCTGGAATCAAGACGACTAAGAACCCATGGGATTTAGAATATGTTCCGGGTGGTTCAAGTGGAGGTTCTGCAGCAGCAGTTGCCGCTGGTGAGGCAACGATTGCTTTAGGCTCTGATACAGGTGGTTCTATTCGTCAACCTGCATCTTTTTGTGGAATTGTAGGAATGAAGCCAACTTATGGTTTGGTATCACGTTTTGGTTTAGTAGCATTTGCTTCATCTTTAGATCAAATTGGTCCTTTTACAAGAGATATTAAAGATTGTGCGTTGGCCCTAAATTACATAGCAGGTCATGATCAATATGACTCTACATCTGCAGATGTAGAAGTTCCTGATTATACTGAAAGCTTGAAGGAAGATGTTGAGGGGATGAAGATCGGTGTTCCAGTAGAATACTTTGGTGATGGAATTGACCAGGAAGTTAAAGAAGCAGTCTGGAATGCAATTCATAAGTTAGAGGAGCTTGGAGCAGAGTATGAGGAGGTTTCTTTACCACATACTGATTATGCTTTATCTGCTTATTATTTGATTGCTCCTGCAGAAGCGAGTTCAAATTTGGCCCGTTATGATGGAGTACGTTATGGATATCGTAATCAGGAAGCCAATGGATTGATTGATATGTATAAAAAGACGAGGCAAGATGGTTTTGGAGATGAAGTTAAGCGAAGAATTATGTTGGGAACTTATGCTTTAAGTTCTGGATATTATGATGCTTACTATAAGAAAGCTCAACAGGTGAGAACTTTAATTAAAGAGGATTTTGAAAAAGCATTTGAAGAGTATGATGTCTTAATTTCACCAACTTCTCCAACGACTGCTTTTAAAGTTGGCGATAAGTCAAATGATCCATTACAGATGTACTTATCTGATATCTGTACTATTCCAATTAACTTAGCAGGTATTCCTGCTTTATCCATGCTTTGTGGTTTAGACAATGAGGGTTTACCAATTGGACTACAAATTATTGGAGATCATTTTGCTGAAGAGAAGATATTACAGGTTGCTTATGCTTTTGAACAGGCAACTGAATTCCATAAAAAAAGACCGAATTTATAGAGGATTAGTGATTAGTAACTAGTAATTAGTGACTAGTGATTAGAGGTTAGTTAATAGTAATGAAAAGCGGAGGTGTAATTGATGTTAGATGATTATCAAATAACGATTGGGTTGGAGGTTCATGCCCAGTTGGATACAAATACAAAGATATTCTGTGGTTGTAAGAATGAGTTTGGTGCTGAACCTAATACTCATACCTGTCCAATCTGTTTAGGGTTACCAGGGACATTACCTGTTTTAAATGAAAGAGCAGTGGAGTATATTATTAAAGCAGGTTTAGCTTTAAATTGTGAAATAGCAACATTCAGTAAATTTGATCGGAAGAATTATTTTTATGCTGATTTACCTAAAGCTTATCAGATTTCTCAATTTGATCTTCCTTTCTGTGAAAAAGGAGAGGTTGTAATTCAACCTGAAGATGAAGAGGAAGTAACTATTGGAATTACAAGAATTCACTTAGAAGAAGATGCAGGAAAGTTAACTCATGCTGGGGATATTGCTCAGGCTAATTCTAGTCTGGTAGATTATAATCGTGTAGGAACTCCTTTAATTGAGATTGTAAGTGAGCCAGATATTCACTCACCAGCTCAAGCTATTGCTTATCTTAAGAAATTAAAGAGTGTTTTGGAATACATAGGTGTATCTGATTGTGAGATGTCGCAAGGTTCAATGCGGGCTGATGTAAATGTCTCTATCGCACCAATTGGAGCTGATGAATTAGGTACTAGAACTGAGCTTAAGAATATGAACTCCTTTAAAGCGATTGAGCGAGCTTTAATCTATGAGCCTAAACGACAGAAGAAGGTGTTAGAATCAGGAGGGGAGATTATTCAAGGAACACTGACTTGGGATGATGAAACAGGTAAGACGATTCCAATGAGAACCAAAGAGGAAGCTCATGATTATCGTTACTTCCCGGAGCCTGATTTGGTACCTGTTGTTGTCGATGATCAATGGGTTGCTGAGATTAAAGATACTTTGCCTGAATTACCAGATGTTCGCCAAGAACGTTATGTAACAGAGTTAGAAATTCCTGCCTATGATGCAGGGGTAATTACTGCTGATCGCGAAATGGCAGACTTCTTTGAAGCGGTTGTAGCAGATTATGATGATGCTAAGGCAGTAAGTAACTGGATGATGGGAGAGTTTTTAAGACTACTTAATGAAGAGGATATCTCAATTACGGAGGTTAAATTTACTCCCCAAGATTTAGCTAAGATGTTACAAATGATGGATGACGGTACTATTTCAAGTAAGATTGCTAAAACGGTATTTGAAGAGATGTTTGCTACTGGTAAAGATCCAGATACAGTGGTAGAAGAGAAGGGATTAAAACAGATCAGTGATTCAAGTGAGTTAGAAGGAATTATTGAAGATGTATTAGCTGATAATCAATCAGCAGTAGATGATTATAATGATGGTAATAAAAACGTAATTGGTTTCTTAGTCGGTCAAACAATGCAAGCTACTAAAGGAAAAGCCAATCCACAACTAGTTAATAAAATTTTAAGGGAGAAATTAGAAGGGTAACAAAAAAGCTCTTAGCTACTGTAGCTAAGAGCTTTTTTGTTATTTAAGAAATTATGTTTTAAGTTTTTTTATGGTTTACTTAGACTCAAACTTAAACTTGAACTATGACCGAAGGTCATTTTATTATCAATTAGTTAAATATTGAAGAGATTCGATTTAATGCTATAATTCTTGCAAAAAGGTTTGAAAAGTGATAAAATTAATTTGGGAAAAATCTATTAATAATTATCAATTATCTGTAAGGGAGGAAAGGAGGATTCAATGAAAACTTTAAAGGATTTATTAAGTAAGTTTAAGTTGCGTGCTACAGAAGATATATTTACTGTGATTTTATTATATATCACATGGATTATTATAGCAGCTGATACATCTTTAAGTTCATTGCTGTTAGGTCTTATAATATCTTATGTAGCAGTGTTGGTTATTCATAGTTATTTTACAAGGAAGGTATCAAAGAGTATTGTTACTAGATTCTTTTATTTTGTTGCTTATGCGATTACATTAGTGAAAGAAGTAATTTTATCTAGTATTGCGGTAGCTAGGTTGGCTCTTCAACCAAAGCTTTCTTTTAGGCCGACCATTGAGAAAGTGCCTACAATTGTAGAAGATGAGAACAAACTAGTTACTATGGTTATCTTAGGGAACTCTATTACCCTAACTCCTGGAACATTAACTATTGAAGTTGATCCAGGTGAGAAAGTATTTTATATTCACTCTTTAGACGTTATTGAAGCTGAAGATAAGGATGATTTGCGAGAAAAAATGTTTGGTAGTCTAGAGACGGCTATTAGGAGGGCATTTAAATGATTGAAATAATAATGTTAGTAATTCTAGTTTCTGCTGCAGCGGTCTTTTTTCGGTTAGTAAAAGGGCCAACAGTCTTTGATAGAATTGCTGCTGCAGATGCCATAGGAGCTATGTTTTTGGTGATTTTAGTCTTATTAAGTCTTTATTTTGAACGTTCAGTATTTGTTGATGTAGCATTTATATTTGGTTTATTACTCTTTATTGAGGTATTAATTATGGCTAAATACTTCGAAGAGAAAAAGGGAGGGAAGAGAAATTAGTTCATTAATTCAGTTACTAAGTAATCTTCTCATTATTATTGGAGCATTCTTTTTTGCTGTTACGGCAATAGCTATGCTGAGATTTCCAGATTTTTACACTAGACTGCACGCTAGTTCTAAATGCTTAACTGGTGGTGCTTTATTTATGTTAGCTGGATTAGCTGGCTTGATGTTTTTAGAAGGCAGACCATTTGACTCGTTCAAACTGTTACTATTATCAGCTTTCTTAGTCTTAACAAATCCAGCTACAGGTCATGCTATTGCTCGAGCAGCTCATAAGGTTGGGCTTAAGCCTAAAGAGGTAATTAAAGATGAGTTGAGGGAAATGGAAATGGGTGATAATGTATGATGGAAATTATCTATAATTTTCTACTAGTATTTATGGTTATATCTGCTGCTTATGCGTTATTTACGCATAATTTATTGAATGCGATAATTGCCTTGGGGGTTTTTAGTGGGAATTTAATAGCTTTATTTATAATTTTACAGGCACCTGATGTTGCTTTAGTAGAAGTGATAGTTTCTAGTGGCATTAGTACAGGCTTTTTTATAGTAACGATCAACAAGTTGGAGGGGATTGAATGAGAAAGTTTGCTAGCTTAATAATAGTAGTACTACTGAGTGGTTTATTACTTATGACTTTTTTAAGCTTGTCAACTGCAGATTATGATTTAAGTGAACATTATATCAATCATGGAGCTGAAGAGACAAAAGCACTCAATTTAGTAACAGCTATTTTATTTGATTATCGTGCTTTTGATACCTTAGGAGAGGCAACGGTTGTTTTTGCTGTGGCTTCAACGATTGCATTTTTAGTTCCTAAGCGAACGGCAAGCATGATTTCAGCTCGATTTTCTATAATTATGCAGCAGACTACTAGTTTATTGATTCCTTTTTTATTCATGATTGGAGCTTATATAATTGCTTATGGACATATTTCACCAGGTGGTGGTTTTGCTGGTGGTGTAATCTTAGCAGTAATTACAATCTTAATTACGGTTACCTTCGGAATTAGATATTCTGACCGACAGGTTAGACCGGAGATTAAGTCATTCATGGAGAGTTTTGGTGCAATGGGATTTGTGCTACTTGGATTTATCGGAATTGTGTTGGGAGGAAACTTCTTGGCTAATGCTAATTCAACTCTTGATTTAGGAGTAAAAGGAGAGTTAATTAGTTCAGGGATTATACCTCATATCAACTTAATGACTGGCCTTAAGGTAGCAGCTGGTCTATCAATTATGTTTAATAGTTTGATAAAGGAGGAGTAAAGTGGAACAGACATTTCTGGCAATTGCAGTATTGTTCGGATTGGGACTGTATATAATTTTAACTCATCAAAATTTAATTAAGATTGCGATGGGAATTGGAGTAATGGAATCAGCAATAATTTTATTGTTTATCATATTAAGCTACAGACCAGGTGGAACTGCTCCAATCTTGGATGCTGATGCTCAAGCTTATGATTTGATTGTTGATCCTATTCCCCAGGCGTTATCTTTGACAGCAATTGTAATTGGTGCTGGTACAACAGCATTAATGTTGGCTTTAATAATCAAAATTTATAATAGATACAATACGTTATATATTGATGAAATTAAAAAATTAAAAGGTTAAGAATATATTGGATAGGGGGTAAAAAATGGATACACCTGTATTATTAGTAGTTTTACCACTCCTTACTGCTTTCAGTTTAGGAATCATCAAAACATTCAGTAAGAAGCTGGTAAAGGCTGTTACTGTCATAAGTGCTACTGTCCATCTAGCGTTAATAATTAGTGTAGTTAGGGAAGCTATGCAGAGTCCAATCGTTTATCATTTAGGTGATTGGGATAATTTATTAGGAATTTCATTGGTTATAGATTCCTTTTCAGCAATGATGGCTTTATTGGTTGGAGTCTTGTCGTATGGTGTGATAATTTATTCTTTAGTCTATGTTGATTTTCATGAACTAAAGTACTATGTTTTATCATTTTTATTGATTGCTGGAGTAATGGGGATGTCATTAACTGGAGATTTATTTAACTTATATGTCTTTTTTGAAATTGTTTCTATTACTTCCTATGCTTTGGTGGCTATTAAAGAAGAGGAAGCAAGTTTTGAAGGGGCATTTAAGTACTTAGTAATGGGAATGTTGAGTGGAACTTTTGTACTATTGGCTATTATTTTGACTTACCAAGTAACAGGAGCTTTGAATTTTGCTCAAGTTGCAGCTAACTTTGGAGATGCACCTATGTTAGTTAGACAGACCATCTTTGTCTTCTTCTTGATCGGATTTGGAACAAAGTTCTGTTTAGTTCCATTACATGCTTGGTTACCAGATGTTTATTGTGGTGCTCCAGCTAGCTTTAATGCTTTATCATCTGGTATAGTAATCAAAGCATCTTTATATGCCTTTATTAGAATTGTTTTCTTATTATTTGGGATGACTGCAGGAATAGGTCAAATTCTGATCTATTGGGGTGTAATTACATTCTTAGTTGCCCATACATTGGCTTATCAACAAGAAAGTTTAAAACGATTACTAGGTTATTCAAGTATTGCTCAGATAGGATATATTTTATTGGCTATTGGTTTAGGAACAGAAAGTGGGATTATAGCAGGAAGTTATCACATATTTAATGATGGTTTAATGAAGGCAACACTATTTTTAGGAGTTGGAATTTTTAGTTATGCTGTTGGTGCTTCTAAAATAGATGACTTAAGAGGATTAGGTTTTTCTATGCCTAAGATTTCATTTGCTTTTGTAATTGCCACTTTAGCAATTATTGGACTACCACCATTTAATGGCTTTATCAGTAAATGGTTGATTTTGCAGGCAGCGTGGGAAACTGAGTATATAGTTGCTGCTTTCTTCATTCCAGTTGGTAGTTTATTATCTTTGGCTTATTATTTGAAGGTAATTAAGGCTTTATATTCAAGACCAGAAAGAGAAATAGAAGTAAAACCGATCGATTGGAAATTGAGAGTACCAACTTATGTATTATCAGCTGCTTGTTTAGTAATGGGAATTATTCCTGGTTTGTCACTAGCATTAATTGAGAATATTCCTAAATTTTTACTAGATAGCAGTAACTATATCAATCTTTTATTAGGGAGGTAAATTAAGTGGTTAATCCTGGACTTATATATCTGCTAGGAGCAGTGTTTTTATATTTTACCAAGGGTAAATTAAGACAATTTTTGGCAGTTGCGATCTCTGTAGTTGGTTTGCTATGGGTTTATAATTTACCTGTAGGTGAAGGAATGAAAGTGGCCTTTTTAGATCTGGATTTAATTCTTGTTAGTGTTACTGATATGAGCAGATTAACAGGAATAGTCTTTGCATTCTTTGGATTGTGTGCTGTACTTTATGCTTTACTCTTTGCTGAGCGGAAATTTTATGTTCTATCTCATATTTATATTGGAAGTTCAATAACTCTTGTCTTTGTGGGAGATTTGTTTTCTTTCTATTTCTTCTGGGAGTTAATGACGATCAGTTCTTACTTTTTGATCTTTGATCGAACTAAGCCAATTACAGAACAGACAAGTTATTACTATTTTATCATGCATTTAGTAGGAGGAGTCAGTCTGCTGTGGGGGATTTTACTAAATTACAGTGTGACAGGAAGTATTGCCTTAACTACTATTGAGCATGGCTTACCATTCTTCATCGTGGCAGTAGGAATCAAGTTGGCCTTTATTGGAGTTCATACTTGGTTACCTAAAAACTATTCTAATGTTCCATTCTATACTAGTGTTGTTTTATCAGCCTTTACTACTAAGGCGGGGGTTTATGCCTTATATCGCCTCTTAGGAGCAGTTAGTTTAGGATATGCAGGTACGATTTCTGCTATCGTAGGGGTAATCTTTGCCTTGAAACAGACAGAGGCACGTCGTTTACTTTCGTATCATATTATTAGTCAGATCGGTTATATGATTGCAGGTATTGGAGTAGGAACGACCTTGGGAGTTGCTGGTGGAATGTTCCATTTATTCAACCATATTCTCTATAAAGGATTACTATTTATGGTAATTGGAGTAGTGATTTATGCTACAGGGAAAGGTGATTTGATTGATCTAGGAGGATTATCTAAAAAGTTACCATTTACTACTTTTTGTGGAGTAGTAGCCTCTTTAGCAATCGCTGGAGCTCCTTTCTTTAATGGTTATGTCAGTAAGTTAGTCATTAAGAGTGGATTAGAAGATCCTGTTTTACAGTGGGGTTTATATATAGCAGGAATTGGAACGGCTCTTTCTTTTATGAAGTTTATGTATTTCGGATTCTTTAGAGAAAGAGAGGTTGAAGTAGAGCGTAAGCCGACAATGATAATGAAGTTGGGAATGGGTCTGGTTGCTGGAGTAATTATATTGATTGGACTTGTGCCTGGCGTTTTAGAGTCAATTGCTAATTTAGAGACTGGAGTTGATTATTTCTCATTAGCTTATTTATGGGAGAGTTCACAGCCGATCTTGATAGCGGCAGTTATCTTTAAGTTGGCCCATGATATTATTGAACCTCATGAGCATGATGAAGTGGATAGAGATATTTATCCTTTCGTTGGCTATGGAGTAAATTATGTAGGTGGAGTTTTAAGTAAGGTGCAAAATGGTGATGTAAGTAGATATATCTTATGGCTATTGACTACTCTTGCTGTTGTATGGGTTAGTTTTTTAGCTTGAATTAATATTCAGGGAGGTTAACTAATATACATCACGTATTGACAAATATGCTAGTGAAATGTTATAATATAAGATACTAGGCATATGTAATATATATGTTAACTATTAGTTGTATTTGGTTAATATTGATAATAATAGGTATCCAACTTTAAGTGCTACCCACAATTGGTTAATAGTGGGTAGCATAGATTTTTTTATTTCTTTTTACTTAAAGATGGTGTTTTTTGATTCTTTTATAGTGGTATATAATTGAATATCTATAAAATAATTGACTAATTAAGGAGTGTGAGAGTATGGAGGATGTCAAAATAGTTGACACAACTTTACGTGATGGAGAACAGACTGCTGGAGTGGTTTTTGCTAACCAAGAGAAGATTAGAATTGCTAAGTTATTAGATCAGATTGGTGTTGATCAGATAGAAGCAGGTATTCCAGTAATGGGTGGAGATGAACAAAAGGCAATTAAGACAATTGTAGAAGCTGATTTAGATGCTAGTATTATGGCTTGGAATCGAGCTGTTGTTTCTGATGTTAAGGCTTCTTTAAATTGCGGAGCTGATGCAGTAGCTATTTCTATATCTACATCTGATATTCATATTGAACATAAGTTAGAAGAAGATAGAGATTGGGTCTTATCTAATATGGTTAAGGCTGTTGAATTTGCTAAAAAGAATGGACTATATGTATCTGTTAATGCTGAGGATGCTTCGCGAAGTGATGAGGAATTTTTATTTAAGTTTGCTAAGGAAGCTAAGGAAGCAGGAGCAGATCGATTGAGATATTGTGATACTGTAGGAATTATGGAGCCGTTTGATATTTATGATAGAGTTAAAGCACTAATTGATGAGGTTGGTATTGATGTAGAGATGCATACTCATAATGACTTTGGTTTAGCAGCAGCAAATGCTTTAGCTGGTGTTAAGGCAGGGGCCAACTATATTGGAGTTACCGTTAATGGGTTAGGAGAGCGAGCTGGAAATGCAGCAATTGAAGAGATAGTGATGGCTCTTAAACATCTGTACGATGTTAATATGGAATTCTCTACTAAGGATTTCAGAGAGTTATCTGAATATGTATCACGAGCTTCTTCACGAGAATTGCCAGCTTGGAAAGCAATTGTAGGAACTAATATGTTTGCTCATGAATCTGGTATTCACGCTGATGGAGTCTTAAAGAATGCTTCAACGTATGAAGTCTTTGCTCCAGAAGAAGTAGGATTGGAGCGACAGATTATTATTGGTAAGCACTCTGGGAAGAAAGCGATTGTTAATAAGTTCTTGGAGTATGGAATTGAATTGACAGCACAGGAAGCAGAGGCTTTATTGCCACGAGTAAGAAGGACAGCTGTTGAATTCAAAAGAGCTTTATTTGATAAAGAGTTGATGTATATTTATGAAGATTATAAGGCAGAACAAGAGAATCAAAGTCAAGCAAATTAATAAAGTAATAACTAAGTAATTAAGGAGTGAGAAGCAATGTATAATATTACTTTAATTCCCGGTGATGGAATTGGCCCGGAGGTAACAAAGTCTGTCCGTGAGATTATTGCAGCGGCAGGTGTTGATGTTAATTGGGAGATAGTAAATGCAGGGGCCAACGTAATGGAAGAAGAAGGAACTCCACTTCCTGAGAAGGTACTAGATTCAATCAAAAAGAATCAAGTAGCTTTAAAAGGGCCAATTACAACACCAGTAGGTAGTGGGTTTAGAAGTGTTAATGTAGCTATTCGGCAGAAATTAGATTTATATATTAATTTACGACCGGCTAAGATTTTGCCAGGAGCACCGACACAATTTGAAAATTTAGATGTTGTTATCTTTAGAGAGAATACTGAAGGATTATATGCTGGAATTGAACATATGGTTGGTGATGATGCAGCAGAGAGTATTAAGATTACAACTCGGAAAGCTTCTGAGCGGATTGTAAGAGCTGCTTTTGAATATGCTAAAAAGCATAATCGAGATAAAGTAACTGCTGTTCATAAAGCAAATATCTTAAAACTGACAGATGGCTTATTTAAGTCTGTAGCAGAAGAGGTTGCTCAAGATTATCCAGAGGTTGAATTTGATAATAAGATTGTTGATAATATGTGTATGCAGTTAGTTCAATATCCTGAAGATTATGATGTTTTAGTCTTACCTAACCTCTATGGTGATATTGTATCTGATTTGTGTGCAGGATTAATTGGTGGTTTAGGAGTAACACCAGGGGCCAACCTAAATGATGAGCTTGCTGTCTTTGAAGCTGTTCATGGTTCGGCACCTGATATTGCAGGAGAAGATAAGGCAAATCCAATCGCCTTGTTATTATCAGCAGTATTGATGTTGAGGTATTTAGATGAGACACAGGCAGCTGATAAGATAGAAGATGCTATCGGTCAAGTCCTAGTTGAAGCAGAAGTGTTGACTGCTGATTTAGGAGGGCAAGCTAAGACTACAGAAATAACAGAAGAGATTATTAACAAAATAAACTAGTAGAGATTAGGAGGAATAATATTTCCTCCTTTTTTCTTTATATTTGGGTTTTTTCATAGCTGATTTTTTATTCTCTCTCCATTCAAAGATGGTACTAATTAAGAAAATGACTAAGCTGAATAAATAAAGATTTCTTAAAGTGTTTTCTTCTAGAAATGAGATATTGACTAGTTTGCTGTGCATGAATGATTCCTGTAGTTTTTGACCGAAATCTAATAAAAAATAGATAGCATACCAAAGATGTATACCAATTAAGCACCAGATTATTGTTTTGCGGTTCATTGTAAGTTCCTCCTAGTGTTTTATTACATAATAAATTAGCGATTGAAGTTAAAAATTCCTTGTTGGGAAAGCAATTAATAGTGGAAAAGTAAAAACTTAATTACAATTATGTGTTAGTTATGTGTGTGAGTGTGAGTGAGGTCAAAACCATAAGGGCTAAGGTTTTGCTTTTACTTACACACACTACTCACACTGACACTAAATATCAATATTATTTCACCTTAAAGCAAGGAACTTTATCTTTGATCGCGAATGATAGAATGAGATTTAATGATTAATCAAATAATAGAGATAGTGACTTGTAATTAGTGACTGGTGATTAGTAAAACTAAAAAAAGACCTAAAGATAAATAACTACATAATAGATGAATTACATTAATATAGAAGTTAAGGAGAGGTTTGTATGGGTGCTAAACCAATAAAAGTTGGAGAAGAGATAATTATTGAACTAGAAGATTTAGCAACTGGGGGAGATGCAGTAGGAAGAGTTGATGGCTTTGTAATCTTTATTCCTGGGGGGATTCCTGGGGAGACGGTCAAGGTTGAAATAACTCAAGTCAAAAAGAGTTATGGCCGGGCCAAAATTATTGAAGTAATCGAGCAATCTGCTGAGCGGGTTCAGCCTAGTTGTCAAGAAGATGAAGATTGTGGTGGGTGTCAGATTTCTTATCTTGATTATCAAGCTCAACTAAAATATAAAAGAAAGATTGTTAGAGATACTATAGAACGGATTGCTAAATTGACAGAAGTTGAAGTTAACCCGGTCAAAGGAATGGATAATCCTTTCTTTTATCGGAATAAGGCTCAATTTCCAGTGGCTATGCAAGAAGAAGAGGTGATTACAGGTTTTTATGCCTTAGGAACCCATCAGTTGATTGAATTGGATGATTGTCGGATTCAGCACCCTCTGATTAATCGAGTGATCAGAGAGGCAATTGAGCTGATTGAAGAATATGAAGTTTCAATCTATGATGAGCAGCAACACCAAGGATTACTACGCCATTTAGTAGTCAGAGTTGGAGTCTGTACCAATCAAGCGATGTTGATCTTTGTGACTAAGGATGAAGAATTTCCAGCAGGAGTGGAGATAGCTACTGAATTACTAGAGCGAATACCTGAATTAGTCAGTATTAATCAAAATATCAATCCTGAAGAGACAAATGTTGTATTAGGAAGAAGGACTAAGCAGTTAGTAGGACAAGACCATATTATAGATTATATCGGGCCAATTAAGTATAAGATATCCCCCTTAGCTTTCTTTCAGGTCAATACCTTACAAGCTAAAGTATTATACGATCAAGTTGTTGAGTATGCCCAACTTTCAGGGTCAGAGCGAGTACTTGATGCTTATTGTGGTGTCGGTTCAATTGCCCTTTATTTGGCTCGGTTTGCTAAAGAAGTGTGGGGGATTGAAGTCGTAGAAGAAGCAATTAAAGCAGCTAAGGAGAATGCTGAATTGAATGGAATAGATAACTGTAAATTTAAAGTAGGCAAGGTGAGAAATGTTCTACCGAGATTAAAAGAAGAGTTGAAACCAGAGGTTATTGTTGTTGATCCACCACGGAAGGGTTGCCATCAAGAGGTTTTAGCTACCTTTGCTGAATTAGAGCCAGAGCGGATTGTTTATGTCTCTTGTGATCCAGCGAGTTTGGCTAGGGACTTAAAGTACTTAACTGAGGTAGGTTATCAGGTGGAAGAGATTCAACCGGTTGATATGTTCCCGCAGACATTCCATGTTGAGACCGTGGTAGTGCTAGAAAAAATCTAAGAGCGGATTTTTTCTAACACGAAGGGTTCGAAGAACTCGGAGGGAGAAGTAGGAAATCAGTTTATAGTTTACAGTTTACAGTTTACAGTGTACAGTTAAGAGTCAAGGGACAGAGGATGATAAAAAAATCTAAGAGTGGATTTTTTCTAACACGAAGGGTTCAAAGAACCCGGAGAGATAAAGAGCAATTAATAGTGAATAGTGGAGTTCAAAATCATAAGAAATAAGAAGCATAAAAAAGAGAGATGAGGAGTAATGTGCAGTTAGGAAGCAAGGGATAAAGAGCAATTAAATTATGAATCAAAAAACTTGTTCTTTTGAAGATGAAAAATTAACTGTAGCAGGATAGTTTTAACTATTCTAAGAAGGTTTTTACTAATTTATCTTGAACAATATAGAGTAGGTGACATTTATGCTGACTAAAGAGGTGACAATTACTAATCAACTTGGCCTTCATGCTAGACCAGTTTCTGTTTTAGTTGAGATTGCTAATCAATTTGAAGCAGAGATTATTATTATTCGAGGTAATCAAGAAGCTAATTTGAAGAGTATTATTAGTATAATGAGTTTAGCAGTTGGCTGTGGTGAGAAGATTAAATTACAGGCTAAGGGTAAGGATGCTGAGGAGGCATTGGCTAAAATTGAGGAAGTTATTACTGATGATTTTGAAACAAAAGCTTGAATGATAAAATTAAAAAGGTTATCTTGGAGAGTTAGAGTAGCATAGGAGATGAGAAGGTATTAAAAGAGTAATTTCGATTCAGAAATGGTGGGATAAATAATGAAGCGAGTTCCTGTTGGTAGTTTAGAGGCTGGAATGAAAGTAGCTAAGACGGTTTATACAGCGGATGGGAATATATTGCTCAATTCTGGTATGAGATTGAAGGAGTCTTATATAGAACGTTTAAAGGACTTGGGGATAATGGAGATTTATATTATCAATGAAGAGTTACCTGAGTTTTCAATTCCGGAGCCTTTATCAGATAAGACAAGGCTGAAGGCGATTAATGTAATTAAAGAAACGATGAAACAGATTAAGGTAGGACATAGTATTGATTCTAAAGAGATAAAAGAAGCTGTTGATGATATTTTAAATGAGATTTTGTTACAAAATCATGTGATTATTCATTTAAGTGATATTAGAAGTTATGATAATTATACCTTTCATCATTCAGTTAGCGTAACCATTTTAGCTGTATTGATTGCTCTAAACTTTGATTATAATATAAAGCAGTTAAAAAAGATTGCTACTGGTGCTTTTTTGCATGATCTAGGGAAGATAATGGTTGAACCAGAGATTATAAAAAAGTCTAAAGAGTTGACAGATGAAGAATATAAAGAGGTCAAAAAACATCCTGATTATGGCTATGAATTACTTAGAGAATTAGATGGAGTTAGTATCTTATCAGCCCATGTTGCTTATCAACACCATGAGCATTATGATGGTAGTGGTTATCCACGAGGGCTAACTGGAGATGAGATTAATGAGTTTGCTCAAATAGTTACGGTGGCTGATATTTATGATGCCTTAACCAGTGATAGAATCTACAAAAGAAAGTTAAGACCTGATGAAGCATTAAAGATAATTCAAGAATTACGGGGGACTAAATTAAATCCTAAATTTGTTGATGTATTGCATAAGCATATTGCTACTTATCCTGTTGGAACAGTTGTGGCTTTAAATACTCAAGAGATAGGCTTAGTAGTAGATGTTAATAAGGAGAATTTAAGTGAGCCGATTGTAAGAATTATTAGGGATCAAGCAGGTGAAAAAGTAAAAGAGGTTAAAGAGATAGATTTAATACATAATCAAGATGTTGAGATTGAGGAAGTACTAGAATTCTAAACAGGAGGAGATGAAGATGAAGAGAGTACATTTAGTTTTAGGAATGGTGGTGTTATTATTGTTGGCCCAAGCAGGAGTAGCCTGGGGGTTGCCACAAGCTGAAATTAGACAAAATAGAAACTCAATCGGTTATAGTGTTCAGAGGTTAGATGGTGAGATTAAAGCAATGATCTTTGAAGGGGATCTGGGATTGACTCCAACATTAGGGTTGGATACTAGATATTTTCACTTTGGTGATGATGGAGATGATCTACTTGATCTGAATCTGAAGGTAAAAATTGTTGATGATCGTGACTTTAATTTGACTGGGTTGCTAGGCTATCAAGTTAATTTTGATGATGATGGTAATAAGCAAGTAGGAATGTTACTTTCTCAAGACCAATCCCAATATATTACTCTAAACGCAGGGGTTAATGTTTTGCTAGATAGTGATGATTCTTTGGGTTATAGTGTTGGTTTTGACTATATGTTGACTAGAGATTGGTACTTTGAGGCAGGGTTTAGAAGGGTTGCTGGTAGATCTAATTCTAGAGATGGTTTGACATTTGGCTTGAGAAATTATCTGTAAAAATTAGTGATTAGTAATTAGTAACTAGTGATTAGTAAAAGCAATGGATAATTGATAAATTACAATTTAAGGATAAAAGATTAATTTCAGCCACAGGTTTTAACCTGTGGTTGCCTATGGGTTAAGCTTAAATGGTTTATTGGTTGTACTTAACCTTAGACTTAATCTTTTTGTACAGTTTTTAGGTGAAATCTATTTTCTTTATAAATTTCAGAAAATAATAAATTTAGTTGAATTAAGTCGGGATTTTAATGTATAATTAAAAGTGTTACTCAGTACTTAGATTAGTTATAATGAGATTTATCTGAAAATTTTTGCTTTTGGATGTAAGATCCATCACATAAATTAAATTTATCAAGCTAAAGGAGGGAATTTTAAATATGGCATGTTCATGTGGAAATGCTGAGGAAAATCAAGAGCAATATTTGGCCCCATTGTATGATGTATTGGCTGGTTATGAGTGCAAGGAAAAAGATTTGATTCCTGTTTTACAGGATGCACAAGAGGAGTATGGTTATCTTCCTCAAGATGTATTACAGGAGATAGCAAAGGGTTTAGGAGTACCGTTTAGTCAAGTTTATGGAGTAGTGACTTTTTACTCTCAGTTCCATCTAGAGCCACGTGGTGAAAATATAATTAGAATCTGTATGGGAACTGCGTGCCATGTACGAGGTGGAGATAAGGTATTAGATAAGATGAAAGAAGAGTTAGGTGTAGATGATGGAGAGACGACTGAGGATCTTAAGTTTACTTTAGAGTCAGTTGCTTGTATTGGAGCTTGTGGGTTGGCCCCAGTAATTATGGTTAATGATAATACTCATGGTTTATTGACGCCAGAAAAGGTACCTGAAGTCTTAGATCAATATCGAGACTAAGGATTAGCAGAAATAAGTGGAGGTGATTAAGAATGAAATCATTAGCAGAATTAACAGAGTTAAAAGAGCAGGCTGAAAAGAAGCTACGAGTCAGAAAGAGCTCTGGTAAACCTCAAATTATTGTTGGTATGGATGATTGTGGAATTGATGCTGGAGCAAGGGAGATTTTAAAGAAATTCTTAGCTGAAGTTAATCAGCGGGATTTAGATGTGATAGTTACTCAAACAGAATGTAGTGGTCAATGTGATCAGGAACCAGTGGTAACTGTTCAATTGCCAGAGGAATCTAAAGTTACTTATGGCAATGTGACTGCTGAGAAGCTAGAACAGATTATTGAAGAGCATATTGTTAATGGTAATATTCTAGAAGATTTAAAACTGGATCAGTAATTATAATTTTATTGAGGAGGGAAGAAGAGATGGAGCAATCAATTTATAGATCTCATATTTTGATCTGTGGAGGAACGGGATGTGTTTCTTCAGGATGCAAAGAAGTTCGTAGTTCTTTAGAAGATGAATTAGCTCGACATGATTTAGAAGATGAGATTAAGGTTTTAGAAACTGGCTGCCATGGTTTTTGTGAAAAAGGGCCACTGATTATTGTTTATCCAGAAAGTGTATTTTATTGTGAATTAAAACCAGAGAATATGGAGAAGTTGGTTGAAGAGCATATCTTAAAAGGAAAAATAGTAGAAGAGTTTTTATATCAAGAACCAGTAACTAATGAAAGTGTTCGATCTTATAAAGATATTGATTTTTATAAAAAGCAAGAGAGAAATGCTTTAGCAAATTGTGGACATATTGATCCCGAAGAGATTGAAGAGTATATTGCTACTGGAGGTTATCAGGCGATAGGAAAAGCTTTGACTGAGATGACGCCTCAAGAAGTAATCGATGAAGTTAAAGATTCTGGTTTAAGAGGCCGTGGGGGTGGAGGTTTCCCAGCAGGTCTTAAATGGCAATTTGCTAGTGAAGCAGAAGGTGATAAGAAGTATGTAATCTGTAATGCAGACGAGGGAGATCCAGGTGCATTTATGGATCGGAGTCTCTTAGAGGGAGATCCGCACCGAATCATTGAGGGCATGGTTATTGCTGCCTATGCAATTGGAGCTGATGAAGGCTATGTTTATGTACGAGCAGAGTATCCATTGGCGATTAAAAGATTAAGAATAGCTATTGAAGAGGCTGAGGAGTATGGACTATTAGGTGATAACTTATTTGGAACAGATTTTAATTTTGATCTGCATATTAAAGAGGGAGCAGGAGCTTTTGTTTGTGGAGAAGAGACTGCTTTAATGGCATCGATTGAAGGTAAACGAGGTATGCCACGACCACGACCTCCTTTCCCAGCTCAAAAAGGATTATGGGGTAAGCCTTCAAATATTAATAATGTTGAGACTTATGCTAATGTACCTGATGTTATTCAAGATGGTGCTGAAACTTATAAGCAGGTTGGTACTGAAGGTAGTACTGGAACTAAAGTATTTGCTTTAACTGGTAAGATCAATAATACTGGTTTAGCAGAAGTACCGATGGGAATTACTATGCGAGAGATTATTTATGACATCGGTGGTGGAATTAATGATGGTAAAGAATTTAAAGCGGTTCAAATTGGTGGGCCATCTGGTGGATGTTTACCAGAGGATAAATTAGACTTAACGATTGATTATGATTCATTGCTTGAGGTTGGAGCGATGATGGGTTCTGGTGGACTTGTTGTAATGGATGAAGATACATGTATGGTCGATGTTTCTAGATTCTTCTTGGATTTTACGCAGAGTGAATCTTGTGGAAAGTGTACCCCTTGTCGAGTAGGGACTAAGCAGATGCTAGATATCTTAGAGCGAATTACTACTGGAGAAGGACAAGAAGGGGATATTGAGCTATTAGAAGAGTTAGCTGAAAATATTAAGAGTACTTCTTTATGTGGTTTAGGTCAGACAGCACCTAACCCTGTCTTAAGTACCTTAAGATACTTCCGTGATGAGTATGAAGCTCATATTTATGAGCAAAATTGCCCAGCTGGTGCTTGTGAAGAGTTACTAGGGGCTTATGTAATTGATGGAGAAGCTTGTGTAGGCTGTACTGCTTGTACAGATGCTTGTCCAGTTGATGCAATCTCTGGTGAGGCTAAAGAAGAGCATCAAATTGATGAGGATGCATGTATTGCTTGTGGAGCTTGTGTAGAGAAATGTCCAGTCGATGCAATTACCCAATAAATAAATTGATTATTCTCAGTTAAAAACAAATATTGTAAATGAGAATGTTTAATTGTATAATATCTTGCAGATATTGATGGTTTTAGTGTTTTGATTGTATGGTTTTGAATTTAACTGTCAATTGTCAACTGTCAATTTTCAATTAGACGGATCTGCAGAGAAATTTAATTATCTGTGAAGCATTGCAATAACAGGATTTAATTTAACTGAGAGCACTAAAATTATTAAAAGGAGTGATAAAATGGATACTATTACTGTAACGATAGATGGTCAACAGGTTGAAGTTGACCAACAGGCTACTTTATTAGATGCAGCTAATAAATTGGATATAGAGATACCAACTCTCTGCTATCATCCAGACTTGACCTTACATGGTTCTTGTCGAATTTGTGTTGTGGAAGATGCAGAAAGTGGAAATTTATTGGCTTCTTGTGCTACACCTGTAACTGATGGGATGAAGATTAAGACTGCTAGTGATAAGGTTATTACAGCACGTAAGATGAACCTTGAGTTATTACTATCTGATCATCCTAATGACTGTATGACTTGTGAAGCGGATGGAGCTTGTGAGCTACAGGAGTTAGTTTATGAGTATGGTGTTACTGAGCCAAGCTTTGGTTTAATGGAAGAGCAAAAGTTTGAAGTTAAGAATGAAAATCCATTTATCGAGTTTGATCAAAATAAATGTATCTTATGTGGTAAGTGTGTTAGAGTCGATAACGAAGTTCAATGTTCTGGGGCGATCGACTTTACAGAGCGTGGTTTTCAATCAAAGGTAGGAGTTCCTTTCGATCAGGATTTAGGAGCTGATCATTCTAGTTGTGTCTTTTGTGGACAATGTGTAGAGATGTGTCCAACAGGGGCTTTGACTTATAAGCCTGCTAAAGGTCTAGGTCGAGAGTATGAGCTAGAATCTGTTCAAACTACTTGTCCTTATTGTGGAGTTGGCTGCCAGATTGAATTAAAGGTTAAAGATAATAAGATCGTCAAGGTAGGTTCTGTCTATCAAGAAGACAGCCCTAACCCAATCGGAGAAACTTGTGTTAAGGGACGATTTGCTTATGATTTTGTCGATCATCCTGAGCGATTGACTAAGCCATTGATTAAAAAGGATGGAGAGTTTGAAGAAGCAAGCTGGGATGAAGCATTAGATTATGTAGCTGATAAGTTAACTACAATTACAGAAGAAGATGGTGGCGAAGCAGTTGCTGCTTTGACGTCAGCTAGATGTACTAATGAGGAAAATTATCTGTTACAAAAATTCATGCGAGGAGTTGTGGGCACAAATAGTATAGATCACTGTGCCCGGTTATGACACTCTGCTACAGTGGCTGGTCTAGCCGCAAGTTTTGGTAGTGGAGCAATGACAAACTCTATTGGTGAGGTTGAAAAAGCAGATACAATCTTTGTAACTGGATCAAATACGACTGAAGCACATCCAGTAATTGCTAGTAAGATGAAGAAAGCTGTTAAGAATGGAACTAACTTGATTGTAGCTGATCCAAGAAATATTGGTTTGACTGAAGCAGCAGATATTGCTGTTACTCAGAAACCAGGAACAGATATTGCTTTATTAAATGGTTTAATGCATGTCATTATTAAAGAAGAGTTGTATGCTGAGGAGTATGTTGAAGAGAGAACTGAAAACTTCGCGGATTTAAAAGAGGCAGTTAAGGAGTATACTCCCGAAAAGGTAGAAGAGATTACAGGGGTTGCTGCTGAAGATGTTATTGAGATGGCTCGGACATATGCTTCTGTAGATAGAGCAGCTATCTATTATGCAATGGGAATTACTCAGCATAAATCAGGTACTGCTAATGTATTTGCGATTGCAAACTTAGCGATGTTGACCGGTAATGTAGGAAAAGAAGGTACAGGAGTTAATCCACTAAGAGGTCAAAACAATGTACAGGGAGCTTGTGACTTAGGAGGATTACCTAATGTCTATCCTGGTTATCAAAGCGTTGAAGAGCCAGAGCTTAAAGAGAAATTTGAGAATGCTTGGGGAGTAGATGAATTATCTGCTGAAGCTGGCTTGACAGTAGTAGAGATGATCAACAAAGCAGCTGATGGTGAGCTGAGAGGATTATATGTGATGGGTGAGAATCCAGTCTTATCAGATCCAGATCAGCAACATGTAGAAGAGGCTTTAGAAGCGGTAGAGTTTTTAGTAGTTCAAGATATCTTCTTGACTGAAACTGCTGAATTTGCTGATGTTGTATTACCTGCAGCTTGTTTTGCAGAGAAGGATGGAACATTTACAAATAGTGAGCGACGGGTTCAATTTGTAAATAAAGCTGTCGATGCTCCTGGAGAAGCTATGACTGACTGGCAGATCTTCTGTGAGTTAGCTAAGCGGATGGGTTATGAGATGGATTATTCATCTGCAGCAGAGATTATGGCTGAAATAGCAGAAGTAACTCCAATCTATGGTGGAATTTCTTATGATAGGCTAGAAGATGAGGAGTTACAATGGCCATGTACCGATCAAGATGATCCTGGTACTAAGTTCTTGCATCAGGGTGAATTTGCTCATGGTAAGGGAATCTTCCATCCAGTAGAGCATATTGCACCTGTTGAAGCAGCAGATGATGAGTATAGTTATATTATGATGACTGGAAGAATGTTATATCACTTCCACGGTGGAAGTATGACTAGACGTTCAGCAGCTGTTGATCAGCATGAGCCAGATGCTTATGTTGAGATCAATGTAGAGGATGCAAAAGAGTTAGGAATTGAAGATGGCGATCGAGTCAAGGTTGCTTCTCGTCGGGGTGAAGTAGAGACTTATGCTCGGATAGGTAGTATAGTAAAACCTGGTGAGGTCTTTATGCCATTCCACTATGCTGAAAGTCCAGCTAATAGATTGACCAATGCTGAGCTGGATCCAATAGCTAAGATTCCTGAGTATAAGGTATCAGCTGTTAAGGTGGAGAAAGTGTAACTAGTGACTGGTGATTAGTGATTAGAGATTAGAAATAAGAAGGGCCAACTTCCTTGAATTTAGGGGGTTGGCCCTTTTTTAGTTGACAGTTTACGGTTTACAGTTTACAGTTAAAAATCTAGAGATTAATTACAATAATGTGTCAGTTATGTGTGTGAGTGTGGGTGAGGTCAAAATCATAAGGTCTAAAGTTTTGCTTTTACTCACACACACTACTCACACTGACACTTAAATTAAATAAAAAACTTTGTGAAAAACTTGACAAATTGATTTATTGTGGTATAATATGATTAACGAAGATGAGTAACATAAGTTTATAAGTCTTTGGATTATGATACTTAAATAATTATCGTTAATTTTGTGAACAACCTTTTAGTATAAGTATGATTGTGAAAAAAGTAACTCAGGTATTAGAGTTCTTGGAGTAGTAATTTTTGGGATAAGCTGATGGTTTGATAAGTGCTAATGATTACTACTCTAAGTTATTTTTTATAATGTAAAGCCTCCTTTTGTAAGTTTCAAAATAAATAGTGTTAGCTCTTTAATCCTAAAATAGGGTTAAAGAGCTCTTTTTTTTATGGAAATGATTTTTGTTTCGATAATTTTTTTGATATAATAACATCAGGAAAACAGTGAATAGTTAATAATGAATATTTAATAGTTAAAATCTAGAGATTAATTACAATAATGTGTCAGTTATGTGTGTGTGTGTGAGTGAGATCAGAACCATAAGGGCTAAGGTTTTGCTTTTACTCACACAAACTACTCACACTGACACTTAATATCAATTGTAAATTGATTTTATTTTTGGGGGTTTAACATGAAGCAAGATGAATTTGAATTATTAGAATATGGAATTTTAGTTATTTTAGTTATAATTTTACTGTTTGTAATCTATATTATATTAGGAGGAGAAATACAGGATTTAATTGTTATACTTTCCTGAAGTTGGGAGATGGTAAGGTGGAAGTTGTAGCAGCTGGTTGTCAAGACTATGAACCAAAATTAGCAATAGAGAAGGTTAGAGAGGCTTTAACTAAGTTACAAGTTGAGCAATTAGTAACTAGAGGCGATACGGTATTATTAAAACCAAACTTATTGAGCCCTCACCCTCCTCAAGCAGGAATTACTACTCATCCTGTTGTAGTTGAAGCTGTAATTAGATATTTTCAAGAATTAGGAGCAGAGGTCAAAGTAGGGGAGAGCTCAGGAGGGATGATGGTTAATCAATCTCTGACTGAACAAGCATTTCAAAAGACTGGAGTATTGGCTGTCTGTCAGAAGCTAGGTGTTGAAGTAATTAATTTTGATCGAATTTCTACTGAGATAGTCAGTAGTGATGAATATGACTTTCCATTACCTCAGATATTATTAGAAGCAGATTTGGTGGTGTCTCTTCCTAAATTAAAGACCCATAGTTTGACCTTATTTACTGGAGCAATCAAGAATCTATATGGTTGTATTCCGGGAATGAAGAAGGTGGAGTATCATCGTAGTTGTCCACATCCGGTTGACTTTTCAGAGTTGATTGTTGATATTTTTGAATTAGTCAAGCCTGATTTAGCAGTGATGGATGGGATAGTCGGTTTGGAAGGAAATGGGCCAGGGGCTACAGGAGACACCTGTCAGGTAGGGGTTATTTTAGCAGCTCAAGATTTGGTTGCTTTAGATACAGTTGCTGCTTCTTATTTGGGTTATACCGAAAATCAGGTACCAATTACTCGGATAGCTGCAGAGCGAGGTTTAGGGAGTAATAATTTACAACAGATAAAGATAGTAGGGAACTTTCAACCTAGTCAACGAGAGTATCGTTTGCCTTCTAATGCTTTATTGAGCTTATTGCCTAATTGGTTATTAGAACCTCTGTTTGGCTCTTTATTATCACAGCCTGTGATTAACCAGCAGGAGTGTATTGAATGTCAACGCTGTGTTGAAAGTTGTCCACAAGATGTGATTGTTGATCGAGAGGGGTTAGAGATCGAAGAGAAAGATTGTATTAAATGTCTTTGTTGTCAAGAGTTATGCCCTCAAGAGGCAATAACTGTTAGAGAGCATCAGCTAGTCAGACTAATGAGGTCAATTAAAGAGTTTTTGAGTTGATTTTTGACTAGGTATTAGTGATGTGATATAATTAATTGTGTTTATTATTAGAAGTAGAAATCTAAAAAAAACGCACAAGGTGGGGATATAATGAGTGAAGCCAGTAAAAAATTAGATTTAGAAAGTAGATATGAAGGAATGTCTGAACATGAGGTGATTGGATTAGCTCAAAAGGGGGACAAGCTGGCTGAAGAATATCTAATCGACAGCAACATTGATATCGTTTATGCCAAGTCCAAATTATTTTATATTAAAGGGCTGGATAATGATGATGTAATTCAAGAAGGGCTAGTAGGATTGCACAAAGCAATTAGAGATTATAAAGTAAAGAGGGAAGCATCATTTCGCGGTTTTGCTCATTTGTGCGTCAACAGGCAACTTATATCAGCAATTAAAACAGCTAACCGCCAAAAACACATGCCGTTGAATAATTCCACTTCTATCGATAAGAAATTGAAGTATTCTAAGGATGATGGAGGAAGGGGTCGTACTTTATTGGATATCTTGCCTGACCAAAATAATGATCCCGAAAGAAATTATGTCAACCGTGAATTAGTAACAGAAGTGACCTATCAATTACGCGAGATGCTGACCGAGCTAGAATGGGATGTATTTGATCAGTATATTCAAGGTAAATCTTATAAAGAGATAGCTTTAGATATTGAGTGTAATGTCAAGACTGTCGATAATGCCCTACAACGAGCTCGTCGTAAGATTGATGAGTTGAAGGATAAACTGACTGAAGAAATAAAAGAATATTAAAACAACTAACAGAAGTTGTCCGTTAAGGGCAGCTTTTTAGTTTTTATACATTAATCAGTTAAAGTAATGAATATAAATCTTTATTGCAAAATGGCTTCATGATTTTCAATTGTAAATTTTATATATTGCAAATTGAACTTAACGTCTATATATCAATAAATTCTAGGAGGGATACCAATGGCAAGAATTGAAAAGGATTTCTTAGGAGAGATGGAGATTGAAGATGGGGCTTATTATGGAGTGCAGAGTAAAAGAGCGGCTCAAAACTTTATGGTGACTGGAGCTTCTATTCCAGGTGAGTTGATTCATGCTTTGGGAATGGTCAAGCAAGCAGCAACTAAAGCAAATATGAGTTTAGGTTATCTTAATAAGGATAAAGGACAGGCTATTATCAAGGCTGCTGAGGAAGTAGCAGCAGGAGAGTTTGATGATGAGGTTATACTCGATCCGATTCAGGGTGGGGCAGGCACCTCGATTAATATGAATGTTAATGAGATAATTGCTAATAGGGCATTAGAGATTTTAGGCTATAAGAAGGGTGATTATGAGCGGGTACACCCAAATACTGATGTCAATATGGCCCAGTCGACCAATGATGTCATACCTACTGCAGTCAGAATAGCTACTTTAAGAAAGGTTGATGGATTAGTTGAAGCTGCTACAATGGTCAGTGAGAGATTAGCAGAGAAGAAAGAAGAGTTTGATGATATCTTGAAGATGGGAAGGACTCAACTACAGGATGCTGTACCTATTAGATTAGGACAGGAGTTTGGGGCTTATCAAAAGGCAGTTGATCGGTTTTTGAAGCGAATTGCAGGGATTAGAAGTGATCTAACAGAGATCAATTTAGGGGCGACTGCGATAGGAACCGGCTTAAATGCTGATCCTAAATATATTGAGTTGGCCCTTAATGATTTAAGAAAGAGTACAGGCCTAAACTTGAAGTCGATTGATAATTTAGTTGATGGTACGCAAAACACCGATATTTTCGTTGAGGTATCAGGACGGTTAAAGACTTTTGCTAGTAGTTTATCTAAGATTGCTAATGACCTTAGGCTATTAGATTCCGGGCCAACGGCAGGGTTGAATGAGATCAATCTACCAGCAGTACAACCTGGCTCATCGATCATGCCTGGTAAGGTCAATCCAGTAATTCCTGAAATGGTAAATCAGGCTTCTTTCCAGGTCTTAGGTAATGACCAGACGATTACTCTAGCTTCGGAAGCAGGTCAATTAGAGTTGAATGTCATGATGCCAGTGATAGTCTTTAATCTATTACAGTCAATTAAAGTGTTAACCAATGCCAATCAGATCTTTGCTGAAAAGTGTATTAAGAATATTACTGTTAATAAAGAAAGATGTAGTGGATTTGTTGAACATAGTGTAGGGATTGTCACGGCACTCAACCCTCACATCGGTTATGCGAAAGCATGTGAAGTTGCTAAGAAATCACTAAGAGAGGATAGATCTGTGAAGGAGATTATTCTTGATGAAAATATTATGGATGAAGAGAAGTTAGCAGAGGTATTAAATCCAATCGAGATGACTGAGCCAGGAATTGCAGGTAAGAAGTTGTTGCCTAAGGAAGCATAGGCTTTATAGAATTAAATTGCTAGGGGGATCCTATAAAAGGGGCACGATATATCGTGCTCTTTTTGCATTTGGAAGGTAACAATTGATAGTTGATAATTGATAATTGAGAGTTGAAGATCAAGCTCATAAATTCAAAGGTTTTGAAGGTTTTTAACTATCAATTTTAAACTATCAATTATCAATTGAAGTTACACTTTATATCAACAAACTTAATCTTTGCTCTTTCCCAATCACTAAGCACCAATCACTAGTCACTAATCACTAGCAACCATTGACATCTCAGAAACAAAATAGTAAAATATAGATAACTGTAAATAAATGTAAATGAGGTGGTGGGATGGAGCAACAACGCCCAATAATTTATCTCTTAGCAGATCAGACTAAATATCTACTTGGTCTATCTACCTTACCTGAGTTGGATGCTAAGTATTATCTACAGCAGGGGGTTATAGATCAGGACTGTAAGTTATTTCTGTTGACAGAGGAGTTGGATTGGGGAGTAGCAGAGTATCTATATCAGAAGATAACTACCAGTCAGGAACGAAGCGGGGCCAACTTTGATGGTAGGTTGGTAGCGGGAGGATTGTTTAATTTCTTCCTAGATTTTGACCCGTTGGCTAAGGTAGTTGAAGATAAAAGAGCAGAGATAGTAGAGGTGTTAAGGAAGTTCAAACTGGTAACTAAAGTTACTAAAGAGGAGGTAGCTCACCAAGAGATCTTGGCTACCTCTTTTCCTCGGGCAGTGGAGTTTGAACAGGTCTATCAGCTGGTGGCGGGGCAGAAGTTATATTATAGTGAGATTAGACAATTGATAAGAGGTAATAAGTTAGTAGTTAGCAATTTAAGTAAGGTTTTATTATATCTAAAATTGATAGGTCGGTTGGAGATTGTACCAGCAATTAAGTATCGAGCTAGTTCGATCACTTGCCAACGCTGTGGAAGCACGGAAGTGGTAGAGATCGAGTGTGGCTATTGTGAAGGTGTAGATTATCATTGTCAGGATTGTCTGATGATGGGGGAGGCTAGACTGTGTCGGTCGTTGTATCTAATCCCAGCGGTTAAGAATGAATCGATTTTAAAGTTTATTGAGCCTGAGCTGGAATTTGAGTTGACAGCACTACAGCAAGATGTCTCTGATCAGTTGGTTCAATTTACATATCAGGATTATCAGCAAGCATTAGTTTGGGCAGTCTGTGGAGCCGGTAAGACAGAGGTGACCTTTGCTGTTATTGCCGAATTATTGAATCAAGGCAGACAGGTTCTATTTGCAATTCCTCGCCGGGATGTGGTCGTTGAGTTGGCAGAAAGATTACGGGAGGCATTCCCTGAAGTCAGCATTAAGGCACTCTATGGCGGGAGTGATGAACGCTATCAGCAGGCAGAATTAGTAATTGCCACGACCCATCAGGTCTTGCGGTATTATCAAGCTTTTGATCTGATCATCTTAGATGAGATGGATGCCTTTCCTTATCAAGGAAGTGAGATCTTAAAGCGGGTACTCCAAGAAGCGAGAAAGGATGAAGGGCAAGTTATCTATATGACTGCTACTCCTGGGCCAGAGGAGTTTGCAGAATTAGAAGAGGGAAAATCGAAGTTGATCAAGCTATCGGCTAGGTATCATGGGTATCCACTTCCAGAGCCTGAATTGTTGAGGGCAGAGCTGGAGTATGATCAGGATCAGGGGACTGTAGAGTTGGCCCAGCTTGTCTTGGACAAGTTGTGGTTATCGGTTGAGGGAGATGGAGCTCAGGTCTTTCTCTTCGTTCCAAGTAGGGATTTAGTGGAGCTTGTTGTTCAGTATTTACGAGATCAGTTCCCAGAGGTCAATGGGGTCAGTTGGGTACAAGGTAGCCATTCTCAGGATCAATCTCGGGAAGAGAAGCGGGAAGGATTTTTGGCAGGGGATTATCCAATTTTGGTGTCAACGACGATTATGGAGCGGGGTGTAACGGTGGAGAAGGCCAATGTTCTGGTTTTATTTGCTGATTGGGACTATATCTTTAATCATCAGACTCTGATTCAGATGGCTGGTAGGTCAGGGAGGTCGCTTACTTATCCTGAAGGGAGGGTCTGGTTTATCGGGAATAAGATCAGTGATGAGATGGAGCTAGCGAGGGATATGATCTGTGAGTTGAATCAGGATGCGAGGGGGAAAGGATACTTAAATTCAGTTGACGGTTGACAGTGAACAGTTGACAGTTAAAGATCAAAACCTTAAAATCAAATTCGGTGAACCACGAATGAACCCAAATGAGCACTAATAAAAAATAGGGAATAAGAAAAGGTATTAAAAGGATTAGATTTTGAACTTTTCAGTCTAAAAAACAGACTGTTTGTGAAACCCATAGAAACCATATCTACTATCAATTCAGGTTTTTAACTGTAAACTGTAAATTGTACACTGTACACTATTGATGCGAGGTGATAAGATGCTATCGAGAATCTACAATTTCATCCTAGATATTCTATACCCCGCCTGGCCAAGTTGTCCAGCTTGTGGGCGGGAGTTTAGCAGTAGTGAGATCGGTCTTTGTTCAGAATGTATCGATGAGATTGAATTTATCGGTGCTGATTACTGTGTCAAGTGTGGGAAGTTAACTAAAAATAAAATATGCCTTGATTGTAGGGAGCAGGAGCGTTTTTTCAGTCAGGCCCGGGCGATTGGGCTCTATAATAAGGGATTGAAGGAATATATCAAACAGTTCAAGTATGATAAGCAACAGCAGTTAGCTCAGCCACTTGGAAGTTTATTAGCAAAATATGCTGAGTATTATTATCAGCTTAATCAGTTAGATCTGGTAACATATATTCCTATTCACAAGCAACGATTGGAGGAGCGGGGGTTTAATCAGGCTTATCTGTTGGCTAAGCAATTAAATAGTGAGCTTAGATTGCCGATTAAGTCACTGCTGGCTAGAGTGGCAGATACTGCTCGGCAGAGTGAGTTGGCCCGGCAGGAGCGATTGCAGAATCTAGCGGGTAAGTTCAGAGTGGAGAATCAGCAGTTGATCAGAGGGCAGAGGATATTACTGGTTGATGATATCTTCACTACGGGAGCAACGGTCAATGAAGCCAGTAAACTATTACTGGAAGCAGGAGCGGAAGATGTTAAGGTAATTACACTGGCCACTGGAAAAGATTTTGTCAGATAACAAGGAATTTTCTTGGTAATGAAGAATAATATTAGTAACTAGTTACTGGTAATTAGTAATTAGGTTTTAGAGCATTTAACTAATCATAAATTAATAGTTGCTAATTACTATTGCTCTCAATTAGAAAGAGATATTGAAAGCTGAAAGGTTTTAGTTTTTTTGAATTTAACTATCAATTATCAATTCTTAATTATCAATTGAATTTGGGGGTGCTGAAATGGGAATCCAGAAGTGTAAGGACTGTAAGCAGATCTTTGCTCCTGTGCGGAAGGAGAAGAGGTGTCCTGATTGTCGAAGAAAAGAAGAAGAGAAGTTTAAGCTTGTCAGGGATTACTTATGGGATAATCCTGGAGCGACAATAGAGCAAGTTCATCAAGATACTGATGTCGAAAAAGAGTTGATTCGTGAGTTTGTGAAGCAAGGTCGCTTTGATCAGATAGGAGAGTTAGAGCTATCTATTGATTGTGATCGCTGTGGAGCACCAATCTCAAGTGGGCGATTTTGTAAGAGTTGTCGAGATGCTTTAAAGGATGGCTTTTCCAAAGCTAAGAGTAAGCCGAAGAAAAAGAAGAAAGAAAAGAAGAAAGGTAGTGCGATGTTTACTAGGAATCGACGTGGGAAAAAATAATAGCCTTTGTGAGAGGGGTTTAAGGTAGGATAACTGTTTATCAGTTAGTTAATCTTCCTTAAGCCTTTTTTATTGTTTGAGATAGAGATTAATTAAAGTTAGGGAAATAACGATAAAGTTAGTGACTAGTGATTGGTGATTGGTGATTAGAAAAAAGAAACCAAAATACTAGAGTTATTTAACAGTGGTTTTGATTTTACTAATAACTAGTTACAAATTACTAGTTACTAATCAAAGGTGGTGGTAGGATGAAAATTGATCAGAACCAACAAGCGAAGTTGGCCCGGGTTTTTAACAAGTATAATAAGCAACAGGACAAGCGGGATAAGGATGCAGGGGTAAAACAGAAGAAGGATCGGGTTTCTTTATCCAAGGAGGCTTTGCAGTTACAGAAGGTAGAGCAAGAGTTGACTGAAGAGGTTGATTCTCCAGAACGGCAGGAGAAAATTGACAGGATAAAAGCAGAAGTTCAGGCAGGGACTTATAATGTTGATGGCGAAGCTATAGCGGAGAAGATGCTAGACGGTATAATGAACAATTGACAATGAACAATTGACAATGAACAATGTACAATTGGGAGATCAAAATCTAAAAAGCAGTGAATAAATAATAGATAATAGTTAAAGATCAAAAGCTCAAAGGCGGTAACCACGAATCACACGAATTAGCACTAATAAAAACAGCTATAAAGTCTGAGGTTAAGGTTGAGTTTAAGTTTAAATCAACCATTTAAAAGATAGAGCTACAAGTTTTAACCTGTAGCGGGATTTGGGAATAGCAGCAAGACTTAATAAAGCTTTAAAGTTAGATGATTATGAAAAAGAGTATTTTTTAATTGTAAATTGGTTATTGTACATTAGTAAATTTATATAAAGGAGTGACCTTAGTGACAGAAGCCCAATTACAGAAATTAGTTAAAATCTTACAAGCTGAATATCAACTGAATCAGAATTTACTGGAATTAGGTGAGAAGAAGCAGGGTGCGATTATTAATGAAGAGGTTGAAGTATTAGAAGAGATTGTTAGGGAAGAGGAAGGTTATCTGGCTGATTTGGAAAAATTAGAAGGAGCTCGAGCCAACCTAGTTCAGAATAAAAAGATGACAGATTTGATTGCAGAAGTAGGGCAGCCGTATCGAGAGCAACTGAGCAAGCTGAGGAAGAGAATGTTTGGAGTGATTGAGGAGTTGGCTTACTTAAATAAGACTAATGAGCAACTGCTCAAGGACGCATTATATTTAACGAATATTAATCTCAATATTTTGACTAATAATCAAGGGAAAGGCACCTATAATAAGCGTGGGGCTGATGCTGATCGTCAGCAGGGCCAAACAACAGTGATTAATCAGAAAGCCTGACAAAGCAGTTGATAGTTGATAATTGATAGTTGACAGTTAAAAACACTAAGTCAAGAGTATAAGAAGAGCAATTAATAGTGAATAGTTAAAAGATTAATTGTGTCAGTTATGTGTGTGAGTGTGAGTGAGGTCAAAACCTTAAGGGCTAGGGTTTTTCTTTTGCTCACACACATCACTCACACTCACACTATATAAATTGTTAATTCTATAGAGGGAGGTAATGGAATGTCTACATTTGGTGGGATTGAGCTAGGAAAAAGAGCACTACAGACGAATCAAAAGTCATTGGAAGTAACCGGTCATAATATAGCTAATGCCAATAATGAAGCATATAGTCGGCAAAATGCTGTTCAGAAGGCTACTCGTCCTCATACAATACCAGGTATGGATTCGGGGGGGAGTGTTGGCCAACAAGGAACAGGTGTTGAGATCGCTAGTATTGAACGAGCTAGAGATCAATTTATTGATGAGAGAATTAGACAAGAGTCAGGTAGTAGTGGATATTGGGAAATGAAGCAGGAAGGATTAGAAGAGGTGGAGATGATCCTTAGTGAACCATCTGAGCAAGGATTACAAGAGGCAGCAGATGAATTTTGGAATTCATTACAAGAGTTGAGTGGTGAGCCGGAGAGTAAAGCAGTTCGGGCTACAGTTAGACAAAAATCGATGGTCTTGACTGACACCTTCAATCATTATGATCAACAGCTTGATGAGTATCAACGTTCAGTTAATTCACGAATTGGAAATAAGGTTGATGAGATCAACTCTTATGGAGAACGGATTGCTGATTTGAATCAGGAGATTCGAAGTATTGAATCCAGTGGTCAAAAAGCTAATGATTTACGTGATGAACGGGATCATTTAATTGAAGGGTTATCTAAGATTACAAATGTACATACTAAAGAGGATGCTGAAAATAATGTGATGGTCAGTATTGGAGGGAGTAAGTTAGTTTGGGGTGATCAAGCAAATGAGATGGAATTTGAAGTTGATGATGATGATGTCACCCAGAGTGAGATTAGATGGAAGAATACAGGAAATCCTGCTCAATTTCAAACTGGTGAAATACAAGGTCTATTAGAAGTACGTGATGAAGAGATGGTCAAATATCAAGGTGAATTAGATAAACTAGCGAGTGGATTAGTAAAAGAGATGAATCAAATTCATGGTGATGGCTATGGGTTAGATGGAAGTACAGGGGTTGATTTTTTTAGTGGTAATACTGCTGGTGATATTCAGGTCAGTGAAGAGATTCAGGCAGAAGATGGTTTGAATAAGATTGCTGCTAGTGCTGATGGAGCTGTTGGTGATGGAAATAATGCTTTAGAGATGTCTAAGATTGCTTCAGAACAGATCTATGATGATGGTAATGCTGATTTTAATGATTTTTATAAATCGATAGTCTCTGAAGTAGGTGTTGATAGTCAACGAGCAGAGCGAATGATTGAAAATCAAGATCAAGTAATGAGCCAATTAGAACAGCAACGGACGAAGATTTCAGGGGTTTCTCTAGATGAAGAGATGAGTGAGATGATTAAATTCCAACATGGCTATAATTCAGCAGCCAAAGTTGTTTCTACAATGAATGAAATGTTGGAAGTCTTAGTTAATGGGCTGATCAGATAAGCGAGGAGGTCGATTAGATGCGAGTTACCAATCAGATGATGTCTAAAAATTTATTGAATAACTTAAATAATAATATGCGTCAAATGGATAAGTATAATAATCAATTATCAACGGGTAAGAAGTTTAGCTTACCTGGAGATGATCCAGTCGGTGTAGTTAGAAGTATGGATCTTAAGAGTGCAATTAAGAGAAATGAGCAGTATGTTAGAAATATTGATCAAGCAATTAACTGGGTGGAGACGACTGATGAAGCATTAGATAGTGCTAATGGGATCATCAATCGAGTTCGTGAACAGGCTCTTTATGGTGCAAATGGTTCTTTGAGTGATACTGATCGCAATGCCGTAGCTGATGAAGTGGAACAGTTGCGAGAAGGGTTGATTGAGATTGCGAATACTAATCACAATGGTCGTTATCTCTTTGCAGGTCAGCAGACTTTGACTAAACCATTTCCTGAAGAGAAGGTTACTAGTACGGAAAATCAAACTGATAATTACTTGGTTGGTGATAGTCAATTTGAAGTGGTTCAATTTAATAATTTGATTGATAGTGCTAATTTGAATATAGGTGAGTTTGAAATTGAGAATGGAGAGGAACTAGATGTTAATAAACTTGATGATGATCAGTATGTACTCACTAATGAAGATGGAGATATTGTGGGGCATAGTGAAAATGGCATAGAATACTCTATCATTAAGAATAAACTGATTAATATAACTGATGATGATATAACTGCAATAGATGATATAACTGATGAAGATCCTGATTATTTTGCGGATGTTAAAGATTTTTCTTTTGATCAGCTTGAAACTGAGGATGGAGAAAAACTAGATGTTAACAAACTAGATGATGAAAATTATGTGCTAACTGATCAAGATGGATATATTGTGGGGTACAGCGAAAATGGCATAGATTATTCTATTATTAATGATATGGATAATGATGAATTGATTAATATAGCTGATGATAATATAACTGAAATAGATGATATAACTGATGAAGATCCTGATTATTTTGCGGATGTTGAAGATTCTTCTTTTGATCAGCTTGAAACTGAGGATAGAGAAAAATTAGATGTTAACAAACTTGATGATGGAAATTATGTTTTAACTAATGAAGATGAAGATGTTGTGGGGCAGAGTAAAAATGGCATAGATTATTCTATTATTAATGATAAATTGATTAATATAGATGATGATAATATAAATGAAATGAATGATATAACTGATGAAGATTATTTTGATGATAGTGAGGAATTTGAGTTCGGTCAGTTTTTAACTGATGGTAGAGTAAAAGTTACAGGTGATCAAGATGGGATCACCTTAGAGCAAGTTAGCGGTCGTTCTTACGGTTTGGAAGATGAAAGTGGAGAGTTAGTAGCATTATCAAAAGATGGTCATGAATATATAGTTTTAGAAGATGAGGATTTAACTGATGGAATATATGAATTTGAAGAGCCAGTAACTACTGGAATCTTAGATAGTAATCAAGATGGAGATCAGCTTGAATTGGTTTACCAAGGGGATCAAAATGAGATTAACCGAGAGATTGCAGCAGGAGTTGAGGTAGGAATCAGTCAGGATGGTAGTTTCTTAAAGGATACCATTGATGAATTGGATGAATTAGTAGGAAATTTACGCGAGGGTGAATTACATAAGATCTCTAATGATCGAATCAGAAATTTAGATCAGCAGATTGATAATCTATTACGGATCAGATCAGAGACTGGAGCTAAGCAAAATCGCTTGGATTTGACTAAAGAGCGGTTGAAGGACGATGAGATCAAATTCAAGCAATTGCTATCAGAGAATCAGGATACCGATATTGCCGAAGCAATTATGAATTTACAGATGAGTGAAAATGTCTATCGAGCTTCCTTATCTACAGGAGCGAGGATTATTCAACCGACTTTAGTTGATTTCTTACGTTAATCAGGAACCAGGAACCAGGAACCAGGAAAAGTCAAGACCGTAAATGTTTTTTGAAGATAATGTTTTTGAATTTACAGATTCCATATTCCAAGTTCCATGTTCCCAAGTTATTTTTTGAACCCACAGATTCCAGACTCCATGTTCTAGATTCCTAAAACAAAGGGAGTTGATACTAATGCGACTTGAGATAGATCAAACCTTTGGTCAGTTGGCCTTAGAACAGAGGCCAGCTCAGCTTGAGATTGAGCAGCCGAAGGCTGATTTTGAAATAGAACAGAGTTCTAGTCAAATAGAAATCAATAGTGAGCCTGTCGAGATTGATATTGATTATACTGCTCCTCAGGAAGACATGGATATCTACTCTCCCCGAGCTTTTGGAGAAAAAATAGCCCAAGAGGGTTTGAATGCTGGCATGGAAGGTACAGCTAAATATGCCCGTCAGGGCTATGAGTTGGCCCAAATAGAAGATGGCGGAGATGCTTTAGTCAGACAGGCAGTTGAAAACTCTGGTATCAATGATGAAAAAGAAGTAGTCTTAAGTCCTAAACGACCAATAGATATCAATGTCAGACCGGATAGCCAAGAGATAAATGTGCAACCTGCTCAATTCAATCTTAAAACGCGACCCAATTGGCCCAGGATAGATGCCACTTATCCTAGGGTTGATATCTATTTGGCTCAGCAGCCGGAATTAAATATTAGGGTGGTTGATCTTCGGGTATAAAAAGGAGTCAGGAGATTACAGGAATCAGGAATCAGGAATCAGTAGATTACAGGAATAAGGAACAAAGAATCAGGAATCAGTAAAAGTCAAAGTCAAGACCTTAAATTTTTTTGAAGATAATGCTTTTGAATTTACGGATTCCAAGTTCCAGATTCCATTTTCCCAAGAGTTTTTTTGAACTCACAGATTCCATATTCCAAGTTCCAGATTCCACAATAGTATACACCCTGCCACTCAATGGCATAATAATACATAAATTATATTTATTGAGAGGGTGGGTATAATGAAATGCGTTGAAGATTTGAATGTTTTCAAGAAAGCTCATGATTTAACAATTGCACTATATAAAATGACTTCTAATTTTCCTAGTGAAGAAAAATACGGTCTTGTGTCACAGATTAGAAGAGCTAGTTCTTCGATTAATTCTAATTTAATGGAAGGTAGTCATAGAAGAACTAATCCAGATTATAAACGTTTTATAGGGATAGCTAGAGGATCGGTTGGAGAACTGAAATATCATTTATTATTAGCAAAGGATTTAGGATATATAAATGGTGATGACTATTTATATTTCAAAAGTAAAATAGAAATAATAAGCAAAATGTTAACTGGAATGTTAAAATCGATTAAGGACAGGGATTAGGAAGCGGAAGATTACAGGAATAAGGAACAAAGAATCAGGAATCAGTAAGAGCGTAAATCAAGCTCCTAAAATAGTTTTGAATTTACGGATTCCATATTCCAGACTCCATGTTCCCAAGTTTTTTTGAACTCACATATTCCATATTCCAAATTCCATGTTCCTATGCCAGGGAGGTGTCAAGATGGAATTAGAAAGTGCTAGATTTGGTACTATAGAGATAGAAGGTGCTGAGATCTTAACCTTTAAGCAAGGGTTATATGGTTTTGAAGATGAGACTCAATTTGTCATCTTAGATGAAGAGGATAGCCCTTTTTTTTGGCTTCATGCAGTGAATAACCCTGAATTATGCTTTATAGTAGCTGAACCGGGTAATTTTTATCAAGGGTATGAATTTGAGCTATCTAAAAAAGCTCAACAAGAACTAGAAATAGAAGATAAATCAGAAGTAATGGTCATTAATCTTGTGGTAGTACCGGAAGACCATACGAAGATGACGATGAATCTAAAAGCACCAATCGTAATCAATCAAAAGAAGAATCTGGGACGACAGATTATCCTTGAAAATGAAGACTATTCGGTCAAATATCCATTGTTTAAAGAACAAAAAAGTGTAAGTAGTGGATAAGAAGGAGTCGAGAATCAGGAATCAGTAAGAGCGTAAATCAAGATCCTAAAATGGCTTTGAACTTACCGATTCCTTGTTCCAGATTCTAGATTCCTAATGTAATTTTATTTGGAGGTTTTTCAATGCTAATTCTAACTAGAAAAAAAGAAGAAAGTATTATTCTTGATGATAAAATAGAAGTTAAAGTCTTAGCAGTCGAAGGCGGTAGGGTCAAGCTAGGTATCGAAGCACCTGCTGATATAGAGATCCACCGCCAAGAAGTTTATGAAGAGATCAAAGCTGAGAATCAAGAAGCAGCTAAGCAGAAGGTGGATTTAGAATTTTTGAAGGGGATAAAGAGCAGTGTGAGTGGCGAGTGTGAGAAAGACCTTAAAGAATAAAAGCTAAAAAGATGCGAATAGTGAGTGTGAGAGAAAACCTAAAAAGTGTGAGTGATGAGTGTGAGAAAGAACTGAAGGTTTTGATTTTACTCACACACATAACACCCACACACACTAAATAAACAGCAAAAAGGTCAAATTAGATAGTTAAATGGACTTAAAAGAATTTAATCAGCTTTAAAGATGATTAATCGCTTGATATGTGGTTAAGGAAAATTAATCTAAACTCGATAATTAGAACAGAACGACAAAGATTCAGTAGCTTTTAAAGCTTTGCTAAAGAGCAAAGTTGTAAAGGTTACTGAAACCTGTGGCTAACAACAGATACCTAGGATCTGTCTGTGGCTACTGGGGTAACTATTAGTGTGAGTGACTAGTGTGAGTGTGAGGAAAACCAAGGTCAAATTCAAAGCCGTAATTTGAAGGTTTTGTTCTGATGATTTTGGTTTAAAGGTTTTGAACTTACTCACACACACAACACCCACACACACTTATTTTCAGCACGGATGCTGAAAAAACAACAAAAACTCAAGGAGGATGAAATAATAATGAGAATTCAAACTAATGTTAATGCACTTAATTCGTACAGAAACTTAGGTCAAACAAATAATGCACAATCAAAGTCCATGGAGAAGTTATCTTCTGGATTTAGAATTAACAGAGCTGCTGATGATGCTGCAGGTCTAGCAATCAGTGAGAAGATGAGAGGACAGATCAGTGGTCTTAATCAAGCTACTCGTAATGCTCAAGATGGTATCTCTATGATTCAGACTGCAGAGGGTGCTTTAAATGAGTCACATGAGATCTTACAGAGAATGAGAGAACTTTCTGTTCAAGCATCAAATGATACTTATACTGATAGTGATAGAGATGAGATCCAAGAGGAGATTAATCAGTTAGCAGAAGAATTGGATAGAATTTCTGATACTACTGAATTTAACAATAGAACTCTATTAGATGGAGGTCTAGAAGAAGAAATCTTCCAGATTGGTGCTAATGAAGGTCAAAATATTGATGTTAGTATTGACGATATGAGTGCTGAGGCACTTGAAGTTGTTTCTGATACTATCGATATGGATGCTGGCGATGGTGTTCAAGGTATTGATGCAGATTTGGGTGTTCCTATTGAAGATTATGCTCTAGAAGCTAAAGCAGGTGGAGCAGTAGCTGCTGAATTAGAAGCAGATACTGATGGAATTGATACAGATGGCCATGCTGAAGATATAGATGTTCATTATGCAGTAGGAATTAGTAATGATGGTGATGTAACTTTTGATGGAGAAAATGAAATTGGAGTCAATACTGATGGTGATATCGACTGGGATAGTATTAATACAAATAGTACTGATGCTGATAATGAAATTGATATTTCAACAGATGGAGATGATCTTAAAATAGAGATTGATGTTATAGATGATGATGGAAATCGAACACAGGTGGATGATACAATTTCTGCTGATGAAGATGGAAACTTCCATTATGATAGCCATGGTCTGGATTTTAGTTTATCAGAGTCTGATTTTGAAGATTTAGATGATAATGCTATTAATGTTAATTTAGCCGAGATAGATGAAGCCGACAATGCTGACTTTACTGATGGTATTTCGACTGCTGATACATGGGATACCATGACCGATGGAACTAATCCATTGACCGAGGGATATGCTGAAATTGACGATGGTATAAAAATCGATCCGGCTGATGATCAATGGTTAGAAGGTGCAGCAGAAATAAACATTGATGGAGATGATTTACAATCTGGTGATGCTGAAATTACAGTTGAGATTCTTGATGATAGTAGTAATGTATTATCATCAGATACTTATAGTTTAGATGAGCCAGATAGTTTTAATTATGATAATCATGGTATTGAGTTTGATTTAGATATAAATGATGCTGATAATATTGAATTAAATCAAGATATTGAAGTTTATGATAATAGCGTGGAGTTTAATAGTGACCAAGAACTAGAACTTACAGTTACCGATGAAGATGGTGTAAACCAAGATATTGAGGTTGATTTTGATGAAGGAACTTACAGCCTTGACCAGATGGCTGAGATGATCAATAATGCTGCTGATGCGGCTGGTGAATTTGATAATACTGATGTTGCAGAAGTTGATAATGAAGCTGGTACATTAAATCTTAACTCAGGTGCTGAAGGTGAAGATGCAATTATTGAAGTAAATAGTGATATTACAGAGGAGGGTGGCACTAAATTATTCGGTGGAGAACAGACTGGAGATGATGCAATAACAGGTGGAGATTCAAGTGTTGACTTCACTCTTGTAGATGCTGATGGTGCTACTGTTGAAGAAGAAACAGGGGTAAGTGCTGAAGCAACTGAAGTGTCCTTTGATGAAGGAATAAGATTTGAATTAGAAGAGATGGATTCTGAAGTATTAAATGAAATGTCTGATGCTGAAGTTACAGATCATTTTTCTGCTGATAACTTTGAGCGAGATGTATCAGGTATCGATGTTTCAAGTGCAGATGCAGCTGGTGAAGCTATAACTGCTATTGATAGTGCAATTGAAGATATCTCTAGCCAACGTTCTGAGCTTGGTGCGGTTCAGAATAGATTAGAGCATACAATCTCTAACTTAGAGGTTTCTGCTGAGAACTTGACTGCTGCAGAATCTCGAATCAGAGACGTTGATATGGCAGAAGAGATGATGGAATTCTCTAAACAACAGATCTTAGAGCAAGCTGGTACTTCTATGTTAGCACAAGCTAACCAAGGATCACAGGGAGTATTACAGTTACTAGGATAATAAGTTCGGGAGTATAATTAAATTAGATAGAGATTAAATAAGCCGACCGGCTTTTCAATAGTCGGTCGGTTTTTGTAATATAGGAACAAGGAATCAGTAGAAAAATAGGAATAAGGAACAGGGAATCAGGAATCTGTGGATTACAGGAACAAGGAATAAGTAAAAAACAAGAATAAGGAACAGGGAATCGGGAATCTGTGAAGATCAAAGTCAAGGTCAAGAGCTTTATGGTTTTGAAGTTAAGGTTTTTGAATTTACATGTTCCAGATTCCATATTCCCAAGTTGTTTTTTGAACTTACAGATTCCATATTCCGGACTCCTGATTCCTAAAGAGGGGGTGTTTAAAATGGTACAAGGAATATCTTTTGATGGTATGGCTTCAGGATTAGAAACGGATCAGATGATTGAGCAGTTGATGGAGATAGAAAGGGTTTCCGTTCGTCGTCTTGAAGCACAAAAGGAAGAAGCTGAAGTTGAACAAGAGCTCTGGCAGGATATTAACCAAAGGCTACAAGGCTTTGACAGTAGTATTGATACCTTAAGAGACCGGAGTACCTTTGAAAGTCGAGAGGTAAACTCAGCTAATGAGAGTCTAATGACTGCTACTGCTCAACGAGGTGCTGATGAAGCAAATTATCAAATGCAGGTTAAGCAGTTGGCGACAGCCCATCGAGTCGGTGGTGCTAGGCTAACTGATATAGCAGGTGAAGATGCGGATGTTACTACTGAATTAGATTTAGATGGCAAGTTTGAGGTTAATGGAACAGAGATCGAAATAAATACAGAAGATAGCTTGCAAGATGTTAGAGATAGTATCAATGTTGCTGATGCTGGTGTTCAAGCTAGTATCATGGATGACCGCTTAATTCTAACTTCCTCAGAAACGGGTGAGGAGAATACAATTTCTCTAGCAGATACAGACGGCACAGCTTTAAAAGATTTGGGGATGCTTGATGGTGCTGGTGCTACTCCTGCTCAATTAACTACTGGCTTAGGAGATTTAGATACACTTAATTCTATTGATGACGAGTTAACTATTGAGTATACTGATGCAGAAGGAACTCTTCAAACTGTTGAAATGGATTTTGAAGGTCAAGATTTTGATACTGGAGAGGATTTAGCAGGTTTTATTAATACTCAAACTGGAGAAAATATTGCTTCTTGGGATGACGTCCAAGAAGAGCTTACTCTCAGTTCTCTAAATGAAGGGGCAGATGCTACAGTATCCATTACAGAAATGTCTGAAGATGTAGATACTGTTTTTCAAAACCTTTCGGTAGATGATTCTATTACTGGAGGCTCAGGATTCACTAATGAACTTGTCGAGGCTCAAAATGCTCTCTTTGAAGTCGATGGACTTGAGGTAGAGAGGGGCAATAACACAGGGATTGATGATGTGATCGACAATGTCAGCCTTGATCTAAATGGTGCTAGTAAAGGTGAAGTATTTAATCTTGAAGTAAACAATGATAACAAACAGACTAAAGAAGCAATCTCTGAGTTTGTCAATGAATATAATTCAGTCCAGACCTATCTCCATCAGTTGAGTGGAGAAGATGGGATGTTACAAGGTGATACTACAGCCCGACGTCTATCGACCAATCTTCGCCGGGAAATTACTAATGCTATCCCTGTTCATGAGGATTATGATAGTATAGCCCAGCTAGGAATTGAGGTAGATGATGAAGGAAATATGGAGTTTAATGAAGCTACTTTTGATGAAGTATTGGATGAAGAGCCAGAGGTTGTCCAGAAGATGTTTAGGGCACGAGAAGATGATGATGGGATTGATGGTATAGCTCGCCGAGTCAGAGACAGAGTTCAGGAGTATATCCGTAGTGGTGATGGAGTGCTGACTAGAAGAGACTCTTCCTTAGATAGTAGAATGGATCGGATTGACAGACGAATTGAAAGCCAAGAGAGAAGAATGGAAAGAAGAGAACAAAGTATGAGAAGACAGTTTACTAGAATGGAGACAGCTATGAATGATATGCAGGCTCAGCAAAGCTGGCTCAATGGTCAGATAGAAGGTCTAAGTGGTGGTTAATAATAGAGCTAAGAAGGTAGGTAAAGATGATAGCAGAAAAATTAGAACTCTACCAAGAACTTTATCATAAGAATAAAGAGATAGAGCAACAGTTGGCGGAAGACAATATTGAAACAGTAATCGAATTACTTGTCAAGAAGCAAGAACTAATCGAAGAGCTAGATGGCTTTAATCTAGCCGAAGAGATAAAAGATGAAAAGCTCCTCGTTACTGTGGAGGAGTTACTAAAAAAGATTAATGTCTTAGAAGAGAAGAATATCAAAACCATGGAAGAAAAAAAGATCTCAATCCGCAAGGAGTTAGCTAGAATTAGAAAGGGTAAGAAGAACCAGAAAAGCTACTCTGGTTATGGGTCTCAATCAAGCGGCGGTAGAATAATCGATCGGAAGAGGTAGATAACAGGAACAGGGAATCAGGAACAAGGAATCAGTAAAAGCGTAGGTCAAAGTCAAGAGCTTTTATGGTTTTGAAGTAAAGGTTTTGAACTCACTGATTCCTGATTCCCGACTCCTGATTCCTAAAAAAAGGAGGTTTTTATATTGAACTATTCAAATGCTCAACAGCAGTATAAGAAGAATAATGTTCAAACAGCAAGTCCAGGGAAGCTGTTGATTATGCTTTATCAAGGAGCAATCAAGTTTCTAAATCGAACAGAAGTTTTTATGGAAAAAGAAGATTATGAACAGGTCAACAATCACCTAATTCGAGTCCAAGATATTATCACAGAACTTCGTTGTACCTTAGATAAAGAGGTCGGAGGAGAATTTGCGGAGAACTTAGATGCTTTATATGAGTATATGTATCATCTATTAGTCCAAGCAAATAAGGATAAAGACTTAGAACCTATTCACCAAGTCAAAGAATATCTGAAAGAGTTATTAGAAGCATGGCAAGAAGCAAATAAGAAGGTTGGCAATAAAGTATTCAAACAGAACAATGCTGCTAAACTAGATATAACAAGCGAATAAATTAGTGGAGGTATTTTAATGAAGGTTTATCTTGATGATACTAAATTGGAGCAAGAGTTTAACAACTTAGACAGAGAAGACTTAGTTGCTAAGATAGAGGAGCAGATTGAGGGCAAGATAATTGAGAAGGTATATTTGGGTAAGCAAGAGTTTAGCTTGGCAGAGTTTAAAGAGAGTGGTATCAAGATTCAAGGAATCAGCAGTAAGATTCAATTTATCACTAAGGATATAGAAGAGCTGACGAAGGAAACTTTAGAGACTGCTCAAGATTATTTACCTAAATTAAGGCAAGGACTTAATGATACAGTAAATTTATTCAAGCAAGGTAAACTCAATCAAGCACATCAGAAGTACGGCTTATGTCTAGAAGGTTTGGAGTGGTACACTCAAGCAATCTTTAATATCATATCTGTAAGTAATCAACAAGAAGAGGTAGAAGAAATTGAGAATTTACTCAATGATTTTACTAAATCAATCAATAGATCAGCAATAGCTTACCAACATGGAGATTTGAATAATGTTGTTGGAATTATCCAAGAAGAGACGATAGACTTTGTAGAGCAATTTATTGAGGTAAACAATAGCTTATCTAAGCAAGAGAACTAGTAGGAAAGCAGGTAAGGACTTTAAAATTAGTGTAAGTGTGTAGTGGTTGTGATACCTATTCTTGAATTTGAACTTATCTTTTTAAGTTTTGGCTCACCTACGAGTCTTAAAAATCAAGACTCTTCGTAATAAAAACATTCACTCACACACACTCATAACTTATAAAAAAAGAAAGGAGGGAGTAAGGATGGATATCTCAGGAGTTAGTAATGTCAACCCTGCTCCGTCTCCCGGATCTGTGAATTCAGAGGAGGCAAAAGGTCAAAAACAAAATCAAGTAAATAAGTTAGTAGGAGCAAAAGATCATAGGGGAAGTAATAATGAGAAGTTGGAAGAATTAACTGAGGAAAAACTAGAAGAAGGAATAGAAACATTAAATGAATCAGTAGAAAACCTACAGAAAGGCTTAAAGTTTCAAATACATGAAGAGAGTGACAGAATGCAAGTTCAAGTAGTAGATGTAATAGAAGATGAAGTACTAAAAGAATTGCCACCAGAAGAGGTCTTGGAGATGTTAGGTAAGATCAGAGAGATGGTTGGCTTAATTATTGATGAGACGATTTAATTCAAGTTGCCCTAGGGCAACTTTTTTCTTTAATAAGGGAAGGAGCGTAGCTCAATGATTAAATTAATAAAGCAGCTAAAAGAGCAGTTACTCAAGGTTAAGCACAGAAAGAAACGCTTAGCCGAATTGGAGATGAAGCTACGCTCAATGAGAAGACTAGCGGTCTATATCAGAGATGAAGAGCTTACTGTCGAGGAAAAGGTAGAGGTTAAGCAGGAGTTTGATAGGTTGAAGCTGGACATCAGGAACAAGGAATAAAGAATCAGTGAAAATCAAATTCAAGAGGCTAAGTTCTTTTGAATTTACTGACTCCAGACTCCAGATTCCCGATTCCAGACTCCTAAAATAGGAGGTGTGTAAAGGTGAGAATGTCAGCAATGGGAGGTCAAAACTTAGCCAGTATCAGACAGGCTTTATCAATGGCTAACCTAAATACTGCAATGAATCGAGATGAAGGAACAGTTGGGGGCTTAATAGAAGGAATGAAAGAACAGACAGAGATTATTCAGGCTATCAGCCAAGGTCATAAGGGGACTGTGATAGATGTGCGAGCTTAACAATAGAAAGATAATATCCTAAGTTGAGACTAGTAGGTCAACAAACCTGTTAGTCTTTTTTACTTTAGACCGTACCATCAGAAATTACAAGTATATATTATAATAAAAATAGGCTAGCCTAATCTTAAACTGACGGCATTAAACTGTCCAAATTCACTGCATTAAAAGACTAACAAAGCTTGATTATCCCTCTTTCCATACAACACATGGGAAGAGGGACTTTTTCATTTCACCTAACTCACCGCATTATTTTAGTAATGCAGTCAGTGGATAGATAGCCAAATATCTTCTTCAGAAATTGGCGGCTACCGTGGCTATGTCGGCTAAGTAGCCAGCACTGCTGCCTCTGCCGCCACTGTAGGAAGAAAAAAGAAGGAGGATACAGATGGAGATATTAAGAGAATATCAAAACTGGCTCAAAGAAGATGCCAAGACAGATAAGACTATTGAGAATTACAGGACTGATGTAAAAGGCTTCCTTGAATGGATAGGAAGCAAGGTTGACTTAGAGCAGTTAAGAAGAGCAGACTTTAGAAACTACTTTCATCACTTAAGAGAAAGAGCATTCGCAGTTAGTACTATCAATAAGAAGGTCAACTCTCTAAGGTCATTCAATGATTATCTATTAGAAGAAGAGATAATCAGTAAGAAGCTAGTCTATCCAGAGAAAGATAGAATCAAGATAGCTAAGGGGAGTAATAGCAATATTGAAATCTTCTCAGCAGATGAGGTTGAAAGAATATTAAGTTACTTAGACAGAGAAGAAATAAGCCAAAGAGATAGAATGATAGTTCACCTTCTATTATATACAGGAATTAGAGTAGGAGAATTAGTAGAGATTAGATTAAAGCATTTAGACCTATTAGTTGGTGAGCTAAAGGTTGTTGGTAAAGGCAGTAAATATCGGGAGATACCACTCAATCAAAAGGTAAGAAAGTCAATTAGAAGCTATCTGCAAGAGGAGAGGAATAATAGTAAGTATAAGGAAAGTGATTACCTAATCTTAACCCAAAGAAGTCCTAAAGCTCACCGTGATACAATCAATAACCTCTTAAATAAGATAGGGGATGAAGTAGATTTGAAGGTCTATCCTCACAAATTCAGACATACCTGCTTTACAATCCTAATCAGGAAAGGGGTTGATATAGCAACGGTAAGTGAATTAGCAGGTCATTCTTCAATTGAAACAACTCACAGGTATTACCTCAGTACCTCAAAGGAGGAAAAAGCTAAGGCTGTAGAGTTGCTTTAAGTAGCTTAAGTTATTTGAATTTTGAGTAAGATAAGGTATAATATAGTTACAAGGTAGTAATTAGAGTTAATAGCTGAAAAAATCAAATACTAGAAAGGAAGATAAGATAATATGAAAGAAGAACTATTAGATCCTAAAGTAGACTTTGTCTTTAAGAAGATATTTGGCTCAGATAGGCTAAATCATTATTGATTGATTTAGCCATCACGGAAAGTCCTAAAAGGACTTGGAGGGAGAAAAGATCAAATATATTGATTGCATTTCTAAATGCTGTATTTGGAACTAAGGGTACGGAAGAAGAAATAGTAGAGGTAAAGATAGATAATGCTGAAATTAATAAGGACTGGGATGAAGATAAGTTATCTCGTTTAGATGTCAAAGCCACTGCTAATAATAATACAAAGGTGAATCACCTCCGAGACGAGCAACGGAGGCTTCTCACACTTCACAAATTCTAAGAAAGCAATTTGCTACTAGGTGAGTTTGAACGAAGTTTAGTAATTAAGTTTTTGCACCTATTATCATGCAACTCTTATTCGTTCTGGAGGATTCACAGCTCCATTATCCCTAGCTTGATTAATAAGTTTGGGAATACATTTTTCATCTAAAAATTTACGCATTATATTTAAGCTACCATTTATATCAGCATTTATAGTTAAACCTGTATTAGATTTAAAAAGTCCTCGTTCAACTCTACGAGATTTATTATAATTATCTCTATTTAGTCTTTCTAAATCTAGTGCAGAACAACCAGAAGTATATGCTTCATTAATGATATATACCTTTATTCCTGCTAATTTAGCTTTATACTCAATTAATTTTTTTAAACGCTGAATTGGTACTTGAACAAATGATTTATTATAGTTCATATTCTGTTTAATCTGCTTTAAATCACCAATTATTATTTTAGATACTTGGTGTTTTTTAGCTAGATTAATTATTTTTCTACTAGCTTGATGTAGAAAATTTGCAATATAATTCTTTCGTTTTAGTCTTAATTGTTTAATCTTGTTAGTATCTTTAAATTGCTTACTACCTACTTGCTTCATTCTAATTTTTTGAAGTCTAGCAATTTCCTTATTAAAGTAACTATTTTTACTTTTAATAGGTTTTCCATTGATAATATAGTTATCTGTATTGTCTTTAAAGGTTAAGGTAGCTAAATTATTCAAACCCAAATCAATAGCCATTATATTATTACCTTGTGGTTTGTCTTTAGGCTCAACTTTATATATTACTAACAAATACCATTCATTAGAAAGGTTATCTTGCTTTATCCTTACTTGTTGAAGGTTATCTAAATTTATGTAGCTTTCAATTGCTAAAGGCAACTGAAATTTAAGACTTTTTACTCCATATTTAGATTTAACTTCTTTAGATAGGGATAGCAACAAGTTTCCACTTTTAATCCTAGTAGCTAAATTAGTAAATATGATTTCGCTTGGATTACTATTTAAATATTTAAATTTAGGTGGTCTTGGTTGTCCTTGATATTTGCTTGGATTGTTATTGTAATCTTTAATAGAGTTAAAGTAACTTTTCCAATCTCGAGATAATTGTTTAAATAATTGTTGTCTATTATGGCTATGCAAATAATTAGTATGCCAATTAGATTTAAATTGTTTCTCTAATCTAGTATATACTGGTTTTATTTCTTCATTATTCTTAATTTGATAGTTGACTATATTGTACAATTTACTTGTATGCCAACTTAACTCTTTAACTATCTCCAATTGTTTATGGCTAAAATTAGGTTTGAATTTAAATGTTAATCTCATAGTTTCACCTCCTTATATATATATTATAACCTATTAGTATGTGCTATATACAGAAAGGATATTTAATTTCAAGGTATTGAACCTTAAAATTAAAAGGCTCATTCATTCCCTAAGACGAGCATAAGGGGTTTTTTGAGCCTTTCCTATAAATGTAGAGATTCAGCTAAAAAATCAATACAATATGAAGAGGAGAAGCTTATATTACTGGTCGAAACTATATTCATCACAACTGAAAAAAGGTCAAAAATACAGAACACTAAATAAGACAGTAGCAATTAACATTTTGAACTTCAGCTATCTAAAAGAGATGGATAAGTATCATAATTGCTTCTTGTTAAAAGAAAAAGAGACTAATCAAGTGTTGACGGACTTAGAAGAGATACATTTCATAGAACTACCTAAGTTTGATGCAGGTAAGTATCAAGATGAGGATGAGATAGACAGTGATTTGATCCCATGGCTCTTATTTCTTAAAAACCCAAAAGTGAGGTGGTAAAGATGATTGAAGAGAGAATAAAGGAATTGAAGGAAGCTGCTGAGACTTTGGAAGTATTAAGCCAGGATGAAGAAGCTAGGGAATTGTACGAAGCCAGACAGAAAGCGATCCATGATCAAGTCAGTAATTTAGAAGAGGCTCGAAGAGAAGCCAAGGAGAAAGGTAGAGAAGAGGGCAGAGAAGAAGGGATAGAAATAGGTCAAGGGTTAGGAATGGCAGCCTTAATAGAAATACAATTAACTAATAAATTCAAGTCAATACCTAAAGAATATATTAAGAAGCTAAAAGAGCAGAGTGATGATAAATTAAAGATAATAGGTACAAAGATATTTGAAATGGAAGAAATTGAAGAGTTGGAGGAGTATCTTGATTAAGTAAAAGTAGCAGCTACCGTGGTAATATCTTCTAAATAGCCAGCAATGTCGCCATCTTCGAAAAGAATAATAACAGGATAATGAGTCAGTAAGAGAAATCTTGCTGGCTTTTTTGCTTAAAATGGAGAAAAGGCTAAGGTAGTTGGATCGTTTTAGGAGCTAAGTTATTTAAATTTTGAGTAAGATAAGGTATAATAATAATAGAACCTAAAAAAGTGAGGTAAAAATAATGAAAACGCCACATGATAAATTCTTCAAAAGAAGTCTGGAGCAAAAAGAAACAGCTAAAGACTTCTTAGAACACTATTTACCATCTGGATTACTAACCAAGATAGATATGACGAGTTTAGAAATAGAAAAAGATAGTTTCGTTGATGATGAATTAGCTGAGCACTTTTCTGATATAGTTTATAAAGCTAACTTAGCTGAAAAAGAGAGCTATTTATGCTTCATCTTTGAGCATAAGAGTTACAAATACTCTAACATTACCCTACAACTTCTGAGATATATGATTAATGTATGGAGTTTAAAGAAAGAGCAAGGAGCTGATAAGCTTCCACTAATAGTACCAATGCTAATCTATCATGGAAAATATGAATGGGATATAGGACTTAAACTAAGTGATATTGTAGAGGAAGTACCAATTGAGGCAGAAGTCTATCTACCTGATTTTGAATATATTCTCTTTGATCTTTCTGCTTATGATAAAGGAGAGATTAAAGAGATCTGTCAGATGAGAGTTTTTGTAGAGGTCTTGAGTGCTATCTTTCAAGGTGATTTTGAAGAGAAACTCCTAGAAGCGTTGAAGGTCTTGGATGAATTAGAAAAGCAAAATAAAGCAATTGGATATTTTAAGATAATAGTCAGGTATATAATGGAGACTGATGCTGTCGATGCGGGTTTGGAAGATGTGAAAAGAATATCAGAGCAAGTATCTAAAGAGAAAGGGGGAGAAGTGATGAGTATTGCAGAAAAATTGAAAGAAGAAGGTAAAGAAGAAGGTAAAATAGAGGGTAAAATGGAACAATTACAGGAAACAGCATTTAAATTATTAACTAGAAAAATAGGGAGGTTGCCTAAAGAATATAAAGAAAGTCTAAAAGAACTTGATAAAGAAGAATTAGAAATAGTTATAGATGAGGTATTTAATATAGAGAAATTAGATGATATAGATAAATATTTGAATTGAAGAATAATATCTAAATTAAAGAGCTAAGTTCAATTTAATTATATATAGTAAAGAATTAGAAGTTTATTCAAATTAGTATTCCGAGATCAGCGACTATCGTGGTAATATCTGCTAAATTGCCAGCAATGTCGCCATCTTCGAAAAGAATAATAACAGGATAATGAGTCAGTAAGAGAAATCTTGCTGGCTTTTTTGCTTAAAATGGAGAAAAGACTAAGGTTGTTGAATTGTTAAGTTGTTTGAATTTTGAGTAAGATGAGGTATAATGTAGTAGTAGAGGTAAGTGGCTTTCAGAAGACGGATAAGAAAATTAGCCAAGGAAAGGGAGATTTAAAAATGTTAAAATCAGAAGAGGAAAAGATAGAACAGTTGAAGAAGCAGGTTGATCTTTATCAAGAATTGGTTGAGTTAGTAGAGGAAGAACAGGAGTTATTAAAGCAGGGCCAACAGACAGTAGAGCTGAAAGATGAACAACGAGAGATCAGAGATGAGATTGCAGGAATTGATCTCAAATTCAATCTCAGCCAAGGGGATAAGTTGAAGTTGATGGCTCAAAGTGATGATGAGAAGCTGAAGCAGTTAAAGCCGACGTTGCAGAAGTTGTATGACTTGGAGAAAGAAAATCAAGAGTTAGTGACTAGTGATTAGTAACTGGCTGTTAGAAAAATATAGAATAGTGAATATTAAATTCTTGATATGGAATAATAATAGCATCAATTTATAGGGGAGAAAATACAGATGAATTCATCAATTACAGATAAAAAATCACAAGTCACTAGAGATTACTTTGAGAAATTAAAAGTGTGGCAGAAATCACATGAGTTGGTCTTAGAGGTATATGAGACGATAGATTCATTTCCCAAAAGTGAGAGGTTTGGTTTAATAGATCAAATAAAGAGAGCTGTTACATCTATTCCGAATAATATTGCAGAGGGGACAGGTAGAAATACTAGTAAAGAATTATTACGGTTTTTATATGTTGCCCGTGGTTCATTGGAGGAAATCAAGTATTTATTGATACTGTCTAGGGATTTAGGATATATAGAAGAAGACTTATATAGTAATTTAAAAAAAGATGCCAATATTGTAGGTAAATTATTAAATGGTTTCATTAATAGTGTTAAAAAAGATAACGAATAATTTAATCTAAACCTAGTCAATTCTAAAGGGATGTTTTTAATAATTTTAGATTTTACGAACTAGTGACTAATCACTAATTACAAATCACTAGCCACTAATATCCCCTTGATTTTTTTTCTTTAGCAGGATATAATGAGATTCGTACTCACCTAGGTCTGTGGTTGAAAGTCGATGCCAGTCGCAGGCAAAACGATCCACGTAAGGTAGTAGAAGCTACTGAGCATGGTGCGGCTTAGAAGTGAGTCCTACCTGGAAAATTGTACATAAGTATTAATTTATCTAGAGAGGGATAGTAGTGGGAAAATCTTGCGAATTCTCCAGTAGGCGGGTGTGGGGGCAAAAACCAGGTCAGCTAGGTGGGTGCGTAATTTAAGTCTAAGGCTAAGTTTAAGGCTAAGTAAAATCAAAAGTTAGATAAAGCTTAAGTTCATAGTTAGAATCAATTTCAATTGCCGAAGGGCAATTTTTTTATTGTTTAAGGAATTATTATTTTTAAAGGTTGTAGATAACTTTTATTTTAAAGAATTTAAGGGGTTACTTAAACTTAGACTAAGCCTAAGCCTTAACCTTTAATTTCCTCTTGAATCTTTATGCGTAATTGTGTATAATTACTGACGTGAGTTAAAAAATTAGGGAGGAAGATAAATAATGAAAAAGACGTTATTAATTTTATTATTGGTAGGATTATTAGCAGTAGTAGGTTGTTCACAAGATGAAAGAACAACTTGGGATCGAATTGAAGAGGAAGAGACTTTGACAGTGGGAATGGATGCTGCGTATCGTCCGTTTGAATTTCGCGATGAAGATAATGAGATCGTTGGTTTTGATGTTGATCTAATCAATGAGGTTGGAGATCGACTAGGGGTTGAAGTTGAACTTCAAGATACGGCTTTTGATGGAATTATTCCTGGCTTACAAGCAAATGAGTATGATTTGATTATTTCTGCGATGACAATTACAGAAGAAAGAGAGCAAGCAGTTGACTTTTCTGATCCATACTTCAATGCTGGGCAGGTAATTGCAGTTTTAGAAGATAATGACGAGATTCAAGACTTAGATGATTTAGAAGGAAAAACGGCTGGAGTACAGTTAGGAACGACAGGAGATATAGTAGTTAGTGAGATGGATGATGTGGAAGTTAATCGTTATGATGTAATTCCTGAGGCTTTTGAGGATCTAAATAATGGTCGAATTGATGCAGTTGTTAATGACTTACCTGTAACTGCTGATTATATCCAAGAACGAGGTGGCGTTGAGATTGTCGGCGAGCCATTTACTGAGGAGTTTTATGGGATGGCAATGCGTCAAGGTGAGGAAGAGTTAGTTGAGAATATCAATCAAGCATTGGCAGAGATTAAAGAAGACGGTACTTATGATGAGATCTTTAGCAAGTGGTTTGAGTAAGAAAAAAGCAGTAGGGGAGACCCTGCTGCTTTTTTAGTTTGAATTTAAGTTAATTACAATTCAGTTTAAGTTTAAGTTTGAGTCTAAGTCTAAGTAAGAGCTAAGCCCTTATGTTTCTAGTGGTTGACTTAAACTTAATCTTAGCCTTGAACTTAAGCTTGATATCTGCCTTGGACTTAGACTTAATTCTTCTTGAATAAATAATAATAATCTTGTATAATTATTGTGGTTAATAAAACTTACATTTGTTTGATTCAAAATGTAGATGAATTTCATTAAAAGTTGAATTTAATCTAATAAGAAAGGATTGGGATTGATGATAGCTGACAAAATAGCCGTTTTAAGGCAGGCTCTGCCGTATTTATTACAAGGTGCTGGAATGACGATTAGGTTGACGTTTTTTGCTGTAATGATTGGGATTGTGATTGGAACGATTTTAGGCTTGGCTAGAGTATCACGGAATAAACTTTTTAAAGGATTGGCTAAAGCTTATATTGAATTCTTTCGGGGTACTCCATTATTGATTCAACTCTTTTTGCTCTATTATGGTTTACCAAATTTGGGGATAGATATTCAATCTCATGTAGCTGCAATTTTGGGGTTAGGATTAAATAGTGGTGCTTATGTAGGAGAGATAGTCCGTTCGGGGATTAATGCGATCGATACAGGACAGATGGAAGCTGCTCGTTCATTGGGGATGTCTTATCCACAAGCAATGAAGTTTGTAATCTTACCTCAAGCGATCAAGCAGGTAGTTCCACCATTGGGTAATGAGTTTATTGCTTTATTGAAGGATTCATCTTTAGTATCGGTAATTGCGGTCAGAGATTTAACGAGACAGGGACGGTTGATTATCAGTCGAACTTATGAGTCATTTTTGATCTTTACTGCTGTAGCATTTTTATACTTTATTATGACCTTTATTATGACTAGATTGGTCAACTATGCAGAAAGGAGGTTGAATGTCGGTGATTAAAGTAGAGAACCTGCATAAGAGTTTTGGAGATTTAGAGGTTTTGTCTGGGATTGATGAAGAGATCAACCAAGGTGAAGTTGTAGTAGTGATCGGGCCAAGTGGCTCAGGTAAGAGTACTTTTTTACGTTGTTTGAATCGGTTAGAAGAGATCACTGCAGGTAAAGTTTGGATAGAAGGAGAACAAATAAATTCTCCGCAAGTGGATATAAATAAAATAAGGCAGGAAACAGGGATGGTCTTTCAACACTTCAACCTCTTTCCTCATAAAAATGTATTAGAAAATATAATTTTGGCTCCTGTTAAGGTTAAGGGAGTTGATAGAAAAGAAGCAGAAAAGATAGCTTATGATTTGTTGGATAAGGTTGGGTTGCGAGATAAGGCAACTACTTATCCCAAACAGTTATCAGGTGGGCAAAAGCAGAGGATTGCGATTGCTAGGGCATTAGCGATGCAACCTAAAGTAATGTTATTTGATGAGCCAACGTCTGCTTTGGACCCTGAGATGGTTGGAGATGTATTAGAGGTAATGAAGGATTTGGCGGAAGAAGGAATGACGATGGTAGTTGTAACCCATGAGATGGGCTTTGCTCGGGAGGTTGGAGATCGAGTCTTATTTATGGATGAGGGGCTGATTGTGGAAGTTGGCCCGCCAGAGCAAATATTTGGAGATCCCCAGCAGGAGCGGACGCAAAAGTTTCTAGCTAAGATTTTATAATCGGCTAGAAAGAAAAATTATTTTTTATAATTTTGTTGACAAGTTTTAAAATATATGTTATATTTAAGACAGTGAGTTGAAAGACTGCTAAAATTTTAAAGGTAAGAAATAATAGGAGGAATGAATTAATGAAATTAACAGGTAGTGTAAAATGGTTTGACAATGAAAAAGGGTATGGATTTATTGAAAGAGAAGAAGGAGACGACGTATTTGTACATTTTTCAGCAATTGAAGAAGAAGGATTCAAAGCTCTAGATGAAGGTCAAGAAGTAGAGTTTGAAATTGTTGAAGGCGACAGAGGACCACAAGCTGACAAAGTAACTAAGCTGTAAGTTTATTATTGACTATAACTGAAAAATAATTATAAATTAGTAATTGGATTTAAGTTGTAGGATGATGAGTTTAGCTTTACAGTAACAAAAATTAGGAGGAATTAACTGATGAAATTAACAGGTAGCGTAAAATGGTTTGACAACGAAAAAGGGTATGGATTTATTGAAAGAGAAGAAGGAGACGACGTATTCGTACACTTCTCAGCAATTGAAGAAGAAGGATTCAAAGCTTTAGACGAAGGTCAAGAAGTAGAGTTTGAAATCGTTGAAGGCGACAGAGGACCACAAGCTGATAAAGTAACTAAACTGTAAGTAAGTTTGTTCTTGACATAAATGAAAGACCCTGGATGAGTCCAGGGTCTTTTTTTAATATTAAAGGCTATGCTTCACAGGATATTGCCAATATTCTGAATTTTATTTATATTTAGCAGAAAAAAGTGATTTTAAGCAGGAGAATGGAAATTGATGAAGAAGAACATAATATACACTTATTTTCTCTAAAAAAAAGGAGTTGATCCTAAATGAAATTCATGGTTAGAGGTAAAAATATCGAAATTACTGATGCTTTAAGGAATTATGGTCGAGAGAAAATTGGAAAGCTCAAGAAGTACTTTGATGAAGATGTTGTAATTGAGTGCCAAATTTCTTTTGAAGTGGACAAGGAGCGACATATAGTTGAGGTAACTATTTTTGCAGATGGCTTGATCTTGCGTGGTGAAGAAGAGACTGGAGATATGTATGCTTCAATTGATGGTGTAATTGAAAAGCTAGAACGACAAGTTCGTAAGTATAAAACTAGAATTAGCAATAAATTAAGACGAGAGAAATTAGAATTTAAAGAGCAGTTAGGAAAAAGATCAGTGCGAGATGAGGAAGATGAAGATTTAGCTGCTAAGATTGTTAAGACTAAAAGTTTTGCGATTAAGCCGATGCCGGTTGAAGAAGCAGTAATGCAGATGGATTTGTTAGATCATGATTTCTTTGTCTTTTCTAATGCCAATACTGAAGAGGTAAATGTTGTTTACAGAAGAAATGATGGGAATTATGGTTTGATTGAACCGACATTATAAGTAAAAAGTGAAGCTGAATCAAACAAAGAAGCTAGCTGCCTAGGCAGCTAGCTTCTTTGTTTGCCTATTGAATAGTTAAGTGTTATAATGTATAATGGACTTTGAAATTAAGATGGGTAGATTATATCGTTGTTATGTGAGTTAAACTAAGAGATATTATAACTAAGTTTAAGTTTGAGTCTAAGTTTAAGTAAGGTCTAAGTTCTTATGTTTTTGATGATTTACTTAGCCTTAACCTAAGCCTTAAACTTAAGTTATGTTAATAATAAATTGAGAGGGGTAAAAAATGCTTGGTTTTTTAAAGAAGTTATTTGTTGATCCTAATGAGAAGAAACTTGAGAAGTTAGAGCCATTGGTTGACGAGATTAATAGTTGGGAAGATGAAATTGTTGAGTTAACGGACGAAGAATTACGGGCCAAAACTGATGAGTTCAAGTCTAGATTAGAAGCTGGGGAAAGTTTGGAAGATCTATTACCTGAAGCTTTTGCTGTCGTTAGAGAAGCTGCGAAGCGAACGGTAGGAATGAGACATTATGATGTTCAATTGATTGGAGGAATTGTCTTATTTCAAGGTAAGATTGCTGAAATGAAGACTGGAGAAGGTAAGACTTTAGCTGCTACTTTACCAGCTTATTTGCACGGTTTGACCGGTAAGGGAGTTCATATTGTTACAGTTAATGATTATTTGGCTGAGCGTGACCAAGAGTGGATGGGCCAAATCTATGAATTTTTAGGGTTAGAAGTAGGAGTTATCTTACAAGATATGGATTATGAAGAGCGAAGAGAAGCCTATCAAGCTGATATCACCTATGGAACGAATAATCAATTTGGGTTTGATTATTTAAGGGGGAATATGGCAACTAATGAAGATCAGTTGGTGCAACGAGAGCTCAATTATGCTATCTTAGATGAGGTTGATAGTATCTTAATTGATGAGGCACGAACCCCATTAATTATCTCGGGGCCATCACAACAATCACCTAAATTATACTATAAATTTGCTAAGATTGCTCCTAGATTAGAAGAAGGTGAGGATAAAGATTATGAAGTTGATGAGAAGGCAAAATCAATCAGCTTGAATGAATCGGGAATAGATAAAGTTGAGAAGATGCTAGGGATCGATAATTTATATGATAATCAATATTTAGATCACTTACACCATCTAAATCAAGCTTTAAAAGCCCATGCGTTGATGAAGCGGGATCAAGATTATTTAGTTAAGAATGGTGAAGTGCATATCGTTGATCAATTTACGGGACGTTTGATGAGTGGACGTAGATTCAGTGATGGATTGCATCAAGCTATTGAAGCTAAGGAAGGGGTTGAGATTCAGCGTGAGACTCAGACGTTGGCCAGTATTACCTTCCAGAACTTCTTTAGAATGTATAATAAATTAGCAGGGATGACCGGTACTGCGGAGACAGAAGAGAGTGAGTTTGATGAGATTTATGATCTTGATGTAGTTGTAGTTCCGACTAATGAACCTGTAATTAGAGAAGATTTACCTGATGTGATCTATAAGACTGAGGAAGCAAAGTTCAATGCTGTAGTTAAAGATATTAAGGAGAGATATAAGAAGGGCCAACCTACCTTGGTCGGTACAGTTTCAATTGAAAACTCAGAAAAGTTGAGTAGAAAGTTAAAACAAGCTCATGTGCCGCATGAGGTTTTAAATGCTAAGCACCATGAACGAGAGGCAGAGATCATTAAACGGGCTGGTCAAAAAGGAGCAGTTACGATTGCTACTAATATGGCCGGTCGAGGAACTGATATTGTTTTAGGAGAAGGGGTTACAGATCTAGGTGGTCTACATGTAATCGGTACTGAACGCCATGAGAGTCGAAGAATCGATAATCAACTACGTGGTCGTTCAGGTCGACAGGGAGATCCTGGTTCTTCCCGTTTTTATGTTTCATTAGAAGATGATTTGATGCGTCTGTTTGGTTCAGATAAGATCTCAGGGGTAATGAATACTCTAGGATTGGATGATGATCAACCGATTGAGCATAAATTGATTACAAAGTCATTAGCCAATGCCCAACAGAAGGTGGAGGATCGTAACTTTGAAATCAGGAAGAATATCTTGGAGTATGATGATGTTTTAAATGGTCAACGGAAGGTTATTTATGAACAGCGTCGTAAGGTCTTGACCGGTGAAGATTTTGAGGAGATATTATTTGGGATGGCCGATCAGTGGTTAGATGAGATAGTGGAGATCTATGCTGATGAGGAGTTGGCCCCTAGTGATTGGGACTTAGCTGGATTGATCAATCAGCTAGAGAGCTTATCATTAAAGGTTGATTTGACAGAGGAAGATTTAGCAGGATTAAGAACTGAAGAGATTAAAGAGCAGTTAGTTGATCAATTTAAGGACTCTTACCAAGCGAAGCGGGAAGAGTTGACTGCTGAGAAGATGAATAAGTTAGTTAAATTAGTAATGTTAAAGGTGATTGACCAAAAATGGATGGATCACTTAAAAGCAATGGATGAATTGCGTCAAGGAATTGGACTGAGAGCTTATGGACAGCGTGATCCATTAGTAGAATATAAATTTGAAAGTTTTGAGATGTTTAAGCAGATGAACTCTTGGATCAGAGAGGATATTATCAAATATATCTTTAAGATTGAGGTTGTCAAGGAGGATTCTGAAGAAGAAAAGCCACAGCATTTAAATTATGAGCAGAGACCGATGATGACAGCTTATGATACTGCTAAACAACCTCAGCAAGGACAACAAGCTCAAGCTGGTGGAGAAAAACAAGAGGTTAAACGCCAACCGATTGTTAAGGAAGAAGAACCAGGTCGTAATGACCCTTGTCCGTGTGGTAGTGGCAAGAAGTATAAGAAGTGCTGTATTGATAAATAGAGACTGGTGATTAGTGATTAGTAACTGGTAACTAGTAACTAGTAACTAGTAATTAGTAAAAAGAATTAGTAAAAAGAATTAGTAAAAAGAATTAGTAAAAAGCGCTAGAGAGTTAAAACCAATTGATAATTGATAGTTGAAAATTGATAGTTTAAAGATTAAAATTATAATTTTAAGAGGGTTTAATAGTTTCCCTTCGGGTTCTTCGAACCCTTCGTGATGAAAAAATCTGTTTTTAGATTTTTTCTATCAACTGTAAACTAACAAGTTTTGGGGGCGATTGAATGCAGGAGCAAGAGTTAAAAGCGAAGTTAGCAGAAATTGATGATAGATTATCAGATTTGAGGGAATCTCTTTGACTATGATCAGCTACTAACCCAAAAGGAAGAGATTGATGAGCAGATGGCTCAGCCTGATTTTTGGGATGATAGTGAGGCAGCTCAAAAGGTTGCTAAGCAAGGGAGTAATCTTAAAGGTAAGATTAAGCGGTTTGATCAGTTAGAAGAGGAATATCAAGATCTCAGTCTGTTATTGGAGTTAGCTGTAGAGGAAGATAACCAAGAGGTGATTGCTGAGGTTGAATCTAGAGTTGGCCCGCTTGCTAAGGATTTAGAACAGCTTGAGTTACAGACTTTATTATCTGGTAAATATGATGATAGTGATGCTTTATTAGCGATCAATCCTGGAGCCGGCGGGACAGAGTCACAAGATTGGGCCAAGATGTTGTTGAGAATGTATACCCGCTGGGCTGAGCAGCATGGTTATCAAGTCAGTACCCTGGAGTTTATGGCAGGGGAGGAAGCAGGGATTAAGAGTGTGACCTTACAGATTAGTGGGCCTTATGCTTATGGCTATCTCAAGTCTGAGAAGGGGGTTCATCGCTTGGTCAGAATTTCTCCGTTTGATTCTTCAGGGCGAAGACATACATCCTTTGCTTCAGTTGATGTAATGCCTGAGATTGATGACGATATTGAGGTTGATATTGATAAGAATGATCTGAAGATAGAGACTTATCGGGCCAGTGGTGCTGGTGGTCAGCATGTTAATACGACCGATTCTGCTGTCAGGATTACTCATCAGCCAACAGGGATTGTAGTGCAGTGCCAAAATCAACGTTCTCAGCATAAGAATCGGGAAGGTGCTTTAAAGATCTTAAAGGCCAAATTATTCGATTATTTACAGGAAAAACAAGCAGAGAAGATAGATGAATTACGAGGTGAGCATAAAGAGATAGCATGGGGTAGTCAGATTAGATCTTATGTCTTCCACCCTTATCAGATGATCAAAGATCACAGAACTGATGTAGAAACAGGAAAAGCTGAGCAAGTACTTGATGGTGATTTGGATTTATTTATTGAAGCTTATCTGAAAGAAGAATAACCTATCAATGCCTCACATATATAGATTAATATGTGAGGTGACTTGATGGAACAGATCTTAATGACGACAGCAGTTGGGCTATTAGCTGGGATGTTAGGTACTGGGCTAGGTGGTGCCAGTATTATTTTATGGCGGAAGCCTGATGATAAATCGGTCAGTTTGTTGTTGGGATTGACAGGTGGTATGATGTTATCGATTGTATTAGTTGATTTAATTCCAGCATCGATTGAGCATGGTAGTTTTATAGCTGCTGTGATAGGAGTCTTTTTAGGATTGCTGGCTTTAGATTTGACTGCTTATTACTTCAAATTAGAAAAGATGGAAGATTGGTATGTTCAAACAGGAATCTTACTTGGAATTGGGATCAGTCTTCATAATTTTCCAGAAGGGTTGGCCATTGGGGCTGGTTATTTGGTTACTACAGAGTTAGGATTTGGTCTGGCTGTCATAATGGCTTTGCATAATTTCCCGGAAGGGTTATCGATGGCTACTGCCTTAAAGGCAGGTGGTTGGAGTTCATCTAAGATTTTACTAGCTACTGTGCTACCTGGAATTCCAATGGGATTAGGAGCTTTGACCGGTTCGTTGCTTGGTTATATCTCCCCGATTGTACTAGCAATTACGTTGGGTTTTGCTGGAGGGGCGATGTTATATATTACTGTTTTTGAATTAATACCGAGTGCTTATAATTTTCGTCATACTAAGGGTCGAGCTACTGTTGGTCTTATCTTAGGCTTAATAGCTGGAATTTTAATTACAATCTTACTTTAGGAGTGTTTAGGAGTGAAAAAGGTGTTAAAAAAGTTAATTAAACCAGCAGTTATTTTGTTGTTATTACTGCTAGTAGGTAGCCAATTAATCTTACCACGAATCTTTTCTAGTAGATTAGAAACTAGTTTAAGTCAAGAATTGGATGATTATGAGCAATTAGATGTAACAATTAATTCTTTTCCAGCTATTAAATTGCTGGCAGGTCGGGTCGATCAATTAGAGATTGAAGCTAATAATCTAGTCAGTGACCGGCTTACTTTAGAGCAGTTTGAAGCTAGTTATAGTAATTTGAGATTGGTCAAGGATGAAGAGGAAGAGTGGCAGGTCAGTCAAGGTGAGAATACTGATCTTGAAATTGAATTGACTGATCAAGATTTGAACCATTATCTAGCTACTAGGCCAGAGTTAGATATATTAGATACTTTTCGGATTGATTTAACATCTAACCAGATGGTAATGGTAGGTAATTTGAGGTTCTTTAATACTGATTTAAGTTTGCAGTTAACTGGAAAATTTAGTGTTTATGATCACCAGACTTTGATCTTTAATTCTGATAAGTTAGCAGTTGATCAGGTTGTGATTTCTACTGATGTAATTGAACAGTTGAAGGATAAATTAAGCTTTAAGATCAGTTTGGCTGATTTTCCTCTACCTTTAGAGATTACTGAGGTTAATATTGAGGAAGGCAGTTTGCAGTTATTAGGTGGCACAAGAGAATAATTAATCATCAAGATCCCTATCTTAAATAAAGAGAGGGGTCTTTTTTATATTGTGGCACTTTGGTGCCACAATATAGTTGACAGTTTACGGTTTACAGTTTACAGTTAAGATCAAGAGATTAATTACAATAATGTGGCACTTTTGATTTGGAGGGTAGAAATGATATTTGTAGGGGCAGGTCTCTGTGCCTGCCCATGTTAAATCACGGGCGACCACGGAGAGTCGCCCCTACAAAGAACATTGGTTTCCATGTAATGTAGGGGTGAACCTCGTGTTCACCCTAAGTAAGCATTTCTCTAAAACAAGGGCGAATCTACGAGTCCTCTCGGACTCTTCGTGAAATTCATAAAAACCATATCTACAAGATTCGCCCCTACACAAACACATTATTGCACGAACGAAAAGTTACACAATATATTAATTATAAGCAACGCAATGGAGTTGACCAATTATGAAGAAACTACTAACCATAACCTTAATAGCAATCTTAGTCTTGACAGGAATCCTAGTAGCTAGACGCCAGCGGGTTGAAAGTCAGAACCGAGCTGTGGAGCTGGTGATTGATTATAGTATGTTGCGTGAATTTGAACAAGATCAATTATTACCGCAGCTAAAAGAGTTGGGCTTGACTACAGTTGGGTTAGAGATGGATAATTTAGAGCAGTTGGCAACTGATGGTCAGTTGAGTTATTATCAGGGCCATCAGGTCAGTGGCTTGACTGCACAGCTAACTGAGTTGCCAGAACTTAGCTCTGGTGAGCTATATCTTAGTAGTGATAACCAACAATTGTTAGAGCAATTAGAGGAAGTTCTAGCTAAGCGGGTGACTTTAGAGCCAGTTGGAGATAAAGGGTTGAAGATTACTGACTATGAAGAAGATTTACTAGAATTTCCACTCTATTTTTCTGAGCAGAAGATAGAATTATTTTCTGAGTTAGGATTGCAGATCATTCCTCGAGTTCCAGCGGAGATTGAGCCACAGCAGTTAGATAGTCTATTGGCTGCAGTAGAGGATAGTCAACAGATTATCTTCAGTGGAGAGGAGGTAGTAGGTTATCCTGACAAGCTTGAGCTGACTGCTCAACAGTTAAGGGCAAGAGGGATTAAGCTGGGGATGATTGAACCGTTTATTGCTCGACAGGATGGGAGTGGAGCGTTGGCCCGGTTACTTGATCTAGAGACAGTTCGAGCACATAGTATGGAGCAGGAAGAGTTGGATTTTTTAGGGATTGAGCGGACTGTAGCTCGTTATTTACGAGCGGTGAGAGAGAGAAATGTCAGGACTTTATATTTAAGACCTTTTGATGAGCCAGAGGATACATTAGAATTTATAGAAAGGTTAGTAGAAGGATTGGAAGTGGAGGGTTATAATTCAGCAGAAGCAACTCCGTTTGTTGATTTAGGAGAGCAGTTAGATTTAAAGTTAGGGTTAGTTGCTTTATTGGTATTATTAAATAGTTTATTACTTAAAATGATAGGCCTTGGTTGGCTTTATGTTGTAGGGAGTGGATTTCTTTTATTAGCAGTAGGTCATGTGGTAGGAGTTGATCTCAGCTTAGAGATTTTGGCTTTAGTGGTTGCTATCAGTCTGCCTTGTTATATCTTTGTCTATTTGATTAATAAGGTTAATGTTCCTTTACAGCTTAGCCAAGTGCTTAAGTTATTTCTGCAGGTCAGTTTAGCCAGTATTGCTGGGGGATTGATCATCAGTGCTTTATTAGCAGATAGGCGATATTTATTGCAGATTAGGCAGTTTAGAGGGGTTAAACTAGCCTTTATGTTACCATTAGTGATCAGTTTTGCTTATGGATTATTTGCTAATTATGGTGATTTAAATGTGGTTAAGAGAAAGATGACAGATTTTTTAGAGCAGCCTGTCTTATGGAAAGAGGTATTAGTATTACTTTTGATCTCTTTAGGTGGGTTGATCTATCTAGGACGGACAGGTAATAATCCAGCGATTCCAGTCAGTGCTACTGAAGTATTGATCAGGGAGAATTTGGAGAGAATATTGACTGTTAGACCACGGTTTAAATCTTTTTTAATTGGACATCCTGTTTTAGTATTAGGGATTGGCTTGGCAGGTCAAGCTAAGAAGTATAGTTGGTTATTATTGATTGGTTTGATTGGTCAGATTAATATTTTAAATACCTTTTCTCATTTGCATACTCCGCTGCTGATTTCGTTGATCAGGGTTGGCCAAGGGGTAGTCTTGGGAGCGATAATTGGCTGTGCGGTGTTGTATTTTCTTGCTAAGAGAAAATATTAACCACAAATCTAGATGAATTAAATCTATATTACAATATTGTGGCACTTTTGCTTTGAACCATGAGGGGCATTTCTCGTTCGGGAAGATTTTTTCTGAGCTTCTAAGATTCGTCTGCGAATAAATAAGAGCAAGCTAATTTAAAAGTAGGAAAATTAGCTAATTCATACTCTTATTTATTTCTCGACTTATCAAGAAGCTAGACGAAAAAATCTAGATGTCACTGCGAAACACCCCTCATGTTAAATTTTTAGATTGTAATGTTTTGATTTACCCGAAGAATTTATGCGATTGCGGTGGAAGTGGAGGAGTTTATAAGTAATTTTAATACTTCAAATGAGAATGATTAGATTTTGGTGATTGCAAAAATTCAAATTCTTATTGATTTTTTTGGCTACTTTTTTATCAAGTGCCCTGAAGGGCTGATAAGCCCTGAGGAAATGCCCTTGGGGTGAAAAAAGGTAGCACGGAAGAAAGTTTGGTTTTTAACTTTTCCGTAAAATGGTTTTGATGTTAAGGTTTAAATTGTAATTTTTTAATTTTAAAAGTTACACATTATATCAATTCAGCAATAGTCAATGAAAGAGGTAAAACAATGGAAAAAATTATCCTATCCGGTTATTATGGTTTTAACAATGCAGGGGATGAAGCAATCCTAGCAGCTTTGGTCGTCGGGTTAAAAAAGGTTTTGGGACAAGTAGAGATTATTGTGTTATCTGCTAATCCTAGCTGGACTGAAGAGGTTCATGGGGTTGAAGCGATCAGTCGAACCAACTTAGTTGAGATAACTAGACAGTTAAAAGAAGCTGACCTTTTGATCAGTGGTGGGGGTAGTCTGTTACAGGATGTGACTAGCATGAAGACAATTCCCTATTATTTATCGATCATGATTTTGGCTAAGTCGTTAAAAGTGCCGGTCTTTTTTTGTGCTCAAGGGGTTGGCCCGATCAACTCTACTATCAATCAGAAATTGGTCAAATCAGTTCTGAAGCGGGTTGATTTAATTACTGTTCGTGATCAGAATTCGAAGGAGTTATTGCGGCGAATAGGAGTTAGAGATCCGATTGATGTAACTGCTGATCCAGTCTTTATGTTAGAGGCAGTAAATCAAGATAGAATTGAAGCTATTTTAGCTGAGGAAGGGATTGATTTAGCTCAACAGACGGTTGGAATTTCGATTCGATCTTGGGGAGATAATAGTTACTTGAAGCAATTAGCTGTGGCTTTAGATCGTTTTAAAGAAGAGTTTGAGGTTCAATTGTTATTAATTCCTCTGCATTACCCTACTGATTTAGAAGTTAGTCAAAAACTAAGGAGTCTGATGGAAGGAGAGGTTGGGATGATTACTGGTAATTATTCACCACAGGAGGTATTGGGTTTGGTCGGTCAGGTTGATTTATTACTTGGGGTACGGTTACATTCTTTAATCTTTGCTGCTTTGAATAAGGTACCGCTAGTTGGGATCTCTTATGATCCTAAGATTGATAGTTTTTTATCCAGGTTGGATCTATCCCCTGTAGGGTGGATAGATAAGTTAGGAGTAGAGCAGCTTAGTCAACAAATAATTGGAAATTGGGCCAAAAAAGGGCGAATTAAGAGTAAAATAAATAAAAAAGTTGATCAATTAGCAGGATTAGCTAGGTCTAATCTAGAATTAGCTTTAATGTTGTTCGGTGGTCAGGATGGAAGATAATGTTGAAATTTTAGGAGTCAAGATCAATAATTTGACTTTTCAGGAGGCATTGAGTCGGATTGAATCTTTTTTGGAGTCTGATCAAGCCAATTTAATAGTAACTCCTAATCCTGAAATGATTATCAGGGCCAACTATGATCGGCAGCTAAAAGAGATCTTAAATTCAGCGGAGTTGGCCTTAGCGGATGGAGTAGGTCTTTTATTAGCTGCTAAGATGTTAGGGACAGAATTAAAGGAGCGGATTACGGGGGTTGGGTTGGTGCAAAGGTTATTGAAGTTAGGAAGCCAAAGAGGGCTTAGGTTTTATTTTTTGGGAGCCGAACCAGGGATAGCAGCTCAAGCAAAGAAGAATCTTCAACAGCAGTATCCTCAGTTAATGATCAAGACTCATCATGGCTATTTAGATCGTAAATTAGAAGAGAAGGTAATAGCAGAGATTGAGGCTAATCAAATAGATGTTTTATTGGTCGGAATGGGAGTTCCACTACAGGAAAAGTGGCTGAATAAACACTTAACTTCTCTACAAGTACCAGTAGGAATTGGGGTAGGAGGAGTCTTTGATGTTTTGGCTGGTAAAAAGAAGCGGGCACCTGTAGTAATGCAGAAATTTGGGTTGGAGTGGTTCTTTCGGTTGTTACAAGAACCGAGTCGGGCGGGAAGAATGGTTGCGATACCTGAATTTGTGCTTAAGGTATTGCGGCAACGGTTGAAAAATAAGTAGTTTACAGTTGACAGTGTACAGTTTACAGTTATAAAATCAAGATCTTAAGAGTTTAAGTGCTTAAGTACCTAAGTATCCAAGCACCCTAAGAAGCCTTATATCTACAAGCTTAGAGTGGTTTTGAATTTAGATTTTTTCTATCCACTGTCAACTGTAAACCGTAAACTGTACACTGAATTTAAGTTCGGGAAGGAGATTGTTGAAATGACACGGCAAGATATGTATGACTATTTAGGAATTACAGTTGGTTCAATTTTGATTTCATTAGCATTAGTTATATTCTTAGTACCTAATCGGATTGCTGCTGGTGGAGTCAGTGGCTTGGCTACGGTATTATTTCATCTATTTAATTGGCCAGTAGGAACGGTGATCTTAGCTTTAAATGTACCTCTTTTTCTTTTGGGAGTTAAAGAGTTGGGAGCTAAGTTTGGCTTTAAGACACTATATGGAATTATAGTCTTATCTGTGGCTACAGATCTGTTGACCCCTCATTTAGCTTTTATAACTGATGATCTGTTATTGGTTGCTATTTATGGTGGTGGGTTAGCAGGAGTAGGCTTAGGGATTGTTTTTAAATCGAGAGGAACGACAGGTGGTACCGATCTTGTGGCTCAGATTATTAATAAATATACTGGCTTGAGTCCTGGAAAGGGATTATTAATTATTGACTTTTTTGTTATTTCATTAGCAGGAATTGTCTTTAATCTTGAGTTGGCTCTGTATGCTTTGATTTCTCTAGCAATTACCAGTATGACGATTGATTTAGTTCAAGAGGGGTTAACTATCTCTAAGGGAGCATTTATTATTTCTGATGCTGCAGAGGCAATTAGAGCGGATATTATCAATGAATTGGATCGTGGAGTAACCGTCTTGAATGGTCGAGGTGGCTTTACTGAAGAAAATAAAGATATATTACTTTGTATTATTAGTCGATCTGAAGTATCAGATCTTAAGAATGTGGTACATACTATTGATGAGGATGCCTTTGTGATTATTACTGAAGTACACGAAGTTTTAGGAGAAGGATTTAAAGAAAATATTATCGAGGAGGTTTAAGGATGAGCAAGGTAACAGAGTTAGAAACTAAAGCACGGACGATTAGAGAAGATATTTTAAAGATGCTAACTAAAGCTGGGTCTGGTCATCCTGGAGGTTCTCTATCTGCTGCTGATATATTGGCAGTCTTATATTTTGAAGAGCTCAAGGTTGATTCAGATAATCCTGAATGGGAAGATAGAGATCGCTTCGTATTATCTAAAGGGCATGCAGCACCAGTATTGTATGCTGCTTTAGCGGAGAAGGGATTCTTTCCTAAGGAAGATTTACTGAAGTTAAGGTCTTTAGAAGGACATTTGCAAGGGCATCCTGATTTAAATAAGACACCAGGAGTCGATATGACGACTGGATCATTAGGACAGGGTTTTTCTGCTGCATTAGGAATGGCCTTAGCAGGGAAACTAGATCAGAAAGATTATCGGGTCTTTGTAATGTTAGGTGATGGTGAATTACAAGAAGGACAAGTCTGGGAAGGTGCATTAGCAGCTAGCCATCATAAGCTGGATAATTTGATCGGAATTGTTGATAATAATCGAGTCCAATTGGTCGATAGAACTGAAGAGATTATTGAAGTAGAGCCGATTACAGATAAGTTTTCAGCATTTGGGTGGCATGTGATTGAGATTGAAGGTCATGATCTAGAACAGATCAGAGATGCTTTCAGTCAAGCAGATCAGATAACGGGCCAACCAGTGATGATTGTAGCCAATACGATTAAAGGTAAAGGTGTTTCCTTTATGGAGGATACTGCTGCTTGGCATGGTAAAGCTCCAGATGATGAAAAATATCAGGAAGCATTAGTGGAATTAGAATAGGAGGGATAGTATGACAGAGGAGATTCCAACCAGAAATGCCTATGGAGAAGCACTAGTTGAATTAGGTCACAAGAGAGAGGATATAGTCGTCCTAGATGCAGATCTGTCTGGTTCTACTAGGACTGGTTACTTTGAAGAAGAATTTCCTGATAGATTCTTTCAGATGGGGATTGCAGAGCAGAATATGATGGGGACAGCTGCTGGTTTAGCTACCTGTGGTAAGATTCCTTTTGCTAGTACTTTTGCTGTTTTTGGTAGTGCTAGAGTAGCAGATCAGTTGAGAAACTCGATTGCTTATCCTGAGTTGAATGTGAAGATTGCGGTTACTCATGCTGGAATTACTGTTGGCCCGGATGGTGCTACTCATCAAGCGATTGAAGATTTGAGTATTGTCCGCGGGATTCCTAATCTGACAGTGATTGTTCCAGCAGATTATGCAGAAGCTAAAGCTGCTACTAAAGCAGCTGCTGAGCATCAAGGGCCAGTCTATTTAAGATTTGGTCGGGTAGGAACGCCAACTGTTTTTGCTGAAGATGACTATCAATTCGAATGGGGTCAAGTCAAAGTAGTTGAAGAGGGTAGTGATATTACAATCTTTGCTACTGGAATTATGTTGGCCCAAGCCTTAGCAGCTAGAGAAGAGTTGTTAAAAGAAGGAATTGAAGCTGAAGTGGTCAATGTTCATACTATTAAGCCACTTGATATAGCAGGAGTCATTAATTCAGTTAAGAAGACAGGAGCAGCAGTTACTGCTGAAGAGCATAATATTTATGGAGGATTAGGCAGTGCTATTGCAGAAGCTATAAGTGAAGAGCATCCTGTCCGATTAAAGCGAGTAGGGGTTGAGGATAGATTTGGTAAATCAGGAGAACCTAAAAAATTATTAAAGGAATATGGGTTGACAGCCCAAGAGATTATAACAGCAGTTAAAGAAGTGCTTGCTAGATAAAGATAATGGAGCTCTAAATATAGTTTACAATGTACAATTTACAGTTGACAGTTGAAGATCAAAAACTTAAAAGCTTAAAATATCTGAAAAGACCTAGATTTTAGAGTGATTTTGCTCTCAAGGTTTTAAGGTCTTTCCTTCGGGTTCTTTGAACCCTTAGTGATGAAAAATCTGTTCTTAGATTTTTCTATCTACTCTACACTGTTCACTGTAAACTGTACACTGCTATTTAGTGGCATTTTGCCACTAAATAGCGATTAATAAATTAATGGGTGGAGGGAAGAAAAATGGATAGTAATCAATTAGCAGCTATGATCGATCATACTATTCTTAGATCAGAAGCTGTCAGTGAAGATATCAAAACTAAGTGCCAGGAGGCTGTGGAGCATAAATTTGCTTCAGTATGTGTTAATCCTTCTTTTGTCAGGTTGGCTAGTAAAGAATTAGCAGATAGTGAGGTTAAGGTCTGTACAGTGGTTGGATTTCCATTTGGGGATTCTACTTCTGAGAGTAAGGCTTTTGAGACCAGAAATGCTATTAAAAATGGTGCTCAAGAGATTGATATGGTGATCAACTTAGGGGCTTTAAAATCAGAAGCATGGGATGTAGTCAAGGATGATATCAATATTGTAGTCAGAGAAGCTAGAGAAAAAAGAGTTGTTAAGGTGATTATTGAGACCTGTTATCTAACTGAGGAAGAAATGAAAAAGGCTTGTCAAATTATTAAGGAAGTAGGAGCAGATTTTGTAAAGACTTCGACTGGTTTTGGGACTGCAGGGGCCAAAGTCGAGGATATCAAGCTAATCAAAGAGGTAGTAGGGGATGAAGTAGGAATTAAAGCGTCAGGTGGAATCAAGACTGAGGCTGATGCAGTGAAGATGATTGAAGCAGGAGCAACAAGGATTGGGACGAGCTTTGGAGTAGAGATAGTAAACAGTTAAAACAAATTGACAATTGATAATTGACAATTTACAATTTACAATTAAAGATCAAAAGAAAAAAACTAAAAGAAAAAAGATTAAAGGCAAAAGGATGCTACGTTTACATAATAATTAAATAACTTGAAACTATTAAGCCGGTTAGAGGTTTCTCTAACTGGTTTTTTTAGTTATTTTTACTTAATCTTAAACTCAGCCTCAGACTTAGATCGTCATTCTTTAATTTCTTCTTGAAATTGCAGTAACTCCTGTTGGTAATCAGGATTTGCAGCAAAGAATTTGACCAAGTTAGTGATTGAATCAACCGTCTCTTCTGATAGATAATGCTCCATTGCCTCTGCCTCTTCCTCTAGATCACAGTCACTGCCTATCACTTCTAAAAAGTCCCGTAAGGTCTGATTTCTGTCTACTAGAAACTTGCCTAGTTTCTTTCCAGTAGAGGTTAATTGGATATTTTGATAGCGTTCATAATCTAAATAACCTTTTTGGGTCAATTTTTTGACTGCCTTAGTAACTGAAGGTAAGGAGACATCCAACTTAAGTGCTATATCTGTTGTACGAACGAAGCCTTTTTGTTGGGAAAATCGATAAATCTCTTCTAAATAATCTTCTAAGCTAGGGGATAACATGATAACTCCTTTCAAAAACAGTTTACAGTGTACAGTGAACAGTTTACAGTTAAAAAATAAGCTTAATTACAATAATGTGTCAGTTATGTGTGTGAGTGTGAGTGAGGTCAAAACCATCAGGGCTAAGGTTTTGCTTTTACACACACACATAACTCACACTGACACTAAATATCAATAAAGTTCAAGTCTAAAGGTAAGCAAGAGCTAAACTCTTAGATTTTTATTTAATCTCTTTGCTTTAAACTCATTACAATCCCTATGTAATAACTGTTTAAAAAATAAGAAAAAAACTCACAATTACTTGACTAAAGAATATTATGTTATTGAGTTTGTCAATAAGTTAACTGCGGCTAACTTTGTTAGTTGAAGCTAACTAAAAATTATTTGGGAGGGATATGATGAGATTTCATTTTAAGACTGGAATGGTGGTTGTGATTGTCTGTATTTTAATTGTGTTAGGATTACTTTTTGTACAAGAGACGAGACAAGATGAACAGTTGAAGGTGGTGACTACATATTCGATCGTCCATGATTTAGTCGAAAATGTGGCTGGTGATAGAGTCGAGTTGGATACTATGGTGCCAATTGGAGAGGAGCCTGAGGAGTATGAACCATTGCCTGAGGATATGACAGCTGTATCGGAGGCTGATTTAGTATTTGCTAATGGTTTAGGAATTGAAAGCTGGCTAGAGAGGATAATTCAAAATGTTGCTTCTAATCAAACTATAATAGAGGTTATAGAGGGAGTTGAACCTTTCCATCTCTATGAAGGTGGATTGCAAGGTGAGCCTGATCCTCATGCTTGGTTTGATCCGATATTAGTAAGAGATTACTATATCCCTAATATTCTTGATGCTTTAATTGAACTTGACCCAGAGGGGGAAGAGTATTACCAACAACGAGCGGAAGAATATCAAAAGCAGTTAGGTGAGTTAGATCAGTGGATTAAGGAGCAAGTAGAGCAGATTCCAGCTGAGAATAGGGTCTTAGTTACTAGTGAAGGTGCTTATCGTTATTTTGTTGAGGCTTACGGTTTTGAAGAAGGTTTTATCTGGCAGATTAATTCTCACGAAGAAGGAACACCACAACAGATTGCTGATTTGATTGATTCAATTAAAGATCAGAAAGTAAAGGCGGTCTTTGTAGAAACAAGTGTCTCGCATCGTCCTATGGAACGGGTAGCGGAAGAGGTTGGAGTTCCAATTGGTGGGGTCTTGTATTCTGATTCTACAGATGAGCCAGGTTCTGAAAATGATAATTATCTTAGTATAATGGAGCATAATGTTACTACTATCGTTGAGGCGTTAGGGGGGAGTAAGTGATGGAAGAGAGTGTTAGGCTTGAGGATGTAACGGTATCTTATGGCACTGATGAACCGGTGATAGAGAAGGTCAGTTTTGTTCTCCAGCCGGGTTCAAAGGTGGGGATTATTGGCCCTAATGGTGCAGGTAAGTCTACTTTGATGAAGGCGATTGTTGGATTATTAACCTTAGATCAAGGAAGAGTTGAGGTCTTAGGAGGTTCTATTGATCAAAATCGAAAATCTGTGGCTTATGTACCACAAAAAGAAGATATCGATTGGGATTTTCCAGTTTCAGTCTATGATGTGGTAATGATGGGTAGATATGTCCATCTAGGATGGATTAAACGACCTAGAGAGCAGGATCATCAGATTGTGACTGAAGCTCTTAAAGAGGTGGGGATGTTAGAGTATCAAAACCGACAAGTTGGTAAATTATCTGGGGGCCAACGACAGCGAGTCTTTTTGGCCCGGGCGTTGGCCCAAAGAGCAGAAGTTATGTTATTAGATGAGCCTTTTGCAGGAGTTGATCAAACAACAGAAGAGGTAATCTATAACTTGCTTGATCAGATTTCACAAGAAGGGAAGACGGTGATAGTTGTTCATCATGATTTAAAAAAGGTAGAAGAATACTTTGATAATTTAATTTTGGTCAATAAGGAGATTATTGCTTACGGGCCAACTCAATCAACCTTTACTCCTAATTATTTAAAGAAGACATTTTCTCAGCAATCTACTACAGCCCAAAATGATTTGGTGGTGATGACCTGATGGAATTATTGTGGGATTTATTAATAGCACCGTTACAGTATCAGTTTATGCAGCGGGCTTTTTTAGCTGCAGTTGTAGTTGGAGTTGGTTGTGGAGTCCTGGGAAGTATTTTAATTTTACGTAAATTAGCTTTAATGGGTGATGCAATTTCTCATGCTGTCTTACCTGGAGTGGCAATTGCTTATTTGTTAGGAATTAACTTTTTTATAGGGGCAACCGTAACAGGAGTGACTACCGCTCTTGGGATTGGATTTATAGCAGAGAACAGTAAAATTAAAGAGGATTCAGCAATTGGGATTATGTTCAGTGCTGCCTTTGCGATAGGAATTTTGATTATTAGCAAGATTACAACTAATATAGACCTTTTTCATATTTTATTTGGTAATGTCCTAGGGGTTTCTAGAACAGATTTAGTGCTAATATCTATTTTAGGACTCTTGGTTATAGTCTTAACAATTCTATTTTTCAAGGAATTAAAACTATCCTCCTTTGATCCTATAATGGCTCGTTCTATAGGACTTCCGACAGATATGATTCATTATTTATTGATGTTGATGTTATCTTTTACGGTAGTGGCTTCCTTGCAGACTGTAGGAATTGTGTTAGTAGTTTCGATGTTGATTACACCCGGTGCCACTGCTTACTTACTGACGAACAACCTATCAGAGATGATGGTCTTATCAGGTGTTTTTGGAGTGTTATCTGCTTTAGTTGGACTCTACCTTTCTTTTCATCTAAATGTAGCCTCAGGAGCTGCTATTGTAGTTGTAGCTACTTTCTTTTTCATACTAGCGTTATTATTTTCCCCTCAAGAAGGGCTATGGGTTAGTAGGGATTAATTACAATATTGTGGCACTTTTGTGCCACAATATTGAGTTGACAGTTTACGGTTTACAGTTTACAGTTAAGATCAAAATCTTAAAATCTTGAAACTTATGAAAGGCCTTAGAATTATAGGTTTAGATTGTTTTTGATTTTAAGCTTTAAATGGTTTTAACTGTCAACCGTCAACTGTTCACTGTCAACTGATATAAAGTTACTTACCAAGTTTTAAATTTGCGAAACTATAAGATGAGTGGTAAAATTAAGATTAAGTTAATCACTAATCAGAAAGGTAGGTCATAATGTTTAAATCAAAAAAGACAATTGGCGTTATATTAATCTTGCTTATGTTATCTGCTGCAGGGATAACAGGATTTTTCCTGCATGGAGCTGAAGCAAATTCACAAGAAGAAATGAATCAATTCCAGAAATTACTTGTTATATTTGATCTTGTGCGGAATAATTATGTTGAAGAGCCAGAGCTAGATACATTACTTACTGGAGCAATTGATGGAATGTTAGAGGCACTAGATGATCCATATACAGGATATTTGCCCCCTAGAGAGTATGATGATATGAAAACCAGTATGGAGGGTGAATATGGTGGAGTTGGAATTATAATTACGATGCGTGATGACCAGTTAACTATTATCTCTCCAATTGAGGGAACGCCTGGTGATCGGGTTGGCTTGAGAGCTGAGGATCAAATTATGGAGATAGATGGTATTTCTACTGAAGGGATGCCGATGGATGAAGCAGTTGATCTGATGCGGGGAGAAGAGGATACTGAAGTAGCTTTATCGATTAAGCGAGCTAAGGAAGATGATGAGGAAGTTGAAGAGCTTGAAGTTGAAATAATAAGAGAGTTAATTGAAGTTGAACATTTAAGTTCTGAATTAAAAGAAGATAAGATTGGCTATGTGCGGATGAGTAGATTTGGAGAGGATGTTGGTCAAGACCTTAGTGTAGAGTTAGAGGAGCTAAAAGCAGAAGGAGCGGAAGGATTTATTCTTGATTTAAGGAGTAACCCAGGTGGTTTATTACCTGAAGCTGCTAAGGTAGCCAGTAATTTTATTGAACAAGGGTCAGCTGTTTATGTTCAGGAACGAGAAGGAGATAAGCAAGGGATACTATTGGATCCGACAATTGAGACTGTAGAAGATAAACCAGTAGTAATATTAGTTAATGAAGGAAGTGCTAGTGGTTCTGAGATAGTAGCAGGAGCGATTCAAGATAATGAGCGAGGAATGATCATTGGGAATCAGACCTTTGGTAAAGGTTCTGTCCAGAGTGTTAGCCCATTGTCTGATGGTTCAGCTGTTAAGATGACTACTGCACGATTTTATACACCATCAGGAAATAAGATAGATCAAGTTGGTGTTGAACCTGATATTGTAGTTGAGTTTGATTTAGAAACTGAAGCAGATGAACAGTTGGAAGTAGCGATAGAGGAGTTATTAAATAAATTGAATTAATGACTTGGTCAATATAATCAATCTAAACTCTTTTAAACTTGAAATTGTTAGGTGAAAAATTAATTTCAGATTATATAGAAGGGATTTTTTGATGAAAGAGAAGAAGAAGTTAGCTATCTGTTTGTTCTATTTGGTAATGTTTGTTATCACTATTGTCTTCAATTTAAATACAGAAGTGATATTAGAAGAGGATAAGCCAGAAGAAATAAAAGAAGTTACTGTTGATTACGAAGCGGCTGTTGTTGAGTTTGAAGCAGAATTCAAAGAAATTTTGACAGAATTGAATTTAGATAAGAACAAACTAATTTTAGAACAACAGCAAGTAGAACAGGAAGAAGAAAAGAATAATTCTTCTCTTGTCTGGGAACACAACTATTATAAGTTAGAAACGCCTCTCTTTGGAGCAGAAGGAAGGCTATTACCTGAAATCAAAGATGAAATTATAACCAACTTTAAAGCTGTATTTCCAGTTGTCGAAGTTGACTGGGAAGAGCAAGCCGAGAAGCGCATTTTGGAGGTTGATTTTGGTTTCGAGGTTGGTGAGCTCTTGATTGAAACCCACTCAGTTCAATTTGTTCAAGAGAGGCCAGAAGCTAAGATGGCAATTGTTATCGATGATTTAGGTTATAGTCGGCAATCAACTAGTGATATTTTTAGTGTTGATCGTCCTCTGACCATGGCTGTTTTGCCTTACTTGTCTCAGTCTGTAAAGCAGGCTGAAGAGGCTAAAGAGTTAGGTTATGAGATTATGTTGCATCAACCTTTTGAAGCTCATAATTCTGAACTTGAACCTGAGCCAGGAATGATTGATACTACAATGGATTCTGAGCAGATTAGAGAAAAGTTACGAGGAAGTTTGGAGCATTTACCTCCAGTAGCAGGGATTAATAATCATATGGGTTCGAAAGGAACTGAAGATCCTAGGGTAATGACAGAAGTAATGAAAGTTTTAAAAGAAGAAGGGTTATACTTTATTGATAGTAGTACCTCTAGTCAATCAGTAGGGGTCAACAAGGCTAGGGAAGCAGGAATTCCAACAGCTGAAAATTATCTGTTTATTGATAATGTTGATGAGCAAGAAGCTGTTGAAGAGATGCTGCTGATGTTAGTTGATGTTGCTTTAAAAAGAGGGAAGTTAGTAACGATTGGCCATGTACGGACAAATACAGCCAATGCGATTAAGGAAGTGATTCCAGTTTTAGAGGAAAAGGGGATCAAGTTAGTTTATGTTTCGCAGATTGTGAAATAAGTTTAAGGCTAAGTCTGAGTTTGAGTAAAATCATTATAGGTTAAAATAGGGAAGTGCCTGGTTGAGGGGTGCTTCTTTCTATATTGTGGCACAAAAGTGCCACAATATAGAGTTGACAGTTTACGGTTTACAGTTTACAGTTAAGATCAAAATCTTAAAACCCATGAAAAGTTTTAAAATTACAGGTTTAGAGTGGTTTTGATTTTAAGGTTTTCCTTCGGGTTCTTTAAACCCTTCGTGATGAAAAAATCAGCTCTTAGATTTTTTCTATCCACTGTCAACCG
>NZ_JALKBY010000019.1 GCF_023223645.1 Natroniella sulfidigena | reverse complement strand
AAGCCCATTCAAAAGTAGCTTAAAGTGGGACTATGAAATTATTTTTAGAAAATACTTGATTTATCAGAAACAATGCAATAAAGAGTAATAGATTAACTTCCTATATAATATGGTTAGAAAGGAGTGATAGTTGAAAGGGGTCTTTAAATTGTTAGCTATATCTATAACTCAATTGTTAGGTGGACTTAGTTTATTCTGGTTCGGGATGCAGCTGGTTAAAGATAGCTTCTATCAGGCAGCGGGCGATAATTTAGAAAGGATAATGAGGCTATTAACGATTAATACATTGGCTAGTATTGTAACTGGGACTTTGATAACAATGGTTATTCAAAGTAGTAGTGCGACCAGTGTGCTTATTGTCAGTTTAGTTAATGCTAACTTGTTATCATTAGAACAAGCTTTTGGAGTGATTATGGGGGCCAACATTGGAACTACAGTGACTATTCAACTACTCTCTTTTCAATTAGAAGATTATTTGTGGCTAATTACTCTTAGTGGCTTGCTTATTTATTTCTTGTATTTAATAACTAAAAGAAGGTTTTTAAAGTATATTGCTAGAGGAGTATTGGGTTTTAGTATTTTATTTGTAGGGCTTGAGCTGATGGCTTTGACCATGACCAGTTTTAAAGAAGCAGAATGGTTTATTAACCTACTAGCAAAATCTACAGCTGTTCCTATGGTAGGAATTATTTTAGGGATTATAATTACAGCATTAATTCAAAGTAGTAGTGCTTTAACGGGAGTGATTATTGTGTTAGCCAAGCTGAATTTGATCAGCCTACCTTTGGCCATCACCTTATCATTAGGAAGTAATATTGGAACCTGTATTACTGGTGTTTTAGCTGGGGTGGGTAGCTCTCAAGCAGCTAAACAGACAGCTTGGGGACAGGTTTTATTTAATGTTGTGGGAGTAGTAGCTATATTACCAATTTTGCCGTTATTTATTCAGTTGGTTAGAGAAACAAGTACGAGCCTGCCCCGGCAGATTGCTAATGCTCATACTATATTCAATATCTATAATGTTGTTATTGTGTTGCCGGTTAAAGGATTATTTATCAAAGCAATAGTCAATTTAGCTAAGGATTAAATTGATTATTTTTGGTTTTACTTAAATTCAATCTTAGACTCAAGCTAAGTTGCCGGAGGAGCAACTTTTTTTATGTATATTTTATATCTAATGGGAAAATATATTATAGTGGAATATGAATAAATGGTTCAATTTGTAGGTGATTCAAGAAGGAATTTTTTAGTTAAAGTAGAAATAGTCAATGTGAGGTGAGAAATAGATGAAGGAGACATTACAAGAGATTTTTGCTAAAAGAAAATATGAGTTTTTTGGTATTATTTTAATAGTATTGGCTATTTTAAATGCAATTAATTTATTATCTCAAGATACAGGAATTATAGGTGATAGTTTAGCACGAGGGTTGAGATTTATAATTGGACAAGGTATCTATACTATACCTTTTTTGTTATTGATATGGGGAATTAAGATGATCTATAATAGCAAAATCAAGGTAAAGATCAGCTCTAGGATGGTTGGAGTTATGGTTATTGTATTAAACTTTTTAATTGCTTCTCATTTAGGAATTGAGCATCCCCAAGAGTTTGAAGCAGGTTTACAAGGTCAAGGTGGGGGTATAATTGGGGCTGTCTTTTTATATATCTTACGCAAGTTTTTTGCTGAAGTGGGGGCATATGTTGTTTTGGCTGCTCTCTTTTTGATAGGAATACTGTTACTAACAGATGTATTATTAATTAATTTATTATTAAAAGCTAAAGTTAAGATTGAAAAGATATTTACTATCTTTAAGGATAAATCTATTGCTAGAAAGGAAAAACTAAAGGATAAGCTCAGTAATTTTATTCCGTCAGTGAAAGCTTTTTTTGCTAAATTGAAGAAAAATAATACTACTTCTCAGCAGAATAAAGAAAAAACTGATTCTAAGTCAAAGCAGGCTGCTGGCTCAAATAAAAAAGAAAAGAATAAAAGTAGGATTAGCAAGCAGAAAAAGAAAGCTAAGAAGAAGCCTAAACGAGCAAAAAAGATTAAGAAAAAGAAGAAAGTAAAAAAGTCTAAAGATAAGACTGCTTCTAAGCAACCGACTACTAGTTCTAGTAATTTGCAAGCTAGACAAGAAGTAGCTGCTACAGCGGAGAAAGTAAAGCAGGATACTACTGAGCAAGAAGTTGTAACCAACAAGGACAACCAGCCTAAAAAGCGGATCAAAAAGAGATTAGAGACTGATTCGGCTAAACAAGAGCAGTTAGATTTTGATGAATATCAACTGCCAGATTTATCATTGTTGAACTTGGATGAAAAAGAGGTAGATGGATTTGTTGATAAGACTGAAATTTTAAAGGAGACACTCGATAACTTTGGGGTTCGAGCAGAGATTACAGATGTTAATTACGGGCCAACGATTACTCGTTACGAGATTCATCCAGCACCTGGAACTAAGGTGAGTAAGATCTTAAATTTAGCGGATGATATTGCCTTATCATTAGCAGCTACTGATATTAGGATTGAGGCTCCAATTCCTGGTAAATCTGCTGTAGGAATCGAGATTCCTAACCAAGAACAATCATTAGTTACTTTAGGAGCGATTTTGGAAAAAGAGGAGTTTCAAGCTGCTGAATCTAAGTTGACTATCGGTTTGGGGAAAGATATAGATGGTAACCCTGCTGTAGCTGATTTGGCAAAGATGCCTCATATGTTGGTAGCAGGGGCGACTGGTTCTGGTAAGAGTGTCTTCATTAATTCAATAATTAGTAGTATTCTTTATAAAGCTACTCCTGATCAAGTTAAGTTCTTATTGATCGATCCTAAAATGGTGGAGTTGACAATCTATAAAAAGATTCCTCACTTGGTTGCTCCAGTAGTGACAGATCCTAAGAAGGCATCATCTGCCTTGCGATGGGTTGTCCAAGAGATGGAAAATAGGTATGAATTATTTGCAGCTAGTGGAGCACGGGGGATTGATAGTTATAATAGATATCTTAAAGAGAAAGATAAAGATCCATTACCTTATGTAGTGGTGATTATTGATGAGTTGGCCGATTTGATGATGGTATCTGCTGCTCAAGTAGAAGATGCTATCTGTCGGTTGGCCCAGAAGGCTAGGGCAGCAGGAATTCATTTGGTCCTAGCTACTCAAAGACCTTCAGTAGATGTAATAACAGGTGTGATTAAGGCCAATATTCCAACACGTGTTTCGTTTGCCTTATCATCTCAAGCAGATTCAAGGACTATTTTGGATACTGGAGGGGCAGAGAAGTTGTTAGGTAAAGGGGATATGTTGTTTGCTCCAGTTGATGCTAATCAACCTCGTAGATTACAGGGGGCATTTATCTCTGATGCTGAATTGAATCAAGTTGTTGACTTTATTAAAAAGCAAGATACGCCAGAGTATGCTGGTAAGATAGCAAAAATAAAGAATAAAGATGTTGATATTAAATTAGAGGATGACAAAGATGAGCTGTATGAGAAAGCAGTCAGGTTAGTAGTTAATAATCGAGCTTCAATCTCTATGTTACAACGCAAATTGAGGATTGGTTATAACCGAGCTGCCAGAATGATTGATACGATGGAAGAAGAAAATATTGTTGGCCCGCATCGGGGCAGTAAGGCCCGAGAAGTCCTAATCAGTAAAGAGGAGATGGAAAAGATGCTAGCCGACGATTAATCTAAGTAAATATTACTTAATAGTAAAGACTAAATAAAAATAAAAAGGTAAGGAGAATGATAAGATGAATTTGATTAGAGAAGATTCTAGACCATTATATATACTAGTTAAGGAGAAGATTGATGAGAAGATTGATGATGGTACTTATCAACCAGGTGATCGTTTGCCATCGGAAGCAAAATTATCTCAAAACTTTGGGGTCAGTCGAGCTACTTTACGTGAGGCATTACGGGTTTTAGAAAAGGAAGGTAAGGTTAATCGGCGTCAAGGAGTAGGAACTTTTATTACAGAGAAATTGGCATTATTTAAAAGTGGGATTGAAGAGTTGATCAGTATTACTGAGACGATTGAAGCAATGGGTTTAAAAGCGGGAACGATAGATTTAGGGGTTAAATTAGATTATCAAGAGAAAGATTTAGCTAAAGAACTTGATCTAAATGAAGATGAAAAACTGACTGTTTTACAACGGACTAGAACTGCTAATGAAGAGCCGGTAGCTTTTTGTAAAGATTATTTGCCACAAGAGTTATTACCGGATGACTTTAGTTCAGAACAGATGACAGTCTCTTTGTTTAATTATTTACAAAAGCAGTGTAATATTTATATTAGCTATGCTGTAACAGATATTGTTCCTGTAGTAGCTGATGAACTATTGGCTGAAAAGCTGAATTTATCAGTTGGCACTCCTGTATTGTTATTAAAACAGATGCATTATGATGATCGAGATAATCCTGTTTTATATTCTAGAAATTATTTTCGAAGCGATAAATTTGAATTTCATGTTTTAAGAAATCGAGGCTGATTTGGGATATAAGGTCGTAAATTGACGACCTTATATTTTTGTATGGATTGTGATTTGTTTAACAATAAACTCAATATTGTACTACTTTTGTGTCACAATATTGAGTTTGCGGTTTACAGTTGAAGGTCAAAATCTTAAGAGCTATGAAAAGCCTTAGAATTATAGCTTTAGATTGGTTTTGGGTTTAAGTTTTAAATGGTTTTAACTGTCAACCGTCAACTGTTCACTGTCAACTGATATAAAGTGGCAAAGTGCCACTTTATATCAATTTACTCTTTGTTAAAAAAAGGATTTTAGATGGAAATGTCGAAATATTAAGAGGAGTGCCAAGAGGAGGGATGGATAGAATGCCTGAATTTGTAAAAAAATTGAAAGATAAGAGAGAACAATTGGGAATCACTCTAGAGCAAGCTGAAAATGATACTAAAATCAGAAAGGATTACTTAAAGTCAATTGAAACAGGCAATTTTGAGCAGATAAAGCAGGAGACTCATATAAGAGGGTTTTTGAAGGTTTATTCTAATTATTTAGGTTTAGATCAAGAAGAGATTTTGGCAGATTATAAGAGCTTTAAGAAGGAGCTAGAAGGAGAAGTTGAAGAAGAGATTACCTTCAAAGAAAAGCTGGTTGATCGAATGGATAAAAATCAAAACATATTACTTATTTTCACTATAGTAATATCTGGGATATTAGCTGTAGGAGTGCTTGGTTTTGTGGGTAATCGGGTCTATCATTTGATTGATAATCCAGAAACTTTTAATTTCCAGCCGTTGCAAAGAATTCAGCAGGTTGTTGGTGACATTGAAGAAGAGGTTGATGAGGAACTTGAAGAAGAAGTTGAGCAAGATTTAGGAGATGATCTTGTAGATGAATTAGAAGAGCCAGAAGAAACTATAACTGAGTTAGAAGGAGAAGAAGAATATATAGAACAAGAAAATATGGAAGAGGAAGGTATAGAAGAAGAAAGAGAGTTTAGTCAAACTGAAGAGTTAGACTTAAAAATTGAGACTATTGAAGATACATGGTATCTAGTTATTGTTGATGGTGAAGAAGTTTTTGAAGGTTCTACAGTTACTGGAGAAGTAAATTCCTTTTTAGGTAGTGAAATTGAAATAAGGATTGGTAATGCAGCAGGAGTTATAGTAATTAAAAATGGAGAAGAATATGGGCCATTTGGAGAAGAAGGAGAAGTAATTACACAAACTTTCTCAGTTACTGAGGATGAAGAAGAATAATCAATTAGGGGCTAGAATATTATTGATATAAAAGGAAGTGATATTAGGAAGGCGGTATTTGGATGGCTGAGATGTTAACTGACTCTAAGGTCAAATGGGATTTAGCAGATATTATATTAATTTTATCATTAACATTTGGTCTAACATTTATAGTTTTTTTGGGCTTGGAATGGTTAATAGAAACTTTTTTGCAATTTGATTATTTGAGATTAATTAAGCCTTTATTGCTTAATTTAATTCAAGCTTTGCTGTTAGCAGGGTTGACATTGTTTTTGGCAGTAGTTAAATATGGAGTAACCTTACAGGAATTTGGCTTGAAAAATAAAAATTTTAGGGTTAGTTTGAAGTATGGTTTTTTAGGTGGGGTAATCATCTGTTTGATGATTATAACTATAAATAACTTCTTTTATGGTTTAGTATCTAACTTATTTGGAATTGAAGTTCCAGCTCAGCAAGTTATTTATAATTTGTTGAATTCTCAAACTCTATTATTTTTTTTATTACAGAGTTCTATAATAATTATCATTGCTCCAGTTACTGAGGAGATTTTTTTTAGAGGTTTTGTCTATCCTTATTGTAAGAGTAAAATGGGTAAAACTAGAGGTTTAATTTTAAATGGAGCTTTATTTGGGTTGGCCCATTTCAGCTTGTGGGTTTTTCTACCTACTTTTTTAGGTGGAGTTATTTTGGCGTGGCTATATGAAAAGACAAATTCACTTTATTCATCCATTATAGCTCATAGTGTTTGGAACTTATTAGTAGTCATTGTAATTTATATTGTTTGGTACCTAGATGTTATTTAAACTTGAATAGGATTAAATTTAGTGGCTAAGCAGCCACTTTTTTTAATTTGGGGAGGAGAAAAAATTATTTTAGAGTCATAATTAGTTTTTTGCTGAATATTTTATAATAAATGGAGGGGAGTATGATGACTAGATCACAAAATAATATGTCTTTTATAAAAACAAGTAGTATTCTGCGAGGTCTAATAGTAAGTTTGATTATTTTGTTGAGCAGTAGTATTTTTTTAGGAGTGATTATTAGTTTAACTAATATTACTAGTAATTCAGTTAATACAATTTTATTTGCTTTAAATTATTTGGCGTTATTTGTGGGAGGAGTTGCTGCATCTTATTCTGCTCAAAATAATGGTTGGCTCAATGGAGGGCTGGTAGGGGTAATTTATATGGCAGTTATTATTTTATTGGGGAGTTTATGGACACCTATTACTATTTCATTAGGATTGGTAACAAGAGTAGCAATTGGCTTTGCAGTTTCAGCTTTAGGTGGCATGATTGGGATCAATGCTGTTTAATATGATTAGATTTTGACTTTAGGGGTGTCAACTATCAATTATTAATTTTTAACTGTAAACTGTCAATTGTAAATTGTACATTGTACATTGATATGGGGTGGGGATAAGGATTAAAGATAAACATTTAGAGGTTGAAGTTAAATTAGAGGGCCAATTAGATGATGTTTCTGAAGTAGTGCAAGGAGGCTTTTTAAGTTTACAGAAAAAATCAAAAAAGCAGTTTGTTGAGAGTGAACAGGTATTATTGATTATAGTTAAGTATGTTTTAGGAGCAGTTAGTAGTGGTTTTTTAGAAGAATTAGGCAAAGAATTATGGGAAAGATTCAAAGAAATTTTTATTGAAGGTGATGAACAGCAAGTAGTACCTGATTTTAAAATTCAGTTTGATTATGCTGACAAATCAATTTTAGCAGAAATAAAGGCAGATCAATTTGCTAAATTGGAAGCAGCATTTAAAGAACTAGAGGGTATTTTAGATAATTTAGAAGAGGATGAGGATGAAGTACATTTTATCTTAAAAGAAGATGGTTGGGTCAGAAATAACTAACCCTAATGGATACTTATGTATCTATTGGGGTTAGTTTATTTTAAAGTATAGTTTATAAAGGTTGTTATAATAATCTTAATTTAAACTAAAATTAACTCTATTTCATTAATTTAAATTTATGGAATAAGTTTTTAAGGTAACAATAATAAATAATAGAAGCAAATATTGAGGTGAGAGAAATGGAAATAGATACACTAGAGCAAACAGAATTAGTAGCTATGGAGGAATTAGCAGACCATTGGCAGGAGAAAGAATTTGAACTCTTGCCTCATCAAGTTAAGACTGTAGATCGAGTAGTAAATGAAATGGATGGTAGAGCTTTATTGGCAGATGAAGTTGGTTTAGGAAAGACTATAGAAGCGGGAATGATTTTAAAGGAGTATCTTGCTAGGGAAGAAATAGAGACCTGTTTAGTATTGACACCAGCTTCTTTAGGGTATCAATGGTGGAATGAGTTAACTGATAAATTTAAGATTGATGTTTTTAATAATCGTAAAGGAAGAGGCTGGCATTATTTTAATGTAATTATCTCTTCGTTAGATAAGGCTAAAAGGGAGCCTCATGCTGACTTTATTTGTGAGCGAGGTTTTGATTTAGTGATTGTTGATGAAGCACAACGCCTTAAAAATTCTGAGACGATGAATTGGAAGTTTGTCAATAAAATTCCTAAAAAATATTTATTATTATTGACTGCTACTCCAATCCAAAATGATTTAGAAGAGTTGTATAACTTAGTATCATTACTGCGACCTGATCTTTTTGGAGATTATTCGCAGTTTAAAGAAGAGTATGTTAAAGATAAGCATCAAGCACAGAATTTAGATCAGCTGCAGGAGTCTTTATCTGAAGTAATGATTCGTAATCGTAGAGAAGATGCTGATTATGAAGCTACAGATAGAGATGTGGAGTTAATTTCACTCGATTTGACAGATGAAGAGAAGAAGCTTTATGATCAAATAACTGAGTTGATTAAAGTAGAGTACCAAAAGAATCCTAGTAATAATAGTATCTTTAACCTATTGACCTTACAACGTGAGGTCTGTAGTAGTGCTTATGCTGCAGCTCATACTTTAGAGAAGATGTGCAAAAAAAAGAGTTATAGTGCGATTCAAAGCCAACTTCAATCTTTGTTAGAGATGGCAATTGAGATTCAAGAGAATGAAAAGATCAAGGTTTTAGAAGAGATATTGAATCAAACTGAAGGAAAAGCAATCGTCTTTACTGAATATCGAGCTACTCAGGAGTATATCTGCTATTATTTATATCATAAAGGGTTTCAACCTGTTGTCTTCAGTGGAGGATTATCAGATAACCAAAAAGAACGGGCCAAACGCATGTTTATGGAAAATGGTGATGTTTTAATCAGTACAGAAGCAGGAGGAGAGGGGATCAATCTACAATTCTGTAATACGATCATCAATTATGATCTACCCTGGAACCCAATGAAGGTAGAACAGAGGATTGGTCGAGTGCATAGATTAGGACAAGATAAAGATGTACAGATTTATAATCTATCTACTCAAGATACAATCGAAGAAAAGATTGTAGAATTATTAGATAAGAAGATTAATTTGTTTGAAGATGTAATCGGTGATTTGGATCTTGTTGTCAAAGAGGAGACTGATCAATCATTAGAACAGAGCATTCTCAAAAGCATTATTGAAACTGAGATTAAGGATCAAATTTCATGATATAAAGTGGCATTGTGCCGCTTTATATCAGTTGACAGTAGACAGTTGACGGTTGACAGTAGATAGAAAAAATCTAAATTCAAAATCACTCTAACCCCCTAAGCATAAAATTTTTTAAAGGTCTTAAACTTTTAAGGTTTTGCTTTTCAACTGTAAACTGTACCTACGGGTCTTTATCAAGACCCTTCGTGAAAATCACAAAAATCGTATCCACCGTAAACTGTCAATTCAATATTGTGGCACGGAAGTGCCATAATATTGCATAATCCCTTGCACAGATTGAGGTCAAACTACATATAGTAATTATACCTCAATAAAAAGGTGGGGATATTATGCTAACTAAGCTAAAGAGGATGGTAACTCGTAATAGCTTGAAGGTAAGAAGTGGAGTTGGTTTCGTATTATGTTTAGTTGGAGCAGGTTTGATTATTAATTTAGTACCTAGTTGGGCGTTAGGGATTATTGCCGGTGGAGGGAGTCTCTTTTTAGGAATTCAGCTATTGAAGGGGTGATTTAAAGGTTGAACAGACTTTTGTTTGAAATTAATCTTAGTAGAAAGTGAGACTTTTGCTTGTATTTTTATTCTTTTTTCTGTATAATTATTAATAATTACTAGGTATGTACTAGGAGGGGTTAAATTATGAATGTAAGTGTAGTTGGAGCTACTGGTTATACTGGAGTGGAATTAGTTAGATTATTAGCAGATCATCCAGAAGTAAAGTTAAAGACCTTAACTTCTAATAGCTTTTCGGAAGAGAAGATATCAGATATATATCCTCATCTGTCTACTAAGATTGATATTGAATGTCAAAAATTAAATATTGAACAATTACAAGAAGAGTCAGATGTTGTTTTTACTGCTTTACCACATGGGATTTCGATGACAGTCGTTCCTAAGTTAGTTGAGGCAGGGCTGAAGGTGATTGATTTAAGTGGTGATTATCGTTATCAAGAACTTGCTAAGTATGAAGAATGGTATCAAGAACATAATAGTCCTCAGCTGTTGGAGCAAGGGGTTTATGGATTGCCAGAGTTGAATAGAGAACAAATTGCTACAAGTGAGCTAGTGGCCAATCCAGGTTGTTATCCAACGGCTTCTATTTTGGCCCTTGCCCCATTATTGGACAAGGGTTGGATTGATCAAAATAGTATCATTATTGATGCTAAATCAGGTACGACTGGAGCGGGAAGAAAGGTCAGTTTGGGAACCCATTTTTGCGAGGTTGATAGTAGCTTTAAGGCTTATAAAGTTGCTAATCATCGCCATACTTCTGAAATTGAAGAAAAATTATCTTTAGTAGCAGACAAAGAAATTAATTTATCTTTCACCCCACATCTATTACCAATTAAACGGGGGATTTTGGCTACTATTTATGCTGATTTGAAGGAGGATCTTTCTTCATCTACAATAATAGATTATTATAGACAGTTTTATAAAGGAGATCAATTTGTTAGAATTATGCCTGGAGAGAGATTACCAGAGATAAAGTTTGTAGCAGGTTCTAATTATTGTGATTTAGGGCTTGAGGTTGATCAAGCTACTGGTCGAGTGATTATTATTTCAGCTATTGATAATTTGGTTAAAGGCTCAGCGGGCCAAGCAATTCAGAATTTGAATCTAATGGCTGGTTGGAGGGAAGACTTAGGTTTAGAAGATGCTGGGTTATATTTATAAGTGACTGGGGGGATAAGTAAATGGCAGAAGATTATCAAGATGTTATAGGAGGAATAACTGCACCACAAGGTTTTTTGGCAGCAGGAGTTGAAGTAGGAATTAAGAGTGAAGGTAGGGATGTAGCCTTAATTTATAGTCAGAATTCAGCTAAGGTGGCTGCCGTCTTTACTACCAATCAATGCTCAGCAGCTCCGGTTAAGTTGAGTCGAGAAAATTGTGAAGATGGATTGGCCCAAGCAATAGTAGTCAATAGTGGGAATGCCAATGCCTGTACGGGAAAGAGAGGTTGGTCTGATGCTGAACGCATGGAAGAGTTGGCAGCAGAAGAGTTAAACCTAAAGCAAGATCAGATCTTGGTTGCTTCAACAGGAATTATTGGTGAGTTTTTGGAGATGAATAAGGTTGAAGAAGGGATTAAGAAGGCAGCAGCTAACTTGAGTGAGACGGGAAGTGCCCATGCTGCAGAAGCGATTATGACGACCGATACATATTCTAAGGAGTTAGCAGTAGAGGTTGAGATTGGAGGAGAAACTGTTACGATTGGAGGGATAGCTAAAGGTTCAGGAATGATAGAGCCAAATATGGCAACAATGTTATCTTTTCTAACGACTGATCTAGCTATTGATGCTCAACTGCTAGATCAAGCTTTGCGCAAGGCAGTTAACAACTCCTTTAATAAGATCATTGTCGATGGAGATCAAAGTACTAATGATATGGTATCTATTCTAGCGAATGGCCAGGCAGGTAATTCTTCAATTCAAGAGCAAGATCAAGATTATGAGAAGTTTGTAGCAGCTTTGCAGTATGTTACTAAGGTGTTGGCCCATCAGATTGTACTGGATGGTGAAGGAGCTACTAAGTTTGTAGAGGTAGAGGTAGCTGGAGCAAGAAATAAATCTGATGCAGAAGTAGTTGCTAGAAAGATAGCTAACTCCAATTTAGTTAAGACTGCTTTATTCGGTGAAGATCCTAACTGGGGAAGAATAGTAGCAGCAGTTGGAGCTAGTGGGATAGATATTGATTTAGCTAAACTGGAGATCAGAATGAATGACCTATTATTACTTGATCAAGATGAGACCGTACTTAATTACGAAGAGGAGCTAGAAGAGCTATTAACCACTGATGAGATCAAGTTAAAGGTTAATCTGAATTTAGGAGAAGCTGTCGATCGGGTCTGGACTTGTGATCTCTCTTATGAATATGTTGAGATCAATGGGGAATATCATACTTGAGTTTAAGTATGAGTCTAAGTTTAAGTTTGAGTAAGAATAAGAGCAAAAAAAGAGTTTAAGCCAAAATTAATTTTGTAGGGATCAATCTTTGTGTTAATTCTATTAGGAATAAGATGTTTGCTATATTAAAGCCTTAAGTTTAAGTATAAGTTTAAGGCTAAGTTTGAGTAAGAGCAAAAAAGATTTACAATCAAAAGAATGCTATTGTTTTATAAATAGAAGTAGAATTTTATTTTTATGAATTAAAGGTTTTTAACTGTACACTGTAAACTATACACTGTACACTAAATTAAGTAAGGATAGGTGAGATTAATGGAAGAGTTAATTGAGAAGGCGGATATTTTAATTGAAGCGTTACCATACATTAGAGAGTTTTCGGGCAAGACTGTCGTAATTAAATATGGTGGTAATGCAATGGTTAATCAGGATTTGATGGAATCAGTTTTAAAGGACATTACATTATTAAAATATGTAGGAGTCAATCCAGTGATTGTTCATGGTGGCGGGCCAGCAATCAGTCAGACCTTGGATAAATTAGGAGTTGAGAGTGAATTTCATCAAGGCTTGCGGATTACAACTAAAGAGGTTATGGAGGTTGTAGAGCAGGTCTTAATTGGACGAGTAAATAGCCAGATTGTTTCTTTGGCCAATCTAGCAGGAAATAAAGCAGTTGGCCTATCAGGTAAGGATAATAATTTGATCCAAGCTCAAAAATATAAGGTAGATGATGTTGATTTGGGTTATGTAGGAGAGGTTGAACAGATCAATCCTGAAGTCTTAAAGGCAATAATTAAGAGTGATTATCTACCGATAGTAGCTCCTGTTGGAGTTGATTTAGAAGGGAATAGCTATAATATCAATGCTGATCTGGTAGCTGGCAAATTAGCTGGAGCTTTACAAGCAGAGAAATTGATCTTATTGACTAATGTGGAAGGGATTATGACTGATCCTGAGGATGAGGACTCCTTAATATCAAGATTGACAATTGAGGAAGCAAGTAGAATGATCGAAGGTAATAGAATCAAAGGTGGGATGATTCCTAAGGTTGAGGCTTGCATGGATGCTTTAGAATCTGATGTCAATAAGACACATATCTTAGATGGACGAGTGCCTCATTCATTATTATTAGAAATATTTACTGATCGCGGAATTGGAACAATGCTGACGGATAAGAGCATTTAGTGACTAGTAATTAGTAATTGGTGATTAGTAAATATTAAAACTTAGAAAAGAAATTATGTTTTTAACTGTAAATTGTCAATTGTAAACTGTCAATTGTTTTAGGGGGGATATTATGCTAAAAGAAGATGTAATTCAAGCTGATCAAGATTATTTTATGAATGTTTTTGGAAAAAGATTTCCAATTGTTTTAGAAAAAGGAGAAGGCGTTTATCTATATGATAATGAAGGAATTGAATACTTAGATTTTGCTGCTGGAATTGCTGTTAATGCCTTAGGTTATAAGCACCCTCAGGTAACTGAAGCACTTAAAGAGCAGGTTGATAAGTTATTACATGCTTCTAACTTATATTATTTTGAGATTCAAGCTAAATTATCTAAGTTATTAGTTGAGAATTCTTGTGGAGATAAAGTGTTTTATGGAAATAGTGGGGCTGAAGCGAATGAAGGAGCGATTAAGTTAGCAAGGAAGTATTTTAAGGAGCAGGGTGAGGAGAAATACGAGGTTATAACAGCTAAGGAGTCTTTTCATGGTCGAACCTTATCTACCATAGCTGCCACCGGTCAGACTAAATATCAAAAGGCCTTTACTCCTCTGCCAGAAGGATTTAAACATGTTCCTTATAATGATCTAACTGCTGCTAAAGAAGCAATTACAGAGCAGACAGCAGCAATTATGGTGGAGCCGATTCAAGGTGAAGGGGGCGTAAACCCAGCTCAAAAGGAATACTTACAAGGTTTAAGGGAGTTATGTGACCAAGCAGGCATCTTATTGATCTTTGATGAGATCCAAACAGGAATTGGACGAACAGGAGAGTTATTTGCTTATCAAAATTATGGTGTTGAACCTGACATCTTTACTTTGGCTAAGGCATTAGGCAATGGTATGCCGGTCAGTGCTTTTTTAGCTAAAGATCAAGTTGCCCAAGCTTTTAAACCAGGCGATCATGCATCAACATTTGGAGGTAATCCATTGGCTTGTCAGGCGGCTTATACAACATTGCAGGTTATTTTTGAAGATAATATTTTGGAGAATGCAAAAGAGGTTGGATCTTATTTTAGGGAACAATTGGAGCAGTTGGTTGAAGAGTATGATTCAGTTGTTGAAGTCAGAGGGAAAGGTTTGATGATTGGGGTGGAGTTAGAGATTGATGGCAAGGAAGTTGTAGGGAAGCTGTTAGATGAAGGGGTGTTGGCCCTGACTGCAGGTAAGAAGGTACTTAGATTTTTACCGCCATTGATTATTACTACAGAAGATGTTGATCAATTAATTGGAGCATTAGATCAGATATTAGTTGAATAAAAATAATTTCAGAATCAAATAACTGTCAGAATAGCACTCTTCTAGAGTGCTATTTTGAGTTGTAAGCTTTACAAGAAATTAAAGAAGTAATATAATAAAAGGTAGTGAATAAAGATAAATTAGTTAGAGCTTAGTAATGTGAATTCACTAAATCAGAAAGATTAAGTGAGGTGGCCGACAATGATAACAACAGTTACTTTAAATCCAGCAATAGATAGGGAGTTTTTTGTAGAGCGGGATAATATCAATTTAAATCAATATATTTATCATGAGCAAAATATAAAAGTAACTCCTGGAGGAAGAGGGTTATTGAGTGCAATAAATTTAAAGAAGTTAGGCTATGCTGATGTTCAGAATATAGGATTTGTTGGTGGTAAGCAAGGGTTGTTCTTTGAAAAAATGGTTCAAGAGTATGGAGTTACTACCAATTATGTTTATACAGAAAATGAAATGAGAAATAATATTTTTGTTATTGGTAAGAATCCTGTAACGTATACTCATTATAATGATTATACTTATCGAGTTGAACCTAATGATATAGAAGTTTTACTGGAAAGATTTAAGCGTGGAATTGTAGATAGTGATTTAGTTATGATTGCTGGCTCTGTTCCAGAGGGAATTAATTTTGATATTTATCAAAAGCTAATTCAAATTTGTCATCAGGAAGGTAAAGAAGTTTATTTACATGCTAGTGGGGAAGAGTTAAACAGAGCTTTAAAAGAGGAGCCACAAGTGGTTGCACCTTATTTTAGACATATAAATAAGATATTAGATATCAGGACAGTGCGGTTTGAAGATTATTATCGTGTAGGACGTAAGTTACAGGAGGCAGGGGCAGTTCATGCAATAGTTCCATATCATAATAAGCAATTGCTTTTTGATAAAAGAAAGGTTTATATATTGAGTGCTAAGAATTTTAGGCAAAGGAATTTATTAGGAGCAAGTGATGCTTATCATGCAGCTTTCTTTAATTATATTTTTAGGAATGGATTTGATTTTGTTGAAGCTAATAGACATGCTGGAGCAGCAGCCTTGGCAGTAGCAGAGAGAAAAGAGATTTTTCTTGAGGATCGAGCTCAGGTTGAAGAAAATTTAGCTAGAATTACTATTGAAGAAGTGGAGGTCGATATAGATGAGTTTAGTTAAAAAGTATATGATGCGAACGCTTAATTCAGTCTGTGCTAATGAAAATGTTGCTGAAGTAATTAAACTTATGTATAAAATTGAGGCAAGTGTTTTGCCTGTAGTTGATAAAGATAATAAATTCTTAGGTACGATCTATAGTGAAAATATTTTAAAAAATGTTATTCCTGAACAGTATGGTGTCTTAAAGGTGCATAAGTTATTACCTGAAGTTAATCAAGCTGTACAAAATTTGCAAGAAATTAAGAGTAGGGAGATTAAGGAGTATATGTCTCCTACTAAAATAGCTATTAGAGAGACTGATTCGATGAATAATGTAGCTGAAATTATGCTAGAAAATGAAGAGTCTCGATTATATGTAGTTAATCATGAAGAAAAATTAAGAGGCTATATTTCACGAGCAGATCTACTATGTTATCTATTAGAAATGGAGGAAGTTGAAAAATGAATTTAGAAGCAGTTAGTACTTTGACAGAATTACAAAAATGGATGATGCTTAATCGAGCTAGTAATAAGGCGATCTATTTAATTGGTGGTTTGATGTTCTTAGGATTAATTATGGTACTTTTGACTAAGAGAATCAGGATGCCAATTATAGTTGGGTATGTCTTTTTAGGGATCTTTTTAAGTGTTAGTTTAGTGGAAAGGTTACCTTTTTTAACAGAAGTACAAAAAGAATGGTATGCTTACACAATTAGCAGTTTTGATTATGTAGGAGATTTGGCTTTATCATTTATTGCATTTACTATTGGAACGGAACTTTCAATTAAGATGTTTAAAAACTTTGGCAAGACGATTTTTTGGATAGTAATTATACAAGCTTTAGCAGCATTTATATTAGTAACTTCGGGTATCTTATTATTGGGCCAACCTATTTATGTTGCTTTAATTTTTGGAGGATTAGCTACAGCAAGTGCACCTGGTTCTACTGTAATGGTTTTACAAGAATATAATGCTCAAGGAATTTTGACATCAATGATTATGGCTGTTGTAGGTCTTGGAGATGCTGCAGCTTTGATTATCTTTAGTCTGGTTAAGCCAATTGCTCTGATTAAGTATTCAGGGGTAGGAGAGATTTCTTTTAGTAATGTTATTTTATTTCCTATGGTTGAAATAGTAGGTTCAGCAATCCTTGGACTTTTATTAGGATATATTTCTCAGAGGTTTATGGTTAGTTTGCATGATAAGACTAAAAAAGTACTGACATTAGTAGCTACAATATTTGGAGCTACGGCTAGTGCAACACTATTACACCTATCGCCATTGCTTACTAATATGGCGGTTGGTTTTGCTTATCAAAATTTTGCTCGTAAGAATTTAGAAATCAGTGCAGAACAGGAGACCTTAAGTATTCCATTGTATGCTATGTTCTTTATTTTAGTAGGGACTAAAATAAAGTTATCAACGTTAACTTCTGGTGTCTTTTTACTGGTTGCTTTAGTATATACTTTGTCTAGAGTTAGTGGTAAGATAGGGGGATCATATTTAGGAGCTTGGTTAGGTGGTGCCCAAGAGAAGATTAAGAAGCATATCGGAATGGGTTTGTTATCGCAAAGTGGTCTATCTTTGGCTTTAGCATATAGGGTACAACAAGATTTTGCAGATGATCCTAGAGTTGGCTTATTGATCTTTAATATTATCCTGTTTGCCAGTATACTAAGTGAAGTTTATGGGCCATTGTCTACTAAGCATGCAATTACTAAGGTAGAGGAAGCTAATGTTCAATAATATCGGCGTTAACTTAAGATAATTTTTTGTATTATAGGGATTCGAAGTGAAGCTTTATTACAATTATGTGTCAGTGTCCGTAGTCTGTGTCAGTAAAAAATCAAGGTCAAAATCCTTTGGTTTAGAAGGTTTAAAGGACTTGAACTTCACAGACACAGACACGAACCACTGACACTATATATCAATTATGTGTTAAGTTGACGCACATGTGTAATTATAGGGGTGTTAAGTTAATGGACTATCTTTCTGAATATGCGAAACCATTTTATTTTGAAGGAAATCAGACTGCTTGCTTGTTGATTCATGGATTTACAGGTTCTCCAGCTCATATGAGATTGTTAGGAGAAGCTTTACACCAAGAAGGTTATACGGTTAAGGGGATTTTATTACCTGGACATGGGACTTCTATGGAAGACATGGAGCAGACAGATTGGCAGGATTGGTTAGCAGCAGTTGAAGAGGAATATCAGAAGTTAAGAGCAGAATATAGTAAGGTGTATTTACTAGGTTTATCAATGGGTGGGATACTATCTTTATTATTAGCACAAAATTATGCTGTGGATAAGGTAGTCTCTATAGCTGCCCCAATCAAGATTTACAATAAATTGGCTTATTTGACTCCAGTCTTGAAATATTTGAAACGTTTTAACTATTCTAGCGGTGGAGAGAAGCTGGAATATGAAACATATGATGTTGGTTATTCGGCTACTCCGGTCAGAACTGTACCTTGTTTGTTGAAATTAATGAAGTTAGCTAAAAATAACTTAGAACAAGTAGAATGTCCTACTTTAATTATTCAATCGCACCAAGATCAGACGGTAAAACCGGTTAGTGCAGAAATGATTTATAATCAGGTAGCGAGCCAAGAAAAGGATATATTATGGTTAGAAGAATCTGGACACGTAGTTACCTTAGGGCCAGAGAAAGAGTTAGTTCACCAGCGGATAATTGAATTTTTACAGGATTAAATTATTCTTATCAACCCTTTATTTTAATGTGAATATGATATATAATGGTTAAATGAAGGATATGTGATAAAAATAATTATCTAAGATGGTGATAATAATGATAAAAAAGCTAGGATTGGATAAAATTAATAAGATAATGACTGTTGCGGACAAAGTGGTTGTAGTTTTAGTTATCTTGATTAGCTTATCAATGTTAGTATTAACTCCTAAGGTAATAACTAAGGAAGTTGATGGTAGTAAGGATGTCGTTGTTACGATGGATAATGAGGAAGTTTATCGGCATGAGTTACTTGAAACTGAAGAGCTAGAACGGGTAGAGTTTGACTTTAGCTTTGAAGGTGAGAAGTATCAAGGGGTTTTGCTGATGCAGGATGGGGAAGTAAGATTGGATCGCTTGAGTAGCGAAATTTCTCCGTTGCCGATTCATCATGAGATGGGCTGGATTAGTGAATCGTATGAGATGATTGTTTCAATGCCAATTAAGATGGTGGTTACAGTTGAAACAGTTCAGGAAACAGAAACAGAAGAGGATATTGATGCAATGACTTTTTAAGATTTATGGGACAAGCTAGGATTCAATCTGAATTCTAGCTTGTCTTTTTATTTTCTTAGGTATTGAGAAAGAAAATCATTATCAAACATATAATATAATTACCTATTATTTGCTTATTTAATCCAAATTAATATCTGGTTAACAGAGTATGATGTTAAAATAATGTAAAAGAGTGAAAAATAATTATCTAAACCCTTGATAAATATCTCTGTTTGGCTTATAATTAACACTAACATAACATTAACCTAACATATGACTTAAAGGAGTGAGTAGGGTGCAGAAAAAGGTAATTATATTAATGGTAGTATTGGTTCTACTTGGAGCGTTACCTATTACTGTTGAAGCAGTAGAGGAAGTAGGAGCAGCAGAAAGGGTAGCAATAGACACAATGTGGACATTGCTGGCAGCATTTTTGGTCTTCTTTATGCAAGCTGGTTTTGCAATGGTAGAAGCAGGTTTTAGTCAAGCTAAGAATACAGGGAATATTATTATGAAGAATTTAATGGATTTCTCAGTTGGTTCATTGATTTATTGGATCTGTGGATTTGCCTTTATGTTTGGAGCAGGGAATAATTTCATTGGTTTAGAAGGTTTCTTTTTGAGTGGGGGATTTGAGCATTTAGGCTTAGAGATTCCAATCAGTGCTTTTTGGATCTTTCAAGCTGTTTTTGCAGCGACTGCAGCAACAATTGTCTCTGGAGCAATGGCTGGCAGGACAAAGTTTAGTGGTTATTTAGTCTATAGTATTGTGATTACAGGGTTTATTTATCCAGTTGTTGGTCATTGGATCTGGGGTGGTGGTTGGTTATCAGAAATGATTGATTTTGCTGGTTCAACCGTTGTTCATTCAGTAGGTGGCTGGGCAGCATTAGCAGGAGCAATTGTACTCGGGCCAAGGTTGGGTAAGTATAATGAAGATGGCTCAATCAATGCCATTCCAGGTCATAACTTATTGATGGCTGCTTTAGGAGTCTTTATTCTTTGGTTTGGTTGGTTCGGTTTTAATGCAGGTAGTACAGTGGCAGGGACTGATTTGAGTATTGCTGAAATTGCAGTAACGACCAACTTATCAGCAGCTACTGGAGCAACTTTGGCGATGATTACTAGCTGGATTAAATATGGTAATGCGGATGTCAGTATGACTTTAAATGGTGCTTTAGCTGGTTTGGTAGGCATTACAGCAGGAACGGCAAATGTTAGTAATTTAGGAGCGATCATAATTGGTGGCTTAGCTGGAGTTCTTGTGATTTTTGCAATTGAGTTAATTGATCAGTTACATGTTGATGATCCAGTAGGAGCAATTGCAGTTCATGGTGTTTGTGGTAGCTTTGGTACTTTGATGGTCGGTTTATTAGCAGTAGAGAGAGGATATTTTTATGGTGGAGGAATTGAGTTATTATTGATTCAAGCTAGAGGGGTAGTCAGTGTAGCTATTTGGACATTTCTGACAGCTTTCTTATTATTCAAGGGGATTGATCTGGTAATTGGATTAAGAGTTTCGGAGAAAGAAGAGATAGAAGGGCTAGATTTAGCAGAGCATGGTGCTAGTACTTATTCAGATTTTGGAGCAGCGAGTTGGGAGACGATTGAGAAGGTGTTAGTGGGATTGAAGAAGATGGCTCAGGGAGATTTTAGTACTAGATTGGATACGACTGATGATGGAGAAGCAGGTTTGTTAAGTACTTTCAATCGGACTAATCAACGGGTCAGTTCATTAATTACTGATTTAACTGAATTGATTGAGATCTTATCTAACTCTAGTCAAGAGTTATCTACTTCAGCTCAAAAAGGTAATTCGATCACTGAAAGTACTGCTGGAAATGTGACTGAAATGGCTGCTAGTATTCAGCAGATTTCAGCGAGTAGTCAACAGGTCAGTAGTTTGGCTCAGCAAGCAGCAGCACAGACTGAGTTGGGGAGTGATAGTTTGTCTGCTGCTATTAAGCAGATGGAAGAGATCAATAGCTCAATAGAAGAAGGAGTTGATTTGATCAATCAGTTGAATAATAATTCTGCTGAAATAGAAGAAATTGTTAATTTTATTACTAATATAGCAGAACAGACTAATTTATTAGCTTTGAATGCTAGTATTGAGGCAGCAAGAGCAAGTTTTACTACGGAGAGTTCTGAAAGAACTCGTAGGGGCGAAGCTGGGAAAGGGTTTGCGGTTGTAGCTGATGAGATTAGGGCTTTAGCAGATAATACAAATCAAGCTACAGATAAGATTGCGAATTTAATTAGAGAGACATTAAATAAATCAGAATCGAGTTTGCAAGCTGTACTTGATATTGAAGAGAAAGCAGAGGAAGGTAAAGATATAATTGAAGATGCAGGAGAATCTTTTGAGGAGATTGAGGATTATATCCTTAATACTTCAGTTAATATTCAGCAGACTTCTGCTGATACACAAGAGTTGTCTATTAGAGGGGAAAAGATTAAAGATGATACAGATGAGATTAATCAAATCTCACAGGATTTAATGGAGTCTTCACAGACGTTAGCTGAGATGGTAGAGAAGATAGAGGTTTCTATAGCAGGTTTTAATGTTTAAGCAAAAGTCCGAGCCATTATGGTTCGGACTTTTTTGTGGGTTAATTACAATTCAGTTTAAGTTTGAGTCTAAGTCTAAGTAAGAGCTAAGACCTTATGTTTTTAATGGTTGACTTAAACTCACCTTCGGGTTTATAAAAACCCTTCGTAATAAAACCATTTCCTCAGCCTTAAACTTAAGCTATTTATCAATTTAATGTAATTTTCTACCTAGTGCAGTAGTTGATAGAGTTAAATAGCTAAGGCGAAGCTAACATGATATGTTATCTTCATGGTATAATCCTGAACAAAACTGAAAATAAATGGTATTATAACTTGACAAAGCCGAATACAAGGTTTATAATTAACATATAGTTAACATGAAGATAACATAAAACAGTGTGGAGGGGTTTAAATGTGTACTGAAATAGAAAGATCTAAAATGGAATATAAGGGTAGAAAATATATGAATCTTAAAGAGGTTGCTATTTTGGTGGGTAAGCCTCTAATTGTACTAGAAAATAGAGTTAAAAATGGAGAGTTGGCAGCGAAGAAGGTTAAGGGTGAGTGGTATGTACCCCAAAAAGAGTACAAGAAGCTGACATCATATGCGATGCTTAATCAGGGGAGGCATTATAAATCAACTTAAATTAAACAAATAAAATACAGTTAGGAGGGGATATAATGACTGGAGATAATCCTACAACTTCAATTTATTCTATTGGTGTTGCTGAGAAGAAGACTAAGTTAACAGCTCGGCGGGTCCGTTATTATGAAAAAGCTGGCTTGGTTGATCCTGAACGAACCCAAGGGAACCAGAGGCTTTATTCTCAAGAGGATATTGAAAAGTTAAAAGAGATTAAAAGCTTATTGGAGCAGGGGTTAAACCTTGCTGGGATCAAAAGAAAGTTGAAGGATAAGTGACTTAAATGTAAACTTTATGTTAAGAATAAAAACTTTTTATGTTTTTCTCTTGACAAAGTAAAGCTCAAAGATTATAATTAACACAAAGTTAACATAAAACTTACACGAAAATAATTTTAAGGAGGAATAAAAATGAGTCAATTATGTAAAGAAGATGTATTACAACAAGCAGAGGAGTTGGATGTTAAGTTTATTAGGTTACAGTTCACAGATATTTTAGGAGTTATTAAGAATGTAGCAATTACGGTAGAGCAGTTGGAGGAAGCTTTGGATGGACAGATAATGTTTGATGGTTCATCGATAGATGGTTTTACTCGAATTCAAGAATCTGACATGTATTTAAAGCCTGACTATGATACTTTTACTATCTTTCCGTGGAGGCCAAAAACTGGTGGGACAGTTGCTCGATTGATCTGTGATGTTTATACTCCAGATGGAGAACCGTTTATTGGCGGGCCAAGAAATGTACTGCAAAAAGCATTAGAAGAAGCAGCAGAGATGGGTTATGAGATGTATGTTGGCCCGGAACCAGAGTTCTTCTTATTTGAAAAGGATGAAGATGGGAATCCGACTACAGTTACAAATGATCAAGGTGGTTACTTTGATTTAGGGCCAGCTGATACAGGTCAGGATGCTCGTCGAGATATTGTATTAGCTTTAGAGAAGATGGGTTTTGAGATGGAGGCTTCACACCATGAAGTAGCTCCTGGTCAACATGAGATTGACTTTAAATATTCTGATGCATTAACGACAGCAGACAATATTGCTACTTTTAGATTTGTTACTAAGGCGATTGCTAATGAACATGGATTGCATGCTACCTTTATGCCAAAACCAATCTTTGGAGAAAATGGTTCTGGAATGCATATGAATCAGTCATTATTTAAAGATGGAGAGAATGTATTCTATGACCCAGATGATGAGTTAGGGTTAAGCCAAACAGCTTATTATTATATTGGAGGGTTATTAAAGCATGCTAAAGCAATTACTCCTATAACTAATCCAACAGTTAATTCTTATAAGCGGCTAGTACCAGGTTATGAAGCTCCAGTTTATTTGGCGTGGTCTGCTTCGAATCGAAGTGCGTTGATTAGAATTCCTGCTGCTCGAGGAGCTGGGACTAGAGTAGAGATGAGAAATCCAGATCCTTCTGCAAATCCTTATCTAGCAACTGCTGTGATGTTAAAAGCTGGATTGGATGGAATCAAGAATAAAATTGAACCACCTAAAGAGATAGTAGAAAATATCTTTGCTATGGAAACAGGAGAAAAGGAAGAAGCAGGAATTGAAAGTTTACCAGGTAATATTAATGAAGCAGTTCAAGAGTTATTGGCAAATGAATTAATTCAAGATGCATTAGGAGAGCATGTACTAGAACATTTTGTTGAAGCTAAGCAGATAGAGTGGGATATTTATCGAACTCAGGTTCACCAGTGGGAATTAGACGAATATTTGAAAGTCTATTAATTGATGAGGAAGGTCAAAATATGTTCAACAAAGATTATGAATTGACGGTAGAGAAGCTAGTAAACTGGCTTAGACAGAAGGTGGAAGAAGCTGACTGTAAAGGTGCAGTAGTTGGATTATCAGGAGGGATAGATTCTTCAGTAACTGCGATCTTAGCTAAGAAAGCATTCTCTGAGAATATGTTGGGAGTGATTATGCCTTGTGTTAGTAATCCTCAAGATCAGAAGGATGCCCAGTTAGTAGCAAAGCAGTTTGGAATAGAGACAGAAGTGATTGATCTAATTGAAACTTATAAAAATTTAGTAACAAGGTTAGATACCCAACAGAAAAGTAAATTAGCTTTAGCTAATATTAAACCTCGCTTGCGAATGACTACATTATATTATTATGCTAATTTAAGAAATAGTTTGGTTGTGGGGACAGATAATCGCAGTGAATTGAAGTTGGGCTATTTTACTAAGTATGGTGATGGGGGTATTGATTTGGCCCCCTTGGGTAATTTGGTTAAGACTGAAGTTAAGGAAGTAGCAAAGATATTAGGGATTCCCGAGAAGGTTATAAGTAAACCGCCTTCAGCTGGGTTATGGGCCAACCAAACAGATGAAGAAGAGTTAGGAGTAAGCTACAAAGAGATAGATCGTTATATCTTAACGGGGAAGCTGACGAGAAGGTTCAACAAGTAGTAGAGCAGTTAGCAGCTAAGAATGAACATAAGTTACAGCTACCCCCAATACCTAATTTTTAATTGATTATTAGTTTAATGGTTGACTCAACCTCAACCTTAAACTTAAGCTATTATTTATAAGTAAACAAGAATAGAGGAGTGGAGAAGATGAGAAGGAATTTATTTGTTTTGAGTTTGGTGGTTATGGTAGTGGCATTCAGTTCTACAGCTTTTGCAGCAGAGGTGACTGCTGAGAGTAATGCAGTAGCAATTAATACTATTTGGGTCTTATTAGCTGCATTTTTAGTCTTTTTTATGCAGGCAGGATTTGCAATGGTAGAAGCTGGTTTTACTCGGGCCAAAAATGCAGGAAATATCATCATGAAGAATTTGATGGATTTTTCTGTAGGTTCCTTGATTTACTGGGCAGTTGGTTTTGCTTTTATGTTTGGAACAGGCAATCAATTTATTGGACTAGAGGGTTTTTTCTTAAGTGGAGGATTTGAACATCTAGGACTGGATATCCCGATTAGTGCTTTCTGGATCTTCCAAGCTGTCTTTGCAGCGACAGCAGCTACAATTGTTTCAGGAGCAATGGCTGAACGAACTAAGTATAGTGGCTATTTAGCTTATAGTATAGTAATTACTGGATTTATTTATCCTGTAGTTGGTCATTGGATTTGGGGTGGTGGTTGGTTAGAAGGAATGGGTATGATCGATTTTGCTGGTTCGACCGTTGTTCACTCAGTAGGTGGCTGGGCAGCTCTAGCAGGAGCTATAGTCTTAGGGCCAAGAATTGGTAAATATAATGAAGATGGTTCAATCAATGCTATGCCAGGTCATAACTTATTGATGGCTGCTTTAGGTGTCTTTATCCTCTGGTTTGGTTGGTTTGGGTTTAATCCAGGTAGTAGCTTAGCTGGGATCGATCTAAGCATTGCTGAGATTGCAGTAACAACTAATTTAGCGGCAGCAGCAGGAGCAACTTTGGCAATGATTGTCAGTTGGATTAAGTATGGTAATGCAGATGTCAGCATGACCTTAAATGGTGCTTTAGCTGGTTTAGTAGGGATTACTGCTGGAACTGCAGATGTGAGTAATGTTGGAGCAGTAATTATTGGAGCATTAGCTGGAATGATTGTAATTTATGCAGTAGAGTTGATTGATCAATTACATGTAGATGATCCAGTAGGAGCGATAGCAGTTCATGGGATTTGTGGAGCTTTTGGAACCTTAGCAGTTGGTTTTTTAGCAGTAGAAGGTGGATTGTTGTATGGTGGAGGATTTGATCTGTTAGTTGTGCAGGCAATCGGAGTAATCAGTGTAGCAGTGTGGACATATACAACAGCCTATATTTTATTTGAAGTGATAGATGCTGTGATTGGATTACGTGTCTCCCCTGAAGAAGAGAAAACAGGTTTAGATTTGACTGAACATGATTCAATTTCCTATCCTGACTTTGTGTCACCACATTGGAAGACTGTTGAAGTCAATAAGAAAGAATAAGAAAGGGGAGCTGACTGATGAAAAAAGTAGAGTGTATTGTTAGACCAGAGAAGTTGGAGGAGTTAATCCAGGGTTTTGAGGAATTGGGGATTAATGGATTAAATATTACTCAAATTACAGGTTATGGTGAACAAAAAGGAGCTACTAAGATCTATCGTGGGGTTAAGTATGAAGTTAAATTAAAGGAAAAATTAAAGATAGAGATTGTTATTTCTGATGATAAAGTTGAAGAATTGATTGATACGATTGTCAAGACGGCAAGGACAGGTGAGGTTGGGGATGGTAAGATCTTTATCTATGATATTGAAGAGGCGATTAAGATTAGGACTGGAGAAACAGGGCAAGATGCTGTTTAGTGGTATGAGCATCTGACTTCAAAGTTAAGCTTAATTACAAAATAGCTTAAGTCTAAGGTTGAGTAAATGGTTTTTATTACGAAGGGTTTTTATAAACCCGAAGGTAAGTCTAAGTCAACCGTTAAAAGCATAAGGGCTTAGGTTTTACTTAAACTTAGACTTAGCCTTAAACTTAATATTAATAATGCTGGAACAGGTTTAGCTACCTGTTCTAATTTTTTTGATTTTTATTGCATATCATGAAAATTTACTTGCATATCATGAAAATATATCATATAATATTTATACAATATGAAAACTGACTTTTATATAATGAAAATATAATTCTAAGGGGGGAAGGCAGATGAAAGGTAGTAGAGCAGAAGAGAAGATTATGTCTGGTTGTGCTATCAGTGGTATCTTAAATAGAAAAGGTAACAGATTTTCTGGAGAAGAGATTATAGATTCGATTGCCCTGATGCATGATCGTTCTAATGGTTTAGGAGGTGGATTTGCAGCATATGGTATCTATCCTGAATTTAAGGAGCAATATGCAATTCATATGTTTTATGATGATTTAGATGCTAAAGAAGAAGTGGATTATTTTTTAAATCGCCACTTTAATATTGTTGTAGCAGAAAAAATACCAACTAGAGAGGTAGATAAGGTTAGTAATCCACCGATTATTTGGCGTTATTTCGCTACACCAAATGAGCAGAAATTAGCAGAGTCTGGCTTAGCAGATGATGAGTATGTTGCCCAATCGGTGATGAATATCAATGCCAATTATCGGGGAGCCTTTGTAGTTTCAAGTGGTAAGAATATGGGAGTCTTTAAGGGAGTTGGTTATCCTGAAGATATAGGGGAGTTTTATAAGTTAGAGGAGTATGAAGCATACCTCTGGACTGCACATGGAAGATTTCCCACCAACACTCCAGGTTGGTGGGGAGGAGCTCACCCGTTTACCTTATTAGATTGGTCAATTGTCCATAATGGAGAGATTTCATCATATGGGGCCAACAAGAGATATTTAGAGATGTTTGGTTATAAGTGTACGATGCAGACCGATACTGAAGCAATCACTTATCTATTTGATTTGATGTTAAGAAAGCATAAATTATCTTTAGAATCAGCTGTTAAAGCAGTGGCTGCACCTTTATGGAGTCAGATTGAAAGGATGGAGCCAAAGGAGAAGAAGATAGTTACTACAATCAGAACCATTTATGGTAATGCTTTATTGAATGGGCCATTTTCAATTATCTTGGGCCATAAAGATGGCTTTTTAGCTTTGAATGACAGAATTAAGTTACGACCTTTAGTCGTTGCTGAGGATAAGGAGAGAACATATGTAGCTAGTGAAGAGTCAGCAATTAGGGAGATCTGTCCTGAACCAGAAAAGGTTTGGACTCCTAGAGGTGGAGAGCCAGTGATTGGATTACTAGAAGGGAGGAGAGGAGTATGAGTTTAGACTATAAAGTTCCAGAATTTATAATTGAGCGGGATCGAGATAAATGTATTGATTGTCAAGTCTGTGAACGGCAGTGTGCTAATCAGGTTCATATTTATGATCAAGATTTAGAGAAGATGGTAGCTCAAGATATCGATTGTGTCAACTGTCAGCGATGTGTGAAATTATGTCCTACGAATGCTTTAACAATTAGAGAGAATCCATCTGAATATAAGAAGAATAAGAACTGGACTGGAAATATGATTGAGAATATTCAAAAGCAGGCTGCTAGTGGTGGAATCTTATTGACGGGGATGGGAAATCCGACTGCTAAAAAGATCTATTGGGATCATATCCTATTGAATGCTAGTCAGGTAACTAATCCATCAATCGATCCATTAAGAGAGCCGATGGAGTTGAAGACCTTTTTAGGTCGTAAGCCTGATCAGATTGAGTTTGATGAGAGTGGAGAGCTAAAGGATTTACCACCGCAATTAGAGTTGGATATTCCGATTATGTTTGGTGCGATGTCTTTTGGTTCGATCAGTATCAATGCTTGTAAGTCATTAGCTCAAGCAGCTAGTGATTTAGGATTGATGTATAATACCGGTGAGGGTGGATTCCATGAAGATTTATACCAGCATGGTGAGAGGACTATTGTTCAGGTTGCTTCTGGTAGATTTGGGGTTCATAATGAATATTTAAATGCTGGAGCAGCTGTTGAGATCAAGGTTGGACAGGGGGCCAAGCCAGGAATTGGAGGTCATCTACCAGGTGAGAAGGTAGGAGCAGAGGTCTCTAAAACGAGAATGATTCCTAAAGGATCAGATGCTTTATCTCCAGCACCTCATCATGATATTTACTCGATTGAGGATTTAAGACAGTTAATCTATGCTTTAAAGGAAGCTACCGATTACAAAAAGCCAGTCTCTGTTAAGATAGCTGCTGTTCATAATGTAGCTGCTATTGCAACAGGAATCGCTAGTGCTGGTGCTGATATTATTGCAATTGATGGTTATCGGGGAGGGACTGGAGCAGCACCGACTATGATTCGTGATAATGTAGGAATTCCAGTTGAATTGGCTTTAGCTGCTGTTGATGATCGGTTACGTCAAGAAGAATTAAGAAAGAATGTTTCTTTGGTTGTCAGTGGGAGTATTAGAAATAGTGCTGATATTGTCAAAGCAATTGCTCTAGGGGCAGATGCAGTCTATGTTGCTTCTGCAGCTTTAATTTCTCTAGGATGCCATATGTGCCAAAAATGTTATACAGGTAAGTGTAATTGGGGAATTGCTACCCAACGACCTGAATTAGTGAAGAGATTAAATCCTGAAGTCGGTGCCCAGCGAGTTAAGAACTTGATTACAGGTTGGTCCCATGAGATTAAAGAGATTTTAGGTGGAATGGGGATTAATGCGTTAGAGAGTCTACGAGGTAATCGTTTAATGTTACGGGGGATTGACTTAACTGATAAAGAATTAGAAATTTTAGGAATTAAACATGCGGGAAAGTAATTGATAATTGATAGTTGACAATTTATAGTTAAAGATCAAAATAAAATTTAATCGCTTTTAAATTTTTAATCATAAAGAAAGGGTGAATGGTTATGGCTGTAATTGATGCCCAGGGGGTTTATTATAGAGAGTTGAATCAAAGGATTAAGGAGCTGTTGGCCCGAGGTGAACGGGAGATAACCTTGAATAATATCAATGGCCAACGATATATTGGTGATGGATTAACGGAGCAGGCTAAACTGATTATTAATGGTACACCAGGCAATGATCTAGCTGCTTTCGGTAATGGAGCAGAATTAGTTATTAATGGGAATGGTCAAGATGGGATTGCTAATACTATGAATGGTGGTCAGATCATAATTCATGGTAGTGTAGGTGATACATTAGGTTATAGTATGCGTGGAGGAGAGGTTTATGTCAAAGGAGATGTAGGTTATCGGGTTGGGATCCATATGAAAGGTTATCAAGACAAACAACCTTTGATTATTATTGGGGGTACAGCAGGTGACTTCTTTGGTGAGTATATGGCTGGAGGAAGAATGATTTTATTAGGATTAGACAGAGCTGAAGCTCAGGATATTGTCGGTAATTATGTAGGTGCTGGGATGCATGGAGGAGTAATTTATATTCGAGGGCAGGTAGAAGATTATCAGGTTGGTCAAGAGGTTAAAATCAGTGGTCTTGATGAAGATGATCGTAAAGAATTGAAAGGTTATTTGAGTGGTTATTGTCAGGAGTTTGATTATGATTTAGAAGAGGTATTGAATGCTGAGTTTTGTAAGCTAGCGCCTTGTTCTGCACGGCCTTATGGAAATTTGTATGCGTATTAAGTTAAGTTTAAGGTTGAGTCTAAGTCTAAGTAAGACTAAGGCCTTATGTTTCTAGTGATTGACTTAAACTCACCTTCGGGTTTATAAAAACCCTTCGTAATAAAACCATTTCCTCAGCCTTAAACTTAAGCTATTTATCAATTAAGAAGAGGAGGAGTCGGATGCAATTTACTAAAATGCACGGGCTAGGTAATGATTTTATTTTGATTAATCAATTAGAAAAAAAGATATCTAATCCAGAGCAGTTGGCTCAAAAAATGTGTGACAGGCATTTTGGAGTGGGAGCTGATGGATTGGTCTTGGTTTTACCAGCTAAAAAAGATGAAGCGGATTTTAGGATGAGAATCTTCAACCCTGATGGCAGTGAACCGGAGATGTGTGGTAATGCGATCAGATGTTTTACTAAGTATCTTTATGAGCGGGGCTTGACTGAGCAGACAAAGATTAAAGTAGAAACATTGGCGGGAGTTATAATTCCAGAATTAATTATTGAGAATAATAAGGTAGAGGCTGTCAAGGTCGATATGGGCCAACCCCGCCTAAAGAGCCAAGAGATTCCGATGGCTGGAAGTGAGCAGGAGCAAGTAGTTAAGCAACCTCTAGAGGTTGATGGCCAAGAGTATGAAATGACGGCTGTTTCGATGGGCAATCCCCACTGTGTAATCTTTGTAGATCAAGTGGATGAATTTCCGGTTAGTGAAGTTGGCCCGTTGATTGAGGAGCATCCTTTATTTCCTGCTAAGACCAATGTAGAATTCATAGAAGTAGTTAACTCTGGGGAATTAAAGATGAGAGTCTGGGAAAGAGGAGCAGGGGTTACTCTAGCTTGTGGAACCGGTGCTTGTGCTTCAACAGTAGCAGCTATCTTAAATGGGTTGACCGATAGAGAAGTAGTAGTCCATTTACTCGGTGGTGACTTATTGATTGAGTGGGCTGAGGATAATAATCGCGTTTATATGGTTGGCCCGGCTGAAGAGGTCTTTGTAGGAGAGTGGAAAGAGCAGTTGATAGTTTAAAATTGACAGTTGATAGTTAAAAAAATAAAGTCAAATACTAGATCTTTATTACAATTCAGTTTAAGTTTGAGTCTAAGTCTAAGTAAGAGCTAAGCCCTTATGTTTCTAGTGGTTGACTTAAACTTAACCTCAGCCTTAAACTTAAGCTTTATATCAATATAGGTTTAATTAGAAGAACAAGTATCAAATTTGACGTATATGAAAAAATAAAAAGAGGTGATTATTATGTCACAAGAAAGCTATATTCAACAATTATTTGCCGATAGAATCGGTGGTAAGCAGTTTGGTAAAGAAGATGTAATCTATAAATTTGAAAAGATAAAACGGGCCAAACAGGCAGCTAAAGAAGAACATCCTGATGTTGAGTTGATAGATATGGGTGTTGGTGAGCCGGATTGGATGGCAGATGAGGGAGTAGTAAAGACACTTTGTGAAGAAGCTAAGAAATGGGAGAATAGAGGTTATGCTGATAATGGAATCTTTGAATTTAAAGAAGCAGCAGCTGAGTATCTGAAAGAGTTCTATGGTGTTGAAGGTTTAGATCCTGAGACTGAAATAAATCACTCTATCGGTTCTAAGCCTGCTTTAGCTATGCTTCCAGCAGCCTTTATCAATCCTGGTGATATTACGATTATGACTACACCTGGTTATCCAGTAATGGGAACCCATACAGAATGGATGGGTGGTGAGGTAGTCAATTTACCATTATTGAAGGAGAATGAATTTTTACCTGACTTATCTACTTTGACTGAGGAGCAGATAGAACGGGCCAAACTCCTATATTTAAATTATCCTAATAATCCTACTGGAGCGGTAGCTAATAGAGAGTTCTTTACAGAGATAGTCAGTTTTGCTAAAGAGAATGATATTATAGTAATTCATGATGCAGCTTATGCTGGTTTAACCTTTGATGACTATCAACCTCTATCATTCTTATCAATTCCAGGGGCCAAAGAGGTCGGTATTGAGATTCAATCTCTATCCAAAGCCTTCAATATGACAGGATGGAGGATGGCCTTTGTAGCAGGCAATCCTTTAGTAGTTAATGCTTTCGCTACAGTCAAGGATAATAATGACTCAGGTCAATTCAAAGCAATTCAGCAGGCTGGTGTCTATGCTCTTAACCATCCAGAGATTACAGAAAAGACATCTAGCAAATACTCTAGAAGGCATGAAATGTTAGTGGAGGTTCTAAAAGAGGTCGGTTTTGATGTTACCAAACCTAAGGGTTCTTTTTATCTCTATGTTCAGGTTCCCAAAGGGGTCAAAGGTGGAGTTGAGTTTACAACGGCAGAAGAGTTTTCCCAATACTTAATTAAAGAACATCTGATTTCGACAGTTCCCTGGGATGATGCTGGGGCTTTTGTTAGATTTTCTGTGACTTTTGTAGCTGATGATGAAGAGGAAGAAAAAGAGGTGATTGAAGAGATTAAAGCTAGACTATCTAGCGAAGAATTTATCTTTTAATCATTGAAACGAGCAGACTGGATGATAATTTCAGCCTGCTCGTTTTGGTAAACTTAAAATTGATGAGCTTCTGCCATATTACGACATTCAGCAGCACAGTCACGACAGATTTGAGCACAGGTTTGACAATGAGTATCCTCGAACTTTTCACATTCAGCTGCACAAGCATCACAGATCTCAGCACATAATTCACAGATTTGACTAGCAAATCTACTATTACCTGCCATATATTTAGCAGAGATAGAACAGATCTCAATACAATCCTTTAATAACTCTATACATTCTACTCTCTTATCCACATCAGGTGCATGCAAGCAAGCATCCAAGCAGAATTCACACTCTGTGATACATTGGTTACAGATATCGATACATTTTTGATACTTATCCATATGAGTTTTCATCATAGTTGGCATTAATGAAATTCCCCCTTTTAATTTTAGTAGCCTATTATTATTATTTGATAAGCTATTATGATTTATTATTGTAATTAAAAGGAGGTTTTAAGGTTATGTCCACCTTTAGTTTTATTTACTTATTTCACTAAAAGTTCAATAAAAACATCATTATTAGGCAGGGAAATTGAACTTTATCTTTAATTAATAATCGAATACTGGCTTATTTTTAATTAGCCCCAGAGGAATTATCCTCTGGTTTTTCGTTGACACTATTAATTGAGGAGTGAGATTGATGAAACTTAGATTAGCAGGAATTACACCTGAGAGTGTAGTAGATGGCCCAGGAGTGAGATTTACTATCTTTGCCCAAGGATGTGAGCATCAGTGTTCAGGATGCCATAATCCAGCCACACATTCTTTTACAGGAGGTAAGTTATTTAAGATAGAGGAGATAATTGAGCAGATTAAGGAAAAAACATTGATTACTGGAGTTACCTTTACGGGAGGAGATCCTTTCTTTCAGGCAGCAGAGTTTGCTCAGTTAGGACAGGAGATTAAAGAGCTAGAGCAAGAGCTTGATATTATTACTTATACAGGTTTTTTATATGAAGATTTGATTCAAGATCAAGAGTGGTTAAGCTTATTAAAAGTGACTGATATCTTGGTCGATGGTCTCTTTGACGAAGAGAAAGAGGATTTAAATTTAAACTATCGTGGCTCTTCTAATCAAAGAGTAATTGATGTTAAGGAGTCATTAGCAACAGATAAAATTATAGAATTAAAATTGTAAAGGAGTGAATGATTTGAAAGAACTGAAAAAATTAACAGAAGATTATTTTATTAACTATAATGTTCCAGATCTGATCAATCAGGAATCGATGCTTACTTTTATCCTTGAATCACCCCATACTCAAGAGATGAAGCATGGCTATCCAGTTGCAGGTAGTTCGGGAGTGGAGATGACTAAGAATATTTACGGTGAGCAATCTAAAGAGCCATTCGGAAAACTGGTTAGCCAGAAGGAAGATTACCAAAAGCAGTATCAAAATTTAAGTAAGTTCAGTATTTTGAATGTAGCACCTGCTCCGATGCAAGAGGGAGGATTAAAGGAGTATGATTTGAGTACTGAAGAGCAAAGAGTCATTGCTATCTTAGAAAAATTACGAACTAATTATAAGAGTAGACGCCATCAAAAGGAGGAGTGGAATCAAGTCAAAGAGGTCTTGCTAGTTAATTTTAAGGAGCGGTTAGTGGAAGCCTTAAATGAGTTGTCTGACAACCAATACTTAGTACCTTGTGGTAAGTTAGCAGATGCTTATTTAAACTTAGTTAAGAATGATTCAAAATTAATTCAAGAGCAACAGATTATTGAGGGAATTCCTCATCCTTCGTTTAATCAGTGGAGCTATAATGACGCAATCGATAAGTTAACTGTAACTATAAAAGCAGTGAATAGTGGATAGAAAAAATCTAAGAGCGGATTTTTTCATCACGAAGGGTTCGAAGAAACCGAAGGAATAGTGAATATCCACTGGTAGTAAATTACATTTTTGAAGAAGTGAGTTATCAGCGGCTTAGGATAGTTTTTTTGTTATAATGTTTTTGATTTTAAGGATCTGCTCTTTAACTGTACACTGTAAACTGTACACTGTAAACTAAAGTTGCCATTAGGCAACTTTATTCCTCACACTCAACTACATATCTCATCGCAACATCTAATCTAACCAAGTTTTCTTCGGGATTATCTTCAATTCTGATCATTCCCAATAATCCTTGATCATCTTTCCAATCAAGGTATTTTTGGGTTAGGTGTTGGGCTGCTTCTTCGCTGAAAGGTTCGTCATAATTATCTAGCTTATCTAGGTATAAGTTGCGAGGGACTTGTAAAGTCTTATGTTTAACTTGGAAGCATAAGCCTTCAGCATCTGTCTCTTCTATCTGTTCGAGGTAGTCCATTTTAATCCCCTCCTTGCTAAGTAGGATGAGCAAATTTTCAACAAAGAATACAGAGTGCTAATTGGGAATTTTTGGACTATGGTGTTATAATTTTTTGACATTAAAATAATTTGATTTCTAGCTTGACAAATAGAAAAAATTATAGTTATAATAGCAGTAGCATGAAAAACTGAATAATACATATCTATGTAATCGCCTAATTCTAGTATTTGGAAACGGGGGACCCATTTTTTGGGGCGAATCTGAATTCATTGACAGTGAATTTGGTAAGGTGACCTTTTGACCTGAGCCCGGCAGCTAACCTCGTAGGCGTTCAAAAGGGTAGAAGGTCTTTTATTTATCACTTAGGGATAAGTGACTTAACTTATAAATAAGACTATGGCTACCTGCTGTAGTCTTTTTTTGTTATATTAAATCTATTTATTAGTTAAAATAAATTTATGGGGTGTAGAAATGAAGGTTAAGGATTTGAGTTTAAAGACTAAAATTTTATTAGGATATATTTTAGTAATCTTAATTACTATTGGAGCTATAGGGTGGTCGATTAATAATTTTTTAAAATTAAATGAAGCAATAAATGATATTATGGTAGAAAATTATCGCAGTGTTGTTGCTTCTGAAGGAATGATGGAAGCATTAGAAAGGCAAGATAGTGCAGAGTTACTCTTTGTTTTTGGGCAGCAAGATAAAGCGTTGGATATATTTCAAGAAAATCAAATGGAATTTATTAGACACTTATCAAGAGCTGAAGACAACATTACTATTAAAGGAGAACAAGAGATTATAGAGAGGATTAAAGAAGAATACCAAGATTACTTAGAAAAATTTTTGATCTTACGACAAACCTTTAATCAAGATGATTTTGAAGTAGCTCAAGATTATTATTTAGAAGAGATTATGCCTCAATTTGAAGATATAAAAGAGCAAACAAGAGATCTATTAATTATCAATCAGGATCAAATGAAGTTGGCCCAACAGAAAGCCAATGATGATGCAGAACAGGCTATTTATTCGACAATGTTTTTTTCAATAATAGCAGTTATAGTCGCCTTAATTAGTGGAAATTATATCTCAAATTTGATTATTAAGCCGACTAAGAAGTTAACTGAAAAAGTAAAAGAGGTAGCTGATGGTAATTTAGATCAATTGATTGAAGTTAGTACTAAAGATGAAATAGGTCAGTTGGCCCATGAATTTAACAGTATGACTCAACAGCTTAAAGAATATGAAGAGATGAATATCAATAAATTAGTTGGTGAGAAGAAGAAATCGGAGGCAATTGTAAAGAGTATCTCCAACCCGCTATTAGTTACTGATAATCAAAATAAATTATTATTGATGAATTCTAAAGCAGAAAAATTGTTTGCTTTAGATGAACAAAAGGTAAAAGGTAAGCATTTTTTAGAAGTAATTAAAGAAGAAAGAATCTTTGAGTTAATTACTAGAACCTTAACAACAGGTGAAGAACAAAAGATAAGGGATGTTGAAGCATTAAGGTTTGTTCAAGATGAGGAAGAATGTTATTTCAGAATGACAACTACTCCAGTAAAAAATGAAAATAATGAAGTTAATTTAATAATAGTTTTACTAGAGGATATTACTCATCTGAAAGAGGTAGATCAAATGAAGTCTGAATTTGTATCGATGGTTTCTCATGAATTTAGGACTCCTTTAACATCAATGGGTATGGCAGTGAGCATGTTATTAGAAGAAACTATTGGTCAATTAAATGAAGAACAGAATGAATTGTTGACAGTTGTTAAAGAGGACTGCGAGCGATTGAATCATTTGGTTGATGAGTTATTAGATCTTTCTAAGATAGAGTCTGGAGAGATAAACCTTGATTTTAATTCAATTAAAGTTGCTAAGATTTTTGAGGTCTCCCTTCGACCATTTACTGAACAGGCTAAAGAGAGTGGAATAGATTTAGTAGCAGAAGAGGCAGGAAATTTAGAGGTTTATGGAGACTTAAGTAAGATTAGTTGGGTGATTACAAATCTAATTGGAAATGCTTTGCGTTATACTGAGCACGGAGGAGAGATAAGATTAAGTGCTGAGAAGAAAGGTCATAAGGTTCATATTACGGTTAGTGATACTGGAAAGGGAATTCCTAAGGAATATCAAAATAAAGTATTTGATAAATTTGTACGGGTCAGTGATGATCAAGATGAAGATACAGGTACAGGTTTAGGGTTAGCGATTGCTAAGGAGATTATTGAAGCTCATGGTGGACGGATCTGGGTTGATAGTGAAGTAGGAGCGGGAAGTAAATTCACCTTTACTCTTAAGTTACCTAAGTAAGGATGGGGTTAATGATGGTTAAGATATTATTAGTTGAAGATAGTAAAAATATAATAACTGTTTTAAAGTTGTGTTTAAAGAATGCTGGATATCAGGTTAAGGTGGTCTGTAATGGAGTTGATGCAGTGGAGGCTGCTTTTGACTGGAAACCAGATTTGATCTTACTTGATATCAAGATTCCTAAGATGAACGGTTTTTTAGTTTGTGAAACACTTAGAGATGATGAAATGATGAATGATACTCCCATTTTAATGTTGAGTGCTAAAGCTGAAGAAGAAGATATCCAGAAAGCATCTGAACTAGGAGCAGATGATTATTTAATTAAGCCTATTGAACCTAAAGATTTATTAAATAAAATTAAAGAATACTTATAACTAAAGGAGAGGATTAAGATGGCTAAAGTATTAGTGATTGATGATGAAAAGAATATTAGGATTACTTTGACAAAATGTTTAGAAAAAGATTATGAAGTAGTAACGGCTGTCAATGGAGAAGATGGGCTGGAAAAAATTGAAGAAGGTGATTTTGAGATAATATTACTTGATATGAAATTACCGGGGATAGATGGAATGGAAGTTCTAAAGAAGATTGAAGAGTTAGATAGTGAAGCTAGTGTAATTATGATTACAGGCTTTGGTACTGTTAAAACAGCAGTAGAAGCTATGAAGTTGGGAGCCCTAGATTACTTAAGGAAACCGTTTAGTTCAGATGAGATTAGAGGGGTTGTGCAAGAGGTATTAGAACGTAGAACTTCAAAGCTGCAAGAAGAAGAGTTAAATAGCTATGAAGATTATCTGAATTATGCTAAGTCGTGTATAAATCAAAGAGATTTTAAAAAGGGTGAGAAATATTTACAAAAGGCAGTAGCGTTGGATACTTCTAAACCTGAAGCATTTAATCTGTTAGGAGTAATTTTAGAGTTAAGGGATAAGATTTTAGAAGCTCAAAAGAAATATCGAGCTGCTTTATCATTAGATCCAACTTATCAGCCAGCTAAGGATAATTTAAATAGAACAACTAAATTCAATTATGAAAGAAAAGGAATCAATTTAGGGGATGAGAATCAAGAGGGAGATGGAAAGTAATGTATATTCTAATTATTGGTTGTGGCAAAACAGGGTCTTATTTAGCTAATTTATTATCGAAAGAGGAAGAGAATGTAGTTGTAATTGATAAGGATGCTACCTCATTCGAAGAATTATCAGCGGAGTTTACCGGCTTTACTGTTGAAGGTGATGCTACAGAAATAGAAGTCTTAAAGGATGCTAAGTTGGCTAAAGCAGACAGTGTTGTTGTAACGACTGATGATGATAATGTTAATGCTATGATTGCTCAGATAGCTAGTGAATTATATCAAGTACCTAAGGTATTGGTTAGGGTCTTAGATCCACAAAAAGAGGTTATCTATAAAGAATTAGATGTAATTACAATGACTCCTACTAGTCTATTGGTCGATAAATTTAAAGATAAAATTGTAAGGAGCGTTTAGCAATGGAGATTATAATTGTAGGTGGAGGAAAGATAGTCTATTTTTTGGCTAAGAACTTTCTGGCTAAAGGTTATCAGGTTTCAGTTATTAATAAGGATCAAGAGTATTGTATAAATTTAGCTAAGAAATTAAACGCTGTGATAATACATGGTGATGGTTCTAAGTTGGATTATTTGGAGCAAGCTGGGGCAAGTAGGGCAGATGCTATTTTAGCTTTAACTGATAATGATCCTGATAACTTATATATTTGTCAGTTGGCCCAGAGAGAATTTGAAATTCCTAAAACTTTTTCCGTAATTAATAATCCTGACAATGAAGAGATATTTAAAAGTTTAGGTGTGGATACAATCTTTAATACAACTAAATTAATTTCATTATTAATTGAACAGCGGGTAGAAACAACTGATGTAAATAATTTATTATCTATTGAAGAAGGAAGGCTCAATTTGTCCCAAGTTATTTTAAAAGAAGATTCACCAGTATTAGGTAAGAGATTAAAGGAACTTCATCTGCCTGATGAGATTGTCTTTGGTTGTGTTATTAGAGGAGAAGAGGTCGTAATTCCTAAAGGGAGTACAAAGTTATTGAAAAATGATAAGGTATTAATTATTACTTTACCAGAAAGGCAAGCAGAAGCTTTTGATGTTTTGACTGGTGGGGAGTAATAAAGTTGACTAGTTGGAGGAATAATAGATGAGGTATAACAAAATAATTAAGAATAGATATAAGTTGATTATAAAGTATATTGGTATTTTAATCATGGCAATTGGGGGATTTTTACTATTACCTTTATTAGCTTTGCCTTTTTATCCAGATGAAATTATTTATTTGAGGGCATTTGTGGTCCCTTCAATTATATTTACTAGTGTCGGTTATCTTCTATATAAGAAAATAGATTCTAAAGATGAATCAACTCTTTCGTTAAGAGAAGGTGGAATTATTGTTTTAATCTCTTGGCTTGTGGCAATTATTGCTTCAGCTTTACCATTTGTGATTACAGGAGAGCTTAACTTTACGCAAGCGGTCTTTGAAGCGACAAGTGGTTGGACGACGACTGGATTATCAGTTGTTGATGTAGCAGAGAGTCCACATGTTTTTCTGTTGTGGCGTAGTATTATGCAATTTTTTGGTGGGGTTGGTTTAGTTGTTGTGATGTTATCTTCAATTTTACATCCGTATGGTTTTGGATTATATAATGCTGAGGGAAGAAGTGATCAGTTATTGCCTCATGTAAGGAGATCAACTAAGGCCATTATGTATATCTATTGTGGTTATACAATTAGTGGGATAATCCTATATGTATTGGCTGGTATGGGATTATTTGATGCTATCAATCATTCTATAGCAGCCTTATCAACTGGTGGTTTTTCTACTAGGGTTGATAGTTTAGGTTATTGGGATAGTTTAGCTATAGAGATGGTAACTTGGGTATTAATGATTTTAGGAACAATTAATTTTGCAACTCACTTTGCCTTGTTAAAGGGTAAGTTTAAAATATTCTTTAAAAATGGTGAGATTAGATTGTTAGCTACTTTAATTGCTTTATTTGTACCAATAGTTGCTTATTTTTCTTTGGTTGAGTTATATGATACTCTACCTAGTATCTTAAGAAGAGGGGTTTTTGAAATAATAAGTGCAATTTCTACTACTGGATTCTCTCTTGATACTTTTGCTAATTGGAATCAATTTGGGGTCTTTTCTGTGGTGATTTTAATGTTGATTGGGGGAGGAATTGGATCGACTGCTGGTGGAATTAAGCTATTTAGAATTTATTTAATGTTAAAATCTTTAATTTGGGAGTTACAAGGGTTCTTTTTGCCTGAAAATGTGGTCAGGGAGAATTATATTTGGCGAGGAGAGAGTAAGTTATATATTAAGCCAGAGTATATTAGAACGACAGCTAATTACATATTTATCTATATGATTACTTATTTTTTAGGGGTCTTAATATTTTTAGCCCACGGTTATCCTTTGTTGGAGTCAATGTTTGAATTTGCTTCTTCTCTAGGAACCGTAGGTTTATCAATTGGATTGACCAGTCCAGAGTTACCTAGTTTGATCTTATGGACTCAGACTTTTGGAATGTTTTTAGGAAGGCTTGAATTTTTAGTAATCTTCTTTGGAATTGTGAAAATAATTAAAGATACTAAGTATCTAATGCCTCAGAAGTGATAGTTAACGGAGGGATAAGTGATGAAGCAAAAATTTGATATACATAGCCTTTCTCCAGCTCAGATATTATCATTAGGTTATTTGATAATTATTGTGGTGGGGACAGGATTATTGAGTTTACCGATTGCAACTACTCAACAAGCGGGTATGAATCCATTAGATGCCTTATTTACTGCTACATCTGCTACAGCAGTAACAGGTTTGGCTGTAGAAAATACAGCAGAGTTTTTTACAACCTTTGGGCAAGTGGTGATTATGTTCTTGATTCAGATTGGTGGTTTGGGATTGATGACAATGTCTACTTTATTTGCGATGCTAGTCGGTAGAAAGATTACTTTAAAAGAGAGGCTGATTATTCAAGAGGATCTTGATCAGTTCAAGTTAGCAGGACTTGTTAAATTGGTTAAGTATGTAGTGACAGTAGCTTTAAGTATTGAAGCGATTGGTGCATTCTTATTATTTCTTAGATTTGTCCAGGATATGCCTGTAGGGCGGGCACTCTATTTTGGGATCTTTCATTCAGTATCAGCTTTTAATAATGCTGGTTTTGATATCTTTGGTAATAGTTTGGAAAATTTCACTGGAGATATTGTGGTTAATTTAGTGATTAGCAGTTTGTTTATTATTGGTGGAATTGGTTTTGCGGTTATTGCTCAGATTTATAATAATAGGAATTTCAAGAGGTTTTCATTACATACTAAGATGGTTTTGAGTATATCTTTGATCTTAATTATTGCCGGTATGATTGTAGCCTTTGCTTTGGAGTACAATAACCCTGCAACTTTGGGTCAGTTAACCTTAGGTGAAAAGACATTAGCTTCTTATTTTCTAGCTGTTACCCCAAGAACTGCTGGGTTTAATACTGTGCCGACAGGGGGATTACGCAGTTCTACTCTATTATTTATGATTATCTTGATGTTTATTGGAGCCTCACCTGGATCGACTGGTGGTGGAGTTAAGACAACTACCTTTGGTGTTTTAGGGGCGGTTTTATATGCTCGGGTAACCGGCAGAGATGATATAGATGTTTTTAAACGAAGGCTAGATAAGGATGATATCTATAATGCTATTTCGATCGTTTTGATTGCTATGTTGTTAGTATTAATAGTGACTATGATCTTAAATATCACTGAACAAGCAGAATTTTTGGATCTCTTGTTTGAAGCAGTTTCTGCTTTTGGTACTGTTGGTCTGTCGACGGGGATAACAGGTGGTTTATCGAGAATAGGAAGAGTTTTGATTATTATTACAATGTTTGCTGGTAGGGTTGGCCCGTTGACAATTATAGTAGCAATTGCTCAAAGAAAAGTTAAAGCTAATTATAAATATGCTAAAGAGAGAATTTTGGTTGGGTAAAGAAGGGGGAATAGGTTATGAAGCAGTTTGCAGTAATAGGAGTAGGTCGTTTTGGTACTAGTGTAGCTAAAACTTTAATAGATAAAGGTTATGATGTACTAGCAATAGATTATGATGAAGAAAGGGTTCAGGATATAAGCAGTTATGTAACCCATGCTGTGCAAGCAGATGCAACAGATGAAACAGCTTTGAAATCACTAGGATTGAATGAGATTGATAGTGCTATTGTCAGTATTGGTGATAATCTAAATGCCAATATTTTAGCAACATTGATCTTAAAAGAGTTAGGAGTAGAATATGTTGTTGCTAAGGCACAGGATAATTTACACGGGGTGTTATTAACTAAGATAGGTGCAGATAAGGTTGTCTATCCTGAACGGGATATGGGCCAACGTCTTGCTAACAACTTAATATCTGCCAACTTGTTAGATTATATAGAATTATCACCTTATTATCGAGTTGCTGAAATATTAGCAACAGGTGATTTGGTGGGACGTAGTTTAAAGGATTTAGATTTGCGAAGAAGGTATGGAGTTAATGTAATAGCAGCAAAGACGGAGGATGGTTTAAATGTCTCACCAGGGCCAGATTATGTGATAAGTCAGGATGACTTACTGGTAGTTATGGGAGAGAAAGATAAATTAGAAAAGGTTGTTAATGTAATGTGTAAATAAATTGTTTGAATTTAGCTGAAAGTATTAATTATATATAATTAAAGGGGGATTAATAATGCATATTATAATTGCGGGTGGAGGAAGTACTGGTAAAAAAATGTTAGATTTATTTAAGGGGCATTCACAGCAGTATAAAATAACTGTGATTGAGAGTAATAAAAAGACTTGTGAGTATATTTCTGAGGTTTATCCTTATGTTGAGATTGTCTTTGGAGATGCAACCGACCCTCAGATTTTAGAAGAAGCTAGAACTAAGAATACAGCAGCATTCATAGGTGCTACTGGAGATGATCAAGCTAATCTTTTGGCAGGAAAAGCAGCTAAGAAAATGGGAATTCCAGAGATTATTTTGACGGTAGTAAGCCATAAATATAGAGAATTGGCTAAAGTTATGGAGTTAGATAATATAATCAATCCATCTGATTCTATTTCTGCTGAAATAGTTACTCGCTTGAATGGAGCTGATTTTGCTGAATTGATCCATGATCTTCATCTTGAGATTGAGTTTAAGAAGATAGTTGTTGATCAGTGGTCAGATCTAAAAGAAGTACCAGTTACTCAATTTGAAGAAGAGGTTGCAGGTAATGCTTATCCAATTCTTATCCTGCGCCATCAAAGCTATCATTTACCATCAGAGATTGATATATTTGAGATAGGAGATGAAGTAATCTATTGGCATAAGCCAGAGAAAAAAAGTCTTTTTTAAGAAGGGGGAGGTAAATGTTCACTTTAAAAACCAGGAAATTTTTTGAAGATACCTCTTTATCGATCAAGTATATTTTGAAATGGTCAGTATTGGCTGTTATGATCGGGGTAATTGTGGGGATGGCAAGTGTTATCTTTAAAAGTAGTTTGAATTTAGGAACGAGACTATTGGCTTCATTGACTGAAACTCACTTAGTATATATATTGCCGATTATAGGTCTGTTTATGAGTGGGTTAATTACTTCAACCTTTGCTTCCGAAGCTGCTGGCCCTGGAGCAGATGCAATCATTAAGGCTTATAATGAGAACTGGGGAAAGGCTGATATTATTGTTGTTCCAATTAGGCTGATTTCTAGTGTCTTTACAATTGTATTTGGAGGTTCAGCTGGAATGGAGGACCCAGCAGTTCATATGGGAGGAGGAATTGCTTCCTTTGTTGGTGACAAGTTGAATTTAAAGTTGACAGACATTCAAAAGATTACTATTTGTGGAATGAGTGCTGCTTTTGGCTCGATCTTTACTGTGCCTTTAGCTGGTGGAGTCTTTGGCCCTGAGATTATTTATCGAGATGATCTAGATTACGATAACTTATTTATCAGCTTTATCTCTAGTATTACTGCTTATTTTGTCTATGCTATTATGTTAGGACAGACTAGAATCTTTAACTTTCCAGTCCCTTTAGAATATACTTTTGTACCGACTAGAGATATTTTACTATTTATAGTAGTTGGTGTTATCGTTGGGTTGACCAGCCTCTTATTTATTAAGATATTACATGGCTATGAACACTTTAGTGAAGGGTTGAGTTTGCCTCCTTATTTTAAGACGGCATTAGGAGGAGTCCTTGTAGGAGTAACAGCCTTAATTATATCTCCTTATATTCTTGGTTCAGGATTGTCATTACTTGAGCTTATAACTATAGAGGGTAAATTTACAACACAAATGCTCTTTTTAATGATTATAGGTAAGATAGTAGCTACTTCTTTTACACTTGGCTCAGGAGCAAGTGGAGGGGTTGTGGTGCCAAGTTTAGTAGTTGGTGGATTGACAGGAGCATTTTTGGCCCAGGTTTTTAACTTTCCTTATCCGATTGCCTTAATTTCAGCAGGAAGTGTAGGAGTGTTAGGTAGTGCGGCTCATATTCCAATTTCGATGACTTTAATGGCTGCTGAAGTTTTTGGTATGGAATTGATTAAGCCAGCTACGATAGTCTGTTTTATTGGAACATGGATTGCTAGAAATGATACTATCTATCAGGAATCTTATGTTAGTAGAATTGAATCTTTGAAGGCTCCACATTGCTATGATAATTTTGAGGATAAGTAATTTAGAGTTTAATTTATAAGGTTAGGCTCAGAAAACCCCTTATGCTTGTCTTAGGGGCTGAATGAGCCTTTAATTTTAAGGTTCGATAC
>NZ_JALKBY010000018.1 GCF_023223645.1 Natroniella sulfidigena | reverse complement strand
CTCCTAACTGGAGTTCTGAATGAAAAGTATTCAAAGAAATTTTTAATTAAATGCGACAACTTACTTGACAAACACCGAAACTAAATTCAATGATACTTGGAATGCAGAACTATTATTCTATGGCTACAATGGTTTCACATGATTTTAGAGATATAGCCTTCTTAGTTAATAAAAATATCGAGAACCGACTTAGCTCGGATTTAAGTGAAAAAGGTATTGAATCAAGAGCTTTCAAAAAGTTTTATGGAAAGTATAACTATAAACCTTATTATGTAGCAGGAATCAGAATATTTCCAATTACAGGTGTAACCTTTAATATTCCTATGCACTTTTCACAGAGAATATGTGATTACACCAAAGAAGGAAGGGAAAAGATACACAAGAAACTTAAAAGTGTATCACCAGTAGTACAAAAATACTTAGTAGAGAATCCAGTAAGAGGTGAAACTACTAAATACAATGATAACCGAATTGCCAGATACTCTGGTCAAAATGGTTGTTGTTTTATTACTAGATTTCCTTTGTTTATTGGAGATATAGAGTGTCATCACAAGAAACCACGAAAATTAGGTGGTAAGGACACTTATAGAAACTTGTGTCTAGTTAAGAAAGATATACACAAGTTAATCCACGCTACTAAAGAAGAAACAATTAAACTCTACTATGATAAGGTGAAAGGGATTCTTGATGAAGATGCCCTGAGTAAACTCAACAAACTTCGAGCTAAGGCAGGAAATGATTGTATCGAACTAACTTAGACTATGATGGAACGCCTAGTGAGTTTGAAAATCTCACGTTAGGTGTGAAGAGGGGGAAAGGCTGGAAATAGGTAATATTACTATTGAAGGCTTACCTATCTCTATTACAATGCTTGAGTATAAAGGGAAATGGTACGATTGTATCATACATAAAGTAGATAGGTTTTTTGGTAGTAGTCAAATTTGTAATGAGTGTGGTACTAAAAATCCAGAAGTTAAAGACCTATCAGTTCGTACTTGGAGTTGTGAGTGTGGTGCAATCCACGATCGGGATGAAAATGCTAGTTTAAACCTTTTAAAGCAAGGCAAATTAGAATTAGGTATAAGATAGTCTATATACTGTCGGGCGGACAGGAATTTACGCCTTTGGAGAGAGCATAAGACCTGCTTAATCTACCATTGGGTATGCTTTAAGTGGGCAATTCTCTACGAATAAGGAATCTGCGTGGGCTTGCCCCGCAGAGCGTCAATAGCAGCAGCTAATCGAATTAAGAATCAATTTATTGGTCAGAAGGTAGACTTATGTTCAATAGTCAATGCTAAATCAGGTAACTGTTCAGAGGATTGTATCTTCTGCTCACAATCTGTTCATTATGATACTACAGCAACTACTTATCCTTTATTAGAAGAAGATGAGGTGTTAGAGCGAGCTAAGAAGATGGAAGAGAGTGGAGCAGAACATTTTGGATTAGTCACTAGTGGGTGAGGTATGATTCAAAAAATCATCATAAATTAGACACGATTTAGCTGAATAATGTATATTATAAATAGAAAATCAGTCTTGACAAACTAAAATTTAACTGTTAAAATAAATAGCAACATAAATGATAATGATTGAGCGAACAAATAAATAATTTAAAAGCGAAGAAGGGGTTAAGTAGATTAAAGGTTTTTCTTGTAGAGAGGAGATGTCATCGGCTGGGAGCATCTCTAAGAAACTTTGATTGAAATTTCGCTCTGGAGCTGTATAACTGAAATTATTAGTAAGTTATACCGGTAATCAAATCGTTACTTAAACTAGTGGATCAATAATTATTGATCAATTAGGGTGGTACCACGGAACTTAAACCTATCTTGTTTCGTCCTATACGGATGGCAAGATAGGTTTTTTGTATTTAGCTCTGAATTAAGACTGGGGTGTTCTTTAATTGTAAATTGTAAACTGTCAATTATAAACTGTAAACTAGTAAAGGGGAGTGGATTAAAAATGTTGAGTAATTTAGAAGTCGAGAATAAATATGATGTGGTTAAGATAGGCAATGATTTGGAGATTGGTGGTAAAGAGTTGGTAGTTATGGCTGGCCCGTGTGCTGTAGAGGGTAGAAAACAGTTATTAGAGACGGCAGAGGAGGTCAAAAAGAATGGAGGACAGATCTTACGAGGTGGTGCTTTTAAACCTCGTACTTCACCACATAGTTTTCAAGGATTAGGTGAAGAAGGTTTAAAATTATTAGCAGAGGCTAGAGAGAAGACAGGGCTTAAGATTGTTACGGAGGTTATGGATTCAGAGGATTTAGAATTAGTTGATGCGTATGCTGATATTTTACAGATTGGTTCTCGTAATATGCAAAATTATGGCTTATTAAAGAAATTAGGGCAGGTAGATACACCTGTGATGTTAAAGCGGGGTTATGCTGCTACGATTAAAGAGTGGTTATTAGCAGCCGAATATATCATCACTCACGGCAATCCGAGAGTAATCTTATGTGAACGGGGGATTAGAACTTTTGAAACTGCCACGAGAAATACTCTTGATTTAAATGCGATTGCTTTAATTAAAGAAGTTACTAATTTACCGATTATTATTGATCCAAGTCATGGAACTGGTAAGAGAAGTTTAGTAAGTCCTTTAGCTAAAGCAGGGATTACTGCTGGAGCAGATGGAATTATTGTGGAGATTCATCCTCATCCTGAAGAGGCTTTATGTGATGGACAACAGTCTTTATTACCACAAGATTTCGGTGATTTAGTTGGAGGATTAAAGAGGGTTGCACAGGCTATTGATAGAAAATTGGTTGGGTAAGGTACTAACCATCAGGGGTAATGAATAAAGATCAGCTATAATAATGTGTCAGTTATGTGTGGGAGTGTGAGTGAGATCAAAGTCATAAAGGATAAGGTTTTTTTTACTCACACACACTTAAGGTTTTTTTTACTCACACACACTACTCACACTGACACTGTATATCAATAAAGGAGGAGTATTTTGCGAGAAATAAGTTATAATGAGTATTTAGAAGAAGCTATGGATGGTTTGGCTAAAGGAGCTTTCTTAACAGTTAAGTCTGGAGATGAATTAAATACAATGACCATTGGTTGGGGAAGTATTGGTTATATCTGGGGCAAACCTGTCTTCACAGTATTAGTGAGGAAATCACGTTATACCTATCAACTACTTGCAGAAAGTGAGCAATTTACAGTCAGTATTCCATTAGGAGAGAAGATGAAGCAAGAGATTAATTTTTGTGGTACAAAATCAGGGCGTGATTATGATAAATTTAAAGAGTGTAATTTAGAAATTATACCTGCTAATAAGGTGAAGGTTCCATTGATTAAAGGTTGTCAATTACATTATGAATGTCAGATTAAATTTAGACAGCAGATGGATGAAGATGATTTAGTGCAAGATTATCAAACCAAATGGTATTCTGATGATAATCAAGATGATTATCATATGCTCTATTTTGGAGAAATTTTAGCTACTTATCTAGATTAAGATTAATTAATTAATTTGTAGAAAGGGGTAAAAAATGCCGATTATAACAGTTGACGGGCCAAAGGTAACTAAAAAGCAGAAAAAAGAGTTGGTAAATTCGTTAACTAAGACTGCCAGTCAGATTCTTGATTTTCCAGAAGAAAGTATCATAGTTTTATTAAAAGAGACTGATCCTGACAATGTTGGGGTAGGAGGTAAGCTAATTTCAGAGCGAGAAGATAATAAAAATTGAAGAAATTTTTCACAAAAGGTAAAGGTTTAGTCCAAATTAAGCCTTTACCTAATTTTTTTAGAAAAATTTGATTTTATTGCAGGAATTATAGAAAGAGTACAGAATAACGTGTAATACAATAAAATTATGGAGGATTGGTCGGAAGGACCGCGTGGGCTCTAACCCCATGCAGCCGGGTGTAACACCCGGATCCTCCTCCAAAGTTATTAGATGGTCTGAGTCACTTTTCATATTTTAAATTTTCAGAATAATCAGAATAATATATATTTCAAATTAGTTTAAAATATCACTAACTGTAACTGTACAAGTACTTAAGTTTTAGAAAGGTGGTGAGATTATAAGCCTAGATAATTAATCAATAAGTTTTAAATTACAATTGATAAATAAAAAGAAAGGGGAGAAATCAAATGACAATAAGAAACTCAAGATGTCACTATCCGCATTAACTACAACTATGCCTGTTATGGAAGATACAGTTAAGTCTTTAGAAGAAGCAGGGATTAGAGAACAAGTAAAAGTAATGATTGGTGGAGCTCCAGTCAGTCAAGATTTTGCTGATGAGATTGGTGCAGATGGTTATGCTGCAGATGGAAGTGCTGCTACTGATTTAGCTAGAGAGTTTGTAAATTAGAGATTAATTTAAATAAGATAATAGATCTTTATGGAGGGTTGAGATAAAGGGGTGCTTACAAATATGAGTCCAAATAAAAAATTTCAACAGCCAAATTCTAATCAGGTGAAATATGTATTTTATAAGAAATCTGATCTATTTGTTCTATTAAAGAAGATTAAATTGTGGCCTTCACGTACTGGACTATTACATGGAATTAAATCAATTAATATTAATGGTAATTATGCTGATATTTTATTACATTGTGGTCATCGGTTGAGCGTTAAAAATTCTAAGAATAGTCGAGCAGCACGGTGGTTAAGAAATAAATGGATGGTTGAAGCGTGTCAGCAGTGTGCTGTTCCTGATTGGAAATTAGATAAGTATGCTAATACGAATTTCAAATAATTTACTGGAGGCAGAATGAATGAAATTTACTCAAACTCAACAACAAAGAATAATTGAATTGGATTTAACAGGTGAATATGTACCTGAAGCTAAAGAGCGAGAATTTACTTCTGTAGAAAAGCGAGAAGAATTTTTTCAGAAAGTAGAGCAGAAGCTGATTGCAATTAATCAGGAACGTCTAATGGACTTTGTTAAACAAAGAGGTCGTTCTAGTTTGAGAAGGACTGAAACTTCATTGGTTGAATTATTAAACCAACTTGATTTTACAGAAGTTACGACACCAATTAAATTAGCTCAAGGTCATTTAAAGAAGATGGGGATTGAGCAAGAAGATCCATTATGGAAGCAGGTTTATTGGATTGATGAAGGGAAGTACTGTCTGCGACCGATGTTGGCCCCTAATTTATATTATCTATTAGGTTATTTTGCTAATTCTTTAGATAAACCTATTAGAATTTTTGAAATTGGCCCTTGCTTTAGAAAAGAGTCAAAGGGGAGTAAGCATCTATCTGAATTTACAATGCTTAATCTGGTAGAATTAGGGCCAACAACTGAAGATTTGACTGCTAGATTAGAGTCTTTAATTGAGCAGATAATGTCATTGTTGGAGTTGGATTATGAGTTAGAAGAAGAAGAATCAACTGTTTATAACAAGACGATAGATGTACTGGTCGATGGAGTTGAAGTTGGTTCAGCTGCAATTGGCCCTCATACGTTAGATCGAGCGTGGAATATTAGTGATCCTTGGGTAGGGGTTGGTTTTGGAGTTGAGCGGTTGGTTATGTGTAAGGAAGAATTTAATAATATTAAACGGATTGGAAGGAGTTTAATTTATCAAGATGGAGCACGATTAAATATTTAGTGATGAAGGTGTGTGAAAATGACTACAAATAATTTAGAGATCAAAAGAATTTTAAATAAAGCTCTAAATCGAGTTGAGTTAAAGCAGGATGAGATTTATCAGATTTTGAATCTTAAAGATCAAAATCTGATTGAGCAGGTATTTGCAACAGCTAGAAAGATCAGAAGCAGTTATTTTGGTAATAAATTATTCCTGTATGGATTTGTTTACTTTTCAACTTATTGCCAAAATGAATGTAGTTTTTGTTATTATCGTAATTCGAATCAACAGAGTCCTCGTTATCGTAAAAGTATAGCAGAAACAGTTGAAATCTCTAAATTACTAGCTGAGTCGGGAGTTCATCTGATTGATTTGACGATGGGCGAAGATCCTATCTTTTACCAGAAAGATAAATTTGAAGATTTATCTCAGCTTGTTCGAGAGATTAAAGTTGCAACAGGATTACCGGTAATGATCTCACCTGGCTTGTTGCCTCGTGATGAAGTATTAAGATTGACTGAAGCAGGTGCAGATCTATATGCCTGTTATCAAGAAACACATAGTCCTGAACTATTTAAGCAGTTAAGGGTTGGGCAGGATTATCAACAAAGATTAGAGATTAAGAAGTTTGCTCAACAAGAAGGGATGTTGATTGAAGATGGAATCTTACTGGGAGTTGGAGAAGGGATTGCAGATCGAGTTAACTCAATCTTAACGATGAAAGAGTTAGGTGTTCATCAAGGACGAGTAATGAGCTTTGTTTCGCAAGAAGGTACACCAATGGAGGATCATCAGACTCCTTCTCGAATCAATGAATTATTAGTAATTGCTGTTTTAAGATTAGTGTTACAGGACAGATTAATCCCAGCTTCCTTGGATGTAGATGGAATTAAAGGATTAAAGGATAGATTAATGGCTGGGGCAAATGTAATTACTTCAATTATTCCCCCTCAAGCTGGATTAGCTGGTGTCTCTAATTCAACTTTGGATATAGAAGAAGGATATCGTACAGTAACAGGAGTTAAGCAGATTATTGAGGACTTAGAGTTAGAGGTTGCTAGTAAGGATGACTATCAACAGTGGATAGCTAAAGAGCAGACCACTGAAAGATATATTAGAAGTTCGAGTTGTTAATGAATTTGGTTGGGAAAGGAGGTCAGTCTGTGAAGATTGCTATAGTTGGTGGAGGTTTACAAGGAATTGAAATTGTTTATTTAGCTCAGCAGGCTGGGTATGAAGTCCTACTAGTTGATAAAGATAAATCTGCTCCAGCATTGAATTTGGTTACAGAATATTTGATCTGTAATCTAGTGGAAGAGGAAGGTCAGTTTTTAGAAGGGGTTAAAGATGTTGATTTAATTTTTCCAGCTACGGAGAACGATGCTGCGTTAGCAACTTTAAGAAGAATTTGCTCTAAAATTGATCTACCTGTTTTATTTGATTGGCAAGCTTATCAGATTTCAAGTTCTAAGGAGCGATCTAAGCAATTTTTTATAGAGAATAATATTCCTCAAAGTAAGTCGTGGCCTGAAGCAGATTTTCCAGTAATTATTAAACCTTCGCAAGCTAGTGGTAGTGAAGGGGTTTATCAAGTAGATAATCAACAGCAGTTAACTGAGGTTTTATCTACCTTAGAAGAACCGATTATTGAGGAGTATTTAGTTGGCCCTTCCTATTCGATAGAAGTGATAGCTATTAGGGGACAAGTTTTTCCTTTAGCAGTTACTTATCTTGATTTTGATCAAATCTTTGATTGTAAGAGGGTTATTTATTCAGGACAGATAGAAGAATGGCTTGAAGATGAACTGGCTAACATATGTACTAAAATTGCTCAAAGACTTTCTTTAGAAGGGATTATGGATTTAGAGGTGATTGTTAGTAAGGAAGGGATAAAAGTATTAGAAATTGATGCTCGTTTTCCTAGTCAGACGCCGATTACTGTCTTTTATGGAACAGGTTTAAATATGGTAGAGATGTTAGTGGAATTAACTGTAGGTCAATATGAGGAAGTTAATCTTACTAATTCTGAACGAGCTGTGATTTATGAACATATTGAGGTTCAAGATAACAGATTGACTGTCTGTGGTGAACATATTATGGCTGAGGCTGATAACTTAATAATCAAAGATGACTTTTTTGGTGCTACTAAGGTGTTAACTAATTATGACCCTGAGGGTGGAGAGTGGATTGCTACGTTGATCTTTGTAGCCGATTCTCTTAATGAAGTATTTAGAAAGAGAAATCAGACTTTAACTGAAATTTTCAACCAACATCAGTTAGAAGAGTTTTCAGATCCAACGATCTTTGATTAAGTAAGAGTTTAAGTTGGGGAGGCGATAAATGTGACTCGATTAGTAACTGCTCAGATAAAGGATATACCAACTACAATGAAAGATTACGATCAGCAATTACAACAGATAACAGGATGTAGTTTATTTGAACTGGCGAATTATGCAGTTGAAGCAAGTTATCAACAGCAGGATTTGGCTGCTAAGAAGGCTGCTGTGATTCCAGTAACTGCGGGAGAGGGGTTGATTGAAGGCTTTAGTGAGGCAGTAATGGCAATTTTAGAGTTTATAGGATTTGAGGCTTTAATTACTGACCAGCCTGATCTTGGTGGTCTTGATCAGGCTTATCAGCTAGGAGCTGATATTGCCTTGATGGCTGATGATGATACTTTTTTAGCTTGGAATTTAGCTAACAGAAAGTGGGCCAACAATGACCGAGCAACTGCTAAAGGATATGTTGCTGCTTTAAATAAGACTAGTGGTGGTTTAACTGCTAAATCAGTCTTAGTCTTAGGTCTGGGATCAGTTGGAGTAGAGAGTGTGAAAGCTTTAAATGAACAAGGGGTTTCTAGCATTGGGGTCTGCGATCTAAATGTTGAAAAGATGGAGAGAATAAAAAAAGAGTTTGGCCCTTCAATAGAGTTAATTAAAGATTTAACTTATGGTTTGCAAAAGTATGATTTGATAATTGAAGCTACTCCAGCAGCTGAGATCATTAGAGCAGATGATGTAGATCAGAAGACGGTTATTGCAGCACCTGGTATTCCATTGGGCTTATCAGCTAGAGCTGTTACTAAAATAGAGCAGGGGTTAATTCATGACCCTTTGCAGCTGGGGGTAGCAGTAATGGGGCTTGAGGTTTTATAAGCAGATGTTATGCTTTGTTAAATTATCAGAAAATTCAAAAAGAAAGCACAGATGAGGACTGATAATAATGAAAAAAGTATTAGGAATTGATACAGGTGGGACCTATACAGATGCTGTGATTTATGATTATCAGACTGAGCAGTTAATTGATAAAAATAAAGCGATTACGACCCACTATGATTTGTTAGAAGGTATTACTGAAGTAATTACAAGTTTAAAGCAAGAGTTATTGTCAGAAATAGAACTGGTAGCTTTGTCCACTACTTTAGCTACTAATGCACTTGTTGAGGGTCAAGGAGCTAGGGTGGGTCTGTTATTGTTAGGTTATGAGCAAGAATATTTAGAGAAGTTTAAGTTTGATCAGCAAATTCCAACTAAAGAGATTAGGGTAATAGAGGGTAAGTTTGATATTAAAGGGATTGAGACAGAGCCACTTGCTGAAGAAAAGATTAAACAAGCAGGAATTGATTGGCAGGATAAAGTTGATGCTATAGCTATTGCAGGTTATATGAGTGTTAGAAATCCTGCTCATGAATTAAGAGCGGAAGAGATTTTAAGTGGATTGGTTGACTTACCGTTAGTTTGTGGACATCGTTTAAGTAGTAAACTTAATTTAATTAAACGAGCAACTACAGTAGTCTTAAATGCTAGTTTAATTCCCTTAATTAAAGAGTTGTGTCAGAAAGTAAAGCAGGTTTTAACTGCTAAGGGGATTGATGCACCGTTAATGATAGTTAAAGGGGATGGTTCAGTAGTTAAAGATGAGGTAATTTTGACTAAGCCGATTGAGACTATTTTATCTGGGCCAGCTGCTAGTATCATTGGTGCTAAGCATTTGAGTAGAATTGATGACTTAGTAGTTGTTGATATGGGAGGGACTACTACAGATATTGCTTTAATAGATGATGGTTCTCCTCAATTAGCTACTGATGGTGCTGAAGTGGAAGACTGGCAGACATGTGTTGAGTCGATTAAATTTAGAACAATTGGTTTAGGTGGAGACAGTGAAATTAGCTTAAATCGAGAATGTGAAATAAAGTTAGGGCCTCAAAGGCTGATTCCTTATGCAGTAGCTGCTACAAATTATGGCTGTATCATAACTGAATTAGAAGATATAGTAGAAAAGAAGTTAGAGTTTAAGCAGGGTCAATTTTTAATATTAAATAGAGATGCAGAGTATTTGGACTTAAATCAGCGGGAAAGAGAAGTTATTGAATTATTAGAGTCTGGCCCTAAATCGTTAGCTCAACTAAAGAAAGAATTAGAATTAATTAATCTGCAATTTTTGGGGGTTGAGCGCTTAGAGAGACTAGAAGTAATTAAGAGAATTGGTTTGACCCCGACTGATATTTTACATGTCTTAGGAGAGTATACTCACTGGAGCCAAGAAGCAGCTCAGTTAGGGTATGAATTACTGTTTTTAGAACTTAAAAATAAACTGCGTTATAGGTTAGCAGTAGGGGAAGCTAATTTAGAAGCAGAAAGATTTGCTATTGAGCTCAAAAATAAAGTAGTCAAGAAGGTAGCCCGAGAAGTTGGATTACAATTAGTTAGACAAAATTCTAAAGTGTCTCAGTACGATAATTTGGGAGAGGTGATAGAGCATTCTTTTGATAAATTTGAAAGATTTAATTGGGATTTTCAATTAGAGATACCAATAGTAACTATTGGTGCTCCAGCCCAAGCATACTTGCAGCACTTATCTCAGTATTTAACAGCTGAAATTATAGTGCCCCAGGATTATGAAGTAGCTAATGCAGTTGGAGCTGCAGTTGCTAAAGTCATTGTAAATGAAGAACTGTTGATTAAGAAGGTAGAAGGAAGTTATATTCTTTATTATAGTCAGGGACGAGAGAAGTTTAGTGGTTTAAATGAGGCACTTACAGCTGCTCAAGAGTTAGGAAAGAAAAAAGTACTTGAGCAAGCAGAGATTTCTGGAGCAAAAAGAATGGAATTTAGTTGTCAAGTACAACGAGAAGGACTTGGTAGTTTAGTAGCAGCCAAAGTAATTTGTAAAGTAGTTGGTGATGTGATTTAAGGATAGAATGGGATTTTAAATTGGTTTATTGAAAGGGGGTGATAAGTAGATTGGAGGTACTTTTTAAGGCTGATGAACTTCGGTTTTAAAAGTAAGATTAAAAAATTAAGTAAAGGAGTGAAATAAGATGGTTCAAACAAGGCTTGGAGATGGTTCAACGATAGAGATGACTGAAGAAGAGATTAAGGCTGATATAGAAAGAGGAATTGAGGATGCTGTTGATCGTGCCAAAGTCGATCCTCTTTCTGAAGATGAAATTGAGAAGTTGACAGATATATATACAAGACCTAGTAAATTTGTCAGTGTTGAGACTGGTAATGAGTTAGTTTTAACCTTTGATGAAGGTTCTGTAAAGTTAAAACGATTGGCTGTTTCAATTGGTAGAATTCCTGATTTACAAATTTATGAAAGGGTTTTTTGTTCTGATACTGCAGAGTTGGCCCATGTTGATTATAGTTTTAAGCCAGTAAAGCCGATTGTTGCTGAAGAACAAATAGAGATGGAACAGGCCTTATTGAGTACTGTCTTACCAATATATTATGGGGCAATGCCCAATCTGTCATTATATAGTCAGCCAGATGGAGCATTTCCAAATCCAGCAGAGTTGTTGCCAAAGGGAAAAATTAAAGAAGCGCGAGAAGCTTATGAAGGTATGATGGAGCATGCAATTAAGGATATGGTTTATGTAGGAAGTAAGATGTATGAAGCAGGAGCAGATGGGATTAACTTTGATACGACTGGCTCGGCAGGTGAGCCTGACTTTTTAGCTACATTAAAGGCAACTGAAAAGTTGAAGGAAAAGTATCCAGATATCAGTATTGAAATGGGAATGTCTGGGGAGTTTGTTTTAGGAATGCATGGTGATCTTGAGTATGATGGAACTAATTTAGCAGGTCTTTATCCTCATCAGCAGGTGAAGATGGCTGAAAAAGCTGGGGTTGATGTCTTTGGCCCGGTAGTTAACATTAATAGTAGTGAAACCATCCCTTGGAATATAGGTAGAACCGTAACCATGATGAAGGCTTGTGCTGAAGCATCTGATATTCCAGTACACGCTAATGTAGGGATGGGTGTAGGGGGTGTACCTATTGTTGAAACCCCTCCAGTTGACTCTTTGAGTAGGGCTTCTGCTGCACTAGCTGAAATTGGTAAACAAGATGGGTTGTAGGTAGGCGTAGGTGACCCTAACGGAATGGTCATCAGTCACGCATTAGCTTCGGGCATGGGCGGAGTACGTACTGCCGGAGATCTGGTAGCACGCATGCAAATGACCCGAAATATGCGTTTAGATGAAGCTAAGGAATATGTTGCTGGTAAATTAGGAGTAGATGTAAAAGAGCTTACCGATCCTGTAATTATGGATGAAGTAAGAGAAGAGTTAAATATTGGGCGAGTTCAGCCTGGTGCTGGTAATGCTAAAGGGATGGAAGCTAAGTTTAATATTGCTAAATTACTTGATATTAAGATTAATTCTGTAGAAAAATTCAAAAGCAAGACATCTTAAATGATAAATAGAGTTAAGTACTCTTTCGGCTTTAATTTTCTGAAAAAACTGATAATTACAAATAAATGTTAGGAGGGATTTTAATGAGTAATGAGTTGTTTGAGAAAGCGGCAGATGCTATTTGTGATGCTGATGTAGAGCGAGCAGAGGAACTTGCTCAGATTGCACTTGATGAGGGAATTGCTCCTTTAGAAATGATAGAAAAGGGATATACTGCTGGAATAAATGAAGTTGGTAGGTTATTTGATAGGGGTGAGTTATTTTTACCACAGTTAATGGGCTGTGCTGAAGCAATGAAGTCAGCTACTGCTATCTTAAAAGAAGCAGCTGCAGAACAAGGTTCAGAATCTGAAGAGAGTATTAAGGTTGTATTAGGAACAGTTCAAGGTGATGTACATGATATTGGAAAGGGAATTGTTGCTTCTATTTTAGAGGCAAATGGAATTGAGGTTCATGATTTGGGAACTGATGTTGCTGTAGAAGATTTTATTGAAACAGCCAAGGAAGTTGATGCAGATATTATTGGAACTAGTGCCCTATTAACTACAACTATGGGTGTTAGTGAAGAGTTATTAAAGACCTTAGATGAAGAGGATTTAAGAGGGGAATTTAAAGTAATGGTTGGCGGTGGTCCAGTTACAAAACGTTGGGCTGATAAGATTGGAGCAGATGGCTATGCAGAAAATGCAAATGAAGCAGTTAGTAAGATTAAAGAATTAGTAGATTAAAATTTAATTTATTTAAAAGATTCAGTGAAAAATTCAAGTAGTGCTAATATTAAATATTGGCACTACTTGTTCTATAATAACAAACTTTAAGGAGGGAGAATAATGATAATTATTGGAGAATTAATCAACACTAGTAGAGATGGATTAGAGTCAGCAGTTAAAGGGCGAGATGTAGAACTGATTCAAGATTTAGCTAAGAAGCAAGAAGAAGCAGGAGCAGATTATATTGATGTTAACTGTGGTACTTTACTTAAGGAGGAGCCTGAAGCATTAGAATGGTTAGTAAATATAGTACAAGAAGTAGTGGATGTGCCATTATGTGTAGATACACCTAACACTAAAGCATTAAAAAGAGGATTAGCAGCCCATGAAGGTAGAGCTTTAGTTAACTCTATTACTGCTGAAGAGGAAAGATTTGCTGAAACTTTAGAAATAATTAAGGAGCATGATGCAAGAGTAGTTGCTTTAGTAATGGATGATGATGGAATGCCTAAGGGAGCAGAAGATAGAATTAAAGTAGGTAGCAAGCTAATTGAAGATTTAACGACTTCTGGAATTGCTGAAGAAGATATTTTTGTAGATCCAATTATTCAGCCAATTGGTACTGATCAAGAAGTAGGACAGCATATTTTAGATGCTGTTGAAGAGATTAAAAAAGATTATGAGGAGGTTCATATTACTTGTGGATTGAGTAATATTTCCCATGGATTGCCTGAAAGACAATTATTAAATAGAACTTTTTTAATATTAGCAATGAGTAGAGGGCTAGATAGTGCTATTATAGATCCATTAGATCCAAAGATTATGGCATTATTAACTGCCGCTGATACTTTATTAGGTAATGATCAGTATTGTGCTAATTATATTCAAACTGTTAAAAGTAAGGAATAGTAAATAAGGGAGGAATGAGATGAAGGTTTTAGGGATTTCAGGAAGTCCTGTCAAGAGAGGAACTCATTATTTATTAGAAGAGGCACTGCAAGCTGCAAATAACCAAGGAGTAGAAACAGATATAATTCATTTGGCTGATTATAATTTAGAAGATTGTCAGGGGTGTAATCATTGTTTGCAAAAGAAGGAGTGTATATTAGAAGATGATTTAGAAGAGTTATCACAAAACGTTATTGAGGCTGATGGATTGTTGATTGCTTCACCATCTTATTTTGGAACGGTAACTGCTATTTTAAAGAATTTTATGGATCGAAGCCGTTGTTTAAAGATGGATGCTCATACTTTAAAGAATACCTTATTAGGAGCACTTGCAACTTCAGGTTTAAATCATGGTGGTGCTCAAAGTACAATTGAGACAATTCATCGTTTTGGCTTATTGCATGGGATGATAATTGTTGGCCCGACTGGTCAAGCTCAAACAGAATCTAATCTGGTAATTGGAACTGCTGAGATAGAAGATGGCTGGAGACAAATTAAAGATGATCATAAAGCGATTAATTTAGCTAAAAATTTAGGGCAGAGATTAGTTTTATTAGGCAATGAAATTTTGAACTGATTAAGTTAATTTTCAAAAGAAGAAAATATATAATAATTGGAATAGCAGTTAAAAGTAGAGGGATTGATTACCTCTACTTTTTTGATTTAATTATGTTATAATAATAGTAAGGGTTTTAAAACAAACTATAATATTTAGTAATTAATTATTGGATAGAAAGGAGAAATAGATGAAACTTGTAGGGAATCTAATCTGGTTTATATTGGGTGGTTGGGCAATCTTACTTGAATATTTAATAGGGGGAATTGCTTTATGCTTGACGGTAGTAGGTATTCCATTTGGGATTCAAGTTATTAAATTATCATTGGTAGCTGCTTGGCCTTTTGGAAAACGAATTGTTCCGACTAGTCATACTACAGGCTTTTTACCATTATTGATGAATTTGGTCTGGTTATTATTTGGAGGGATTTGGACTGCTTTGACCCATTTAATATTAGCAGTTGTATTTGGAATTACTATCATTGGTTTGCCTTTTGCCAAGCAACATTTAAAGCTTGCTTCTTTGGCTTTTACCCCATTTAGTAAAAGTTATAAAAGGTATTAATTTAACTATAAAGGAAAGGAGATAAGTTATGCTAGCGACATTTACTTTGACAGTTCCAGAATCGAAGCGATTGATTGCCAAGGCAGTTAAGGAATTGCCAGAGGTAAAGAAAGCTTTAAAGAGTCATAAAATTATTGTAGCTGGAGGAACAACTAATGGTTATGTAGCAGAAGAGCTAACAGGCAAGAAGTTAAGAAAAGAGTATTATACAGCAGGGACTATAAATCAAGGTCTTTCTTGTGTTACTGATCCTGAACAAAGAGTTAAGCCTCTTACTCTAGAAGCAGGTCAAGCGGGAGAAGAAGATTGGTTAGATTTATTAGATTCTTTTGGGAGTCAAGATGTCTTTATCAAAGGGGCTAACGCCTTTGATGATCAAGGAGTAGCAGGAGTATTAGCAGCTCATCCTGAAGGGGGAACAGTTGGTTTTTCACTAGGGACTTTAGTAGCTAGAGGTGCTCAGTTAATTATCCCAGTTGGTTTAGAGAAGAGGATAGATTCAGTCCAACGAGCCAGTAAAATGGTAGGGATTGAGCAGGTTGACTATTCGTTAGGAATGAAAGCAGGTTTAATTCCAATCAGTAGTGGTAAGATTATTACTGAATTAGAAGCATTGGAGGTCTTGACTGGAGTTAAGGCAGAGCAGATTGCTGCAGGAGGAGTGGGAGGTTCAACTGGAGCAGTGACTTTAGCTGTTGAAGGTTCAGAAGAAGAAGTCAAAGAAACTCTGGCTTTAATTAAAGGGCTCAAAGGGGAGCCAGCATTAAAGGATAATAAAAGGATTTGTAATTCCTGTGATGATCAGTGTAATCGAGTATTAAATATAGAGTGAATGCATGTTTTATTACGATAATGTGGCACTTTTGATATTGTGAAAACGTAAGGTCGACTCTCCGTGGTCGACCGTAGGGACAGGCACAGAGACCTGTCCTTACATGAGATCTTGCCTTTCTCGTAGGGGCGAACCCGTGTGTTCGCCCTTGTTAACCCGTGGTCAGACACATGGGTCTGACACTACATTTCAATTTAAAAAGTGACACTTTATATCAATATAGCTTAAAAATTTATAAAAAGTAAATACTGAGACCAATTAAAGAACAACTCAAAATCAGTTTAAGGTATTTATTATTGAGTCGATGGGCCAAATAACCACCGTTCAAGACGCCGATTAATTCTCCAGTTAAGAGTAAGATTGCTAATCTAATTTTAACGTTGTCTGCTAGCAAGTAGTTAGTTGTTCCAGAAACTGCAGCAAAAACGCTGACTACTTGGCTGACTCCTACTGCTGTTAACATCGGCCAACCTAATAAAACTAGAATGGGAACCAATAAAACAGGCCCTCCTACTCCTAATAATCCAGAGGTGATACCAACGCTGACTCCAAGTAGAGAAAAGGTTACTTTATTTAGCTTAGTAGTTAGTTGAGATGAGTAATTAGAATTTAGGATAGGAAATTTTTCTCTTGAAAGTATACTAAGACCAACTAAAGCTAGAAAAATAGCTAAAATTGACTGTAATACTTTTTCGGAAATAGCTAAATTGAGTTGAGATCCAATTATTGCTCCAATGATGCTAGTACTCCCCAATAATAAAGCAGCAGACCAGTTAATATTTCCTTCTTGATGATAGATATAACTTCCCAATAACCCAGTGCCGATAAAAGTGGCTAAAGAGGTTCCCATAGCAGTTGAGATTGGTAACTCAAGTAACAAGATTAATGTTGGAGTTAAAAATACCCCACCCATACCTATCATGCCAATTGATAAACCAATCAAGATTGAACAGATAAATAGGATGACTAGCATTTTGATCCCTCCTAGAGATTTTACTTAGCCTGTAAATAGAAAGAAAATTATGGGGTTTTAAATAAAAGTTAATTTATTCTTCTAATTCTGCAAGTGCCTGTTCTAAGTAGGACATATCAATCTGTTCTTCTAAATTGAAATCATCTGAAATGATGTCATGTTCTTGTAAGAAGGCAGTACCATCCTCTAAAACTTCTCTGTCTCTATCAGATAAATAAGCATCAACTTCACCAAAAGTCTCTAAACTTCTTTCAGCAATCCAATTAGAGTAAGAAGTATGTGGCTTAGATAGTAATTCAATAGCTTTTTCTGGCTCATTATTAACAATTTCTTGCATCTTTAAATGATTCTTTAACCAAGCAACGACAGTTTCTGGATTATTATCTAAAGTATCTGGATGAGCGACTACTACTGATAGATCTTCAAAATTTGGATAATCTTTTCCAGTGGATAAAACTTCTGCCTCGAAATCAGAAACTTCCTTGCTACGTTCTAGTATTTCAGATACGAATGGCTCCCACACAACTGCAGCATCAATATCACCATTTTCTAATTGAGTTAACATGGTATTAGGAGAACCATCTAATAAGTCATCGGGGTTTAGAACTTCAAACCCTTCATCTTCCATGACATGGAGCATAAAACGATGTGAATAACTGTAATGATTAACTCTGATTTCTGTATCTGAATTATCTAAATCTTTGACAGAGTCGAACTCTCCTTTACGAGTGACAATTGAAGTTGTTGCTCCTGGAGACCAAACATCTTTAGCAACAATTACCCCTTCTAATTGCTCATTATCTGCAGCTACTAATCCAGGCATATCTCCCATATAACCGATTGTTTGATCCTGGGCAATCATACTACTGATCATATCAGAACCGGATAAATAACTGCTGTAATTAACCTCTAGTTCATCATTTAAATGGTCGATATCCTGACTATTACTTAAAATCCCACTTGCAGCAGGATAGTAGTGAGGTTGAAAAGCAACTCCTAGCTCATCTTCAGCAGGTGCTCCACACCCAGCAGCAAGCAATAATCCTACAATTAAGATTAAACTCCACAACAAACTTGATTTATTAAATGAATTAAACATTATGCTCCCTCCTTTAGATAGTAGTCTTAACCAGCTAAAAGAAGAAAAGAATAACTTAAATAATTTGAGCTATCTTTTGCTGAGCAGCAGTTACTGATTCTTCATAAATTGCTTCTAAGACTTCATTTTTGAGGTTTCTAAATTCTTCGGATTCTCTTAATTCAAGATCACGGGGATAAGGCAAATTATTTTCCCAGCTCTGTTTAATAGAACCAGGGTGTGCTGTCATAACATGAATTGATTGGCTTAAAAATACAGCTTCCTCTACATCATGAGTAATAAAATAGATGGTTATATCCGATTCTTGCCAAATCTCAAGTAATTTCTCTTGTAATAATGTCTTAGTTAAAGCATCAAGAGCTCCAAATGGTTCATCCATTAATAATATATCGGGATTATTAGCTAAAGCACGAGCAATCAAGACCCTTTGCTGCATCCCTCCAGAAAGTTGGGCAGGATATTGTTCTAAGTGATCTAACAAGCCTACTAAAGCAAGATTTTTTTCAGCAATCTCTTTAGCTTCTGCAGGATCCTTACCACAGGCTAAAGGGCCAAACATTACATTTTCTTTAACCGTTTTCCATTCAAACAGAGCACTGTTATCTTGAAATACTACAGCACGATTGCTATTAGGTTCGCCAACTGGAGAATCGTCAATTAGAACCTCTCCACTAGTAGGTTTTTCAAATCCAGCTAACATTCTTAAAGAGGTAGATTTACCACAACCACTAGGGCCAAGTATAGTAACAAATTCTCCTTCATTGATTGTCAAAGAGATGTTTTTGACTGCTGGAAATGGCTCACCTTCAGGTGTTTGATAGATTTTATCTACATTTTTAAACTCAATCATAGTTATTTGTCACCTCCCTGAAATTTGGTCCAAGGGGTTAATTTAACTCCTAAATAACGGATGATTGTACTACACAAATAACCCAAGATTCCTAATAAGATCATACCAATTACAACTTGGGAATAATTTAAGGTATTATACATTGACCAGATGAAATATCCTAATCCATAATTTCCTGCAATCATTTCGGCAGCGACGATTGAAATCCAAGCAATTCCCATCCCAACACTTAAGCCAGTAAAAATAGACGGAAGGGCTTTAGGGATTACAACTTCTTTGAAAACCATCATTCCATCAGCACCTAAACTTTCAGCAGCTCGAACTTCAACTTCTTCGACAGAGTGAACTCCTAAAATTGAATTTAAAACGATTGGAAAGAAAGCACCAATGAAAGTAATAAAGATCATAGTAGTATTGGTTCCAAAAGCAATTAAAATTACTGGAATCCAAGCTAAGGGTGGAATAGGTCTTAGGATTTCAATAATAGGAAATGTTAAATCTCTAATGATTTGATTCCAGCCAATACCTAAACCTAAAGGAACGCCTAGAATTGCAGCTAAAATAAAGCCAACTAAGACTCGATATAAAGAACTCCCAATATGCCTAATCATAGTTGAGAGTTGTTCAGTAAGTAGGTTATGGCCAGCTTGAATTACTTGCCAAGCTGTTGGCCAGCGTGTGGTATCAAAGCCTAATAAATCACTTTTAAGACCAACTTCAGCTAATAGCCACCAAATTATAAATAAACAGACAATAGATGTTCCTCGCAAAATATTTTGTTTATACTTCAAAAAAGATTGGTTCATTTTTAAACCCTCCTTTTTTAAAATTAGTACTAACAAAACATTCTATGAGTTAATTAAGTTATTAAGTCAAATTTATTTATTTGACTATTACTGACTATTAAATTAAAAAAATAGATTAAGATTAATTAAGGGATGAATTAAACTCAGAGGATGAGTTAATTATGAAATGAATATGTATAATCAGAAAGACCACTATTGTTGGAAAATAGTGGGTAACAATCCATTAATAATTATAGGATAAAAGAATTTAATTGTCAAATTTTATTGGTGGACCCGGAGGGATTTGAACCCCCGACTAACCGGTTATGAGCCGGTGGCTCTGACCAACTGAGCTACGGGTCCACATTATATTAAGCAGTTTTACTAATCGGCAGTCACTAATCACTAGTCACTAATAAGTGCTTTGATTTCTGACGACATTTATTAGTATAACTAAAATAATTAAGAATGTCAATGAAAAAATCAAAAAAATTAAAAGTTTTTTTAGTTACGCTTCGGACACTTTTTAGTTTGAGTTGGAATATAAATATTAATAGCTTAATAGAAGAAAGGAGGAGAAGTAATGGGTAGAATGAGAGGAGCTTGGAGACGAAGAAGAGTAGCTCGGGCCAACATTAAAGGAGGTCCATTAGCACCACAGATTAGAGGGGTTGCTTACTTTAGGCCAGTAATAGGAGGAACTATGGTTTCAGTTGAGGTTAGAGGATTACCAGATTATCAACCAGCCACAAATGACAGACCTCCTGTTGGCCCGCATGCTTTTCATGTTCATGAAATTGGAGATTGTACAGTCACTGATCCAGATGATCCCTTTCAAGAAGCAGGAGGGCATTATGATCCAGATGATCAACCCCATGGTAATCATGCCGGGGATCTACCAAATCTCTTTTCTAATAATGGTTATGCTAAAATGACAGTCTTTACTAATCGTTTTATAGTTGATGAAGTAGTGGGTAGAGCAGTTATTATCCATAAGCATCCTAATGACTTTCGTACCCAACCAGCAGGAGCAGCAGGGCCAAGGCTGGCCTGTGGAGTGATAAAATACATTTAAATTAGTGACTAGTAATTGGTGATTAGTGATTAGTAATTAGTTGTAAGTTATAATCACTAAATCTCAGTTTTAAATCTTACAGTTTAGGATATACTATTAATTGTTAATCATTAAATATTGAGTAGTAATGGTTTTAAGGTTTCAATTTTATGTTTTTTAATTTAACTGAGATCATTAAAATCTTTTTATGGAGGGGTTAAAGTGTTAAGGAATAGAAAAGTTGATCAACCACAGGTTGCTTTAGGTGAGGGGCTAGAAGGAGATGTAATCTATAATTTACTCGATCTATTAGAGATGGATCAACAGTTAGGACAGTTTGGGCAGCAGGAGACGGTGACGATAATACCAAATTGGGTCAATACTAATGCTCCAGAGACAGGGACGGTTGTTGGCCCTGCTTCTTTACAGAAGTTGATTCAATATGTTAAAGAGCAAACGACAGCTCGAATCGTAGTGGCAGCTGGCTCAGGGGGAGCAGAGACGACTGATGTATTAGAACAGACTGGATATCAAGATATTATTGAACAAGAAGAGGTAGAATTTATTGATCTTAATTATGGACCCTATTTAGAGTTTGAGCTTGAACATGATCGAATTGAGACTATCAAACTGAATAAACTACTAGCTGAAACAGATTTTTTGATCTCTTATACTCAAATTAAGCATCATGAGGAAGCTACTGTTTCGTTAGGAATTAAGAATGTAGCATTATCTTGGCCCCCTGCTGAGCTGCATGGTTTTCCTAAGGCAGGCCAAGGGATTCATGAAGATTTACATCAATTTATCACTGCAATGGGTAAATTAATTCCAATTGATCTGACAATTTTAAGTGGAGATCAGGGAATGGTAGGGACTGGCCCGTCTAAAGGAAAACCGGTCAATGCTGATTTGGTTGTAGCAGGGACTGATCCAGTAGCAACTGATGTAGTAGGAGCAAGATTACTAGGCTTTAGACAACAAGCAGTACATTATTTACATAATCTAATTAAAGAAGAAGTAGGGGAAGGTGATCTTCAACAGATGGAATTAAAAGGGCTGCCCTTAAATCAAGCCGAGAAAAAATTCAGTCAAGCAGCTTATGGGCATGAGATTGTAATCGATAAGGATAAATTATTACCTCTTCATTTGAGGGCCAAGAGTAGTTAATAGCTACTCTTTTTTATCATTGATGATTGTTTCACTTATTCTTAAACTTAGATTTAGCTATGATTAAAGTTTATTTTGTTTTTATTTAGGAGATTATGCTTTTTAGAGGTTGTGGATGATTTTTTAATTTTATCATTTTTGAATTGGTTACTTAGACTCAGACTTAACCTTAACCTAAAATGGGCAATCGCCCATTTTATTCTTGTAGATTAGATAGCACGAAGTTAATCAATTAAGAATAAATATAAAGGGAGGAAGATAAAGGAGAGGAGTAGAAATGCATAAGTTATACTCTGAAGCTGATCTGATAGTTATTGAGGGAGGTGAAATTATAAACGGGAGTGAAGCAAAGGATATTTGTGCTAAGGTAGAAAAGCTATTAGAGCGAAGGGCTGATAAACAGAAATTATTATTAGATCTGAGAGAGGTTGACTTAGAAGAAAGTCAGTTTGATACCTTTATTCAATATTTAACTAAAATTGAGGTAGAGAAGATTGCTTTAGTCTTAGAAGAGTTGATCTCTAAATTCAAGTTTAAATTATGGAGTAGAAGGTATCGGCATTATGTTCAACTAGAGCAGTTTGATAATCTAGAAGAGGCAAAAAAATGGCTGAAGTAAGGAGTTAAGTAAATGATTTTAGTCAGTGCTTGCTTATTAGGAGAAAATTGTAAATATAATGGTAGTAATAATTATCACCAAAGATTATCTAGTCTATTACAGGGCCATGAGGTAATTACTGTCTGTCCAGAAGAGCTTGGTGATTTAGGAACACCTCGTATTCCAGCAGAGATTGTCGGTGGTGATGGAAGAGATGTTCTAAATAGGCAAGCTAAGGTGATCAATCAAGAAGGGGATGATATTACTTCTAATTTTCTTCTTGGAGCTAACAGAGTACTTACTATTGCTAAAAAGGATGAGTGTCGACTGGCAATTTTAAAGGAGCGAAGTCCTTCTTGTGGGAGTAGGTCAATTTATGATGGAACCTTTAGCGGTACTAAGCAACAGGGAGTAGGGGTTACGACAGCAATCTTAGAAAAAGCAGGAATTAAAGTCTACAGTGAAGAAGATATTAATCAGCTTAAAAATATAATTTAATATTGGATAAGATGGAGGGGGAAAAGTTATGAATGTAGTTTTATTTCAACCAGAGATCCCACCTAACACAGGTAATATTGCACGGACTTGTGCTTGTACAGCAGTTGATTTGCACTTAATTAGACCATTAGGGTTTTCTACAGATGAGAAGGCTGTCCGAAGAGCAGGATTAGATTATTGGGATAAGTTGAATATTTATTATTATGATAGCTTAGAAGAGTTGTTTGCTAAATATCCTGAACATAACTTTTATTTTGCTACTAATTTTACTGAGCGACATTATACTGATGTAGAGTATAGTGAGGATGATTTTTTGGTTTTTGGGAAAGAGACTGCTGGTTTTCCGGAGGGGTTTCTAGAAGAGCATGCCGAAAATTGTGTTAGGATTCCTATGAAAGAAGATATTAGATCTCTTAATCTGGCTAACTCTGTAGCAATCGTGTTATATGAAGCATTACGACAAACTGGCTTTAATAATTTAGTTTAATCAGATTGGCTAGGGCTTTTAGGCTCTAGCTTTTTTATTATTAAGGAAACTATGCTTTTTAGAGGTTGTAGATAACTTTTACTAGTTTGTATTTGTTGGTTTTACTTAAACTCAATCTTAGACTTAAACTGAGTTGCCGGAGGCAACTTTTTTATGTATCCAATAAAAAAAGACTGGTTTAATAACCAGTTTGTAATAAATGGTGGAGGGGGAAGGATTCGAACCTTCGAAGGCGTCGCCGGCAGATTTACAGTCTGCTCCCTTTGGCCGCTCGGGAACCCCTCCATATATTCAGTTAATAGATAATAATTAATAGTGAATAGTTTTAAGTTCTTGAATTCAACTATTAGTTATTCATTATTCATTGCTTTTAAATGGAGCTAGCGACCGGAGTCGAACCGGTGACCTGCTGATTACAAGTCAGCTGCTCTACCAGCTGAGCTACGCTAGCACAATGGCGAGGACGACGAGACTTGAACTCGCACTCTCCGGCGTGACAGGCCGGCGTGTTAACCAATTACACCACGTCCCCAGAAAAGCAGTTGATAGATAATAATTAATAGTGAATAGTTTTAAGTTCTTGAATTTAACTATTCTCTGTTCTCTATTCATTATTATCTGATTTAAAGATTGGTACCCCCAAGGGGATTCGAACCCCTGTCGCCAGGATGAAAACCTGGTATCCTAGGCCACTAGACGATGGGGGCCTAAGTTCAATTAATAGATAATAGTTAATAATGATAGTTGAGACCTTAAAATCAATTATTTTAAGTTTTTGAATTACAACTATTCTCTATTCTTTATTCACTGTTATCTGTTTTAATTGGTGAGCCATGGAGGAGTCGAACCTCCGACACCCTGATTAAAAGTCAGGTGCTCTACCAGCTGAGCTAATGGCCCATGAATTCAGTTAATAGATAATAGTTGATAGTGTATAGTTAAAATCTTAAGCTCAAGTTCTTGAATTACAACTATTTACTGTTCTCTATTCACTATTATCTGATTTTAATGGCGCGCCCGGGAGGAATCGAACCCCCAACCTCCAGATTCGAAGTCTGTCACTCTATCCAGTTGAGCTACAGGCGCATAAAATGGTCGGAGCAGCAGGATTTGAACCTGCGACCCCCTGGTCCCAAACCAGGTGCGCTACCAAACTGCGCCATGCTCCGACGTATGCAAGTTATTCATTTGTTCAACAATTGATATTATAACTAATCTCTTTGAAGATGTCAAGAAAAAAATAAAAAAAGATTTTTCTCTCTCAATCGACGCAACACTTAGTAATATATCATTATTTATCTTATTTGTCAAACGAAAATTAAAATTTTTATGGATGAGAACCATCTCATCCATAAAAATTTTGTATGTTAAACAGCTTGTACTTCCTTAACTTCTGGAATCTCTTTTTTAAGTCTTTTTTCGATTCCCATTTTAAGAGTCATCTGTGACATTGGACATCCAGCACAAGCTCCCTTTAGTTCTACTTTAACAATTCCCTCATCAGTAACATCTACTAAATCAACATCACCACCATCTGCTTGGAGGGATGGTCTGATTTTATCTAGAACTTCTTCGACTTTTTCGTTCATAAATTGTCACCTCCTTTAACCACACTTATTACTTCTAGATTAAATTTAAGATTCCTTTATAGATTTAAATTTTTAGTAATTTCTTGTAAAGTTTCTGCCGATTCAAAGAAAGCATCTCTTTCTTGAGGTTGTAAATCTAAATTTAGGACGCGATCAATACCTGACGAATTAACAACAGTAGGAAGACTCAAACAGATATCTTCTACTCCATATTCTCCTTGGAGCAAAGTTGAAACAGTTAAGACGGAATTTTCATCTCGCAATATACTACGAACAATTTTAGAAATTGCTAAAGCTATTGCATAGAAGGTAGAACCTTTCTTTTCAATGATCTTATAGGCAGCTTCTTTAACTTGAGTGGCTATTTGTTCTTGGCTATCTCTAGAGCAAGTTTCTTCACAGACAGGACAATAATCATCCAAATTAGTTCCTGCTATATTAGTTAGACTCCATGCAGCAACCTTGCTGTCTCCATGCTCACCGATAATATAGCCATGTACGTTATTAGCAGCTATATTACAACTTTCACTAAGCAGTGATCTAAAACGTGAACTATCCAAGACAGTGCCAGAGCCGAAGACTCTTTCTTTAGGAAAACCTGATAATTTTAGGGTGATATATGTTAAGATATCGACTGGATTACTGACTACTAGCAGAATACAATTGTCATTATATTCAGTGATTTGTGGAATCATTTCTTTGAAAATTTCAACATTTTTCTCGACTAAATCAAGTCTGCTTTCATCAGGTTTCTGTTTGGCTCCTGCTGTAATAATAATGATTTCGGCATCTTTACAATCTGAATAATCTCCGGCATAAATTTTAACCGGATTTACAAAAGAAGAACCATGATTTAAATCCATTGCTTCGCCTTCAGCTTTTTGCTTGTTGATATCAACTAAGACTATTTCGGAACCTATACCTTTGATCATTAGTGCATAAGCTGTAGTAGCTCCTACTCCGCCAGCACCAATAATTGCAATTTTATTTGGGTCATTGCTTTGTTGTGGACTCATAAATATCCCTCCTACTAGTTAGTATTAACAAATAATTTAATATTACTAATTTAAATTTAATTACAATTATGTGTCACTTTTGATGTGAAGCATGAGGGGTATTTCTCGTTTGGAAAAATTTTTTCTGAGCTTCTAAGATTCGTCTGCGAATAAATAAGAGCAAGCTAATTTAAAAGTAGGAAAATTAGCTAATGCATACTCTTATTTATTTCTCGACTTATCAAGAAGCTAGACGAAAAAATCTAGATGTCACTGCGAAACACCCTTCATTTTAAATGTTTAGATTGTAATGTTTTGATTTACCCGAAGAATTTATGCGATTGCGGTGGAAGTAGAGGAGTTTATACGTGATTTTAATACCTCAAATGAGAATAATTTGATTTTGGTGATTGCAAAAATTCAAATTCTTATTGATTTTTTGGCTACTTTTTTATCAAGAAAAAAGGTAGCACGGAAGAAAGTTTGGTTTTTAACTTTTCCGTAAAATGATTTTGGTTTTAAGGTTTAAATTGTAATTTTTTAATTTTAAAAGTTAAGCTTAATATCAAAATAATTTAAGTCTAAGGTTGAGTTTAAGTCTAAGCCAACCGTTAAAAGTATAAGGTCTTAGGTCTTACTTAAACTTAGATTTGAACTTAAACTTAACTGAATTCAGATTGACAGTTGTCAGAATTATTGCTATAATGTAACTAATAACTATTATTACTATAAAGGATGAGTGAAATGACTAAAAAGAGAAGGATGACTAAACAGAGGAAGAAGATCTTAGAAGTATTAAGGAGTACTACTTCTCATCCAACGGCAGATTGGATTTATGAACAAGTAAAGAAAGAGATTCCTAATATTAGTTTAGGAACTATTTATCGTAATTTAAATGTATTGCGAGAAATGGGCGAGCTTATGGAATTAAATTATGGGAGTAGTTATAGTCGTTTTGATGGCAATCCTGAGAATCATTATCATTTTAGTTGTTTGGACTGTGGTAAGGTGATGGATGTAGATATAGATGTTAAGAAAGAGATGAACCAAAAAGTGGCTAACGTAATTGAAGGAGAGGTTGAGTATCATCGGAGCGAGTTTTTTGGGTATTGCTCGGATTGTAAATAGTTTTGGTTATAAAAGGTATAAGCTAGCTTTGTAGTAAGCTAGCTTATACCTTTTTTGTTGTTTTAAACACCCCAAAACAAGTAGATAAATAGAGGAGTGGCAATGGCTAATAATAATTGCAATGGAGCTCCAGCAATCATAAAATCTTTGAATTTATAACCTCCTGGGCCATAGACCATCAGGTTGGTTTGATAACCTATCGGCGTAAGAAAAGCTGTACTAGCAGCAAAAGTTACTACTAAAATAAAGGAAAAAGGATTTGCTCCTAATTGCAAAGCGGCGTCTACTGCTATGGGAGTCATTAGGATTACACTGGCATTATTACTGATGATATTAGTTAAGAGAGCAGTAAGTATATAAAAGACTCCCAAGGCGATAATTGGAGGGAAGGAGTCAATCATGTTGATTAAGTGCTGAGCAATATATTGAGCTGTTCCAGTTTCTTCTAAAGCAATTCCTAAAGGTATTAGGCTTGCTAATAGGAAAATAACTTCCCAATTAACTGCTTCATACATTTCATTTGGTTTTACACAATCAGTAAGTACCATTGCGATTACACCAGCAATGGCCGAAATAACGATTGGAATAATTTCAAAGACGGCTAGGGCAACTACAGTACTAATAATACCTAGGGCGATTGGAATTTTGGATTGACGATAATCAGTAGGATTTATCTCATAAGCAATAATAAAGTTGCGATTGTGGCGTAATCTTTCTAGGGTCTTTTCGGTAACTAATAGTAATAATACATCTCCAGCCTTAAGGGTGATATCTTCCATTCTGCTATGGGCCAACGTACTACCCCTTCTGATTGCTAGGACCGTGGCGTCATAACGGGCCAAAAAGTTAATTTCAGCCAAGGTTTGGCCCTCGAGAAAGGAGCCATTGGTGATGACTGTTTCTACTAAATTTTGACCTTGGGTTGGACTCTCTAATTTTTCCTCAGTAACTTTAGCTTTATCTGGAATTAACTTTAACCCTTCAGTTTCAATCATTTTAAGTAAGGTTTCACGATTAGTTCTAATTATCAAATGATCTCCTGGTTGAAGGCTTTTGGCATCTAATGGTTCCATAAATTGCTTTCCAGAGCGAATAATTTGGACTAAATCAAACTCAAAGTCAAGTTCTTCAAGGGCTGGGCCAACAATTTTTCCAGCTAGAGGGGAATTTTCTTCAATTACTACTTCCGTTAGATAATCTATCATTTCATACTCTTCAATCAGATCATCATATTGTTCCGGTTTGATCCGTTCTGGGATTAGATGGCGACCTAAAGTAACTAAATAAAGTGAACCAATTACCAAGATTACTATACCTAACTGTGTAAATTCAAACATTGAAAAAGAATGACCAATCAAGCGAGCAGAGATATCACTGGCCAATAAGTTGGTTGAGGTACCAACTAAAGTTAGCATTCCACCCATCATTGAGGCATATGAGAGGGGAATTAATAGTTTAGAAGGGGAGGTTTTGGTCTTACGGGCCAAATTTTTAATCATTGGAATAAAGATGGCAACTACTGGGGTATTATTGATAATACCAGCGATTGGCCCTGCTAGCCCAACAATAATACCTAATTGGCGTGATTCTTTTCCAGATGTTAATTGAACTATTTTATCTCCAAGGATTTGAACTAAACCACTACGTTGAATTCCTTCACTTAGAATAAACATAGCTAATACAGTGATTGTAGCTGGATTAGCAAACCCTGATAGTGCTTGGTCAATATTAATCTGACTCCAAGGTTCTAATAAGACTAGAATTATTGGAATTGTAAGAGCAATGATATCTGCCCTAATAGGTTCCCATAAAAATAACAAAATAGCTAAGATAACTAAACTACTAACAATTAACATATTAATATTAAACTCTTGATTGTCAGCAAAAGTAGTCTCTATTTCACCTTCTTGATCAATTTCTAATTCAACTGCATTAGCTTGTGGTGCAATCCAACCAATAATTAAAGTTGATATAACTAATAAAATAGCAAGATAAAGCAGTTTCTTTCGTGAAATAAATATCAATTATATCCCTCCTTTTTGGAACAACTGTTTGTTAAAGTTGTTTTTTTGATTGTTTGCTTAACCTTAAATTGAGTTGCCGGAGGCGACTTTTTTAATTGCCTGCTTAGTAGAAGAGAAGATCTGTTGGTCAGCTAAAAAGACATTCTCCTTGTTGACTTTATCAAGGGTTCCTGCCTGTTGTAATGCTTTCAATAATTCTTCATCAACTCCACAGAGTAAGACTTTTCCTCCATGATCATAGACTTTATCAATAAATTTTTCTAGCTCTTGGATTGAAGTAATATCAATATGATCAAGGTATCTAGTTCTAATTACGAAAGCTTTATTTTCAGTGAAACTTTGATTTAATTTATCCTTTAAGTTTTCTGCGGAATTAAACTGTAAATTTCCAGCTAGATTGATCAAAATATAATCATCCTCTTTGATGTTAGTAAGCTGTTCTTGATTTGAAAAATCTCCTTTTCCTTGCTGTCCATAACTCATATGAGAATATTGGACACCACTTGCATTTTTTAAAAGGATGATGATTGAAACTATAACTCCTACATAAATTGCATAATCTAAGCGAGGAGCTAGAATTGTAGTGATAAATGTTACCGAGAACATGATAGCATCAGCGGTAGTAGTTTTAAAACTCTGTACTATCTCTTTTCGCTCAATCATTGAACAGGCTACTACAATCACTAGGGCAGCTAAACTAGAAATAGGAATATATCTGACTACTGGATTGAATAATAAGATCACAAGAATGAAAGAAAGACCAGTAATTAATTGTGAAATTCTTGTTTTGGCCCCAGCACTATAGTTGATGAATGACTTGGTAAAAGATCCAGAAATAACAAATCCACTGAATAATGAACAGCAGATATTGATCAATCCCTGTCCAATAAACTCTTGATTTAATTTAACTTGTTGTTCACTCTTTTTTTCTAAAGATTTGACTATAGAAATAACTTGAATAAACCCTAAGATTGCTATTGACAAGGCTGAACTGAATAACTGTTGCACCAGATTAAAGTTGAGTTTAATAGGTCTAAATTCAGGTAAAGAAGCAGTAAAATTACCAACGACAGCTAGTGATTCCCTAAGATTAAAAATATAAACTATACAGATAGAGATTATGACTCCCACCAAGTAGGAAGGAAGTCCTAAATTACTCTTTTTAATAATCGCGATTATAGCTATAGTTAAAGCTCCTATTAAGAAAGAGTAAAGGTTGGTCTGCTCTAAATTAATAATTATATTATAGAATGTTGAGAAGATATTAGCTCCCATTTCAATTTCTAGACCTAATAAGTTGTCTAATTGACCAATTCCAATAATTAAAGCTACTCCAAAGGTTAATCCAGTAATTACAGGGTGTGAGACGTAAGTTACTAAATCACCTAAACGAAGCATCCCTAATAAGACTTGAATGACTCCTACCAGAAAAGTTAATAATAATACGCCTTCAAGATAACTAACCTCCTCTAATGAAGTTAAGTTACTGGCAATCGCAAGTGACATCATGTTGGTTGGCCCGGCGATCATATAATTAGAAACTCCTACAAATGTAGCAGTAATCATAGCTACTATTGAAGTGTAAAGACCATAAATTGGGTTGACTCCAGCAATTAAAGCATAAGCCATACTTTGTGGCAAAGCAACACTTGCAACAGATAAACCGGCTGATAAGTCATCCTTAAAAACCTTAAAATTATAATTCTTAATCATCTTAAAAAAACTTGTAAACATTGCTCTTAGCTTAACTCCCTCCTAGGAAGAATTTTATTTAATTTTATCAACCACTTTTGTTAATACTAGTATTAATAATAGTGGTTAAATGTTAAATCAAGATGTAATTATATTATAGTTAATTTTAAAATCAAATTCAAGGAAGCTTATAGATTAATAAGGTATAAAATTGAATTTAGGGATAAATAATAGTCAGGAGGCTCTTTATGAATCAGCAACCGACTGAAACAATTGAAGAGATATTTATTAATCGAGGAGAAGAGGAGCAACATCAGCAGTTAGAAGATTTATTGGAAGCTGCTGAAGAGGGTAATTTGAATTTAATTGCCATCCTACATCAAGCACAAAATATATTTGGCTATCTACCACGGAGAGTTCAAGTCAGGATAGCGGAACGATTAGAAATTCCTTTTAGTAAAGTTTATAGTGTGGTCAGTTTTTACTCACTATTCTCGACAACTAAAAGGGGCAAATATACAATCGAAGTCTGTACAGGAACTGCTTGCTATGTTAAGGGCAGCCAGGATATATTAGATAAAATAAATGATGAGTTGGATATTGAACCCGGCCAAACAAGTGAAGATGATAGGTTTACTTTACAGGATACACGCTGTGTTGGAGCTTGTGGAATGGCTCCAGTTGTGATTATTGGTGATGATGTTCATGGCCGAGTCAAGCCTGAGCAACTGCCGGAGTTGTTGAGGCAATATGAGTGATTACAATATTGTGGCACTTTTGTGCCACAAAGCTGTGAGCTATGAGTTGTGTGTCGTGAGCTAAAATCAAAAGCATAAAATCAAATTCAAAACAAGCTTTAAGCTTTTGATTTCAAGGAGTTAAGTGATTTTAGGTTTTGGTTTTAAAGATTTTGAACTGGCTCACAGCTCATAGCACACGACTCATAGCTAGTGTCAGGGAGTGACACTTAATATCAAGTAAGCAATATTTTGATTTTAACTGTCAACCGTCAACTGTAAATTGTACACTAATTAGAACGGGGAGGGATAAAATGCAGAATAAATATGAAATACTGCTTTGTGCTGGAACGAGTTGCAATTCCTCAGGCGGGCCAACGATTTATCAGAATCTAATAGCTGAATTGAAAGAGCATGATCTCTTTGCCGAAACTAAAGTAACTCAAACAGGTTGCTTTGGTTTTTGTGAATTAGGGCCAATTATCACTATCCATACTCAAAATGAAGCAGATGAAGTATTTTATTGTCAGGTTGAAGCAGATGATGTCCGACAGATTGTACAACAACATTTATTGAATGGTGAAATTATAGATGATCTGCTTTATATAGATCCGGAGACTGAAGAGAAGATTGCTAAAAAGGAAGATATGGATTTTTATAAGTATCAAAAGAGGATTGTCTTAGATAATTGTGGGAAGATAGATCCTCTAGAAATAGAAGAATATATGGAACAAGGAGGGTATCAAGCTCTCAAGAAGGCTGTAACAGAGTTAGAGCCTGAAGAAGTAATTGCAGAGGTTAAAGAATCAGGTCTACGAGGGAGAGGGGGCGGTGGATTTCCAACCGGTATCAAATGGGAAATCACCCATGACAATCAAGAAACTCCTAAGTATATAATCTGTAACGCAGATGAAGGTGATCCTGGTGCCTTTATGGATCGTAGTATCTTAGAAGGAGATCCCCATAGTGTACTAGAGGGGTTGGCCCTAGGTGCTTATGCAATTGGGGCTGAACAGGGTTTTGTCTATGTCCGGGCTGAATATCCATTAGCAGTAGAGCGGTTAGAAAGAGCAATCAAATCAGCTAGAGAAGAGGGGCTGTTAGGTGATAATATTCATGGTAGCCAGTTTAGCTTTGATGTCGAGGTTAGAATTGGAGCAGGAGCCTTTGTCTGTGGTGAAGAGACGGCTTTGATTACTTCGGTAGAAGGCTATCGTGGTGATCCACAATCTAAACCTCCTTATCCAGCCCAGGATGGTCTATGGGGCCAACCAACCTTAATTAATAATGTAGAGACTTTAGCTAATGTTCCAATTGTTATTAGGGAAGGGGGGGCATGGTATAAAAAGCTCGGTACTGAAGATAGTACAGGAACTAAAGTATTTGCCCTAGCTGGGGATATTAATAATACAGGATTAATTGAAGTACCAATTGGAATCAGTATAGGTGATGTAATCTTTAAACTTGGTGGAGGAATTCCAGATCAAAAAGAGTTTAAAGCAGTTCAAACTGGTGGGCCATCAGGAGGCTGTTTGCCAGCAGACTATTTAGATACCCCATTAGAGTATGATGCATTATTAGAAGTAGGTTCAATGATGGGTTCAGGTGGCTTAATCATTCTAGATGAGACAAGCTGTATGGTTGATGTAGCTCGATTCTATTTGGATTTTACTCAAGATGAAGCCTGTGGCAAGTGTGCTCCAGGAAGGATTGGGACTAAGCGATTATTAGAGATTATGGATCAGATAGTAGAAGGAGAGGGGAGAAGAGAGGATTTAGAGCGATTAAAGCATCTCTCACATACAATTAAACGGACTGCTTTGTGTGGTCTCTGTAAATCTGCTCCTAATCCAGTCTTAAGTGCTATTGAGCATTTTGAGGGTGAATATTTGGCCCATGCAGAAGATAAATATTGTCCAACAGGGGTCTGTAAAGGATTACAAAAATACAAAATCGATTCAGAGTTATGTAAAGCTTGTGGTAAGTGTGAAACTGCTTGTCCTGCTCAAGCAATCAAAGGAGAAGTCGGTGAAACCTACGAGATAGATCCTGAAGCTTGTACAGCCTGTGGTGTTTGTGAAGAAGAATGTCCTTTTGAGGTTATTTCTAAAGGGTAGAATTTGTTAAGGAGGAATGTTGATGGTAACTTTGACAATAGATGGACAGGAAGTTGAGATTGAAGAAGGAAAAAGTCTAATTGATGCTGCCAATAAAGCCAATATAGATATCCCTACATTATGTTATTTAGAAGGGGTAAATGAGCCAGCAGCCTGTAGAATTTGTGTTGTAGAGATAGAAGGAGAGCGGAATTTACAGCCAGCTTGTACATATCAGGTGAGGGATGGATTAGTAGTTAGGAGTAATACTCCAGAGATTTTAGATTATAGAAAGACAGTTTTGGAGCTGTTATTATCTGATCATCCCTTTGACTGTTTAACCTGTGCTGCTAATTTAAATTGTGAATTGCAAGCTTTAGCTGACCAGTTTGGGGTTAGACAGGTAAGTTATCAAGGTAAGAAGAATGAATATCCAGTGGATGATCTATCTCCATCATTAGTACGAGAGCCAAGTAAATGTATTATGTGTCGCAGATGTATCAATGTCTGTTCTAAAATTCAAGAAGTTCATATTTATGATGTACTGGAAAGAGGATTCCCAACAGTTGCTGGCCCTGCTTTTAATGATAGTTACTTAGATACCCCATGTATTACTTGTGGACAATGTATTTTAGTCTGCCCGACAGGGGCTTTACATGGCAAAGATAATAAAGGAGAAGCGTGGCAAGCTTTAAAGGATCCTGATAAACATGTTGTCATTCAAACAGCCCCAGCAATTAGAGTTACAATCGGTGAATTATTTGGAATGGAGACAGGGAGTCTAGTAACTGGTCAATTAGTAGCAGCATTAAAGAGGCTAGGCTTTGATAAGGTCTTTGATGATTGCTTTGGAGCCGATGTTGTAGTTATGGAAGAAGGACATGAATTGATGGAGCGATTAGAAAGTGATCAAGATCTACCACAGTTTACTTCCTGTTGTCCAGGGTGGGTTAAATTCTGTGAAAGCTTTTATCCAGAATTAATTCCTAATTTATCCTCTTGTAAATCTCCTCAACAGGTTTTTGGAGCTTTGGTTAAAACTTATTATGCTCAAGAAGCAGGAATAGACCCTGAAGATATATATTCTGTGTCAGTAATGCCTTGTGTAGCTAAAAAGTATGAAGCTGCTCGACCCGAAATGAATGACAGTGGACAAGACCGAGATGTAGATCTTAACTTAACGACTCGGGAGTTAGCTGAAATGATCAAAGAAGCTGGATTGGACTTGACTACATTAGAAGAGGAAGAGTATGATGAGCCAATGGGTTATGCTTCAGGAGCAGGGGTCATCTTTGGCTCGACTGGAGGTGTCTGTGAAGCAGCACTGCGGACAGTTTATGAAAAGTTAACGGGAAGAGAGCTTGACAAACTGGAATTAAAAGAGGTCAGAGGGAAGGATTTTAAAGAAGGGGAGCTTGAATTAGATGATGGTAGAACTATCAAAGCAGCAGTAGCACGAGGAACAGGTAATGCCAGAAGGTTGATTCATCGGTTACAGACTGGAGAACGTGATTATGATTTTGTAGAGGTGATGGCTTGTCCGAATGGAGGGTGTGTTGGAGGGGGAGGCCAGCCAGTTTATGCAGGATATGATAATTGGACTAGAATGGGGGAGGCCTATGTTAGTAGAGCAGAGGGGTTATTTACTGCTGATCGCAACAAAGAACATCGCAAAGCCCATGAAAATCCATTTGTCCAGAGATTATATGACAGATTTTTAGGTCAACCGCATGGTGAAAAATCACAAAAATTGTTACATACAGGGTATGTAGATCGGAAATTGTATACTTATCAGGAGCAGGCAGAAGAAAAAAAGCAAGAAAAGAAGGAAAAAGAGTAAGCAAAGTAGAATAATAAAAAAGAGAAAGCAGTATTTCAGGGATACTACTTTCTCTGTAGAGTGGGTCACTATTTAGTTGTAACAATATTTCTTAAAGACTATGAATCATTCCATGAACCAGCTTTTGACTGGAACTTGGTTTATCTATTTGAAAAGGTAGGAGGGCAGTATTTCAGGGATACTGCTCTCCTAGTAGAGTGGGCTAAGTTTAACCATTAAGTGCTTTTTCTTCAGGCCCATGAACCAATTCCATGAATTCATTTACATCAGCTGGAATCTTATCATCAATTAATGAAACTACTACATTAGCAATAACTGCTAACGGTAAGCTGACTAAACCAGGATTCTGAAGGTGTAAGAATGATGGGAGAAAGTCAGCAAAGAAGATTAAGCCAACAGAAGTTATTAGACCAACAAGCATACCGGCAATAGCTCCGTTAGCAGTGGCTCGCTTCCACCAAATACCTAAAGCTAAGACAGGGAAGAAGGTACTAGCTGCAACGGCAAATCCTAAACCTACCAGAAAAGCAACCTGAGCTCCTTCTGCCATTATACCAATTATAGTTACTAAAACACCGATGATCAAAGTAACAATCTTACCTGTTAATACCTGTTGTTCTTCTGAAGCGTTAGGATTGATTAAGCTTATATATAAATCATGAGCTAATGCTGAAGTCAAAGTGATTAATAAACCACTAACTGTAGCTAAGATTGCAGCAACTGCTCCAGCAATTGTAAGCCCTAGCATTGCTTGCCCGCCATAGAAATCACCCATAATTGGAACGGCCAAGTTATTTCCTCTTTCTACTAATGAACTAGACATATATGGTGTCAGAGCCTCACCATGTTCAATCATGGTATAACGAGCTACTGTACCAACATATGGTGCTGCGATATAGAATAGACCAATGAATATCAATACGCCCATTACTGACCATTTTGCTTTAGCACTGGTTGGATTGGTATAGAATCTAGCTAAGATATGAGGTAATCCAGCAGTTCCAAAGCAGAGTCCAACCAATAAGGACATGGTATCTGTAAAGTCTAACCAGTTATGTGGGGCAGTCCAGGCACCTCCAGCAAAATCGAAGGATTCACCACCAGGGAGTGCAAATGAACCTTCAGCAGCAGCGAGGGTATCTAACATTTCTCCATAGCCAACACCTCTTCCCATAGCTAATGCTGCTAAAACAATGATAGCACCGAATAGAACGAAGAACTGAACCACCTGATTTAGAGTAGTTCCTTTCATACCACCAAAGGCAACGTAAATAGTAATTATAATTCCAGAGGCTATTACTCCTGTATTATAAGGAATACCAAGTAATAAGCTCAATACATCACCGGCTCCTACCATCTGTGGAGCAGTATAGAACATAGAGATTGTAATTACACAAATGATTCCCATGATTCTAGCTCGCTTTGAATGGAAACGAGCAGCAACGAAATCTGGAATCGTATACTGACCAAACTTCTTGAGTGGGCCAGCGATAAATGCTAATAATAAAACATAACCTAAGAAGAATCCATAAGCATAGAGCACTCCATCATAACCATGTAAAAAGGTTGCTCCAGCTACACCTAAAAATGAAGCTGCACTTAAATAGTTACCAGAGATAGCAGCAGAGTTCTGGAATACACTAACTCCTTCACCAGCAATATAATAATCCGAACTCGTTCGAGTCATTCTAGTCGTAAAGATAGTAACACCAACAGAAAATAAAACCATAGCAGCTACCAGGACGATAGCTAAAATCGGTAATTCAGTCATTTAATATCCCTCCATTGCTCGTTTTCTATTGATAGATTCTTCAATAGGATATTGAAGATATTCTTCTTCAATTGTTTCATAAGATGTAGATACTTCAGGTAATAAACTTTTTTCTTCCGTTTCAAGCAAGTTTTTAGCGTGGGAGAAAGAAAGGATCCAGGTACTGATAGCATAAACAAACACAGTAGCTACCAATCCAATAGATAAAAGTGGTAATTCAGTCATTTGAAATGCCTCCTTTTTATAATTGATTTTAGTTAACTCTAATTAACGAACAAACTGTAATATAACCGAGGTATCACCTCCTTAGTTTAGTTAATATTTTAAATATTCAGAATATTTAAAATATTAAAAATAGAACTCCCGATCAAGCAAAAAGTATATAGAAGATCCAGTAGGGGAGTTGAATTTAAGATTTTATATAATAAGTAGGCTAAAGTTCTATAGGGAGTTATTCAACTTTTTTTCGTTCAACGTAACCATATAAACCTAAGCAAATTTGTTCTACATTTCCATATGAATCTATACAGTTGGTGTTATCTTCATCTTCAACTAATGAAAAGTCATCATTTTCTAATAATGCCTTTAAGAAAAATCTTCCTTTATGAGTAAAAGTAAATCTTTGTTCCAAGTAAATTTCATCAATTTGGTTAATAGCTTGGATCAATCCTTTTTCTGTACATTTTTCTATTGCAGTAAAGATTTCTTTTTTAGAGTAGCCTAACTTTTCTATTTGTTCAAATGACATAATTCCATTTTGATTTGTTTGATAAGCTGCTAGTAGGAATTCTTCTAATGTCTCATTCATGATGGAGTCCTCCTTAAGTAGTAAGATGTTTATAAGTATTATTTGTAAAAACAATGATATTATACTTAAAATTATCAATTAATTCCAATATATTCATAATATTCTGAAAATTAACTGTAATTAAAAAACGTTTGGAGCAATTGGAGAAATAAGATTTAATTTATTTTAGGATAAGTGTACTAATTATTATATAGCATTAAGGTTTAGATGTCAAGGGTAAATTGAAAAAGATTTAAATTAATATTAAAATTGAAATAATTATGTTATAGTATTATATGGTCATTAGCTATATTTATATTTATGCGAGCAAGTAATAAACTGTTCAAACTTTTTATTTCTTTTTTGAGAATCTTAAAATCTAATATAGCTTATACTTATGTAAAAAGACAAATAGTATGCTATTTAAAACAATGCTCTGCAGGAATAATTAATTAAATTGAGAATTAATGACTAATGATTAGTAATTAGTAATTAGTAACTAGTAATTAGTAAAAGTCAAATGCGGACAAAAACACTAGATAATAAAAATAGTTAGAAGTATAATTTCTTCAATCTTTATTTTAATTTTAAGCTTGTGGTTTATATCATGACAAGGAGGGGTTAGAAGTGTTAAAGCAATTTTCAGTTAAGAGTACTCAAAAGACTGAGTTGGTTGATTTAACTGCTAGAGTGAAGAAGATAGTTAAAGAAGTAGGTATTAAAAGTGGATTATGTACTATTTATATACCTCATACTACTGCTGGGATTACAATTAATGAAAATGCTGATCCTACTGTTAAAGAGGATATCTTAAAACAAGTAAATACGGTAATTCCCTTTGAAGATAATTATCAACATTTAGAAGGGAATTCAGCTGCTCATATTAAGGCGACATTATTTGGTTCATCGGAACAGATTATTATAGAGCAAGGAGATTTGTTACTGGGAACTTGGCAAGGGATTTATTTTGCTGAGTTTGATGGGCCAAGAACGAGGAAAGTACATATTAAATTAATAGAAGGGTAGGGGATTAAGATGTTAGTAGATTATCATATTCATCCATTAGGGCATCAAGATAGAGCTATGACAGCAAAGAATCTGAAGGGATTTATGGAGGAAGCAGTTAAAAAAGGCATAGCAGAGATAGGATTTGCTGATCATAATCGTTATTATCAGCAGTTTGATTTTGAATTAATTCGTCAGGTAGCAGAAGATTTTTCTGAGTTAAAGGTTAGGGCTGGAATAGAGATGGATTATACTCCAGGAGAAGAATTAGAAATCAAGGATTTTTTGGAGCAGTTTGAATTAGACTATGTAATAGGTTCAATCCATTATCTAGATGGGTGGATGTTTGATCATCCAGATTATAAAGCTGAATATCAAAATTGGGATCTAGCTGAGTTGTATCAAACTTATTTCAATTATATTAAACAAGCAGCCCAGTCTGGTTTATTTGATTTCTTAGGTCATTTAGATCTAATTAAGATCTTTAATTTTAAGCCTGAGGGTAATATTTTAGAGATTGTAGCTCCTGTATTAGAGGTAATTGCAGAAAATGATCTAGCGATTGAGATCAATACTAATGGATTAAATAAGCCTGTCGGGGAATTCTATCCTAGTAAGAAGATTCTAGAAAGAGCTTATCAATTAGAGATTCCAGTAACCTTAAGCTCTGATGCTCATATTGCTCAGCGAGTAGGGGAGAATTTAACTGAGGTCAGAGATTTATTAAGAGGGATTGGTTATAGAGAAGTTGCTACTTTTAAAAGTAGGGAGCGAAAGATGGTTGAGTTGTAACTAGTAATTAGTGACTAGTGACTGGTGATTAGTAGCTTAAGTCAAATTTTAGAAAACTTAATTTTGTTGACAAGCAATGTTAAATATTATAATCTAGACTATATGTTAAGCTTAAGTCTAAATTTAAGTTTAAGTCTAAGTAAAATCTGAACCTCAGTCTTGAACTTGAATTTGTTTACTTTAAAAGGAGGATAAAATGACAGTAAGAGAAGATATTAGAAATATAGCAATTATAGCTCATGTTGATCATGGGAAGACGACTTTAGTTGATGGAATGTTGAAAGAGAGTGGTATTTTTCACGCTAAGCAGGAAGTTGAAGAGCGGGTTATGGATGATAATGATTTAGAAAAAGAACGAGGGATTACAATCTTATCTAAGAATACAGCTGTTGATTATCAAGGGACTAAGATCAATATTATTGACACACCTGGTCATGCAGATTTTGGAGGAGAGGTAGAGCGGATTTTGAAGATGGTTGATGGTGTTTTATTGGTTGTTGATGCTTTTGAAGGGCCAATGCCCCAGACCAAGTTTGTTTTGACTAAAGCTTTGGAGTTGGATCTAACCCCAATTGTAGTGATTAATAAGATCGATCGACCGAAAGCTAGACCGGAAGCTGTTGTAGATGAGGTATTGGATCTATTTATTGATTTGGGGGCGACAGAGGAGCAGATTGAATTCCCAGTGATCTATGCTTCAGCTTTAGAAGGATTTGCTCAAGAAGATTTAGCTGTTGAAAATGATAATTTGGAGCCGTTATTTGAAGCGATCCAAGAGTATATCCCAGGTCCAGAGGGAGAATTGGATGCTCCTTTACAAATGATTGTGACTACTATTGAATATAATGATTATGTAGGACGGATGGCTCTAGGTAAGATCAATCGTGGTCAACTAACAGAAGGTGAGCAAGTAGCTATCTGTAAGCGAGATGGTGAAGTTGATTCCAAGAAGATCTCGAAATTATTTACATATCATGGTTTGGAGAGGAAGGAAGTAGCTGAAGCTAAGGTAGGAGAAATTGTAGCTGTAGCAGGTTTGGAAGGGATTAATATTGGAGAGACGGTTGCTGATTTAGAAGAGCCAGAAGCTTTGCCTTTTGTTAAGATTGAGGAGCCGACAGTAGCAATGACCTTTACAACCAATGATAGTCCCTTTGCAGGTCAAGAAGGTGATTATGTTACTTCTCGTAAGTTAAAGGAGCGGTTATTGGATGAACTAGAAAGAAATGTTGCCTTACAAGTTGAGGAGTTGGCCCCTGATACTTTTAAGGTTTCAGGTAGAGGTGAGTTACACTTATCCATCTTAATCGAAACGATGCGTCGGGAAGGGTATGAACTTCAAGTTTCTAAGCCAGAAGCAATTATTAAGGAAGAAGATGGTCAGAAGCTAGAACCGATTGAAGAAGTTACTATTGATGTTCCAGAGGAATTTATGGGGACAGTAATTGAACAGTTAGGACAACGGAAAGGCCAAATGCAAGAAATGACTCATTTGAGTGAAACTAGAGTTAGATTGGTTTTTGAGGTACCAGCTAGAGGTTTGATTGGATTTAGATCTGAGTTTCTAACCAAGACTAAAGGAGAAGGAATTTTAAATCATAACTTCTCTTGTTATGATGACTATCGAGGAGAGATCTTTACTAGAAAGACGGGATCAATAGTAGCTGATCGGCAAGGAGAGGTTAGTAGGTATGGTATCTTTAATGCTCAAGAAAGAGGGACTATATTTGTTGAACCTGGGGTAAAGGTCTATGCAGGAATGATCGTTGGTTCTAATTCTAGAGAGCAGGATCTAGATATTAACATCTGTAAACAAAAGAAGCTAGATAATATGAGATCAGGTTCTGCTGATGAGGCAATGATTTTGACTCCAGCAACTGAATTGAGCTTAGAGGAAGCTTTAGAATATATTACTGAAGATGAGTTAGTAGAGGTAACGCCTAAAAATATTAGATTACGCAAAAAGATATTAAATAAGAAGCAGAGGATTAAGAAGAATAGAGATTAGTGATTAGTAACTAGTGATTAGTGACTAGTCACTGGTAAATAGAGGAGGGAGAAGAAAGGATGGTAGAGTTATCAACACGAATTAGTCAAATTCAAGCTTCGCCGACATTAGCAATCAGTGCTGAGGCTAAGCGGTTAAAAGAAGAGGGGAGAGATATAATTGGTTTGGGGGCTGGTGAGCCAGATTTTGAGACTCCCCAACATGTAAAGCAAGCAGGTATAGAAGCAATTCAAGAAGGTTTTACTACTTATACTGCTACGGTGGGAATTAAGAAATTGCAGGGAGCTGTCTGTACTAGATTCAAGGAAGATAAAGGGTTAGAGTATCAGACTGACCAGGTGATTATTTCTACTGGTGCTAAACAATCTTTATTTAATGCTTTACAGGCTATAATAAATCCTGGTGATGAGGTAATCTTACCTGTCCCTTATTGGGTCAGTTATCCAGAGCAGATCAAGTTTGCAGGGGGCAGACCTGTCAAGGTTAAGACTGCTGAAGAAGATGGTTTTAAATTAACTGCTCAGCAGCTTAAAGAAGCAATTACACCTCAGACTAAGGCTATAATTATTAATAGTCCTAATAATCCGACTGGAGCAGTTTATACTAAACAGGAGTTAGTTGAGCTTGCTGAGGTGATAGTTGAAGAGGATATCTTAGTGATTGCTGATGAGATCTATCAAAAGATAAGTTATGAACAGGATGCTATCAGTATTGCTGCTTTAGGGCCAAAGATTAAAGAGCGAACAGTTGTGATTGATGGTGTTTCTAAAGCTTATGCGATGACAGGATGGAGGATTGGTTATGCTGTTGGCCCGCAAGAAATTATTGCAGCTATGGGAAGATTGCAAAGTCACAGTACTTCTAATGCCAATTCAATTGCTCAAAGGGCAAGTATAGCAGCTTTATTGGGCACTCAAGAGCCGACTCTTGAGATGAAAGAAGCCTTTGATCAACGGAGAGAAATTATAATTGAGGGTTTAAATCAGATTTCAGGGTTAAAAGCAATTAAGCCTGCAGGGGCTTTTTATCTCTTTGTTAATATCACAGGATTAGTAGGGAAGACAATAGCAGGTCAAGAAGTGACTGATGATCAAAAGTTAGCAGAGTTATTATTACAAGAAGCAGGAGTGGCTACGATACCAGGCTCTGCTTTTGGTCAGCCAGGATATTTGCGGTTATCTTATGCTGCTAGTGAAGAGCAGATAACAGAAGCAATTAAGCGGATTAATAGCTTACTAAATAATTAAAATAATCTTTGAGAGTTGAATAAAGTTGCCAGCTGGCAACTTTATTCTTTTTTGATTTCAAAAGAGACTATAGCTTCAGGCTGGATCATAAACCAGAGTAGATCTAGTTGATATTCATTACCCTCGATGATTATAATTCTTCCGTCAAGGGTTTCAGCTATTAAGTTACCGTCGATTGTATCTATTTCACGACCGATTAGACTTTTAAGGAGATTGAAGATCTTCTGTTTTAATTCTTGGGTGATATGTTTGTCTAAATCTGTTTCAATTTTGACTTGTAGCTTTTGGATGATCTTCTTTCTTTCTTCAGCTAAGCTTTCTTCTAATTGTTCTAATTGAGCTGTCTGGTTTTTTAGGTTGCTCTTTAATTCTTCTTTTTCGTAGATTAGCTGATCAATTTGGTGCCCTACAAAGAGGTTAAGTAAGGTAGCTCCAATAATAACTCCCAAGATAAAGCTGGCTATTAGGCGTGTTAGTTCAGTTTTGGTCAAGGTTAAAAAGTTAAATCCCATCTTAATTTCCTCCAGTGAGGATGGTAATTAGCCAGATACCAAGTTGGGCTCCTATAAAAGCAGCGGTTAAGAGGACAAACTGTCTGATTAAGACACCAACTTTTCCTTCAAAGACTCCTCCTTCAATAATCCTTAAAGTACTAAATGTTCCACCAATGGCGGTGACTACGGCCCATAATTTAATCTCCTGGCTTAATTGAGTCATTGCTTTAAGTGGTGATTCCCCAGTCAGGGTTGCTCCTACACTACCAATAATTGCCCCTCCTAAGACTACTCCTAGGGCGATAAAAAAGACTAAAATCAGTCGGTTCATACAATCACCTACCAGATTAAGTTTATACGAGTATCTGTATTGTTTGTATGATGGAATTATGTCTAATTTAATCACAATTAAGTTTAAGTTTGAGTCTAAGTCTAAGTAAGAGCTAAGCCCTTATGTTTCTAGTGATTGACTTAAACTCAACCTCAGCCTTAAACTTAAGCTATTTATCAATTAAGCTTAAATTTCTTTGATTTTAAACTTGAATAGCTATATTATAAAGGTAGGATAAGTTGCTAATTAATTGGGAAAAATATGAAAGATATTGTTGATGGTTTTTATCTTTTTAATTGTACATTGTAAACTGTAAATTTAAAGTGTCAGGAGGTGAGAATATGAGCCAATTTGTACATCTTCATGTTCATACAGAATATAGTCTCTTAGATGGAGCGGTCAAAACTGAAGAATTGATTGCTCAGGCTAAAAAGGAAGGTATGCCAGCGGTAGCGATGACCGATCATGGGGTGATGTATGGAGCAGTTGAGTTTTATCGGCAGGCTAAAGCAGCAGGGGTCAAGCCGATTATTGGTTGTGAGGTCTATATTACTGATAATCGCTTACAAAAGGATGTTAATAATAAGAAGTTGGCCCATCTGGTCTTATTAGCTGAGAATAATGTAGGTTATCGAAACTTATTAAAATTGGTCTCTCAAGGTTATACAGAGGGTTTTTATTATAAACCACGAATCGATCAGGAATTATTAAGAGAAAATAGTGAAGGATTGATCTGTTTAAGTAGTTGCTTAGCGGGGGAGATTTCTACATTATTAGCTAATGAGCAGACTGAGCAAGCAGAAGAGATAGCTTTAGCTTATCAAGATATTTTTGGCCCAGGCAATTTCTTTTTGGAATTACAAGATCATGGTTTAAAAGAAGAAAAGAGGGTCAATGATGGCTTAGTGCAGTTAAGTAAAAGACTAGAGATTCCTTTAGTAGCAACTAATGATGTTCATTATCTGACCCAAGATGATGCTAAGGTACATGATATTTTACTCTGTATTCAAACTGGTAAGGATGTCAATGATCAAGATCGATTACAATTTCCTAATGATCAATTTTATTTTAAGAGCTCACAGGAGATGGAACAGTTATTTGCTGATTATCCGCAAGCGATTGCCAATACTGTTGAAATTGCTGATAGATGTGAGGTTGATTTAGACTTTGAGCAGATCTTATTGCCGCATTATGAAGTGCCAGCAGGAGAAACGGTTGAATCTTATCTAAGGAAGTTGACTTATCAAGGTGTTGAGAGGAAGTATGGAGAGTTAACTTCTGAGGTTGAAGAGAGGATTGAACATGAACTAGGGATAATTAATCAGATGGGTTATCCAGCTTACTTTTTAATCGTGAGGGATTTTATTAAGTATGCTAAGGATGAAGAGATTATTGTTGGCCCGGGGCGAGGTAGTGCAGCTTCAAGTATTGTTTCCTATCTATTGGATATTACAGAGATTGATCCATTAGAGTATAATCTATTATTTGAAAGATTTTTAAATCCTGCTCGTGTGTCGATGCCTGATATCGATATTGATTTTTGTTATGAGCGACGGGATGAAGTAATAGATTATGTAACCGAAAAATATGGTGCTGATAAGGTAGCCCAGATAATTACCTTTGGTACAATGGCTGCTAAAGGGGCTGTTCGTGATGTAGGACGAGTATTAGGGATCAGTTATGATAAGACTGATAAGGTAGCTAAGGCTATTCCTAATTCACTAGGAATTACCTTAAAAGATGCTCTAGAGGAGTCAGATGAGTTACAGAAATTGTATAACTCTGATAGTGAGGTTAAGGAGTTAATTGACTACTCGCAAAGGATTGAAGGATTAAAACGCCATGCCTCAACCCATGCAGCTGGAGTGGTGATTACTAAAGAGGAGTTGACCAATTATACGCCTTTATACCAGAGTAAAGGTGAGGTTACGACTCAATATGATATGGATACCCTAGAACAGTTAGGGTTATTAAAGATGGACTTTTTAGGTTTGAGAACTTTAACAGTGATTGATAAAGCATTGAGTTTAATCAATGAAAATCGGGCCAACGATTTAACGCCAGGAGATCTTTCTTTTGATGATCCAGCAGTCTTTGAGTTATTGGGCCAAGGGTTAAGCTTAGGAGTCTTTCAGTTAGAAAGTGATGGTATGAGAAGGTTGATTAAGCAGCTAAAGCCAGAGAATATTGAGGATATTATTGCTTTACTTGCTTTATATCGTCCAGGGCCATTAGGCAGTGGGATGGTTGATGACTTTATTGCTCGCCGTCATGGGGAGCAGGAGGTTGAATACCCTCATCCTGACTTAAAGGAGATTTTAGAGCCGACTTATGGGGTGATTCTTTATCAAGAGCAAGTAATGCAGATTGTGCAGCAAATAGCAGGTTATTCGCTTGGTGAGGCCGATATTTTACGTCGATCCATGGGGAAGAAAAAGCCTGAAGTGATGAAGAAACATCGTTCTATCTTCATTAATGGTAATGGAGATATTCCAGGAGCAGTCAATAATGGCTATAGCCAAGAGTTGGCTGAGGAGTTATTCGAATTAATTGAATATTTTAGTGGGTATGGCTTTAATAAGGCTCATAGTACGGCCTATGCCTATGTCTCTTATCAGACTGCTTACTTAAAAGCACACTATCCAGTGGAATTTATGGCAGCTTTATTGACCAGTATTATTGGTAATAGTGATAAAGTAGCTGAGTATATTCTTGAAGCAGAACGAATGGAGATTGAGATCTTACCACCAGATGTCAATCACAGTCGGATCGCTTTTACGGTGGAAGGAGGAAAGATTAGATTCGGTTTAAAAGGGATCAAAAATGTAGGACAGAAGGCGATTGAGGAGATCATTGCTGTCCGGGAGGAAGAGAAGTTTAGCGATTTATTTGATTTCTGTCAACGGGTTGATTTAAGTAAGGTTAATAAAAGAGTAGTAGAAAGTTTAATTAAAGCTGGAGCTTTTGATTCTTTAGGTAATTACCGTTCTCAATTATTGAAGGTATTGCCTGATGCTTTTGCACAAGCCCAAAGAATTCAACAAGAAAGAAGTAATGGTCAGACTAGCTTTCTAGATTTATTTGAGCAGACTGATGATTTCATGGTTGATCAAGTTGAACTACCTGAGATAGAAGAGTTTGATCAACAGAAGCTGTTGGCTTTAGAAAAGGAGATGTTGGGGCTTTATCTATCAGGGCATCCACTAGAACAACACTTGGATAAGTTGGAAGAAAAGAGAAATAAAACCAGCCAAGAGATTAAAGAAGGTAAAGAAAGAGCAATCCTAGGAGGATTAATTACTAATAATCGAGAAATAATAACTAAGAACCAACGTCAGATGTCTTTTTTGACTGTAGAAGATGAAGTTGGTGATTTTGAGGTGATTGTCTTTCCAGATACTTATCAACGGTATCAAGAATTTTTACTAGAGGATGAACCAATTTTAGTAACAGGCAGAGTCAATCAAGAAGGTAAGGTTATAGCTGATAAGATAGGAAGTTTAACAACAGGTGATTTTTCTTCTTCTAGTAAAAAGGAGCCATTCCATTTACAATTAAAGGAGTTTGATCAGCAAAAGCTAGTAGAATTAAAAGATCTGTTAATTGATTTTTCTGGGATGAATCCAGTCTATTTACATTTAATAATTGAAGGCTATCGAGTAAGTATTAGGCTCGCAGCTAAATATAATTTAAATGTAACGCCTAAACTAAGACAGAAGTTGAGTGAATTAAAAGTAAAACACTCTTTTTAGTAGTAATGCATAGTATATTATATGTAGTAATTGGATCTTAATAGAGGGATTAAAAAAGTTAATTGTACAAGTTAAAGGTTCTATTAATATCACTAGCGTTGCATCGTTTTTTATAAAAAGTTCTTGAAAAAATAAAACTCCTTTGATTAAATGGATACGTACTCC
>NZ_JALKBY010000017.1 GCF_023223645.1 Natroniella sulfidigena | reverse complement strand
AATCAGCAGACAACCTCGCAAGTTCCTTCTAGGAATCCCCGTTCGTGAGCTTTGCGAACGGGCGGGGAGGATGTCAAGTTAGTATTTTAGCTAAAATTTAGAATAGCTAAGGAAGTAATGGAGCATGATAGATTGGATTTTGCTACTGAAGGATTCTCTTTAATGTACAAGAAAGATAAATTAATCAGAATTTTTGTAAAATTAGAAGGAAATATTTATACAATTATCGAAGTTATAGTTAAAGAGGAATAGATCATTATAAAACTACCAGAAATAGGTAGTTTAAAGCTTATATAGATACTTGAGGAGGTGTATAGTTAGAAAGTTTTAGTGCAGTTGAAAATAATCAAAAGTGAGTTATTGAATTTAGTTAAGTCGTTTAAAGTTGGAATTATATTATAATAGTAGAGAAGTTTATAAGCTCTAGATTAAAAGAGGAGGAGTAGAGAAGATGAGAAAACTTATGCTTGGAAATGAAGCAATTGCTAGGGGTGCTTATGAAGCAGGAGCAACTGTAGCTACTGCCTATCCTGGCACGCCGAGTACAGAGATAACTGAGAATGTAGCAAGATATGAAGAAATAGATACTGAATGGTCGGTTAATGAAAAGGTAGCCTTGGAAGTAGGGATTGGTTCTTCTATTGCAGGGGCTAGAACCTTGGTTTCAATGAAGCATGTAGGTTTAAATGTGGCAGCAGACCCACTAATGTCAGTTTCTTATCCAGGGGTTAATGCTGGTTTGGTAATAGCAGTGGCTGATGATCCTAGTCAGCATAGCTCGCAAAATGAGCAGGATACAAGGTATTATGGAAGGTTTGGTAAGATTCCGGTTTTAGAGCCTGCTGATAGTCAAGAGTGTAAGGACTTTGTAAAGAAGGCTTTTAAGCTGAGTGAAGATTTTGATACGCCAGTAATTGTTCGGATCAATACTCGGATCTCACATTCGCGGGGTCTGGTTGAATTAGAAGATAGGATTGATTTTGAATTAAAAGAGTATGATCAAAATCCTAATAAATATATTGTAGCACCAGCAGTGGCTAAGAAGAGAAGAGTTGTGGCTGAAGAAAGGTTGGCTAAGTTAAAGGAATTTGCTGAAGATAGTGAACTTAATCAGGTTGAATATGATAAGAAGGATGTAGGGATTATTACTAGTGGAGTTGCTTATCACCACTCTAAGGAAGTTTTTGAAGATGCTTCTTTCTTAAAGCTAGGTCTGTCTTATCCATTACCACAGAAAATGATTGAAGATTTTGTTAATCAATGTGAGACAGTTTATGTAATTGAGGAGCTAGAGCCGATCTTTGAAGAGCAGATTAAATCATGGGGGCTTGAAGTTATAGGAAAGGATGTACTACCTACTATTGGGGAGTTAAATCCTGCAATTATAAGAGAGGCAGTTTTGGGGAATACGAAAGAAAAATTAGAGCTTGAGCAGGAGTTTCCTATTAGACCTGCTGTTTTATGTCCAGGGTGTCATCATCGAGGAGTCTTTTATATTTTAAAGAAGTTAAAGCTTCATGTTTCTGGTGATATAGGTTGTTATACATTGGGAGCTTTCCCTCCATTACAAGCTATGGATACTTGTATCTGTATGGGAGCTAGTGTAGGGATGGCCTTTGGTTTTGAAAAGGCTAGAGGTAAGGAGTTTGCTAAAAAGTCGGTAGCAGTAATCGGGGATTCTACCTTCTGGCATACAGGAGTTAATGGTTTGATAGATCTAGTTTATAATCAAGGAAACACGACTGTAATTATACTTGATAACTCAACTACTGCTATGACCGGTCATCAAGAGAATCCATCTACGGGTTATAATGTTAAAGGTGGAAAGGCACCTAATATTAGTTTTGAAAAATTAGGGAAATCAATTGGTATTGAGCGGGTGAGAACGATTGATGCTTATGAGATAGATGAAGTAGAAAGGATAGTTAAGGAAGAGACTGCAACTGAAGAACCTTCCTTAATAATCACTAAAAAGCCTTGTGTACTACATAAGAGAGCTGATGTTATTAATGATCCATTAAATATAGAGGGAGATTTATGTACAGGCTGTAAGAAGTGTCTTGATATAGGTTGTCCTGCGATTTCATTTACTGGTGAGACTGTTAAAATTAATGAAACGCTTTGTGTAGGGTGTGAGCTTTGTACTGAGATGTGTAACTTTGATGCCATTAAGAAAGGAGCTAACTAAATGGATATAATTATTGCAGCAGTAGGCGGTCAAGGAGCATTACTTGCTTCGAAGGTATTAGGAAGGTTGGCCCAAAATAAGGGTCTAGATGTAAAAATGTCGGAAGTACATGGAATGGCTCAAAGGGGTGGTAGCGTAATTACACATGTTAGATTTGCTGAAGAGGTAAACTCTCCTTTGATTGAAGAGGGTAGTGCTGATGTGGTGTTGGCCCTTGAAATGTTGGAGGGAGCTAGATATATCTCCTATCTTAAGCCAGGTGGAAAGTTGATCACGAATACGCAAAAGATTGATCCTATGTCTGTAATCATCGGTCAACAGGAGTATCCAGCAGAATTAAAGGAGCAATTAAGTCAGTTAGATTTAGAAATCATTACAGAGGATGCTCTAGGATTGGCTAAAGAAGCTGGTAACATGAAGGCGGCTAATATAGCATTAATGGGTGTGTTGGCTAAAAATACTGAGATTGAGAAGGAAGAATGGTTGACTGCGATTAAGGAGATTGTTCCAGAAAAGTTCCAAGAGGTTAATATTACAGCCTTTGAGTTAGGGTTTAATAGTGAGGTATAGATTGAAGTAGATAGATAATAATGATACAGGGAGGAGTTTAAATTAATGATCTGGAATCAAAAGTTTGAAACTATGTCGCGTGAAGAATTGAGAGAGTGGCAAGGAAAGAAGCTTGCTGAAACTGTAAAGCGGGTGTATCATAATGTTCCTTTTTACAGAGAGAAGTTACAGGAGGCAAATATTGTACCTGAGGATATTAAGAGTATTGATGATTTGAAGAAGTTACCATTCACTACTAAGGAGGATTTAAGGGATAATTATCCTTATGGCTTATTTACTGTTCCAATGGATCAAATAGTCAGGGTTCATGCTTCTTCAGGGACTACAGGTAAGCCGACTGTAGTAGGTTATACTCGTAATGATATTGCTACTTGGTCGGAAGTAGTAGCTAGAACTCTTCAGTGTGCTGGTGTAGGAAGAGATGATGTAATTCAGGTAGCTTATGGTTATGGACTTTTTACTGGAGGTCTCGGATTACATTATGGTAGTGAGCGAGTAGGAGCTACAGTGATTCCAATTTCAGGAGGTAATACTAAAAAGCAGATCCAAGTGATGCAGGATTTTGGTAGTACAGCAATTGCTTGTACCCCTTCTTATGCACTTTATCTTGCTGAAGCAATGGAGGAGCTAGGGGTTGATAAAGATGAGCTTGATTTGAAGGTAGCAATCTTGGGTGCTGAGCCGTGGACTGATGAGATGCGATCTGATATTGAGGAGAAGTTAGGAGTTAGAGCAATAGATATTTATGGGTTGAGTGAGATTATTGGCCCGGGAGTCTCTAGTGAGTGTGAAGCACAGGCTGGCTTACATATTAATGAAGATCATTTCATCCCTGAGATAATTAATCCTAAAACTAAGGAAGTTGTTAAGCCAGGTGAAAAGGGAGAGTTGGTCTTTACTACTGTTACTAAAGAGGGATTACCGATAATCAGATATCGAACGAAAGATTTGACAACTTTAAATTATGAAGAATGTGAATGTGGTCGAACGACTGTCAGAATGCAGAAGTGTTTAGGGCGTAGTGATGATATGTTAATCATCAGAGGAGTTAATGTCTTCCCGTCCCAGATAGAGAGTGTCTTGCTTGAGATGAGCGAAACGAAACCTCATTATCAACTGATTGTTGATCGAGTAAATAACCTTGATGTATTGGAGGTTCAAGTAGAGGTAGCAGATGAATTCTTCTCTGATGAGATTAAAAAGTTAGAGCAGTTAACTAAAAGAATTAAAGGGAATCTAGAAAGTACATTGAGAATAAGTGCCAAAGTGCGATTAGTAGAGCCTAAGACTCTTGAACGAACAGCTGGTAAATCACAAAGAGTTATTGATAAAAGGGATCTCTAGATAGGAAAGATCCTATTAAGGATTTTTCCATCACGAAGAGTTCAAACAACTCGTAGGGCCAGTAATGAGTAATTTGCAATTAGTAGAGATCGAAAAATAAAATGTTATTTTGGAGTTGTTGATCTATAAAAAAGGAGGTTTTAAGATGTTTATTAAACAGTTGTCGGTCTTTTTAGAGAATAGGTGTGGCCGATTGACAGAAATCACAGAAGCGTTAGGTAATGCAGGAGTTAATCTAGCAGCCTTGAGTATCGCTGAGACTTCTGAATTTGGGATTATAAGAATGGTTGTTTCTGATTCTGAAAAAGGTCTTGAAGTATTAAAGGAGAAGAATTTTTCAGTCAGTTTAACTGATGTAATTTGTCTATCTACTCCTAATGAGGCAGGTACCTTAGCAAAATCATTAAGAATTTTAGCTAATGAAGGGATCAGTATTGAGTATATGTATGCTTTTTCTATGGGAGAGCGGGCATTGGTAGTGATTAGAACGGAAGATTTGGAAGAGACTGTTGATGTTCTTAAAGAGCATGATAGAGAGTTGTTAAAACCGGAGGAGCTTTATAATATTTAACTCTTGCAAAACGGTTATGGAATAGATAAAATTGAAGATAAAAGAAAAGATCAGATCTATTTAAGGTCTGATCCTTTCTTTTGTTTTGAAGTTATTAGGTCAAAAATCTTAAATTTGATTTATGATAATTAATATAGAATTTACATCATAATATTAATAAAGGCCTTGAGTTGAAATTTATTTACATAAAGGAAATGAATATATTATTATAGAAGGAAGAAAGAGTACATAAACCCTTATCTGAAGTAGAAAAAAGTTAAAGGAGGAGAATCTAAGTGACTATCAAACTAATTGATGAAATTAAGTTATTAGAGGATAAGTCAAGAAAATGAACTTTATCAAGAAATTTTTATTCCATAGGATTACTTTCTTAGCTGTTGCTATATTAGTGCAGTTGATAGTTTTGATAAGGGTAATTTTAAAATTTAATGAGTATTTTGTTTTTTTCTATGGGGGAAGTATACTTATCAGTATAGTTGCAGTATTAGGTATTATAAACAATTATATGAATCCAATTTATAAAGTGGCCTGGATTATACCTATCTTGTTATTTCCTGTTTTTGGAGGTTTGTTTTATATCTTCTTTGCTGGGAAAAAGTTGCATAAGCGAGCTAAGCATAAAATGACATTAATAGGGGATAAGATGAGTGATGTATTACAACCTAAAGAAGATATTTTAGAAGAGATAGAAAATCAAAGTAAAGTTGCTGCTAACCAGTCAAGATATATTCAAGACTATGCCTATTCTCCCCCTGATTGTAATACAACAACTGATTATTTTCCAATTGGAGAAATGAAATTTGAACAGTTAAAGGAAGAATTAAAAAAAGCAGAAGATTATATTTTTTTGGAGTATTTTATTATTGAGGAAGGCGAGATGTGGAATAGCATACTTGATATATTAGTAGAAAAGGCAGCAGAGGGTGTCGATGTTCGTGTTATCTACGATGATGTAGGTTGTTTATTTACTTTACCTTATAAATATAATGAACAGCTTGAAATGAAGGGGATTAAGTGTTCTGTTTTTAACCCTTTAGTTCCTGTGTTGTCCCCTGTTCTTAATAATCGGGACCATCGTAAAATTATAGTAATTGATGGTCATACAGGATTTACAGGTGGTATTAATCTAGCAGATGAATATATAAATAGCTTTGAAAAATATGGTCATTGGAAAGATTCTGCTATTATGCTCAAAGGGGAAGCTGTATGGAGTATGACTGTGATGTTTTTATCTATGTGGGATTACCTTAGAGGGATTAAGGAGGATTTACAAGAATTTAAGCCTAATTATAATTTGGTAGCTGATAATTCAAAAGATGGTACTGGGTATATTCAACCATTTGCAGATAATCCATTAGATGGTGAGACTGTTGGGCAGATAGTTTATCTTAACTTGATTAATAAGGCTCAAGATTATGTTTATATTATGACTCCTTATTTGATTATTGATAATGAAATGGCAACTGCTTTATCAGCGGCAGCTAAAGGGGGAGTTGATGTTCGTATTATTACTCCTCATTGTGCAGATAAGTGGTATGTTCATGCAGTTACTAGGTCTTATTATAGAATTCTCATTGAAAATGGAGTCAAAATCTATGAATATAGACCGGGATTTGTTCATGCTAAAAGCTGTGTAGTAGATGATGAGTATGGTGTTGTCAGTACGATAAATATGGATTATAGGAGTTTATATTTACACTTTGAATGTGGGGTTTGGATGTATGATTGTAGTAGTATTATTGAAATGAAAGATGATTTTTTTAATACCTTAAAGTTTTGTAGCAAGATTACTATAAAAGAGCTTGAAGATACCGCATGGTATAAAGAGCTAGGGCGTTCAGTATTACGTGTCTTTGCTCCTTTAATGTAATATTTTAAAGAAATCTTATTAGTTTCTTAATAGCTTCTTAATATCTACTCCTTATAATATAAGTGTAAGATAAAAATTAAAGGAGGAGATAAATTATGAAGCGAATTATTAGTTTGGTCTTGGTTGGATTATTAGTTCTAGGAATGTCATCTGTGGTTTTTGGGTATGGTAGAGCAGGAACAAGGGGACATATGATGTCTCAGGGTGAGTATAGTAATTATAATCTAGACTTATCAGATGAGCAGTTAGAAGAGATGAGAGCTTTAGAAGATGAGTATTACCAACAAACAAGGGAATTAAAGGATCAACTACGGAGAAAAAGAGATGATTTAAGATATTTATATTCCCAAGCAGATGCCAGTCAAGATGAGTTGGCCCGATTACAGAACGAGATCAGTATTTTAAATGAAGAGCTAAGAAGCTTACAAGATGAGTATCAGTTAGCTAAAAGAGATGTTTTATCTGCTGAACAGTTAGAAAAAATGAATAGTACTGATTTTGATTGTCATGGAACTAATGGTAATACTTCTAGTAATAGAAGGGATAGAGGAAATAGAGGTAGTGGAATGATGAGCGGTTGGTAATTTGAAAAAATAAAAGAATAATAAAAGATTAGTAAAGAATGGCTTAAATTTAAGCCATTCTTTTAATTGTTTTTTATAATATCTCCTTGCCAGGCATTCATTCCTCCAGACATATTCTTAACTTTATTATAATCAGCTGTAACAAGCTTCTTTGCTGCTTTTTTACTTCTCCTTCCTGAAGCACAGACAGTAATTATCTCTTCTTCTTTAGCCAATTTATCTAAATTATCTGTTATCTTTGTAACAGGGATATTTATAGAGTTTGGAATATGCCCCTCTTGATACTCTCTTTTTGTTCTCACATCTATAATCTGCGGTTTTGTTTGATTTAATTTTTGAGCAACTTCTGTAGCTGAAATATTTTCTACTTTATTCCTCCCGAATAAAAAATTAAACATTAGCTTTCCTCCTTGCTTTATTTTATTTCCTACTTTAGTCCAGTAAGGTAAATTATTTAATAAAGTATTTAATTCATTTCTTTTAAGATAACCAATATGTCGTGCTATGACTCTTCCATTGTTAAATAATAATAGTGTTGGAGACTTATCAACATTATAATTTCGGGCCAAGCTCTGATTCTTCGAAATATCAATTTCCACTAACTTTAGATCTTTAAGGTCAAGATTATTTATAATAAACTTCTTAACTTCTTGGCAAGCTAAACAGTAATCATAAGAGAATTCTAATAAGACTGGACTTTTAGAAGTTAAGACTTCTTTTTCAAATTCTTCTGAGTTGATTTTAGTGAAGTGCAATTTAATCCCCCCTCGTAAGAGTAATTAATAGTTAATAATGAATAGTGAATAGTTGTAAAAACAGTCAACACTGTCAAGGAATAGTTGATACATAATTTTCTAAGCATCTTACTTTTATTGATATTAAGCTTAAGTTTAAGGCTAAGGTTAAGTTTAAGTCAACCACTAGAAACATAAGGGCTTAGCTCTTACTTAGACTTACCTCCGGGTTTATAAAAACCCTTCGTAATAAAAACGATTTACTCAAACTTAAACTGAATTGTAATTAGATTTCACTGCAAAGATAGCCCCCACGTATAGGGGTGTATGTAGATTATAATATATTCTCCTATAAGTTGTCAAGGATATACTTTTAAGATGTCCCTTATTAAAACTTTAAATAAGGGTTGACAAGGAAAAGTTTTTTTAGTACGATATGACTATGAAGTCACATGACCTAAGAGTCATATCAATAATTTTAGAGAAAGGGGAAAGTTTATGCCTAGTGATACTTTTTTTAATCTACCACAAGATAAACAAGAACGAGTATTAGATGCTGCTATTAAAGAATTTTCAAGATTTTCTTATCATAAGACGAGTATTAATCGGATTGTTGAAGAGGCCGAGATTGCTAAGGGGAGTTTCTATCAGTACTTTACGGGGAAGAAGGATCTCTTTAAATATATTATTGAGTTAATAACAGAGAAGAAGATGGTTTATTTATCGCATATTATGAGTGAGAAGGAGAGTTTGGACTTCTTTGAATTATTAAGAGAGATCTATCTAGCTGGTTTTCGTTTTGGTAAGGATAATCCACGTTTGCAGTTAATTGCTTTTCGGATTATTAATCTGGATAATCAGCTCAAAAAAGAGATTATGAATAGGAGTAAAGATAGAAGTGAACAATTTTTTATTCAGTTGTTAAAAGATGGGGTTAATAAAGGGGAGATTGATTCAGAGATTGATCTTGAGTTTACAGCATACTTAATTACTAAGTTAAATATGTCGGTTTTAGAAGATTATTTTGTAAAGAGGTTACAGCTTGATAGTGAAGAGGATATTTTAAATTTAGAAGAGAATGAAATGATGGTCTTTGTTGATAAGCTTTTAAGTTTAATTAAACATGGAATTAAGAGTGACTAAGAGGAGGTAGAAAAATGGCTTTATTAGAATTGAAAGGGGTAGAAAAGATCTATCAGCAAGGTAAGGTTGAGGTGGCTGCTTTAAGGGGAGTCGATCTATTTTAAAATGTAATTGATTTTGAGAGTGGACATCTACAAGTGGTTAATCAAGACTATTGGGAGGAAAGAGATGAGTTACCTTTAGATAATTTAATAACAGTCGATGAACAGTTAAAAGATGACTTAGCTCAGATTCCAGATCTGAAAGCTTATACATCACAGGTTAGATTTCTTGCTAATCTCAATAATGGTCTAGATGAATTGTCAGTTACAGTTGTAGGAATTGATGGGAGAGGGGATCTATGGAGCAGTTTCTTATTATCCTGATAGTGACGATCAAGTCTATCTAATAGGTGGTGATTATAGCTGGCAGCTAAGAGATGTCAATCAACTCTTTTTTCAGTTTGAGTATTTAGATGATGGAGCGATGATAATTAATAGTCTCTTAGGTGGAATAGATTTAGAAACAGAGGAAAGAAATAGATTATTGGTAGGGATGATCAATTATGAACTGGATGATTTTTCTAGCCTGCAATTGAATACTACTTATAGTTTGGATGATGGAAGTTTGATGTTGGCCCCGGGCTATAGTAATCAAGTTGCTAGTAACCTTGATTTTGAGATCAATGGTGGATTCTTTATTGGGGATGAGGGGGAGTTGTTTGGTTCTGGAGGCAGAATTCCTCAAAGGATGGTAGAGGTTAAGTTCAGCTATCCATTTTAGTTAATTATAATGGTTTTTCTTTTAGTCAGGTCTTAACTAGATCTGGCTTTTTTATATTTTATAGCTAGGAATCAATTATTCTTAATATTTCAAACAATACAAAAAGTCTTTTTATGTAGAAAAAAATAGAATTTTTTGTTATAATTAATTTGTACATAGTGGAGGAGTATTTAGTAAAGTGGTTTTTGTAAATCAAGGAGGATTTAGATAATGCATAACAGATTAAGGTCTTTTGTGGATGTGACACCATTTTTAGCAGCAGCAATGGTTGAAGATTGTGCAGTAGGAGTAACTGATACTGAGAAATTTATTGCTTATTGTTCTGGAGAAAGGATTGATGTAGGTATAGAGGTGGGGATGCCAATTGGTGATGATGCTATTTCGTCCGCAATGAAGGAGAATAGAACAATACAGACCTTTGTTCCAAAAGAAGTTTATGGGATACCATTTATGGCTACAGGAGCTCCAATCCATGATGATGATGGTAATGTGATTGGTGGTTTTGGCTATGCTATTGATGTAACTGAGAAAGCAGAGATGGAAGAGAAGTTGCAACGAATTTCTAATGAATTGGCTAGTGCTATGCAGCAGACTAGTGCGAGTACTCAGCAGGTTACTGTTAATACAGAAGATTTAGCTGATGATTTTTCAAAGATGGTTGAAGAGGCAGATAAGGCTAAAAATTTATTAACAAATATTGATGAGATCTTAAAAATCATTAAAGATATAAGTCGAAAAACAAACTTATTAGGTCTTAATGCTTCTATAGAAGCAACTAGAGCTGGAAAATCAGGTCAAGGTTTTAAGGTTGTTGCTGAAGAAATTCAAAAACTGGCTAATCGTAGTGAAAAATCGGTTAAGGAAATTACTGACTACCTTGAACATATAGATAATAGAGTGGGAGGAATTGTTGAAGCGATTCAAACTAATGATGGTCATTTTCAAGAACAGAGTGCGGCTATGGAAGAAATTACTGTTAGTGTTGAAGAACTTAGTGGAATGGCAGAAAAATTAAATAATATGGCGGCTAGATTATTTTCTGAATAAAGTTAAAGATTAAGAAGATAGTTTAATTGTCTAGTTAGATGAGAATTAAAACTACTCTGGATATAGAAAACCTCCCAGTATAATATTATACTGGGAGGTTTTTTATTAAAATTACTGATTAACTGTAATCATTTGTAATCCATCTTGTGATATTATTTTCATAAGCAAGATCGAAGATATATTCTCTATCTTCTGCGATTTGATATACTTTATGCTTAGCAAAGAAAGCTGAATTAACAGGCATTAATAACTGTTGGTCCGTATTTACTTCCTCTTTTTCTCTCTTCAGTCAGAATAATTAATTTACGACCAGGGTATAGGTCATAAGAGTTTTTATACCATTCAGTTCAATATTGTTGTAAAATCATGCATTAAATTGACGGGCATGATTTTACATTAGTTAGCCAATGATGTAGAATGAAATGAAATACAATCTATTTTAGTAAGGAGATAAAAGATGAAAAACAAAAAAATAGTTTTATTAATTGCAATTATTGCTCTAGTCAGTTTTATTTCTGCTTGTAATAATGAAAAAGAGGTATTTGCTCAACAAGATGATATTGAGTTTGAAGATGATCATGTTGAAGCTGAGCAAGAGTTTAACGGAGAAATTAGAACCCACTTTATTGATGTTGGGCAAGGCGATGCAATCTTGGTTAAGGCGATTGAAGGTGATGACAGACATAAGATGTTGATTGATGCTGGTACAAGGTCAGCAGGTTCACAGGTTGTAGAGTATTTGAAAGATTTAGATATAGAAAAGATTCATCTAGCGGTAGGTACTCATGCTCATGCTGATCATATTGGAGGGTTGATTGAAGTTTTTGAGACCTTTGATGTTAAGAAGGTTATTGATCCAGGGGTGGAGCATACTACAATTACCTTTGCTGATTATCTAACTGCCATTTATGAGGAAGAGATAGAATTTATTGTAGGGCGAGCAGGGATGAGTGTAGGATTAGCAGAGGGGCTAGATTTTGAAATAATTCATCCTGCTGAGCCGTTAACCGATAATTTGAATGATGAATCTATTGTAGGGCAATTAAGGTATAATGATGTCGGATTTCTCTTTACTGGGGATCTTGAAGCAGCTGGAGAAGAAGAGGTTTTAACTAGAATGGACGATCTTGAAAATCAAATCCTTAAGGTAGGCCATCATGGTTCTGCTACTTCGACGAATCAAGATTTTTTAGCTGCTGTCAATCCAGAGGTAGCAGTGATTCAATCTGGTATAGATAATAGTTATGGTCATCCTGCCGATGAGGTTATTGATAGATTAGCTGGGGCAGAAGTAGATATTTACAGAAATGACTATCAGGGCGATGTAGTTATCTCTACAGACGGTGTTGATTACTGGATTGAGGATAATCCTTATCAACCAGATCAAAAGGAAGAAAAGATGACTGATAAAATAAGTATCAATACAGCTGATTATGAAAAATTGCAGGAAATAACTGGAGTTGGCCCGGCGATAGCAGAGAATATTATTGATTATCGGCAAACTCGCAGTGGATTTAACAGTATTGAAGAGATTAAAAATATTTCGGGAATAGGAGAGGTTAGATTTAAAAATATGAAAGATGAGATAAAAATCTAATAAAAGTCAACATTAGAAATAAAAAAGCCTCTTGTTTTTAATCACCAAGAGGCTTTTTTTTAGCGTTATAGTGATTAGTTATAAAGTTAAATAACTTCTTCAATCTGATAATCAGTCAATTCTTCTTCCAAATTAACTGTCAAGGGTTTATGAACTTTTCTATTATTGACCTTTAAAATCTGAACTAATGGCTTTGAAATGTCATTATTAAGTTCTATTACCGCTCCTTCTAATAAGCTGTTAACTTTATGATTATACAGTCGTACCCTGCTACCAATAGGAAATGGAACTAGATAGTGTAAGATTTTTTTGAGAATAGTACTATCCAGCTTATTATCTTTTGTCATAGAGATTAAGTGTTTGATTACTTCCTCATTTTTTAAACCGGACCGATAACTTCTATTATTTTGTAAAGCATCAAAGATATCTGCTATAGTTACTATTCTAGAAAAAGGATGGATCTTATCTTTGGTTAATCCTAAAGGATAACCAGAGCCATCACATTTTTCGTGATGCTGATAGGCTATAGTGGCAGAAACTTCAGATATTTTAGTACATGACTTTAAAGTTTGATAGCTATACAAAGAATGTTTTTTAACTTGTTCAAATTCTTTATCAGTCAGCTTGCCTGGTTTATTTAATATTTTAGAAGGAATCTTTAATTTACCAATATCATGTAATAAGGCTCCCATACCTAATGATTTCAGCTCTTGAGCATTATAGTTTAAAATTTTACCAAATATAACTGATAGGATTGCTACATTAGTTGAATGAAAAAATAATTCATCATTTAATCTTCTAATATCTCGTAAATTAACAAATAAATCTTCACAATTACAAATATCATTTATAATTTCATCAATTATATTAATCAACTCTTCTTTATTTAACAATTCTTCTTGACCTTTAGTATTATTATCTAGAGTATCTGGCGGATCAAAAATAGTCATATACTTTTTAACGGTAGATACTGCTAATTTTTTTATACTTTCTTTTACTAAAGTCTTTTTCTTGATTTTTTTAAGTAATTCATTCTTTATATAAACATGTGTAATTCCATAGTTCTTCAATTTATTGATAGTATTTCTGCTCAATTTGACCCCTTCTCTTAATAATATCTTTCCATCAGAAGAGTAGATACTTTTTGATAAAACATTCCCTTCTTCTAAATTGCTCACCTTGGTTAAAACCATCATTAGCCCTCCAATATTATTTAACTTTAATTCTTATGTAAATAGACCTTATAGTTTTAATTTGATATATTGGGACTAATATCCTGCAAAGTTTTACATTTTAATTAATAAATATTATAATTTTAGATTATTAAGATTTAATCAACATAATATAAAAATATTACCATTGAACCTCAGATTAAGAGGACAGCAATGGTTATTTTAAGTGTAGCCCTTAGAGAAAAATAAGGTAAAATTAATAATAATAGTCATCAATAGGGAGGAATGTAGTCTGGTTATGTCGAAAAATCATAATGGCCTCATACTATTTCCAATATTAAAGTTATAAAACTGAGAGGAGAATTTAAGATGAATAAACGGAGAAGTAAAATATTATTTTTATTAGCACTAGGGTTTTTATTTCCTCCCTTAGTCTGGAATTTTATTATGTGGTTTTTTGAAATAATCAGTATTGATGAGCTGATTACTTTAGCCTCAGTTCCTGCACAAGGGATATTTGCAATTGGATATATTTCTTTTGTTTTTTTCAAGACTGATAAATATTTAAAAAAGATAGAAGAATATAATCAAGAACAGGAAGGCTTAGAGGAGGTTCAAAAGATAACATCCTTTTTCCCTAAATTTTATCTGATTAATATTATTATTTACTGTATTGTAGGGCCAAATACAGGAATGTTAATGGTAGATTTTTTAACCAGAATGGAATATACATATGGTTTATTATTGGGGTTGACTCTTATTTTATTATTCAACTTACCTTTTTTCAATTCGATAATTTATCAATTTCAAGAATATGCTGCAGAAATTCCTTTATCTAATGAAAATAAGTTTTTATCACTAAAGACTAAACTAGGGATTAATATTATTGTTACGACTGTTGGAATATTATCGTTATTCAGTCTATTTAATCTTATAGTCTTTAGCCTCGATTTGCAATTAGAGTATGGTGAATTAATATTTAAGAATATCTTTTTGATAATTATCAGCTTAATTATATGTTGGATTAATTTTATTACATTGTCTAAGCAGATTATTAAACCTTTAACTGCATTGATTTCTCAAGGAGAAGAAGGAGATTTTACTAAAAGGTTATCATTTTTTGTTAGAGATGAAATAGGAGAGTTAATTGCCACTTTTAATTTAATCATTGATAATTTTCAAGGGGTAATTTCTAAAATAAACAATACAGTTGAAAATCTATCAGCTTATAGTGAGGAATTATCGGCTTCAGCGGAAGAAGGGAATGCTACTATAGAGACTACTAATGATTTAATTCAAAATATCTCAGCAGGTATTCAACAGATTTCAGTTAGTGCTGAAGAAGTAGCAGGTTTTTCTCAAGAAGCTACTTCACAGACTGAGTTAGGTAGTCAAAATATTGAGACTACAGTAAAGAGTATTGAAGAAATTAATCAGGTGGTTGAAGAGACAGTAGGGGTAATTGCTGATTTAGATAATACATCCCAAGAGATAAGCCAGATTATTGATTTGATTAATAATATTGCAGAACAGACCAACCTATTAGCTTTGAATGCAGCAATTGAAGCAGCTAGAGCAAGTTCTATGTCTAGTGCAGAAGGGGGACAAGGCTTTGCTGTGGTAGCAGAAGAAATAAGGGAGTTAGCAAGTCAAACTGCTGAAGCAACGGGTCAAATTGCTAATTTAGTTAGAAGAACACAGCAACAATCCCAAGCAGGTATAAAAAAGATCAAAGAAGTAGCAAAAAAGACTAAGCAAGGTCAAAAAATTGTAGAAAATACAGGGGATGTATTTGATCAAATTAAGAGTTCAGTTCAAAAAACATCAAAACAGATAGAACAGACTGCTAGTGCAACTAATGAGTTGGCCCAGGATAGTGATGAAATAACAAATGCAACAGATGATGTAAATAATATGTCTGTAGAGATTTCTAATTCATCACAAGAGTTAGCTAAAATGGCTCAAGAATTACAGGAGTTAGTAGCTGAATACAAGATGTAAGACAATTATGTGTCAGTTTTGTGTAGAAGTGTGGGTAAGGTCAAAAACATAAGGGCTAAGGTTTTGCTTTTGCTCATACACTACTCATATTTGAATTAATCACAAGAACAATTTTTTAGGATTTTTATTCTTATTTGACAATTATTAGATAAGAATGTATAATGAGATCAATCAGAAATTAAGATAACATATATTATGTCAATTGATGTAAATTTATACCATAATTTAAAAATGAATATAGGATTAATATCATAAAGAAACGATGAAGTATAGCTTGTATCTGGTCGCTTGAGCTATATGGAGTTAGTAGCGAACCCACCTTAGAATTTAACTATTCTAGGTTTTTTTATTTTCAATCAAACTCACTCATCACGTTCTTGTTTTTTGGACTGTTAAGATATAATAGGGAGGTGCCTGCAATGTCTAATATTAAGGAATTGAAAGAAAAAATAAGTAGATCAAAGTTAAAGCTTTCAGAAGTGATAGAGAAAGAACGAAGCCTTGTTTCTGAAGAAGTGGTCAAAGAAAGTCAAAAATTAGATCAATCAATAGTATCTTTCTATAATGTACAAGCTTCGAATGAATTATATCTGGCTGAATGAATAATAAATTAAGAGGTTAACGGGTCAAAGTTTGTGATTAGATTAGTGACAATTGGATAGTGATAGTTAACAAAAAATTCCTGACTATTATAGGTTAGGAATTTTTTATTTGATTTAACTTTTGTCAAAGCAGGAAGTAAAGGTGGTCAGATCTTAATGGATCTGTTCTTTTTTTATCATTAAGGAAATTATGTTTTTTAGAGGTTGTAGATAATTTTTACTAGCTTGTATTTGTTGGTTTTACTTAAACTCAATCTTAGACTTAAACTGAGTTGCTGGAGGCAACTTTTTTATCTGGAATAAGTAATAATAGATTCAAATAAAGGTATAATTATCTATTTTATGATCATAATACTTAGTAGTGATTTTGATTATAAATGAGGTGTTTGTGATGGAGATAATCGAATTTCTTAAGAGCTTAATTGGTAAACAGCAAGAGGATGAAGTTTATCAATTAGAGGATCTTGATTTAAGTGAAAGAGAAGAGTATGTTAATCAGATGAAGATGGAAGCTGATTTTCAAAAAAATATTGATCATATTAAAGGATTGCTAGGTTCTAGTCTTGATTTGAGCATTAGAGAGACTAAAATAGGTGTCACAAAGACAGAGTGTGCGATCTTTTTTATGGATGGAGTAACAGATGAGCAGGCAATTGAAGAGATCTTGGAAAAATTACAAATAAATTTATTAGAGATCCAACAGTTGACTGTAGAGGGTTCGTTATCTCTTGATTTAATTGATAGAGTTTTGAATAATAAGGATTTAAGCTTTACAGATCAGATAGCAGAAATATTGAAGCAGTTGGCATTAGGTAGTACGATTATTGTTGTTACAGGATTAAAGGAAGCAATTATCTGTGATACAACAAAGTTTGAGACGCGAGATATTCAAGAGCCTGAAGCAGAAATTACGCTGAGAGGCTCTAGAGATGGCTTTGTGGAGACATTGAGTACTAATGTTGCTCTTTTGCGCCATAGAATAAGGGTTCCGCATCTGTGGATTGAAAATAATGAACTAGGTTCATTATCTAAAACTAAAGTAGCTTTAGCTTATATTAAAGGTCTGGTCAATGAAGAATTGATCACAGAAGTTAAGTCACGTTTAGAAGAGATGGATACTGATGCTGTATTGGAATCAGGTTATATAGAAGAAAGTATTATGGATGAGATGACTATTTTTCCGCTGGTCAAGCGGACAGAGCGACCAGATATAGTTGTGTCCTATCTGTTAGAAGGGAAGGTTGCAATTTTAACTGAAGGGACTCCTTTTTGCTTATTATTACCGGTCGATTTTCATGCTTTATTACAGGCACCTGATGATTATTATGAAATATTTCCTGTTGGTTCTTTGATTAGGGCATTGAGATATTTTGCTTATTTTATCTCGGTATTGTTGCCTGGGTTTTATGTAGCAATTCTTAATTATCACCCTGAATTGATTCCTGTTGAGTTATTGATGAGAGTAACCTCTACTAGAGATGGGATTCCTTTTCCATTAACTGTTGAAGCACTGTTAATGGAAGTGATTTTTGAAATTTTACGGGAGGCAGGTCTTCGTTTACCGCAGGCTATTGGTCCTGCGATCAGTATTGTAGGGGCGTTAATTTTGGGAGAGGCAGCTATTGGAGCTGGATTGGCTTCACCACCGATGGTAGTAGTTGTAGCCTTAACTGCTATTTCGTCCTTTACGACTCCTGATTTTTCTTTTTCAATTACGGCTCGTATACTCAGGTTTGTTTTTCTAATTCTAGGAGGGGCTAGTGGTCTGTTTGGGCTTCAATTTGGAATCTTAATTACAATAGTTCATTTAGCTGCTTTGCGTTCTTTTGGGCAACCTTATTTCAAGCCTTTTGCTCCTTTAATCTGGCAGGATCTCAAAGATAGTATAGTCAGATTGCCCCGCTGGTTTAATCAAACTCGACCTCAGACTACAGCTAAGAGGGAATTACAGAGAAAAGAGAAGGGCCAACAATCCCAGCCTCCTAATAGAGGGGGCAACTAAAGGATGAGTCAAGAGCAGATTGCTAATCGGCAATTATGGTTTATTTTATTTATAATGCGAATGTCAGCAGTTCTAGCTTTTCTTCCGGTTTTAACTACGGCAGATGCTTTACAGGATGCCTGGATTTCTGTCTTAGTTGTCTTGGTAGGTTCAGAAATTATTGTTCTATTAGTGGCAATGTTGTGTGCTAAATTTCCTGAGTTGACCTTGATTGAGTATAGTCAGGTCTTATTAGGAAATTGGTTGGGTAAGATACTTGGTTTAGCCTTTTTGGCACTCTTTCTTCAGTTGTCGGTAGTAGAGTTGCGATTGTATGGTGAATTACTTATGACCGGTTTTTTGCCCCAAACTCCGTTACTCTTTATTGCTGTTGGAATGGTCTTACCTGCTACTATCTGTGTTCAGCAAGGTGTTGAGGTATTGGGGCGAGTAGCTGATCTTTTATTTATTGTTTTTGTGATTGCAATCTTGATAGCACTTTTCTTAACAGGTACTGAAATAGAGTTAACTAATCTGCAGCCAGTCTTGGCTCGTGGCTGGGGCCCAGTACTGAGAGGAGCAGTCGTTCCGATTGTTTTTATTGTTCAGATCTGGGTGTTGGGGATGTTGGCCCCTGTAACAGCAGAGCCAGAAAAAAGTATTCAAGTTGCTTTAACCTCAATAGCTGCTTCTTTATTCACTTTATTGTTGATAGTTTTAACAACTATTGCTGTTTTAAGTCCGCAGGAGGGGGCCCGAGTTAATTTTCCATTCATGGTCTTGATGAGGGCGGTTCGTGTCAGTAAATTTATAGAACGAATTGAAATTCTGGTTATTTTTTCTTGGGGGTTTGGAGTTTTTATTTCACTTTCGACCTTTCTTTATGCTGGAGCTAAAGGTATGGCTCAGTGGTTAGGTTTAGAGGATTATAGATCTATTATCTGGCCAATGGCTGTTCTCTGGGTCTTTTTGACAGTTCATGGTTTTGATAGTATTTTTGAAGTTTATAGCTTCTTAAAGCCATCTATTGTTGGCCCTTATGGAGCTGCTTATTTACTGGGGCCATTAGTTTTGCTGTGGTCAGCTTATGGTGTACGAACTATTGTCAATAAAGTTAGGAAGGAGAACTGATCGTGAATAAGAGGTTGCTGATTTTGCTTATGATTTCTTCTCTTCTTTTAGTAAGTGGCTGTTGGGATAGAATGGAACCAGAAGAGCATGCAATTGTAATTGCTGGGGGTTATGATTATGATCCCGAAACGGAATTATATCAAATGATCTTCCAGATGGCTAGCCCTTTAGGTTTAGCGGGAGGAGAATTTGAAGGAGAAGGGGGAGATGAGAGGTTCTGGACTGTCTCAGCCTGGGGTCACTCTATCTATGATGCACTTGCTAATTTGAGGCAAAAGACATCGAGAAATATTTTGTTTGCCCATTCTTTGATCTATATGGTTTCGGAAAGGATGGCCTATCATAAAGGAGTATTACCTGTAGCTAATACTATAGCTCGAAGTAGAGAGAGTCGGCGGGTTATGGTCTTAGCAGTTGTTAAAGGTAATGATGTAAAAGAGTTATTATCAACAGAGATACCACTTGAATCGGCTAATGCTTTAGGGGTGATGAATTTAATCGATCTCACTGTTGAAAATGTAGGGGGGACTGCAAGAGAAAATACAAATGATTTCTTTAAAAAATTTGGTCAGCCGGGGTACCAACCATATCTAGGCGCTTTGAAGTTTAAAAGAGAAGAGGATGAAGGGGCAGAGGAAATGGCTGATCCTGGTCGATCTGCCCCGATTATGATTTCTGGTGCCTATCTGTTTGATAATGGTAAAGCAGTAGGTTATGCTAATGATCGCCAGACGAGAGGGATCAATTGGGTCAAAGGTGAAATAAATTCAGCTAACTTATTTGTACCGTATCCTAGGGATGAAGAGATTGAAGTAGATATTAGGGTTCTGCGGGCAGATTCGGAAATTAAACCGGTAATTAAGGATGGTCGACCTAGAATAGAAGTTGAAGTTAATGCTAGAGGGATAATTGTTAATACTTCTGGGCCAACCAGTTTCAAAGAAGAGTCAGAGATTACTAGGAGGATTGAACGGCGGATGGCTCAAGTGATTGAAAATGATATTAACCAGGGGTTAGAGAAGGCGCAATCAGTAAAGAGTGATGTCTTTGGGTTTGGGTTTGCTTTTTATCGAATTAAACCTAAGGTGTGGGCTGAATTGGAAGAAGATTGGAAGAGCACCTTTGCCCAGTTGCCTGTTGATATTGATGTCAAGGCGACAGTAGTGAGAAGTGGTGTGGTCAATCGTGATGCGCAACCGCGGTAGGGTTACAATATTGTGGCACCAAGGTGCCACAATATTGAGTTGACAGTTTACGGTTTACAGTTTACAGTTAAGAGCAAAATCTTAAGAGATTAAAATCTATGAAAAGATATAGGCTTAGAGTGGTTTTGGTTTTAAGGTTTTTCTTCGGGTTCTTTGAACCCTTCGTGATGAAAAAATCAGTTCTTAGATTTTTTCTATCCTTACGGGTTTTTATCAAGACCCTCCATGAAACCCCTACAGGGCTTATCAGCCCTTTCGTGAAAATCATAGAAATCATATCCACAAAGATCGTATCTACTGTCAACCGTCCCTACAGGTCTTTGTCAAGACCTTTCGTGAAACCCATAGAAACCATATCTACTGTAAACTGTACACTGATATAAAGTGGCACTTGCCACTTTATATCAATAATTGTTTCGGAGGAATAAAGTATGTTGCGACTGATGGGGTTACTAGCAATAATGTTGACGATTGCCTTTTTACAGGTGTCTGACTTAATTCAAAAAGGATATTATAAAGATTTGTTTGCTTTTCTTGGGTTGTGGTTAATGGCAACGGTGTATGCTTCAGTAGTAGTTTTAGAGATACCTTTAGTTAGTCCTTTCGTGTTACTTACAGAAATTATTGAAATTATATTGAATTAATAAAAAAGCCATCATATATGATGGCTTTTTTGTTATTTTAGGAAGGTATAATTTTTAGAGGTTGTGAATAACTTTTATTAGTTTGTATTTGTTAGTTTTACTTAAATTTAATCTTAGACTTAAGCTGAGTTGGCGGAGGCAACTTTTTATTAATTATTTAGAGTGAAATATTTTTTTCTTCTCCAGTATATGATATACTTAATTTAATAATCTCAATTTTTAGTGGTATTGATATTAAGTAGATTTAAAAAAGGTTCTAAATTGAACTAAAGATTTTCTTAATATAGTGAGATGAAATTTTTAAAATAAAAAATTTAAAGTAAATCTATAGAATAGCAATTATTGTTTAGAATGACATTATAAAATTGTGAGGTGAGAAGATGGGAAACGAAAGGGTATTAGAGGCTCTTAGTAGATTAGAAGGGATGTATGTAAGTTTAGAAGAGGCAATCGATAATCCTGATTTAGCAGAAGCAAAGAAGTTATTAGGTGAAATTAATAAGGTACATAAAAAGGTAATGATCGAAAATGATTTGGAAAATATTGAAAGAGCAATCGCTAAAGATGAGTTAAAAAGTAGAGTGATTATTGATTATACTATGGATGAGTTTGAAGGGGTAATATTTATAGGGCGTAAGGATGTGCCTGTTGGCCCGAGAAAAAATGATGATGACTCAGCATGTTGGTTCTTTAGGGGCTTTTGTACTTATGAAGAGTTTGAAGGGGAATTTATTAAGGCTTATCAGAGCTTTGTTGAGAAGTATCAGGAACTTAATTTTTGGGGAGCGGAAGAGTATGACTTATACTTAGAAGTGACTGGAGGCTTGATCGGTGATAAGTTACTAATTGATTATCCTGCCAAGAAATATTGGGATCAACGAGGGGTCTTGGTCAGTTCATTTGGGCTTGATACCGCTGGAAATATAATTTCTGGTAGCAAAATTAGGCGTAACAACTATCAAAAATTCAAGCGTGATATAGAGGAGATTAAGGAGCAAGGCGGGCCAACAACTTGGGAGGAAGCTAAAAAGTTGAAGATTGAGCAGGATTTTAATAGTATTTGGCTGGGGGAGTTTAATCAGTTTTATCAGGAATAGATATATTTGACAAATTAAACTGGCTTAACTATAATTAAGTCTAAGTTTAAGTCTGAGTTTAAGTCTAAGTCCAAGTCTAAGTCCAAGTCTAAGTCCAAGTAAGAGCTAAACCCTTATGTTTTTTAATGGTTGGGTTAAACTTAATCTATATATCAATAAAGTTCATTTTTTATACTAGCACAATGCGTTAGTATAATACTTAAGAGGATGATGAATAATTAATCTTTAATAATGAAAGTGAAAATTATCACTGAGCGGGATAAAAGAAGATAAGGAGTAATCGCATGAAGTTATCTAAAGTTATATTGCGTGAAATTGGAATGAAGATGAAGAATCCTTTTGTCACTGGTTCTGGTAAGGAAGATGAGCGGCGTTTGATCATAGTTGAAGCCCATTCAGAGCAAGGAATAGGTTATGGTGAGGTTTCAGCATTGTCTGCTCCTTATTATACTGAGGAAACGACCCAAACATCTTGGTATGTCTTAAAAGAATTTTTGCTTCCTTTAGCTTTTAAAGAGGAGTGGGATAAGCCGGTTCAATTAGCTGAATTATTAGAACAAGTTAGGCGACATCATATGGCTAAAGCTGGGTTAGAAGGAGCAGTTTGGGATCTTTATGCCCGTGAGAATAATACTTCTTTGATCTCTTTGCTTAATGGAAAATCAAGAGCAGTACCATCTGGAGTCAGTGTGGGTATCTATCCTGATCTGGATCAGTTAGTTGAAGTAGTGGGGGATTATTTAGAGTTAGGTTATCAGCGAATTAAGATCAAGATTAAACCTGGTTGGGATAAAAAGCCATTACAGGCGTTAAGAGAAAAGTATGGTAATTTTCCATTGATGGTAGATGCCAATGCTAGCTACACACTGGCTGATGCTAATCGATTAAAGAGATTAGATCGTTTTGGATTAATGATGATTGAGCAGCCGTTGGCCCAGGATGATATTATTGATCATGCTAAATTACAGCAGGTGATAGGTACTCCAATCTGTTTAGATGAGAGTATAGAGAGTGTTGCCCAAGCTCGGAAGGCCATAGAGCTTGGTAGTTGTCAGATTATTAATATCAAGATTGCTAGAGTTGGAGGGTTAAGGCAGGCATTGTTGATTCATCAACTTTGCCAGGAAAGAGAAGTTCCTGTCTGGTGTGGAGGAATGCTTGAATCTGGCGTTGGTCGGGCCCATGCGTTGGCTTTATCTAGTTTGCCAGGTTTTAGTTTGCCAGGTGATATTTCAGCCTCGGCTAGATATTGGGAGGAAGATATTATTACTCCGGAAGTGACATTGTCCGAAGATGGTTATATTGAACTGCCAACAGGGCCAGGGTTAGGATTTAAGGTGAAGCGAGACTTATTGGAGGAATATACGGTCAGGAAAGAGGAGTTTGTTAACTAAGTTTAAAGCTGAGCTTAAGGCTGAGTTTAAGGCTGAGTTTAAGGCTAAGTTTAAGGCTAAGTTTAAGGCTAAGTTTAAGGCTAAGTCAATCATTAAAAGCATAAGATCTTAGGTCTTACTTAAACTTAGACTTAACCTTAAACTTAATTTGGTTAAGATTACATATCATCTTAAGATCTAGCTTGTTTTTAAAAATTAACAACTATAAGATATTAATTGCAAAAATTTAATAATTATGATATTATAATTATGGTTAGAAAGCTGTACATGAAGCCACATCAAGGGACTTATTGTAGTAATCTATCCTTTGTTTGCTAGCATCGATTATTAATAATTACTACACATATTAATTTTAATTAGTGTTAAACTATTGATTAAGTTGAATTCTAATATAAATTACTTACATAAAAAGTAAAGAGACAGAAAGAGATGAGAATAATGTCTATTACTAATACGGTTTTTTCGATACATAAAGATTTATACAAATTGCTAGAAAGAGGGATTAATCAAGCTCGCCAAGAAGAACGAAGTTTGCTAGTTAGCTGTAGTCGACAGTTATCTGTTTTTGAGCCCCTTACATATTTTGCAGCTGGACGTCAATTATTTGAAGAAGTTCTTTTTTGGGGCAGGCCTAGCAAGGATTTTTATTTAGTCGGCTTAGGAGCTAGTCAGATTATAGCTGCTGAAGGTAAAGAGCGTTTTTCTGTAGTTAAAAAAGCTTGGTCTGAGATTTTAGAAGAGGCTATTATAGAGAATGCTACCCAATTGAAGGGTACAGGGCCACTCTTAATGGGTGGTTTTAATTTTGACCCTGAACATCAATCATCTACTATTTGGGCCAACTACCCTGATGCCCTATTGGTTCTACCAAAATTTCTCCTAACTATATCTCAGGGAGAATATTGGCTGACTACAAATATTATGGTTGAACCGGATAGTAAGGCTGATCAACTGTTGGAAGAAATAGAACAAGAGTGGAGTTTGATTGAAAGTAAAGCTAGCGATAGAAGTTGGAAGAGGACTGTTGCTGATGAGGTTGAGTTACAAGATGATGAAGATGAGGCACTAGAGTGGAAAGCAGCAGTAGAACAGCTTACTGAAGATATAAAAGATGAGCAGTTAGAAAAAGCTGTGTTGGCCCGTCAAGTACATGTTAAGGCTGAACAGGATTTTTCGGCTACCCGTATTCTTGATCAATTACAGAGTCAGTATCCGACTTGTTATATCTTTGCAGTTGGTCAAGGAAGTGAATGTTTTTTAGGGGCTACACCTGAACGGTTGGTCAAATTTGCAGGCGATCAACTCCAAACAAGCTGTTTGGCTGGTTCTACTGCTCGAGGAGTGTCAGAGAGAGAAGATCAACTATTGGGTAGTAGATTACTTAATAGTACAAAGAATTATCATGAACATATGATAGTGCTCAGAAGTATTCGTAATTCCTTAAAGAGGGTAGCTGCAGAACTTGAGATTCCTGATCAACCAAGATTATTGAAATTAGAAAATGTGCAACATTTACATACTCCAGTAAGAGGTAGATTAAAAGATGAGGCTTCTTTATTTGATGTGATCAAAGAGTTACATCCTACTCCTGCTGTAGGGGGATTGCCTAAAAAGATTGCTATTGAACTTATTCGTAAGAGGGAAGGTATTGATCGTGGTTGGTATAGTGCTCCTATCGGTTGGACTGATGTTGCTGGAGATGGGGAATTTGCAGTAGCTATTCGTTCTGCTTTATTAGAGGAAAATAATGCTTACCTGTATGCTGGTTGTGGAATTGTAGCTGATTCAGAGCCAGAAGATGAATACCAAGAAACATATCTTAAGTTAAAACCAATTTTGTCTGCATTAAAGGGGGATTTTAATGAATAAACAGCAAATAACTCATGATTATGTTACAGCTTTTGTTGATGAATTGGTCAAAGCTGGATTGAAAGATGTCTGCTTATGTCCTGGCTCTAGATCAACACCCCTAGCTATGATCTTGGCTCAACATCAAGAAGTTAGGGTTTGGCGGCATATAGATGAACGTTCAGCTGCTTTTTTTGCTTTAGGTAGGGCCAAAGTTAATCAAGAGCCAGTGGCTTTAGTCTGTACTTCAGGAACTGCAGCTGCTAATTTTTTACCAGCGGTTATTGAGGCTAATTATTCTCGAATTCCTCTAGTGGTATTGACTGCTGATCGTCCTCCTGAATTACAGAATATAGGGGCTCCTCAAGCTATTGATCAGATGAATCTATATGGAAGCCATGCCAAGTGGTCTCTTGAAATGGCTTTGCCTGAGGCAACAGAAGATATGTTACGTTATGTTCGTACTACAGCAGGACGAGCTGTTGCTACTGCTAAGCATTCTCCTGCTGGGCCGGTACATCTAAACTTCCCATTCCGTAAGCCATTGGTACCGCTAGCGGGGAATCAGGCTCAACAAGCAAAATCTCTGGGGCGGAATGGACGTGAAAATAATCAAGGTTATGTTACTGTTACACAGGCAGATCCTAAGCTTGCTCAAGCACAATTAGAAGAGTTGGCTACTGAACTGGACAAAGTGGAAGAAGGCTTAATTGTCTGTGGCCCTCAAATTGGTGAAGAGCTACCGACTTCGGTTATTGAGTTGGCCAATCAACTTGACTTTCCAATTTTGGCTGATCCTTTATCACAAATCCGTTGTGGTAAGCATAATCAAGAACTTGTGATTGATAATTATGATGCTTTTTTGAGAAATCATGAGTTTTGTGATTCTTATCAGTCGGAAGTTATCATTCGCTTTGGAGCGATGCCTACTTCTAAGGCCGTATTTCTGTATTTAAAGGAGCATCAGTATACGAGACAGCTTGTGATTGATGGTGGAGCTGGTTGGCATGATCCTACTGCCTTAGCAAGTGAGTTTATCTATGTAGATCCAGACTCTTTTTGCTCAATGTTAGCAGGGGAGTTAAAAGGTAGAAAGCATTCAACTGTGCATACTGACTGGAGTGAAAGTTGGTTAAAAGCTGCTCAAGTTAGTAAGGAAGCAATAGAAGAGAGATTGTCTGATTATGATGACCTATTTGAAGGTCGAATCTTTACTGAGTTAGCAGAATTGCTTCCTGATAAGGCAACCCTTGTTGCTGGAAATAGTATGCCGGTACGTGATTTGGATACATTTTTTGCTAATACTGATAAAGAGATTAAGTTAGTAGCTAATCGAGGAGCAAATGGGATCGATGGTGTTGTCTCTACTGCTTTAGGGGTAAGTACCACTACTGATGATCCAGTGATCTTAGTGATTGGTGATTTATCATTCTATCATGATCTCAATGGTCTATTGGCTGCCAAACTTCATCAATTGGATCTATCGATAATCGTGGTTAATAATGATGGAGGGGGAATCTTCTCATTTCTACCCCAGGCTAATTATCCTGAATACTTTGAAGAGTTATTTGGGACACCGATTGGGCTTGATTTTGAGCATGCTGTTCAGATGTATCAAGGGGAATTTATCAAGGCAGATACTTGGCCAGAGTTTAATAGTGCCATTGAAGCTAGCATGTCAGATGGTGGATTGCAGGTTATTGAAGTTTGTACTGACCGAGAGATAAATGCAGCTAGACATCGTGAAATGTGGGAGGTAGTGACTGCTGCCTTGCGACAAAGTAATATTATATAAATAAGTTAAGCTGAGTGTAATTATTTAAAATAAAAGGTTTATTAATATCTAGTGTGAGTGGTTAGTGGTTGTGTGAGTGAAACAACATAAGTACAAAACCTTTAATTCAAGGTGTTTTTAAGTTCTTGACTTTAACTGACACTCATTACTCACACTGACACAAAATAAATGAAAGGAAGTGTAAATCATGGAAGTAAATTGGGAATCATTTGGAGATTACACAGATATTGTATATGAGACATATCAAGGAATTGCTAGAATTACCATTGATCGACCGGAGGTTCGTAATGCTTTTCGACCAGAGACAGTTATGGAGTTGATGGATGCTTTTGCTCGAGCTAGAGAAGATCATGAAGTAGGTGTCATTATTTTGGCTGGTGCTGGAGAGAAAGCTTTTTGTGCCGGAGGAGATCAGAATGTAAAAGGAGATGGAGGTTATATTGGTGATGATGGCGTACCTCGGTTAAATGTACTCGATCTACAACGTCAGATTAGAACTTTGCCTAAGCCAGTTATTGCTGCTGTTTCAGGTTATGCTATTGGTGGAGGTCATGTATTACATTTAATCTGTGATCTTACAATTGCAGCAGATAATGCGGTCTTTGGACAGACTGGCCCTAAGGTCGGTAGTTTCGATGCTGGGTATGGAGCAACATTGTTGGCCCGGACTGTAGGACATAAAAAAGCTAGAGAAATTTGGTATTTATGTCGCCAGTATTCTGCTGAGGAAGCTTTGGATATGGGACTTGTGAATACTGTAGTACCACTTGAAGAGTTTGAGGCAGAAACGATTAAATGGGCCAACGAAATCTTAGAAAAGAGCCCAACAGCTTTACGATTCCTTAAAGCTTCTTTCAATGCTGATACAGATGGACTAGCAGGTATTCAGCAGTTAGCTGGAGATGCAACACTTCTTTATTACTTGACAGAAGAAGCTCAGGAAGGAAAGAATGCTTTCTTAGAAAAGCGAAAGCCTGACTTTGGTCAATTCCCTCGCTTTCCTTAATAATATAGAGCTAGCGAAGCAGAAGAAAGGAGAGGTATCTTATGGGAATTAATCAACAGCTAGATGAAGTAACTAAGGTTCAAGCTTGGATAATGGCAGCAAGGTTACCGACACTACCAGCAGCAATAGTGCCAGTGCTGGTAGGCACAACTGCTGCCATTAGATTTGGTTATTTTAATCTATCAGCAGCTATAGTAACACTTGTAGTAACTTTGTTAATTCAAATAGGAACGAATCTAACTAATGATTTATATGATTTCAAAAAAGGTAGTGATACTGAAGAACGTCTTGGCCCAACAAGGGTGACACAGACTGGTCTTCTTTCGATCAAAGAGGTTACTGCTGGAATTTGGATTACTTTTGGACTGGCTTTTTTAGCCAGTCTCTATCTAATCCAGATTGGTGGTTGGCCAATTTTTGTGATCGGTGTTTCGGGTATCATTTCAGGGATTCTTTATACTGCTGGCCCGTGGCCTTTAGCATATCATGGGTTGGGGGATCTTTTTGTCTTTATCTTTTTTGGATTGGTTGCAGTGATGGGGACTTTTTATCTTCATACTGGCAGTATTAATTTATTTTCGTTTTATATTTCCCTACCGGTTGGGTTTTTGGTAACAGCTATCATAGTTGTAAATAATCTACGGGATATTAAAACAGATCGTAAAGCAAATAAAAGAACCCTGGCTGTACGTTTAGGGCGACAGGGTACTTGTTTTCAATTTACTCTTTTGATTGTAGGAGCATATCTTGTTCCGCTTTTATTATGGATTAATGGAATGTTGGCTACTAACCTTTTCTGGTTACCACTTCTAACTTTACCATTGGGTGGTCAATTGATTAAGGATGTTTTTCAAAAGAGTGGAACAGTACTTAATCTAACTTTAAAAAATACTGGTAAATTACATCTAATCTTCGGAGTGTTGTTTGCTATCAGTCTGCTCTAGATTAGAAAGGGGCGTTAGTTATGAAAGATTGGCTCAGTAAGCGGGCTCATATTTCACCTGACAAAACTGCAGTAATTGTTGGAGATAAGCACTGGTCATTTTCAGAGCTTAACAATCAGGCTATAGAGTTGGCCCGGCAGTTGGCTGCTTGTGGAATAAACTCTAAAGATCGGGTAGCTGTCTTAATGTATAATAGTCTAGATTTTGTGCGAGTTATCTATGCTTTGAATAAACTAGGAGCTATCCTAGTTCCTTTGAACACCCGCCTAATTACTTCAGAGTTAAATTTTCAACTTCAAGATGTTGAAGCTTCATTATTAATTTATGATCAGCAGACTGAAGAATTAGGAACTAAGTTGAACCTAGAAGAAAAAGTTAAAATTACCGAACTACCAGACAGCAAAGCAAAAATTTCACTTCAGCAGCAACACCAAAAGTCTGATATTCATAGTATTATCTATACCTCAGGTACAACTGGTAATCCTAAAGGAGCTTTATTGACCTATGGAAATTATTGGTCAAGTGCTATGGGCTCTCTTCTTAATCTAGGTCTTTATGATGATGACTGTTGGTTGGCTTGTCTGCCCCTCTTTCATGTAGGGGGACTTTCGATTTTAATCCGCAGTGTGATTTATGGTATTCCGATGATGCTTCATTCTTCTTTTGAGCCAGAGATAATCAATCAGGCAATAGATGCAGGCAAGGTAAGCCATATTTCATTGGTCAGTAATATGCTTTTACGAATGCTAAATCAACGTAATGATCGACCTTATCCTGAAACTCTTCGTTGTTTATTAGTAGGAGGAGGACCAGTACCTGAGGATCTCTTAAGGCGTTGTGCTCAAATAAAGGCTCCTGTAGTTCAGACCTATGGCTTAACTGAAACTACTTCTCAAGTAGCTACTTTGGCCCCTGAAGAGGCCTTAGATAAATTAGGTTCAGCTGGGAAACCATTATTTCCTACTGAACTTTATATTGCCGACCAGAAGGGCCAACAGGTAGCTTCTGGTACAGTAGGAGAAATCATAGTTCGCGGGCCAACTATTACGCAAGGATACTTCAATAAGCCGGAGGCAACAGCAACTGCTATTCAAGATGGTTGGTTACATACAGGAGATTTGGGTTATTTAGATGATGAAGGTTATCTTTATGTTGTTGATCGCCTACATGATTTAATTATTAGTGGTGGTGAAAATATCTATCCTGCGGAAGTAGAGGATGTACTGACCAATCATCCAGCAGTCGAAGCTGCTGGGGTTGTTGGAGAAGCTGATGAGCAGTGGGGCCACGTACCAGTGGCATATGTTAAAGCAGAGGCAGAAGTTGAGCAAGAAGAGTTAATTAGTTTCTGTCGAGAACACTTAGCCGGCTATAAAGTGCCGAAATCTATCTATTTCGTTCCTCAATTACCTAGAAATGCTACTGGTAAGTTGATGCGACGAAAACTAGCAGATATGACTATAACAAATAATTAAAATAGGAGCTAAAAATGCAGAAGAAACCTTTATTTTATCGAGACTTAAATCAATCAGCAGAAGATACATTAGTTTTAATCCATGGTGGTTTTAGTAATGGCTATTTAACTTGGAGGAGACAGATAGATACTCTTGGTGAGCAGTATCGGTTGATTATTTGTGATCGGAGAGGGCATGGCAAGAGTCCTCAAGATCCAAAACCATATACTATTGCTCAGGATGCTCAAGATATTATAGCTATCTTAAAAGAGATAGGGATCGATTCTTTTCATCTTGTTGGTCATTCTTATGGAGGGCTAGTAGCTATTGAAGTAGCTTACCAGCTAGCAGATAAGATATCGACTCTGCACTTATTAGAGCCACCTTGTTTTAGTTTATTTTCTAATGATCCTGAGGTAAGTTCATTAAATAATAAGATTAAATCACTGTTTGAAGAAAGTTCTGAGCGAGGGATTGAAGAGCTAGCTAAAGGATTTTTTGAGACAATGATCGGTACTGAAGCTGCAGAGCATTTACGAGACTCACTAGCTTGGCAAAAGGTATTAGATGAGACAGAGCGTTTAATCAATGAAGAATATCCAGCGGAGTATTCTTCTGAGAAAATTACAGATCTATCTCTACCGATCTATATCTATACTGGTGGAAGAAGTCAGTTAGGGTTACGCAAGATTGCTTATGAGACTGTTAAGAAGTTACCAACTGCTAAGTTGATCGATATACCTGAAGCTACACATGATCTACCACGGGCACAACCGCGGTTTGACGATGCTTTGTTGGCTAGTATTAAAGATTATGAAAAAGATTTAGATAAATATTGTTAAATTAGCGAGAGGGTTTAGCTTGGTTATAAAATAGCTTCACACTTGACAATTGACGAAATGTACAATTTACAATTAAAAGTCTTTGAATTTAAGGGGTTGATCTTTAACTATAAATTGTTAATTGTACATTGTAAATTATTAATTGAACCGGGGGTTAGTATTAGACAATTGGGGTTGTCATACTAACTCTTTTTTACTTTTAGGATTGCTTTTAATTAGAAGCAAGTATTTTTATTTTACTAAAGAGGAAATATAATAATCAATCTTGAAAGATGATATAATTAGTTAAAAGCCAATTTTAGAAAGGGGTAATCAATATGGATAATATTGAGTTAGAAGAAAGACTGAGTAAAATTGAAAACTTTTATGGTTATTTGGATGGTTTAATAAAGTCACTTCCGATTAATATCCCAACCAAGATTAGGGAAATGATTATCGATAACTTATTCAATAATGACCAGATAAATCAATTAATTACTGAAGTTAAAGAACGACGTCCCCCTAGATTTGTTTTGGTTGGAAGAACTGGAGCAGGAAAGAGTAGTTTAATCAATGCTATGTTTGGAGAATATTTAGCTGAAACTAGTGATGTAGAGATAGGAACTCAAACTAGTACTCAATATAATTATCAAAGTAATGGAGAGACTATTGTTGAAATTATTGATACACGTGGAATTGGAGAATCTCGAAATAATAATGAGGCAAAAGAAGCTTTAAAAAGAACTATTGAAGATTTTTCTCCTGATGCAATTTTATTTTTGGCTAAAGCTAAAGAAAGAGGTCATCTTGATCAAGATATAAAGAGTTTAAAAATGATCAGTAATCTCTTTAATAATCAAATACCGATAGTTGCTTTGCGAACCCAAGTTGATGAATTGGAGCCATCACGCTATAAAAAGCCTAGTAATTATCCAGCAAGGAAACGTGAAAATATAAAGAAGTCGGTTACAGAATTAGAAAGGATTTGTCAGCAAAATAATATTAATCCCTTAGAGATTATTCCTGTTTCGGCTTATGTTGAATGGAGTGCTAATCCTGAAGGGGTTAGTTCTTCTAATCAGTTAGAGATTGAGTTTGAAGGTTTTTATAATATAGATAAGTTATTGGATGTTTTAGTAAGTAATATAGAGGTTAGAGCTGCAATTAATTTAATCGAGTATGAAAGGCTTGCTGAGTATTTATCTGAAGAGCTAACTACAGGTTTTGCTAAGGTAGCAGGAGTTATAGGAGCTACTCCAATCCCAACTTCTGATTTATATGTTTTAACTCCGTTGCAGGCTATGCTGGTAACAGTGATTGCTTACTTATCAGGTAGGGATATTAATTATCAGTCTGCTAAAGAATTTATGGGCTCTTTTGGTCTGCTGGGGAGTGCTGCTTTAGGTTTTCAACAAGCAGCTAAAGCATTAAATGTGATTCCTGGTTTAGGAAGTGCTGTCAGTGCTGGTATTGCTGCTGGAGGAACTTGGGCAGTTGGTCGAGTAGCTTACAAATATTATGGTGAAGGTAAGAGTGTTGATCATTTGATGAGCCTTTTTAAAGAAGAGTTTAAAAAGTATAAGCAACTATATGAGGAAAGGAAGATGTAGGGTAGATCATTTAGAGAACAGGGGGGAAATATGAATCTTTTTTTAGTAAGTCTAACAGCCATCTTATTTATTACTAGTCTAATAGGGGTTGTTGTGCCTTTAATTCCAGACACTATCTTATTATGGGTTGCTTTCTTTCTAAGTAGATTCTTTGAACCGCCGATAAGTATACCTACTAGCTTCTGGATTGCCATGTTGTTAATTACTCTATTAAATTTGAGCTCAGATTTTATTATGAATAGTTTTTTTATCAAGAAGCAAGGTGGTAGTAAATGGACAATATTGGCGGGGAGTATAGGCTTGATTGGAGGTTCATTACTTTTAGGGCCTATTGGGATTATTGTTGGCCCGTTTGTAATGGTCTTTACAGTAACCTTTTTTGTAGAGCAGACTGGTGTGATTTCTGCTTTTAAAAGGGCACTAGGTACGATAATGGCCTTCTTTAGTAGTAGTATAATCAAGATTGGCCTCCAGTTGACAATGATCAGTTGGTATCTATATCTTATTTTTCGCTAAAATTTATTAAAAGGATGTGGAATAATGAAGGTTAAAGAAGCAATTGAGAAAAGAAGGAGTATCAGAAACTTTAAATCTGATCCAGTCAGTCAAGAGGATATTAAAAAGGTTTTAGAAGCAGGGAGGTTGGCCCCGTCAGGGACTAATCTTCAACCTTGGAGATTTGTAGTGGTGGAATCAGAGGAAATGAGAGAAAAGTTAAAGGATTATACTTTAGATTTTGTAGCTGAAGCTCCTGCAGTAATAGTCTGCTGTGCTAAGTTGGATGCTGATCAATATCGTCAAAGAAGAATCGTAGAGTTGCATAAGGCAGGTGCTTTTAAGGGGACAGAATTAGAGAAAATGGATTTTTCTAATTATAAAGGTAGGCAGAAGGCTGAAGAGGAGATGAAGGCTTACTTACGTTTGAATTGTGCAATTGCTATTGAAAATATGACTTTGCAGGCTACTGAATTGGGTTTAGGAAGCTGTTGGATAATGATGTTTAATCAACAAAAAGTGAAACAACTTTTAGAGCTAGATGATAGCTTAGAGATTGTATCTTTATTACCGCTTGGGTATCCTCAGGAAGAAAGAAGTCAGAGACCTAGATTAAAGTTAGATCAATTAATAGTTGATTGGGTTTAATTAGATTAGCAATGGGAGCGATGAACTTGGAAACTAAAAAATATGGAAGGGGGAGTTAAAATGAAAAAAGAGGGGCTAGTTGTTATGTTGGTGGTATCGACAGTGATCTTATTTAGCTCACCAGCGGTAGCATTAGGAGAATTATTAGAGGAATTAAACCCGTGGAAAGAGACTAGAGTGGGATTGATTGAAGGTTATCTAGGGGGGAGTAATAACCAGATAGATTTTGTTGATGATTCTGCTCCTGGTGTATATGGAGGAATGAGAAGATGGGTATTAGAGGATTTGGCAGTAGGTGGTGAGGTCGAATATTTAACTATAGATGATAATGAAATAGATACTTCTATAGTTGGAGCCTTAGGGACTGCTACTATTATGGTAGAGGAGAGTATAAATCTGGTTGGTTCTGTTGGGCATTATTCAGAAGATGAAGATTCAAGTATTGGTTACAAAGCGGGGATAGAAGCCAAATTACTCGGTAGTGATATAAGCTTGGTAGCTCGAGGGGGTTATAGATCGTTAGAGCTTGGTGAGGATGACTATAGTGGTCTTGAGTTTGGTGGGAATTTGATGCTTGAATTTTAGTTATGTTAAAAGATAATAACACCTCTAAGTTTCCAGTATTTTAAAAAGAGCTTAGAGGTTTTATTTTTTTAAAAGCTAATGTAGTTTTATGTAACCTGAGAATAAAATTGGGTTTATAAAGGGTTTTAAGTGGTTTTATTGAATTGAATACTTAATAGTATGATTTACATATTTCTAGGAGGGGTTTAGAATGAATCAAGAAGTAAGAAATAAATTTTTAGGAGATTATTTTTGGGGGAAAATGCGTAGTTTAATTACTATTTTATTAGCTATATTAATTGTATCTGTTATTTCTACTCCCGGATTTGCAGAAGATGGTGTTGCAGTTTTGGAGTTTGGAGGGGAAGGAAGTAGCCAATATCAGCAAGCAGCAGCCAATTATCTAACTCAAATTTTAATTGATTTAGATAGGGTAGATGTTATTTCTAGAAATGAGATTGATCGTATTTTAGATGAACAACATTTTCAAAAGTCCGGCTTCGTAGATGGTGATACAGCAGGAGATGCTGGGAATGTATTAGGAGTCGAGCGAATCTTTGTAGGAAATATTGATCGATTGACTACTAGCGGGTCTTGGAGTGATTATGATGGTGAAGCTAGGGTTACTGTCCAATTGATCGATGTAGAGACAGGGACTGTATTACAGTCTTTTCAAAGTGAAGGGAGTTCCTCTTCGGAAGATAATAGGACTGAAGCCAGAAATGAGGCTTTAGAAGCAGCAATTAGTGATTTAAGCAATCCAATTCGTGAGGCGTTTGCGATTACTTCTTTTGTGACTAATGTCAGTAGAGATAATGTAGATCTACTTGGTGGAGCAGAGATGGGAATTCGAACTGGTCATCGTTATTATGTTATGCGTCAAGATGAAGCAGGCTTTGGTAGGAAGGTAGGAATGATCGAGGTAGAACAGGTAATTTCTGATGATTCGCGGGCCAAGATTTTGTGGCAAGAAGAGCCGATTGAGGAGAATGATACAGTTAAAGAGGTTCCATATGATCGTCAGACAATGACTGCGATCGGTTTTAGTGCTAGAAATTACTCATTTGATGGGGAGTCTAAAATGATGCCTATGTTTGAATTTAGGGGAGTTATGGAGCGGGCTTTTGAATCTGAAATGAATGTAATTCTTTCTGGTGGTAGAGCAAATGATGTAACTATGTTTGATATAGGTGTAGAAGGAGTTTATGAGAAAGCTTTAACTCCAGGTAGGCTTTATCTACTAGGTAGTGCTGGAGCTGGCTTTAATGTTGCTAGGCAAGATCATGATGATAATCATATGGGGGCTAGTGGAACAGCTTCTGACTCAGGCTTTTATGGCAATCTAGGAACAGGAATAAAGTATTATTCTGATTATGATCAGGGCTTTAGAATTAGAGCAGGTCTGCAAGGTCAGTTAGGTTCAACTATTGATAATTGGGAGGATACAGACTCAGGTAATAGTGTTGATGAAGGTATTCATTCTGAGATTGATTTGAGTGGAATAGGATTTAATATTATTGCTACTATACCGATGAATATCTTTTAATTGAGAAAAGTGAAGCTTAATTACAAAATAGCTTAAGTCTAAGGTTGAGGAAATGGTTTTTATTACGAAGGGTTTTTATAAACCCGAAGGTAAGTCTAAGCCAACCGTTAAAAGCATAAGGGCTTAGGTTTTACTTAAACTTAGACTTAGCCTTAAACTTAATATCAATAAAAAACAATTTGATTGAAAGAGAAGTGAGTTTAATGCGAATTAATAAAAGAGCTGTCTTACTGGCTTTGATTATAGTTTTATTCTCTTCTCCAATAGCCTTTGCTCAAGAAGGTAACTATGTAGAGGTAGAAGGAAGGGCCAATATAAGTGCTGGAAATCTAGTCCAAGCTAGAGATATGGCAACTACGGATGCTTTTCGCAATGCAGTAGAAAAAGGAGTCGGTGTTTTTATAGATAGTCAGACCAAAACTAATAATTATGAGTTAATTGAGGACTCTATTTTCAGCCAAGCACAAGGTTATGTAGCTGATTATGAGGTTTTAGATACTTGGAATCAAGATGGTGTCTTTTATGTAAAAATAAGAGCTTTGGTACAAGAAGAACTTTTAGAAGATGATTTAGATGCTTTAGATCTGGTTATTCATCGGGCAGGAGATCCAAGGGTTATGGTTGTTATCCCTGGTGAAGAGTATATTAGAAGAAGGTGGAATAGTGCTAGAGCTATTTCAACTCCTGCAGCAGAGAGAGAGATTACTCGGCAACTGTTAGATGCTGGGTTTAGATTGATCGATCAAAACCAGGTAGATCAAGCTCGAAATAGTGAAGGAGTCCGACGGGCATTAGCTGGTGATGCAGATGCTTTTCGTGAGTTGAGAGCAGAGTATGATGCTGATCTGTTGGTGATTGGAGAAGCTACTAGTCAGTTTGTAGAAGAGAGGCAAGGTTTTTACTCCTATCGAGCTACATTGAGTACTGAGGTTGTTGAGACTGATACAGCTGAGCTAGTTGCCTCACATGGTGTCAGTGAGAGTGGGATCGATATCACAGAGACTGCTGCTGCTAGAGACTCATTGGCCAATGCAGGGGCCAAGATGGGTGAGTACTTATTGGATGTAGTTTCTGAGGCTATCTCAGATGGTGAACGAAGTGTTCAACTAACTATTAGTGGGATTAGCTTTTCAGATGTTGATGATTTTGAAGCTGAATTAAAGGAGATGAGCTTTGTTGATGCTGTCTATTTAAGGGATTTTTCAGGAGGTTCAGCCAGATTTGATCTAAATACTAGTATTCTGCCTATGCAGCTGTCTAGAGAAATTGCAAATGAAAGTGAGTTTTCACTTGAGGTGACTGGAGTTTCTGGTAGTCAGATTAATTTAAGTAAGGAGTAATATAATGTACAGTTGACAATGTACAATTTACAATTAAAGATCAAAACCTAAAAAGATTACGAAGGCTGAAAATTATTATGATTATAGGATTATGATGTTCTTGATTTTGGTCTTTAAATGATTTTCCTTCGGGTTCTTTGAACCCTTCGTGATGAAAAAATCAGATCTTAGATTTTTTCTATCAACTATCAACTATCAACTGTAAACCGTAAACTGTACACTGTCATCTAATTGAAGGGAGTTAATGATAATGAATTTAAAAAAAGCGATTTATATACCTGTATTAATTCTTTCTTTATTATTATTGATCAATCTTGAGGCAGGAGCTTTTGGTGTTGAAGAAGAGACTGCTGAAGTTGATTGGGAGAGAGGGGTTGTTGTAGTTCAAGGTCAAGGTGTGGCTGCTGAACATCATATTGGGGGCCAAGCTAAGTTAATGGCTCAGCGAGCTGCTAGAGTTGATGCTTACCGAAATGCTGCTGAGTTTATTGATGGAGTTAGGGTTAACAGTCAGACTACTATGGAAGATATGATAGCAACATCTGATCGTGTAGAGACCCAAGTACGTGGTTTTATAGAAGGTGCTTTATTTGTCGATTCTGAATATGATCCAGATATGAAGATCAGTACAGTAACAATGGAGTTACCGTTAGATGGTAGAGAAGGTTTAGCTTATTATTTAGAGGATGATGCTCGAGAAGATTCACAAGATAGGATTGATGATGTTGAAGAACATCTTGATCAGCCAAGGCGTGAAGTTCCTCCTAGAGAGGAAATAGAAATAGAAGAAGAGGTGGAACGGGGGATCGAATATACTTCGGTAGTTATAGATACTCGTGGCTTTGATGTAGCAACTGCTTTATATCCTCAAATTTTTGATAGCCAAGGTTATAGTCTTTACGGGCCAACAGAAGTAAGTGCTGACAATCCAGATAATGTATCTTCTTTAGTTGCTTATTCTCGCAGTGAAGAGGGGATTATGGGGATCGATAGAGTGGGAGACAATCCATTGATAATTGAAGCAGCTAGTGTAATAAATCGTTCTGGTGAGGCACCAACTGATCTGATTTTAGATTCTGATAATGCTAGATTATTTAGAGATTTAGATAAGGAACATGGGATTGTTGAGCGAAGAGCAGTTGTCTTTATTATCGATTAGTAACTAGTAATTGGTAATTAGTAATTAGTAAAAGCAAAAAATAACAACCAAGATTAAGTATACTTAGGAGTTGGTTTTTATCTTATTTTTTGGATTTGATTGTACATTGTAAATTGAAGAATTGATAGGAGGAATTAGAAGATGAAAAAACAGATTATCTTTTGTTTAATATTCGTATTGATCTTTAGTACTACAGCACCTGCATTAGCTAGTAATTCTAATAATGATAATGGTAGCTCTGACTCTGATACTGCCATTAAGGTTGGAAGTGCATTAGTAGTAGTCGGTGGCTTGTTCTATTTTGGAAGACGGTATTATAGAAGATCTAAGGCAGGAGATTTATATGATGAAGCTCAAGCCTATGCTAGTAGAGGAGAGTGGGGCCAAGCTGTAGAGGCTTACGAAGCAGCTTTAGAATATGTCGATGATTATGAAGATACTAAAGTCCGTTTAGAAAAAGCTAGGGTTGAAGCAGAAGCAATGTATGTTGAGTTAGGGGATGAAGCTAAAGAAGCAGAACAATTTGAAGAAGCTCGAAAGTACTATCAATTAGCTTTAAAATACCATCCTACTGCTTTTAGAGCTCAAAATAGATTAGATGAGATGGAACAGGATTTGGTAGCAGTCCATTATCGCAGAGGACATAGCTTTGAAGTACAAGGTAATTGGGAAGAGGCATATTTGGAGTATCAAGAAGCTTATAATGTCGATCCTAACTATCAAGATTTAGCAGATCGCTATCATCGAGCCCAAGCTAAAGTTGAAGGAGATATACCTTTAAGAGCCTTGATTTTTGTGCTTAATCGAACCGGTCAATCTGGTTTAGAGAGAACATTTATCAATGCTTTACAGTCTCGTTTAGAAGCTAAGATTACTGATGAATTCTATATGATCGATCGTAAGAATGTCCAACAGATAATGGATGAACAAGGTCAGGCCTTAAGTGATAATCGAGACAGAACCCTTGGCTTAGATATAGCCAATCTGGTAGGTGCTCAAGAAATTATCATGGGCCAACTTACAGATCTTGATGCCAGCTCCGATCAAGTTACTTTAGAATTTGAATTGGAGATTATAGATGTTGAAGATAATAGTGTCTTAGAGGAGATTGAATATGAGTATGAATTTGCTGAAGGAATAGGTTCAAATGAGATAACCCGTTATATGGATCGGCTAGCTGAAAAGTTAGTAGAAGAATTTTAAAAGTTTGATTTACTAAAAAAACACTAAGATTAAAACTTAAGTTTTAATCTTAGTGTTTTTTATCATTAAGGAAATTATGTTTTTAGAGGTTGTAGATAACTTTTACTAGTTTGTATTTGTTGATTTTACTTAAGCTCAATCTTAGACTTAAACTGAGATTTATACTTAATCTAAAGTTGCCATTGGGCAACTTTATTCTATCTCATAGTTCTTAATTTTTGAATTCTTTCCTCGGTTGGGGGATGACTGCTAAATAATTTAGTCATTCCTCCTCGACCAGAGAAAGGATTTAAGATGAACATATGAGATGTGGCCTCATTGACCTTCATCTGCTTACCATGGACATGGCGTTGCATCTTCTGTAAAGCGTTGGCTAGTCCATCGGGTTTGCCTGCTATTCGTGCTCCTTCTTGATCTGCTAAATATTCTCGGGAGCGAGAGATAGCCATTTTGATAATGACTGCTGCCAATGGGGCCAAGATCATAGCTGCAATCTGTAATAAAGCTCCTCCATCATTATTACGACGGCGTCTGCCAAAGATCATGCGATACCTTCCCATCCGGGCCAAAAACGCCAAAGCTCCAGCCATTACTGCAGCAATGGTACTGATTAGGGTATCACGATTTTTGATATGGGCCAACTCATGGGCAATAACCCCTTCTAATTCATCTCTATTTAAGAGATTGACAATCCCTCTGGTTACTGCTACCACACCATTAGCTGGATTTCTACCTGTAGCGAAAGCATTGGGTTGGCTAGATGGAGTAATATAAATTTTCGGCATTGGAATGCGAGCCTTATTACTCAGTCGTCGCACCATATCATGAATCTCTGGTGCTTCTTGTTCACTCAATGGTTTTGCTTTGGTCATCTTGATGGCGATCTTGTCACTATGCCAATAACTTAAGAAATTGATTCCTAAGGCAAAGATAAAGGCCATGACCATCCCATCTTCTCCTGCAATAGCTCCACCGAGAAAGATGAATACAATAAATAGTGCAAACATTAGCATAAAGGTCTTCATTTTATGCATAAGTAGTTCCTCCTTTTATTCATTTTTAAATAGCTCAATTTAATTATAACACGGTTTTTCTCTTTTTTAAATCTTTTTAGAAATATATATCTGCGATATCCATATTGGCCTTATTTAAAAGAGATTCATGATCCTTTTCTAGTTCTTTTTGATTATTTTCTTTTTTTAATTTCTCTGCGGGAAGTTCTACAATAAATTCACTACCTACCCCATACTCACCCTCCAAATAGATCTCACCACCATGCATTTCGACAAGTAGCTTAACGAGGGAGAGACCGATGCCGCTTCCTGCACTATTTCTTGCCTGAGATTTATCTGCTTGTCCAAAGCGGTTGAAGATGTTCTTTTGCTTATCTTTAGGAATACCAACACCAGTATCTTTTACTGAAATAAGGGTCTTAGAATCTTTATCACGGATAGTGACCTCTATTTGATCACCTGCATCGGTAAATTTGATGGCATTTGAGAGTAAGTTTAAGATGATTCTTTCTAGATTGAAAGGATCACAGGCAATTATTTTACTCTCTATTTCTGATTTAAATTGCAATTTTATCTCTTTGCTTGTAGCATATTCTTTAACGGAAGAGACTATCTTTTCGATCAGGTCTACTAGGTCATGATTTTGTAAATTCAATTCATAAGCCCCAGAATCTATTTTAGTAATGTCAATTAGATTAGTAATTAACTGTAACAAGCGCTTATTGTTCTGTTTGATAATATCAATATATTTCTCGTATTCAGCAAAGATATTGTTAGATTTAAGTTTTGTTTCTAGCATCTGTACTCCACAGGAGGTCAGATTTAATGGCGTCTTAAATTCATGGGAAAGATTAGCAAATATCTTTGTCTTCAGCTTACTTTCTTCAAGCTGTTCTTTTAAAATTTTCCGCTCAGTTATATTTAAAGAGGATTTAATAACTCCTGTTAATTCATCCTGCTCATTTTTGATAGGATATGCTCGGGACAGATACTTATTCCCATTGGGATTATGTATTTCTGCTTCTTGAACTTTTCCTGTTTCTTCAACCTTCTTGACCATACATTCTTCACAGATTTGATCACGGTTTTTAACTACTTGGTAACAGTGGTGGCCTATCACTTCGCTACTTAGTTTACTAAACTCCTTTAGAGCTCTTTTGTTGGCCCAGACTATTTTATAATCTAAGTCTTGATAGACTATTATATCTTGAGAATTATTTAAGATATCCAAATAATTATCTTCAAAATTTACTCCTTCTTGATGTAAAACTTCTTTTAATAATTCTTTTAAATCCATTTTGTCAACACCCCACAACAGTTATATAATGCTCTCAGTTTAAGGCATAGCCTTTCGATTCTATCTACAAGTTTTATCAAACTTTCTTTTCGTAATAAAAACGATTCACAATTAAATTTAAAGTATCAAAAGCAAAAAATCTAAAGACTCAATAATCAAGAGCTGTCAAACAATCATATTCCTTAATTTACAATATTTATTTTAACTGAGAATAATTTTATAATCCTTTAACTATCTATAATTTAAGCTTAAGTGATTAAAAATCCTGCTTATTTAAAACATTCATTATTTTCAAAAAATTCAATCTACAAGCATAAATTTAAATTGCTTGGATTTTTATGGTATAATAGATTGAAATGATTTATAAGGTATGATTTTGAAAGGAGCGATAGTTAGATGGCAGATTCAATCAATACTTCATTAGGGGAGCGTACTCGTCGGCAGATAACTGCAGGTGAAGATATCTTCAGTTATGGAGAAGCTGCAGTAGAGATTTATCTGGTTATCAAAGGTTTAGTTCGGTTATTTACTAAGAATAAAGATGGACAGGAAGAAGAAGTAACTAGGTTTACAGCCGGGCATATCTTTGGTGAGTTAGCTTTGTTAGAAGAGGGGACACGAAGCTCTCGAGCAACTGCCTATCAGGATACTTTAGTAGTTGTATTTACTGCTGAAGAGATGAAAGAATTGATGCAGAAACAACCTGTCTTAAATCAAAAATTAATCACTGGCCTTTGTAAGCGAATTCAAATTCTTCAAAAGCCAGTAATAGATTTGCCAGAACTGACTGAAGTTTTAGGATCAGATGAAAAAGAGAAGGTTCAAAAACAGACAGCTAAAGCTGAAGAGGGAATTGATCTTTACCTTTCTGGACATGGAGATTATTCTGAGATTACTGAGGATAATTTTGATCATTATCTGTATAGTAAAGAGATAGAATGTCCAGTCTGTAATGCTAAAATTGAGGTGAAGAAGGTTCGCCAATCTCGTTTGCGACTACAAGAGATCAGAGATGATCTTCGACCAATCTATAAAAATTTCAAACCGGAGTGGTATAAAATATGGTGTTGTCCAGAATGTTTTTATACAGCCCGTAAAGCTAGTTATTTTGATTTGGAGCCTGAGCAAAAGAGTAAGATCAGAGCTGAATTCAAAGCTAAGATTCAACAATTATTTGGAGATGATTATCAAGTAGGTTATAGTCAACCACGCCAGTTGACAGAAGTTTTTAATGCTTATTATGTGAGTTTGCAGCTTTATAAATTGATTGATGCTTCTAAGGATAATTTTGCTTATATATGGTTAAGATTGAGCTGGATTTATGAAGATTTAGAAGAAGAGAAACTCTCCTCTGCTGCTTCATTTAGAGCAATGGAGAATTTACGTGATTTTTATTTTAGTTCTTCTAATCAGCAAGGGTCTGATCAGGAGGACAAGTTGGCCTTGTTACTGGCTATGTTATGTTATCGACATGGTGAGATTAAAGAAGCTATATCAGTATTGGGTAAGCTGGTACATAATCCTAAAACAAAGCATGTTCATAAACAGATGGCCAAGGAGAGATATCTGGACTTGAGGGCAGAGCAGAGGAAGAATCGGCAAGAGTAAGGATTCTTCTCTTTAAAAGTAGATATCTGATAATTCTATATCTGCTTTGTTAAAAGAGTGTTTATGATTGTTTTCTAATTCTTTTTGATTATTTTCTGCTAATCTTTTTACTGGAAGTTCTACAATAAATTCACTACCTATGCCGTATTCACTTTCAAAATAGATCTCTCCTCCATGAATTTCGACGAGTGATTTAACAAGAGAGAGACCTATACCACTGCCTTCACTATTTCTTGTAAATGATTTATCTACTTGACCAAAGCGGTTGAAGATAATCTGTTGTTTATCTTTGGGAATGCCAATTCCAGTGTCTTTTACGGAAATAAGAACCTTGCTATTTTTGTCTTGGATATTTACTGTTATGGCATCATTTGAATCTGTAAATTTGATAGCGTTAGAGAGTAAGTTTAAGATGATTCTTTCTAGATTTAAAGGATCGCAGGCAATTATTTTACTCTTTATTTCTGATTTGAATTCTAAGTTCCTCTTCTTATTTGTAGCATACTCTTCAATAGAAGAGACTATTTGTTTGATCAGATCTACTAGGTCAAGATTTTGTAAGCTTAATTTGTAAGCTCCAGAGTTTATTTTAGTGATGTCAATTAAATTAGTAATCAGCTTTAATAAGCGGCTATTATTCTGCTTGATAATATTGAGATATCTATTGTAGTTAGCAAAATTTTCATTTTCTTTAAGTTTTGCTTCTAACATCTGCGTGTTACAATATGTTAAGTTGAGTGGTGTTTTAAATTCATGGGAAAGATTAGCAAAGATTTTTGTCTTTAATTTACTCTGTTCAAGTTCTTCTTTTAACACCTTACGCTTAGTTATGTTCAAAGCAGAAATAATAATTCCTGCTAACTTTTGCTGATTATTTTTCAAGGGATATGTTCGAATCAGATATTTATTTCCATTAGAAAGCACAACTTCATCTTCTTCAACTTTTCCTGTCTGTTCGGTCATTTTTGCGATACAATCTTTACAGATTTGATTACGGTTATGAATTGCTTGATAACAGTAATGTCCTACTATTTCATCAGGAGTTTTAGCTAACTCTTTTAGAGCTGCTTTGTTGGCCCAGACTATCTTATAATCTAAATTTAGATAAATTATAATATCATGAGAATTATTTAAAATCTCTATATAATTTTCTGCAAAATTTATTCCTTCCTGCCTAAAATTATCTTTTAATAATTGTTTTAAATTCAATTTACTAGCACCTCACAATAGATATAGTTTTAACTAATACTATAAATTAAATAACTATCAGTAAAATCCCTGCTTATTTTGTGATATTTATCATAATTTTAACAGATCATAAATTTATTACAAAACTAGTTCAACACTTTGCTTGACAATAAGAGGGAAAAGTCTTATAATTAATATACTCCCGAGGGGTATAGGGGTGGTATTGATTATTGTTTATTAGAAAGAGTTATTTTAAATAATTTGATTAATCTTGATTGTGATGTTTATACTAGTAGTAGTTAGATTAGTGTAAAATTAAAAAGGGAGGCGATATGATGAGTAAAAAAGTTTTGATTGTAGGGGGAGTAGCTGGAGGAGCTAGCGCGGCTGCTCGTTTGCGTCGAGTTGATGAAGAAGCTGAAATAATTCTTTTTGAAAAAGGGGACTATATTTCATTTGCTAATTGTGGCCTGCCGTATCATATAGGTGAGGTAATTGAGGAACGGAGTGATCTATTAATTCAGACTCCAGAGGCAATGGAGGATAGATTCAACCTTGAGGTTCGAGTTAAGCAGGAAGTAGTTGAAATTGATTCTCAAGAACAACAGATCAAGGTCAAAAATTTAGTTGCAAATGAGACTTATAATGAAGATTATGATTATTTATTGTTGGCCCCAGGAGCTGATCCAATTAGACCTCCGATTCCTGGAATTGAGGGAGAAAACATCTTCAGTCTACGGAGTATTCCTGACACTGATCAGATTAAAGAGTTTGTTGATCAAAATCAGCCTGAGCAGGCAGTAGTGGTTGGTGGAGGGTTTATTGGATTAGAAATGGCAGAAAATTTAGTTGAACGAGGAGTTGATGTTGCTGTTGTTGAACGAGGCGAGCAGGTAATGGGTCCTCTAGATTATGAAATGGCTGCCATAGTACATAATCACTTACGAGAACAAGGGGTTAAGTTGTACTTAAATGATGGTGTAACAGAATTTAGCAAGCAAGAAGATAAGACTAGAGTTAAATTAGATAGTGAGCGAGAATTAGAAGCAGATTTAGTCTTATTAGCAATTGGAGTTAGTCCAAGTGTTGAGTTGGCTGAGCAGGCTGGTTTGGAGTTGGGAGTAACAGGAGGAATTAAGGTTGATAGTTATTTACAGACTTCTGATCAAAATATTTATGCTATTGGTGATGTGATTGAAGTAGAAGATTATGTTACTAAGAAACCAGCTCATATTCCATTAGCTGGGCCGGCCAATAAGCAAGGTAGGATTGTTGCTAATAATATTGCTGGAAGAACTGAGGAATATAAAGGGACACAAGGAACTTCAGTACTTAAGGTCTTTGATTTGACGGTAGCTACGACGGGAAGTAATGAACAAAGACTTACAGAAGCTGGGATTGATTATCAGGTATCTTATACTAATTCTAAGAGCCATGCTGGTTATTATCCTAATGCTACTTCAATGACGATTAAATTACTCTTTACTCCGACTGAAGGAAAGTTGCTTGGAGCTCAAATTGTTGGCCAACGGGGTGTTGATAAGCGAATTGATGTGTTAGCGACTGCATTAAGGTATCAAAAGACAGTTTATGATTTACAAGAATTGGAGTTAGCTTATGCTCCTCCGTTTGGTTCGGCGAAGGATCCAGTCAATATGGCAGGTTATGTAGCAGGGAATATTGTCAATGGGGATGTTGAGGTAATACAGTGGGATCAAGTTGATGAATTAGGAGAAGATGTTATATTGTTAGATGTTCGAAGAGAGGTTGAGTTGAAGTTTGGAGCTTTAGAAGGAGCAATCAATATTTCACTTAATAGTTTACGAGATAGATTAGATGAACTTGATCGGGAGCGAGAAGTAGTAATCTATTGTGCTGTTGGACTGCGGGGTTATTTAGCCAGTAGGATTTTGATGCAACGAGGGTTTAAGCAAGTTAAGAATTTAAGTGGGGGTTATAAGTTGTATCGGGAGGTCGAGCTTGATCAGACGGAAAAGACTGCTTCTGCTGAAGAAAAGAAGTTAGCAACAGCTTCTAATCCTGAAGAGGCAGAAATATTAGATTAAGAATAAAGTGGGCAATTGCCCACTTTAGGCTAAGTCTGAGTTTAAGTCTAAGTAAAACCGAAACTAAAAAAATATAATTAATAGGGTAAGCACTGATCAGTGCTTACCCTATTTGAGGTTAAAGAAGTAGTTAGAGTTAAATTTTTATTCAATCAACAACCAGTATTTTCATAGTTGTTCAGTCGTTTTTTAAAGTCTGTTACTTGTTTTTTAACCTCTGTTAGATATTCATTTTCTGCAGGGAAGAAGTGATAATTAGATTCTATGATGCTGATTCCGCCTTTGCAGCTAGTTATTAGGTTGAAGATGGCTACTTGATGATCAGCTTTGACTGTGGGGCTGATTTGAGGTTTGATCTGTTGAGCTATCTTTAAAGTTGTAAGTGCACTATCAACTATACTTAAGGGGATGTCGATAATTTCTTGTAATTGTTCTTGGTCTGTAAAGTGGTTTTCATTATTTTCTAAGAAAGCTTCTACATCATTATCAACTGCTTGTAATAAAGTAGTTTCTAATTGATCAAGGGCCAACTTTTGTTCTTGATAATTTTTGATATCACTAATATTATAAGTCAGTTTTAGTAATTGGACTGCCAGTAAGGCTGTAATGGCAATTGTTGGCCCGCCACCGGGAATTGTTTCTTCAGTAGAACCGATTAATTCAGCCAGTTCTTTAATTGATTTATCGGTAATAATCTCAATCAGCTCCTAGTTTAAATTTTTAGCTGTTTTACTAATAATTTTTTGCTAAAAAGGTGATTTTTATACTTCAATTACGATACCATAGAATAGGACTTTATTACAATATTGAGTTGACAGTTTACGGTTTACAGTTTACAGTTAAGATCAAAATCTTAAAATCTTAAGAGCTATAAAAAGCCTTAAAATTATAGCTTTAGATTGGTTTTGGGTTTAAGTTTTAAATGGTTTTAACTGTCAACCGTCAACTGTTCACTGTCAACTGATATAAAGGGATAGGAGTGACAATCTTAAAAATTATTAGTATAATTTTACTATAAAGCGAAATAAGTCTAAATTATAGAAGGAGGTAGGAAGTATGAAGAAGCTATTAATTATTATAATGTTATTGACAGCTATTTTAACTAGTACTATTGTTGGTGCTGAAGAAGATGTAAAAAGTGTGGAACTAGAGGAAGAAAGGGTAGAGAAGATTACTTCTCAATTTTCTGATTCTGGAGGTTTTCGTATTGGTGGTGGGCCACAGTTGGGAGTTGTAGGGCTTGATTTAAGTGACTTAAATGAAATAATTGACAATGATTTTGGTCAGTTTGATGATTATATAGTCTTAATCGGTGGTGGTGGAAGTATTGGAATTAGAAATGGTAGTCGTTTTGGTGGTTTTGGTATGCATGGAAGAACAAGTACAAGTAAGAAGGATGAAACTGGAACAACTAATGAAGCAATTTTAGAACTTAACTATGGTGGATTTGTGTATGAAAGAGGAGTTTGGGTTGGTGAAAAGTTTGATCTTGCTGTTGGTGCTTTATTGGGTGGTGGTAATTTAAGGTTAGATTTATTACATGATAGTGTAGAAGGTTTTGAAGATATAGTTGATAAGACAGCAGAGGGAAGTTCAAATACTGCTACCTTAGAAAAGAAGTTTGCTTTATTGGAGCCAAGGCTAAATTTGCGTTATCAATTTGGAGCTTTCACTGGAGTTGATCTGGGAGTAGGATATATCTTGACCCATGATTTTGGTGATAATTGGGAAATTGCTGATTCAGCTGTTCGAGGTGGGCCAATGAGCAATACTCACGGGCCAACAGCTACTCTTAGATTGAGTTTTGGTTTTTAGATGAAATTAATAGCATAAACGATAATTAGCAAGAATAATTTTTTAGTAGTATAAATGTTAAAAAATTCACTAAATTTGCAGGAGAATATTATATCTTATAGAATTTAAAATGTAGTAGTTTAAATTTAATGATCAATTTTTTTTAGGATAGAGGTGGAAGAAATGGCCACAAAATTGATTGATGACCTTGATTTGAAAGCTTTCTTTGAAGAAAATGGACTATCTACTAAGGAAATTGAAATAAAGATAGGTGGTCAATCGTATTCTTTGCTAATAAACGAGATACTAGCTGAAAAAAGGATGAGTTTGAAGTTCTTATCGAATAAAAGTAGCTTATTAGAAAAATTGACACTTGAGAAAAAACTGGTGCTAGCCTTTAGAGTTGATAGTGGTATTTATCACTTGCCGATTATTATCACAGATAAAAGAATGGAGGAAGATGAAATTATCTGTCTTGCTAATTTGGATAATTTCGTATTGCATATTGAGCGAAGGGGTTTTGAGAGGATAGAAATTAACAAAGAGGTCAATTATTTCTTTTCTGCTCAAGAAAGAGTAGGCTTACTTGAAAATTTAAGTGCTACTGGTGCTAAGTTAATTAGTGAGAAAAAGATTTCTGCAAATAAGATAGAATTAGATTTAAGTTTTATTGGTCTTTCATTTAATAAATTATCTGCTGAGGTTGTTTGGAGAAATCAGAAAGATGATGGTTATTTTTATGGACTGAAATTTGATTTTGAAAATATCAGTGATTATCGTGAATTACAGGATTGGTTATATTGATTGACTATTATTAAATTAAGAGTAAAGGGGGAAAAATGGTGAATAAACGGCGTAGAGGAACTGCAATTGTTGAGACTGATAGAGGGATACTCTTAACTGCTATGAATAAGAATAGATATCGTTTGCCTGGGGGAGAAGCAAAGCAAGGCGAGAGTAGATTTAGTGCTACAATTAGGGAACTAAAAGAAGAGACAGACTTGATCGCACATTATGCTAGGGTATTATTTGAGCATGAAGGTCTTAATAATAGTCATACCGTCGTCTTAATTAAAGCTAATGGAAATCCTAAACCTAAAAATGAAGTAAGGTACATTGACTTTTATAAACGTGGCAAAAAGATTCAAATAACAAAAGATACTAAAGAGATAATAGCAAAGTATTATAAGTGGAAAAGCAGAATAAATTTTAAGTTTGAGGAGACATTTGAAGTTAAGTCAACTGTTTAATAAATAGTAAGGTCTAAAAATAGAAGAATTTACTTCCGGATAAAAACCAGGTATTTAGCCTGGTTTTTACTTATTATCATTTGTAAAAAATGTATTTTGATTTTTGCTAGGAATTTAGGAAGTTTTAGAGAAATATAACTAAAAGTAATAGTTAATTAGTTATATTGGGGAAAAGTATTAATTTATATATATGATGGTAGTAGAAAATTATTTGTTGATGGGAGGTTGTCAAATGTTTACTGATAAGTTTTTTCGAGTTACAGCAGGAATAATCATGATTTTGTTGATTGTCTTTTTGAGCTTACAGATACCTAATCTTACAAATGCTCTAAAAGATATGATTTATCTTGTCTTGTTACCTATTTTATTGGCTGGTTTCTTCTATTACATGTTGCGACCAGTGGTTAAATTTTTGCACCAACAGATAGATAATAAAGAATTATCGATTTTAATTACTTTTGTAGGGGTGCTAGCTTTAATCGCCTTTATTACTTATTTTGGTGGGAGTATAATTTATATTGAGATCAGGAGATTGATTAATTTTCTTTCTGATTATGAGGTAAGTGGAAGGGTAATCAATCAAGCATTTGAACAGATAGAAGAGTTAGGGTTTTTAGGTGAATTTGATCTAGAAGGAAGGATTACCTCTTTAGTACAAGATATGGTGAATAGAATTAGTGATTATGATTATTTTGGAGTTTTTGCTTCTTTGACTCAATTTGCAGTAGTAATTTTATTGATTCCATTTTTAGTCCTCTACTTTTTAAAAGATGATCAAAAGTTGGCCCGGAGTATAATAAAGATAGCTCCACCACAGAAGCGTCCTTTAGTCAAAAAGATTTTACAGGTCATTGATTCGGTATTTGGAATTTATATTCCAAGTCAGTTAATGGTGGGGCTTGTTTCGGGGGCTATTATGTTTGTGGGATATATAATTATTGGGATGCCTAATGCAATTGGTTTATCTATTATACTGGCAGTTGCTTCAGTAATTCCTTTTATAGGGCCAGCAATTGGGGTTTTACCAGCAGTATTTATTGCTTTAACTACCAGTTTAGATTTGGTAATTAAAGTAACTCTTTTGATGTTAATTGTTCAGCAATTTGAGGGAAATGTAGTAAGACCGATCTTGCAAGGTGGTAGGTTAGATATTCATCCAGTGATTATTATTTTTGTAATTTTGATTGCGACGTTACTATTTGGAATTTTAGGTGCTTTGTTTGCTGTTCCTGTTTATGCGTCAGTAAGAGGGATTATTGGGATCTTAAATCAGGCAGAAGAGAGTATTTAAGTATGTCATTATCTTATTACAGTTAAATAAAAAAGTATAGAAGATAGATATAGTGTGCAAAATATTTGATTAGATAAGATGGAGACTTTTAAAGATCTGATTTGCATAAAGTATAAAAATGTCATATAATTTTAATGCATTGTTAGATAGCTTTTAAATTTCATATAATTGCTCTAAAAGCTGTCAATTATTTAGGAGGGAATATTAATGAAACAGTTTGAGAACTTAACAAAAAAAGAAAGATACTTTTTAATTACTTTCCTAGTTGGATTTCTAATTAAATATAATTATCTAGTAGTTCGTATATTTAATGTTCCTTCTATTACAGGTGTTATTTTAAGGAATTTAGTCCTGGTTATATTTAGTGGATATCTATTTTTGCCAGTGGTTAAATTAAAAAAAGGGCGAATTTCTTTAATACTGTTATTAACAGTATCTTCTTTATTCTTTTTAGCGAATCTTTGGTATAATCGTTATTTTGGCAATTATTTAAGCTTTACTGATATGACTAGAAGTGAAGGAATTGGATCTATTAAGGTTCTTTTCAGACATATTATTAATCTGTGGGATCTTGCTTTTATTTTGGATCTATTATTTTTAGGATTTCTTCTTTCTTCTGATAAAAAGAAAGAAGAAGTTAAAGCGGCTACACTTTTTAGTAAGAGAAAAGAAGGATTAAGAACGGTTATAGTGATTGTAATTTTATTATTGAGTAGTCAAGTCTTGATTACAAACTCATTATTGGAGAATGAAAGTCCAATGGAGCTTTATCAAAGAAGTAGTGCTGGATTTGTTAATGTTTATGGAGTTCTCCCTCTTTATGTCTATGAAGCTTATGACGCTATTAGTTTTGAGAATTCATATGCAACTGAGTTAGAAACTCCTGAGTTTTTATTAGAAGATGAGCTAGATGATGAAGCATTAATAGAAGAAGTTGAGAATATAGTTGTAATTCAAGTGGAGTCTTTAGATGAAAAGTTGATCAATTATAAACATAATGGGCGGGAAGTGACTCCTTTCTTAAATCAATTAAAAGAGGAAAGCTTGTATGCTGAAAACTTTTATACTAAGCATGTAAATGGAAGTTTTGATGCTGACTTTTCTTTTTTAACATCATTTTATCCGACAAATAGTAACTTTGTTTTTAAAGCGAATGATATGACTGAATTTGATTCTTTAGCTAGAGTTTTCAAAGAGAAAGATTATCAAACTTTAGCCTTTCATGGTAATGATAAAACTTTTTTTAATCGCCATCAAGCTTATCCTGAACTTGGATTTGATGAATTTTATAGTAGAGAAGATTTTTCTAGTGACGATAAGGTAATGGAGTTAGAGGAAGAATTTTATTTAGGGATTAATGATTATGATTTCTTTAAGCAGTCTTTGGATTATTTAGAGGAGGCTGATAGTCCATTCTTTGCTTATATGATTACGGTAACAAGCCATACACCTTTTAACTTTTATCCTCCTGATCAGAAAATAGATGAGTATAGTGATATTGAAAATCAATTGGTTCATGACTTCTTTCAGTCAATCTCTTTTGTCGATAAATCCTTAGAGATGTTCTTTGATCAATTAGAAGAGCGGGGGTTAAAGGAAGATACTTTAGTTGTAATTTATTCTGATCATGATGCGGCGGTTGATAATCCAGAGTATTCATCTAATATTAATTTTGAAGTTGATAGAAATATCAAAAAGCCTGAGCATATTCCATTGTTAATCAACCATCCTGAGCTTGAAGCGGGGAGCATAGAAAAGAAAGGTACAATTACTGATTTAGCACCTACACTCTTGGATTTGATCGGTGTAAGTGAAAAACCGGAAGGATTTATTGGTACTTCTTTGCTATCTGAGAAAGAAGCTCCAGTTCTCTTTTTACATGAATTACCTCAGGTTTTTTATCAAGATCATCTTTTTGTTAAACAATTTAATCAGTTTGAACAGGTCGGTCATTTGAAGAATAAAAGTAATGAAGATGTAAGGTTACCGCAAGCTAAAAAGGATGAAGCTTTACAGATTATTAATTATGTGCGACAGAAGATGATGTCTACACAACGTTTAGAATAAGGATTATCTTTAATACTAAGGGTGATTAAATGGAAGTAAAGTTGGCTATAGGAGTAGTAATTTTATTTTCTCTGTTGCTGTTATTTTATGGTGCTTACTATTTAGTCAATCCCGATCTGCGTGGAGAAGAGATACTCACCAAGCGGGGGATACCTTATCCAACTGTAATTGCCCATCGGGGAGCTTCCATTAAAGCTCCTGAATCTACTGCTGAGGCTTATCTTAAGGCGCGGGATATGGGGGTTGATTATCTAGAGGCAGATTTACAGCGCACTAAAGATGGGAAGATAGTTGTCTTTCATGATCAAACTTTAGAACGAACCTCAAATGTCGAAGAAGTATTTCCTGAACGAAAAGAGGACAAACTTGGAAGTTTTACTTATGATGAATTAAAAAGATTGGACTTTGGGAGTTGGTTTGATGAAAGGTATGAAGGGTTGGAGATTATTACTTTAGAAGAGTTGATAGAGATTGCTCAAGGGGGGCAATATACTCCTGGTTTGATTTTAGAAACCAAAGACTCTGAGAAATATCCTGGGATTGAAGAAGAAGTAGTTGCTATTTTAGAAGAAGAGGGCTGGATGGAAAGTGATGAAAAAAAAGAGTTTGCTAAGACTATCTTCTTCTCTTTTAGTGAAAAAAGTTTGCAAAAATTTAAAGAGTTGGCCCCTCAAGTACCTAGACTCTTATTGGTTACAGATAATATGATTAGTAGAAGCAGTTGGAGAAAGTGGTTGAAAAGAGCAGATGGGCTGGCTGATGGCTTAGGTACTAAGGGGTTTATGAGTTGGCCCTGGTATATTGCTCAAGCTCATGAGCAAGGGCTATTTGTCTTTCCTTATACAATAAATGAACTGTGGCAGATTAAACTATTAGCTTATTTTCAATCTAGTGGTTATATAACTGATCGGCCGGATCTGGTCTTAAGCTTTTTAGATAGTATTTCTGAAATTCCAATACTTAACGATGAATAAATTTAAGTCTGAGTTTAAGTAAGAGCTAAAACAAGTTTAATCTAAAGTTGCCGAGAGGCAGCTTTTTTATTTTGATAAATTTTTTCTTTACTGTTTTGAGTTAAGTAGATTGAATATTTAAGTAAGACGAAGATGACTAAGGTGACTGCTAGGGCTTCTACTATTTGAGTAGGATGATTAAGTAGAGAAATACCAAATTTCAGCTTTAAAAATTCTGTAGCTTCTTTTAATCCCATAGCTGTAATTACAAAAGGAAATGTAAAGGCTGAATAACTAGGATAAAAGCCAACTGAGAGCATCTTTGGTAGATAAATTGTAACAGCAATGATCATTATTAAGGTTAGTAAAAGTAACCAGCCAAAGATTAACATATTTTTATCCGGAAAAGCATTCATATACCCAGTTAGACAAAGGCCTGCTGGAGCTGTAAAGATAGAGATAGTTGGTAAGGCCGGTTTTTTGATTTCTCCAATTTTGAAAACCCGGTAAGTAACTATCGGAAGTAAGAGCATATAAGCAATAAAACCAAACCAAAAGATTGCCTGTCCTAATTGAATTTGATCAAAAGCTGGGGCAGTTACGCTGGCAACTACTATCCCTACATAAACGATAAAATAACTAGGGTAGACCTTCTTTAGATCAAAGTTTAAGAGAAAACGAATTGAAAATAGGATAACTAGTAAGCTATGAAGAATAATTCCGCCATACCAGATATATAAAGCTAACTGTTTAGTAAATGGGATTAGATAACTGGCTAAAATTATAACTGCCATAGAAAAGGCTGGAGCAACACTTGCTATGATAGGATTTTTTAATTCACTGATAAATCCCTTCTGAGCAAAGATTATTTTTCCAATTATAAGTAAGGATACTACTACGGCTAATATTCCAGCTAAATAACGATAATGACTACCATAAGAAAGAATTAAATTACCTGTGCCGGCTAGACCGAGCATTAACCCTGCTATTGGTACTGGAGTCTGTTTAAAGATTTCAACCATATTATTTTTCTCCTTCCACAGTAGCATTACCTGCTTTTAGTTCTCTTATAATTATCTCGGTAGCTTTAGCAGCAATCTCACCGGTAAATGAAGCACATTGTTCTTTATGTTCACCAGATGCCATATCAAATCCTTTGGTCAAGACTTTACAGCACAGGTAGTTATGATTATTTTTAAAGCTCTGTTGGAGTTCATGGACCAGTCTTAGATTATGTTCAACTCGTGGATCCCCACCTGTAGTACGACCAAAGAAATAACTGATGGCCATTACTCCACCTGAGACAGCACCACAGACACATTTAGATTTGCCGATGCCAACAGGAAAACCGGAAGCCATAGCAATGATCCGATCAGATATATCCAATTCAAAATGATCTTTAATACTGCTGATGATTGCCTCCGAGCAGTAAAATTGACCACTATTAAATAATTCTTCTGCATCTTCTCTTACTTGTTCTTTATTAACATTTGTATTCAAAACTAGATCCCCCTTAAGATTACTTTTGATTATAATATAGCACAAATAATAAAAAAAATCAATAACTAATATAAATTTATTTTATAAGAGAGGGGTATATAATGATTTTTATAGTATCGAAGAGGATATTTTATATTTTTGTATAAATATGTATAAAAAGGACTGATGTAGATGTTGCAGATTATTAAAAGAAATAGATATGTGATTGTGATTTTTGTCTTTTTGCTATTAGTATTTATCTATTATCATGGGTATCTACAAAGGATTGAATCAATTAAGGAAGAACATCAAACTCAGAAATCTTTAATTGAAAGCAATATTTTAAATTCTTTTAAGTATACCAATATTGTGTATGAGAACTTTGAAAAGAATTTGAATGAAGAAATGAAAGAATATTCTTTGTTGTTACAGGAAAAGTATAAAGAAGAGCCTGACATTTCTAATTGGGATCTTACGAGCTTACAAGCTGAATTTGAAGGTTATGAGCTTTATATTATAGATCAAGACTTAACGGTTGTAGCAACAACTTACAAACCAGATTTAAATCTTGATTTTAAGGAAGTACCTATTTTTGCCGAGTTACTTAAAGAGCGCTTAACAAAAGATGAGTTTGTAGTTGATCGGATGAACCTTTCATTAAATACAGGAGAATTGAAAAAATATAGTTATATGCCTACTTTTGATCAACAATACTTGTTACAATTAGGTATTGATATCAAGGAAAAACTTCCGATTATAGATCAGATTAATATGATCTCTGTGGCTGAGCAATTAAGTTCTAATTATGATTTGGTTGAAGATATTTCTTTTTATAAAAATATAGGGATAGAAGAAAAATCGAGCCGTAAGGTAAATTATGAAGAGCCTTATTTAGAGTCTGGTCTTTTTGAAGAGAAAGAAGAGTTTATTGAGGAGGCATTTTTTGAAGGTGAAACTATTACAGTTGAAGATAATGCTACAAATATTTATCGTTATATACCTTATTTAGTTTACTTGGCTGATGGGGAGGTCGATTGGTGGAATTCTTATATTGCTGAGATTAGTTATGATAATAGTTCTAAGATAGCAACCTTAAGAAGAGAGCGAGGATCATTTGTAGTTGATATTATTTTGATCAGTTTCGTCTTTTTAGCTTTTAGTTATCTGATGGATAAATTAATACGACAGGCTGAATATATAGCTTATCATGATAGTTTGACTAATTTACCAAATAGAAAGTTCTTTACAGAAAGATTTGCTAAATTGATTAAAATTGCTGATTATAGAGGTAGTAAAATTGCTACTTTATTTCTTGATTTAGATAATTTTAAAGAGGTTAATGATTATTATGGTCATGATGTAGGTGATGTTTTACTTTGTGAGGTAGCGAGCAGATTGCAGTCAAATTTAAGAAGAAGGGATTTTATATCTAGAATTGGGGGCGATGAATTTATTATTTTACTAAATGATATCGAATCTAAAGCAGATGTTAAGAATGTGGTAGAAAAAATAATTGCTCTCTTTGCTAAACCAGTGGAGATTAAAGGAAATAAAATTTCAGTAACAGCAAGTATAGGGATCGGTATTTATCCAGATGATGCTCAAAAAGTAAAGCAACTTCTTAAAATTGCTGATTCTGCAATGTATGAGGCTAAGGAAGAAAAAAATGATTATACTTTTTACTCTAGTATTAAAGGATAGAGTTAAAAAAATAAGTATTTAAAGCTGACTAGTGTTGGAGCGTTATCCAATGCTAGTCTATTTTTATTACGCAGATAAATTTTAGCACACTTCTGAAATAATATTTCTGATTTTTTAAAAAGTTATTGAAATATTATTTCAAAGATGTTATTATATTAGTATACAAAGTATTTGCAATGGGGTGATAAAGTGAATAAGCAATTAGACAAATTAGTAACTGAATCAAGAAATGAAGGCACAGTTAATATTGATCAAGCAAGCACATTAGAGGTAGTCAAAATGATTAATGAAGAAGATAAGAAAGTAGCTTTAGCAGTAGAGAAAGAATTACCTAATATTGCAACTGCTGTTGAGCTTATTTCTGAGAGGCTAGAAGCTGGAGGAAGGTTGATCTATTTAGGAGCAGGGACAAGTGGAAGATTAGGTGTCTTGGATGCCTCAGAATGTCCTCCAACTTTTGGAGTTAGTGATCAGTTGGTGCAAGGGCTTATTGCTGGTGGAGAAGAAGCGATAAGAAATGCAGTTGAGGGAGCTGAAGATAGTAAGGAAGAAGCAGTTAAACAACTTGAAGAGATAGGCTTTAAGGCAGGAGATGTACTAGTAGGGATAGCTGCAAGTGGTAGAACCCCTTATGTTATAGGAGGGTTAGAGTATGCTAAAGAGATTGGGTCTGATCTTATTGGCCTGACTTGTAACCCAGAATCAGAGTTAGCTCAAATAGTAGATATTTCAATAGCTCCTGTAGTAGGGCCAGAGGTAATAACAGGTTCTACAAGAATGAAAGCTGGTACTGCTCAAAAGATGGTCTTAAATATGCTAACGACTGCTACAATGGTTAAATTGGGTAAAGTTTATAAGAATTTGATGGTTGATGTTCAGACCAGTAATCAGAAGTTAGTAGAACGGGCCAAAAAGATAGTTATGCAAGCTACTGGTAGTGAGCGAAAAATAGCTACTGAATATTTAGAAAAGACTGATTATAATGTTAAGTTGGCTATTTTGATGATTAAGACAGGGTTGAAATTAGAAGAAGCTAAAAGAGTTCTTGCAGAGAACGCTGGACATTTAAGCAAGGCTATCAAAGCCGCTCAGGCTTAAGTTAATTAATTTATTAAAATGGGGGGGAAGATAATGAATAACAAAGAGTTAGTGCTGAAAATTGTTGAATTGGTTGGAAGCGAAAAGAATATTCAGCAGGTGACAAATTGTATGACCCGTTTAAGATTTAAGTTAAATGATTCCAGTTTGGTTAAGTTAGAAGCATTAAAGGAGCTAGATGGGGTATTAGGAGTTGTCGAAGATGAGACGCTTCAAGTGGTTGTTGGCCCTGGAAAAGCAGCTAAACTTTTGAATCTTTTGCAGAAGAATGTTGATCTTGAAGGTGATTTAGAAGTAGGAGAGGATTGGGAAGAGAATAAGGATAGAGTTAAGGGCAAACAAAAACAAAGTAAGCTTAAGCAAGGATTAAGAATGATTGGGGAAATATTTATTCCATTGATTCCAGCCATTATAGCTGCAGGTATTTTTAATGGGTTTGCTGGATTAATAACGAATTTTCAAAGTACAGGAACTCTTCCTGCAGAAGGTTTTTGGCAGATTACTCAATTGATTTTATCATTACTTGGAGGAGCTTTTCTTAGTTACTTTGCTATCTTTACAGGGATTAATGCAGCAAAACAATTTGGAGCTACAGAAGGCTTAGGAGGAATGATAGGTGCCTTAACGATTATGGAACAAATTGATGATATTTCTCAGGCAGTTGGAATGTATAATGCCGAAACACCTTTAGAGTCAATCTTGATTTCAGGCAGGGGTGGAATTATAGGGGTTATTATAGGTGTCTTCCTTCTTTCTATAGTTGAAAAGAAGGTTAGAAAGATTGTTCCAGATGTCTTAGATTTAATCTTTACTCCAGTAATATCTTTATCAATTATGGCTTTAGGAATGGTCTTTGTAGTGATGCCTCTATCTGGATTTATCTCTGATGGGATGGTTAACTTCTTGAGTTTATTGGTTTCTTCAGAGATAGCTGCTGTAAATATTATGTCAGGCTTTATTTTAGCAGCACTCTTTTTGCCGATGGTTTTACTAGGTTTACATCATGGTTTGATACCAATTTATGCACTTCAGTTAGAGAGTATGGGTGGAGTATCATTATTCCCAGTCTTAGCGATGGCAGGAGCTGGTCAGGTAGGTGCTGCAATTGCTATTTATTTGAAGGCTAAGAAAGTAAATAATGATAAATTGAAGCAGATAATATCTGGAGCTTTACCAGCTGGTATTTTAGGGATTGGAGAACCATTAATCTATGGAGTTACATTACCTTTAGGAAAGCCGTTTATTACTGCTGGATTAGGAGCAGGTTTTGGTGGAGCATTTATTATGTTACAAGATGTTATGTCTAGTGCTTGGGGGCCATCAGGTATTTCAGCGATACCTTTAATGCAGCCTGGGTCAATGTTAACTTACTTCTTAGGATTAGCAATTTCATATTTAGGAGGTTTTGTAATAACTTATTTCTTCATCAAAGAGCAAGAGATTGCAGAATTAAACTAATTTAAAAGTGGGGGACGGTTCTTTTATTAGGAAAGATAGAAGAGGAGCCGTCCTTACTATTTTATTTATAGGAGAGATAAAATGATAGGTATATCTGTTTTTGCAGGGATGGAAAGTACTTTAACTGAAAATATTGAATATATTCAGCAAGCTTCTGAGCTAGGAATTAATAACTTATTTACTTCACTGCATATTCCAGAAGCTAGTGAAGAATTTGAAGCTGAAATGTTAGAGCTATTGAATGAGGCTAGCAAATTAAATATGAGTATTATTGCTGATATTTCGAAAAAGTACTATGAAAGGTTAGAACTTAAAGATTATAAATTAGATTCTTTACGGCTTGATTTTGGCTTTTCTAAGCAAGAGATTGCTGAACTTACCAATAGTAGTGATTTTAGTATAACATTAAATGCAAGTACTTTAGATCGAATTCAGTTAGAAGAGATATTGAAAGCGGGCGGGGATCTTTCTAAAATTAATGCTTGTTATAACTATTATCCTAGAAGAGAGACAGGGATGTCAGAAGAGTTATTTAAAGAGAGAAATAGACTATTCAATCAATACGGGATTAAGGTGATAGCCTTTATTTCTTCTGATTACAAAACAAGAGGGCCAATTTATGAAGGGCTTCCGACTCTTGAAAAACATAGAGGCAGTGATCCTTTGGTTGCTGCTCAACATTTAATTAAGTTAGGTACTGATTTAGTGTTAGTTGGTGATTCTCGTGCTTCTGATGATGAACTTTTAAGGTTAGCAAGAATTAAGAAAGATACTGTATTACTCCCTATTAAAGCTCATACTAATTTAAATGAACAGGAAAGATATCTACTAAAGCAGACTTATACCAATAGAAAAGATCCTGGAGAATTTATAATTAGAGCTCAGGAAGCTAGAGGTTACAAGCAGGGAAGGATTCTTCCTAATAATACAACTGAAAGATTAAAATATTCTGTTACAATAGATAATCAAAAATATTTAAGGTATGAAGGAGATTTACAGATTTTGAAGAAGAATTTAACAGCAGATCCAAGAGTAAATGTAGTAGCAGATGCAACGGAAGCTGCGATGTTGATAGAAGTTTTAGAACCAGGGGATAAGTTCGAATTTCAAATTAAGGAGGAGTAGTATGAGTGTAGTCTTAAAAATTAAAAGGAGGAAAGATGATTTTACACAATCTGAGACAAAACTTGCTGAGTATGTATTGGAGAATAAAAGTGAGGTATCTAATCTTTCGGTGCAAAAGCTTGCTAATTTAGCAGGTACTAGCCCAGCAAGTGTAATTAGATTTTGTAAAAAAGTAGGATATAATGGTTTTCAAGAATTCAAGATTAATCTAGTTAAAGATTTAACTGAAAGTAAAAATAAGGAAACTAAAGTCTATGAAGATATTACTGTTAATGATACGATAGCTGAGACGATGCAGAAGTTGGCTCATCAGAATATTGAGGTAATTGAGAATACTATGAAACTTATAGATGAAAAAGAAGTAAAAAAGGCTATTGAAGCAATAGATACTGCGGAAAGAATATATATATTTGGTGTTGGTGCTTCGGGATTAGTAGCTAAAGATTTTCAATATAAGTTAATGAGAATAAAAAAGACTGTTATCTCATATCTTGATAGTCATACCCAACTTGCATCTGCTGTTAATATTGAAGAGGATGATTTAGCAATCGGGATCTCTTATAGTGGGCAGACTCTTGAAATATATCAGGCACTCAAACAAGCAGGACAAAAAGGAGCAACTACACTATCTATAACTAAATATGGTCAAAATCCTTTAAGCGATCTAGCTGATATTAATATTGATGTTGCAGGTACTGAATCAAATATCAGGGTTGGAGCTATAACATCAAGGATTGCTCAATTAACTGCGATAGATCTTTTATTTGTTGGTTATACCAAGAATGATTTTGAAATAATATCTAATTACATTAAAAAGACAAGGGCAAGTGTAGAAGATTTTAAGTTAGATAAATAAGGAATTTAATATGCTATAGTTGTGAGGTGATAGTATGCAAGCAATAATTAATGGTAAAGTTATTTTTCCCGATAAAATATCTGAAGAAAAGGTTATTATATTTGAAGACAAGATAATAGATATAGTTGATCAAAAGAAGTTTGATAGTAAAGATCTTGAAATTATTGATGCTCAAAGAAATTATGTAGCACCTGGTTTGATAGATCTTCATATTCATGGAGCAAAAGGATTCGATGTGATGGATGGAAGTATGGAAGCATTAGAAGAGATTAGTAACTCGATTGCTCGAAGCGGGGTAACAGCATTCTTGCCTACGACGATGACGATGGAGTTTGAACTTATATATCAAGCATTAGAAGGAATTAGAAGAGCTATGGAGAAAGATTTAGACGGGGCTAAGATTTTAGGAGCACATCTTGAAGGTCCATTTATCAGCTCGAAATATAAAGGAGCTCAGAATTCAAAGTATATTAAAAAACCGGATTATGAACTGATAAAGGATTATTTAGATTTGATCAAGATAATTACCTATGCTCCAGAGGAAGATGAGCAATTTTTATTTTTAAACTCAGTACTGGAGAATAAAGATGTCGTCTTGGCACTAGGACATACGGATGCTAGTTATGAAGAAGCAGCGGCAGCAATAAATAGGGGAGTAAAACATGCTACACATCTGTTTAATGCAATGAGCCCGTTACATCATAGAGCTTTGGGAGTAGTTGGAGCAGTTATGAATTCAGAAATAAGTGCTGAAATTATTGCAGATAATATTCATTTAAATAAAGCTATCTATGATTTGTTGAGTAAGATAAAGCAAAACGATCAGCTGGTATTGATCACCGATGCTATGAGAGCTGCTTGTCTTGAAGATGGAGTCTATGATTTGGGAGGGCAAAAAGTAGAGGTTAAAGATAATAGTGCACGACTAGCTGATGGGACTTTAGCAGGTAGTGTTCTGCAAATGAATCAGGCAGTAAAGAATGTATATCAAAATAGTGATCTATCCTTAAATCAAGTGATAAACTTTGCAAGTTTAAATCCAGCTAAAGTGATTAATGTTGATTCTGAGCGAGGAAGCCTTGAGAAAGGGAAATATGCTGATCTTATAATGTTTGACGAAGATTTTGAAATTGTAACAACTATAATTGAAGGAGTTGTGAGGTATGAAAATTATTAAAACTAAAGATTATGAGATGATGAGTAAGAAAGCTGCTTTTATTGTTGCCAGCCAGATAGGGCTTAAGAAAGATTCTATTCTTGGTTTAGCAACTGGAGGAACCCCTGTAGGAATGTATCAAGAGTTGATCAGGTTCTATCAAGAAGGAATGATCGACTTTGAGAATGTTACTACCTTCAATCTTGATGAATACTATGGATTATCTGGTGATGATGAGCAAAGTTATAGATATTATATGGAGGAAAACTTCTTTAAAGATATCAATCTTAAACCTGAGAATATTCATATTCCTGATGGGATGGCAGATGATGTTTCTGCAGAATGTGACAGATATAATCAACTGTTAGAGGCAGAAGGTGGTATTGATTTGCAGGTGCTAGGGATTGGAAGAAATGGTCATATTGGATTTAATGAGCCTGATACTGAATTTAAAGTAGGTACTCATTTTGTGAAATTAGATGATGAGACGATAGAAGCTAATGCTAGATTCTTTGATAATCCAGAAGATGTACCCCAAACAGCTATTAGTATGGGGATTAAGAATATTATGCAGGCTAAGAAAGTAGTATTGCTGGCTAATGGCTTAGAGAAAGCTGATGCAATCAAGAAGACAATTGAGGGAAGTATCTCACCTCAAGTACCTGCATCAGTACTACAGTTACATCCTGATGTTACATTTGTGCTAGATGAACAGGCAGCTTCTAAACTGGATAGTTGATTTTACTAAAGCACACCTGATTTCAGGTGTGTTTTTCATGTTTTTGTAGGGTTATATTACAATTCAGTTTAAGTTTGAGTCTAAGTCTAAGCCTTATGTTTCTAGTGGTTGACTTAAACTTAACCTCAGCCTTAAACTTAAGCTATATATCAATTAAATTTCAATTCAGAATATTTTTTATACATTATGTAAATAATTAGAATAGATCTCAATAAATGATTTAGTAAAAGAAGGGTGAATTAGTATGGGGTTGTTAAAGCTAGAAGAGGTAGAAAAGATTTATCGTCAAGGTGAGATAGAAGTAGCTGCTTTAGGAGGGGTAAACTTAGAGGTTGGTAAAGGGGAGTTTACCTCTATAGCAGGGCCTTCTGGTTCGGGGAAGACTACTTTGTTAAATATGGTGGGGTGTTTAGACAAACCAACTACTGGTGAAGTATACTTAGAAGGAGCAGGAATTAGTAGCTTGGATAAAGATCAACTGGCCTTATTGAGAAGGGAAAATCTTGGCTTTATCTTTCAAGGGTATAATCTGATACCTGTCTTAACTGTCTATGAAAATGTAGAGTTGGCCCTTAAATTGTTAAAGGATAGATCAAATAAAGATATCAAAGAGCAGGTAATGAAGATTATAACAGCAGTTGGCTTAGGAAAAATGGCTGATCGCAAACCGAATGAATTATCGGGGGGCCAACAACAGAGAGTAGCCATTGCTAGAGCTTTGGTTAAGGAACCTAAGATTGTACTAGCTGATGAGCCAACAGCTAATCTTGATTCAGAAACCAGTCTTGATGTATTAGAAGTGATGGTTGAGATGAATCAAAAATTAAAGACTACCTTTATCTTTTCTACTCATGATCCTTTAGTTATGGAGTCGGCTAGAAGAGTAATTAAATTAAAGGATGGAGAGATTATTGCTGATGAGAGGGGTTAAATTTTTATGTTTTTAGTCAGGTTAGCTATCAGAAATTTAACTCGCAATAAGAAGAGAACTTTATTAGTGGCTCTGATTGTAGCCTTTGGAATAGCTTTCTTTGTTATGTTTGATTCATTGGTCTTAGGATTAGAAAGAAATTATTATAATAATGTAATTGACTTTGAAAGTGGCCATTTACAGTTAGTTGATGATAATTATTGGACTACACAAGCTGAATTGCCATTGAGTGATTTGATTGCGATTGATGATGAGTTACAGCAGAGTCTTGCTCAAGTTCCTGAATTGAAATCTTATGCACCACAAATTAGATTTTCGGCTAATATCAATAATGGACTGGATGAGTTGCCAATTACGGCAGTAGGGGTTGATGGAGACAGAAAAAAGGATGTCTTTAAATTAGAGGAGCATCTGGTAGCAGGGGAGTTATTTAGTGCTGACCAATCAGGAGCGGTATTAGGAGAGAATTTGGCCCAGTTAATGGATTTTGAAATAGGCGACTACTTATTATTGGTATTTACAACCCAAGAGGGGGCCTTTAATACTTTAGAAGTAGAGATAGTGGGATTAGTTAATACTCCTAATCCTCAAATTAATGAGCATCAAGTTTATATACCTTATCACAAAGCTAGCACAGCACTTAATTTAAAGAATAAGGCAACAGAGGTTATATTAAGATTAGAGAATAATAATGTAATAAAGGCTAAGGAATTTATTAAGGATAATATAATTGCAGGGGCGGATGACTATGGAGTTTATACCTGGCGGGATTCTGCTCAGGATATAGTAGCTATAACTGAGGTACATAGTATTGAAAATCGAATTATTAGTTCTTTATTTTTATTAATTGCAGCGGTAGGGATCATAAATGTGATTATTTTAGCTGCTTTAGAGCGGATTAAAGAGATTGGGATGATGAAGGCTATGGGAATGAAAGAAGAGGGGATTATTAAGGTCTTTATGATCGAGGGGTTAGGAATTGGTCTAATCGGCAGTTTGCTTGGTAGTTTGATGGGAGGAGTTGGTGTCTATTGGTTGAGCAATTTTGGAATAGATTTAACGGGAGCAATAGATTCTGACTTTGGTTTACCAGTTATTGAGAGGACTTATGGAGTTTTCAATCCTTCAGCATTTACTTTGATCATTACTTTTTCTATTGTTATTTCTTTATTAGCCAGTATCTTTCCAGCTTATTGGGCCGCCTGCAAGAGTCCAATCGATGCTTTAGGGGGAACAAATTAAATGAAATATTTATTAGTTATAGCTGCTAGAAACTTAAGTCGACATAAATTAAGAACTTTAGTTTCGATTATTGCTATTGCTTTAGTAGTGGCCATAGTTACTATGGCCCGCGGACATATTGTAGGTTATTTAGAAGCGACTTATGAGTCATATATTAATTATGATACTGGTCATGTCAAGATTGTTAATCAAGATTATCAAGGGCGGGAGCGGTTACTTTCTTTAAATTATCCAGTAGCTGGCTTTGCCCAAGAGGGGCTTTCTAAGATGAAAGAAGAGTTAGCTGAAATTGATGAAGCCAAATACCTCTTACCAAGAATCAAGTTTGGTGGGGCAGTAAATCAAGGAGATGAGATGACAAATGTAATGGGCTGGGGGTTAAAGATAGATCGAGAGATAGAGGCTATAGACTTAGACCAACAACTGAAGACCGGTCGGATGCCATTGGCAGATAGTAAAGAGGTAATTATGGGCCAACGGTTGCTAGAGCGACTTGATCTAGCAGTAGGAGAAGAGGTTACTATTTTATACAATACAGCCTTGGATTCCTTCCAAGGTTCTACATTTGAAATAGTGGGAGCATTGGAGACAGGACTAGGTTTGATTGATGGTAATGTCTTTGTCCTTGATTTAGCTCAGGCCCAGCAGATGCTTAATATGTCCGATGAAGCGACAGAATTACTGCTTATTGGAGCCCATCGTAATCGAACAGAGGAGTTATTAATGGAAACAAAGCATTTGTTTGAAGGTGTGGGTTCTGTAGAGTATAGCATTACTCCTTGGGATGCACCTGGTAATCTAATCGATTATTTTAAGGTTGGAGAAAGAATCTATAATGTAATCTATATTTTCTTTTTGTTGATGGGTTGTGTCGTCTTAATCAATACCATGTTGATGATAATTAGAGATAGAGTTAAAGAGATTGGTATGATGTCAGCACTAGGACTTAAAAGGAGGGAGATTTGGCAACTTTTCTTATTAGAAGGAATGTTCATGGGAGTAATTGGTAGCTTGGGCGGGGTCTTGTTGGGAGGAGCAGTGACCAAGGTTTTTTCAGTACGAGGGATTGATTATGGAGAAGCAATGGATGCTTTAAGTGATGATCTATTAATAGAGACAGTTGCTTATACTGATTTTAGCTTTCAAAATTTATTTTTGAGCTTCTTGTTAGGGGTAGTGATTGTTACGATAGCGTGTATCTTTCCAGCTTGGCGAGCAGCGAGATTAGATCCTAGTGAAGCCTTGCGGGACTAAAGTGCAATTAATAGTGAAGATCAAGTTCTTATTAAAGTTATTTAAGACTTTTTAATTTTAACTTGTATTGATTCGTGGTTTCTCTGCTTTAATGGTTTTCCTTCGGGTTCTTTGAACCCTTCGTGATGAAAAAATCAGTTCTTAGATTTTTTCTATCCTTACGGGTCTTTATCAAGACCCTCCATGAAACCCACAAAGATTGTATCCACTGTCAACTGTAAACTGTAAACTGTACACTAATATTGAGGGGGTTGCTGATGAATAAAACCAGATTATTAGCAGTTATAATATTAGCAAGTATTTTGTTATTAGCACCAAAGGCTTCTGCGTTGACTGCTGAAGAGATCATAGAACGGGTAGATAATAATCATTACGTAGAGCAAGCAAGAATGGAATCTGAACTGGTTATTAAGACTGATAGAAAAGAGATGACTAAGGAGTTAATTATTTATCTTGCTGGCAATTCAGCCTTGGTTGAATTCACTAATGCTACTGATAAAGGGACTAAATATTTAATGATTGAAGATGATTTATGGATTTCATTTCCTGATGTAGATGATCCAGTTAGGATTTCTAATCGGATGTTAGAGCAAGGGATGGCAGGGAGTGATTTTTCTTATCAGGATTTAATGGAACAAGAGCAATTATTGGAGTTGTATGATTTTGAAATTATCGATCATCAGGAGTATCAAGGAAGAGCTAGTTATTTAATCGAAGGTGTGACTAAAGATGGAGTAAATAACTCCTATTATCGTAGAAAGCTGTGGGTTGATCAAGAGCGATTTGTCTATTTAAAGGAAGAACTTTATTCTCGCGAGGGACGATTGTTAAGAACGATTGAAGCTGAAGAAGTAGAGCAGTTTGGTAAACGGTGGTATGTGACTGAATCGCTGATTGATTATAAGTTAAGGTCAGGTTCTAAAACCTTATTTAGAGTTACAGGGATAGATTTTGAGCCTGATATTTCTGAGGAGATTTTCAGTTTGCAGGGATTAAAGTGAAATTTTTAAGAAAATTGGTCAAAAAAATAGAAAGAAGACTCTTCTTTTGATAAAATAATTGTAATTCGTATCAATCGGAAGGAGAAGTTAGCTAATGACAGTAATAGATGATCTTAAGATTAAAGAGTGGATTTATAATCTATTGGGCAGATATTTTTATCGTCAGCCTACTTACAAAGACTTAACAAAGTTAAAACAGGATAATTATTTTGAGCAAGTAATTAAATTAGGAAGAGATCAGGGTTTAGATGTAGAGCATCTAACTGAATTTGTAACTCAAATTTCTGAATTATCAAATTTAAAGTTAGAGCAATTGCAAGCTGAATATCGACGATTATTTGTTGGCCCGGGGGAGTTAGTAGCTCCACCTTGGCAATCAGTCTATCGAAATGATGGAAATATTATCTTCAGTGCAGATACTTTAGCTGTACGGCGATTTTATCGATGCTGGGGCTTTCAGCTGGCTAGTCAGATCAAAGAACCTGATGACCACCTTGGTTTGGAATTAGAGTTTATGGCCTTAACTACTGCAGATGTTTTGCAGGCTATTGAAGGTAAGGAGCGAGATAGGTTATTAAAACTCCTTAAAACACAACACAAATTTCTAACAGATCATCTTTTGCAGTGGGTAGATGAGTTTGTTACTAGAGTAACTGCTAATAGTGAAGAGAATTTTTATACAGGATTAGCGTTATTTACTTTACAGTATTTAAAGCTAGATGCTAAATTAGTAGAAGGCTTAATCTCTGACTTAGATGAGTTAGTAGGGTTGGAAGTTGGTCAACGCTTAGATCTGACTGGCTGTAAGGGTAGGGGTTTGGAAAGAGGAGAATTTGTAGAAGAGTTTCAAGAGGTAGAGCGGATTATACCTACTGGAGGTACTAACAACTGTGGAGGGCGATGTTTGATCAAAGCCCATGTCAAGGATGATATCATAGTTCGCTTAAGTACTGATGATCAAAAGCCAGATCAACCAGCTACTCCTCAGGCTAGAGCTTGTGTCAGGGGGCGAGCATACCGTAAGACAAATTTCAGTCCTCATCGTTTGAAATATCCGCTAAAGAGGGTTGGCCCGCGAGGAGAAGGTAAGTTTGAGCGAATTTCGTGGAAAGAGGCTATTGAGACTATTGCTAGTGAGATTAGAAGGATTGGAGATCAATACGGGCCAACATCTCGTTACGTTCATTATGCTTGGGGTTATAATGCTAGAATCCAAGCTATGAGCTTAGCTGAGAGGTTACTTGCTTTGGATGGGGGCTATTTAGGTAAATATAACTCATATAGCACTGCTTGTACAAAGTATGCTACGCCATATACTTATGGAACTACAGAAACAGGAAATAGCTTAGATGATTGGGTCAATTCGGAATTAATTATTTTGTGGGGACATAATCCTGCCGAAACTGTCTTTGGCCCGACGATGTATCATTTACACCAGGCTAAAGAGGCTGGAGCTAAGATTATAGTTGTAGATCCTAGATATAGTGATACAGCTGTGGCATTAGCAGATGAATGGATTTCAATCTTGCCGACTACTGATAATGCAGTAATGGATGCTATGGCTTATGTAATGATTACAGAAGATTTATATGATCAGGAGTTTGTTGAGAAGTATTGTATAGGTTTTGATCAATCACAAATGCCTAACGGCGTTGCTGATGCTCAGTCTTATAAATCATATATCTTAGGAGAATCTGATAATATAGCGAAGACACCGCAGTGGGCTGAAGAGATTTCAAAAGTACCTGCTGATACTATTAAAAGATTAGCTAGAGAGTATGCAACAGCTAAGTCAGCAGCTTTAGTCCAAGGTTGGGGGCCACAACGCCATGCTTATGGTGAACAGGTAGTTCGTGGTGGTACTGTCTTAGCAGCAATGACTGGAAATGTAGGTAATAATGGTGGTTGGGCTTCAGGAGCTGGCTATGTTAGCAGGCAGACTGTTCCTAAAGTACCGATTCCACCTAACCCCGTTAAGGCTAAGATTCCTGTCTTCTTATGGACAGATGCTATTGTGAGAGGTACGAAGATGGGAGCTGAAGATGGGGTTAAAGGTGTTGATAAATTATCTAGTAATATCAAATTGATCATGAATTTAGCTGGTAATGCTTTAATTAATCAGCATTCCGATTGTAATCGGACAGCTCAGATCTTAAAAGATGAAAGTAAAGTAGAATTTATTGTTGTCAGTGAGCTATTTATGACCTCTAGTGCCAAATATGCGGATATTTTATTACCTGGGGATACCTTCTTTGAACGAAATAATATTTCAACCCCTTGGGGCTATGGAGATTATGTAATCTATAATAATAAAGTTGTTGATGCTCCATTTGAATGTCGGAGTGAATATGATTGGTTAGTTGATGTAGCTGATAAACTAGGAATTAAAGAAGAATTTAGTGCAGGTAAAAAGAGTATGGAAGATTGGTGTAAGTGGATTGTAGAAGGAATTCAAAAACACCACCCTGAATTTCCAACTTATCAAGAGTTTAAAAAAAGTGGAATCTATAAGTGGAGTTATGACGAGCCTAAGGTAGCATTTAAGGAGCAGATTGAAGATCCAGCTAATAATCCATTTCCTACTCCATCTGGTAAGATTGAAATCTTTTCTAAACGTCTATTTAAGATGAATCAACCACAAGAGATTCCAGCAATACCTAAGTATATTCCAGCTTGGGAAGGGCCAAGTGATCAATTAACTGAAAAATATCCACTCCAATGTATTGCGTGGCATTATAAACGTCGTTGTCATTCGACTCATGATAATAATGATTGGTTAGAAGAAGTGGCTCGGCAAGAGATCTGGATTAACCCTCAAGATGCTGCTGTTAGAGGAATAGAAGATGGAGCGGAAGTAAGAGTATTTAATGATCGAGGAACGATACAGATTCCAGCTAAGATAACTCCAAGAATAATACCAGGAGTTGTAGCCATTCCCCAAGGGGCTTGGTGGGAGCCTGATCAAGATGGAGTGGATAGAGGAGGAAATATTAACACCTTGACTACTCACCGTCCAACCCCTTTAGCTAAAGGCAATCCTCAACATACCAACTTAGTGGAGGTCAGTACTATTTAAAATAAGAAGGAGGTTGCAGATGTCTAAGCAGTTAGGATTTGCCATAGAACAGAATCGATGCATGGGATGTAAAGCTTGCCAAATAGCTTGTAAAGATAAGAATAATTTAGGGGTAGGCCAGTTTTTCAGGGAGGTTATTGAAGTAGAAGGTGGTAGCTATCTAGAGCAAGGAGCTGCTTTGAAGCCACAAGTTTATGCTTATTGGATCAGTTTAAGCTGTAATCATTGTCAAAAGCCAGCTTGTCTAACTGTCTGTCCAGTAGATGCAATTACTAAAAGAGAAGAAGATGGGTTAGTAATAATAGAGCAAAAAAAGTGTATTGGCTGTAGAAAGTGTGAACAAAGCTGTCCTTATGATGCTCCTCAGTATTTGAAAAAAGATAAGCAAGTAGCTAAATGTGATTATTGTATCGAGTTAGTAAAGCAGGGCAAAAAGCCGACTTGCGTAGCAGCTTGTCCAATGCGTGCTTTAGATGCAGCTTCAATTGCTCAACTAGAAAAAGAATATGATGGTATTAAACAGGTTAAAGAAGTAACTAAATCTGTTACTAATCCTTCGATAATAATTGTTCCACATTCCGCTATAAAAAATAATTACTCCTAACAAGAAGGTAATTTTTATAAACTTAGAGAATATAATGGATAATGTACGTTTTTAATAGACTGTAAATAGGAGGCTGTGAAAATGATTTGTGAGAGAATATTATTAGCTACTGATTTTTCTAAACGAGCTAACAGTTTGATCGATACTGTTAAAAAGCTTAAATTAACAGGATTAAAAGAAGTTGTTTTAATTCATGTAATTAATATCGAAAGGCACTATCGTTGCATTGTTAAAAAATATAGATTTACTAACTCAATCAAATCAAATTAGCAATCAAAAATTTATAGCTT
>NZ_JALKBY010000016.1 GCF_023223645.1 Natroniella sulfidigena | reverse complement strand
GCTATAAATTTTTGATTGCTAATTTGATTTGATTGAGTTAGTAAATCTATATTTTTTAACAATGCAACGATAGTGTAAATTACTAATTAATATAATTAATTTGAGAATCAAATCATTAGTACTACTACTTAACTGACTGGATTAATTGCTGGTCTGATAGTTAGATATTTAAGACTTTTTCATAGTCTGAGGCTTTTAACTTAGATGCAGAATTAGAACAGGCGCAGGATGATTTATAATGTTTGACTTAATTTGAAAGTTTTTAAATTGATTTGACAGTTATATGTTTTTTTTTTATAATACAAGTATCTAAGATCTAAAAATATTACAAAAATAAAGTAAAGATTATTTCCAAGGTGCTAAAATTTAATCAATTTAATTAAAGGGAATAGAAATTAGTTATAAGAATTCATTTTATCTTGGATAAAGATTAATGAATTCTTTTTATTAATTTTAGAGTTAATTCCAGTAGCTAACTCAAAATATAAATTTAGGAATATAGTAATGATTATAGGTGAATTGAGGTTATTTAAATCCAGGAAGGATGATAAGAAATGAGTGTAGGACTAGAAGAAAGAGATCTGTATGATCTAATAGAAAATTATAGTTTAGCTACTAATGTTGGCTGCAAACTATTTGATAGTGAAGGTAGGATGCTTACTGAAACTTCAGTAGGTGATGAATCTTCTTTTTGTGAATTGATTCATCAGTGTGAAGAGGGAGAAAGGAACTGTAAGCGGTCATATCTTGATGGAGGCTTGCAGGCAGAAAAGTTAGGGGAAGCTTATATTTACTCTTGTCCTTATGGACTGGTTAATTGGGCAGTACCGATTTTAGAGAATAATAAAATGAAATACTTTTTGACAGGAGGGCCAGTCTTAATCTATCAAGTAAATGATTTATTGTTGAAGAATCTAGTTGAGGAAAACCAATTTTTAGAAGCTAAGATTGATGAAATTGAAACAAAATTGAAGGAATTAAATAATGTAGATACTGTACGAGTTCGGCATTTAGCTGAAATGTTAATGCGTTTGGCTAAGGGGTTAATGGTCAATGATACTGCTGAGCTACGCAAGAGACGTGAACTCAATGAGATTAATGCTAAGATTGCCGAAACTGTTCATAGCTTAAAGCAAGATAATGCAGGAAATGAAATCTTATATCCGTTTGAAAAAGAAAATGAATTGATCTCTAAAGTTAAATTAGGTGATAAAGAAGGGGCTAGAGAGATTTTAAATGAGATTTTAGGATTTATTTATTTTCAAACAGGTAGTAAATTTGAAATGGTGAAGTCAAAAGCAATAGAGTTAATGGTTATTTTAGCTAGAGCTTCGATTGAGATTGGAGCAGATTTAGAGGTTATTTTTGGATTGGAGTATATTTATTTAGAGAATATAAATCAGGTTGAAGATATTAATGAGCTTTCTGGGTCATTGGCTAAAGTTTTAGATAGATTTATAGAAGCAACCTTTGTTTTAAAGAATGTTAAGAATAAAGATATTATTCGTCGAGCAATGAGATACATTAGGGATAATTATGATCAGGATATTAATTTAGATCAAGTATCATCAGAAGTTGGCCTCAGTGCTGCTTATTTTAGTAAGTTATTTAAAGAAGAGTTAGAGATCACTTATACAGATTATTTAAATAGAGTTAGAATTGAAGAAGGAAAGAAATTATTAGAAAAAGAATATTCTTTAGCTGATGTTGCTCAGATGAGTGGCTTTAATGATCAAAGTTATTTTTCTAAGGTCTTTAAAAAGTTTGAAGGAGTTTCACCTGGTAGGTGGAGATGTGGTGTTAGCAAAAGAAGGATTGGTGGATGAAAAAGTTAAATATTATTGACAGTTATAAGGGGAGTAAGGGTGCTAAATTACACCATTACTTCCTTGTTCTATAATTTAAAGGTTGAAGGGGGAGATTTAATGAGTCACCAAGTTATCATTTGGCAAAATAATGAAAGAAAAGAGTTAATGGCAACTGAAGGTCAAAATCTTTTTGAGTTATTACTAGAAAATGATATTTCCCTTGATACTCCATGTGGTGGTCAAGGAAATTGTGGTAAGTGTAAAGTGAGGGTATTATCTGCTCATCCTTCATTAACTTCACAAGAAGAAAAGTTATTATCAGATAAAGAAGTAGAAGCTGGAGTTAGATTGGCCTGCTTGGTTACAGTGACAGAAGATATGGAATTAGAAGTGGAAGATAAGGTGGAGTTAGATATTTTGACAGAAGGGATAAGTCAGGAAGTTGATTTAGATTCTGAAATTAGAAAGGTTATCTTTGAAATAACTCAACCTAATCTAGATGATCAAAGTGACTTTATGACTAGAGTACAAGACAAGACAGCTACAGAACAAATAACTTTGAAGGCATTACAGCAACTAGATCAAGTTGATAAAGAGGGAACTTTAACTGCTACAATTAATGAGAAGACTAAAGAATTGATTGGGATTGAAGCAGGAGAGAAAGAAGAATTGTATGGAGTTGCTGTTGATATTGGAACTACTACTGTAGTATTATACTTAATTGATTTAACTACTGGAGAAGAAGTAGATACTTATTCATTTCATAATCCGCAAAAAGCATTTGGAGCAGATGTAATTTCGAGAGTTAATTACACTTTAGGTGATCAAGAAAAGGTTCAGAAGTTACAAGATGTACTAATTAAGAAGCTTAATGAAGGTATATTGAGCTTGGCTGATAAAACTGAGATTGAAACTGATGATATCTTAACAATGACTTTAGTAGGTAATACAATTATGATCCATACTTTAACAGGGGTGAGTGCTGGTTCAATTGCTAAAGCACCATATACTCCAATCTTTACTCAAGGTGCAGAGTTAGATCCAGTTCAACTTGGACTTAAGATCAATTCAGCGGGAATAGTTAAGCTAGTACCTTCAATTTCTGGTTATGTAGGATCTGATATAGTAGGGGATATGTTAGCAGTTGATTTTAATTCCTTTGCTGATAGTTGGAATTTGGTCATTGATATTGGAACTAATGGTGAGATGGTTTTAGGTAATCAAGATGAGATTTATGCCTGTGCTACTGCTGCTGGTCCAGCTTTTGAAGGGGCCAAAATTATGTTTGGTGTAGCAGGAATACCTGGAGCAATCTCGAAGTATGAAATTATGGATAATGGTGAAATTGAGTACCAGACCATTGAAGATCAACCAGCTAAAGGAATCTGTGGCTCGGGTTTATTGGATATTGTAGCAGAATTGCTGACTGCAGGGTTTTTGAATAGTAGGGGAGCATTTTGTAAAGATGAAGAGCTAGAATCTTGGCAGCAAGAACGAATGACAGAATATAAAGGGTTTAAATCGTATATTGTTTTAACAGCAGATGAAGCAGGAATTGAAGAGGATATTCTGGTAACTCAGAAGGATATTAGAGAGATTCAATTAGCTAAAGGCTCAATTGCAGCAGGGATAGAAGTATTATTAAAAGAAGCAGATATTGATTATGAAATGCTTGATAATCTATACTTGGCTGGAGGATTTGGAAATTATTTAGACCCACATAATGCTTGTGTAATTAATTTATTACCACAAGAAGTAGAAGATAAAATTATTCAGATTGGTAATGGTGCTGGAATAGGTGCTAAGATGTATTTGATAGATCAAAAGATGAAGTCCTCTGCTGAGCAACTGCAGAAGAAGGTTAATTATATAGAACTCTCTTCTAGCTCACATTTTCAAACAGAGTTTATGAATTCAATGGAGTTTTAAATTTAACAGGAGGGGCTAAGATGAAGAAAGCAATTATTTCATGTAGTGTATTTTATAAAGAGCTATTAGACCTGATTGGTGATCAAGAGGAGATTACTATTGAATTTTTGCCACAGGGTCTGCATGATATTCCTGATTGTTCAAAGATGAAGGGAAAGATCCAAACTAAGATTGATCAACTCGAAGAAGAAGAAGATTATGATTATATTATCTTAGCTTATGGTTTTTGTAGTGGAGGGGTTGAAGGTTTACAAGCAGAGAAAGCAAACTTAGTAATTCCAATAGTTCATGATTGTATTCCATTATTATTAGGGAATAAGAATGCTAAAGGGAATTTAGAAAATAGTAGAACCTTCTATTTGAGTCGAGGATGGATTGATTGTAGTGGAGATACTTATAAACATTATTTGGCGATGACAGAGCAAATGGAGCAGTGGATAGATAGGTTTAAAGAGTATCAACAAGAAGATGAAGATGCGATGGTGGAATGGCCTGATTTAGATCAGTATAATACAACAAGAAGTTATGATCAAGATACAGCAGAGTATATTAGCTATCAATGCTTGAAAAGTTATGAGATGATCACTTTGATTGATAATGATAACTTGGCTCCAATTCATTATCAATATGCTCAAGAGATGCATGGGTTTATTGATCAAATTTTAGCTGAGAATAATGAACAGGGATTAGGTTATCAAGAGGTTGAGGGTAGCCTAGAATTTTTAAGGGAATTAATCTATTTCGAGCAGTTAGATGAAGCTGAAAGGGAAGAGTTATTCTTAATTACTCCCCCTCAACAGCCATTGCAGTTAGAGGAGCATATTATTTAGCTTAATTACAAAACAGCTTAAGTTTAAGGTTGAGGAAATGGTTTTTATTACGAAGGGTTTTTATAAACCCGGAGGCAAGTTTAAGTTAAGCGTTAAAAAAATAAGGGCTTTTAGTTCTTACTTAAACTTAGACTTGGACTTAAACTTAAGCTATTTATCAATAATAATTAAGAAATTGCATATACTATGATTAAAATGAGAAGGTTTGTTCTTAGTACTACTGAACAAATCTTCTTGTGATCAATAATTGACAAATTAGTTGTAATGTAGTAAGATAAATTTGGGTTAAGTTAGACGTCTGACGAATATTTTTGTTGGTATAGGTCAAAGTTAATTACATATTAAGGAGGAGATTTAAAGATGCCAATTCATATTGAAGCAGAGCAAGGAGAAGTAGCGGAGATTGTTTTATTACCAGGAAATCCACAACGGGCCAAATATATGGCGGAAAAGTTTCTAGATGATCCAAAGTTATATACTGATTATAGGGAGATGTATGGTTATACAGGAACTTTTAATGGTGTAGAAGTCTCAATTCAGACAACAGGAATGGGAGTACCTTCAGCAGGAATCATGCTTGAAGAGTTGAAGATGTTAGGTGCTAAAACCTTAATTAGAGTAGGAACTTGTGGAGCTTTAACTGAAGAGCTAGATCAAGCAGATGTAATTATTGCTCAATCTTCTGCTACGATTGGTACTACAGTTAATGAGATGCAGCAGGATATTACGTTGGCTCCGCCAGCTGACTTTGAGTTGATTAAGAACTTATATGATAGTGCTGTTGAATTAGAGATGCCAGTTCATGTAGGTCAGATTGGTACTTCTGATTATTTCTATGGAACTCCAGAAGAGCATGTTAAGGAATTAGCTGATTATGGTGTTTTAGCAGTAGAGATGGAGACAGCAATGTTATATCATGTTGCAGCTAAGTATGGATTAAAAGCTGCTACTGTCTTAACCGTTTCCGATCATGTCTTCAGTCAGGTTAGAGCTGATAAAGAAAAGATCCAACAAGGTGTCGATCGGATGACAGAGATGGTTTTAGATACTGCAACTAAGCTCTATGGATAAGAAGTAAATAAATTTAATAAGTTTTGCTTAGAAATTAGGTCTATTTCAATAATAGACCTAATTTTTTACATTTAACTTAAAATATTACTTGATATTGAATCGATTTTGTTATTTAATAGTAGGTAGGTCAATGGAGAATAATTAAACTAAAGATTTTGAAGCTAGTCACTAATTATAAGTTACTAGCTACTAATAATTACTAAGGAGTGATAAGATGAAATTTTTTATTGATACTGCTAATTTAGAAGAGATTAAAGAAGCAGCCAGCTTAGGTGTGATTGATGGAGTTACTACCAATCCTAGCTTGGTAGCAAAAGAAGGAGATGTTGATTTCCATACGAGAATCAAAGAGATTTGTGAGCTTGTAGATGGTCCAGTCAGTGCTGAGGTAATCAGCTTAGAGGCAGAAGGGATGATTGAGGAAGCTAGAGAGTTAGCAGAGTTGGCCCGTAATGTAGTAGTTAAGATTCCAATGACAGTAGAGGGGTTAAAAGCAGTTAAGACTTTGAGTGAAGAAGGAATCAAGACCAATGTAACTTTGGTCTTTTCAGCTAATCAAGCTTTATTAGCTGCTAAAGCAGGTGCTACATATATCAGCCCATTTGTAGGAAGATTAGATGATATTGCTCATGAAGGTTTACAATTAATTGAAGATATTGCGATTATTTTAGATAACTACGGTTTAGAGAGTGAGATCATTACTGCAAGTATTAGACATCCTCAGCATGTTAAGCAAGCTGCTTTAATTGGAGCAGATATTGCTACTATTCCATTCGATGTGATTGGAAAGCTATCTAGTCATCCATTGACTGATAATGGAATTGAAAAATTCTTAAATGATTGGGAACAAGGAAAATAATAAATATTTAGTCAGAAAGGTCCTCTTGATCAAGGGGATCTTTTTTTTTGCAATAAAAAGTGATAAAAATACCTAAAATTGAAGTAGAAAAGTTGATAACTGAGTTGTTTAATGTTATCATTGAAGGGAGAAAAAAGGCGAAGAGTTAATAAGGGGGAATAAAATTGTTGAAAAAAGTAGCAAATGTAGTTAGAGGTTTGTCGGCTGATGCTATAGAAGAAGCTAATTCGGGTCATCCTGGATTACCTTTAGGTTGTGCAGAGTTGGGTTCAGTTTTATATGGTGAGGTGATGAAGCATAATCCGGCTGATCCAGAGTGGTTAGATCGAGATCGATTTGTCTTATCAGCAGGACATGGTTCAGCACTTCTGTATTCTTTACTTCATCTAACAGGATATGATTTATCCTTAGAAGATTTGAAGCAGTTTAGACAGTTAGGTTCTAAGACACCAGGTCATCCTGAGTATATGGATACTCCAGGTGTTGAGACTACGACTGGGCCATTAGGACAAGGCTTTGCTAATGCAGTAGGAATGGCTATTGCAGAGCAGATGTTAGCAGAAAAGTACAATACAGAGGAATTTGAAATAATCGATCACAATACATATACTTTACTTGGTGATGGCTGTATGATGGAAGGGGTTACTGCTGAAGCAGCTTCGTTAGCAGGACATTTAGGCTTGGATAAGTTGATTGCAATTTATGATGATAATCAGATTTCAATTGCTGGTGATACTGACTTAACATTTACTGAATCAGTAGCTGATAGATTTAAGGCTTATGATTGGCATGTGATTGATGAGGTAGATGGTCATAATTTAGAAGAGATTAAGGAAGCTATTGAGGCAGCTAAAGAGGTTGAAAATAAGCCAGTGTTGATTATAGCTAAAACAGATATCGGTTATGGAGCACCGACTAAGCAAGGTAGTAGTGCGGCACATGGAGCACCATTAGGAGCAGATGAGATCAAAGGAATGAAAGAAGAGATCGGTCTGCCTGTTGATAAGAAGTTTTATGTTTCAGAAGAAGTAACAGAGTTTTTGGGCCAACGTAAAGAAGAGCTGGTTGAAGAATATCAAGCTTGGCAAGAAAAATTTGCAGCATGGGCCAACGCCAATCCAGAGCTGAAGGAGGATTTAGAGCAGGCTCTTAGTTTAGAGTTGCCTGAAGGGTTAAGAGAGGTTATTAGTGAACTTGAAATAGATACTCCAATTGCAACAAGAAAGGCTTCAGGGGCTGCTTTAAGGGAGATAGCTGAGCAGGTTCCTTACTTAGTAGGTGGTTCTGCTGATTTAGCTCCATCGAATAAGACCTATTTGGACAAGTATGACGAAGTTCAAGCAGATAATTTTGCTGGACGTAATTTCCGTTTTGGAGTTAGAGAGCATGCGATGGGAGCGATTGTTAATGGTATCTCCTTAGAAGGAGGACTAAGGCCATTTTGTTCTACATTCCTTGTCTTTTCTGATTATATGCGTCATGCTATCAGAATGGCTGCTTTAATGAAGCAACCAGTAGTTTATGTCTTTACTCATGATTCAATCTACATCGGGGAAGACGGGCCAACACATCAGCCAGTTGAGCATGTAGAATCATTACGGATGATTCCTAACTTGAAGGTGTTAAGACCTGCTGATGAAGAAGAGACTAAAGAAGCTTGGCTGCAAGCAATGGAGAGAACTGACGGGCCAACAGCTCTGATCTTGACTCGACAGAATCTGCCTCATCTAGATAAAGCTAATGGACTAGCTGATATTGAACGAGGAGGATATGTAGTAACTGAAGAGGCTGGTGAACTTGATTTAGTCTTGATGGCTAGTGGTAGTGAAGTTTCTCTAGCTGTAGAGGTTGCCGAGTTATTAGCAGAAGAAGGAAAGAATGCTCGAGTTGTCTCAGTACCAGATAAAGAGTTATTTGTTGAGCAAGGAGATGATTATTTAACAGAAGTACTTGGAAGTAATGATACTTTCAGGGTAGCAATTGAAGCAGGAGTTGGAACTGCTTGGTATCAATTACTAGGAGCTAATCACCATTTAGTCAGTATGGATCGCTTTGGTGCTAGTGGCCCAGGTGAAGAAGTAGCCCGTAAATTTGGGTTTGATGCTGAAAAGATTGCAGAGGATATTTTAGAGAAGTTATAAGTATTAAATAGCTAGTTAAGGACAAGGATGAATCAGTTTTAATGATTCATCCTTGATTTATTTTTATTACAAAACAGTTTAAGATTGAGTTTAAGGCTAAGTCAACCGTTAAAAGCATAAGGACTTAGGTTTTACTTAAACTTAGACTTAGCCTGAAGCTTGATATCAATTATGTTTAAACTAGATAAAATTTGTACAGATTAAAGTAATGAGAGGGGTCTATAGTGAGCATAACAGTTGAAAACATCTTATCATTTCCTTATTATAGTGATCTAGAGGTCATTGCAGGAGAAGCAGGGTTGAATAGAAGAGTTTCTGCAGTCAGTGTATTGGATGCACCGGATGCTTATAAATGGTCAAAGGGTGGAGAGTTTGTAATTACAACTGGTTATATAATGAAGGATGATCCTTTACAGCTTAAAAATTTATTGATTAATTTTGATAAAAAAGGTGCAGCTGCTTTTGGGATTAAATTAGATAGATTTATTAAGGAATTACCAGCGGAAGTTTTAGAGATAGCAGATGAGTTAGAACTTCCCATTATCTTCATTCCTGATAATTATCCTTATCGAAAAATTATTAATCCTGTATTAACTTCAATTGTTAGCAATCAAGAGAAGAAGCTTGCTTTTTCAGAGGAGATTCATAAATCATTTACAAAGTTAGTTATCAATGGAGGAGATAGCCAAGAGATTATTGATACTCTAGAAGAGTTGATTAGAAGAAGAATTTTATATTATGATAGTTATTTTGAAGAAGTTTATGTTAGTGATCTAGCTGAGGAGCATGAGAATAGTTCGCCAGAATTATTAGAAGAACTGAAGTGTGATTATCAAAATTACCCAATTGAAATTGATAATAAAGTCTATGGTTATCTCTTTATTATGGATCAACAAGAGGTTGATGATTATGATGAAATTGCTCTAGAGCATGCAGCGACAGTCTTAAAATTAGATATTCAAAAAAGAATTTCACATCAAGAGATTGAGACTAGATATAGGGATGAATTTGTTCAGGATTTGATATTTGGTAATATTCAATCAGCAGAAGAGGTTAAAAGACGGGGCGAATTATATGACTGGAGCTTTAGTGATGAGTTGACTGTGATGATTGTTGATATTGATAACTTTAAAAAACAATATACTACAATGGATTCTAAAAAGATCAAACCAAAATTAGAGGATGTAAAGAGGCAGCTCTTTTTAAAAGCAAAAAGAATTGTTGGACAATCCTTTAGCAATGTAACCTACACAAATCTAAGTGATAAGATCATCTTTTTGATTGAGTATCGAGATGCAAGAGATGATTATACCTTCAAAGTTGAATCAACTGCCGATAAAATCAGAAGTAAGATTAACCAAAGTGTTGATTTGACGGTGACCATTGGAGTAGGTGATGCCAAAGATTCTATCTTAGATGTTAATGAAAGTTATAAGGAAGCTAAAAAAGCGGTCAAGTTAGGGAGAGTAATCTACGAGCAAGATCAAACTATATTCTATAACTCTTTGGGGGCTTATAAGTTATTAGATTCTATTTATAAAACTGAAGCAGCAACTACATTTTTAAAATCCTACTTAGATGATTTGATTACTTATGATCAAGAGCATAATATGGATCTGGTTGAAACATTAACAGTATTAGTACAACATGATTGGAATATGAAAGCTGCTGCTAAAAAACTCTTTATCCATTATAACACTATGAAATATAGAGTTAAAAAGATAGGTCAAATTTTAGATGTTGACTTATCAAATGGAGAAGAGAAATTAAATATTAATCTGGCATTAAAGTTATTGCAGATGACTGAGTGATCATTTTGTACTTACAGGCTATTATAGCCTGTTTTTTTTGTACTTAAAGGATAAAGACAACTTTGATTTTATTTGGTAAACTAATAATCAGAAGATGAAATAATTTTCTAAACATTCATTATTACTTTACTAATAATTAATCGAGGAGGGAATAGAATGGAAGAAGTATTACAGGTAGCAAATGAATTTGGAGTTTGGATTCTTGCTGGTTTGGTTGTCTCTATAGCTTTGGTACAAGCTATTTTGTATTATAAATTATCATTTAAAGCTGGTGAAGAATTAGGGATTCCAAAAGAAGATTGTAAGGCGGCTTTTAAGACGGGAGTTATTACTTCTATAGGACCAAGTTTTGCAGTGTTTGTTATTATGGTTGGTCTTATGTCAGTGATTGGTGGGCCAATGGCTTGGATGAGATTAGCAGTCATCGGTTCTGCTCCAGCAGAGCTGACAGCAGCTCAAATAGGTGCTAATGCTTATAATGCTGACTTTGGAGGAGCCGGATATGATTTAACAGCGATGTCTGTTGGTTGGTGGACAATGGCAATTAATGGTGCCGGTTGGTTGCTATTTGTTGGATTTTTTGCTCATAAGCTAGAGAAGTTACGGGATAAGGTTGCTGGTGGAGATAAAAAGTGGTTAGCAGTATTGAGTGGTGGAGCAATGCTTGGGGTCTTTGGTTACTTAAATGCAGGAAGTGTATTGGCATTAGGAGGAGAGGTAGTAGCTGTTGTTGTAGGTGCAGTGGCTATGATAGTTTTACTTAAGATTTCAGAACACTATAGTGTACTTAAAGAATATTCTTTAGGCTTAGCAATGTTAGTAGGAATGTTTGCTGCGGTATTACTTGGATAAGAACTTATGGAGGTGTATTTAAATGAAGGATAATTTAGAAGAAATTTGGTATAAGCCGGTTAAAAAGATTGGGATGGCAACGTTGATAACTGCTGTTATAGGTAGTTTTGGCCCTTTACTTTATCTCTATTTTACTAGAGGAGTCTATCCTCCTTTAGATGCAGCCTTGAGTGCCTGGGCATTGGTTGCTGCTTCCTTTGGGGCAGCTTATTTTGTAGAACCGATCTCTTATTATGCAATTTTAGGATTAGCAGGGACTTATGTATCCTTTTTAAGTGGTAATATTTCTAATTTACGTTTACCTGCTTCTGCTATGGCTCAAGAGGTATTAGAGGTAGAAGAGGGGAGTAAGAAAGCAGAAATAATTGGTACTTTAGGGATTATTGGTTCCGTAATCACCAACTTGATTGGGGTTACTTTAGCAGCCTTTATTGGAATGCGATTAATTGAGGTCTTTCCGCCGATTGTTGTTGATGCTTTTAGAGATTATACTGCTCCAGCAATCTTTGGTGCTGTATTTGGACAATTTACTATGAAATACCCTAAGTTGGCCCCTTTTGGAATTGGAATTCCATTGATCTTATTAGGAGTCTTTGATGCACCACTTTGGTTGGTGATTCTAGGTGCTGTCTTTGGAACGATACTTGTTGCTAGAGTTTTTTATCAAAAGGGTTTGATCGAATAGTCTTTACTTATAAAAAGGATCTATGCTAAGAAGTAGTTCTTTTGTTTTTATCAATCAGTTTTGCAGATGAGGGGGATTAAGAATGAATTTTAAAGAGTTAGCTAAAGGTTTAGAAGAAGAAATAATTACTTGGCGCAGAGAGTTGCATAAAATACCTGAAGTCGGTTTAGAGTTGCCTAAGACTCTTCAATATGTTACTGAGCAGTTAGAGGCAATGGGGCTAGAAGTTAAAAAGATAGCTAGTGGATTGACAGCTGAGATTAAATCTGGTGATAATAAAGCAAAGACTTTTGCGATCAGGGCTGATATGGATGCCTTGCTTATTACAGAAGAGACAGGTCTTTCTTTTGCATCTGAGCATGAAGGACGGATGCATGCTTGTGGACATGATGCTCATACTGCTATTGTTTTAGGAGTAGCTAAGTTGTTGGTAGAGAATCAAGAGAAGTTAATAGGAAATGTTAGATTCTTATTCCAACCGGCTGAAGAGGGGCCAGGTGGGGCCAAACCGATGATTGAAGCTGGAGCATTAGAAGGGGTAGATGCCATCGTTGGACTCCATGTTGGTAATATCTTTGAAGAGATTGAAAATGGACAGATAGGAGTTAAATCGGGAGAGTTTATGGCTTGTTTAGATAGATTTTCTTTAGAAGTAGAAGGTCGAGGGGGGCATGGAGCTATACCCGAGACAACTATTGATCCAGTTGTTATTGCCTCGTCAATTGTTCAAGAGTTCCAAACATTGATCAGTAGAGAAATTTCTCCAACTACTCCAGGTGTGATCACAGTAGGAGAGATTCATGGTGGAACAGCTTATAATATAATTCCAGAAAAGGTTAAATTAGAAGGAACAGTCCGTTTTATTAATGAAAGTGCTCGCCAGGAAATTTCACATCGTATGGAAGAATTATCAAGTGGAATTGCTGCGGCTAAACAAGGTAAGGTAAATTTTGATTATCATTATGGTTGTCCTCCTTTGGTAAATGATCAAAAGTTTACTGATTATTTTGCTGAGCTTGTTAGAGAGAGTTTAGGTTCTGATCGAGTAGTTGAGATAAATGAACCGACTATGGGTGGGGATGATATGGCTTATTACTTACAAGAGGTACCAGGTACTTATTTTTATTTGGGAGCTGCTCAAGAGGTAGATGGTCAATCTTATCCTCATCATAACCCAAAATTCGATGTAGATGAAAGTGTTCTCTGGATAGGAACAGCTTTGTTGGCCCAAGTAGCTGTTGATTGGTTGGAGAAAATTTAAAGTTAAAAAAAGCTTATAATGTAGTAATAAAAAGATTGGTTGCAATTAATTGTAACTAATCTTTTTGTTTGATATAATAAAATTTATCTAAGCAAGCTCTCTTAATACAGTTATTCTAATATCTGACATTAAGGGATAGCTTGTTTTTTTATTTGATTAATAGATTTAAAGTCTTTGGACAGGGGAGTTGAGATAATGGAATTTAGTATTGAGCTATGGATTAGTGCTATGATACCTATTATTTTACTTTTATTTACGATTTCTTACTTAAAGATAAAATCAACAAGGGCTGCTTTGATCAGCTTAATAACTGCATTAGTAATTGCAGTAATAAATTATAAGCTTACCTTTGCTCAACTCGGGATAGCGATTGCTAAAGGGGTTAGTCTGAGTCTATATGTAATTTTAATAATTATGGGAGCAATATTTTTATATAATGTAGCAAAAACTGTAGGGGCTTTTGAAGTTATTAGGGATTTTATGTTAAACCTAAGTGGAGATAAATTATTACAAATTTTAGCTTTAGCTTGGGCTTTTTCTTCTTTTATTCAAGGAATATCAGGTTTTGGGGTGCCAGTAGCTGTAATTGGTTCATTGATGGTAGGAATGGGTTTTGATCCTTTAATTGCCCTTAGTGCAGTTTTGATCGGACATTCCTGGGCGGTTGGGTTTGGTTCTATGGGTTCTACCTTTTATGCACTCAGCTTAGTAACAGGGCTAGAACCAATGCGCTTAGGCTTAGTATTATCATTATTATTTTATCTGCCAATTATTACAACTGGACTAGCAGTTGCTCATCTGCAGGGAGGATTAAAAGCGGTTAAAAGTTCATTAAAGTATGTCCTTCCGATTGGGTTGCTGATGGGTTCAGTACAATTAGGAGTTGTTAAATTGGGATTTCCTCATTTAGCTTCATTATTAGGAGGGTTGAGTGGTAGTATATTCTTTTTAATTATACTAAATAGGAATAAAAAAGAAAAAGAGCGAAAAAATAAAAATAATGAAGAAATGTCAATAGGGTTAGCATTGTTGCCTTACTTTATTTTAATTGGAACAGCTTTGCTTTCTCAGATTCCTCTGTTTAAGAATCTATTACCTGAATGGCAGGTTGGGTTTTATTATCCAGGCTTTACTACTTTGTTAGGGTATCAAGTTCGACCTGAAGAGGGCTATGCTGCTATTGAACTTTTTTCTCACCCAGTTACATTTTTATTACTAGCAGGGGTATTAGGTATTTTAATTTACCTAGCAAAAGGTTTTTTAGCTTCTGGGCAGGTCAAGGAGATTTTACAATCTAGTTATCAACAAGGTAGTTCTTCTAGTCTTACTGTTTTGTTATTGATGATCATGGCATTGGTGATGAATGATTCAGGTATGCTTTATATGTTTGCTCAAGGATTAATTGAAATTAGTAATACTTATTTCCCTATAATTTCTCCTTTTATCGGGATATTAGGAGCCTTTTTAACCGGTAGTACTACTAGCTCTAATGTCTTGTTTGGAGGAGTGCAGACAGAGGTAGCAGAATTATTAGAACTTTCTCCTTATCTAATTGCTGCAAATCAAGCAGTTGGTGCTTCCTTAGGTTCAGCAGTAGCTCCTGCTAAGATCTTATTGGGTGTTTCTACTGTAGGAGCTTTAGGATTAGAAGGGAGAGTATTAAAATTAACCCTTGGTTATACTTTGATAAGTAGCTTAGTAATGGGAATGGTTGTTTATTTAATAATCTAAATTGTCAAAAATAAATAATTGTTAAGTTGACAAATAAAAAAATATATAGTAAAATTATATTGTAAGACGTCAGACGTATTATAAAGGTGTTGAAGGATTTAATTGTTGTTAGGTTAATCTTTTAAATTAAACTTGGTTTATGACCAAAGTTTAGTTGACTTATGCTTATTTTAAATAGATAAGCGGGTGGGTGAGGGAATACAGCAAGCAAGGAGGAAAAGAAATGAATCAAGCATTAATTTCTACTTTATCTGGTGCAGTAGTTGGAGCATTATTTTCTTTTTTAAGCTTACCTGTACCTGCACCACCAAATTTAGCAGGTGTCATGGGGGTTGTTGGTATTTACTTAGGATTTATTATAATGAATAGTTTGGTATAAATTATTAAGTATAGTCAAATAATAGATTAATAAAACTGGAGGGGTATGATGGAGGTCAATGAGATAGCAAGTATAATTGATCATACGATATTAAGTGCTGAAGCAACTAAAGAAGAGGTTATAACTAAATGTCAGGAGGCAAAAGAGCATAATTTTGCTTCTGTTTGTATTAACCCAGCTTTTGTATCCTTAATAAGTAAAGAGTTAGAAGGTAGCCCAGTAAAGGTTTGTACAGTGATTGGATTTCCATTAGGGGCCAACACAGCAGAAACTAAAGCCTTTGAAACAAATAAGGCGATTAAAGAGGGTGCTGATGAGATTGATATGGTGATCAATATTGGAGCTTTAAAGTCTGGGGACTGGGAAGTTGTGCAAGAAGATATCAAAGCAGTTGTTGAAGCTGCTCAAGATAAAGCTTTAGTTAAAGTTATTATTGAAACATGTTATTTGACAGAAGAAGAAAAGAAGAAAGCGTGTCAGGTAGCTAAAGAAGCAGGGGCAGATTTTGTTAAGACATCTACTGGCTTTGGAACAGGTGGAGCAACTGTTGAAGATATAAGATTGATGAGAGAAGTTGTTGGTGAAGAATTAGGAGTTAAGGCTTCAGGTGGCGTTAGAAGTTTAGAAGATGCTCAAAATATGATTGAAGCAGGTGCTACAAGAATTGGAGCTAGCTCTGGTGTCAAGATTGTAGCTGGAGAAAAGGTTACAGGAGACTATTAGAAACATCATTGAGTTGACAGTTGATAGTGTACAGTGTACAGTTATAAGATCAAGACCTTAAGAGCTTAAGTACTTTTAAAAAAATTATATCTACAGGTTTAGATTGATTTTGAATTTAGGGTTTTAACTGTCAACTGTACCTACGGGTCTTTACCAAGACCCTTCGTGAAATCCATAAAAACCATATCTACCGTAAACTGTACACTGCTATAAAGTGGCAAAGTGCCACTTTATAGCAATAAAACGTTAGGTATCTAAGAAGATAATAGCTATTGTGCTTATTTAATAATTTTAATAAGGAGATACCTAATAATCAATAGCTATTAATAACCCTCATAATAATTATATTAAATTAAATAAGGGGGATTATTAATATGTCAAGGTTAATTGGAATTTTAGGATTATTAGTATTTTTAGGAATTGCTTATGCATTGTCTGAAGACAGGAAGGCTGTTAATCATCGGACTGTTATTGGTGGACTTGTCCTACAGTTAGTCTTTGCTTTTCTAATTTTAGCATTTCCACCGGGAAGAGCTGCTTTTCAATGGTTGAGTGAAGTGGCAGCTACTATTTTAGATTTTGCTCTTGATGGTGCTGAGTTTGTATTTGGTGAATATTTGATGGCTGAACATAGTTTTGCTTTGATGGTATTACCTACAATTATTTTCTTCTCATCTTTAATGTCAGTAATGTATTATCTTGGGATTGTTCAAAAGTTAGTTGAAGCTATGGCAGGTATTATGATGAAGGTGATGGGATTAAGTGGTGCTGAATCCTTAGCTGCTGCTGCCAATGTCTTTGTTGGGCAGACTGAGGCACCTTTGGTTGTTAAAAGGTATATTCCGAAGATGACTCGTTCTGAGGTTATGGCAATGATGGGTGGAGGATTTGCCACAGTAGCCGGTGGAGTATTGGCTGGATTTATCGGGATGGGAATTGATCCTGGTTATTTATTAGCAGCAAGTGTAATGTCTGCTCCAGCTGCTTTAGTAATGGCTAAAATTATCGTGCCAGAAACTGAAGAATCTGTAACTGCTGGAGAAGTAGATATAGATGTCGAGATTGATAATGAGAATGTAATAGGAGCTGCTGCAGAAGGAGCAAGTGAAGGTTTAACTCTTGCTTTAAATGTAGCTGCAATGTTGATTGGATTTTTAGGATTAATTGCTTTAATTAACTATCCATTAGGACTATTAGGTACAAGTTTAGAACAGATTTTAGGATATGTATTCTCTCCATTTGCTTTCTTAATGGGAGTTCCTGCAGCAGAAATTACAGAGGTTGGAACTTTATTGGGTCAAAAGATGGCTATCAATGAGTTTGTAGCATATCTAAGTTTAGCTGATTTACTTGCAGCAGAAGCACTAAGTGCTAAATCTGAAATAATTGCTACTTTTGCTTTATGTGGATTTGCTAACTTTGCTTCAATTGCGATTCAGATTGGTGGTATTGGCCCATTAGATCCAGAAAGAAAAGGTTTAATTGCTAGTTTAGGTGTTAAGGCATTAATTGCCGGAACATTAGCAACTTATACTACAGCTACTATTGCTGGACTTTTCATGTAATATAAATAGGCATAAAACCTAGGTTTTAATAAAATCTAGGTTTTATGTATCTATTATGTTATTAGAATTGTTATTTTTAATTTTCTTAAAAGGTTAATTTTCTGAATCTAATCAATAGTAGAAATCAATAAATTTGAGTACTTTCAGTTAAAATAAATATTGAATCTTTCAGTATTTTGATTGTTTGAATTTAATTGTGAATTGTCAATTGAATTGGGAGGTGATTAGATGGATCAGAATCTAAAAGAGAAGTTAATTGCAGAAGCTAAACAAGCACGAGAAAAAGCTCATGTTCCTTACTCAAACTTTAAGGTTGGTGCTGCCTTATTAACTACAGATGGGGAGATCTATACAGGATGTAATGTTGAGAATTCTTCCTATGGATTGACTAATTGTGCTGAAAGAACGGCTATTTATAAGGCTGTTTCTGAAGGAGATAAAGAGTTTGAAGCAATCGCTATCATAGCAGATACAGAGAGGGCTTGTAGTCCTTGTGGTGCCTGTCGACAGGTTATTTTAGAGTTTGGTTCAGAGATTGATGTGATTATGACTAATTTAGATGGAGAGACGATTACTAAAAAAGCTAGTGAATTATTATGGGGAGCATTCTCTGAAGAAGATCTATCCTAATTTTTTGTTAGTTTTATAGGGCTTGTTGAATGATTAGCCTTTAAGAACCTGAAAAGATAGATGAAATTTTAATTGTTCAACAAGCTTATAATATACAATTTGAAAATAAATTCTATATACATAAAGGAATTTGCCGATTCGTGTAGAACAATACTATTAGGTTAAGATTGATTAGTTGGAAGCTCTTTTTTTAGATAGAGTTGTCTGACATCTTACATATGACATTTGACTTCTGAGGTTTTGTTTTTAATAATCAAAATATTTGAAATATAAAGTTAAGCAGAGTTAAATAGTGAAGATGATTATATTTAAAGATGTATAAAATAAAATTTTGAAATTTTAAGGAGGATTGATAAAATGTCTAAAAAAGATAAGAAAAAAGGGGAAAAGAGGTTATCTCGAAGGGACTTTTTAGTTGGAACAGGTCAAGTATTGGCAGGGACATTTATTACTGGGCTTGGATTTAATTTAAGTAGTAATACTGCTAATGCTATGTCATCTGGCCCAGTAAAGAGTGAACATCAATTAACTTTATTAACTACAACTGATGAACATCAGTATATTCTACCTTATGATTATATGGCTGATGCACCTAATGAAACAATTGGTCTTTCTAAGGTATTTACCTTAATTGAAGAGGAAAGAAAAGAACAAGATAATACAATGCTTCTTTCGGCTGGAGATACGATTCAAGGGAGCTTAATTGGTAATTATGAATATCAAGTTGAACCTCTAGAAGAGGGAGAAACTCAAACAATTGTTGAGGTATTGAACCATATGGGGTATGAAGCAATAACTATGGGTAATCATGAACTACAAGATTATGGAATGGATTTCTTTGAATTAGCTAGAGATGGTTCTGATTTTCCTTGGTTGGCTGCTAATATTAAATTAGCTGATAATCCTGATGAGTTTTATGTAGAACCATATACAATTATTGAACAAGAAGTTGATGGTGAAGTTCTTAAAGTGGGAATTATTGGTTTCTTGCCACCTCAAACTATGCTATGGGGTAGAGATCATGTTGAAGGGAAGTTAGAAATAAAGGATATTGTAGAGCAAGCAGAAAAGTATGTACCAGAAGTTAAAGAGAAATCTGATATTGTAATTGCGTTGGCCCATACAGGTATAGAGGATGCTCCAAAGGATTCTGATGATGCTCGAGAAGATGCTGCTCTTTATTTGGCCCAAGTTGATGGAATTGATGCTATGATCTTAGGCCATGATCATAATTATATGCCAGGTGATTATGATGGAATAGAGAAGTTAGATAATGAATTAGGAATTATTCATGGTGTACCAACGATAATGGCTGGCTCCTGGGGTGGTGCTTTAGGTGCTATCGATTTAGATTTAGTTAATAATAATGGAGATTGGGAAGTAAAAGATGCTAAGGTTCGATTAAGAAAGATTGACGAAAGTGTTGCTTCGCATCCTGAGATTGAAGAGATGGCTCAAGATGTTCATCAAAAGACTATTGAATACGTAAGAACTCCAATTGGAGCAACTGAGATTGGTATTACATCCTACTTCTCTCGAGTTGCAGATTCACCAGTAACTCAAATTGTCAATGATGCTCAAATCTGGTGGGCAGAAAGAACCTTTGCTAATGGAGAGTACTCTAATTTACCGATCTTATCAGCAGCTGCTCCTTTCCAAGCTGGACGTCAGGATGCAGAGTACTTTACTGAAGTGTTTGCTGGTAATGTAACGATTGGTGATGTAACGGATATTTATATCTATGATAATCAAATTAGGGTTATGAAGTTGAATGGAGAAGAAGTGATTGAATGGTTGGAGAAAAGTGCTGAGAACTTTAATCAAATCGATCCGAACTTTACTGCGACACAAGAGTTACTAAATGGTGAATTCTCTGCCTTTAACTATGATGTAATTGATGGAATTGAATATGAAATTGATGTTACTCAACCTGTGGGAGAAAGAATTGTCAATGTTACTTATGAAGGATCACCTTTAACTACAGACCAAGAATTTTTAGTAGTTACTAATGATTATCGTGCAGGTGGTGGAGGAGGACATGTTCCTCAAGTTGACCCAGTTTATGCTCCAGCAGGTGAGGTGAATCGAGAAATGATAGTCCAATATATTGAAGAAAATGAACCAATTAGCCCTGAACCAACGAACAACTGGAGGATTAAGCCGGTTGAGACTGCTGGAACAGTAACCTTCCGTTCGCATCCAGAAGCTGAAAAGGAAATTGTAGATAGCCTTAAAGGAAAGGTAGAACAATTAGAAATAGATGAGAATGGAATGGGAGTTTATAAGATAGACTTAGCAAATTTATAAATAATAAGAGTATTCTCAGCTAAAAGAAACTGTTAGAAATCCAAAGAGGCAGTCAGTTTTTAGTCCCTAGACATTGATTTTTTAGTATTTTGATTGTGTGGTTTTGAATTTAATTGTCAACTGACATTGTAAATTGTACACTAAGACGGGAGTGCAGAGAAACTTAGTTATCTGCGAAGTACTGTAGTGATAGGATTAAATTTAGTTGAGAGCACTAAATAAGAAAGGAGGAGAAATATGTTTGGATTAGGAGCACCGGAGTTGATTTTGATTTTAGTGATTGCACTTGTGATCTTTGGCCCTAGTAAATTACCAGAGATAGGTGAAGCTGTAGGAAAAGGAATCAAGGAATTCAAAACAGCAGCTCAGGAAGTGGAGAAGATAGAAGGCGAAGAGGAATAAAGAATATACTGACTATGAATTACCCTACGTTTGATTTTGATTAATAGAGTGTAGAGTAGTTTATATTATAAAAAACTTCTGAAAACTACTTGTAGATATTAAAAAAGTATGATAAAATTTGTTTAGGATAAAGATTAATAAGTATAAGAACATAAGGGACATATGAGCTTATTATTGATATGGTTTTATTTTTTTAGAGGTAGTCGTTAGACGTCTAACTGGAAACAAATGCTACTATCAAACTATTTTAAAATTAAAGAGGAGGAAGATGATGAAAGCAAAAATAATTAGTAAAATAGGTATTCTTACTCTAGCGTTTATGTTGGCTTTTTCTATGGCTGTATTACCAGAGGTTAGTGCCCAAGAAGGTGAACTTCATGAATTGACGATTATGAGTACTACGGATATTCATTCCTATATTATGCCTCATGATTATCTAAATGATAATGAAGTTGATAGCTATGGATTAGTAAAGACAGCAACATTAATCGATCAAATGAGGGCCAACAATGATAATACTCTATTGTTCGATACAGGAGATTTAATCCAAGGGAGTTTATTAGGAAATATAGAGGCTGTAGTAGACCCAATTCAAGATGGTGAAGTACATGCAACAATTGATTCTATGAATATGATTGGTTATGATGCTGCAATAACAGGTAACCATGAATTCAACTTTGGATTAGAATTCTTAGAACGTGCTTATAGTGATGCTGAATTTCCATTGGTTAATGCTAACGTTTATGAAGCTGGAACAGATGAAAACTACTTTACACCTTATAAGATTTTAGAGCGTGAAGTTGATGGTGAAGAGATCAATGTTGGAGTAATTGGTTTTGTGCCACCACAAATTATGGTGTGGGATAAGCTTCATTTAGAAGGAGAGGTAGAAGCAAGAGAGATAGTAGAAACAGCTGAAAAATTTGTACCAGAAATGAAAGCAGAGGGAGCAGATATTATTCTTGCTGTTGCTCATACAGGAATCGATGAAAGTGAAGGAGCTAGTGAGAATGCTGCTTATCATTTAAGCCAAGTTGAAGGTATTGATGCAATGTTATTAGGGCATGAGCATAGAAGATTCCCAAGCAATGATTATGAAGGTATTGATGGAGTTGATATTGAGCAAGGAACGATTAATGGTGTGCCTGCAGTAATGCCAGGAGCATGGGGTAGCCACTTAGGAGCTATTAACTTAAGTCTAACTAATGATAGTAATGGATGGCAAATTGTAGATAGCCAGTCTGAAGTAACAGCTGTTGATGGAGATGTAAAGTTAGAGCAAGAGATTACTGAATCTGTACAAGAAAAGCATGAAGCAACAGTTGACTATGTAAATACAGATGTTGGAGAAACTTTTGCTAACTTAAATACTTTCTTCTCAAGAGTTAAGGATAATAAAGTAGTTCAGTTAGTTAATGATGCTCAATTATGGTTTGCTGACAACTACTTTGAAGAGACTGAGTACTCTGATTTACCAGTTCTTTCAGCAGCAGCTCCATTTAAAGCTGGACGTCATGGAGCAGACTATTTCACAGATGTATCTGAAGGTGGAATAGCAGTTAGAGATGTTGCAGAGATCTATATTTACGATAATACTTTACAAGTTGTGAAAGTAGATGGAGAAGAGGTAATAGATTGGTTAGAGAGATCAGCAGAAAACTTTAATCAAATTGATCCATCAGAAACTGAAGATCAAGTATTATTAGATTATGGATTTAGAGGTTTCAATTTTGATCAGATTGCAGGAATTGAATATGAAATTGATGTAACACAGCCTATAGGAGAGCGAATTGTAGATGCAACTTATGAAGGAGAACCATTAACTGCAGACATGGAGTTTTTAGCAGTTACAAATAATTATCGGGCTTCAGGTGGTGGAGACCACTTAAATGATGCTGAAGTTGTTTATCAAGGGACTGAAGAAAATCGAGAAGTAATTATTGATTATATTCAAGAGACTGGTGGAGCTGATCCAGAAGTAACAGATTACTGGTCAATTGCACCTGTAGAGACTGAGGGAAGAGTAGTATTCAGATCTTATCCAAATGCTACAGAGCATATGACTAATAGTGAAGCAGCTTATATTGATTATGTAGGTGAAGAAGATGATTGGGGCCTATATGAGTATGATTTAAGTGTAGAACAAGAAGAAACTACTAGCTTATGGGATAGAATCAGAGCATTTTGGAGTGGATTGTGGAGCTAAAGAACAACAATTAAGAGCTGACTATCAAAGTCACTAGGAAAAGTACGATTACACATAACTCTACGGCATTAAATATTTAATGCTGTAGAGTTATTTATACTTAAGTGAGGGTAATTGGATAGAAGATAATATTATATCTTTATAGTTTTTATGGGAGGTTATTAAAAATAATGAAAGATTCTCTTTCTTTAAAGAGTAAGGTGAATTTGATTATTACAATTGCTATGTTATTGGGGATGTTTAATGTATTACTGATAGATAATATAAAGTTAGTGGCTTTAAATTTAGGACTAATTACCTCGTTGTTAGGATTAGCTATTTATTTGAACAGATTTTTATTTAGAAGGTTAAACAGAATAGAAAGAGGAATTCAAAGGGTAGCAACGGGTGATTTGACAGTAGAATTAGAGGAGGATAGAAAAGATCAATTAGGAGAGTTGGCTAAGAATATTAATTGGATTGTTCGAGAACAAAAAGAGCTCTTAACCAAATTATTAAGTGAGATCAAAGATTTATCTTCATATAGTGAAGAGCTATCTGCTTCGGCTGAAGCAGGAAATACGACTATAGAAGAAACTGATCAATCTATTGGTGAAATGTCAGCTAGTATTCAACAAATTTCGGCAAGTATTCAAGAAGTAAGCAGTTTTGCTCAACAGACAACTGCTCAGGCTCAACTTGGTAGCGAAAATATTAATGATACAATAGATAGTATAGAAGGAATTAATTATCTCGTTAAAGATACAGTAGAGAGTATTAATCAATTAGCTCAGAATTCAAAAGCGGTAGGTAAGATTGTTGAACTGATAAATAATATAGCAGAACAGACCAATCTATTAGCCTTAAATGCAGCTATTGAAGCAGCTAGGGCCAACTCTAGTACAGATGGTGCTGGTTTTGCAGTTGTAGCAGATGAGATTAGGGTGTTGGCTACAGAGACAGCTCAAGCTACTGAAAATATTGAACAATTAATCACTGAAACTCAAGATAAATCTAAAGCTGCTTTAGATTCAATTAAGAAAGTTGAACTTAAAGCTAAAGAGGGGAAGGCAATAGCAGAAGAAGCAGAAGAGGTCTTTGTAGAGATCAAAAACTACATTGAAGAGACTTCTAATCAGATTGAACAGACTGCTATATCAAGTCAGCATCTAGCTGAAAATACAAACCAAATCATGGATTCCTCTCAGCAGGTAACAGAGATGTCTCAAGAAGTATCAGATTCTTCTGAAAACTTAACGGTGATGGCTCAGAAGTTACAGGATCTAGTAGAGCCCAAGATATCTGCCACTCTAAAAGCTAAATTTAAATTAGCAAAAGAAATATTAGAAGAAGAAGTACCAGGTTCTTGGTCATTAAAAGAAGATAAATTATATAAAGGGGAGACTTTGATTAATAAAAATTATCAACTTGTTGATCAGATTGGAAAAGTAACAGGGGCTATAGTTACTATTTTTGCTGGTTATATGAGTGTTGCTACTAATCTTAGAATAGATAATGTCAGAGCGGATGGAACTTCAGGGAAGGATGAGATAACAACAATGGTATTAGAAGAAGGTAAAGAGTATTATGGAAGAGCAGATATATTAGGTGAAATGCATCAGACTGCTTATGCACCAATCAAAAGTGATGCAGGAGAAAATATAGGTATCCTCTTTATGTCTATTCCTGAAGAATCTTCGACTGATATTTTCACTAGTTAATTTACTTTTTATAAAATCCTCCTTAAAGTTAGCCTTACATATAGATATTCAAGTTTAAAGTATAATTAATATTGGTTGTTTTTTTTACTAGTAACTGGTCACTAGTCACTAGTTACTAATTACTAGTGACTGTATCTCTACTTTAAGGAGGAAAATTAGGTTGATTATTTGTTTTAAATTTATTACAGATTATTAGTTTGGTCAGTATTGTTTGTTGTTGAAAAATCTACTTGTCTATAAAGCAAGCCAGCAGTGATAGCTGTAATCGGTATTGCATAGATTAAGCCGATACTTCCAGCTAAAACTCTAACGATTTCTGTTGCTATAGAATCCATATTGGTAATTCTAGATAAAGGAATTTCATTGGCTATTATGACTAATAATAATGACATAGAAGCACCTGTATAGGCTAGGATTAAGGTATTGGACATGGTACCCATGATATCTCTTCCCACATTTAGTCCTGATTTAATCAAATCTTTAGTACTGATAGAAGGGTTGGCCCGTTTGACCTCATCTATAGTAGAGGCTATAGACATTCCTATATCTAGTACAGCCCCCATAGCTCCGATGATCATTCCTGCAAATAAGAGCCCCCTAAAGTCAAAGTCGGTTCCTTGCGGAATATACATCAACATTTGAGATTCTTCACCACTTAATCCAGTCAATCTAGTTGCAGAAGACATCCACCAGGCAAGTACTCCTGCGACTACAACACCACCCATTGTACCGATAATAGCTGCTAATGTTTTACGAGTAAAGCCACTAGTAATGAATAAGCTAATAGATACAATGATAGAAGTTATAATAATTGTAGTCAAAATAGGTGGATACCCTTCTAAGATGAGGGGTAAAAGTACTTTGAGAACAAGAAAACCGGTAATACTTAAGGTTAGCACTGTCTTTAAGCCCTGTCGTCCTCCTACTAAAATAAGAGAGAAGACGAAAAAGAGGGCTAAATAGCCTAGGTAATGATCTCGAATCACTTCTCGAACTAAGCTTCTTGTAATTGCTCCATCTTGTGATTCAACCCATAACAATACTCGATCTCCTTCATTATAGTAAAAGTCTCTAGCAGGGTTGCCAGATAGAGTATGATTGGTCGTTACTTTTTCTCCTCTAAACTCCCCTTGGGTTATTTCAACTTTAATTTGTTGAACATCAGCTACATAACTTTGCTCTTCCTCAGTTGGCCCTTGGACGATTTCAATAATTCTTCCTCGTACCGTTTGAGAACTGACTTGTTCTTGGGCAAGAATAGATGATGGCATCATTATAAATAAAAGAACTGAACAGAATATAATAATTTTTTTCATAGTCGATTACTTCCTCCCTGTGATTGGAAAATTTGTTTTAGCAATGGTTGATTGTTTGAATAAATTGACTAGTATAAGTTTAATCAAACAAGGCCGTAAATCATTTTATCATAAACTTTAGTAAATATCTAGATCAACAGATAAAGTAGAAATTTTGTTTTTGGAATTTATGGTATTGCACACTGTAGAGAAAGATAGGAGTTTGACAACTTTATTAATATGTGTTAGTATAATTAAAACTAAAAATATAGTCTTATCGAGAGTGGTGGAGGGATTGGCCCAATGAAGCCCGGCAACCTCTTTTTAATTAAGGAAGGTGCTAAATCCAGCAATACCTATCAGGTATTGGAAGATAAGAAGAGTTAATATAAATCTCTTCTTAACAGAAGAGGTTTTTTTAGTTTATATAAAAAGAGGAGTGAGTAGTCATGCCAATCAATATTCCGGATAATTTACCAGCAACGAAGATTCTAGAAGAAGAAAATATCTTTGTAATGAAAGAATCAAGAGCGTATAGTCAGGATATTAGAGCTCTTAAAATCTTAATTTTGAATTTGATGCCACTAAAAAAGGTTACTGAAACTCAATTGCTTCGGTTGTTAGGAAATACGCCTTTACAGGTAGATATTGTCTTTTTACAGTCAGCAACCCATAAATCTCAAAATACTTCTCAGCAGCATTTGAGTACATTTTATAAGACATTTGATCAGATTAAAGAGCAGAAGTTTGATGGAATGATTATTACAGGAGCACCAGTTGAACATCTTCCCTTTGAAGAGGTTGATTATTGGGAAGAATTACAAGAAATAATGGATTGGAAGTTGAATAATGTTACTTCAACTTTGCATATCTGTTGGGGAGCTCAAGCAGGCCTTTATCATCACTTTGGAATTCCTAAGTATCCGTTAGAACAAAAGATGTTTGGTGTCTTTGATCACCAAATAAATAAGGATAAAGTTAAGCTTCTACGAGGGTTTGATGATCGATTTAAGGCACCGCATTCTCGCCATACTGAAGTAAGAAAAGAGGATATAGAGCAAGTATCTGAACTTGAAATTTTAGCTGAATCGGAGCAGGCGGGAGCTTATCTTGTGGCGACTAAAGATGGAAGACAGATCTTTGTAACCGGCCATTCTGAATATGATCGACTTACTTTAAAAGGGGAGTATGAGCGTGATTTAGCTAAAGGACTCGAGATTCAAATTCCGAAAAATTACTTTCCTGATGATGATCCAACTCAAAAGCCGACTGTAGAGTGGAGATCACATGCTAATTTATTATTTTCTAACTGGCTTAACTATTATGTTTATCAACGGACTCCTTATGATCTCAACCAAATTAAATAATAATTTCCACTGCATTTTAAAGAGACTAATGTTATAATGATAGAGAAGAGGTTAAGTTTAAGCTTAAGGTTGAGTGAAACTAATCTTGAAGTGAAGTTATAAGCTTCACAATGAACAATTGACACAATGTACAATGAACAATTAAAAAAACTTAAAGGCTTAGTCTTTAATTGTAAATTCTAAATTGTACATTGTAAATTATTTTATGTAGAAGGGGAAGATTTAGATGAAATTAAAGTTGGCAATTTTATTAGCATTAGTGATGCTATTAGTTGTTGGTTGTAATGAACGGTTGCTTGAAGCAGGGGATGTGATTTATGAAGCACCTGATGAGTTGACAGGTGAATGGCAGCGGGATGAGTACCCTGAGGATAGTCAATTTTTATTGATCGATGAGCAAGAAGGTGATGAACTAAGAGGGTTTGAAGATGTTGATTTTGATCACGGGCCAACAGTTTATGCAAGCTTAGGAGAGCGACCAACTGGAGGTTATGGTATTCAGATTAATCAAGTTAGACGAGCAGATGATGCTTTAATCGTGGTCGTTAAGGCAGTAGGGCCAGGTCCTTCAGATATGGTAACGCAAGCGATTACTTATCCACATGATCTTGTGGAATTGGAAGAGGAAGAGCTAGAAGGAGTAGAGCAGGTAGTCTTTATTGATCAAGAAGGAGAAAAGATTGAACTTTTAGAGTTATAAAATTTCATTTGATCGATCGAAAGGATCTCTGCTTAAGCAGGGATCCTTTTTGAGTTGACAGTTGACGGTTTACAGTTGAAATTCAAAACATTAAAGGCAAAGACTTCTGAAATCATTTATATCTAAGGGTTTAGATTGGTTTTGATTTTATAATTTTAAGGTCTTTACTGTTAACCGTCAACTGTTCACTGTCAACTGTAAATTGAATAGAGGAATATAAAGCTAGGTCTTGAATAATAATACTGATAAACATAGCTTATCATATGGAGAAATTTAGTTGGTGCTAGGTGGGATAATCATGGAAAATTATGTTAAGGTAGCAGTTGATTTACCGGTCAAGCAGGTTAACAAACCTTTTACTTATCATTTACCTGAAGAATTAAAAGGAAATTTAAGAGTTGGCCATAAAGTAAAGGTTCCATTTGGGAACCGAAGGATAGAAGGTTATGTATTAGGAGAAACTGGTCAAGTTGATTTTGAGACAAAGCCTATTTTAGAAGTAGTTAGTCCTTATAGATTATTTAACGAGGAATTATTAAAAGTGGCTCGTTGGATGGCTAATTATTATCAATGTTATTTAATTACTGCGTTGAAAGCAATCGTTCCTAGCGGGGAGCAGAAAGTCAAGACTAAGCGTGTTGTACGGTTGGCCCAATCACTAGAGGAGACAGAACAGATAATTGAACAGATTCAAAGTAGAGCTCCTAAGCAAGCAGCCGTTTTGTCTTATTTGGTTGAGCACCCTAATGCTAACTTAATTATGACTGAGTTGGCAACAGAGGTTGATACAACATCTGGAACTGTCAGGAGGTTGAAAGAGAAAGGATTAATCTCTTATCAATGGTTGGAGGTAAAGCGGAATCCTTATCGAGCTACTGACTTTGTTCAAACAGAGCCGTTAGAGCCAACTATTGAACAAAAAGTAGCAATTAAGGAGATTTCTACTGCATTAGCCGAAGCTAATGCTAAAACTTTTTTATTGAAGGGGATTACGGGCAGTGGCAAGACGGAAGTTTATTTGCAGGTGATTGCTGAAGCTTTAGCACGTGGTCAACAAGCAATTGTTTTAGTTCCTGAGATATCTTTAACTCCCCAAACAATTGCTCGCTTTAAAGGTAGATTTGGAGAAGAAGTAGCAGTTTTACATAGTCAATTATCGACTGGAGAGAGGTTTGATGAATGGAGAAAGATTAAGGCTGGAGAAGTTAAGATAGCAGTGGGAGCTCGTTCAGCTGTCTTTGCTCCGTTTGAAGATTTAGGGATAATTATTATCGATGAGGAGCATGAGACAAGCTATAAGCAAGGGGATCACCCGAAGTATCATGCTAGGGAGGTAGCAGTTAAGAGAGCAGAGCTTAATGGGGCAGTAACTGTTTTGGGAACTGCTACTCCTTCTTTAGAGGCTTATTATCGAGCTCAAACTGGTGATTATCAATTGTTGGAATTGCCAACAAGGATCGATGATCGACCTTTGCCACCGGTAGAAGTGGTAGATATGAGAGAAGAGTTAAAAGCTGAGAATAGGAGTATGTTCAGTAAGCTATTGCAAGAGAAGTTGGCCCGAACGCTAGAGCGAAATGAACAGAGTATCATCTTTCTTAATCGGCGAGGATTTTCTACTTTTGTGCAGTGTAGAGAATGTGGACATGTTATGGAATGTGAAGCTTGTGATGTATCCTTGACCTATCATGCTCAATCTAATTTATTACAATGCCATTATTGTGATCATAAAGAAAGGAACCCTGATATTTGTCCTGCGTGTGAAAGTAGATATATCAAGTATTTTGGCTTAGGAACGCAAAAGGTAGAGGAGCAGTTAGGAGAGTTATTTCCTGAAGCTAATACCTTAAGGATGGATGTTGATACGACTCGACGAAAGGGAGCTTATCAACAGATCCTATCAGATTTTAAAAGAGGAAAGGCTGATATTTTACTAGGGACACAGATGGTGGCTAAGGGACATGATTTTGCAAATGTAACCTTAGTAGGAGTAATTACTGCTGATACCTCTTTGAACTTTCCTGATTTTAGAGCTGGGGAGCGAACCTTTCAGTTATTGACTCAGGTTGCAGGAAGAACAGGTCGTGGTGATAAAGCAGGAGAGGTGGTAGTGCAAAGTTATACTCCTGAGCATTATAGTATTCAGTTGGCTAAGGAGCATGATTATGAGAGTTTTTATGATTATGAAATAGAACAGAGAAAGGGCTGTCTGTATCCACCTTATAGCCATTTGATCAATATTATTGTAGCTGGTGAAGAGGAAGAGAGAGTAATTAAGATTGCCAATCAATTAGGGGTAATTATTAATTCAGATTTGCATAACCTAGATAGTGAGGAGGTAATGCTACTTGGGCCAGTTCCAGCACCTTTAAGTAAGTTGAAAGGTGAATTTAGATGGCAGTTAATTTTGAAGGGGGCTGAACTAGAGGAGTTACGGCAAGTTAGTGAAGAGAGTTTAGAGCAGTTGAGAGATGAAGAAAGTGTCGAAACTGTGCGAGTAAGTGTTGATGTTGACCCAATAGGAATGTTATAATATGATTTAGGGTTAGGATATTGTGTCACTTTTGTGCCACAATATAGTTGACAGTTTACAGTGAACAGTGTACAGTTGATAGAAAAAATCTAAGAGTAAGATTTTTTACCATGACATCTAAAAGGTCTTATACTCACAAGTTTGGAGTAGTTTTGATTTTAAGGTTTTAACTGTCAATTATCAACTGTAAATTGTAAACTATTTATATACCGAGGGGGATGAAAATGGCAATTTTAAATATTAGAGAGTTAGGAGATCCAGTGTTACGAACTGAAGCTAAGAAGGTAGAAGAGATTACAGATAAAACAGGTAAATTGCTTGACGATATGGTTGAAACAATGTATGATGCTCAAGGAGTAGGTTTAGCTGCTCCACAGATAGGCATTTCTAAGCAGATTATTGTGATAGATATCGGTCAAGGTGTAGTTGAGTTGATCAATCCTGAAATTATAGAAAGTTCAGATAGGACATATATCGATCAAGAGGGTTGTTTGAGTATCCCAGAGCAGAGTGGTGATGTAGAACGAGCCTATCAGGTTAAGGTTAAGGCTTTAAATCGTGATGGCGAAGAGATAGAAATTGAAGGTAAGGGCTTGTTGGCCCGGGTTTTACAGCATGAAATTGATCATCTAGCTGGAAAGTTATTTATTGATTATTAATTGCAGTTTTTGTGAGTTTTCTCAGCTAAAAGGAAATATTGGAAGACTGATTATTTAGTCTCAGAATGTCTTGTAACTATTGATGGTTTAAGTGTTTGTGGTTTTATGATTTTGAATTTAATTGTAAATTGTGCATTGTTAATTAAAATGTGATAGAGAAAAATTCAATGGCTTGCTAAGTATTGTAATATTAGATTTTAATTTAAGGGAGAGTAGTACCTGTTAATTCGGAGGGGATATAATGGATATTGTATTTATGGGAACACCTGATTTTGCTGTTCCAGCATTGGAGGCAGTAGTAGAAGCAGAAGGTATTGAGGTGCAAGGAGTAATCAGTCAGCCTGATAGAAAGAAAGGTCGAGGTCAGAAATTACAGCCGACCTCTGTCAAAAAGAAGGCTTTAGAATATGATTTAGAGGTTTTTCAACCAGAAGATATTTCAGAAGGAATAGATAAATTGAAAGAATGGGATCCAGAAGTTATTGCTGTTGTTGCTTATGGACAGATCTTACCAGAAGAGGTTTTAAACTTACCAGAGCATGGTTGTATTAACGTCCATTCATCTTTATTGCCTAAGTATCGAGGAGCTGCTCCAATTCATCGGGCAATTATCAATGGAGATCAGATTACAGGGGTTACGACAATGAAATTAGAGCAAGGAATGGATACGGGAGATATGATCTTACAGCAGGAGGTAGAGATTACTGCTGAAGATACCGTTGGTAGTTTACATGATAGATTAGCTTTAGTTGGAGGAGAGTTGTTGGTTGAAACATTAGTAGCTATTGCAGATGGTTCCGTTTCATATCAAGAGCAAGATCATGCAGCAGCAACTTATGCTGATAAGGTAGATAAGAAAGAAGGAGAGGTTGATTGGGGCCAAAGTGCAGAGGATATTTGGAATTTGATTAGAGGGTTCAATCCCTGGCCAGGAGCTTATACTTATTACCAGGGCCAACGTTTAAAGTTATGGGCCTCACAAGTAGTTGACCAAGAAAAGGTAAATGAGAAAATAGAACCAGGGACTATCGTTGAACTGGATCATGATTTAGGAATTGTTGTGCAAACAGGGCAAGGCCAATTAGTATTAACCAAACTACAACCAGCTAGCAAACAGAAGATGTCAGCGACAGATTATCTATTAGGGTATGATATTGAAGTAGGAAGTAAGTTAGGGGATTAGTAATGACAGAATCTAAAGGGCTATTTATTGGATTATTATTATTATCACTGGTTGTAGTAGGAGTTTTAGTAAGTGGGATCTGGTATTTAAATTTTTATGGTTTTAATCTACTAAGTTATGGAGTATTATTGATTATAAGTCTTGTTTTATCGGTGGTTTCTCTGATTTTAGTATTGGGGATTATAGGTATTTTGCTCACGATTAGATTGCAAAGACCGATAAAATCCCTAGTCATACCAATTAAATTAGTAATTGCTTATTTTTTACCGGTTGTTATTCACCTAGGGGCTTTCTTAGGGTTTGATAAGGAGGAGATTCAGTCTTCTTTTATTAAGATGAGCAATCAATTGATTAATCCTGAGGATATTGAAGTTAATGCTCAAGATATATTGATCTTATTACCTCATTGTATCCAACTGGCAGATTGTAATTTTAGGGTAACAAGTGATCTTGATAACTGTCAAAGGTGTGGTCGCTGCCAAGTAGATGATCTGATTGGATTACAAAAGAAGTATGGCTTGAATCTAGCAATTGCAACTGGAGGAACGTTGGCCCGTAAGATTATTAAGGAAACAAGACCAAAAGCTATTATAGCTGTTGCTTGTGAACGGGATTTAAGTACCGGAATTCAAGATGTCTATCCGATGCCAGTAATGGGAGTGGTGAATTTAAGACCGAATGGCCCTTGTGTTAATACAGGAGTAGAGATGGAAAAGATAGAAAAAGCGGTTGAAAAGTTAATCTTTAAAGAACCGATTGGGGAAAAGATAGTTGAGAGTTGATAATTGATAGTGTATAGTTAAAATTCAAGATCTTAAAAGCTTAGCTCTTTGAAAAATCTTATATCTACAGGTTAGACTGGTTTTGAATTTAGGATTCTAATTATGTTTTTAACTGTCAACTGTCAACTATCAACTGTAAACTATTAAGAGGGGTGATCTAAATGCCATTTTTCTTTTTTGATCCAACGATGATTATTGTACTTCCTGCGATCTTAATTGCAATGTATGCTCAATTTAAGGTTAAATCTACCTTTAATAAATACTTAGATGTTAGGGCCAAAACTAACAAGACTGGAGCAGATATTGCTCGCGAAATTTTGCAGCGGGAAGGTGTTCGTGGTGTCAGTGTCCAGCAGACTAGAGGGAAGTTATCTGATCATTATGACCCTCGCTCTAAGACTGTCAGGTTATCGCCTGAGGTCTATAATGGTAATTCATTAGCATCATTAGGAGTAGCAGCTCATGAAGTTGGCCATGCAATTCAGCATGCTGTTAACTATGCACCTTTAAATATTAGACATTCTTTATTTCCAGCAGCTAATTTTGGTTCACGTGTTGGCCCAATGTTAGCAATTTTTGGATTTATGTTCTTTAGGTCAGAATTTATAGTTACGCTTGGGATTATCTTTTTTAGTGCTGCTGTTTTATTTCAGATTGTAACATTACCTGTTGAATTTAATGCTAGTAGTCGAGCACTGAGGTTATTACAGAGCAATCAATATCTAGCTCGTGAAGAAGTTAAAGGGACTAAGAAGGTTTTAAATGCAGCAGCATTGACTTATGTGGCGGCTACGTTAGTCTCAATAGGCCATCTAATTAGATTACTAATTATGCGTGGCATGTTAAGTGATGACTAACAATGCTTGAATAAAGGACTGATTAAAGATGGTTTATTATTTATTATTTTTTTTAGTATTCCCCATTCTTTCTTTTGTTTTTTTTGCGATTATTTTTATACCATACAAGTTTACTATTGATTCGATTATTACATTATTGTTAGTACCTAAGCAGATTATCAAGATAGCTACCAATTTGAGGTTGAGACAAAATCATGCTTTAGAACATGCAACAATCAATATCTTAGAAGAAAGATATGGTTGTCAAGCCTTGTCAGGTTGGGCTAAGGAGGATGGTTTTTATATCAATGGAGTTGTCAACCCTCTCTTTATTAAACAGGCAGCTCAAGAAGGGTTGGCCCGTCTACAACGAGGAGAAAGAGGGTTGGTTGTTCATAGAAGATGTGGGACCAGTATAGCTGTTGCTAATACTTTAGCAGCGATTATTTTTTTATTTTTATTAGTACAAACAGGCCGTTTTACAATTTTGTATGTTTTGGTGGCAATAGTAATATCGAATCTGATTGGCCCGCTATTAGGTGTCTGGGTTCAAAAAAAGCTGACTACTGCTTCAAATGTAGAAGGAGTGATAATAGATAGTATCCATCCGGTAAATTATTACAATAATTCTTTTTTTGGATTTAATCTGTTCAGAAGGCAAAAAATATTTGTAAGTACTAAAGAATTAAAAATCTATTATGATTATTAATGGAGGCTAAAGATGAATAATGCACGCCAACTAGCTTTACAAGCAATTTATCGTATTAATGAAGAAGAAGGTTACTCTAACTTAGTGGTCAATAATTTATTGAATCAATCTCAGTTAGATAAACGTGATCGAAGTTTAGCTACTCAACTAATCTATGGGACGATCAGAATGAGAAATAGCCTTGATTGGATTATTAATCAGGTTGCCAATCGAAAAGTTAAAGAGATGACCCCTTGGGTACGGAATGCTTTACGTTTAGGAGTTTATCAGATTAAATTTCTCGATCGAATTCCTGCTCCAGCTGCCTGTAATGAAACGGTTGAGGTGGCAAAAGGACACTGTAATCGAGGAGCAGTTAAGTTTATTAATGGTGTTTTAAGAAATATTATTCGTAAATTAGATGAGATAGATTACCCTGATCTACAACAGCAGCCAGTACAACATATTAGATATAAGTACTCTCAACCACAGTGGTTGGTTGAACGATGGGTTAAAAGGTTTGGTAAAGAGAAGACAATTAAGATCTGTAAAAGCTTAAATCAAGTTCCACCAACGGTGGTTAGAACAAATACATTACAAGTAACAAGAGAAGAGTTATTAGCTGATTTAGCAGCAGAAGGGGCTTGTGCAGAAGAGATTGATTTGTTACCTGAAGCAGTTGAATTGACTGATTATTCAGCAATGGAGCGGTTAACTACTTTTCAAGAGGGTAAATTTCAGGTACAAGGGTTTAGCTCAATGTTAGTAAGTCATGTACTAGCACCTACTGAAGATAATCTAGTAGTAGATCTTTGTGGAGCTCCAGGAGGGAAGGCGACTCATTTGGCCCAATTGATGAATAATCAAGGGAAAGTTTATGCAATCGATATTCATCAGCATAAGTTGGAGTTGATTGAAGAGAATTGTGAACGATTAGGAATTAATAATATTGAAACTATCCGCCAAGATGGTCGAGAGGTCAGCTTTAAGGAAGAAGTAGATCAGGTATTGATTGATGCTCCTTGCTCTGGATTGGGAATTATGGCCAAAAAACCAGAGATTAGATGGCAGAAAAAACCTCAGGATTTAAAAGAGTTACAGCAGTTACAGTTAGAGTTATTAGCTAATGCAGCCAAATTTCTTAAAGTTGGAGGGGAGTTAGTTTACAGTACCTGTACCTTTACTGAACAAGAAAATCAAGAAGTAATTGCTAAGTTTTTAGAAGAATTCACCTCTTTTTCAGTGTTTGATCTAACAGAACAGATGGTAGAATTAGGATTAGAGGATTATTTAAGTGATGGATATTTGCAACTGTTACCTGATCAAGAGCTATTAGAAGGGTTTTTTATAGCTAAATTAGTGAAAAATTAGGTTCAATATTTCTATTTTAAAGTTGGATGACTATAATATTAAATGAGGGGAAGTAAGTGATGACAGATACAATAGCATTAGTTGGAAAGACAATGGAAGAGTTAGAGGAGTTGATGGTAGATTTAAAGCAGCCTAGTTTTAGAGCTAAACAGATCTTTAATTGGATTTATAATCAAAAAGTAAGCAAGATTGCTGAAATGAAGAATCTACCTAAGGATTTAAGAAAGCAGCTACAACAAGTAGCTGAACTAGAAGAGTTTACAGTACTTAATCGCCAACACTCTAAGGATAAAACAGAAAAATTTCTTTTTCAACTAACAGATGGAGAAAAGATTGAGACTGTTTATCTGCCTAATCAGGATGGGAGAAGGAGTCTTTGTATTTCCAGTCAGGTTGGATGTGCAATGGGATGTAATTTCTGTGCTACAGGCCTACAAGGGTTAAGTCGTAATTTAACTGCCGGAGAGATTGTCAATCAAATTCTAATGGTAGAAAGATTAACAAAGGAGCGAATTAGTAATGTAGTCTTGATGGGGATGGGAGAGCCATTAGCCAATTATGACCAGGTTTTAAAAGCTATCAATTTAATGAATCATGATGCTGGACTTAATATTGGTAGTAGGAGGATTACTTTATCTACTTGTGGTTTGGTTCCTGAGATTAAGCAGTTAGCAGATGAAAAGCTCCAATTGACCTTAGCTATTTCATTACATGCTCCTACTGATCAGTTACGGAGCCAGATGATGCCAATTAATCAACGTTATCCATTAGATGACTTATTAGCAGCATGTGATTATTATACCAAGCAGACTGGGCGAAGAGTCAGTTTTGAGTATGCCTTAGTACGAGGGGTCAATGATTCAAAGGACTTAGCCCAGAAGTTAGCTTCGTTATTAACTGGGATGTTGGCCCATGTTAATTTAATTCCAATTAATCAGGTGGAACAAATCGGGTATAGCAAACCTCGTCAAGAAGCAATTAGCTCTTTTAAGATGGAATTAGAAAAGGAAAATATTGCTGTGACAGTCAGAAGAGAGCGTGGAGCGGATATTGATGCTGCTTGTGGACAATTGAAAGCCAAGGAGGATTAAAAGAATATGGGGTTGCGAACTAAATTAAGTAAAAAGATTAAAGCTGTTTTTTCGGAAGAAAGAATAAAAGATGAAACTGATACTAATATTCAAGATACTAAAGATGATGGAACTAAAATATTTACCTCTAGTGAACAGTTTAAGGATGATAATTATCAAGAAGTAGACTCTACTCGTAAAATAATCCCTGTTTCTCGTAGAAAATGTTCTCTTAAACTACTTAATGAAGAGTCCAAACAACAGGAATTTATTATTGATTCAATAGAAACTAATATTGGTCGTCAAGAAACGAATGAGATTGTCTTAGCTGATCTTAGTGTTTCGAGGGTGCATGCTCAAATAATTACTAAAAAACATTACTATTTAATTAAAGACTTAAACAGTACGAATGGTTTATGGGTCAACAATCAATTAGTTAAAAAGAAGAAGCTGTTTGATCAAGATATAATTAGCATTGGCAATGTTAAATTAAAGTTTTCTTTGAATCTGGAGTAAAGAGGTGATGAGTTTGAATTATGGAGCAGTTTCGGATCGTGGTAAGGTTAGAGTTGAAAATGAGGATGATTACTTAGTATTACTTAAAGAAGATTTTAGTCTGTTGGCTGTAGCAGATGGTATGGGTGGTCATAATTGTGGTGAATTGGCCAGTTCCTTAACAATAGAAGTGATTAAAAGCTACCAATTTAGCGTTGATAATCTAGTACAGAATATGAGAAGCTTAATCTCTCAGGCTAATCAAAAGATTTATCATAAAAGTGAGGAGAAAGAGGAATATTATGGAATGGGAACCACCTTGACTTTAGGGGTTATCAAGGATAGAATATTAACAATTGGTCATATTGGCGATAGTAGAGCTTATTTGTTTAGAAATGGCGATCTGTCTCAGATTACTCAAGATCACTCTATGGTTGAAGAATTAATCAGGAAGAAGATTATTACTTCAGAAGAGGCAGAAGACCATCCCCAGAAAAATATGTTGACGAATGCTTTAGGAGTAGACGAAGATGTAAATTTTGATTTGGTTGAAGTAAACTTAGAAGAGGATGATTTAATTTTGCTTTGTTCGGATGGATTGACTAATATGCTTTCTGAAGAACAAATAATAGAGGTGTTAGCCAAACAGAGTAACCTACAGCAGGGGGCTGAAACATTAGTTGAGCTAGCTAATCAAGCAGGCGGTCGCGATAATATTACTGTAATTATTTATGCAGTAGAATTAAGTTAAAGATTTTGAGGTGACATTATGATTGGAAAAGTGCTCAATAATAGATATGAATTACTTGAAAAAATTGGCACGGGTGGAATGGCTGTTGTTTATTTGGCTCAGGATAAATTATTAAGTAGAGAAGTGGCGGTTAAGATTTTACAGCCTCAATTTGCTGATGATGTAGCTGCTGTAGAGAGGTTTAGGCATGAAGCTCAGGCAGTTGCTAGCTTTTCTCATCAAAATATAGTTAACATCTATGATATAGCTAAAGATGGAGATTTTCAGTATATAATAATGGAGCATGTAGAGGGACAGAATTTAAAAGAAAAAGTTAAACAAAGTGGAAAATTACCACTTGAAGAAGCAGTTAAGATAGCACAAGAGGTCTGCCAAGCTTTGATTACGGCACATCGAAATAATATTGTCCATTGTGATATTAAACCTCATAATATCTTATTGACTTCTGAAGGTAAAGCTAAAGTAACTGATTTTGGAATTGCTCAAGCAATAACTTCAGCAACTGTAGTTCAAACTGAATCAATTGTAGGGTCGGCTCATTATCTTTCTCCAGAGCAAGCTAAGGGAAGTAAGGTTACTATGAGATCTGATATTTATTCATTAGGGATTGTTCTATATGAGTTAGTTACAGCGGAGGTTCCTTTTAAGGGGGAAAATTCTGTTTCTGTAGCGTTGAAACATATTGAGCAAGAGCCTACTTTTCCTCAAGAGATCAACCCTGCTTTGCCCCAACAATTAGCTGATATTATTCTCAAGGCTATTGCAAAAGATCCTGCTGAAAGATATAATTCGGCTGTTGAAATGTTAAAAGATTTAAGGGAGGTTAGCTATCAACTTGACCTCCAACAAGAGACTGCTAATCAAAAGACAATGGTCATTTCTAAGCAGGAAGAACAAGAGACTAAAGTTATTTCTAAAGCTGACCGGCGAGGGGTTAATAAACAAGAAGTAATTAAAATAGATTCTGGAGGATCAAAAGAGATGAGTACAGAAAAAGATAAAGAACCCAATAAAAATTCAAAAAGATCTAGTAAAAAGAAAGTAATAGCTGGATTAGGGATTATATTAGTATTATTTTTAGCTGTAGTTGGTTTAGGTTATTATTTATTAGACCGGTATATGGCTGTTGATGATGTTGAAGTGCCTAACTTAAGGGGTGAGCATGTTGATTTGGCCCGGGAGCAATTAGAGGAGTTGGGATTAAATTTAGAAGTATATTATGAGAGTTATAGCAATGAAATTGCTGAAGATCATATTATTTCACAAAGTCCTGAACCTAACAGGATGGTTAAAGAAAATCGAGTAATCAGTGTGGTAACCAGTAAAGGAGCACAAATGGTTGAAGCTCCAGATCTAGTTGGGAGCACCTTACGAGAAGCTAGAGTTGAATTAAATCGGCTTAATCTAGAAGTAGGAGAACTGGATTATGAGTATAGTGATCAAATTCCTGAAGATGAGATTATTTCTCAAGATCCTGAGGCTGAAGAAGAGGTGAAAATGGATACTGAGGTTGATTTAGTGATCAGTCAAGGTAAAGAACCTGAACAAGTAATTGTTCCTGAAGTAGTTGGATTACGTCAAGAAGAGGCTGAACAAAAATTACAGGATCAAAATTTAATTATTGGAAGAGTGATTGAAAGAGAGAGCTTGAATTATCGTCAAGGTAGAGTTATAGCTCAAGATCCTGAAATTGGAGAGGAATTGACAGAAGGAGCAACAGTAGATTTGATTGTAAGTTCAGGGATTAGAAATGTTGAAGGGGCTGAGGTAAAGACTTCAGAAGTTAGAACTACAATACAACCTGGTCCTGATCGTGAAGTAAGGATTGTGGTTGAAGATAATAATGGTAGACGGGTAGTTTATGAGGAAGATCACCAAGCTGGTGATGTAATTAGCGAGGAAGTAATAACTGTAGGTTCAGCAAGGATTAGAGTTTATTTTGATGGTAATGTAGTTTATGAAAGAACAGTATAGCTTGAGTTTGAGTTCAAGTTTAAGGCTGAGTAAGAAATGTTTATTCTTCAATGTTTGACTCAGACTTAGCCTTAAACTTAAGCTCTATGGATTAAATTAATTCATAAAAGGGAGAGTGGTTATGAGAGAAGGAAGAGTTTTAAAAGCACTAGGTGGCTATTTTTTTGTACATGATTTTGAAAGCAAGGAAGTATATCGCTGTACGATTAGAGGGAGGTTAAAGAAGGAAGACTGTGATGTGGTTACTGGTGATTTAGTTAAGTTTGATCTATTGGATGATGGGAGTGGAGTTGTAGAAGAAAGGCTGGAGAGAAAGAATTCTTTATTTCGCCCTGTAATTGCTAACATTGATCAAGTAATTATTACTTTTGCTATTTTAGAGCCAGATTTAGATTTTAAATTATTAGACCGCTTATTAGTATTAGCAGAGGTAGCTGATTTAGAAGTAACTATCTGTATTAATAAAGTTGAATTAGCATCTTTAGAAGTGGCTAAGAAACGCCTTCTTCCGTACCAAAAAGTTGGCTATAGGGTGATTTATACAAGTGTTAAAGAAGAGCTAGGTCTAAATGCTTTAAAAGAGGTATTAAAAGATAATGTATCTGTCTTTGCAGGGCCTTCTGGAGTAGGTAAATCAAGTTTGTTAAATGCTATTCAACCAGGTTTAGAATTGAAAGTAGGGGAAGTAAGTCAGAGGATAAAAAGAGGTAGACATACAACTAGACATGTTGAGTTGTTGAGCTTAGATAATCAAGGCTGGGTAGCAGATACTCCAGGTTTTAGTTCACTTGATTTGAGTTTTATTACTACTGAAAAGTTACAGTATTTCTTTCCTGAATTTATCAATTATTTAGGTCAATGTAAGTTTAGCCCTTGTTCACATAGTCATGAACCACAGTGTGCAGTTAAAGAAGCAGTAGCAGTCGAAGAGATTGCAACACATCGTTATCAAAATTATTTGCAGTTTTTAGAGGAAGTTGAAAATAAAAAAAGGGGTTGGTGAATTTAAAATGATTAAAGTAGCACCATCAATTTTATCAGCAGATTTTAGCAAGTTAGAAGAAGAGATCAAGACTGTACAAGAAGCAGAATATTTACATATTGATGTAATGGATGGTCATTTTGTACCTAATATTACGATTGGCCCGTTGGTTTTAGATGGAATTCAAGATAAGACAACTCAAGTATTAGATGTCCATTTAATGATTGAAAATCCAGATCATTATATATCTGATTTTGCTAAAGCAGGAGCAGATATTATTACTGTTCATGCTGAAGCCTGCCCTCATTTACATCGAACAATCCAGAATATAAAACAAGAAGGGGCCAAAGCAGCAGTTGCCTTAAATCCAGCTACTCCTTTGTCTGTTTTAGAATATGTACTCGATGAATTAGATATGGTATTATTGATGACAGTTAATCCTGGTTTTGGTGGGCAGAGCTTTATTCCTGAAGTATTACCTAAAATTGAGCAGTTAAGAGCTCAGATTGAAGAACGAGGTTTAGAAGTTGATATTCAAGTTGATGGAGGAATTAAACCTAATACGACAGCAGTAGATGCTGTTAAGGCTGGGGCCAACATTTTGGTAGCAGGTTCAGCAGTTTTTGGAGTTGAAGATAGAGGACAAGCAATCAAAGAGATTAAAGCTAGTAACTGATAATTTTTTAATTACCAAATTTAGCTTAAATTTTAGTTGATTTCTTTTTGGATTCGTAGTATAATAAGATTGGAAAATAGAATAGCTTCTTCGGGAACAGGTGAAATTCCTAACCGGCGGTTATAGTCCGCGAGCTCAATGAGTTGATTTGGTGTGATTCCAAAACCGACAGTATAGTCTGGATGTGAGAAGAAGGATTAGATTTAGTATTCTTACTACTCGATATGTAAAGTTCTCGGAGTTTAATTCTGAGAACTTTTTTTATTATTCAAAATTAATGGATTAGTTGTTAATTGATCATAAATTGGAATGGAAGGTGAAAGTAGTGGGAAAAGAGAAGTATATGAAAGTAGCGTTAAATTTAGCTAAAAAAGCAGTAGGTAGAACGAGCCCTAACCCTTTAGTTGGAGCAGTAATTGTCAAAGATGGGGAAATAATAGGAACAGGTTATCACCATTATGCTGGTAGTCTTCATGCAGAGGTTAATGTACTTAAGAAGGTTGATCAAGAAGCTAAAGGAGCTACAATGTATGTTACTTTAGAACCATGTTCCCATTATGGCAAAACACCACCTTGTGCTAAATTTATTATTGAATCTGGGATCAAAAAGGTGGTTATAGCTATGCAAGATCCAAATCCTAAAGTAGCAGGTAAGGGTATTGAGATGTTAAAAGCTGCTGGTGTAGAGACTGAAGTAGGTCTGTTAAAAGAAGAAGCTGCCCAATTAAATGAAGATTATATCAAATATATGGAGACCAATACTCCATTTGTGATCTTGAAGAATGCTATGACTTTAGATGGAAGGATTGCTACTAAAAAAGGAGATTCTAAATGGATCACAGGAGAAGAATCTAGAGAATTTGTTCATCGTTTGAGGGATCGAGTTGATGGAATTTTAGTTGGAATAGGTACAGTTTTAGCAGACAATCCACGATTAACAACTAGACTTCCTGAAGGTGGTGAAGATCCTGCCAGAATTGTGTTAGATGAAGAATTAAAGATTCCACTAGATGCTAAGTTAGTTACTCAAAACTCTTCAGCACCTACAATAATTGCTACTACAAAAAAAGCTGATCAATCTAAAAAAATAAAGTTGCAAGAAGCTGGGGTAGAGATAATTGAAGTAGAGACTGAAAACAGGGTTGATTTAGAAGAATTATTAAAGGAGTTAGGAAACAGAGAAATTATAAGTGTATTAGTTGAAGGAGGAAGCCAGGTAAATACTTCCTTCTTGGAAGCTGAGCTTGTTGATAAATTATATTACTTTATTGCTCCTAAAATCATTGGTGGAAAAGATGCAGTACCTGTAGTAGCTGGTACAGGAGTGGATAAAATTAAAGCAGGGATTAGCATTGAAGAGTCGAAGATTAAAAGAAGTGGTGATGATTTTTTAATAATAGGCTATCCTAAATATAAGGAACTAGGTGTATAAAAGGAGGTTAAGCATGTTTACTGGAATTGTTGAGGAAATTGGAAAGATTAAAAAGATTGAACATGGAAGCAATTCAATTGCTTTAACTATTCAAGCTAACAAGGTTTTAGGAGATGTAAAGTTAGGAGATAGTATTGCTACAAATGGTGTCTGTTTAACTGTAACTGACTTTAAAGAGAATGAGTTTACAGTTGATGTGATGCCTGAAACGTTAAGAAATTCTAGTTTAGCAGACTTGAAGATAGGGCATGAAGTTAATTTAGAGCGTGCATTGCGAGTTGGAGATCGTTTAGGAGGACACCTTGTTTCAGGTCATATAGATGGGGTAGGGAGTATTAGAGCAAAAAAGAGAGAAGATAATGCTGTAGTAGTAACTATAGCACCTCCTAAGGAATTATTGAGATATATTATACCTAAAGGTTCTATTACTATTGACGGAGTCAGTTTGACTGTAGCTCAATTAGAAGCTAATACGTTTGATATTTCTTTAATCCCTCATACTGCCCAAATTACAATTTTAGGAAAAAAGAATGTAGGTAATAAGGTTAATTTAGAAGTTGATTTAATAGGGAAGTATGTGGAAAGGATGATGGAGTTTAGTGAAGAAGAGGAAGAAGGTTCTGATTCTAATATAGATATTAATATGTTAAAAGATAAAGGATTTTTATTTGCATAAGTGCAGTTTACTATTAAATATCAAATAACTTAAGGAGTGATTGAAATGGATTTTCATTCAATTGAAGCAGCGATTGGAGATATTAAAGAAGGAAAGATGATTATAGTTGTTGATGATGAAGATCGAGAAAATGAAGGCGATTTATTGATGGCTGCTGAAAAAGTAACACCACAAAGTATCAATTTCATGGCAACTCATGGGAAGGGACTTATTTGTTTACCGACTACAAAAGAGCGAGTAGAAGAATTAGAACTATCTCAAATGGTAAAGAATAATACTGACAGTCATGAGACTGCTTTTACAGTTTCTATTGATCATAAAGATACTACAACAGGAATCTCTGCTTTTGAGCGGGCCAAAACTGTTGAAGAGGTCGTCAATCCTGAAGCAAAACCAACTGATTTTGCTCGACCTGGACATATTTTTCCTTTAGAGGCTAAAGATGGTGGAGTTTTAAGAAGAGCTGGTCATACAGAAGCAGCAGTAGACTTAGCTAAATTGGCTGGTTTATATCCTGCTGGTGTTATCTGTGAGATTATGTCCGATGATGGTACTATGGCTCGAGTTCCAGAGTTAAAGGAGTTTGCTCAAGAACATGATTTGAAGATGATTACTATTAAAGATTTAATTGAATATAAAGTTAAGAAAGACAATTTAGTTCATCGTGTAGCCGAGATTGAATTACCGAGCAAGTTTGGTGATTTTGAAGCAATAGGATATGAGACTGATGTTGATGATAAATGCCATGTAGCTATTATTAAAGGAGATATTGAAGATGCAGAAGAGGTTTTAGTTAGAGTTCATTCAGAATGTTTAACAGGAGATGTATTAGGATCTTTAAGATGTGATTGTCGTGATCAGCTAGGAGTGGCTTTAAAAAGGATTGAGGACGAAGGAGTAGGGGTTGTCCTTTATATGAGGCAAGAAGGTAGAGGAATTGGCCTAGCTAATAAATTAAAGGCATATCAATTACAAGATGAAGGTAAGGATACAGTTGAAGCAAATCGAGAGCTTGGTTTTGATGATGATATGAGGGATTATGGAGTCGGAGCACAAATTTTATCAGATCTAGGTTTAACTAAGATTCAGTTGATGACAAATAACCCTCGTAAAATAGTAGGTTTAGAAGGTTATGGTTTAGAGGTAACTAAGAGGGTACCACATCAAGTTGAACCGAACGTAGTAAATAAACATTATTTAGAGACGAAAAAAGAGAAGTTAGGACATATGTTAGAGAATAATTTTTAAAATAGATTTATAAACTAGAGGAGGTAATAAGATGCAAAAAGTAGGAAAAGTTTATGAAGGAAAATTATTAGGAGAAGGGTTAAAGTTTGGAGTTGTATTGGGGAGGTTTAATGAATTTATCTCTACTAAGTTATTGAGTGGAGCTCTAGATGCATTAAAGCGGCATGGTGTTAAAGAGGATGATATTGAAGTGGCATGGGTTCCAGGAGCTTTTGAGATTCCATTGGTTGCTAAAAAGATGGCTAAAAATGATAAGTATGATGCTGTTATCTGTTTAGGTGCTGTAATTAGAGGAGCTACACCTCATTTTGATTATGTCTGTTCTGAAGTTTCTAAAGGAATTGCTAAGGTCAGTTTAGAAGATGAGTTACCGGTTATGTTTGGGGTAATCACTACTGATACTATTGAACAAGCTATTGAACGAGCAGGTACTAAAGCTGGAAACAAAGGTTGGGAAGCTGCTGTTGGAGCTTTAGAAATGGCTAATTTGGTTGAAGAATTTTAAATAAATGCTAAATGAAAATATTAGATAAAAGAAGGTTATCATATGATAGCCTTCTTTTTATCTCTGAAAGGAGACAATAATGAAAGAATTAAAGTCTACTGAGGAAACTTGTGAGATATTAGAGATCTTAAAGGAAAAATATCCAGCACCTGAGACTGAACTAAATTATAACAACCCTTTTGAATTATTAATTGCAGTTATCCTATCTGCTCAATCAACGGATAAACAGGTTAATAAGGTTACTGCACAATTATTTAATAAGTATCAGACTCCAGAGGATTTTGCTAATTTAACACCAGAAGAATTAGCAACTGAAATTAGGGGAGTAGGTCTGTATCGTAATAAGAGTAAGTATATTATTAAGACCTGCCAGATGTTACTTGACAACTATGAAGGGCAGATTCCCCAGACTAGAAAAGAGTTAATGAAGCTATCAGGGGTAGGGCGTAAGACAGCTAATGTAGTAGCAAGTGCAGTATTTGGGGTAGATGCAATTGCAGTTGATACCCATGTATTTAGGGTGTCAAACCGGATTGGTTTGGCTGCTAGTGATAAAGTAGATCAAGTAGAGCAAGACTTAATGGAGGTTATCCCTAAAGATTTATGGTCTGATGCTCACCATTGGCTTATATTTCATGGTCGTAATCTATGTAAAGCTAGAAATCCTAACTGTTCAGAGTGTCCAATAATTCAATATTGTGATTATGCTAAATCTTCTAAATCATAAATAAAACTGAGTATTTCGGCTACAACTCGGTATAATTCTTCAGGAATCTCTTCTCCTAAGTTCAATTGTAATAAGATTTTAACAAGGTCTTGATCTTCTGTAATTGGGATATCAGCTTCTTTAGCCTGTTTAATTATCTGTTGGGCCAAATCTTTTCGTCCTTTAGCGATTAAGGTTGGAGCTGAATCTTGTTGTGGGTCATATTTTAATGCTACTGCTTCTTTTTCTTCTGAGCTATTTTTTTGATTAGAACTCATTATATTCACACTCCTAGATTTTTAAATCGATAGTTGTTAATTTTAATTGTTGGGATGTAGTTGAGTTATCAGTGGCTAAGTTACAAGTTAGTGCTCTTACTTGATAGTTATTAGCTTCCAATTTAGTCTTGAACTTATCTAAGTGCTGATTAATTAAATCTACAGTTTTAGCTTGATCACTCTTAAATTGGGCCCAAATTTTTTTATTTTTGATTTTGATGGTTGCTTTAATTAGACCAAGTTGTTCAGTTTGAAAATTGATAGAAAAATTTAAAGGGTTACTATTATTATTTTTATCTTCTTTAGCTTCCTTTTTAGCTTCTTTAGTGATTTTAATATGAGCTAAATTCAAATCATTTTGAAATAACAATGGTAAAAAGATTGAAAAATTATCATTTGAATGATTAAGAGCCTGTAAGCTAGTTAGTTGTTTAAGCAATTTTTCTCCTTCAGATATATCTTTTGGAGAAGATTGATTAAATTGAAATAGAAATTTCAATAAATTAGTTGTTTGATTATCATTTAAAGAAAGCTTATTAATTGTATTTGATATCTTTTTAGAACTTAGATTATCGGAAGTAATGACTGTTTCTTCTAATAGATTTTTTGTTTCTTCTCTTAAGATATTAACTTCTTCTGTTGTAGATAAGTTGAGCTCTTGTTGTAAGTCATTATAAAGTTCTTGTGGTAAATTTTCTTTTAATGTTATCAATAATTCCGGGTTTTCTTTGAGTATTATTTTAAAGTTTGGGGATATTATATTTGAGAAATTTATATCAGCTTGACTAGTAGTCATTAAATTGATCAACTTTTCAAAACCAGCAATTAAATTATCATCAGGAGACCAATCTATTTGCTGAACTAGTTTAGTTAAATTATCAGTTGAAAAATCTTCTAAATTTTTACTAAAGAGCATTCTTTTCAATAATTGGTCTGTAGAATTTTCTTGTAGATTATTTTTAATAGTAGTTAAATTATTTTCAGTTAATTCTATATTGAATTTATTCATTTCCAATAATAATTCTTTTTCTTCTGGAGTGGGATTGAAATTTAGATCTTCAATTATTGCTTCAATACTTTTCTCTGAATTATTAAACTCTTTCCCTAAAGAATCAAAATCTAAGTCAGTTTCATTTAATTGGATTAATAATTTTTCAAAGCTATCTTTTAAATTAGCTGTTAAGTTGGTCTGTTCTTTGAATAGATCATAAAATTTAATATTGAGAGGAAGTTCAAGTTCTTTCAACAACAGAAATGTTTTAATCTTATCTGTTAAACTTTCATTATTTGACTCTGCAAATTGAGTTAAAAATTGATTTAATTCTGAAACTAACTCTTTTTTGAGAGGTAAATTTAATTTTAATAACTCCGTGATGATAGCTTTATTTAATTTATTATTTTCTAAATTTAATTTATTTATTAATTCAGAAGCTGTTGCATTTTCTACTAAATTTTTTTTCGATTTTTCATCAATTAAATTTGACTTTTTGCTATAATTTAAGTTATACTGTTTTAGTGTTGATGTTTCTTTAATTTTTGTCATAGTTTTCACTCCTTAAGCTATCTAATTAATAAACTTCGTTTTTTATGAGAATAAACCTGCTTTCTTTTTAAATTAGTTAAGATGATTCTTTGGCAGGTCTTTGGAGTGTAATTGTTGAATTTATTTAATAAAGTGTCTTGGTTCAAGGAGTTTCATAATTAAAGTTTGCTTATAGTTGTTTTACATATATTACAAGATTCTTCTATAACAACTAGCAATAAAAATTTTTTCTATGAAACTCCTTGAATTTTAATAAGGGAGTTGATATAATGTCTGTAGTAGGTAAATATAGGGAGCTAAAAATTAGTGATTGTGATATAAAAAATTTGTTTTTGACATTAGGTTGTTTAGTAATTAGAAATTACTCTAAAATGATTTTGAAATATGATGATCGATTAACGGCTGAGATAAAAAAAAGTTTGATTTTAGTACTTAATAACTTACAAATTTGTAGCCAATTACAGAGTAGAATTTTTGCTTTGCGAGAAAGAATTAATGAGATGAATTTAAAGTTGAATGAATTGGCTGAGTTTCAAACTGACCTAAAGAAAGAATTAGAAGGTCAACAAGAAAGATTTAATAAATCATTAAATAAGAAAGAAGAAAAATTAGCTCAATTAAATAAAGAGAATATTAATTCACTATTGAAGATAGGAAAGCTGTTTTATCAGCATAAGTTATTAAATGAAAAAGAAGAATTTGTTCAATTATATAATAAATTAGATTTTTTATTAGATGAGGAAGATAAAGTAGTTGAGGGAGGTGAGCTATTAGGCGAAAATTTAGATAAAAAGCAGGCTGAACTTTACAATTTATTACAACCGTACCCCAGTTTCTTAGCTTGATTGTAGGAGGAAATTAAATGCTATTTAATTCTAAACAGCAGTTATTGTCACAATCAGAACATAAATTTGAGTCATTACAGGAGATAAAAGATATAGCACTTAATTGTCAACGCTGCAGGTTAAGAGCGGGGTGTAAGCAAGTTGTCTTTGGGGTTGGTAATCGCCAGGCAGATTTAATGTTTGTTGGAGAAGGGCCAGGTGCTGATGAAGACCGACAAGGGATTCCTTTTGTTGGGCGAGCAGGTCAATTATTAAATAGGATTTTGACTGAGGCAGGGATAGATAGGGATGAAGTATATATTAGTAATATAGTTAAATGTCGTCCTCCTGAGAATAGAAAACCAACTGAGACAGAAATGAAGACTTGCTTATGGATTTTGGCTCAAGAGATAAAGTTTGTTGATCCTAAAATCTTAGTTCCTTTAGGCTCTACTGCTACTAGAGGTTTGTTAAATCCTAAGGCTAAGATTACCAGAATGAGAGGACAATGGGTTAAGCGAAGGAGTTACTATTTATTACCTACTTTTCATCCGGCTGCTTTATTATGGGATGAAAATAAGAAGTTACCAGTTTGGAAGGATTTTTTAAAGATAAAAAAAGCTTATGAGAAATATCTAAAGCTCAAAGCAGAGGGTAAAGAGGTATAATAAATAAAAACATTGTTTTTTCAATTGTCTGAATTTTAACAATAATAAAACTGATTTAATATAATATAATATAAAGAGTGGACTTATTTTTATCGTTAGAATTATCTGAATTTTATCAATATTGAAATTGTATTAATTATAATATCGCAGAATTATATGAATTTTAGTATTATTAATAAGCTCTTTTATTTTTTTAGCTAACTGATATAATTATAGTAGTATTTTTATAAACTTGTCAGGGGGTTTATAAAAATTGATTAGCTGAGTAGAACAAAATAAAAAGATAATTGAGCTTATAAAATAAAATTATGAGAGGGGAGTAGAGTGGGTATGCAAAAATCAGTAGATTTAGATCTTCAAGCAGATGGAGGGGTCAGACAAGGAGTAATTCCTAAGCAATTAGAAGAGACGGAAAGAAGTAAGTTTGTGACAATGTTGGCTTATGCTGTTGTAGTGATGTTATCAAGTTTATTATTTAACACACCACAAGAAATTTGGGTTGGTTTTCAAAGGTTGACTGTATCTCCTAGTATATTAGTCTCTGACTATATGGAAATAGGTAATGTAGGTGCAGCTTTCTTTAATAGCGGTTTATTAATGATTGTTTCTATTTATCTAGCTAAAATTAGTGATATAAAGATGAATGGAACGATAGTGGCTGCTGTATTGACAGTAGGTGGATTTGCTTTCTTTGGTAAGAACATCTATAATATTTGGCCAATATTCATTGGGGTTTATTTTTATTCAAGAGTACAAAAGGAAAGCTTTGGTAAGTTTATTTTACCAGCTTTGTTTGGTACTGCATTAGGTCCATTAGTTAGTCAGGTTAGTTTTGGATATGATTTACCGACTACAACTGGTATTGCTGTAGGGATCTTTTGTGGGATTTTGGCTGGTTTTATTGTACCACCTTTAGCTAATCATGTAATCAAGTTTCATCAAGGATTTAACCTTTATAATATTGGTTTTACAGCGGGAGTTACAGGTACTTTATTTATGGCGTTTTTTAGAGCGTTTGGCTTTGAAAATCCTACGACAATGATTGCAGCTGAAGGTTATAATTTTGAACTCAGTATTTATTTTGGTATTATGTTTATCTCAATGATTGTTTTAGGGTATTTATTTAATGGTCGTTCTTTAGAAGGATATGATGATGTTTTAAAAGTACCAGGACAATTAGTAGCTGATTTTGTTACATCGCATAATTTTGGTTTAAGTTTAATAAATATGGGACTTATTGGTTTGATGTCAACTGGTTATGTAATTTTGGTCGGAGGTGAAATTAACGGGCCAATAATCGGTGGTATTTTAACAATCGTTGGTTTTGGTGCTTTTGGAAAGCATGCTAAGAATATAGTTCCATTATTTATAGGAGTTTATTTAGCAACTTTATTTCAAGTTTGGGAAGTTAACTCCACTGGAGCTTTATTGGCTGCGCTCTTTGGAACAACTTTAGCACCAATAGCAGGTGAATTTGGTTGGAAGTGTGGAATTTTAGCAGGAATTGTACACATGTCAATGGTAATGAATGTAGGTAGCCTACATGGAGGAATGAACCTTTATAACAATGGTTTTGCTGGAGGAATAGGAGCTGCTATACTTGTTCCGATTTTAATTGCTTTGAAAAATGAACCTGAAACAGAGTAGTTTTGAGTTTGAGCCTAAGTTTGAGGTTGAATAAGAGTTAAAACATTATATCTTTAAGAGTTGACTTAAGTTCAACCTTAAACTTAATCTAAAGTTGCCGTCAGGCAACTTTTTTTTAGGAAAATATGATTTTTAGAGGTTTTGGATAGCTTTTATCAGTTTGTATTTGTTGGTTTTACTTAAACTCAATCTTAGACTTAAACTGAGTTGCCATCAGGCAACTTTATTTTTTTTTGTATTTTAAACTTACTTTTAGGATAAATTAATATTTAGTAAGGGGGAAGATTAATGAACGAAGATTCTTCTAGGGATTTAATCCAAGAAATTAAAGATAAAGAAAGAGTAGACGAAGGAAGCATCGATAGATTAGAAAGATTGATTGAGAAGTTTATTCTAAATGCAGAAAAGATGCAGATGGCTGAATATATAGAATTGTTTAATTCGCCTAAGCGATTGATCTACTTTAATTTTGTAGCTGGGTTGGCCCGGGGGTTTGGGATTGCAATTGGATTGACTTTACTAGGAGCAATCTTTTTGTCAATTTTATATAGATTAGCTGATTTAAATCTTCCCTTGATTGGAGAGTATATAGCACACCTGGTTAGAATAGTTCAACAACATTTGTAAAGGAGGTATTAAGATGACTAAAGATGTAATCCAAACAATTAAGGATCGAGCAAGTGTTAGAGCTTACAAACCTAAAGAAGTTCCAGAAGAAACTCTAGAAAAGATATTAGAAGCAGCTCATTTGGCACCGAGTGCAGGAAATATTCAACCTTGGGAATTTTTTGTAGTTAAAAATCAGGCTAAAATTGAAAAGTTAACTGAAATTGCTTATGGACAGGAATGGATGACTCAAGCACCAGTAGTAGTTGTGATCTGTACTAATCCAGATTTATCAGCTGCTAAGTATGGTCAGCGAGGAGAAGAGTTATATGCCCTGCAAGATACCTCTGCTGCTATTGAAAATATGTTATTAGCAGCTGAAGGCTATGATTTAGGAAGTTGTTGGGTTGGAGCTTTTGATGAACAACAAGTAAAAGAAGTATTAGAGTTGCCAGCAGAGTTAGTGCCACTTGCCTTTGTAACAATTGGTTATCCTGAAGGTGATAAAGAAGAGGTTAGACCGCAAAAAGAGTTAGATGAAGTTACTACTATTATTAATTAAGGCGGGGGAGAAATGGAAAATTTAAGTCATTATAAGCAGAAATTAATGGAGGAAAAGGAAGCATTATTAGAGGAAGTAGATCATTTTGATAATAGAGGTTATGAAGGATTGGATCATAAGCTGCGAGATTCGACTGGAGAATTATCAAATTATGATAATCACCCTGCTGATGGAGGAACTGATACCTTTGATCGTAGTAAGGACTTAGGATTAAAGGATAATGATCGAATAATTCTTAAGATGATAGATGATGCTTTAGAAAAGATTGAAACTGGGGATTATGGTTTATGTGATGCTTGCCACCAAGAGATTGATCCGGAACGTTTGGAGGTAATGCCCTATAGTACTTTTTGTTATCAATGTAAAGCAAAGGTTGAAAGAGTGCCCGATGATGCGGATCGACCGATGGAAGAGGACTTATTAGGAGAGTTACATGGTAGGATGCAGATGAATTTGGATTATGAGGATAGTGTAATCTATGATGGTGAGGATACTTGGCAAGAGTTGGCCCAATATGGAACTTCAAATACCCCATCAGATCTGCTTGGGGCACATAATGATGATGATAGCTACCTGAATGCCGATGAAGAAGTAGGTTTGGTAGGTTGGGGTGAAGATATTATTGATCAAGAAGCAAGTGATTTTACAGAGCAGTTTGAGGATGAAGAATCCCACTTAACAGGTCAAAGAAGGAAGGATGATAGGGAGTAGGCACTTGCTTACTTCCTTGTTTTTTTATATCAAGTATGCTAAAATATAATAAGTTTAGACTAGATAAGAAATAATAATTTTAAAGGTTGGAGTGAATGAAATGGCTGTCTTAATTAGTTTAATTTTAGTGGTGATTTTAGATCAGGGTACAAAGTACTTGATTATGGAAAATTTAAATTTACATCAATCAATTCCAATAATTGAAGATATATTTCATTTAACTTATATTCGCAATCAAGGGGCTGCTTTTGGAATTTTACAGGGGCGATTAACTTTTTTAATTATAGTTACTATATTAGCTATAATTTTATTGATTGTCTTTTATAATGAATTGCCTGTAGATAATAGGTTTAATCGTATTATTTTAGGAGTAGGAATTGGTGGTGCATTAGGAAATTTAATTGATCGAGTTAGATTGGGTTATGTTGTTGATTTTTTTGATTTTAGAGTCTGGCCTGTCTTCAATGTTGCAGATGTGGCAATTGTTCTGACAGTTTCTATTTTCAGTTATTGGGTATTGATAATTGAAGGTAAATAATATTTGAATTAGATGGAGTGGTATTATGTCTAAGACACGAGATTTTAAGGTTAATGCTGATCAAGCTGATTTGCGGATTGATAAATTTTTAACTAATCAAAATAAAGATTTATCAAGAAGTTACATCCAAGAGTTAATAAAAGATAATCAGATTACTGTTAATGGTAAAGAGGTTAAGAAGAGTTACCAAGTACAAATAGGGGATGAGATAAAGTTATCTTTCCCTCAAACAAAAGAGGTTGAGTTACAGGCTGAGGATATTCCGCTAGAAGTTATTTATCAAGATCAGGACTTAATAGTAATCAATAAACAGCCTGATTTAGTAGTGCACCCGACACCTCACTATCAAACTGGTACTTTAGTACATGCTTTATTATATCATTGTGATAATTTATCTGGAATCAATGGGGAGATTAGGCCTGGAATTGTTCATCGTTTAGATAAAGATACGTCAGGAGCAATTGTAGCTGCTAAGAATGATACAGCTCACGTTAATTTGGTACGACAGTTTGAAAGAAGAGAGACCAAAAAGATATACCAAGCATTGGTAGAAGGGCAAGTTAAATACAATCAAGGTAAGATAGATGCAGCTATTGGACGTGATCCTAAGGATAGAAAGAAGATGGCAGTGACCAGTAAAAATAGTAAGAAAGCAGTTTCAAAGTTTAAGGTGCTGACTAGATATCAAAATTATACTTTAGTAGAAGTAGAGATCAAGACCGGTCGAACTCATCAGATTAGATTACATATGGATTATATGGGCCATCCAGTAGTTGGAGATCAACTATATGGATCTGTTGAAAATGAGTTAGGGGCCAACCGCCAACTGCTACACTCAACTAAATTAGGGTTTTATCATCCTCGAACAGAGGAGTGGCAGGAATTTGCAGCACCTATTTGGGATGATATGGAAAGAATAGTCTCTAAATTAGATGATAAGAACTAATTAATAAAATTTCTTGACAAGTTAGGAGTTATCTGATAGGATTTTAATGACAACTGAATCTGAAGACCTTTAAATTAGTCCAGCGAGACTAGTAAGGGGAATTTAGTCATTAGGTAGGGATTAGTTTATCTATTGACTCCTAAATAAATTTAGTCAAACTCCTTGCTGGAAAAGGAGTTTTTTTGTTTATCAATAAAATTTGTTGAATAAGTTTTCTATTAGAACTTGAGCAAGGAGAGGAGAGGAGCGGGAGTGGAGCTAAAGGAAAAAAAAGAGTTAATCGATCAAGATGGAATTAGGAGAGCCTTAACGAGAATTTCTCATGAGATTATTGAGAAGAATGAAGGGCTTGATGATATAGTGGTGATTGGGATTAGAACTCGAGGAGTACCATTAGCTAATAGAATTGCTGCTAAGTTACAAGAAATAGAAGGAGAAGAAGTAAAGACAGGTACTCTAGATATTACACTCTATCGAGATGATTTAACTACTATAGCCAATCAACCAATTGTCCATCAGACCAAGATTCCATTCGATATTACAGATAAAAAGATTATTCTTGTAGATGATGTTTTATATACAGGTCGAACAGTTCGTTCTGCCTTAGATGCTTTAATGGACTTAGGGCGTCCGCAAAATATTCAATTGGCTATTTTGATTGACCGAGGCCATCGTGAGCTTCCAATTAGAGCTGATTATGTTGGTAAGAATTTACCAACTTCTAAGCAAGAGGTTATCAGTGTTGATTTAGAAGAAGTTGATGGAGAAGATCTTGTAACTTTAAAAGAGTATGTCGGTAAAAATTAAATAAAAAATCCCTTTTAAGTTAGTCCTGTGAGGCTAATAAAGGGAGTTAGTGGATCTACATAGATATTCTTCTATGGGTTTATTGACCTCCTTTATGCCTAATTGGGCTAAGGGAGGTCTTTTTGTATATAAATAAGTTTAAGTTCAAGTCTGAGTCTAAAGCTAACCCCTTCTGTTTTTAATGGTTGGCTTAAACTTAATCTTAAACTTAATCTTAAACTTAGGTTATCAATTAACTTAATATAGATGATAAATTATTAGCTAAGGGGGAATAGTAATGATTAAAAGGATTGAAGAACATAATTTAGGTTTTAGTAAAATGATAGTTTTAGCGATCCAGCACTTATTTGCTATGTTTGGAGCTACAGTCTTAGTTCCGAGCTTGACAGGTTTAAATCCAGCAGTTGCTTTATTTACCTCCGGTTGTGGAACATTAATCTTTCACTTAATAACGAAAAGAAAGGTTCCAGCTTACTTAGGTTCTTCTTTTGCTTTCATCGGGCCAATCATTGCTGCAAAAGAAGGTTATGGCTTACCAGCAGCTTTATTGGGATGTCTAGTAGCAGGGATTATTTATATTGTCATGGCAGGTGTGATTAAGAAGATAGGGGTAGATTTTATTGATGAATATCTACCACCTGTTGTAGTTGGCCCGGTAATTATGACGATTGGGCTAGGATTGGCCCCGACTGCTAAGGATATGGCAACTGAGCACTTACCAGTAGCTATCTTTACTTTAGCAGTGACGATAGCAGTCAGTGTTTTAGGAAAGGGTATGTTTAAGGTTATTCCAATTTTGATAGGGATTGTGAGTGGATATTTACTTGGATTAATAACCGGAATTGTTGATCTTACTCCAGTTATTGAAGCAGAATGGTTAGCTTTACCTCAGTTTACTTCTGCTTTAGAGGTTGAATCTATTGGAGCTGGTATTTCAGCGATTGCTTTGATTGCACCGGTAGCAGTAGTAACAATGGTTGAGCATTTAGGGGATGTTCTAGCTTTGGCTAAAACTGCAGATAAAGACTTCTTAACAGAGCCTGGTCTACATCGAACTTTGTTAGGAGATGGTGTAGCTACTTTATTTGCCTCATTAACAGGAGGTCCTCCTAATACAACTTATGGTGAGAATATAGGAGTCTTAGCAATTACGGGTGTGCATAATCCAGTAATCATTCAATTAGCTGCGGTAATTGTAATAGCAGTCAGTTTTGTGCAGAAGGTAGGAGCAATTATTCAGACAATTCCTGTAGCAGTAATGGGTGGAATTGTAATCTTATTATTTGGAATGATTGCAGCAATCGGCTTAAGAACTTTGATTGAGAATCAAGTAGATTTAAGTAATAATCGTAACTTAGTAATTGTATCGACTATCTTAGTGATTGGAATCAGTGGTATTTCATTTAGTATTAACTTCGTAGAAGTAGTAAACTTCTTACAACTTGATGGGATAGCAACAGTCAGTAGAGCGGCTAATGTGATTGAAGTTTTAGAGTTACAAGGAATGGGTCTGGGTGCAATTGTAGGTATAGTATTGAATCGCTTATTACCGAATCAGACGGATTAAATTAAGCTAAATCTCGGTTTTATATGTGGTTAAAGCGAATCTTTATTACAATACAATGTACAGTTTTTAAAGTCTTTAACTGTCAACTGTAAACCGTAAACTGTACACTGACAAAATGGAGGTGGCTAAAGGTGGTCTGGGAGCGAAGAAGTTTGTTGGGTTTAGAAGAGTTAAGTAAAGATGAGATTGAATTGATTTTGGAAACAGCTAAATCTATGAAGGATGTTTTAGCAAGACCGATTAAGAAGGTGCCGACGTTACAAGGAAAATTAGTGGTTAATCTTTTTTATGAGCCAAGTACTAGAACAAGTTCATCATTCAGTTTGGCTGCTAAAAGACTGAGTGCAGATAGTATGGGACTATCTGTCAAGAAAAGTAGTGTGGTTAAAGGAGAGAGTCTGCTTGATACTGCTAAGACTTTACAAGCATTAGGTGCAGATGCAGTAGTGATTAGGCATGGAATTCCAGGAGCAGCAAAGTTATTGGCAGAAGAGATCAATATTCCTGTTTTAAATGCTGGTGATGGTGTTCATGAGCATCCGACCCAAGCCTTATTAGATATGTATACGATTATGGAGAAAAGGGATAAGATTGCGGGCCAAAAGATTGCAATTGTAGGAGATATTAAACATAGTCGGGTCGCTCGTTCTAATATCTGGGGGTTGAATAAATTAGGAGCTGAAGTAAGGGTTATAGCACCTAAGACTTTATTACCAGTCGAGGTTGAAAGGTTAGGAGTAGAAGTCTATACAGATTTAGAAGAAGGAGTTAAAGATGTAGATGTGATTAATTTATTAAGAATTCAACGAGAAAGGCAGGATAAAGGATTCTTTCCTACAATTAGGGAGTATGTGAAATTTTATGGGTTGCGTAAGGAGCATTTAGAGTTGGCCCGTGATAATGTAACACTAATGCATCCTGGGCCAATCAATCGGGGAATTGAGATTTCAGCAGAGCTGGCTGATAGTAATCAAGCAGTAATTGAAGAGCAGGTAACGAATGGGGTAGCTGTCAGGATGGCTTTATTATACCTTTTAATTAGGGGAGGAAGTAAAGATGAAAAAGCTATTACTTAAAGGTGGAGAAGTTGTTAAGCCAGCAGAGAGTAAGAGAAAGCAAGCAGATCTTTTAATTATAGATGGAGAGATAGCAGAGATTGGAGTTGACTTAGAAGTAGCTGATGCTAAGGTTGTTGATGTCGAGGGTAAGATAATTAGTCCTGGTTTAATAGATATTCATGTTCACTTAAGAGAGCCAGGTTTTGGACATAAAGAAACTATCAAAACTGGAACTGAAGCTGCAGCTAAAGGTGGTTTTACTGCAGTTGCTGCGATGCCTAATACCGATCCTGTAATAGATAATCAATCATTGGTTAAATCTGTTCTAGCAAAGGCAAAACAAGAAGCAGCAGTTGACGTCTATCAGATCGGAGCAATTACTAAAGGAAGCCAAGGGAAAGAGTTAGCTGAGATTGGTTTAATGTATGAAGAAGGAGTAGTTGCTATCTCTGATGATGGCAATTCAGTAATGAATGCGGAATTAATGAGGTTGGCCCTAAAGTATGCTCAGGACTTTGATTTGACAGTGATTTCTCACTGTGAAGATGATAATTTAGCAGGAGATGGTGTAGTTAATGAAGGTTATTATTCAACTATAACAGGGTTGAATCCGATTCCTGCTAGTGCAGAAGAAGTGATGGTAGCTCGGGATATATTATTGGCGGAGGAGCTAGGAACTAAAGTACATATTGCCCATATCAGTACTGCAGGAGCGGTTGAATTGGTTCGGCAGGCTAAGAGTAGAGGGGTCGATGTAAGTTGTGAAGCAGCTCCCCATCACTTTGCCCTAACAGATGAATTGATTACTTCATTTGATACCAATACTAAGGTTAATCCTCCCTTAAGGAGTGCAGCAGATGTAGCAGCGATTAAAGAAGGGTTGGCTGATGGAACGATTGATATTATAGCTACTGACCATGCTCCTCATACTATAGAGGAAAAGAGAGTAGAATATGATTATGCTCCTTTTGGAATTTCAGGAATTGAAACAGCTTTAGGAGTGGTATTGACGGAGTTAGTAGAGCCTGGTATTTTGAGTTTGGAAGATGCATTGGCTAAGTTGACTATCAATCCTGCTCAGCGATTGAATTTGACAGGTGGGAATTTAGCAGTAGGAGCTAAAGCCAATTTAACTGTAATAGATTTAGAGCAAGAGTGGGTAGTAGAGCCTCAAGAATTTATTTCTAAGGGGAAGAATACGCCATTTGCTCAAACTGAATTGAGAGGTAAAGCAGCACTGACAATCGTTAATGGAGAGGTAGTTTATCGTGATTAGTAAATTAGTCACAAGTCATAAATTACAAGTTACTAATAACTAATAACAAGTAAAGGAGTTAGTTATAATGAATTTTGCAGATAGATTAATGGGGAAAATAGATCAAAAGCAGAGTCATGTCTGTGTAGGGCTTGATCCTCGATTGGATAGGATTCCTGAAGAGATTAAGAAAGAAGCAGTAGAGAGATGCGGTGAGACAATAGAGGCTGCTGCGTGGTCATTATTTGAATTTAACTGTGGGATTATTGATGCAATAAAGGAGCATGCTCCGGTTGTTAAGCCACAGTTAGCATTCTATGAAATGTATGGTTCAGCAGGAATTGAAGCTTTTGAGAAGACGGTTGATTATGCTAAGAAGCAGGATTTATTGGTCTTAACAGATGGTAAGAGAAATGATATTGGTTCAACTGCTCAAGCTTATGCTGATGCTTATTTAGGTCAGCAAGAGATCGGGGAAGATAAAAAATTGAAGGCAAGGTCTGATGCTTTAACTGTAACTCCTTATTTGGGTCATGATGGGATTGGCCCTTTTCTAAAGAATTGTGAAGAGTATCTAAAGGGGATCTTTATCTTGGTTAAGACCTCTAATCCTTCTGCAGGTGAGTTACAGGATCTAGAGTTAAATACAGGAGCTAAACTTTATCAAAGACTGGCTGAGTTGGTAGTCGAGTGGGGAGAGGATTTGATTGGGCAGCGAGGTTATAGTTCAGTAGGAGTTGTAGTGGGAGCTACTTATCCTCAAGAAGCTGAGAGGTTAAGAGAATTAATGCCTCAAAATTACTTTTTAGTACCTGGCTATGGTGCTCAGGGTGGAGGAGCAGATGATGTTTTACCTGCTTTTAACCAAGATGGCTATGGAGCTGTTGTCAATTCTTCACGAGGAATTATCTTTGCTTATCAAGAAGAACAATATAGTAACGACTACCAGCAGGCTGCTGAAGAAGCAGTAGTTGGGATGAAAGAAGCGATCAATCAAGCCTTAGCTGGAGCAGACAAATTGGCTTGGGGGTAGTATAAAAATAAGTTTACAGTGTACAATGAACAGTGTACAGTAGATAGAAAAAATCAAAAGCTTAAAAAATTAAAATTTCTAAAAAGGATTATACTACAGAGTTAGAGTTATTTTAATTTTAAGGTTTTAAGGTCTTTAACTGTCAACTGTAAACCGTAAACTGTACACTGCTATTAAACTGAAGGGGGTTATCAAATGCGAGAAGCAAAGTTGGTTTTAGAAGATGGAACCGTTTTTAAAGGGCAAGCTTTTGGAGTTGAGGATAAAGCTGAAGGTGAGATTGTCTTCAATACTGGAATGACTGGTTATGAGGAGATTTTGACCGATGCTTCTTATAAAGGTGAGATTGTAACAATGACTTATCCAATGATCGGAAATTATGGAGTTACGAATGAAGATGTTGAATCTTATACTTCTCATGTTAATGGGTTTGTAGTTAGGGAGTTTTGTAATCAACCTAGTAATTGGCGGGCCAAAGAGAAGATAGATGAGTATTTAAAGAGAATTGGAATTGTGGGAATATCAGGGATTGATACTAGGGCTTTGACGAAGAGATTAAGAACTGAAGGTACAATGAAAGGGGTTATTACTACTGCTGATAAATCAGAAGAAGAATTGATTGCAGAAGCAAAAGCAGCTCCTGGTTTATCAGGTCGAGATTTAGTAAGCCAAGTAACTCCTGATGAGATTTATGAAGTAGGAGACGGAGATTATAAGGTAGTTTTGATCGATTGTGGGGCGAAGAAGAATATAATTCGTTCTTTAACAGGGCGAGATTGTGAAGTAACTGTGGTACCTGCGGATACTTCTGCAGAAGAGATTTTAGATTTTAATCCTGATGGAATTATGGTTTCTAATGGGCCAGGAGATCCAAAGGATGCACCTTATGTGGTAGAGACAGTTAAAGAATTGATGGGCGAAGTTCCAATCTTTGGGATTTGTTTAGGTCACCAGATCATAGGGTTGGCCTGTGGAGCAGATACTTATAAATTGAAGTTTGGTCATCGAGGTGTCAATCACCCAGTTAAAGATTTAAAGACAAATCGAGTTTATATTACTTCTCAAAATCACGGTTTTGCTTTAAAGGATGAATCATTAGAGGGATTAAATTTAGAAGTAACCCATATCAATGCTAATGATCAGACAGTAGAAGGATTGAAGCATAAAGAATTACCGGTCTTTTCTGTCCAGTATCATCCAGAGGCGGCACCAGGACCTGAAGATTCTCACTATTTATTCGATCACTTTATAGAACTGATGGAGAAAAGCTTATAAAACAATTGACAGTTGACAATTGACAATTTACAGTTAAAATCTTTGTTAGGTTTTGAATTTTGAAGTTAACTATCAATTATCAATTATTAACTAGCAACTGATTTTTTGAGGGGGTTAATTATGCCAAAGAGAGAAGATTTAAAGAAGGTAATGGTTATTGGATCAGGGCCAATTATTATTGGACAAGCAGCAGAATTTGATTATTCAGGAAGTCAGGCTTGTCGGGCTTTGAAGGAAGAAGGATTAGAAGTAGTCTTAATTAATAGTAATCCTGCTACAATTATGACCGATCGGAATATGGCCGATAGAGTCTATATTGAGCCGTTGACTGTTAAATATATAAAAGAAATTTTAAAGAAAGAAAGACCTGATGGTTTATTACCGACTCTAGGTGGTCAGACAGGGTTGAATTTAGCGATTGATCTATCTGAGGATGGTATTTTAGAAGAGTTAGGGATAGAGTTGTTAGGAACACCTTTAGATACGATTCAGCGGGCTGAGGATCGGGATACATTTAAGGCCTTGATGGATGAGATTGGAGAGCCGATCTTGACCAGTCGGACTGCAACTACAATTGGTGAGGCCAAAAAGATTGCTAACAAGATTGGTTATCCAGTAATTGTAAGACCAGGTTATACTATGGGAGGAACTGGTGGTGGAGTTGCCAATAATCCAGACCAGTTAGATGAGATTGCAGCACGTGGTTTTAAGCATAGTTTGATTGGACAGATTTTGATTGAAAAGAGTATTAAAGGATGGAAAGAAGTTGAATATGAAGTAATGAGAGATGCTAATAACAATTGTATTACTGTCTGTAATATGGAGAACTTCGATCCAGTGGGGATTCATACGGGTGATAGTATCGTCTTTGCTCCTAGTCAGACCTTAACTGATAAGGAGTATCAGATGTTACGCTCTTCTTCTTTAAAGATTATTAGAGCTTTAGGGATTGAAGGCGGTTGTAATGTTCAGTTTGCTTTAGACCCAGAGAGCTTTAATTATAATATTATTGAGGTTAATCCACGGGTTAGTCGTTCTAGTGCTTTAGCTTCTAAGGCGACAGGTTATCCAATTGCTAAGGTGTCAGCAAAGATTGCTTTGGGATATACTCTAGATGAGATTGAAAATGCAATTACTAAGAAGACGACAGCTTGTTTTGAGCCTGCTCTTGATTATGTAGTAGCTAAGATTCCACGTTGGCCTTTTGATAAATTCCATTATGCAGAGCGAGAATTAGGAACTCAGATGAAGGCAACAGGAGAGGTAATGGCGATTGAACGAACGATAGAAGCCTCTTTATTGAAAGCAGTTCGTTCTTTGGAAGTGGGAGCTTCTGGATTGAAGCATGAGGAAGTAGAAAGTTGGAGTGATGAACAGTTAACAGAGAAGTTAAAGGTAGCAGATGATCGAAGAATTTTCGTAATTGCTGAAGCACTTGGTCGAGATTGGAGTATTGAAAAGATTCATCAACTGACAGAGATTAATACCTTCTTCTTGGTCAAGATGAAGAATATTATTGACTTAGAGAGGAGATTGGAAGGGGAAGGTTTAACTCCAGAGTTGATTAGAGAGGTTAAGCGATTTGGATTTTCTGATAGGGAGATTGGAATCTTGACCGATAAATCAGAGCAAGAAGTTAATCAATTCCGCAAAGAGCATGGGATAGAGACTGCTTATAAGATGGTAGATACTTGTGCAGCTGAGTTTGAAGCAGAGACCCCTTATTATTATTCAACTTATGAGCGAACTAATGAATCAGAGGTAACGGATGAAAAGAAGGTATTAGTCCTTGGTTCAGGGCCAATTCGAATTGGTCAGGGGATAGAATTTGATTATTGTAGTGTTCACTCTGCTTGGGCATTACATGAAAAAGGATATGAATCAATTATTGTTAATAATAATCCAGAAACGGTAAGTACTGACTTTGATACTTCAGATAGGTTGTACTTTGAGCCATTGGCTAAAGAAGATGTAATGAATATCGTTGACTTAGAGCAACCAGAAGGGGTTGTAGTTCAGTTTGGAGGGCAGACTTCTGTCAATCTAGCTAAGCCATTAGCAGAAGAAGGGGTCAATATTCTAGGAACATCAGTCAAAGCAATCGATATTGCTGAAGATAGAGACAAATTTATTAACTTATTAAATGAGTTAGAAATCCCTACTCCAATCGGTGATGTAGCTACTTCAATGGATGAAGCAGCTAAGATAGCTAACGAAATAGGTTATCCTGTCTTAGTACGTCCTTCCTATGTCTTAGGTGGTAGAGCAATGGAGGTTGTCTATGATGAGCAAGAGTTAGCAGAATATATGGAGAATGCAGTCAAGGTTTCGCCAGATCGTCCAATCTTGGTTGATAAGTATATGATTGGAAAAGAGATCGAAGTTGATGCTATTTCTGATGCAGAAGAGATAATTATTCCAGGGATTATGGAGCATATTGAGCGAGCTGGTGTCCATTCAGGTGATAGTATTGCTGTCTATCCAGCTCAGACATTGACTGCTGAGCAAGAGGCCAAGCTAGAGGAGTATACAAGAAAGTTGGCCCAAGCACTAGATGTCAAAGGATTGGTTAATATTCAATATGTTCTTCATGATGGCGAGATTTATGTGATTGAGGTCAATCCACGTTCAAGTAGAACAATTCCTTATTTGAGTAAGGTGACAGGAATACCGATGGTTAATTTAGCAACTAAAGCGATGTTAGGGGAGAAGTTAAAAGATTTAGGTTATCCAACAGGTCTATTACCAAAACAGGATCATGTAGCAGTTAAGATACCTGTCTTCTCCTTCTCTAAATTAAGAAAGGTCGATACTAACTTAGGGCCAGAGATGAAGTCAACAGGTGAAGTTTTAGGGTTAGATCATGATTATAATAAGGCACTATATAAAGGGTTTGTAGCAGCAGATATAGATATTCCTGAAGAAGGTAGAATTTTAGCTACGATTGCTGATAAGGACAAAGAGGAAGCAATATCTTATATTAAAGATTTTGCTGAACTCGGTTTTGAGATTGTAGCTACTGCTGGAACAGCTGAGGTATTACAAGAAGTAGGAGTAGAGGTGGAGGAAGTTAAGAAAGTATCAGAAGGTTCTCCACATGTAATTGATATGATAGAAGCAGATGAAGTTGATTTAGTGGTTAATACGCTGACTAAAGGTAAAGTCCCAGCGAGGGATGGATTCCAGATTAGAAGGAATGCAGTAGAGATGGGAATTCCTTGCTTGACTTCACTTGACACAACGAAAGCAATCTTGCGAGTCTTACAGGAGAATAAAGAAACAGGTGCAGAGGCAACTGTTCAAGCATTACAAGACTACGTGTAAAAGCAGTGTATAGTGTACAGTTTACAGTTGACAGTAGAGAGAAAAAATCTAAAATCAAACCATGCTAAATTTATAAACATAAAAATCTTTATAGGTTTTGAGTTTTAAGGTTTTGAATTCTAACTGTCAACTGTACATTGTCAACTGTAAACTAAAAAAAAGGGGGGAGCTCAATGGCACAACGAGTAATTAGAGAGATTGTTGAGCAGCAGAAGATTGGCCCAGGATATTTCAAGTTGGTAATTAAAGCACCAGAGATAGTAGCCCAGGCTAAAATTGGACAATTTGTACATATTAAGTGGATAGCTGAAGAGAGAAATTCTGACCCATTATTAAGAAGGCCGATCAGCATCAATCGGATCAATCACGAAGAAGAGACGATAACGCTTGTCTATCGAGTTGTAGGCCGGGGGACAAAGGTATTATCTAACTTAAAACCAGGAGATCAATTAGATATTATGGGACCCTTAGGAACTGGATTTAGTATTTCTGAAGATACTAACAGAGTATTGGTTATTGGAGGGGGAGTTGGAATTGCTCCTTTGTACCCGCTGGTCAATAAGTTAATAGAAGCGAATAAGGAAGTTATCTTACTATTAGGAGCAGAGACTGCAGAAGAAGTAATAGATTTGGATAGTTTTCAAGAATTTGACCTTGAACTGAAGGTTGCCACGATGGATGGTAGTTTAGGAAAGCAAGGTTTCGTAACCGATTATTTAGAGGAATTAGAACAGGAGATGGATTATATTTATACCTGCGGGCCAACACCGATGATGAAGGTTATTAGAGATTGGGCAATTGACTTTAATGTTCCTGGACAAGCTTCCTTAGAAGAGCGAATGGGTTGTGGTACAGGTGCATGTCTATCCTGTGTTTGTCAAGTCAAGATAGAGGGTAAGGATGGTTGGACTTATAAACAGGCCTGTACAGCTGGCCCAGTCTTTCCATTGCGGGAGGTGATCTTTGATGAGTAAGGTAAATTTAGCAGTTGATTTGAATGGGTTAAAGTTACAAAATCCAGTTACGACTGCCTCTGGTACCTTTGGTTTTGGTTTAGAATATAAGAATTATGTTGACTTAGATAAGTTAGGTGGAGTAATGGTCAAAGGAACTACCTTACAACCTAAAAAGGGTAATCCTACTCCTCGAATTGCCGAGACACCTGCTGGAATGTTGAATGCTATTGGGCTGCAAAATCCTGGAGTCGATCACTTTATAGAGCAGACTTTACCTGGGATTAAGGATAAGGAGTTTAAGACGATTGTTAATATTTCAGGAAATACCGTTGAGGATTATGCTAAACTAGCTGCTAAGTTGGCTGAGACAGAGATCGGTGCAATCGAGATTAATATCTCTTGTCCTAATGTTAAAAAAGGTGGTTTAGCATTTGGTACGGAGGCTGATATGGCAGCTTCAGTGGTCCAAGCAGTTCGAGCAGAGACTTCATTGCCGTTGATCACTAAATTATCTCCTAATGTGGTTGATATAACTGAAATTGCTCAGGCTGTAGAGGAAGCAGGAACGGATATCATCTCTTTAATCAATACTTTGTTGGGAATGAAGATTGATATTGAACGCCAAGAGCCTATTTTAGCTAATAAGGTTGGTGGTCTATCAGGGCCAGCAATCAAACCGGTAGCAGTCAGGATGGTCTATCAAGTAGCCCAGGCAGTTGACATTCCGCTGATTGGAATGGGAGGTATTTCGACTGTTGAGGATGCAATTGAGTTCTTTTTAGCAGGGGCCAACGCTATCTCAGTTGGCACGGCTAACTTTGTCAATCCAGAAGTTACGATGGAGATTTTAAAGGGGCTAGAGGAGTATTTAATCGAGCATGATTATCAAGATATAAATGAGATTGTAGGGAAAGCAGTAAAGAGCAGTGAATAGTTAATAATGAATAGTGAATAGTGAATAGTGAATAGTTAAAGAGCATAAAAAAATAGCTTAAGTCTAAGGTTGAGGTTGAGTTTAAGTTTAAGCCAACCGTTAAAAGCATAAGGGCTTAGGTTTTACTTAAACTTAGACTTAGCCTTAAACTTAAACTTTTAAGTGGCAGTTTATATATAACTGATAGTTAATATCTCTTAATTATAAAGGGTTAGATTTTTGATTTTAACTGTCAACTGTACACTGTAAACTGTCAACTATCAAGCGGGGGGGATGTTAAATGAAAGAGGAACAAGTAATCGAGATTTTTAAAGAGACTGGGGTTTTACAAGAAGGGCATTTTAAATTAAGTTCAGGGTTGCACAGTGATCAATATTTACAGTGTGCTCAAGTGTTACAGCATCCGATTCATGCTCAGAAGTTAGCTGAGGGATTAGCTGCTAAATTTGCTGAGTTAGATATAGATCTAGTCGTTGGCCCGGCGATGGGAGGGGTTACTCTTGCCTATGCGGTTGGTTTAGCAATGGAGCAAAAGACTATCTTTACTGAACGTGAAGAAGGTGAGATGGTTCTGCGAAGAGGATTTAAGATTAATCCTAATGATAAAATTTTAGTGGTGGATGATGTCTTGACGACTGGTAAGTCTGTACGGGAAGTAATTGAGGTAATTGAACAGAATGGTGCTGAACTGGCAGCGGTAGGTACTTTAGTAGATCGAAGTAATGGTCAGGTTGATTTTGGGGTTCCTACTGAAGCAATGTTGGCTGTGGATGTGAAGACTTATGAGCCTGATGACTGTCCGATGTGTGCAAGAGGATTAAAGATAGATAAGCCAGGCAGTAGAGATATTTAAGGTTGTTGGCCCCAGAGATGGGGCCTTTTAAGTTTGAGGTTGAGTTTAAGCTTAAGTCAAGCATTAAATGTCTAAGTAAAAATATAAGAATAAAGTTTTAATTTTTACTTAGACTTAAACTTAACCTTAGACTATGAGCGTAAGTCATTTTTTATTCTATACATAAATTTCAAGGAAAGTGTATATAATATATTTGTAGATTGAATAATTTTCCTGAAAAAGAAGGTGAAAAGCGATTAATCTAGAAAGAATATTAAAGGAAACTATTTTTTTCTAGTAGTTAATCAAGCTTAGAATAGATATTAATTTAATGAAAAGAGGTGAGCTGATGCAACAATATGTTTATGCCAATGAGGGAAGGGTATTGTTACGTGAAGCAACTGAGGATGATATCTCTAAAATTTATGAGATGTATCAGGATACTACTCCTAAATTGTGGTGGAAAGATGAAGATTTAAGTGAATTTCATGCTGAGTTAATTAAAGAGGTCAATGGCAGAATGTTTGTAGCTGTACTAGATGATGCTGTGATTGGTTACGCCGAATTGATTTTACCTGAATCTACAGATGAATATGTTTATTTAGTTAGATTGGAGATACATGATGATTTTAGGAGGAGAAAGTTTGGAATAGAATTAGTACGCTATACAGCTATTATTATGAAAGGGTTAGGTTATGAAGGTTATATTACCTGGCCTAACACTGATAAATCGAAAGGACTTTATAAGAAAGTAGGATTAAAAGAAATTAGAGAAGAGCCTCAATTATCAGTTAACATAGTTGCTCAAAGAGAGACGGTAGAAGTTGAAAAGGTTGGAGAGTTGACTATTTCTGAGCGACCAGAAGATTTAAATGTAGTAGTTGGTTGTCCATGGGCAATGGATTATACTTGGTTAAAATCATTTAAAGCTGGTCAAAAGGAGCTCTTAAATTATGTTGGCCCATATGTGCACCAAGTGAAAGTCGATGATTTTGAAGTGGTAGTCTTATTTAATGGGAGATCAGTTTATATTTATGCTCAAGAAGAATTGCCAGCTCAAATAGTAGAGCAACTGTTAGCTTATGCTTCTAATTTGGCTTTAGATAATGATGTTGAGCAGTTACATATTAATATTGAGGAATCAATTTGGTCTGAGATTGATTTATCTGATATGTGGGAGATTGAAAAAGAAGAAGAGCGTTTAGAAATGAAGATGGATTTTGACAGGTAGGCTTAGAAGCCTACCTGTTATTTTTTTATCATTAAGGAAATTATGCTTTTTAGAGGTTGTGAATAACTTTTACTAGTTTATATTTGTTTGTTTTACTTAAACTCAATCTTAGACTTAAACTGAGTTGCTGGAGGCAACTTTTTTAATCAGTTACTTCCAAACTCTCAACTAATTCTTGATCAGGATCAACATATAAAGTAGTCTGATTTTCATAGTAAACCATGCCTGGTTTGGCCCCTTTTGGTTTGTTGACATGTTTAACTTGAGTATAATCAACAGGGACATTACTAGATTCTCTTCCTTTACTATAAAAAGCAGCGATTTGAGCTGCTTCTAGAATTGTATCTTCAGGGATTTCGTCTCTAGTATGATTTCTAACTATTACATGAGAACCAGGAATCTCTTTGACGTGAAACCACAGGTCTTGATTATTGGCCATTTTTTTAGTTAACTTATCATTTTGGCGATTATTTCTACCGACTAAAATATCATGACCTTCTGTTGATTTAAATTTTAATGGAGGCAGTTTCTTATCTTTTTTATTTTGATTTGATTTTTGTTCTTTAATATAATCCTCGTCAACCAATTCTTGATAAATTTCTTTTAGCTCTGTAAGTGTTTCTGCTTGTTCAATATTAGTTTCTACTTGTTTTAAATAATTAATTTCATTTTTAGCTTTTCTGACTTCATTTTTGAGGTATTTAATACTTCTCTTTGCTTTTTCATACTTTTTAAAATAATATTGAGCATTCTCAGCAGGACTTAATTCAGGATCTAATTGAATTGTCAGCTCTTCATTGTTTTCTGAGTAATAGTTCTGTAATTTAACTTTTTTCATTCCTTTTTCTAACTGATAAATATTAGCAGTAATCAGTTCCCCTTTTAATTGGTACTTATCTGCATTATAAGCTCCTTTGAGCTGACCATTAACTCGCCTATATTTCTTATAAGCATTTTCTTTATTTTTTTCAATGGTATTCTCCATCTTTCTTGTTAAATTATTGATCTTCTTTCGGGTTATTCTGTTTACGAAATAAAAGTTAAGTAATTGATTGATGGAATTAAATTCTTCTTTAGTTAGATCATCAAATTGTTGTAGCTCTAAGGCAGCATAGGCTTCAAAGTTACCTGCTTCATCTAAAATAAGTGTAGGTTCAAACTCTTCAGTACCAACTTTCTCAAAAATTTCACTAAAACTGGGCCAAAGTTCTTCAATTTGAGCATAACTGGTTAAATCATCGTATTCATTTACTGGACTACGATGAGCAATTTCGGTTGCCATTGTTGGCCCGATGCCACGATAACTCTTCATTATTGTTTTATAGATGGGTTGGCCCGTCTTTTCTTCTAAAACAGATTTGAACTCTTGTTGGTTTGTAGTTAATGGATTTTTTTTGTCTTGTCCAGGAGGTGGTAGATATTTCTTGCCTGGAAGTATTTCACGATAGCGACTCATATTTGATGTTATTCTTTTGATACTATCAAGAATTTGGCGATCTTCTTTTAGTAATATTATATTACTATGTCGTCCCATCAGTTCTATAACTAAGATTTTATCCTCTAATTCACCGTTATTATTTTTATATTGAATTGTAATCTCTAAAATGCGTTCAAAATCTGGTTGTTTAATTTCTTTGATCCTACCGGATTGTATATGCTTTCTAAGCAACATACAAAAAGTAGGCGGTTGTAAAGGGTTGTCAAATTCCTGGTCAGTAATGTGAATTCGTGGTTCTTGTGGATTAGCAGAGATCAAGAGTTTAATATTCTCTCCTGGTTGTCTAAGTCTAATTGTTAATAAGTGCTTTTGTGGTTGATATATTTTATCAATTCTACCTTTAATCAATTTTTTACTAAGTTCAGACTTTACTGCTGCTAAAGTAATACCATCTAATGCCATAGTAACAGCTCCTTCCTAAATTTCTTATCCTCATACTAACATGATAGTTATTTTTTTTCAATTATAATTTCAGATATGAAATGTTTTTATTAATTAGGAGGTTATTTTTTGAAAAAAAACTGAATAATGATAATTATAGTAGACTAGTTAAATCTAAAATAATTAGGAGGGATATAAATGACAAACAACAGCCTATACAATATAACAATTCAACAAATAAAAAATAAATTTGGAATAAATTATCTAGACAGTGGTTTGGATTCTAACCAGGTAGAGGAAAGATTAAAAACAATTGGTTTAAATAAGATTCCAGATAATAGTGGTTACTCTGTTTTGAGTCTTTTTTTGGAACAGTTTAAAGACTTCATGGTCTTGGTTTTGATCGGGGCAATTATTATTTCAGGGTTTTTAGGAGAATTTGATGATGCAATTGCTATTTTAGCAATTGTTATCCTAAATGCGATTATGGGGTTTGTCCAAGAAGTTAGAGCGGAAAGATCATTGCAAGCTTTAAAAGAGTTGTCAGCACCTCAAGCAAAAGTTTTACGGGAAGGTTCAATTGAAGAGGTTCCATCTCAAGAATTGGTTCCAGGAGATATAATTTTAGTAGAAATGGGAGATAAAATCCCTGCTGATGCAAGAATTATTAAAGAAAATAACTTGAAGGTTAATGAAGCATCACTTACTGGAGAATCAATGGCAGTAAATAAGGAGAATACTACTTTACAAGGAAAAGTAGCAGTTGGAGATAGAAAGAATATGATTCATATGGGAACTATAGTCACTAAAGGGCGAGCTGAAGCGATTGTTACAGCAACTGGTACTGATACTGAAATGGGTAAGATAGCAGATTTACTACAACAATCTGAAGATAATAAAACCCCATTACAAGAAAGGTTAAATGACTTAGGGCAGTGGTTGGTGCTAATCTGTTTTATTGCTTGTGTAGCGGTTGTAGGTTTAGGAGTTATCAAAGGTGAGTCAATTTATAAGATGTTCTTAGCAGGAGTAAGTTTAGCAGTGGCAGCTATTCCTGAAGGTTTACCAGCAATTGTAACATTATCATTAGCAATTGGTGTACAGAGAATGATTAAAAGAAATGCAATAATTAGAAAGTTACCAGCGGTTGAGACTCTAGGTTGTGCAACTGTAATCTGTTCTGATAAAACAGGAACACTAACTAAAAATGAAATGACCGTTCAACAAATATATACTATTGATCAATTATTTAATTGCCAGGTAGAAGGATTTGATAATCCACGGTTAAAGAGGATATTAGAGATTGGTACTATTTGCAATAATGCGAGGCTAAAAAGAGGGAGTTCGTTGTCAGGAAAAATTAATGAAGTGAAAGATTATGTTTTAGGGGAAGAATCTAAAAAAGAAGTGGTTGGTGATCCTACAGAAGCAGCTTTACTTCTAGCAGCGGATAAAGTTGGACTAAAAAAAGAAGATTTAAGAGCTGAATTTTCTAAGGTGTTAGAAGTTCCATTCAGTTCTAGTCGCAAAAGAATGTCTATTATTGGTAAAAAAAGAGGGGAGTATGAACTGTTTATTAAAGGTGCTCCTGATGTTTTATTAGAACGATGCAGCAATTATATAGAAGATGGTCAAGTTAAAAAATTAACTTCCAGGATTAAGAATAAGATAATTAGGCAAAATGAAGGCTTAGCTAATCAAGCACTTAGAGTATTAGCAGTTGGTTATCGTAAATTAGGTAGTAATATAGATCAAAACAATTTAGAGAAGTATGAAAATAATATTATTTTTGTAGGGTTAGTAGGTATGATTGATCCTCCTCGAGATGAAGTTAAGAGTGCAATCATAGATTGTAAGAAAGCTGGAATTATTCCTAAAATGGTGACTGGTGACCATAAGAATACAGCAGTGGCGATAGCAAAACAGTTAGAATTATTAAATAAGGGAGATCAGGTAGTAACAGGAAAAGAACTTTCTCAAATGAGTGATCAAAAACTAAAAGAGCAGATAGATGATATAGCTGTCTTTGCTCGTGTGGCTCCAGAAGATAAACTGCGAATTGTAAAGATATTGCAAGAAAAGGGTCATGTAGTAGCAATGACTGGCGATGGTGTCAATGATGCTCCAGCAGTTAAGGAAGCAGACATTGGGATTGCAATGGGTGAGAAAGGAACTGATGTTACTAAAGAAGCTTCTGCATTGATCTTGGCTGATGATAACTTTGCTACAATTGTAGCAGCAATAGAAGAAGGTAGAGCAATTTATGATAACATTCGTAAGTTCATTCGTTATCTGTTATCCTGTAACATTGGAGAGATATTGGCTATGTTTTTAACTTCATTGTTAGGATTGCCTTTACCATTGCTTCCAATTCAAATCTTGTGGGTCAATCTAGTAACTGATGGTTTACCAGCTTTAGCACTAGGAGTAGACCCAGCTGATGATGATATCATGGAGAGGCAACCAAGGGATAAAGAGGAGAGTGTCTTTGCTCATGGACTAAAATGGAAAATAGGTGCACGAGGAGTATTGATTGCTTTAGGAACAGTATTGGTATTTTTATTTGGAATTAGATTTACTGATTCGTTGCTAAAAGCTAGAACCTTAGCTTTTACGAACTTAGTAATGGCCCAATTATTCTTTGTCTTTAGTTGTCGTTCAGAAGAGCATAGTCTACTACGAATTAATCCCTTAAGTAATATATATCTATTAGGAGCAGTTGCTTTCTCCTTTGGGATGCATTATTTAGTATTACATCTACCATTCTTACAAGAAATATTTAATACTACTGTATTAAGTAGGGGAGAATGGGGGTTAATAATATTAGTCTCTGGAGGAAGTACATTATTAATAGAATTGGTTCAATTTGTTACTAATTTATTTAGAAAAAATATTTCTTTAATAGACTTTAAAGAGTTAATAAGTAAGACGTGATATTTTAAAACAAAATATTTAATTATTAGCAGACTCTTATCTTGATAGATGGGGGTCTGTTTTCTTTTGGTTAGCTGAACTTAGTGTTAGGTAGATTATTGTAAGTGGTAACTAACTTCATGTTAATTTACATATAGATAATTATTTAATATAATTTAATTAAAGAAGAAATAAAAAAGATCTTTAAGCAGGGGATTAAGAGAGGTAATTTGGTAAGCTTTTTATAAGTTAGCTAGGAGAGTTGATAATATTGAAACTGATCTTGCTAGTGTTTAATAGATAGTAAGTTAGGATACATAAGATAATTATTTCAAAAGGAGTTAAAACGAAAAATGACAGATAAACTAAAAGGTAGTAAAGAAGCAATTGAAGTCGAGCAAATTTATCATAGTAAAGATTCCAATCGAGTTGAAGTAATTTATCAGTTAAGTAGAGGAATTAAAGTTATTAAGCGTAGTGATAAAATTGTTAAAAAGTTGAATATTGAGAAATGGGAGGAAGTTAGTTTTGTTCCAGAAAATTTTAAACAGGTGAATAGAAATATCACTCCCCAAGAAGAAGAACAGTTAAAGGCTTTTTTGATTCAGTCTCAGCATGATAAGCAATCTTGGCAAGATAAGTTGAAAAGTATTTGGCAAAGTATTACTAATCTATTTAAAAAATAAGAGGGTCTCTGACTAATGTTGTGAAGAAAAATATGTAAATTTAAAAAATAAAAATGCATTTGGCAAGCTTTCTCTAATTATTTAAGTAACCACAACTTAAAAAAAGAGAAAGGAGCTTGACCAAATGCAACCTTATAATATCACAAAATTACTTGATTTACCAGATCTAATTGCTACTGATTTATTAATTTTAGATGGTGTATATGTTTTTATAGCAGAATCTAAAACAAAAGAATGGGAATGTCCTAACTGTTATAATGTTTCTAAGCCCATGAAGCATATTTCAAAACAGTTTTTAGAATAAATGTCGTTTTCTTCCTTCAAACTAT
>NZ_JALKBY010000015.1 GCF_023223645.1 Natroniella sulfidigena | reverse complement strand
AGCCCATTCAAAAGTAGCTTAAAGTGGGACTATGAAATTATTTTTAGAAAATACTTGATTTATCAGAAACAATGCATATATGAATATAATATACTAAATATACAAAGAGGGGAGGGGGACTAATGGGAGCAGCTGAAGCTTCTGGTAAAAGAAGAAGACGTCGTTTTGGAGATGAAGTTTTTGTGGTTTTTTTAATCTTGATTCTTTTAGTTTTAGGAGTTAGTTACTGGTAGGAAAAAAGGTCAAGGCTTGCAAGCCTTGACCTTTTTTAGTTGTATTAAGTAGATTCAAGTTATTAAATAGCACTAATTTTTTTTGGAATCATATATTGTAGTAGGAGGTATTAAAGATGGAACTTTTAAACCAAATTCTTAAGGTTAATCTATTTCAAAAAATCTTAAATAAACAAAGATTGACTGCTAAAGAGTTTACAAGCTTAATTCTAATTTTATTTGAAAAGGATATTGCTTTTAATATCGCTTTTACTCCAAAAACCAATAGAAGTTTTCCTGTTTTTGAATTGACTCTTGTTTTTTCTCCTGATTTGGAAATAAGTTTTAAAATTAAGATTTGTGAATGAGTATAAACTAACTTTCTGGACAAGCTATTACAAAGGGTTGAATTATAACTCAAGATTATTAATATTTTATAAAACCACAACTGAATAGAGGGGTAAGTACAGTTAATGTGATCTAGATCACAGAAGTTTATTAAGAAAATTAGTATAATGCACTTGAATGAATAGTCATTCACTTAAAAAGTTAGGAGGTTTGCAGATGAATAAAAAAGAGTTGATTAGACAGAGTGCAATTGAGCTGTTTGCCCAGGATGGTTATTATAATACAACAGTAAAGATGGTATCAAAAAAAGCAGGAATTGCAGTAGGGACTGTTTATAACTATTTTGCTAACAAAGAAGAAATTTTGGAGTATATCTTTGAAGTTGAACTAACGAAGAGGATCAGATTTTTAGAAGAGTTAAAGAATAAAGATATTTCTTTTCAACAGAAAGCAAGGCTCTTTTTAGATAAACATTTTAGTGAATTAGAGGCCAAGCCTACTACTACGACTGTTTTAACGCAAGAGTGTAGATTACCAAGTGAAAATAAGTTAGAGACAGTAGAGAAGTTTATGAATCAAATACCTGCTTTAATTGCTCAATTATTAGAGCAAGCAAAAGAGAAGGGAGAGATTAGAGAGATAAATAGTAAATTGGTAGCTAATGCTATCTTTAATTCATTACAGGGAATGGCTATTAAAGTATCCAGAAGTGAAGAGTACAACTTTGCTCAGGCTAAAAAAGAGTTGCTTAATTTATATTGGCTTGGTTTAAAGAGGTAATTACAAGGAGAGCTATATCTTTATTACTGAATGAACATTCATTCAGTAGAGGGAGGGGAGTTTGAAATGCCAAAAAATTTCTGGAGAGGGATCAGTCAAGCAGGATTTTTAGTTCTTTTTTCTTTTCTTTTATCGCAAGGCAGAGTAAGAATATGGATATTATTACTTATTGTAGGAGCAGTTAGTTCTTTAGTCGGGAAGCGGGTTTATTGTGGTTGGGTCTGTCCGATCGGGGGCGGGATGAGATTCCAAAGCTGGCTATATGAAAAGTTTAATCTACCTCGTTTGAAAGCACCTTCATTTTTAAAGGGAGGATTTATGAGATTAATTTTGGTAATAGCTTTTTTTGGAGGTATGGTAGCAGTTAGAGTAGTAGGAATTGAATTAAATATTATCCTATATCTATTCATCTTAGGGGTAGGGGTATCATTTATCTTTAGTGAAGATTTTTGGCATAGGATCTGTCCTCATGGTACTGTTTTGAATCTAACTGGTAGGGTTGGCCCGTTGGGGATGAAAGTAGCTCGAGCTGATTGTACTGGTTGTGGATTATGTGAGAAGGTCTGTCCTAATGAATCTATTGAGGAAGAAGGGACTACTGGGATTAGAAGTATTGATTGTAATGAATGTTTGGTCTGTCATAACTGTGAAGAGATTTGTCCTACTGGAGCAATTAGTTATGGAAAGAGAAGTAAGAGGGGGTATCAAGATGAAAAGGACGGTTGTTCGTTGGGAAGAAGCCAATAATTATCAAGTTCAAATGTCCTGTGGAGATTATACGGTTACTAGTAATATAAAGGATGATAGTGCTTTTAAGCCACCTGAATTGATCTTAGCTAGTCTAGGAACTTGTAGTGGGCTCTTTTTAAAGCCAGCTCTAGCAGAAAGAGATATTAGTTGGGATGAGTTTGAAGTTACTGTTTCAGGAGTTAAGGCCAGTCCACCAAATTTGTTTGAATCAATTACTTTAGAGTATGAAATTAAAGCGGATGTAACAGCAAAAGAGTTGGAAGAGGCATTAGAAGAGTCCCATCAGCGTTGTTTGGTAATGAATACGTTGGATCCTAAGATTGAGATCAAGACTGATTTTGTAATTAAATAAAAGGGAGGAACTTATGATGGAAATTATTAAGATGGATCAGATTGAGGGTAAGAAGAATAAGCGTGGTGTAGTAGCTAAAAAGATTTTGAAGAATGATGATGTGCAGATTATGAATTTGGTTTTAGAGTCTGGTGATGTAGTTGGTGAACATTCAGTTCCGGTCAATGTCTTCTTTTATATTGTGGAGGGCCAAGGAACTGTACAGATTGGGAATGAGAAGAAGGTTGTTGAAGCGAAGGATATTATCCCGTGTCCAGCTAATACTACGATGAGCCTTAAGGCAGACCAGGGCCAAAAATTTGTAGTCTTAAATGTTAAGACTCCTAGTTTATAAAGCAGTTAATAGTTAATAATTAATAATGAATAGTTAAAGGGCAAAGACAAGAGCTTTAAAGCAGTTAATAATGGATAGAAAAAATCAAAGAGCTGATTTTTTCATCACGAAGGGTTCGAAGAACCTGAAGAAATAAGGAATATAAATGTATAGTTAAAATACAAAAAAGCAAAAAAGAGCCACTTGTATGAAATTACAATTTTAGAGTAGTAGGTTATCAGCGGCTTAAGGAGAGGTTTTGGTTTATAAAAACTTGAGGTAGTTAACAGTTGACAGTACGAAGATCCCTATAGAGATCTTCGTACTGTTAATTTTATTATCAGAAGGGAGGATTACCAGAATTAATTTTATAATTTCAAGGTCTTTAACTGTCAATAAAATTGGATTTTAGAAAAATAATTGATTATAATAAAAGTGAAAAGATAGAATAATTATTAAGTAGGTGATGTTATGTCAAGTAAGATTTTGGTCGTTGATGATGAGGAAAATATAGTTGAATTAGTTAAATTTAATCTAGAAAGAGAAGGATATCAAGTATTAACTGCCTATGATGGTGCTGAAGCATTAGAAAAGATTAAAAAGAAAGAGCTTGATTTGGTAATTTTGGATCTAATGTTACCACAGGTTGATGGATTTGAAGTCTGTCGTCAAATTAGAAGCGATAATAAATTAAATAGATTACCAATTGTTATGTTATCGGCTAAAGGTGAAGAAGTTGATAAAGTATTAGGATTGGAATTAGGAGCTGATGATTATGTAACTAAGCCTTTTAGCCCACGGGAATTGCTTGCTAGAGTGAAGGCAGTTTTACGTCGAAGTAGTACGTCAGATTTAGATGGAAAATTAATCAAAAAAGGTGAGATCAAGCTTGATTTAGAGAAGTATCAGGTTGAGATTAAAGGGCAAGAGCTGAATTTAACTCCTAAAGAATTTGCCGTATTATCAATCTTAATCGGACATCCTGGACAAGTCTTCTCCCGTAGTCATCTATTAGAGGAAATTTGGGGTTATGATTATCATGGTGATACAAGAACAGTCGATGTTCATATTAGAAGGTTGAGAAAGAAGATTGCTCAGTATAGTAAAGAAGAATATATCTTAACAGTTAGAGGTGTTGGGTATAAATTTAAAGAACTAAAATAAGGAGCTAGCGATATGTTACGAAAACTTTCTAGCATTAAAAGTAAGATTTTAATCTTATATTTAATCTTATTAATAGTCACTATGGTATTTGCAGGTTATTATTTACAATATTCTTTGCAAAATTATTTTTCTCAGTGGATGGAAGAAGAAGTGATTAAGAAGATGGAATTAGTTACTGATATTATTAATCCGTTACTTGAAGAAGGAGATTTAACTTCTTTAAAAGAGGTTGTCAATAATTTTGGTGATAAATTAGAGACTCGATTTACTATTATTGATTTAGAAGGAGTTCCTTTGGCAGATTCTAGAGAGGATCCGCAAAGGATGGAAAATCACTTACAACGACCTGAAGTACAAATGGTATTAGAAGGAGAAATTGGTAGAACAGAACGTTATAGTTCAACAATAGATGCTGAAATGAGATATATAGCATTACCGGTTATCAAGAATGGAGAGATGGTTGGAATAGTGCGGGGGGCTATGGAGCTTGATGATTTACAACAACTCTTTCGAGGGATTTGGAATGTTTTATTACGGGTTGGAGTAGTAGTAATCATTATTTCAACGTTGTTATCATTAAAAATGACTGAAAAGATTACAACTCCAATTGAAAGAATAACTTCAGCTGCTCAAAAGATAGCAAATGGATTTTTAGATCATAAGTTGATGATTAGAACTGAAGATGAAATAGGGCAACTAGCAGAGATGTTTAATTACATGGTCAGTCGGGTTAAAGAAAAGATTGAAGAGTTATCAGCAGAGAAGAATAAGATTGAGACAATAGTAACCAGTATTGCTGATGGGGTGATTGCAGTCAATGATCAAGAAGAAGTTATCTTATTTAATCCAGCTGCTGAAGATATATTTGGAATTAAGGAGCAAGATGTACTAGGAAAGTCGATTATTCAAATTACAAAAAATTATAAGTTAGATCAATTGATCGAAAAGACATTACAACAAGTGGGTATTTTAACAGAAGAGCTAGAAATTTTATTACCAGAAAAGAAGATTTTTAGAGTTCAAGTTGCTCCTATTAGGGGTGATCGGAAGACTAAAGGGGTTGTTGCTGTTTTGAGAGATATTACTGAAATAAGGCGATTAGAGAGAATGAGAAGGGATTTTGTCAGTAATGTTTCCCATGAATTAAAGACACCTTTGACTTCGATTAAAGGTTATGTAGAAACGTTAATAGATAGTAAGCTTGATTATGAAACAGCTCAGTATTTTTTAGAAATTATCAATGATGAGACGAATCGTTTAGAGAGGTTGATCACTGATTTATTGGATTTATCTAAGATAGAGTCAGAACCTAACTTAGGGATTAATCAAGAAGTTGACTTAGTAGAAGTGATTAAAGATGTTAGTTCATTATTAAATAATAAGGCTGAAGAGAAAGAGATAGATTTAAAGCTGTGCCTACCTTTTGAAGCTCCTATAATTAAAGGTGATCCAGATCAATTTGCAAGGGTGATGATTAATTTAATTGATAATGCTATTAAGTACACTCCACAGGGAGGTAGAGTTAAAACTATACTTCATGTGGAAAAAAAAGAAGCTGTAATAGAGGTTGAAGATAATGGAATTGGAATTCCTGAACAGGATTTAGAACGGGTTTTTGAACGTTTTTATCGAGTTGATAAGGCAAGAACGAGAAAACAAGGTGGGACAGGATTGGGTTTATCGATTGTAAAGCATATTGTGAGACAGTATAATGGTCAGATTGATGTTGAAAGTGAATTAGAGCAGGGAACGAAATTTATTATCAGGTTTCCACTATTATAAATAGTATAAAAGAAATAAGTAGTTATTGTTCTGTTATTCCCTTAGCTTGATCTTTTCAGGTTGAGGGAATTTTGTTATTTAAGAAGTTATAATTTTATTAAAACTTAGCTTTAACCTTGAACTAAAGTTGCTATCAAGCAACTTTTTTAAGTTTGTTAACATAATTTTAACATTTCGTTAATTTAGCTGTAATATAAGATTGTTACAATACAGTTGAAGATAAGAAAAGAGGATTAAAACTTTAAAGGGGGCTAAAAATGAAAAGCTTATTTACTAAGAAGTCAATTACTTTATTAAGTATGTTAGTAGTACTAGGATTGATGGTTATTGGGTGTGGTGGGGAAGATGGAACTAGTGGTCATTTGGATGTTCGTGGTTCAGATACTATGGTAAATGTAGGACAATCTTTGGCTGAATCTTATATGGAAAGTCAAAGTGATGTAACGGTATCAGTAACCGGTGGAGGTTCAGGAACAGGTGTTGCAGCAATGATTGATGGGCGGGTTGATGTAGCGAATGTTTCAAGATCAATGAGTGATTCTGAGATTGAACAAGCTCAAGCTAATGGAGTAGAGCCTTTTGAGGTAGTAATTGGAATGGATGGACTAGCAGTCTTTACTAATGATAATCTTGATCTTGAAGGTTTGACAATGGATGAGATCAGTGCAATCTTTAGAGGAGAGATTACGAATTGGTCAGAAGTAGGCGGGCCAGATGCAGAGATTTCGATGTATGGTCGCCAAAGTAATTCCGGTACATATGTCTTCTTTAGGGATAATGTATTAGGGGATGATTTTTCTAGTGATGTAAGGAGAATGAATGGTACAGCTCAAATTGTAGAAGGGGTTATGAATGATGAGTATGCAATTGGCTATGGTGGAATTGGTTATACAGTCGATGAAGCTAGTGGTGAAGAAGAGGAGGGGTTAAATGTAATTAATATAGCAGTTGATGAAGATTCAGAGTATGCTACTCCTCTTAAACCGGAGAATGTAGAGACTGGTGCTTATCCGATTGCACGACCATTATTTAATTATTTCAATGGCCAGCCAGATGGAGCTGAATTGGATTATATTCAATTTATAGTCAGTGATGATGGACAAGAAGTAGTTACGCGGGCAGGATTTTATCCAATCAGTCCTGAATATCAAGAATTTAATCAAGAGCAGTTAGGGGATTTAATTAATTAATTGCTGAAAATGGACTAAATTGCTGACTGGAGATGTAGAAAGTTGCATCTTCAGTTGAGTATTGAAATCAGATTATATATTTTGGAGGGATTTAAGTGGCTAAAAGAGTCTTAGCTAGGAAGGATAAGTTAACAAAATATAAGGAGAAAGCAATTGAAATCTTCTTCTTTATTAATGGTATTATGGCTGTTTTAATCTTGATTGGAATCTTTTCTTTGTTAGTAACGGAGGGGTTACCAGCTTTTGAAGAAGTAAGTATTGTTGAATTCTTTACTTCTAATCAGTGGAATCCCACTTCAGGTAGGCAAGCTAGATATGGAATTGTAGGCTTAATTGTCAGTACCTTATCAGTTACGGTAGGCTCATTATTATTTGCAGTGCCGATAGGAATTGCAGCAGCTGCTTATTTAGCAGAGGTAGCTGGGCCAAAGGAAAGAGAGATCTTAAAACCGATTATTGAGATTTTGGCCAGTATCCCATCTGTAGTGCTTGGCTTTATTGGGATTGTCTTTGTTGGCCCGTGGATTGCAAGGATTTTTGGTTTAACTCAAGGCTTAAATGTAATTAATGGTTCTATTTTATTAGGAATTATGGCTTTACCTACTATTGTTAGTATATCTGAAGATGCAATTATGGCAGTACCAGAAGAATACAAACATGCTTCATTGGCATTAGGAACGAATCGCTGGCATACACTAATTCATATTACATTACCCGCAGCTTTATCAGGAATTACTGCTGCAGTAATGTTAGGTATGGGAAGAGCTATTGGAGAGACAATGGCTGTCTTGATGGCTACTGGAAACGCACCACGGATGCCTAAAAATATCTTTTCTTCAATTAGAACAATGACAGCAACTATAGCAATTGAATTGGGGGAAGTTCCATTTAATACAACCCATTATCATACTTTGTTTGCTATTGGTTCAGTCTTATTTGTAATGACCTTTATGGTTAACTTGGTATCTGATATTGTCCTTCATAAATATGGGGAGGGGGAAGAATAATTATGGATGCTAACGAAATAAAAGAATTAGAAGAGGTTCAAGCTGAAGTACAGGAAAATAAATTTGATCGAGTTGAAAATTCTACTGATAATTTGAAACAAAAGATTGGTTTTAACTTATTACGTGGAGCTACGTGGATTATTTTGGCAATTGTATTGATTATCATAAGTCATATTGTAAGGCAGGGAATCGGAGTAATCAGTTGGGAGTTTATTACCGAACCGCCACGTAGTGGAATGACTGAAGGTGGAATTTGGCCGGCAATTATGGGTACAGTCTTTGTCACGATCTTGACAGCAGTTTTTTCTGTACCAGTAGGGGTATTTGCAGCGATTTATTTGAATGAATATGCTAAACAAGGTAAGATTACTCGCTTGATCAGAATGGCAATTAGAAATTTAGCAGGAGTTCCCTCGGTAGTTTATGGGCTATTTGGAGTTGCTTTATTTGTTCAGCGGACAGGTTTTAGAGCTTCAATCTTATCAGCTGGCTTGACATTAGGTTTATTGACCTTACCAGTTACAATTACAGCTAGTGAAGAAGCACTAAAAGCAGTGCCTAATTCTTATCGTCATGCTTCTTTAGCATTGGGGGTTTCTAAATGGCATAGTATTCATACTAATGTATTACCTTATGCTATTCCTGGTATTTTGACAGGAGCAATCTTAGGTCTGTCACGAGCAGCAGGTGAAACGGCTCCAATCTTATTTACAGGTGCTGCATTTTCTTTGCCAAGATTACCCAATTCATTGTCAAGCCAGTTTATGGCTCTACCATATCATTTATATATTATGTCGACTCAACATCATAATCTTGGTGCTGTAAGGCCGATTGCTTATGGTACAGCATTAGTTTTAATTAGTTTGATCTTGATTATGAACTTTGGAGCTATCTTTATTCGTTCTAAGTTTAGAGGGAAGTTTAAGGAGTAGGCTAAGTTGGATGATAGTGACTAGTAACTAGTGATTTGTAATTAATTAAACCCAAAAATAATAAGTATTAAAGTTTTAATTGTATTTCTAGGGGGGAATTGAAGAAAATGAGCAAGAAAAAAATAGAAATTAAAAATTTGGATTTTTATTATAATGATTTTCAAGCTTTAAAGAATATATCATTAGATATTGTTGCTAATCAAGTAACAGCCTTGATTGGCCCAAGTGGTTGTGGGAAGTCTACTTTTTTGCGGACTTTAAATCGGATGAATGATTTGATTGAAGGGACAAAAGTAGATGGTGATATCTTACTTGATGGAGAAAATATTTATGCTAAAGGAGTAGATGTAGTTGACTTGCGTAAGCAGGTGGGGATGGTCTTTCAAGAGCCCAATCCTTTTCCAAAATCTATCTATGAGAATGTAGCTTACGGGCCAAAGGCACATGGTATTACAGATAAGGATAGGTTAGATCAGATTGTGGAACAGAGCCTAAGAGATGCTGCTTTATGGGACGAAGTAAAGGATAGATTGGATCGTTCAGCTTTAGGAATCTCTGGAGGGCAGCAGCAGAGATTATGTATTGCTCGTGCTTTAGCAGTCAAGCCTGATATCTTATTGATGGATGAGCCGACTTCTGCTTTAGACCCGATTGCCACTGCTAAGATTGAGGAGTTGATGGATAATTTAAGGGAAGATTATACGATAGTAATTGTGACTCATAGTATGCAGCAAGCAGCACGAATTTCTGATTATACTGCCTTCTTTTTGATGGGAGAGATGATTGAATACGGGCCAACGGAAAGAATCTTTGAAAAGCCTGAACATAAAAAGACGGAGGATTATATTACTGGTAGATTTGGTTAATATCATTGCTATTGAAAGGAGTTGAGAATATGGTGAGAAGTAATTTTGAGAAGGATCTAGAAAAGCTTAATCAAGATATTTTGAAGATGGGGAGTATGGTAGAGGAAGCCATCCATAAGGCAGTAACCTCATTAGTAGAGCAGGATTTTGAATTAGCAGATCAAGTTATGAAACAAGATGATAAACTAGATCGTTATGAACTTAAGGTCGATAAAAAATGTATTAAATTGATAGCTTTACAGCAGCCGGTAGCAAGGGATTTACGCCAAATTGGGATGATTGCTAAAATAGCTACTGATTTGGAGCGGATGGGGGATTTAGCCTATAATATTGCTCGGATTACTAAGGAATTGTCAGGGGAAGAGTTTATTAAACCATTAATTGATATTCCACGGATGGCGGAGATTGTTCAAGAGATGGTACGTGAAGCTTTAGAGTCTTTTGTTAATTTAGATGCTGAGCAAGCAAGAAAGGTAGGAAGAAGGGATGATGAGGTTGATGAATTAGATGATCAGATTATTAGAGAATTATTGACATATATGATGGAAGATCCAACAGCGATAAAACAGGGTAATAAATTGATGTTTGTTAGTAGATATTTAGAGAGAATTGGTGATCATATTACTAATATCTGCGAAAAGGTTGTTTATATAGTTACAGCGGAGAGGGTTACTTTTTAAATTCTAAAAGCTAAATCTTAGTCTGGTATTAAACTGGACTAGGATTTTTTTATTTTTTAGGAATCTAATTTGATAAAGGACTTTAGAGTCAAACCTAGAAAGATAAAGGATAAGTTTTGGGTAATACGAAAAAATACTAATAATACTACATAGTGAATATTTAATATAGAGGAGTGATAAAATATGAAAGCAGAAATTATTGCCATTGGAACTGAGTTGTTATTAGGCCAGATTGTAGATACAAATTCACAGTGGCTTGCTCAACAGTTGGCCCGAATAGGAATTGACCTGTATTATAAACAGACAGTTGGGGATAATAAAGATAGGATTGTAGATATTTTACAGCAGAGTCTCAAACGGGCCAACTTAGTCATCATAACAGGTGGACTCGGACCAACCCAAGATGATTTAACTCGAGAAGCTATAGCAGAGGCTTTAGATGTTGAATTAGTAAAAGATGAGCAATTAGTAACTGAGATTGAAGATCTTTTTGCTGAGCGAGGTTACCAACTGACTGAGAATAATTTCAAACAGGCTTACTTACCGGTTGGTGCTGAAGCAATTAACAATCCACATGGAACAGCTCCTGGAGTCTTAGTGGAACAAAAAGGAAAGATTATTGTAGCTTTACCAGGAGTACCACAAGAGATGAAAGCAATGATTAAAGAAGTGATAATTCCTTACTTACAAGAAAATATCTTAGATGATGAGATCATTAAATCTAAGGTAATGAAACTGTATGGGATTGGTGAATCAAGCTTAGAGGAAGAGATAGCTGATATTTTAGAAGAGCAGACCAATCCAACTATTGCTCCCTTGGCCAGTCAAGGGGAAGTTAAATTAAGGTTGACAGCTAAAGCTGACAGCGTAGCAGAAGCAGAACAGATGATTGCAGAAAAGATAGCAGAATTAGAAGAGAGAATAGGAGAATATGTTTATGGTTATGATGAAGAAGGATTAGAGGAAGCTGTAGCTAAATCATTGCTCGAGCAAGGGTTAACCCTTGCCACTGCTGAATCATGTACTGGTGGGTTATTAGGTACTAGATTGACCGATGTGTCAGGTAGTTCTGCTTACTTTGAACGGGGAGTAATCAGTTATAGCAATCAAGCTAAACAAGAATTACTAGGGGTGGCAGAAGAGACATTAAAAGAGTACGGGGCAGTTAGTAGCCAGACGGCTCAAGAGATGGCATTAGGAATTAAGAAGAGAGCAAGGACTGACCTTGGTTTAGCGATTACGGGGATTGCAGGGCCAACAGGTGGAACACCTGATAAGCCGGTGGGGTTAGTCTATATTGCTGTAGCTGATAAAGAAGGGGTTGCTAGCTATAAGTACCAATTTAAAGGTAGCCGAGAAAGAATAAAGTTTTTAACTAGTCAACAGGCTTTGAAACTATTACTAGAATCTAGTGATATTTAATAGTTTACAATGTGCAATTTACAATTAAAGAATTAAGTAATTGAAACAATAAAAAATCTTATAAATACAGTTTTAGAGAGGTTATTTTTAACTGTAAACTGTCAACTGTAAACCGTAAACTGGTTTTAGTAGAAAGGATAGATGATAACTATGCCATTTAGTACAGAGTTCTTCTCTAAACATAAAGAACTTATCTATAAAATAGCATTAGCAGTCTTAATTATCTTATTTTTATTGAACTTTGCAGTCTCAGATACTTATAAATTAGAAGCATTTGAGATAGAACTCGATTTGAGCTTATCAACAACTCCTTCTACTATTATTAAATTTCCACCCATTGGTCAAGTATTTGCTAGGACTCACTTGACCCCTATCGATTTGAGATTGACTTTAGAGGCGATTCATCAAGAGCGATTAACAGAGATTATCGCTGATGTTACTGATAGTGAAGAGCTAGTAGAGTTAATGAGAAGTCGGGCCAAAGGAATTTTAGACTTGTTTGCTCTTAGATTGGCTTTAATAACAGTTCTAGGTGGGATAGTGGGAGCTAGTTTACGGGGGATTTCTGCTAATTCAGTTTTGATTGGAGTTATGGTAGCAATTGTAATTATCTCGATGCTCTATGTAGGAACGTACCATACGTATGATCTAACAGCTTTTGATGACCCTCACTTTGAAGGGATGTTAGAAGCTGCTCCTTGGATGGTTGGTTTGATTCAAGAAGGTTTAGAGAATATTGAACAATTAGGCTCTGAATTTGAGTTAATTGCCTCTAACATGTCTCAGTTATTTACTAGGATTGAGGCTTTACAGCCATTAGCTCAGCAAGTTGGTGATTTGCAGGTCTTGCATTTATCAGATATCCATAATAACCCCGTTGGGTTACAATTTGTAATTCAAATTGCTAATAGCTTTGGGGTTGATTTAGTGATTGATACAGGAGATATTACTGATTATGGAACACCTTTAGAAGGGGGATTGTTGGATAGGGTAGAAAAGTTAGAGTTGCCTTATGTATTCATAGGAGGGAATCATGACTCGCCAACCATTATCGATAAGATGGCAGAGTTTGAAAACTTGATCGTCTTAGAGAGTGATGTTGTAGAAATAAATGGTCTAACCATTGCTGGAATAGCTGATCCTGCTGCTGAAAGTAATGAGATCAGTCCTCAGATAGAAAATATAGGGAAGTATCAACAAGAGTTAAAAGAGCTAGTAACGGATTTAGAAACGACTCCAGATATAGTAGTAAGCCATCAGTTAGGGATAGCTGACCCACTTATTGGAGAGATTCCTGTCTTATTACATGGCCATACTCATACCTTTAATATCTCTCAAGAAGAGGGAACTACGATTATTGATGCAGGAACGACAGGAGCAGCAGGACTTAGAGGATTACAACATGAGGAGGGGATTCCTTACTCTGTAGCTTTATTACATTATAACTTAACTGAGGATGATGAATATAAACTTGATATAGTTGATATTATCAAGCTTCATGATCGCCATGGTGGTTTCATTCTGGAAAGACAATTAGTTGAAGAATAATTGGAGGTGGAACTAATGAGGGTGTTTATTGCATTAGAGTTGGCAAGAAATGTCCAGCAAAAGTTAGAAAAGACTACTAATATGCTACGAGACTGTTCACAACAGGTTAACTGGGTGAAGCCTTTTAATTTTCACCTAACTCTTAAATTCTTAGGAGAGATAAGAGAAGAACAGCTTGAAGAGATTGAAGAAGAGTTAACTGGACTTAAAGAGGTTAAAGAACCTTTCAAGATTCTGCTTGATGGTCTGGGTGCTTTTCCTAATTTAGAGTATCCTAAAGTGATCTGGGTTGGAATTGAAGAAGGAAGGGAACAATTAGTTAGATTACAAGAAGAGATAGAAGATAGACTGGCTGATTTAGGTTTTGAACGGGAGCAAAGAGAGTATACACCTCATGTTACTCTTGGTAGGGTCAAACAGAAGGATGGCTTAGAAGGGATTAAGAAGCAACTGGATGATTTTCCTTTTAGAATTAGTGCTAGCCAGAAGGTAGAGCAGATTTCTATTATTAAGAGTGAATTAACTGCAAGAGGGCCAATTTATACCACCTTAAGTGAGATAAAGCTTTAAATTTAAGATTGATTTTCAGATTTAGATAACTTATAATTAATGTGTAACATAGAAAAAGTTTGATAAATAAAAGGAGTGAAGTGTTAATGGCAATAGATGAGAAGAAGAAAGCGTTAGAGAGGACATTAAATCAGATTGAGAAAGAATTTGGTAAAGGTTCGATTATGAAGTTAGGCGATGCTAAGAAGATGGACGTAGAGACTATTTCGACAGGAGCTCTTTCTTTAGATGTTGCCTTGGGTGTAGGTGGAATTCCTAGGGGGAGAATTGTTGAGGTCTTTGGCCCTGAATCCTCTGGAAAGACTACCGTAGCTTTACATATGATTGCTGAGGTGCAGCGAGAAGGAGGAGTAGCAGCTTTTATTGATGCTGAGCATGCATTGGATCCTAAATATGCTAAGAATTTAGGGGTTGATATTAAGGAATTACTTGTTTCTCAGCCTAATACCGGTGAAGATGCCTTAGAAATCTGTGAAGCATTAGCAAGGAGTGGAGCGATTGATCTAGTAGTTATTGACTCTGTGGCAGCTTTGGTACCTAAAGCAGAGATTGAAGGTGAAATGGGAGATGCTCATGTTGGATTACAGGCCCGCTTGATGTCACAGGCAATGCGGAAGTTATCAGGGGTGTTGAGTAAATCTGACTGTACTTGTATCTTTATTAATCAGATTAGAGAGAAAGTAGGGGTTATGTTTGGCAATCCAGAAACGACTTCTGGAGGACGAGCTCTTAAGTTTTACTCTTCAGTACGATTAGATATTAGAAGAAGACAGACTATTAAAGATGGTGATGATTATAAAGGTAATCGTACTAAAGCTAAAGTAGTTAAAAATAAGGTGGCTGCACCTTTCAAGACGGCAGAATTTGACATTATGTATGGAACAGGGATCTCTGAATCAGGTTGTATTTTAGATATGGGAGTAGAATATGATGTGGTTGATAGAGCTGGTTCTTGGTACTCTTATGGAGAAGATATTAGATTAGGTCAGGGAAGAGAAAATTCCAAAGAGTTTTTAGAAGAAAATCCAGAAATAATGGAAGAGATAGCAGAAAAGATCAAAATTAAATTAGGTTTAATTGATGAAGAAGATGCTGATGTGGAGTTGGAGGACAGCAAGGAAGAAGAGGAAGATGAGTCAGTAGAAAAGGAATCTGCTTAAAGAAAAGACCCTTCATGATGAAGGGTCTTTTAATTGTGGAGGGGAAATAAATAATGAAATCAATTGGCAAGATTACAAAGATAGAGCAGCAGAAAAATAACAAGGAGCGTTGTTCTATCTTCTTAGATCATGAATTTTTAGTTGGGGTCAATGCAGAGTTGATCTATAAGTTGAAGTTAAGTGTGGGTGATGAGGTAACGGAAGAATTATTAAACCAAGTACTTGATGAAGAGGATTTATTACAGGCTAAGCAAGCTGCTTTTAATCTATTATCATATCGGCAACGTAGCCAACAGGAGTTGCAGGATAGGTTGGCCCGGAAGGGATTTGGATTTGCTGTGATTGAACAGGTTATTGAAGTTTTAAATAGATTAGATTATCTTGATGATCGGGAGTTTGCTAGTAATTGGATCAAGGATCGTAGGCGGAAGAAGTTTGGCCCGTGGCGTATAAGAAAACAGTTACAGGAAAAAGGAGTCGCTACTAATATTATAGAAGAAGAATTAAGTAAGGAGTATGATTTTGAATTAGAATGTGAACTTGCTTTTGAGTTGGCTAGAAAAAAGAGTGGTCGCTATCGAGGCTTAGATTCTAGAGAACAGAGATATAAATTAGGACAAGTATTAAAGCGGAAGGGGTTTTCCTTCGAAGCGGTTAATCGGGTGTTAGATAGATTAGAAATTGGTTGAAAGGGGGCTTAAGATGAAGTTGTTAGTGATGACAGATACTCATATTAGAGGAACTACTCCTGGTCGTAGGATGGATAACTTTAAGGAAACGTTATTGAAAAAATTAAAAGAAGTAAAGCAGATAGCAATTGAAGAAGAAGTTGATTTTATCTTACATGGAGGAGATTTATTTGATCGACCTGATACAGCTCCTTCTGTAGTCAATGAATTTATTAATGTATTATGTGATTATCCTGTTCCGATTTATTTGGTGGCTGGGAACCATGACTTATTTGGTCATAATCCTGAGACTCTACCACGGACAATGCTGGGAGTATTGGTCGCCTCAGGTGTTGTCAATTTGGTATCAGAGGAGCCTATCTTGTTAAGTAAAGATGGGATTGATCTACAGTTAACTGGGAAGAGCTTTGATTATGAGGTTGACTCTAAGAATACAACTGCTTACAGTGTAAAGAAAGCAGAAGATGTAGATTATGCTTTACATTTAGTTCATGGAATGTTATTAGAGCGACCTTTTTTTGATCAAGGTTATACTCTAATTGAAGATGTTGAGACTGAAGCTGATTTAATTGTTGTGGGACATTATCATCTAGGCTTTGGTAAACTAGAATTCAATGGGACTAAATTTTTAAATCCAGGGGCGTTGGCCCGGATTAGTGCTGATCTAAAGGAGATTAAGAGAAAGCCTCAAGTAGCATTAGTTGATTTTAAAGAAGAGATTGATATTCAATTAAGAGAGTTAGAAACTGCTTCTAAAGGAGCAGAAGTTTTGGATAGAAGCGAGATTGAAGATGTTAAATTCAGGGAAAAGAAATTGGCTAATTTTATTAGAGAGGTTAAAGCAACTGAACAATTCAAGGTCTTTTCTAGCACTGATATTTTGGATAAACTGGCTACTAATAATCAACTAGAATCGGAAGTGGTTGCTGAAGCAAGAGAAAGAATCGGTCAGGCTCAGGAGAGGTTAGGGGGGAGTAATTGATGCAGAAGATAAGAGCGATTGAGATTAATAATTTTCAATCTCATGCCGATTCTAGGTTGGAATTTGAGGAAGGGCTAAATGTAATTACAGGGCCTTCTGATCAAGGGAAGTCAGCTATTATCAGGGCTTTAAGATGGGTCTTATATAATGAACCACGAGGAACAGATTTTATTAGGACAGGCACTAATAGTTGTCAAGTGACTATAGAATTGGATAATGAATTTAAGATTACTAGAAAGAGAACCAAAAAGGAGAATAGGTATGAATTGATTACTCCTGCAGGAGAAGAGCATGTTTTTGAAAAGGTAGGAAGTAAGGTGCCCCAAGAGATAAAAGATGTACATGGGATGCCTAAAATTAAGCTTGATAGTGACTTAGAAGCTACACTAAATTTAGATTATCAATTGGATGGTGCTTTTTTATTGAATGCTCCTATTACAAAGCGGGCCAAGGTATTGGGGAGATTGATTAAAGTACATATTGTTGATGCTGCTATTAGAGATACAAGCAAAGATTTAAGAGAATTAAAACAGGAAGAAAAAAGAGTTAAACAGGAGCTAGTAGAGCTTGACAATAAATTAGAAGAGTTTAATGATTTACCTGCTTTAGCTAAGGAAATTAAGAAGCAAGAAGAACTGTTAGTTCAAATTAAGAAGATTAACCAAAAAGTAACGGAGATCAAATCCTTTCAACAACGAATGAACTTACTTGATCAAAAATTAAATAAGTGGCACAAGCTTGATCAAAAATTGGGTAATTTAACAGAGATAGAAGGTATCTATGATAAAATAACGGCTAAATCTGAACAATTACGAGCATTAAAACAACTTCTTAAACGTAAGAGTAAAATAGAAGATGGTTTAGATCAGGCAGCTAAATATATGAAAGGCCTTGAAAATGTTAAAGAGATTGAGCAGATTTATAAGCAGTTAGAAGAAAAATGGGAATGTTATCAGAGATTAAAAGGATTTTCGAGTAAACTTAATCAAATTAGTACTAGGATAAAGCAGAATAAAGGGTTAATTGAGAAGACAGATGGAGTAGAAGAGAGTAGTCAGATTTTGAATGATAAATTAGTGACAGTTAATAAAAAAATAACTGCATTGTTACAATTTAAAGATGATTTAGTTAAGGTTGAGCAGTCGATTGATAAGAAGCAAGAGTTACTTAATTTGTTGCCAGAAGTTGAACAAGTAGATCAAGTTCAGAGTCAACTTTTACAAAGTTATAAGCAATTAGAGCAGTTAAGTGAGTTAGCAGCTAGGAAAGAAGTTATTGAAACTAGGATTAAGAATACTACAGTAGAATTGGAACAGGGAAGTAAAGAGAATAAAAAGTTGGTAAGAGAGTACAGTAAGAAGCTAAAAACAATGGGCAAATGTCCAACCTGTTTTAGTGCTGTTGATCAACAGGTAATCCAAGGAATTATTAATAATTATAGGGGGAATTAAGGTGGAAGCTTATAAAGCTGAAATTGATAAGTTAAAGAAGCAGTTGAATAAGGCTAAAAACTTGAAGGTGAAAACTGAAACTAGAATGGAAGAATTGAAAAAACAGAGAAAAGAGCTATTAGCTGAAATAAAGAAGTATGATATTGAACCCGAGAATTTGGAGCAAGAGATTGAGAAGCTGGAAGGGGAATTAGGGAGTCTACTTGCTAAAGCAGAGCAGTTATTACCAGATGATGATATTTTGCAATGTAAGAAGGTGAAGTAAGATGAAAGTTGAGAAGTTTTTAAATAGATTAGAAACTAATCTGCAACAGAAAAAATCTGAGTATGATCGTCGACAAGGAAGAAAAGAGCAACTCTTAGAAGTAAAGCAGCAGAAAAAAGATGATTTAGAGCAGGTTAGAGTTGACCGAGATCTATTAGATAAGGTTAATATTTTATTGCAAGAGACTTCAGAGTATGCTAGGGAACAGGCTAAACAACAGATAGAGGCCTTAGTAACTCAGGCATTACAATATGTATTTGGAGATGAATTCAGCTTTGAGATTGAGCTTAAAGAATCTAGGAATCAACCGGCGGCCGAATTTTATGTTGTCTCTCAACGGGGGGACTATAAATTAAGAAATAAACCTCAAGATGCTAGAGGTGGAGGAGTAGTTGATGTTGTTTCATTGGCTTTGCGGGTTGCTATTTTACAGTCTTATCAGCACCCACCATTGGCTGGTCCTTTGGTTCTAGATGAACCAGCCAAGCATGTCAGTGAGGAGTATATTGTTAATGTAACTCAGTTTTTGAAGAAGGTAAGTGAAATGTTTGATAGACAGGTTATAGTTGTAACTCATCAGCGTCATTTGACTCAAGTAGCCGATAGATCATTTAAAGTAGAATTAATTGGAGAAGAAAGCCAACTAACAACTGATATTATATCTTGACATAGTCAAGTGAAGAAGATAAAATGTAAGCAGAGTGTTTTTAATCTTTGGGGCTTCATCTTTACAGAAGACTCAAGGTTAGATTTATTATAGTTGGCCCTATAAAACTGAAATGATATTTTAAGATGGAGAGTAACGCTCGAGATATATTCAACTTAACAATTAAATAGAGAATGGAGGTGAGATAGATTGGGAAATTTTTTAATGATTATTAGTGGGTTAATAATAGGAATTATTATTGGCTTTATTATTAGAAAATATATTGCAGAAAGTAAGATTGAATCTGCTGAAAAAGAAGCTGAAAAGATTGTTGATAACGCCAATAGAGAGGCTGAGTCTACAAAAAGAGAAATTTTAGTAGAAGCTAAAGAAGAAGCACATGAAATAAAAGAGGAAGTTGAGCAAGATTGTAGAGAGCGTAGAAATGAGCTACAAGAGATTGAAAAAAGATTATTAAAGAAGGAAGAAAACTTAGAGAATAAAGCTGATAATTTGGCTAACAAAGAAGATATCATTAAAAAGAGAGAAACAATTACTAGACAGAAGAAGGAAGAAATTGAACAGTTACATCAAAAGCATGTTAATCGACTAGAAGAGCTATCAGGTTTGACAACTGAAGAAGCTAAAGAGTTATTATTAAGTCGAGTAGAAGATGAAATTGAGCATGAAACAGCTAAGATGATTAAAGAGCTAGAAGCTCAAGCTAGAGAAGAAGCGAATAAAAAGGCTAAAGAGATTATTTCATCTGCTATTCAAAGATGTGCAGCAGACCATGTAGCTGAGACAACCGTTTCTGTTGTGTCTCTACCTAATGATGAAATGAAGGGACGAATTATTGGTAGAGAAGGAAGAAATATTAGAGCACTAGAAAGTTTAACTGGGATTGATTTAATTATTGATGATACGCCAGAGGCAGTTGTGTTATCTGGATTTGACCCAATCAGAAGGGAAGTTGCTCGGATTGCTTTAGAAAAATTAATTGTAGATGGAAGAATTCATCCAGCTAGGATTGAAGAGATGGTTGAAAAAGCTAAGGAAGAAATTAATGATACAATTTATGAAGTTGGAGAGCAAGCAACTTTTGATACTGGGGTTCATGGATTAAATAATAAAATCATAAAGTTATTAGGTAGATTGAAATATCGTACAAGCTATGGTCAGAATGTTTTACAACATTCGATTGAAGTTTCTTATTTAGCTGGAGTTATGGCAGCAGAATTAGGAGCAGATGTTAATATAGCTAAAAGAGCAGGGTTATTACATGATCTAGGAAAAGCAATTGATCATGAAGTTGAGGGGCCACATGCTAAGATCGGAGCTGATATAGCGAGAAAGCATGGTGAATCAGAAAAGATACTTCATGCCATTGCTGCTCATCATGATGATGTAAAAGCTAATTCGATTGAGGCTGTTTTAGTTGCTGCAGCTGATGCTGTTTCTGCAGCAAGACCAGGAGCAAGACGTGAAACGCTTGAATCATATGTTAAGAGGCTAGAGAATTTAGAGAATATAGCTGATTCCTTTAATGGAGTAGATAAAGCTTATGCTATTCAGGCTGGACGGGAGATTAGAATCATGGTAGAACCTGATCGAGTTGATGATGCTAAAGCAAGTAAGTTAGCTTATAATGTCTCTAAGAAAGTTGAAGATGACTTGGAATACCCAGGTCAAATTAAGGTGACAGTAGTACGTGAAACAAGAGCAGTAAATTATGCTAAGTAATAAATAATAAGGGATGATCACTTTTAAGTGATCATCCCTTATTATTTTTAATCTTAAAGTGTGGTTTTATTACAAAATAGCTTAAGTCTAAGGTTGAGGAAATGGTTTTTATTACGAAGGGTTTTTATAAACCCGAAGGTGAGGTTAAGTCAACCATTAAATTCATAAGGTTTTTAGGTCTTACTTAAACTTAGACTTGGACTTAAACTTAAGCTATTTATCAATTAATGTAAATTTAATTCATAATTAAAATAAAAACTATAATTTTCAATGTTATTTAAGCAGGATTTGCTGAATTTAATACAGAATAATATATACTGAACCCTAAAAGGAGTGATAGTAAATGAGAGCAAGTAATCAAACTAATAAATCAGACAGTAGTGTAGATTTAGTAACTTCTATTTTATTAAAGTATCCTGTGATAAATACCGTAAATATTAATTTAGAAGAAAGAGAGCTAGAAATATCTTTTTTAGTTGAAGAAGTAGGGACTGATATTAGTTGGGAAGAAGAGAAAGCTTACTTAATACGCAATTTTAATTTGTTTAACAAGTTTCAAAATAAAGCTGGTGCTGGAATTAAGTTACAAATAAATAGAGAAAATTATTGTGGCCTAAGTAAAGTAAATTTAGTTAGAAATTTAAATGAATTATCACAACAGGAAATGGATTTTATGATTAAATTGATTAAAGAAACCTTTGCAGAAAGGTTATTAAAAAATCAGTTACATGAGCAAAGCTTTTCTTTTGACTTAGTTAAATCTATTGATGGAATATTAGCTCAAATTGAGGAGTTAGAATATAGAGAGAAATATTTAGGGTTTAGAGAAAAAGATAAAATTTTAGTTTTTAATAAAAATAAGTAAAGGATACATATTTTTTGTCGGTTTGGGTACAATTAAGAAAGGGGAATTGATGTGAAAGTCTTGATGATTGGTGATATAGTAGGAAGGGCAGGTAGAAGAGCAGTTAGGGAAGTATTACCTGCTATTAAGAAAGAAGCTGAAATTGATTTTGTAATTGCTAATGGGGAAAATGCAGCAGGAGGTTTTGGTTTAACAGAAGCAGTAGCAGAAGAATTGATCGATTATGGAATAGATTTATTGACAACTGGCAATCATACTTGGGATAATAAGGAGATTTATGAATTTATTGATGAGACTGCAAAGGTAATTAGACCTTATAATTATCCTACTCAAGTACCAGGTGTTGGAATAAAAATTATTGAACAAAATAAATTGAGTTTAGGAGTTATTAATTTGATAGGAAGAGTTTATTTAGGGGATTATGACTGTCCTTTTCGCTCTTTAGATGAGGCGGTAGCAGAGATTAAAGATCAAGTAGATGGGATTGTTGTTGATTTTCATGCTGAGGCTACTTCAGAGAAAGAAGCGTTAGGCTGGTATGCTGATGGTAAGGTAGGAGCAGTTGTAGGAACTCATACTCACGTTCAAACGGCTGATGAACGGCTTTTGCTTCAAGATACAGCTTATATAACTGATTTAGGAATGACAGGAGCTATAGATTCAATTTTAGGAATGAATATTGATGAACCATTAGAAAGGTTCTTAACTCAAATGCCGCAAAGGTTTAAAGTGGCTACCGGAGATACTCAATTATGTGGTTTGATGGTAGATATTGATGATAGAACGGGAAAATCTAAGAAAATTAAGAGGATTAAGAGAATACATAAGCTTAATAGCTAATAAATCAAATAAAAAATGATAAATTTTATTATCTATGAAGGAATTATTTTGTAAATCTTGAAATAAGTATGTAGTGTAGTAGAATGAAAAAAAGGAGGTATTTTACATGGAAGTACTAAAGGTATCATCTAGTTCAAGTCCAAATTCAGTAGCTGGAGCTCTGGCAGGAGTTTTAAGGGAAAGAGGTGGAGCAGAGCTTCAAGCAATAGGAGCTGGGGCATTGAATCAAGCAGTTAAAGCAGTAGCTATCGCCAGAGGCTTTGTAGCACCAAGTGGTGTTGATTTAATTTGTATTCCAGCTTTTACGGATATTGAGATTGATGGTGAAGAGAGAACGGCTATTAAATTGATTGTAGAGCCAAGATAAGTTCTAATATAATTGAATAAGTAGGAGTTTAAAGGGTGAAAGCGACCTGCAATTCTGAATTATCAGAATTGTGGGTCGTTTTTTGTCGTTGTATAGAGAATTTTTTTAAATTGAATAATTTTTATTGTTTAGATAAAACTAGTTGTTGATAGGTAAATGTTTTAAATTAAAAGTAGTTTGAAGTGGGGGGATTAATAAAAATGCCAATTGGGATTATAATTTTAATTGTAATACAGATTTTGGTTTATTTTGGTGTTGCAGAAGAGATGCTTAATGAAATGGGATTGACTACAAGCATGGCTTTTCTTTTTCTAACGTTAATGATTTTAGGTAGCTTTGTTGATATTCCAATTAGTAGTGAACCGGTAGTTACTCTCAATGTTGGAGGTGCAATTCTTCCTATTGCTCTTGCACTTTATATTCTGTTTAATGTAGAAGAAAAAAGGGTTATATATAGAACTTTGTTATCTGTTTTGATTGCAGGAGGAGTAATTTATGGTGTCAATACATTATTTCAATTTGAAGAAGGTCATACTTTATTTGATATTAATTATTTATATCCAGTGATTGCTGCAGTTATTTCCTACTTAATTGCTCGTTCAAGAAGAGCAGCCTTCATTACAGGAGCTTTAGGGTTTTTAATGTATGATCTGATCCACCTTGGTAGAATTACTTTGGGTGGTATACCAGGAGAAGCAGAGATTGGAGGAGCAGGTGCTTTTGATGCAATAGTACTTAGTGGGATTTTTGCTGTTTTATTAGTAGAGATTTTTGGTGAAACAAGAGAGAGGTTAGCAGCAGGTGGTAATAAAGGTGAGAAGGATAGAGATAATAAGAGGAACTTTGATCGGAAGTTGGTTCATTCTGAGTTTGGGGAATTAGGTTATAAAGAGAAAGAAGAAGAACAACAAGAAGAGCGAGGTGAAGATGATGAAGAATAGAATAACTTTCAATGTAATAATTACTTTAACATTCTTTCTACTGATCAACCTGATAATAATGCCAACCTCTTTTGCTCACCTTGCTGAAGAAGGTTACTTTAATGTAATAGATCAGGAGACAGAAGAGGTTGTTTTCAGTACTGCTAAGAGTATCAGTGTCAATGATTATTTTATTACGCAGGATAACAAACAATATAGAATTATTGAAGTTGATGCTGAAGAAGGAGAAGGGGTTGCTGAATTTGAAAAAGAGGTTGAGTTATTAGAGAGTAGGGATGATATCTTGGCCCTTACGCAAGGATTACTTGCTCAGCAAGAGGATAGAATGATTGGGATGTATAATACTCATAATCCTGAATCATATGTGCCAGAAAGTGGAACGGAAGCTAAGCCTGGGGATGGAGATATCTTTCCTGTTACAGAGAGATTTAAAGAGAGTTTAGAGGAAAAGGGCATAGAAGTAGTTCATGATAGATCACATCATGATCCTATTGATGGGGGTGCTTATCAGCGTTCAAGACCTACTGCCAAAAAGTTGGCTGAACAAGCTCCTGACACAATTTTAGATATTCATCGTGATGGTGTTCCTGACCCTGAAGAATATATAACTACTATTGATGGAGAAGAAGTAGCTCAAGTTAGATTAGTAGTAGGACGACAAAATCCAGGAATGGAAGCTAATGATGAATTTGCTAAACAGATTAAAGCAGTTGCTGATGAACAATATCCAGGATTAATTAAAGATATTTTTTATGCTGATGGAACTTATAATCAAGATTTATCACCACGGTCAATGTTATTAGAATTTGGAACTCATACTTTATCTAGAGAACAAGCTGCTGCTAGTACAGTATACTTTGCTGATGTTATAGAACAGTTATTATATGGGGGAGCAGAAGGCGAAGGATTACAAGATGAAGCTGCACAATCTACTGGTGCTCTTAGATCGGTTGGAATTATTTTAGCTATTGTAATAATCGGTGGAGGAATATTATTAGTAATTAATGCAGGTAGTCTTCAAGGGGCAATAGATAGAATTAAAAACTTAGGTGGATTAGGAAGTGCACTAGGAGCTAAAGGAAAAGAAGAAGATGATGATGATGAGTAGAAGTGGGGGATAAAATGGATGGATATGAGCAGATGATTTTGCTAGGGATTGGTTTAGGTACTTTAATTAGAATGATAGAATTAAAGGTTGATTATAGACAATATCCAGGATATCCTCATGGTTATGTTGTTCATACTACTTTAGGTTTTATTGCTGCTGCTTTAGGGGCATTAGTTATTCCAGCTTTATTAGAAGAAAATTATGTTGCAGTTACAATTTTAGGAGCAGCAGCTCAACAGTTTCAAAGTATCAGGACAATGGAGAGAGATTTTTTAACTGAAATAGAAGAAACAGAGCTGGTACCACGAGGTATAGCATATATAGAGAATATAGCTAAGGTGTTTGAAGCTAGAAATTATTTGGCAATGATTACTGCTTTTATTACAACAATAGGATATTATTTTTTTAATTTAATTGGAGGTTTGATTGCTGGTGGATTGATTGCTTATTTTTTAGATCGGGTTATGGTTCAAGATACAGTAGGGAATATTGCTAATATACGAGTAAAGGATTTGGAGTTTTCCGGGCCAACAGGGAGTAATATTGGGGTTGAAGATGTAGTGATGATGAATGTAGGATTAAATGAAGCTTTAGAAGAGTGGGAAAAATCGGGGATAGGGATTGTAATTGAACCTAAAGATGACGATGCGCGAGCTACTTTAGCCAATATTGGTCAAAGGCAGGCAATTGTTCATGATGTAGCAAATCAATTAGGAGTCAAACTAGATATTGGGGTTGTTGACTATACACCTTTAGCTAGATTGAATTTAGATACAGGAAGGGTTTATATGATCATTATTCCTATTGAACCTGATGAAGAATGTGTTAAAGAAGCAGTTAGCTCCACACCGATTTTGGAAGAGGCGCGAAGAAGACCTTTAGAATCAAAAGCAGGTAGTGCAGCTGCAGATTAGGAGGCTTTTATGGAGAGTAAGGATTTAAAAGCTTTTGTTATAAAAGAGGAAGATAAAGAAAAAATTGATAATGGAGGAGTACCAGTTTTTTATGCTAGTGATGATGAGGAATTAGAGTATATTGCTATGTTAATGGCCCGTATAACGGATACTATGGTACATGATTTGGGAAATGGAGTTCGTATCTTAATCAATCATTAGGAGCACAATATATGAAAATTATTTATTATGGAGAGTATAGCTTAGGATTACCATTAATAGCTGCTTCTTTTTATTTAGGTACTATCAATAATAAAAAAGACCTAGAGGATAAATTAGCTGTATTTAAGTTAAATAATGAGAAGAATACTGGTGAGTTAGTTTATGTAGATACTGATGAGTTAGGAAATGAAGTCTTTATTTTAGGATGTAAAGCTCAAGTATTACTTGTTAAAAGAATGCTAGCAGGGTTTAAAGAGATTTTTGCCCTGGAAAATGAAGTCATATTGATTGAGACTACTTCTTTTAATAATAATTTAACTAAACTTGGAAAAATATTAATAAAGCTTGGGTTTGCTGGGGTTGGACTTTCGATAATTAAAGCAGGAATCAAATCTGATTATAAGCAAATAAAACAGCAAGTAATTAGAATTAAAGAAAGGATAGCTAATTAAGGTGAAGGTTATATATTATTGTTATGGAAGTGCCCATACTTCAGTCTTAGCTGCTGCTCTTCATGTAGGATTGTTGCCATTACAGAAAAAAGCGGATAGTGAAACAATTAAAAATTTACCATACTATGATCAGGTAGAGTCTGATCAAATAGGTTCTCCTATCCTTTATGGAGAAGATGATTTAAAGAATCAAGTTTATATTTTAGGATTGGGTGGAGAAAGAAAACTAATGAAACAGATACTATATAATTATCTTGAGTTATGTGGGGTTAACACAAATGATATTATGCTAATTGGTGCTTTAACTCATGCTAACTTATGGACTAAAGTTGGAGGCTTTTTATCTAGAAGATGTGGTATAATTACTTTAGGTAGGCCGTTAACAATCTATTCGCTATTAAAAGAGTACGACTGTTATGTCGATTTAGTATTGAATGTAAAACAGAGATTAAAGCAGATAGCTAAAGCCGACTAGTTTAGATGAGCTAGTCGGTTTACTTATCTAGGGTGTATTACAATAATGTGGTACTTTTGTGCCACATAATTGAGTTGATAGTTTACGGTTTACAGTTTACAGTTAAGATCAAAATCTTAAAAGCTTAAAACCTATGAAAAGCTTTAGAATTACAGGTTTAGAGTAGTTTTGATTTTAAGGTTTTAACTGTCAACCGTCAACTGTAAACTGTACACTGATATTTAGTGGCAAAGTGCCACTAAATATCAATTAAGCTTGATTTTCTTAATTGACTTGACGAAATTGATTCAATATAAGATAATAAGTAAGAAGAGAATTAGGAATTTGGCATTGGGGTGAAATAATGGAGAATAATGAAATTGTTAATTTAGATAAGTGTTTGGAAATTGAAGGAATAGATGAAGGTAGTATTGCAGAAGAATTAGGATTGGAAGTTGGAGATAAAATATTTAAGATTAATGGTACAGAAATCAGAGATTTTATAGACTATAAATTTTTAATGACAGATATTTATTTAGAGGTTGAGGTTATTAAACAAGATGAAGAATATTGGGTGTTAGAGATTGAAAAGGAGTATGACGAACCTTTAGGAGTTCAATTTTCTGAAATTATATTTGATGGGTTGAAAAAGTGCCATAATAATTGTATCTTTTGTTTTGTTGATCAGGCTCCTTCAGAGTCTAGAACTACCTTAAATTTAAAAGATGATGATTATAGATTCTCTTTTTTAGAAGGAAGTTATATAACTTTAACGAATTTATCTGAAACAGAGCTTAAACGAATTAAGAGGATGCAATTAAGCCCTTTGAATGTTTCTGTACATAGTACTGAAGCTGAATTAAGAGAAAAGATGCTTAATAATAAGCATGCAGGAAGGATATTAGAGCAGATTGAAGAATTAACTACAGCTGGTATAGAGCTGAATACTCAAGTAGTCTTATGTCCAGGAGTAAATGATGGAATTTATCTAGAAAGAACGATTGAAGATTTAGCAGGATTTCTTCCTCAGATTAAATCATTAGCTATTGTACCAGTGGGATTAACAAAGTTTAGAGAGGGATTATCTGACTTAAGATCTTTTAGTAGACAAGAGGCTAAAGAATTAATCAATTTGGTTAAAGAGTGGCAAACTAAGTTTAGGGCCAAGTATGGTATTAGTTTTGTTTATCTGGCTGATGAGTTTTACTTTTTAGCAGATCAAGAATTACCACTTGCTGAAGAGTATGATGACTTTCTTCAATTGGAGAATGGGGTAGGGATGGCTAGGTTATTTTGGGATCAATTTTCTAAATTAGAAGGTGATTTACCGGACAAGCTTTCTCAAAAGCGAGTGGTTTCAATTGTCAGCGGAGTCTTAGGGGCCAAAGTATTAGAGCCGATTATTACTAGGTTGAATCAGATTGAAAATTTAACAGTTGAGTTAATAGTAGTAGAAAATGATTATTTTGGTTCAGAAGTAACGGTGACTGGACTGTTAACTGGAGGGGATATTTTAGAAAAGTTGCAAGAGATAAAACAGTTAGGAGAGATGATAATTATTCCAGAAGTTTTACTTAATGAAGAAAAGTTATTTTTAGATGATTTGAGTTTAGATGAATTTAAATCTCAAATTCCAGTTGAAGTTAAAACAGCTAACAATGAACCAAGTGCTTTATTAGAACAGATATTTAGAGAAAATTATGGAGGTGCTGAAAATGAATAAGCCAGTAGTGGCAATTGTTGGACGTCCCAATGTAGGTAAGTCAACATTATTTAATAGAATAGTTGGGGATAGAGTTTCTATTGTTGAAGATGAACCGAGTATTACAAGAGATAGGTTATATTCTGATACAGAGTGGTTAGGTAGACCATTTTTATTGGTTGATACAGGAGGAATTGAGTTAGATGCTGATACAGAATTGAAAGATAAGATGCGTTATCAAGCACAGATGGCTATTGATGAGGCTGAAGTGATCTTATTTGTAGTCGATATTAGAGAAGGGTTGACTGTTACAGATAGAGAAGTAGCTGATTTTTTACGACAATCAAATAAAGAAGTAATCGTTGTTGCTAATAAAGCTGAAAATCATGAACAGGCAGAAATGGACAAGTATGATTTTTATGAATTAGGATTTGGAGAGGTTAATTTAATTTCTGCTCAACATGGTTTAGGAACTGGAGATTTATTGGATGAAGTAATTAGCCATTTCCCGGAGCAAGAGGATGATGATTATGCAGAGGATGCAATTAAAATTTCGATTATTGGGAGGCCAAATGTCGGTAAGTCTTCCTTAGTTAATAAGATTTTAGGTGAAGAGAGGGTGATTGTCAGTGATATAGCTGGGACTACTCGAGATGCAATCGATACCTATTTTGAGCATGATGATAAAGATTATGTGATTATTGATACTGCAGGAATTAGAAGAAAAGGGAAGGTTAATTTAGGAGTTGAGCGTTATAGTGTAATTCGTTCTTTAAGAGCGATAGATCGTTCTGATATTGCTTTAATGGTAATAGATGCTACAGAAGGAATGACAGAGCAGGATAAAAAGGTTGCTGGTTATGCCCATGAAGAAGGAAAAGGTATTATTCTAGTAGTTAATAAGTGGGATTTAGTTGAGAAGGATGGCCGAACAATGAACCGTTATTTAGAGGAAATTAGGTATGAAGCTAAGTTTTTGAATTATGCACCGGTTACTTTTGTTTCAGCTTTGACTGGAAAAAGAGTTTTAGAAGTACTAGAGATTGCAAATTATGTAGCAGAACAACATGCTAGAAGGGTAGATACTAGTGTTTTAAATAATGTAATTGAAGAGGCAACAGCTATGTTTCAAGCTCCAGCTAATAAGCAAGGAAAGAGATTAAAGATTTATTATGGAACTCAACCACGGGTTAAACCACCTACATTTATAATGTTTGTTAATGATCCTGAGTTGATTAATTTTGCTTATCGTCGTTATTTAAAGAATCAGTTGAGAAAAGCGTTTGGATTTGAAGGAACACCAATTAAATTAATAATTAGAGAGAGAAGTTAGGAGGGGAATTAATGGTCAGATTAGTATTAGCAATGGGAAATAGTTATCTATTAGGATCAATTCCCTTTGGCTTGCTGGTAGCTAAGTTTGTTAAGGGGGTAGATATTCGGAAGTATGGTAGTGGTAATATTGGTGCTACCAATGCTTATCGCATCATGGGCTTAGGAATGGGAATTTTAGTTGCCTTATTGGATATTGGAAAAGGATTTTTAGGTGTTACTATAGCAAGTAGATTATTTCAAGGAGAGCCTTTTTTGATCTTGCTGATAGGTGTGATGGCTATTGTTGGTCATAACTGGTCTCTATTCTTAAAGTTTACTGGAGGGCGAGGAGTAGCTACTTCTGTTGGAGTTTTGATCAGTTTGGCCCCTGGGGCAATTTTGATTGTATTTATTGTTTGGGTATTGATTGTGGCTACAACGAAGTATGTTTCCCTAGGTTCAATTGTAGGGGCAACTTTAATTCCAATTATGATGTTTTTATTTAATAAACCTACAGTTTATGTACTCTTTGGCTTATTGATAGCTATCTTTGTACTTTATGGACATAAACCAAATATCAAACGCTTATTAGCAGGGACTGAAAATAAAATTACCCAAAGCAAGGTTAAGAAAAAAGATTAAAGTAAAATTAATCGAGGAGGAGTTAAGATGAGTGATAAGATAGCAGTTATTGGTGGAGGAAGTTGGGGTACAGCATTGGCTGTATTACTCCATGACAATGGTCATGATGTCTGTTTAAGGGATATTTCTCAAGAAAAAGTAGATGAAATCAACCAAGAGCATATCAACTCTTATTTGCCAGACTTTAAATTACCTGAGGGATTAACAGCTACTACTGACCTTGAAGAAGCTGTAGCAGGGGCCAACGTTGTCTTAGTCGTTGTTCCGTCACATGTTGTCAGGACAGTAGCTCAGGAGTTAAAAGGATTATTAGATGAAGACACAATTATTGTTAGTGCTTCTAAAGGGATTGAAGAGGAGACCCATTTGAGGATGTCAGAGGTTTTAATGGATGAATTAGATAGTAAATTACATGATAATATATTTGTTCTAAGCGGGCCAACTCATGCTGAGGAGGTAGTCTTAGAGTTACCAACGACGATTGTAGTAGCAGGTAAGAATAGAAAGTTAGCTGAACGAGTACAGGATCTATTTATGAGCGATTACTTTAGAGTCTATACTAATCCTGATTTGGTTGGTGTTGAATTAGGAGCAGCAGTTAAGAATATTATTGCTATTGCTGCTGGAATTTCTGATGGTTTGGGATATGGTGATAATACATTAGCTGCTTTAGTTACTAGAGGAATAGCAGAGATAAAGCGGTTAGGTGCTGAATTAGGTGCTGATCCAATTACCTTTTCAGGCTTAGCTGGCTTAGGAGATTTAATTGTAACTTGTGCTAGTCAACATAGTCGTAATCGTCGCTTAGGTTACAAGATTGGTAGTGGATTGACCTTAGAGGAAGCATTAGATGAGATGCAGATGGTAGCCGAAGGAGTAAGAACTGCTAAGGCAGTTTCTGCTTTTGCTAAAGAATTAGATCTAGAGATGCCGATTACAAGTGAAATTTATCAAATTTTATTTGAGGATAAAGATCCTAAACAAGCTGTTAATGATTTGATGTTACGCGGAGCTAAGCATGAATTAGAGGAGATAGTGGAGAATAGCTGTTGGTAAAGAATAAATTTGTCTAATGGCAAATTTAGTTTTAGGTTAAGTTTAAGGATAAGTAACCCTTTTAAAAAAGCTTTAAGAACAAAGTCACTAAATTCATCTTAGTACAAATTGAATCAATTAAATAATAACTCATTTAGGGCAGGGGATAATATCTTCTGCTCTTTTGTCGTGTAGATATTAATTACAATAATGTGGCACTTTTGATATTGTGAAAACGTAAGGTCGACTCTCCGTGGTCGACCGTAGGGACAGGCACAGAGACCTGTCCTTACATGAGATCTTGCCTTTCTCGTAGGGGCGAACCCGTGTGTTCGCCCTTGTTAACCCGTGGTCAGACACATGGGTCTGACACTACATTTCAATTTAAAAAGTGACACTTTATATCAATAAAGTTTTAAAGTTCGTTGACTTAACCTCACCTTCGGGTTTATAAAAACCATTTCCTCAGTCGTAAACCATTTTCTCCCCTCCCGAGGAATAATATAAAATTCAGGTCATATATATATAATGATCTTTGAAAAATAATTGGCGAGGACTATTGATAAGCTTATCTTTTTAAGATCTGTAATGATTTATTTGGTCCCAGACTTAACCTTAGACTATGACCGTAGGTCATTTTATTCTTATAGGTTTGATTATAAAAGGGAGGGTACTTGATGGAAAGTTTTAGTGTTTATCAGGATATTGCAACCAGGACAAATGGGGACATTTATATTGGCATAGTAGGGCCAGTTAGAACCGGGAAATCTACATTTATCAAGAAGTTTATGGATTTATTAGTCTTACCTCATATTGAAGATCAACATATTCAGGAACGGGCTAGGGATGAACTGCCACAAAGTGGTGAAGGTAGAACAATTACTACAACTGAACCTAAATTCGTTCCTAATCAGGCAACTACGATTAATTTAGATGAGAATATTGATTGTAAGGTCAGGTTGGTTGATTGTGTTGGTTATAAGGTGCAGGGTGCTTTAGGATATGAAGAGGAAGAAGGGGCTAGAATGGTTACTACCCCTTGGTTTGAAGAAGCTATCCCTTTTCAAAAAGCTGCTGAAGTAGGAACAGAAAAAGTAGTTCAGGATCATTCTACAATTGGTTTAGTAGTTACCACTGATGGGACAATTACTGATTTACCTAGGGAAAGCTATATTGATGCTGAAAGAAGGGTTGTTGAAGAACTAGAGGAGTTAGGAAAACCATATATTATTGTACTTAATTCTACTCATCCAGAGAGTGAAGAGACTCAAGAGTTGGCTCAGCAATTAGAAGAAAAGTTCAATAAAAAAGTGATTCCTGTTAATTGCCTAGAATTAGAAGGTGATGATATTGTAAATGTATTAAGAGAAGTATTATATGAGTTTCCTTTGACAGAAATCAATATTGATTTACCACTATGGATCGATGAGTTGGATGAAGGACATTGGTTGAGTCAAGATATAGATGAAAGTATAAATCAAGCAATTCAAGAGTTATTTACTTTAAGAGATGTTGATAAATTACATGAGCAATTAAGTGAGAATGAAAATGCTAAAGATGTTGTAATATCTAATCTTGATTTGGGTAGCGGGATAGCTGCTTTAGATTTTAATTTAAAGGAGAATTTATTTTATGAAACGTTAGAAGAGATGACAGATTTAGAAATAGAGGGCCAACATCATCTATTTAATCTGGTCAAAGAGTTGAGTGTGATCAAAAAGGAGTATGATCAGGTAGCAGGTGCTTTACTTAAAGCTAAGGAAGAAGGATATGGAATTGTACAGCCTGAATTAGAAGATATGCTCTTTGAAGAACCAGAGATGATTAGGCGAGGAGGGCATTTTGGAGTTAAGTTGACAGCTTCTGCTCCTTCAATCCATTTGATTAGAGCAGATATCAAGACAGAAATATCTCCTGTCGTAGGTACAGAAGAAGAATGTGAAGAATTAATTCAGTTCTTTGAAGAGGAATTTGAAGCTAATCCGACTGCAATTTGGGATTCTGATTTCTTAGGTCGTTCGTTACATGATTTAGTTAAAGATGGAATTAATAACAAATTATACCGGATGCCTGTCAAGGCTCAAAACAAACTTCAGGATACTCTACAAAAAATAATAAATGACGGAAGTGGAGGCTTAATCTGTATTATCTTATAAAAATCGGTCTATAGACCGATTTTTTTCTTTGAATACTGTTTTTTTTATAAAAAAAGAAGGAATAATAAAGCGTGTCAAGAAGTCTATCTGTGGCATAATAATCAGTGGAAATGTTTAAATTACTAATAGGAGGTGAATTTATAATGGCAAAGAATATTACTAAAACTAAATTAGTAGAACAGATTGCTGAAAAAACAGGAATTACAAAAAAAGATACTAAGGAAACATTGGATGCTATGTTAGATATAGTGACTGAAAACTTAAAGGAAGAAGCTAAGAAGCCAGCTGATGAGCGGGCCAAAATTCAATTGATTGGATTTGGTAGTTTTGAAGTACGAGATCGTAGTGCTCGTACTGGGCGTAATCCACAGACTGGAGAAGAGATGCAGATTCCTGCTCGTACAGTTCCAGCTTTTAAGCCTGGTAAATCTTTAAAGGAAACTGTGAATGTAAAGTAAGTTACAGGTAGAGAAGTAATACTTTGATTAAAAATTTAAAATTTAAATTTTTAAGATATAGTGGGGGGCGGTAGTTACCCCCACTATATCTTTTCTAATCTAGATAGTTGTTAAAAATATTGATTAATTTGCAAATTGATTTAATTTTAATTATAATAGTAGATAATAATTTTAAGGAAGGGGAGTATTATGAGTAGCCAGAAGATATTTTTAAATGATAGACTAGTAGAGAAGGAAGAAGCTAAAATTTCTGTCTTTGATCATGGATTTTTATATGGTGATGGAATCTTTGAAGGGATTAGAGCTTACAATGGTAGAATCTTTCGCTTTGAAGAGCATTTAGATCGGTTATATGAGTCTGCTAAAGCAATCATGTTGGAGATACCATTAGGAAAAGATGAAATGAGAGAAGCAGTCTTAAAGACAATCAGGGCCAATGATTTAGAGGATGCCTACATTAGGTTGGTTGTTTCGCGGGGGGTTGGTGATTTAGGATTAGATCCTAATAAGTGTGATCAGGCAACTGTAATAATTATTGCGAGTGATATTACATTGTATCCTGAGGAGTTTTATGAAGAAGGTTTAGATGTGGTGACTGTTCCAACCCGTCGTAATATCCCTGAGGCTTTAAATCCAAGAATTAAATCACTTAATTATTTAAATAATATTTTAGCTAAGATTGAGGCCAATCAAGCAGGTGTTTTAGAAGCAGTAATGTTGAATAATGAAGGATATGTCGCAGAATGTACGGGTGATAATATCTTTATTATCAAGGATGGTGTTTTAAAGACTCCTCCTACATATATTGGAGCATTAAAAGGAATCAAACGGGGAGTAGTTTTAGAGGTTGCTCCAGAGTTTGATTTAGAGGTTAGAGAAGAGGTCTTTACTCGTCACGATCTATATACTGCTGATGAGTGCTTCTTAACTGGTACTGCTGCTGAGGTGATTCCAGTTGTCAAGATTGATTCTAGAGTGATTGGAGATGGACAACCTGGTAAGTATACTAAGCAGTTGATTACAGCATTTAGAGAGTTGGCCCAAACGACCGGTACTTTGATTTATGAAGAATAAAATAAAAATCAGTAACGTACAACATAATTGTTGTACGTTTTTTTTTAAAACCTACTTGCAAAATTACAATTAGAATGTTATAATTCGATATAATGTATATATATAGCAGACAGGAGTATTCTTAACAAGGACAATGTAGGGGGTTATAATGGGAAAAGATTTTTACATAGTTGCTGAAGAGATCTTATCACCTGCTATGAAGAAGACAGTTAAAGTAAAGGAACTACTAAAGAATGGAGAAGAAGAGCAGATTAAAGAAGCTGTTGAAAGAGTAGGATTAAGTCGAAGTGCTTATTATAAGTATAGAGATTATATATTTCCTTTTGTAAAACAAGAAAGACAAGAGCTAGCAACATTATCATTATTAGTAGCTGATCAAAAGGGTAATTTATCTAAGGTATTAACCAAAATTGCTCAGTATCATGGAAATATATTAACTATAAATCAAGATATTCCTTTAAATCAAGTGGCTCATGTAACGATAACGATTGAGAGTAATAATCTAGTAATCTCAGTTGAGCAACTAATAAGTAATTTAGAAGGTATAGGAGGAATAAAGAGAGTAAAACTAATTACACAAAGTTTTAAGCAAGGATAATTTAGAGGAGGAGATAGTATGGAGAAGGAGATAAAGGTTGGATTGTTAGGATGTGGAACTGTTGGTTCAGGAGTTTATAAGATTTTAGAAGAGAATGCTACTAGTATTGCCAATAAGTCAGGTGCTAAGTTGACTGTGGCTAAGGTATTAGTTAAAGATAAAAGTAAAGAGTTGTTAGTTGATGTACCACAGAATAAGTTAACTGATGATTTTGAGGAAGTAATTAATGATCCAGAGATTGAAATAGTTGCAGAGCTGATTGGAGGGGTTCATCCAGCTAAGGAGTTTATTTTAGAAGTACTCAAGAGCGGCCGGAGTGTAGTGACTGCTAATAAAGAGTTGATGGCTAAGCATGGTCATGAATTATTGGTTACTGCTCGAGAGATGGGAGTCGACATCTACTTTGAAGCTAGTGTTGGTGGTGGGATTCCAATTATTAGTCCTTTAAAAGAGGATTTAGCTGGTAATAAGATTACAAATATAATGGGAATTGTTAATGGAACGACTAACTATATTTTAACGAAGATGGAGCAAGAAGGAGCAGATTTTTCTGATGTGTTGGCTCAGGCTCAAGAGCTTGGTTATGCTGAAGCTGATCCGACATCTGATATAGAGGGGCATGATGCTGCTTATAAGTTAGCTATTTTAGCATCGATTGCTTTTGAATCTAGAGTTGACATTGAGGATGTCTATATTGAAGGGATAACTGGAATTACTAAGGGAGATATTTTATATGCTCAGGAGCTAGGCTATAAGATTAAATTATTAGCTATTGGTAAAGAAAATGATGGAGTTGAAGTCAGAGTACATCCGACATTAGTTCCTACTGAGCATCCACTGGCTAATGTCAATGATGTCTTTAATGCTATCTTTGTAGAAGGAGATGCGATTAATGAGGTGATGTTTTATGGACCAGGGGCGGGTCAGATGCCGACTGGAAGTGCTGTTGTAGGTGATATTATTACTGCTGCTAGAAATATTGACTTTTCAGCACAAGGGAGAATTTCTTGTACTTGCTTTGAAGAAAAAGAGGTAATAGCTCAAGACGAGGTAAGGTCAAGTTTTTATTTAAGATTGAATGTGTTAGATAATCCTGGTGTTTTAGGAGAAATAACTGGTTTGTTAGGAGAGCATCAGGTCAGTATTGAATCTGTAATTCAAAAAGGCAGAAGTGATGATACTGTACCGTTGGTCTTCATTACCCATCAAGTTAAAGAGGGAGATCTCAATGATGCATTAGATAAGATTAAGTCTTTATCAGATGTTGAAGAGGTGGCCAGTTTAATTAGAGTTGAAGAATACAACCAATAAATATTAGTTAATAATTATCTATAAATTGCTAACTGTAATTAGAGGAGGAAGTTTTATGGGATTAATTGTACAAAAATATGGTGGTAGTTCAGTAGCAGATACTGATCATATTAAGCGAGTAGCAGAAAGAATTGTAAAAAGAAAAAGAGCAGGTAATCAAGTAGTAGCAGTAGTCTCGGCTTTAGGGGATAGTACAGATGAATTGATTGAGTTGGCCCAACAAATTACTGAGAACCCTCCTAAACGTGAATATGATAAGTTAGTTTCAACAGGTGAGCAGGTTTCAGTATCATTATTGGCAATGGCTATTAATGAATTGGGTGAAGATGTAATCTCTTTGAGTGGCTCTCAAATTGGAATTATAACTGATGATTTACATGCTAAGGCTAAAATCTTAAGGGTCAACCCTGAAAGATTAGAACAAGAGCTTGATCAAGATAAGATAGTGATTGTAGCTGGGTTTCAGGGTGTTACATCTGATAATGAGATAACTACTTTAGGGCGGGGTGGTTCTGATACAACAGGTGTTGCATTAGCAACTGCTCTTGATGCTGATTTATGTGAAATCTATACAGATGTTGATGGAGTTTATACTGCAGATCCTAGAATTGTTGAAGGTGCTTGTAAATTAAATGGGGTCTCCTATGATGAAATGTTAGAGTTTGCTAGTTTAGGTGCTGAAGTTTTACATCCTAGATCGGTTGAAATTGCTAAGGAATATGGTATTAAATTAGTTGTTAAATCTAGTTTTTATTGTTGTCCAGGAACATATATTAAGGAGGTAGAGGAATTGGAAAAGGATATTGTAGTAACTGGTGTTACATGTAATAGTGATACAGTAAAATTATCATTGATTGGGGTGCCTGATCAACCAGGTGTTGCTTCTAGAATCTTTACTGGGTTAGCTGAAGATGGGATTAATGTCGATATGATTATTCAGAATGTAGATTATGATGGATTAAATGATATTACATTTACAATCGGTACGGAAGATTTAGCTCATACTAAAGTTAATTTAAAAGCGTTACAAGAAGAGCTAGGCTATAAAGAGTTAGTTTATGATACTGAAGTAGCTAAAGTATCAATAGTAGGAGCGGGAATGGTGACTAATCCTGGTGTAGCAGCTAAGATGTTTGAGGCATTAGCAGAGGAAGATATTAATATTGAAATGATCAGTACATCAGAGATTAAGGTTTCTTGTTTGATCGATAAAGAGAAAAGCGATCGTGCTGTTAAGGTTATCCATGATAAGTTTAATTTAGATCAATTATGTGACAGTGATGTTTAAGGTCAAAATTCCAGCAACTACTGCTAATTTAGGGCCAGGCTTTGATACCTTTGGTATGAGCTTGGGCCTATATAATTTAATTGAGATAGAGCGGAAGCAAAAAGAAGGGGTAGAGATTGAGGTTGCTGGATATGGAATAGAAGAGCTAACTACTGATGAGAGTAATTTGGTCTATCGGAGTATGCTACGTTTATTTGAAACTGTTGACTATCTACCCCCAGGATTAAAGATCAAACTTATCAATCGGATACCGTTGGCCCGAGGTCTAGGAAGTAGTGCTGCTGCTATTGTTGGTGGATTGTTAGCAGCTAATAAGTTGAGTGGAGAACAATTAACGACAGAAGAATTACTAAATTTAGCAACTGAGATAGAAGGTCATCCTGATAATGTAGCTCCTGCTTTATTGGGTGGAGTAGTCATTTCGACTGTCAAAGATAAAGAGGTTATTTATAAGAAAGTAACCCCTCCAAGTAAATTAAAGACTGTAGTCTGTATTCCTGATTATCAATTAACTACAGATGAATCGAGGAGTGCTTTGCCTGATAAGGTTTCATTTAAAGATGCAGTCTTCAATGTCAGTCATGCTAGTCTATTATTAGCAGGTCTGCTAACAGAAGATTATGAGTTGATCGGACAGGCATTAGATGATCGTCTACATCAGCCTTATAGGCAAGGGTTGATTCCTGGTTTAGATGAAGTTATTGAAGATTTATCTCAAGATGTGTTAGGTATTGTGTTAAGTGGCTCCGGGCCAACAGCAATTGCCTTAACTTTAGAAGATGAAGAGAGAATCGGAGTTGAGATGAAGGATATTTTTGCTAAGCAAGGTATTGAAGCTCAGTATTTAGTAATTTCCCCTACTGATCAAGGAGCCACTATTATTGAAAGTTAATGTTAAAAAAAGAGGATTTTACGCAAAGATAACGAAATTATGTAATAATGGTGACTTTCAATAAATTATAAAAGTGGGGGATGAAGATGAAAAGAACTTGGATGTTATTGTTGATCATGTCGTTGTTAGTAGCAACTGCTGGGACAGCCTTTGCAGGTCAAATATATGGTACTAAAGCCCATGGGATGGGTGGTGCATTTACTGCTGTGGCTGATGATGCCAGTGCAATCTATTGGAATCCAGCCGGTTTGGTACGAAGTGGAAGGTTAGGATTTGAAGCTAATTTTGGTGCTGGTGGAGAAAACTTTAGTGATTTATCAGTTTTAAGAGATCACTTAGAAGAAGCTGACGAAGATGAAGAGAGTTTAAAAGAGTTACTTGAACTTGATGATATTGGGGTTAATCTAAATGGATTGGCAGCAGTTAATTTAAGAAACTTTGGTTTAGGTGTAACTCTTAATAATAATTTTGTATTTGAGAGTACTGGTAGTAAAGAGATAGATGAGGATGAGTTAGAAATTAAGAGTGATGGAAGTGTAGAATATAATGGGGATTTGCCTGAAATAAAGGCGTCTAATACATTTATTGGTCAAGGAATCTTTTCTATGGGAACTAATCTAACCAATGCGCCATTAAATTTAGGGACTGTTTCTATTGGTGCTAATGCTAAGTATTTAACTGCTAACCAATATGATCTTAATATGGAAGCTAAAGCAGATGGTGATACTTTTGAAATGATTGCTGATGATGATCCAAGGTCAGCTAATGGTTTTGGTTTAGATACAGGAGCATTAGTGAGAGCAACTGATATGGTCAATGTTGGTGTTAATGTTAGGAATTTAGTGACTAGTTGGGGTAGTCATGAAATTGATGATTTAGATGAGAGATTACCACGAACTGTGACTTTAGGAGCAGCTGCTAATTTACCATTCCCAATCGGAGCGACTGTAGCAGCAGATATAGAAATTCCTGATGAAGGAGATGAAATTTATCGTTTAGGAGCAGAAAAGGATATTATTCTTGGCTTATTAGCTGTTAGATTAGGTGGTTATCAAATAGATGGAGATCGAACTTATACTGGTGGATTAGGACTTGATCTACCGTTCATTGACCTTGATTTAGCTGGTGATTCTGATAGTAACTATAGTTTTGCCGGAACAGTTAATTTTTAGTCACCTCAAGCTAAAGTGAGCTAAGTACAAAATATATTATAAAAATGATAAAAAAATATAAATTATTCTTGACAACTTTGAAAAGAGTTGTTAGAATTAATAATGAAAAGAGAACAAAATAGAATTTAGAAATAAATGCGGTTTAAGAACGGTTTACCTTTCTAAGAGAGAGACCCAACAAAGGTTGGGCGCCGAAGGGGCAAAGAAGAAAATTCTTCTCAAACTCTCAGGCAAAAGGATCTTAGAAAGATAATCTCTGAACTGGCTAGAGGACAGAGAGAGCTTAAAGTTAGTAGTATTTTGCTAACTTTGCTCTCTTTTTTCTTTTAGGTGTATAATTATCATAGGAGATAAAATAAGATTTACATAAGTAGATAATTTAATAAATTCAGTCTAAAGGTGATTTACCTTCTTAAGAGAGAGACCCAGCAGAGGTTGGGCGCCGAAGGGGCAAAGAAGAGAATTCTTCTCAAACTCTCAGGCAAAAGGATCTTAGAAGGGTAATCTCTGAACTGCTTATAGGACAGAGAGTTTAAGCTAGCGAAGATAAATTTACTAGCTTTTGCTCTCTGTTTTTGCTTTATAAGGTGATGAATAAAAGATTAGTTTTAGATTAAGAATAATGAAAGAGGGGATAATTATGACCAATACTGTAAAGAAGGTTCCATTGGATCAGACTCATGAAGAGCTAGGGGCCAAAATGGTTGACTTTGCTGGTTGGAGAATGCCGATTCAATATGAAGGTATTATCCAAGAGCATAATGTAGTTAGAAATCAAGCTGGTTTATTTGATGTCTCCCACATGGGAGAGATCAAGGTAACAGGTGAAAATGCTTTTAAATTTCTACAGAAGATATTGACCAATGATCTATCTAAACTAGATGATCAGCAAATTCAATATACTATGATGTGTTATCCAGATGGTGGAGTAGTCGATGATTTATTGGTTTATCGTTTCAGCGCTGACCAGTATATCTTGGTAGTTAATGCAGCTAATATTGAACAAGATTATGATTGGATTAAAGAACAAGAGATTGCTGGAGTAGAGATAGTTAACTTATCAGCAGATATAGCTGAGGTAGCACTACAAGGGCCAAAGGCTGAAGAGATCTTACAGAAGTTGACCGATTTTGAGTTGACTGAAATTAAGTTTTTCCACTTTGAGAAGCAGATTGAAGTAGCAGGAGTAGAGACTGAATTTGTCTCTCGAACTGGTTATACTGGAGAAGATGGTTTTGAAATCTATGTTGCCAAGCAAGATATCAAAACTGTTTGGGATGCTATCTTAAAAGCTGGCGGAGAGGAAGTTGCTCCAGTAGGATTAGGTGCTAGAGATACCTTACGTTTCGAGGCCAACTTGCCATTGTATGGCCATGAAATTGGGAAGGATAAGAACCCTTTAGAAGCAGGATTGGGCTATTTCGTTGCTTTAGATAAGGATGGATTTATTGGCCAACAAGCATTACAAGAGATTGAAGCTGAAGGTTATCAGCGAAAACTGGTTGGACTTGAAATGATAGATCGAGGGATTCCTAGAGAAGGATATCAACTATTAAAAGATGGTACAGTGATTGGAGAGATAACAACAGGTTCTTATGCTCCTGCACTGGAGAAGAATATTGGTTTAGGTTATGTTGAGGCTGACTATGCTGAAGTTGGAATGGAGATTACTGTTCAGATCAGACGTAGAGAATGTAAGGCTAAATTGGTTGAACTGCCTTTTTATAAGCGTCAAGGTTAAAAAGAGTTAAATATCAATTAAATCAAAAATAAAACTGGAGGGATTTAGAATGGAAATTAAAGAAGGAATTTTTTATACTGAAAGTCATGAATGGGTGAAGGTGGAAGATAATACTGCTTATATTGGAATTACAGACTTTGCTCAAGATGCGCTAGGTGAGATTGTATTTGTTGAATTACCAATGGAAGGTGAAGAGTTTGCTCAAAAAGAAGCAATTGGTGTGATCGAATCAGTAAAAGCAGTTTCTGATCTATATGTACCTGTAGGTGGAGAGATTCTAGAAAGTAATGAAGATCTATATGATGCTCCTGAAGAATTGAATAATGCTCCTTATGAGAGTTGGATGATTGCTGTTGATTTAGCTGATGAGAGTCAATTAGATGATTTAATGTCTGCGGAGGAGTATGAAAATTTCTGTAAAGAAGAGGAGGAATAATAATTATGTTCCCATATTTACCCCATACACAAGAAGATAGAGCAAAACTTATGGAAGGTGTTGGTATAACTAAGATTGATGAATTATTTACCGACATTCCTGAAGAAGTAAAGCTGGATAGAGAATTAGATTTAGGTCAACCACTATCTGAATTAGAAATTAAGGAAAAAATGAAAGAGCTGAGTGGTAAAAATGATAATCTCGAAGAATATACTTCCTTTTTAGGAGCAGGAGTTTATGATCACTATATTCCTAGTGCTATCGATCATATCCTATTAAGATCAGAGTTTTATACAGCTTATACTCCATATCAAGCTGAAACGAGCCAAGGTTACTTACAAGCAATCTTTGAATATCAAACATTAATCTGTGAGCTGACTGGCTTAGATGTAGCAAATGCTTCAATGTATGATGGAGCTAGTGCAATCGCTGAAGCGGCTTTGATGTCGACTGCAGTTAAGCGGAGAAGAAAAGAGATCATTATCTCTAAAGCTGTCAGTCCAGAGAGTAGAGAGGTATTGAGAACTTATTGTGATGCTGTTGATTTAGAGCTTGTTGAAGTAGATTATAAAGATGGAGTTACTGATAGCGAGCAATTAGGTGAGCTTGTTAGTGAGAAGACAGCTGGTGTGATTGTTCAAAATCCTAACTTCTTTGGTCAATTAGAAGATTTAGAAGAGATGGCTGAAATTGTTCATCAGGCAGGTGCTTTATTTACTGTATCAGCTGACCCTGTTTCGTTGGCTTTATTAGAAGCTCCAGGTAACTTAGGTGCTGATATTGTAGTTGGTGAAGGTCAAGCTTTAGGAAATCCACTTAACTTCGGTGGACCTCACTTAGGGTTCTTGGCAACTACTAAGAAGAATATGAGAAGGATTCCTGGTCGAGTCATTGGCGAGACGGAAGATGAAGCAGGAAATAGAGGCTATGTAATGACTTTACAAACAAGAGAACAGCATATTAGACGGGAACGAGCAACTTCAAATATCTGTTCAAATCAAGCATTAAATGCTTTAGCAGCTACAGTTTATCTAACCTTGCTAGGAAAAGAAGGGCTGAAAGAAGTAGCTAAGCAGTCTGCTAAGAAAGCACATTATGCTGCTCAAAAGATAAATCAACTGGAAGATTATGAGATAGTATTTAATGGGCCGTTCTTTAAAGAGTTTGCTGTTAAGGCTCACAAATCAGTTGAAGAAATTAATGAAGAGTTATTAACGGATAATATTATTGGAGGCTATGATTTGGAGTCAGATTATGCTGACTTAGAAAATGGAATGTTATTGGCATTTACAGAAAAGAGAACGAAGGCTGAAATTGATCAACTAGTTGCACAATTGGAGGGGGTAAAATGAGAAAAGAGAAGGATTTAATCTTTGAGATGAGTAAACCGGGAAGAGTTGCTTTTTCCCTTCCGCAAGATGAATTAGAAGAGATAGATTTAACAGATGAAATTCCAGCTAAGTACTTACGAGATGAAGATCCAGAGCTACCAGAAGTAAGTGAATTAGAGGCAGTTAGACACTTTACTGAATTATCAACTCGAAACCATGGTGTTGATAGCGGATTTTATCCTTTAGGCTCTTGTACAATGAAGTATAATGCTAAAGTAAATGAGGATGTAGCTCGGCTGGCTGGTTTTACTGCCACTCATCCATTACAAGATGAGAAGATGGTACAGGGTAATCTAGAGTTGCTTTATCAGATGGATCAGATGTTATCTGAGATTACAGGAATGGATCGGTTTAATATGCAGCCAGCTGCTGGAGCTCATGGTGAATTAACTGGACTAATGATTATGAAAGCTTATCATAAGCAGAATGGAAATGAAGATAAGAATGAGATCATTGTTCCTGATTCAGCACATGGAACCAATCCTGCTAGTGCTTCAATGGTTGGCTTTAAAGTGGTTGAAGTTGAATCTAATAAAGAAGGCTTAGTTGATCTTGCAGCATTAAAAGAGGTAGTTAGTGATAAGACAGCCGGTTTAATGTTGACTAATCCGAATACGGTAGGACTATTTGAAGAGGATATTTTAGAGATTGCTGAGTTAATCCATGACGAAGGTGGACTGCTTTATTATGATGGGGCCAACCTAAATCCAATTATGGGCCAAGTTCGTCCAGGCGATATGGGCTTTGATGTCATCCATCTTAATCTACATAAGACATTTGGAACTCCTCATGGTGGAGGAGGGCCAGGTTCAGGGCCTGTAGGTGTTAAAGAAGAGTTGGTTAAATATTTACCTAAGCCATTAGTTGAAAAGGATGGAGCTGAGTATTACTTTGATTATGATCTGCCTGATTCAATCGGTAAGGTTAGATCTTATTATGGTAACTTTGGAGTAGTTGTTAAAGCTTATGCTTATATTTTAGCTTTAGGAGCTGAAGGGATTAAGCAGGTCAGTGAAGATTCTGTATTAAATGCTAACTATCTAAAAGAACAGTTAAAAGAACACTATGCTCTAGCTTATGATCGAATCTGTAAGCATGAATTTGTTCTATCAGGTAAAAAGCAGAAGAAAAATGGAGTTAAGACGCTCGATATAGCTAAGCGATTATTAGATTTTGGTGTCCATCCACCGACTATCTACTTCCCATTAATTGTAGATGAAGCATTGATGATTGAACCGACAGAGACAGAGACTGTAGAAACATTAGATCAATTTATAGAAACAATGATCCAAATTGCTCGGGAAGCAGAAGAAGAGCCAGAAAAAGTCCAACAAGCACCACACAATACTGTAGTAGGTAGATTAGATGAAGCTACCGCTGCTAGAAAGCCGAAGTTAAGATGGAAATCAGAGAAATAAGTCCGAAGTTAACCAAGAAGCTAGATCAAGCCTGGGAAGTTCGTCAACAGAACTTCCCAGCTTTTATTGAATTTGATTATCCTGAGCAGACGGAAGTTATAAGTTTAACCGGTAATGAGTGTGCGTTGGACTGTGCTCATTGTGGTGGGCATTACTTAGAACATATGCTTCCAATAGAGGATTATCAACAACAGGGCCAAAAAGAGAGTACTAGTTGTTTAATCAGTGGAGGTTGTACCAGTGCTGGATTGGTTGATTTTTCAGCTCACAAGGAAGATTTAACTGATATTTCAGAAGAGAAGAAGGTCAATATGCATGTTGGACTGTTGGCTGAAGAGGAGATTGAGGAAGTCAGTCAGATCGCTGATTCAGTCTCGTTTGATTTTATAGCAGATCAAGAAACGATTGATGAGGTTTATGGTTTAGATCGGACGGTTGATGACTATATCACCACTTATAAGAATTTACGAGAAGAGGTTGATGTACTACCACATATCTGTATTGGATTGAAAGGTGGAGAGATGGCTGGTGAGTATCAGGCTTTAGAGATACTAAAAGAAATAGGTACTGCTGGGTTGGTCTTTATCGTCTTTATTCCAACCAAAGGAACTGAATATGAAGATCACTCTCCACCACCTTTAGAAGATGTTCTCGAGTTGATAGCAACTGCTCGAGTTGAATTTCCAGAGATTCCAATTCATTTAGGTTGTATGCGTCCTAAAGGTAGGTATCGTGCAGAGTTAGATTATTATGCAATTAAGGCTGGGGTTAATAAATTAGTAGTACCGACCAGCTTTGGGATTAGGCATGCTGAAGAATTAGGTTTGGAAATTGGCTATGGTGAGGAGTGTTGTATTTTATGATCAAATTATCAGCAGGAACTGCTCATCTATTAGGGATGAAGAGGTTGAAGACGGATGCTCCTCCAACGACTGCTTATTTGATGGCTGGGGAAGGTTGTCAAAATGATTGTAGTTTTTGTGCTCAAGCTACTAGTAATTTAGCCAATAAGAATGAACTGGCAAGGATCAGATGGCAAGAGTATCAGACTGAAGATATTATCTCAAATCTATCTCAAGCTGCAGCAAAAAAGGATCTACAGCGGATCTGTATTCAAGCAGTTGATAATCCCCAAGCTGAGGAGTCAATAACTGACTTTTTAGATCAAGCTCAAGTTGATTTACCAGTTTGTGTATCTAAAAGTATTAACTCGTTAGCAGAAGTCGATAAATTATTGGAAGCTGGAGTAGATCGGGTCAATATTGCATTAGATGTTGTTGATCCTGAAAAGTTTAATCAAATAAAGGGCGGTTCTTATCAAGAACGATATCAGCTTTTAGAAGCAGCAGCTAATAGATTTCCTGACAGAATTTCGACTCATATTATTATTGGCTTCGGAGAAACTGAAAAGCAGGTAGTTAAGTTATTAACTCAGTTAAAAGAGTTAAAAGTCAAACTGGGACTGTTTGCTTTTACACCTCTCCGGGGGACTGAACTAGCTAAACAAAGTCGCCCTGATATTGATAACTATCGACGGGTTCAGATAGCAAACTATTTAATTTATAATCATGATTTTACTCTAGATCAGTTTGAATTTAAAGCAGATAAGTTAACTGCAATAGATATAAAAAAGCAAAGGTTAAAAGATTTATTAGCAACTGGTAAAGCATTTGAAACAGTTGGTTGCTCTGGTTGTAATCGACCTTATTATAATGAAAAGCCAGGAGGAGTAATGTATAACTATCCTCGATCTTTAACCTCACAGGAGATAGAAGAAGCAATTAAAGAGAGTAGGTTGATTGAGGATGGAAGAGAATAACTGGAGGTTAATAAATACAGGCTATCAATCTGGTGCGATGAATATGGCTTTAGATGAAGCAATTTTAGAAGCTGTAAAAGCAGGTCAGGTCAAGCCGACAATCAGGTTTTATGCTTGGCAACCGGCAGCTATTTCGCTAGGGTATTTCCAAAAGCTAGATGAAGAGGTAGATACTACAGCTTGCCAGCAGCAAGGAATAGATATTGTACGCCGGTTGACCGGTGGGCGGGCTGTATTACATGATGATGAACTGACTTATAGTTTGATAGCTCCTGCTCAAATATCATGGTTACCAGAATCGATTGTTAAATCATATAAGATAATCAGTCAAGGTTTAGTACTAGGCTTACAGCAGCTAGGTATTCCAGCAGAAATGATTCCCTTGGCCGATAAAATGAAGCGAGAGCGACAGAGTGCTGCTTGTTTTGATGCAACATCATGGTATGAAGTTGCAGTAGCAGGGAAGAAGATTATTGGTAGTGCTCAGACTAGAAAGCAAGGTATGATCTTACAACATGGCTCTATTGTAAGGAGTCAAAATTTAGAGCAACTATTTTCAATTCTTAAGTTTTCCAAGCAGAGAGATAAAAAGCGATTAAAAAGGTTATTTAGCACTAAAGCCACCTCTATTCAAGAAGTGACTGATACTATCCCTACTTTAAAAGAGCTGAGAGAAGCCTTTAAAATAGGCTTTGAAGATGGTCTAAAGCTCAATCTAAGTTTAGAAGAAATTACAGATGCTGAATTAGAACGAGCCACAGAACTAATGGCTAATAAATATCAACAGCGAACCTGGACTCATAAACGATAAAAGTACTAATTTTTACGAAAAGAATAATTCTTTGACAAAATAGTAGGGGTTAACTATAATAAAAGTATTGGTCAATTGTTAGATTACTGTAATAAAGTAGTAAAGGTAATCGAAAAAGTCTGAAAATTAAGAGGGGGAATAAAAGTGATTATAGGTGTACCGCAGGAAGTCAAGAATAATGAGAATAGAGTAGCAGTTACTCCAGCAGGTGTAGAGACACTGACTAATCAAGGACATGAAATAATAATTGAACAGGCAGCAGGAGAAGGTAGTGGAATTTCAGACCAAGAATTTGAAGAGGCAGGGGCCAAAATTTTACAGAAACATGAAGAAATATTTTCTAGTGCAGATATGATAATGAAGGTTAAAGAACCAATACCAGAAGAATATAATCTATTTAGAGAAGAGCAGATCTTATATACATACTTGCACTTAGCGGCTGAAGAAGAATTAACAAGAACATTAATGGAAAAAAATGTTGTTGCAATTGCATATGAAACAGTTGAGCTAGAGGATGGCTCTTTACCATTATTGACGCCAATGAGTGAGGTAGCAGGTAGATTAGCTGCTCAAAAAGGAGCATTATTTTTAGAAAAACCAAAAGGTGGTCGAGGGGTTTTATTAGGAGGAGTCCCAGGGACTAAACCAGCTAGAGTAGTAGTAATTGGTGGTGGAATAGTAGGAATTAATGCAGCGAAGATGATTAAGGGTTTAGGAGCAGATGTAACTATTTTAGATATTGATGCTAGTCAAATGAGATATATTGATAATATCTTTTTAGGAAATATAAAGACGAGAATGTCGAATAAATATAATCTTTATGAAGAAGTAACAGCAGCAGATTTAGTAATTGGAGCAGTCTTGATTCCAGGTGCTAAAGCACCACATTTAGTAACAGAAGAAATGGTTAAGGATATGAAAGAAGGATCAGTTATTGTAGATGTAGCAATTGATCAAGGTGGTTGTATAGAGACAACTTATCCAACAACACACCAAGATCCAGTCTTTACTAGGCATGGGGTAGTTCATTATGCAGTTACAAATATGCCAGGTGCAGTGGCCAGAACTTCGACTCATGCACTAACAAATGTAACTTTACCTTATGCAGTCAAGATTGCCAATCAAGGATATCAAGATGCATTATTAGATGATCCAGCATTATTGAAAGGATTGAATATCTATGATGGTAAAATCACCCACCAAGGAGTAGCAAAAGCTTTTGGTTTAGATTATTATTCTCCTAAAGAACTATTAACTAATAGATTTTAATCGTAATTAGTGATTAGCAAAAGACAAAAATTTAAATTTTATTCTAGAGTTCTATATAAAGGGGAATCAAGTCAAGCATGGATAATGATAAATTAACTGTAGGGTTTAAATTAAGGCCTGCTTGGGCAGAAATAGATTTAGATAATATTGGTCATAATATTACTGAATTCAGAAAGAGTTTACCTGATGATAAGTTACTAACAATAGTGGTTAAAGCAGATGCTTATGGTCATGGTGCAGTAGAAGTTGCTAAAATAGCTCTAGAAAACGGAGCAGACCGGCTAGCAGTGGCTATTTTGGATGAAGCAATTCAATTAAGAGAAGCTGGCTTGACTGAAGTTCCGATCTTGATCTTGGGTTGGACTCCACCTGAATTAGCCAGTGAGGTAGTTAAATATGATCTGATTCAAACAGTTTATGATCAACAACTTGCTACTAGTTTAGCTACTGCAGCTCAAAAGTTAAATCAGAAAGCTAAAGTTCATCTTAAAGTCGATACAGGAATGGGCAGGATTGGTTTACAACCTGAAGAAGTACTAGAATTTATGACTGAGATAAAGAGGTTAGATAATTTAATAGTTGAAGGAATCTATACTCATTTTGCAGCAGCAGATGAAGAAGATAAGAGCTATACTTATCAACAATTGAATAAATTTGAACAGTTAATTAAATGCTTAGAAGATAAAGGCTTTGAGATTCCAGTTAAGCATGGTGCTAATAGTGCAGCATTTTTAGATTTACCTGAGACATATCTTAATATGGTCAGATTAGGGATTATAACTTATGGGCTTTGGCCTTCACAAGAGGTTGAGCAAAGAATTGATTTAAGAGCAGGGATGAGATTAAAAGCTAGGATTGCTCATTTAAAGGAGGTTCCTGCTGGAACCGATATTAGTTATGGTCGGACTTATACAACTACTACTCAGCAGAAGATAGCAACCTTACCATTAGGTTATGAAGATGGTTATAGTAGGTTGCTTTCTTCTAATAGTCAGGTCTTGGTTAAAGGAGAGCGAGTACCGGTAGTTGGTAGAGTCTGTATGGATCAGTTGATGGTTGATGTAACCGAAATTGATAGAGTAGAAGTAGGAGATGAGATAACATTGATCGGACCAGATGGAGAGGATGAGATTACAGCTACTGAAGTAGCAGATAGAATAGGAACGATTAATTATGAAGTAGTCTGTATGATCAGTAAACGGATTCCGAGAGTTTATATTAAAGATGGGGAAGTTTATAAAATTAAAGGCTTAGTTTAAGTTTGAGTCTAAGTCTAAGTAAGAGCTAAGCCCTTATGTTTCTAGTGGTTGACTTAAACTTATCTTCGGGTTTTAAAAACCATTTCCTCAGCCTTAAACTTAAGCTATTTATCAACTTTATCTTAAATTTAATAATAAATTATGAACAGTAAATTGATACAAGGGAGTGAATATAAATGAAAGAATACCAAATCGCAATTATCGGTGGTGGACCAGGTGGTTATGTAGCTGCAATTAAAGCTGTTCAACTAGGGGCCAACGTCTGCTTGATCGAAAAGGAGCAGCTAGGAGGTACCTGTTTGAATTGGGGTTGTATCCCAACTAAAGCCTTGACAGCTAGCTGTGATGTAGTCCGCAATATTAAGAATGCTCGCCGTTTTGGGGTTAAAGTCAATGACTTTGAAATTGATTGGACAAATATTTCAAGAAATAAGGATCGCAGTGTCCGTCAGTTAGTTAAAGGTGTCGAATATTTGATGGAGAAGAATCAGATTGATCTAATCTCTGGAACTGCATCCTTTAAAGATAAAGATCTACTACAAGTAGAACAAGAAGATGAGACTGTTGAAGTTAAAGCTGAAAATGTAATCATTGCTACCGGTTCTAAGCCACTGACTCTAGATCCATTTAATTATGATGGTGAAAAGATAGTGACCAGTAAAGAGTTATTAGCCTTAGAAGAGCTACCTGAGAGCTTATTGATTGTAGGAGCAGGGGTGATCGGTACGGAGTTTGCTTCTATCTTTGCTACATTAGGTGTCAAGGTAACTGTAGTAGATGTAATGTCTAGGTTATTACCGATGGAAGATCAAGAGATCAGTGCTAATTTAGCTCGTGCCTTTAGAAGGGCTCGGATTGATGTCCAAACAGAAAAGGAGATTAGCCAGATTGAGCGAACTGAAGCAGGTATCATAGCTACTTTAGCTGATGGGGAAGAGTTAGAAGCTGATCTTGCTTTGTTGGCGATTGGACGAGTACCTTATGCTGAAGGGTTAAATCTTGATGCAATCGGTTTGGAATTAGAAGATGGAGCAATTAAGGTCGATCAATATTTAGAGACAGAAGTCGATGGAGTTTATGCTATTGGGGATGTGACCGATGAGATTCAGTTGGCCCATGTAGCATCTAAACAAGGAATGGTTGCTGTTGAGAATATTTTAGGAGATAAGAAAGAGATGGATTATAGTGTAGTACCTAATACGATCTTTACGCACCCTGAGGTAGCAAGTGTTGGTATGACAGAAAAAGAAGCTAAAGAGCAGGGGATTGAAGTTGAAATCGGTAAATTTGATTTTAAAGGAAATGGTAAAGCTGTAACTCTTAATGAAACTCAAGGGTTGGTCAAGATTGTTGCTGATGGTGAGGATGGTACTATTGTGGGTGGTCATATCGTTGGCCCGCATGCTTCAGATTTAATTCATGAGCTTGCTCTAGCTCTACAGCAAGAGTTGACAGTAGAAGAAGTAACTGAGATGATTCATGCTCATCCTACTTTAGCAGAAGCCGTTTTAGAAGCTGCTGAAGATACTATTGGAGATGCAATTCACGGCTAATATAAAATTTAATAATTATAAATGGAACAATCAATAGGGGTTTGAATCTTCAAACCCCTATATTTTCATTAAGGAAACTATGCTTTTTAGAGATTGTGGATATAGGCTTAAGCTGAGTTGCCGGAGGCAACTTTTTATTTTCAGCTCAAGGTTGAGTGATTTAATTTAGCTATTTTTGTTACAATATTTTTGATATGCTTCATTATCCTATCCGTTGCTTCTTGTGCTGAATAATCGACCCGGTTATTAAGTAATAAAGATATCATTCCATGATAAGTTAATGTTATCATCTCATCAATTTCAGCAGCTTGTTCTGGTGAAAAATATCCTTCCTTGACACAAGGTTGAATAGCCAAAGCCGTTCTTTTAGATAGATCAGATTCTAAAAGTATAGGAACCAATTCTTGAGGTGGATCTCCTAGTTTTTCAGGAAATAATGAGAAGTAATTCTTCATTAAATTTTCTGGTTTATCTCCGATGTCTTCGGTAAAGACTGCATAATAGAGCTTAGGTTGTTTGAAAGAATACTTACAAAAACATTCCCACATTAATAAGAATCTTTCCAAAGTATTATCACCTTGTTTCATATAATTAGGGACTTGCTGTACATAATCACTGATAAAATTCATAGCAGCAAAAAAGATTAATTGGTTTCGATTGTCAAAGTAATTATAAATAGTAGCACTATTATAACCAGCAATCTTAGCTACTTTTCTGATTGTGACTCCTTTAAGCCCCTCTTCTTCAATAATTTGGCTAGTAGCATCGATAAATACTTTTAGAATTCTAATTTGTTTAATGTCATTTTTATTAAAATCAATCATTACTAGACCTCCCTCCATAAATAGCTAGTTATTATTATAGACTAAAAGAGTTAAACTTTCAAAAGAATAAATAATAAATTCAAAGTTTGAGAAGTTGAAATTGAACCTCTTAAGAGAAAATTAAAAAAAATCAAAAAAAAAGAAGGAGTTTGGGTAATCATGATTGAATAATAAACATGATGATAGATAAATCTGTCGAGTTTTAAATTTTTGTGATGAATTTTATTTAAAGGGGGGGAGTTTAAATAAGTAAAATTTATTGAAAAATTAGATAGTATATAAAAAACCCTAATAATAATCACGATTATATAATAACTATGATTACCGTATAATCTTATAAGTGCATAAGGATAAGTGTATAAGGAAAACTTAAATTTAAGCTTGATTCTTAATCTTTAAAATTATAAAGGAGGAGTAATTAATGATTGAACGTAATTTTTTAGCCCAAGATGTCTTGACTGCTGAAGATGTAGAGATGATTCATGAAGCTTCAATGGAATTGTTAGAAGAGACTGGTATTGAGATCTTGCATGAAGAAGCTAGAGAGATATTTGCAGAAAATGGTGCTCGAGTAGAAGGTGAAAAAGTATATTTATCCCGTGAGCTTGTTGAAGAGTATGTTGAAAAAGCTCCTGGATCTTTTACACTACATGCTAGAAATCCAGAAAATAATGTAACAGTTGGAGGTAATAATTCAGTTACTGCTCCAGGTTATGGCTCACCTTATGTGACAGATATTGAGAATGGGAGACGAGATTCGGTTTATGAGGATTATATAAACTTTACTAAATTAGCTGCAGCTAGTGATCATGTTGATGTTTTAGGTGGTGTATTAGTAGAGCCTAAGGATATAGCTGATGAGAAGAGGCATGCTAAGATGCTTTATGCAGGAGCTAAATATTCCGACAAGTGTCTAATGGGAAGTGCACTTGGTAAGAAGAAAGCACGTGATTGTTTTAAGATGGCCAGTATGCTCTTTGGAGAGGATGAAATTATTGATGATAGAGCATTAGTTATCTCTTTGATCAGTACTACAAGTCCTTTGAAGTATGATGATAGAATGTTAGCTTCTCTGATAGAACATGCTAAGTATAATCAAGCTGTTATTATTGCTTCATTGATTATGTCTGGTTCTACTGGGCCAATGTCAGTAGCTGGAACATTAACTTTACAAAATGTAGAGGTATTAGCTGGAATTGTCTTAACTCAAATGATCAATCCAGGAGCTCCAGTAGTTTATGGTTCTGCATCTACAATTACTGATATGCAGACTGCTAACTTGACTGTAGGAAGTCCAGCATATGTTAAGTTTGTAGGAGCTACAGCTCAGCTAGCTCGTTATTATGATGTACCATCTCGAGCAGGAGGTTCGACTACAGATTCATTAATGGTTGATTCTCAAGCAGGATATGAATCAATGATGAACTTTATGACTGCTACTAATCATGGTGTAAACTTCATTCTTCACTCTGCAGGATTATTAGAAAACTATATGACTATGTCTTATGAGAAATTTATTATTGATGATGAGATTTTGGGTATGGTAGATAGTTACCAACAGGGTATTGAGGTAAATGAAGATACAGTAGCTAAAGAATTAATTGCTAAGGTTGGCCCAGGAGGGCATTATTTAGCAGAGGCACACACAATGCAGCACATGCGAGATTTTAGAACACCAACTATCAGTCAAAGAGCTACTTATACATCTGAAGAAGACTTGGTTTCTACTGTTGAAAGTGCTAATCAGAAATGGAAAGATATTATAGCTGACTTTGAAGCACCAGAGTTAGATCCAGAGATTGATAAAAAGTTAGTTGACTATATGGAGAATTTGTAAAGTATAATCATCCAACTTTAAAATGAAAGATAAGTTGGATGATAGTAACAAGTAATTAGTGACTTGTAACTAGTAAAGAGCAAAAATAAAATTTCATTTTTGAGTAATAAGAATAGATTCATTCTTTAAATAAATTAAATTTAGGGGGTTATTATTAAAATGAGTAAAATGGAAAATATTGTTGAAGAAGTAATTGCAGGGAATGTTGCTGGAGTAGCTGAATTGACACAAGAGCTAGTAGATGAAGGAGCAAAGCCAAGCGATATCATTAAAGATGGATTGGTTGCAGGGATGGATGTTGTAGGAGGTAGATTTAAGAAGAATGAAATGTTCGTACCAGAGGTTTTAATTGCTGCTAAATCTATGCATGCAGGAATGGATATAGTTAAGCCATTATTGACAGATGGAGAGAGTAGTTCGGTTGGAACTGTAGTTATTGGTACGGTAGAAGGTGATTTACATGATATCGGTAAGAACTTAGTAGCAATGATGTTAGAGGGAGCAGGATTTGAAGTGATTGATTTAGGAATCGATCTACCAGCTGATGAGTTTGTAGAAGCAGTTAAGGAGCATCAGCCTGATGTTGTTGGAATTTCTGCATTATTGACTACGACTATGCCAGCGATGGAAGAGACAATTAAGACTTTAGAAGAAGCAGGAGTTAGAGATCAAGTCAAGATTATGGTTGGTGGAGCACCTGTTAGCCAAGAGTTTGCTAATGAGATCGGTGCTGATGGTTATGCTGCAGATGGAAGTACTGCTACTGATATAGCTAGAGAGTTTGTTAATTAAATAAATATAAAGTGGCAGGATGCCACTTTATATTAGTGTACAGTTTACGGTTTACAGTTGACAGTTGATAGAAAAAATTTAAGAGCGGATTTTTTCATCACGAAGGGTTCAAAGAGCTCGAAGGAAGATCATTAAATATATTAATCTTAATCGTATAATTTTCTTGAGTTTTTTAGTTTTCATGATCTTGACCTTATAACTGTAAACTGTACACTATCAACTGTAAACTTAAAATATAAGGGGAGGCAATAAAATGATAGTTATTGGAGAATTAATTAATACAAGTAGAGAAGGGTTAGAAGAGGCAGTTAAGAATAGAGATGTGGAATTTATTCAAGATTTAGCTAAGAAGCAAGAAGAAGCAGGATCAGATTATATTGATGTTAATTGTGGTACTTTGCTTAAAGAAGAGGTTGAAGCTATGGAGTGGCTAGTCAAGACAGTTCAAGAGGTAGTTGATGTACCACTTTGTATTGATAGCCCAAATCCTAAAGCACTTAAGAGAGGTTTAGAAGTTCATGAAGGTAAAGCATTAGTCAATTCAATTTCTGCTGAAGAGGATAGATTTGCTGAAACTTTAGAGATACTTAAAGAGCATGATGCAAGAATAGTAGCTTTGACAATGGATGATGAGGGAATGCCAAAGAGTGCTGAAGATAGAATTAGAGTAGGGAAAAAGTTGATTGATGATTTAAAAGATGCAGGAATTGCTGAAGATGATATCTTTGTTGATCCAATTATTAATCCAATTGGTACTGATCAACAAGTGGGTCATTATATTTTGGATGCAATTGAAGAGATTGTAATGGAGTATCCAGATGTTCATATTACTTGTGGGTTAAGTAATATCTCTCATGGATTACCGCAGAGGCATTTATTAAATAGAGCATTTGTAACATTAGCGATGAGTAGGGGAATGGATAGTGCCATTATGGATCCATTAGATCCAAAGATTATGGCATTAGTAACTGCCGCTGATACTTTATTAGGGAATGATCAATACTGTGCTGGTTATATTCAAGCTGCTAAAAGTGGAAAATTAGATATTTAAAAGAAAGATTGGCCCTAGGACAGATAAGTTCTAGGGCCAACTAGAATTACTTTAAAAATAATTGATTAGGAGTGAGAATAATGAGTAAAGGACAAGCAGATAAAGCTAAAGATGTAAGAATTGATCCAGTTGTATTTTGGGTTTCTGCTCTAATTTCAACTGCATTGGTTGCTTGGGGAATCTTGGCTACTGAAAGTTTTGGTGTTTTAGTCGATAGAGTAGATGGCTTTTTAGTAGGTAATTTTGGCTGGGCTTATCTTGTCTTTGTTTCTGCAGTTTTAGTTTTAACTTTGGTGGCAGGTTTGAGTAGGTTTGGTGATCTCAAATTAGGAAAGCCTGATGAAGAACCAGAGTTCAGCACAGGTTCCTGGTTTGCTATGTTATTTAGTGCTGGTATGGGGATTGGTCTTGTCTTTTGGGGGGTTGCTGAACCGATAACTCACTATGCTGAACCTCCATTTGGAGCAGAAGAGAGTGTTGAATCTGCTTTATTAGCTCTTCGTTATACTTTCTTCCATTGGGGCTTACATCCGTGGGCTTTATTTTCATTGTTTGGAATGATTATTGGTTATTTTGGTTTCAGAAGAGGGTTACCGCAATTGCCAAGTTGTACTTTATATCCTTTGATTGGTGAAAAAGGAGTTAAAGGGCCAATCGGTAAGGCGTTTGATATTTTAGCTATTTTTGCGACTCTGTTTGGAATAGCTACTTCTTTAGGTTTAGGTGCCCAACAGATAAATAGTGGTTTAAATTATTTATTGGGAGTTCCTAATAATAATTTAGTTGCAATAGTTATTATTGCGATCATAACTGCGATCTTCATTATTGCTACGGTAACTGGTCTTGAAAAAGGGATTCAATTTATTGGGAATATGAATGTTAACTTAAGTTTAGTCTTATTGGGATTGATGATTGTTGTTGGCCCGACAATCTTTATCTTTCAATATTTGACGGAAGGTGCAGGGCATTATTTACAGAATATTTTTGAAATGAGTGCCTTTACCGGTTCTGTAGGAGAGAGCGAATGGCCTGGTTGGTGGACAGTCTTTTATTGGGCTTGGTGGATTTCTTGGACTCCATTTGTAGGAGGATTTATTGCTCGAATTTCACGAGGCCGTACGATTAGAGAATTTGTAGTGGCTACTTTATTCGGGCCAACAGTCTTGAGCTTTATCTGGATAGCTACTATGGGTGGCTCAGCTATTTGGCTTGAGCGTTTTGGAGCAGGTGGAATTGTAGAGCCTGTTCAAAATGATATAGCTTCTGCTTTCTTTGTAACTTTAGGCCAATTTCCACTTGGTGGAATAATGAGTATTATTGCAACAATCTTAATTGCGACTTACTTCATTACGTCAGCTAACTCTGCTACTTTTGTAATGGGGATGTTGACCTCTTATGGTGCATTAGAGCCTTCTCGTAATGTTAAGATCACTTGGGGAGTATTTGAGGGTCTAATTGCTGCAGTATTATTACTAGCAGGTGGATTATCTGCTTTACAAACAGCAGCTATTGCATCAGCTTTTCCTTTTATGTTCTTTATGTGTCTGTCTATTTTTTCCTTCTTTAAGGTAATTCAAGAAGATTATAGATTGACCCAACAAGGAGAATTTATTGGAACAATTGATATTGAACTATAATTTTTACAATAATCCAGGGGTATAAAATGCCTCTGGATTATTAATTTTACTTAGATTTAATTAATATTTAGGATTGAAAGTGGAGGTAGATTGAAGTGATAAAGAAGTTGTTAGATTTAAAGATTAAAAATAAATTAGTTGTTTTATTATTGTTGATAACTTTGCTACCGATAATAATTATTAATTTGTTAGGGAATGGGATAATTGCTAATCAGCTTGAAGAAAATTTTATTGAAATGACGACTCGGGAAATTAGACAGGTCAATAATAATATTGATTTATATTTTAGTAATATGGAAGATGATTTGAGATACTTAGCTAGCAATCCTCTCATCAGACAGGCTGATGAGACAATCACTGATTATTTAGATCAGACTGAAGAGGACAGGTTGCAGTTGACTCCTGAAAAAAATGGAGGAATTGAAGCAGAAATTTATGATTTTTATCTTGATTTTGCAGAAGCACAGTCTAATTTGGCTTATGTCTATCTGGCAACAACAGAAGGAGGATATATTCAGTGGCCAGCTACCCAAGTTACTCCTAATTATGATCCTAGAGACAGAGATTTTTACAGAGCAGCTATGGAGAATAAAGGGGAGGTAGGTAGAACTGAACCTTACTATTGGGAAGCCGATGGAACGGTCAACGTCAGTACAGTTTTGATTGTTGAAGATGAAAGAGGAGAAGTAATTGGAGTTCAAGGGACTGATATGAGTTTAGATGTCTTGACTGAGATGATAGAAGATATAACTATTGGTGAAACAGGTTATATTGTAATGACGACAGAGGATGGTACTATTTTGACCCATCCTCGTCAACCAGAGTTGAACTTTGAGGAGATTGAAAAGTTAGGGGTTAAAGAGTTTGAAGGCTTAGCTGAAGTTGATAATGCTAGTTATGAAGTAGAGCTTGAAGGCGATGATTATTTAGCAAATATTTATACCTCTCCAGAATTGGGATGGAAGTTTATAGCATTGATGGAGCGGTCAGAATTAATGGGAACTGTTAATCGGATCAGATATTTAACTTGGGGTTTAGTAATTCTTTTTATAATCATTATCTTTATTATTGCCCAAAAATTTTCTAATAAATTTACAAAACCGATTATTGCTGCTGCAGAATTTGCACAAAGAATTGCTGATGCTGATTTACAGGTAGATAAATTAGCAGTTGAGAGTGAAGATGAAGTAGGAATATTAAGTCAAGCTCTTAATCAAATGCATGATAATTTGAAGCAAATGGTTGAGAATTTAGCTGAGACTGTAGATAATTTATCTGCATATAGCCAACAATTATCTGCATCTGCTGAAGAAGGAAATGCTACAATTGAAACGAATAATCAATTATTGCTGGAAACTTCAAGTGGGATAGAAGAAATTTCTGCTGGAGCTCAAGAGGTAAGTTCTGTTGCTCAAGAAGCTACTTCTAAGACAGATCAAGGTGTTAGAAATGTTACAGAAACGATAAAGAGTATTGAAGAGATTGATTCTGCTGTAACAGGGACTGTAAGAATAATCGATGACTTAGATAATAATGCAGGTGAAATAGGAAAAATTATTAATTTGATCACTAACATAGCTGAACAGACGAATCTATTAGCCTTGAATGCTGCTATTGAAGCAGCAAGGGCGGGAGAAGAAGGACATGGTTTTGCTGTTGTGGCTGATGAGATTAGAGAGTTAGCTGCAGAAACAGCTCAAGCAACAGATGAGATTGCTAAGTTGGTTAATCAGACCCAACAAAAATCAGAAGAAGGGTTAGAGGCAATTGAAATGGTAGCTAAAAAAGCTAAAATTGGCAAGGATGCAGTTCAAGAGACTGGTGATATATTTACAGAGATTAAAGATTCAATTGAAGAGACAGCCAGTTATATTGAGCAGACAGCTAGCTCTACTCATAAGTTGGCCCAAGGTAGTAAGCAGATGGAGTTAGCATCAGATGATGTTAGTAATATGTCCGAAGAGATAGCTAAATCTTCACAAGAATTAGCAGGGTTGGCCCAGCAAGTACAGAGATTGATTCAAAAGTTTAGATTATAAAATACTAGAATCCTATCTTTAATATTAAAGATAGGATTCTTATTATAGAAAAATGAATGTATTTATTTTAGATAAGTAGAAATTAAGTTGCAAAATAATTTTCGATAATGCAAAATTTTTGTCGAAATAAGTCTTTTGAAATTATGATTACCTATTGAAATAAAATGAAAAAGAAGTTAAGGTAAGGCCTGTCGTGATAGGATTGATTTGGCATGAGAAGAAGGATTATTTAAGAAGTGGTATGTTAATTGCATTAATATAATAGCTAAAGGCAATAGTTTTTAGATAGTTTAAGAAGGATGAGTTTCAGTAAATAATTAGTGTAGTATTTATTAAGTGAATCAATCCAGATAATTATCTTTATTTTCAGAAGAATAACTATATTTGATAAAAATTGTAGTTTTTTAATCAATCTTGTGAAAAAAACATCTATTCTTGACTAAATTGATAAAAAATAGTATAATAAAGATGTCGAAATATTTAATAAATACAAATAATAATTAGGAGGTCGAGTAATGGAAGAGTTATTAGGTGAATTAAGTGGTATAGTGTGGGGTCTTCCGCTAATTATTTTATTGGTGGGAACAGGTATTTTAATCACCCTTAGAACTGGCGCAATTCAGACTAAATTGAAAGAGTCATTTGCTATTTTAAAAGGAGAACGTGATGATCCAGAAGATGATGGAGAAATTGATCACTTTGAAGCTTTAACTGCTGCTTTATCAGCTACCATTGGAACTGGTAATATTGCTGGTGTAGGAACAGCAATAGCTATTGGTGGTCCTGGAGCAGTATTTTGGATGTGGGTTACTGGTATCTTTGGAATGGCAACTAAGTTTGCTAGTTGTGTATTAGCTCAAAAATATAGAGTTGTTAATGAAGATGGATCGGTCAGTGGTGGGCCAATGTATTACTTAGAAGAAGGCTTAGGACAAAAGTGGCTAGGGGTTCTTTTTGCTTTATTTGCAGGAATAGCTTCTTTTGGAATCGGTAATATGGTACAGGCTAACTCGGTTGCTGCACCATTAAATGCAAATTTTGGAATTCCAACAGCAGCTACTGGGATTGTTTTAGCACTTATAGTTGGTTCAGTAATTATTGGTGGAATCAAGAGAATTGGTAAGGTTACTAGTAAGGTAGTTCCTTTTATGGCTGCTGTTTATTTCTTAGGGGGAGTATTAGTATTATTAGTTAATATTGCTGAGGTTCCAGCTGCTTTAGCATTTATAATTAGACAAGCATTTACTCCAACGTCAGCAGTAGGAGGTTTTACTGGAGCAATGGTATTAACAACAGTAAGAATGGGTGTAGCTAGAGGTATTTTCTCTAATGAGGCTGGTTTAGGTAGTTCTCCAATGGCTCACTCTGCAGCTAAAGCTGGTCACCCTGTACATGAGGGTTTAGTAGCGATGTTAGGGCCAATGATTGATACTTTAATTGTTGCTAGTGTAACGGCTTTAGTAATTGTAGTAACTGGTGCTTGGGAAAGTGGGTTGACTGGAACTGAATTAACAGCATCAGCATTTAATCAAGGTTTACCTGGTCCTGGTGGTGCGATTGTTACTTTTGGAATTATATTCTTTGCTATTTCTACAGCTATCAGCTGGTCTTATTATGGTGAACGTTCTGTAGAATATCTCTTCGGTAAAGGAGCAATTAAATTTTATCGCTGGGTATTCATTTTAGCTATACCAGTTGGTGCTATGGTTGAATTAGAATTAATCTGGTTACTTGCAGATGTAGCAAATGGTCTAATGGCATTCCCTAACTTAGTTGGTATTATAGGGTTATCTGGAGTAGTCATTAAGGAAGCTAAAGATTATTTCCAAAGCTTAGATAATACTGGGATTTCTAGAGGATTATAAATTAAATAGGTTTTTTAAAGGATCCTTCTTACTTATGTGAGAGGGGTCTTTTTTCATGGAAGATTAAAAACCGAAGTTGTATTACAATAAAGCTTAGCTTTAGTAATTGGTAATTAGTGATTTGTGATTGGTAAAATCAAAGTCAAAATTTTTGACACAGCGCCCTGAAGAAAACGTTTTTTTGTTTTCTGAGGAAGCGACGCGGAGCTAGTGCCCTTGGGCGTATTCTGAGAGAAATGTTTTTTATTTCTCGAGGAAATAGTCTTGGGCTTGAACTCTTGGGGTGACTAAGGTTTAACTAAGTTCTGATTAAAACCAATTAAAATTTATTTTATGACCTTGAAATTGTCTTGTGTTAGTCGAATTTTAATCCGAATTTAGTCTGCGTCTAACAAGGGTTTGATTATATGTTTTTAGAGGTTTGAATTTACTAATTACTAGTTACCAATCACTAATGACTGTGTCACGAAGTGACACATTATATCAATTAATTTTAATAATTTTTGACAGGTTTTGAGCAAACTAATATAATAAGCTTATATTTCAAAGGAGGGGATATTGATGAAGAAAGGAGTTATTACATTAGGAGAGGCATTGATTGACTTTATTCCACTGGATAAAACCAATACAAAGTTTAAGAAGAATCCAGGAGGAGCTCCTGCTAATGTAGCTGTTGGAGTCAGTAAATTAGGAGCTAAAGCTAGTTTTGTTGGAAAGGTAGGAGCAGATTTATTAGGACAATTTTTGCAAGAAACATTGCAAAACAATGGCGTAAATACTGAAGGAATGATCTTATCAGATCAAGCTAAGACCCAACTGGTATTTGTAACACTAGATCAGAGTGGAGAGAGAAGCTTTGAATTTTATGCGGAGACTAGTGCAGATGCTTTATTGAGTAAAGATGAGTTGAGTGAGGGATTATTTAAAAATAATAAGATCTTTCATTATGGTTCAATTTCTTTAATTAACGAACCCGCTCGTAGTGCTACTGAGTATGCAGTGGAATTGGCCAGAAAGAATGACTTATTAATTTCTTATGATCCAAATTTAAGGTTGAGCTTATGGGATGATGCTCAAAAAGCCAAGGAAGGTATTGTTTCTATGTTAGGAACAACTGATATTTTAAAGGTGTCAGATGAAGAGTTGGAATTTATTACTGGAGAGACTAATATAGAATCAGGAAGTAAAGTATTAGCTGATAAATATGATATTCCATTGATTATCGTAACCTGTGGTAGCCAAGGGGCTTATTATTATTATCAGGAACAGTTATATTTTATTCCTGCTATGAAGGTGGAAACTGTTGATACAACTGGAGCAGGAGATGCCTTTGTCTCGGGAGTCTTATATAAACTCAATCAGGCTGATCGACCATTGACAAATTTAGATAGTAAATTTTTAAATTCTACAGTAGAGTTTGCTAGTATATCTGGAGCTTTAGCAGCATCAGCCAAGGGAGCTATGGTAGCGTTGCCTACTGTAGATAAGGTGGAACAGATATTAGCTGAAAGGTAAAATTTAAATTTAAATTGAAGTTGACAATTTATTTAAAAATAGTTATAATTAGAACAATAGATTTGGGAACGATCCCAAAAGGGGGTTAAATCTATGGGTCTAACAATTAAAGAGATAGCCAAGTTAGCTGGTGTTTCAAAATCTACAGTATCACGAGTGATCAATAACTCTGAGCATGTTAGTGATGAAGCACGAAAAAAGGTAAAAGAAGTAGTAGAGAAGACTGGCTATGTGCCAAGTTCGATAGCTAAGGATTTGAAAAATAATCAGACTGATACAATAGGTGTTATTTTACCTCGGATAAATACAAGTACTTTTTCTGAAGCTGTAGAAGGAATGAGTAAAGTATTGTATCAAAATGGCTATAACTTATTGTTAGCTAATACTAGGTTAAACAAAGAGGATGAACTAGAGTATTTAAGGTTATTAAAGAGGAAAAGAGTTAGTGGAATTTTATTTTTTGCAACAGAAATTACTACTCAACATCAAGAGGTTTTAGAGAAGTTGAATATTCCTGTGATAATTTTGGGCCAAGATGTTAGCAATCTACTTGAACTTCCGTCTGTTATTCAAGATGATTTTCAAGCAGCTAAAGATATAGTAAATTATTTGATTGCTCATGGACATAAGAGAATTGCTTATATTGGAGTAACTGAGGATGATGTTGCAGTTGGACAATTAAGAAAGAATGGATACCAAAGAGCGTTAGCTGAAAATAATCTAGAAGTTAAAGCAGATTATTTTTATCAAGGTGGTTTTGATTTTTCTACTGATTCTGGTTATCAGGGGATGAGTAGAATAATTGCTGATTCAGAGAGGTTACCTACAGCAGTCTTTGCTGTTACTGATCGATTAGCTATTGGGGCTATGAAATGTTTGAGAGAGCAGGGCTATCGAGTACCTGATGATATATCAGTAGTAGGGATTGGAGATACCGAGATGAGTTCTTTAATTACTCCAGAATTAACGACAATTCGTTATGATCAATTCAAGACTGGAGAACTGGCTTCTGGGTTGTTACTGGATTTGATTGCAGGGCAAGATGTGACTGTTAAATCAGTGATGGATTATTCGATTATAGAACGAGAGAGTGTGAAAAAGATTTAGGATTAATGATTTATATTGTTATTGGGAAGCTTCCCATAAAATTTAATTCTTTTTGGGAAGCTTCCCAAAGAGATAAAACTAAAAGAGCTATAATTTATATAAGTGATATAAGGATGGCAAATTTTTTGTTGTTAGTGGTAGAGTTAAGGGAAAGATAAGTAACTAAATAATTTTTTAGAATTAGTTAATTATAAGCATTATAACCTCCTTTGTAAATTGATGGTGAGGACCTTTAAAAACAGATTAATAGGAGGGAAAAAGAATGAATCCAAAAAGAGTAGCTGAAGAGATTGTTAAGGCAATTGGTGGTCAGGAAAATATTGAGAGTGCAGCTCATTGTGCAACAAGATTGCGATTAGTTCTTAAGGATAATGATAAGGCAGATAAGGAAGCGGTTGAAGATATTGAGCAAGTCAAAGGTGCTTTTGTTAATTCAGGACAGTTCCAGATTATTATTGGTCAAGGTGCAGTCAATAAAGTATATAAGGAACTATCTAATGTAAGTGAAGTTTCAGAAGTAAGTAAAGGTGAAGCTAAGAAAGCTGCGATGAAGAATTTAAATCCAGCTCAGCGTTTTGCTAGAGTATTATCTAATATATTTGTACCAATTATTCCTGCTATTGTAGCTAGTGGTTTGTTGATGGGATTGCTAGGAATGATGCAAACTTATGGTTGGGTTGATCCAGATAGCTCATTGGTTGTATTATTAGATATGTTTGCTAATGCAGCATTTGTCTTTTTACCGATGATTATTGCTTATAGTGCTGCAAAAGAATTTGGGGCCAATCCTTATTTGGCTTCAGTACTTGGGGCAATTATGATTCACCCTGCTTTACAGAATGCTTGGACATTGGGTGATGGGATAGAAGAGACTATAGATTTATTTGGTTTAGAAATAGGAATGGTTGGTTATCAAGGTACTGTTTTACCGGTGTTGATTGCTGTTTGGTTTATGGCTAGGATTGAGAATGGAGTTAGGAGCTATGTTCCTGAAGTATTAGATATAATTATTACTCCATTTGTTACAATTTTGACTTCTGGGTTTATTACTTTAGGATTGATTGGCCCGTTTGGTCGTCTGTTAGGTGATGGAATCTCTGCTTCTTTAGCTTTAATTTATGATACTGCTGGGGTTGCAGCAGGATTAATCTTTGGTGGATTATATTCAGCGATAGTAATTACTGGGGTTCATCATAGTTTTCATGCTTTTGAAGCTGAATTATTGAGTAATGTGGGAAGGAACTTCTTATTACCAATCTGGTCGATGGCCAATATTGCTCAAGGTGGAGCAGCTTTAGCAGTCTATTTTAAGACTCAAAATAAAAAATTGAAAGCAATTGCTTTACCTGCAGCAACTTCCTGTTTTTTAGGAATTACTGAAGCGGCTATTTTTGGAGTTAATTTAAGATTGATGAAACCATTTATTGGAGCAATGATTGGTGGTGCTTTAGGTGGTGCTTATGTTGTATTAACTAATGTAGGCATGACAGCAGTAGGGCTAACTGCTATTCCAGGGCTCAGTATTGTAGAAGGTGGGTCATTAATTCATTATGTAGTTGGTTTTATTATCGCTTTAAGTGGTTCATTTATTGCTACTTGGTTGCTAGGATTTAATGATCAAAAATAATTAGATAACTTATCTAAAAGGAAGGAGCTAGCTCCTTCCTTTTTAATTGATTAATGAACGGAGGGATTAAAGTGAATAGAAAAAGAGACCAGCAATTATTAACTAAAGCTGAACAAGCAATCGCAGAAGCTAGAGATAAAGTAGAAGCTGATTATTATAGATTAAAATTTCATGTGATGGCTCCAGCAGGTTGGTTAAATGATCCAAATGGATTGATACAATTTGATGGTAAGTATCATCTATTCTATCAATTTCATCCTTTTGATACGGAGAGTGGTTTGAAATATTGGGGTCACTATACAAGTCCTGATTTAGTAACTTGGTGTGAGGAGTCAATTGCGTTGGCCCCTAGTCAGTGGTATGAAAAGGATGGTTGCTACTCAGGTAGTGCAGTTAATAATGAGGGAGTGCTTACGTTAATTTATACAGGTAATGTCAAGGAAAATGGAGTAAGAAGTGCCAATCAGTGCTTAGCAACCAGTAATGATGGGGTTAATTTTAAAAAATCAATAGATAACCCTGTTATAGCTATTCAACCTGAGGGATATACTGCTCATTTTAGGGATCCTAAGGTCTGGAAGAAAGATGAGAACTGGTATTTAGTAATTGGAACACAAACAATAGAGCAAGAGGGAAGAGTCTTACTTTATAAATCTAATGATTTGAATGATTGGGAACTGGTAGGAGAAGTAGCAGGAAGTAACCTGGGGGGGTTGGATTATTTTGGTTATATGTGGGAGTGTCCAGATTTATTTGAGTTGAATGATAAGGATGTATTGATTGTTTCTCCTCAAGGTATAGAGCCTGAAGGAGATTTATATCATAATATTTATCAAGCAGGTTATTTTGTTGGGGATTTGGATTATCAAACGGGCCAACTTGAACATGGAGATTTTAGTGAATTGGATAGAGGTTTTGATTTTTATGCTCCCCAAACGACACTTGATCAGCAAGGTAGAAGGATTTTAATTGCTTGGATGGGACTTCCTGAAGAAGATGAAAATTATATGGAACGAGAAAATGGTTGGATTCATGCAATGACACTTCCTCGGGTGTTAGAGCTTGGAGAAGATGGGCAATTGCTTCAAAATCCTGTTGCAGAGTTGAAGAAATTACGAAAAGAGCTTGTTAGTTATCAAGATATTAAAATTAGCAATCAAGAATTAATCCTAGATGGAATTGAAGGAGATACCTTTGAGTTGATTGTAGAGTTTGCTGTAGAAGATGCAACTGAATTAGGGGTTAAGCTTAGGTGTTCCGAAGATGGTAGTCAAGAAACTACTATTAAATATGATAATAGAGATAATAAATTAATCTTTGATAGAAGTAAGTCTGGAAAAGGTAGGAAGGGAGTTCGTCGTTGTTCATTAAATCATAATGGGGAGATAAAGTTACATCTATTTGTTGATCGATCTTCAGTAGAGTTATTTGTAAATGATGGTGCAGAAGTCTTTTCAAGTAGAATTTACCCTGATCAAGATAGCGTGGGAGTTAAGTTCTTTGCTACAGCTGGCTCGGTAAAACTTAAAGAAGTGAAGAAATGGAGCTTTTGAATTTAATTACAAAATAGCTTAAGTTTAAGGTTGAGGTTAAGTCTAAGTCAATCGTTAAAAGCATAAGGGCTTTTAGTTCTCACTTAAACTTAGACTTGGACTTAAACTTAAGCTATTTATCAATATAATTTCAATCAAAAGCAGGTATTATTGACTTTAAGTAGAATATTATGACATGGGATAAATTAATTAAAATTAGTGATTAGGGGTAGGATGCAGTGTGAAAGATTTTGGAAGAAGACAACATAATATTGATTTTGGCGAACAGAAAACAAGTAATAAAAAGAATAAGTTGAATAAATTTATTCTTTTTTTATTACTCTTAATTGGAATTGGTTTATTTATTATTTTAATGGTTAATTTTTTTGGTTATCATTCAACTAGGATAGTTACTACTACTTATGGGACTTTGAGGGATGAGATTGAGACTGAAGGACTTTTGATTAGGGACGAAAAGATTACCTTTGCTCCTCTAGAAGGAGAGCTACAATTAAATGTATCTGAAGGAGAAAAAGTTAAGGCAGGAACGAAGGTAGCCAGTGTTTTTGGAGCAGAAGAGATAGACCTCTACAATTATAATTCTGGATTATTAAGTTATCAAATTGATGGTTTAGAAATGACATTAACTGAAGATAGTAAAACAACATTAACCTATGAACAGTTTGTTAACCTAAGAGGGAAGATCAATCAAGTTAGTTCAGGAGAAAGGGTTAATGCTGGTCGTCCTATTTTCAAGATTGTTGATAATTTCTCATTTTATTTAGCTGTTTTATTACCTCAAGATGAAGTGGTGAATTATGAAGAAGGATCAAGTGTTAAAGTCATTTTTTCTGAATTAGAGGAGCGAGATTTTACTGGAGAAATTGATCAGATCTTATTTGATCAACCTAAGAATATTATGATCATTGAATTTAATAGTTTGATTTCTGATTTAATAAAATTAAGAAAGACTGAGGTTAAAATTATTAGAGAGAATTATAGTGGAATAGTTGTTCCTACCTCTGCTCTAATTGAAGAGGAAGGTACTATAGGAGTAATGATTAGTAGTTATACGAATAAGTATTTTAAAGAGGTTGAAGTAGTAGGTAAGGTTGGTGATCAAGCTGTTGTTAAGGGGATAGGGCCAGGAGTTGAAGTTGTTTTAACTAATTAACAGGAGGGTGATAATATGGAAAAAATTTATATTTTAGACACAAATGTTATTTTACATGACCCGCAGGCAATATTTTCTTTTGAAGATAATCAAGTTATTATCCCGATGGTAGTTGTTGAAGAGATTGATGATCAGAAGAAGAGACAAGATTCAGTAGGAAAGAATGCTCGTGTATTTTCCAGATATGTAGATCAATTGAGAGAAAAAGGAAAGTTAAATGAAGGAGTTAGATTAGAAAGAGGTGGTTTATTGAAGACTGATCTGCGTTATGAAAAGTGCTCTGAGTTGCCTGAAGCACTAGATCCTAATAAAGCAGATAATAAGATAATTTCAACAGTCTTGAATTTTAAAAAGAATAGTGATCTTCCTGTAATTTTAGTCTCAAAAGATATCAATATGAGGATTAAGGCTGATGCCATTGGAGTTAAGGCTGAAGATTATGAGACGGATCGAGTTGATATTGATGAACTTTATTCAGGAGTTAAAAAGATTGAGGTAGCTTCAGATAAGATAGACCAATTTTATCAGCAAGATGGATTGAAGCAAGAGGAGTTGAATTTAGATGAAGAGTTATTTCCTAATCAATTTATAAGCTTGGAGGATGAGTTGGGGGGTTCACAGTCTGCTTTGGCCCGTTATGATCAAAAAGCAGGTTTGTTACGTTCTTTTATCTTCAACACTGATGATGTGTGGGGGATTAGTCCAAGGAATCGAGAGCAAAGTTGTGCTTTTGAATTATTATTGAATGATGAGATTAAGTTGATTACTTTAGTTGGGAAAGCTGGAACTGGTAAGACATTATTAGCTTTAGCAGCAGGGTTACAAAAAGTAGTTGATGATAAAGCTTATAAAAAATTGATTGTTACTAGACCAATTGTACCAATGGGCAATGATTTAGGTTATTTACCTGGGGATAAGGAAGAGAAATTAAGACCATGGATGAGACCAATCTATGATAATATGGAATTTTTGGTTGGCGGGGGCCAAGGTCAGGAACCGGCTAATGCAGTAGCAGATTTGAAGGCAATGAATTTAATTGAATTAGAAGCGATTACTTATATTAGAGGTAGAAGTATTCCGGATCAATTTATTATTGTTGATGAGGCACAAAATCTAACTCCTCATGAATTAAAGACGATTGTAACTAGAGTTGGAGAGAATACTAAGATTGTGCTAACTGGTGATCCTTATCAAATAGATCACCCTTATTTAGATAGTAATAGTAATGGTTTGACTTATGTTGTAGAAAGAATGAAGGATAAAGGTTTGGTAGGGCATGTTACTTTAACTAAGGGTGAACGTTCTAAGTTAGCTGAATTAGGGGCTGAGGTTTTATAGAGGTTAAGTCTAAGTTTAAGTAAGAGCTAAACCCTTGTTTTTTTATGATTTACTCAAACTTAACCTCATACTTAACCTTAATTTATAATAATATAACTGTTTAATCAAAAAATACACCTTATAAGGTGTATTTTTTGCAGGTGAATAATCGTATTTAGAGAAATAATAATGGAGGAGGTAATTGATAATGACTGTCAAACAAAGATTAGATCAAATAAGAGAAAAGATTGAGGTTGCTGCTAGTAGAGCAGGACGTAATCCTGATGAGATAAAATTAGTTGCTGTTTCTAAAAAACAAAGTTTAGATAAAATAAAAGATGTATTGGATGAGGGAATCTTAGATTTTGGTGAGAGTCGAGTTCAAGAATTAAGAGATAAGTATGATAGTTTCGAACAGGAGATTAATTGGCATATGATCGGTCATTTGCAACGAAATAAAGTTAAGTATCTAGCAAGAATGGATAAATGTAAGCTAATTCATTCAGTTGATAGTTTGAGGTTAGCTAAAAAGATTAATAAAAGGGCCAACATGGAAGATAGACAGATGAATGTTTTAATACAGGTTAATGTTGCAGAAGATGAAAATAAATATGGTCTTATGAGTGAAGAGGTTATTGATTTTTTAACTGAAGTTTCTTCTTTTGAATATATGAAGGTTAAGGGGTTGATGACGATTGCTCCTTATGTAGATGATCCAGAGGAAGTAAGACCTTACTTTCGGAAGTTAAGAGAGCTTGCTGTTAAGATAGAGGCTGAGAAGATACCTGGGGTTGAAATGAAAGAGTTATCAATGGGGATGAGCAATGATTTAGAAGTAGCAATTGAGGAAGGAGCTACTATTGTTAGGGTCGGTTCAGCGATCTTTGGCCCTAGAAATTATAATAAATGAGTTTAATAGAAAAAGTAACTGAGTTATTTTCTTTAGAATCTGAGGTACCATCAGCCCCGAAAGAGCAAGTTGATAATTCTACTGTGACAGAGGATTCAGAAAACATAGAGGAGCCAGAAAATAGATTTTCTTTGCAGACAGCTTCTTTAGCTCAAAATTGTAATGGTGAAAGTATTGATATTGTACAGCCAACATCCTTTGAGGAAGCACAGACAATAGCAGATAAATTGAAAGCAGGCCATTTAGTAGTTGTTAATCTAACGGAGGTCAAGCGTCGTTTAGCGACAAAAATTATTGATTTTGTAAGTGGAACTTCTTATGCTTTGGATGGTAATTTAGAAAAAGTAGGGGAGGATATCTTTTTATTTACTCCTAAATCTGTTACAATAAGTTATGGAATTAAAGAAGATAATGATTCTGATGTTGAAAATTTATCATTAGTTAAGGAAAAGGAGAGGGCGAATGCTAGTGGATAAAAAGATTGGTTTTATTGGTGCTGGAGCAATGGCGGAAGCTTTGATTACGGGAGTTTTGGAAGCGGAGTTAGTTTCAGCAGAACAGATTTATATTAGCGATTTAAAAAAGAGAAGATTAACAGAGTTGGAGCAAGAGTATGGAGTACAACTAACAGATAATAATAATGAGTTGGTCAGTAATGTTGATTATATTATTTTAGCAGTTAAACCTAAGGTGATAGCTAAGGTATTAACTTCTTTAGATGTTGAAATTAAAGGAGAGCAAAAGGTCTTTTCTATTGCTGCGGGAATAAAAATTGAAGATATTGAGTGTCATTTAAAGAATGAAGTTCCAGTAATTAGATTAATGCCCAATACTCCTGCATTAATTGGAGAAGGGGCTACAGCTTATGCTTTAGGAGAAGCAGCTAGTGCTGAAGATGGTAAGTTAGTGGAAAAAATATTTTCTGCAACAGGAGTTGTAATCGGAATAGAAGAAGATTTAATGGATGCAGTGACAGGTTTAAGTGGCAGCGGGCCAGCCTATGTCTATTTATTTATTGAAGCATTAACCGATGCAGGAGTTAATGTTGGGTTAGCTAGGGAGGATGCTAGTGATTTAGCATTACAGACTTTGATTGGTGCAGCTAAGATGGTTGTTGAGTTAGAAAAGCATCCAGCTCAGCTAAAGGATATGGTTACTTCACCAGGAGGAACTACAATAGCTGCTTTGCGACAGTTAGAAAAGGATGGGTTTAGATCTGTTATTTATGAAGCAGTAGCAACAGCAACAGATAAAGCAGAAGAACTAAGAAAGGAGTGAAAGTTGTGAGATTTTGGTTAATTAGACTTGTCGATGGAGCATTCAGGATCTATAATTGGCTTATTATAGCTAGAATTGTAGCTTCTTGGGTACAGCCACCGACTCATCATCAATTCATGAGAGATCTTTTAAATTTTGTTTATCGGACTACGGAGCCTGTTTTAGGGCCAATGAGGCAGTTATTTCCTCTGCCAGGGATTGATATTTCTCCAATTATTGCCTTTATAGTTTTACGGATTATTAGAGGTGGTGTAATTCAGTTGTTGTGGGCGGTGTTATAATATAGTTTACAGTTGACAGTGAACAGTTTGCAGTTGATACGATTTTTGTGGGTTTCATGGAGGGTCTTGATAAAGACCTGTAAGGATAGAAAAAATCTAAGAGGGGATTTTTTCATCACGAAAGGTTCAAGGAATCCGAAGGATAAGACCAAGAGCTTAAATGCTTAAGAGTTTTAAAAATCCTTATATCTATGTTTAGAGTGGTTTTGATTTTAAGGTTTTTAACCGTCAACTGTAAACCGTAAACTGTACACTGATATTTAGTTTTAGGAGTGATATGATGCTGGATAAGGAACGGTTGTTGGCCCATATAAATGAACAAGAAGAAAAATTAGTTCTGGATCAAATTTTAGATAAAGTAGAATTAGCCTTACAGAGACATCAACCTATGTATACTAACTTTTTAAATCCTCATTGTCTCTATTTGGCCCGACCGATTTTAGAACAGATAGCTGATCTTAAGTATCTAGAATATGGTGGTTATAAACGGGCTGAACGGAAGAGGTTAGCTGTAATGCCTGATTATTATATTAAGGATCTGGTTGAATCACCGATTAAACTATTAAATATTACTGGGCAGTTTAAGTTTCAGCAGGTTAGTCACCGAGATTTTTTAGGAGCGATTTTAGGAACAGGGATTAAAAGGGAGATGGTTGGAGATCTAGTTTTGTATCAGCAAGGTTGCCAAGCTATTATTGCCCAAGAGATGGAGGAATATCTACTGCTTAATCTTGATCAAGTTCATCAAATAGGTGTTGAACTTGAAACGATATCCTTTGAACAATTACATATTGAACCAGAACGGGTAAAAGAGATTAGAGATACAGTACCATCTTTACGTTTGGATTCGGTTGCTAGCTCTGGTTTTTCTACTTCTCGTAATAAGATGAGCAGTGAGATTGAAAGTGGGAAAGTAAAGGTTAATTGGAAAGTTATTACTGATCCAGCTTGTTTTTTAGATCAAGATGATATTATTTCTATTCGGGGGCGAGGAAGAGTAGAGATCGATGAGTTATTAGGTCAATCTAAGAAAGGAAGAATTAAAGTAAGATTAATAAGATATATTTAAAGGGGGGAGTACAATGTCTTTGACTCCAGCAGATATTTATAATAAAGAGTTTGATAAAACTTTTTCTATTTTTTCATATGACCAACAAGAAGTTGATGATTTTTTGGATTTGGTGGCTGCCTATTATGAAGAGGTGTTGAATGAAAAGAATTCTTTAAAGCTGAAAGTAAAGAAGTTAGAAACAGAGATTGAGGAGTATCAAGAAAAGGATAAGAAGCTACACGAAACTATAGATAAAGCACAACAGACTATAGAGAATAGAAAGACTGAAGCTGAAAAAGAGGCTGATTTAATCTTAGAAGAGGCTAGATTAGAGGCTAAAAAGATAAAAGAGGAAGCAAAAAGTAAGGCTGAAAAGAAGTATCAACAATATAGAGAATTAATTGAACAGGAAAGATTATTTAAGATCAAGTTTAAAACATTATTAAAATCTCATTTAGAAATGTTAGATCAACAGGCTGGCCTAGAACAGATCAAAGAAGAGATTGATTTTGAGACTAGTGAATAAAAAGCAGCTAGTTAATACATAATAAAATAATACATTTATAGAATTTGAAGGTAGGGGAGTAGAATGAAATTTGGAATAATTGGGGCGATGGATGTAGAGGTTGAGTTATTAAAGAAAGAAATGGAGATTGAGGATAAACTAATAAAGGCCAATATGGAGTTTTATTCTGGGACATTACTTGGTAAGGAAGTTGTTGTGGTTCGCAGTGGGATTGGTAAGGTTAATGCAGCTGTTTGTTCTCAAATTTTGCTCGATAATTTTGCAGTAGAGGCAGTTTTATTTACAGGAGTAGCTGGTGCTATTGATAGAGATCTTGATATGGGGGATATTATAATTTCAACAGATGTTGTTCAACATGATGTTGATATTACAGCTTTTGGTAGAGATTATGGAGAGATTCCTGAATTAGACCAAGTAGCTTTTAAGGCTGATGAAAAGTTGGTTACAATGGCTAAAGAGATTGGAGAAGAGTTGGCCCAAACGGAAGCGATTGAGGTTATTACAGGTAGGATATTATCTGGTGATCAATTTATTTCAGATGAGAAGAAAGTGGAGTGGTTGAGAGAAACATTTGCCGGACAATGTACCGAGATGGAAGGGGCTGCAGTAGGCCAAGTAGCTTACTTAAATGATACTCCATTTGTGATAATTAGATCTATCTCTGATAAGGCAGATGAAGAAGCCGATATGTCCTTTGATGAGTTTGTTGAATTTGCTGCGAATAATTCCTATAAGATGATAACTGAGATCTTAAAAAGATTATAAATAGTAGTTGACGAAAGAAAATAAGTATATTATAATGATTTATGAATTAAATACTGTTTTAAAAGCGAGAATAGGGAAAAGTAAGTAGAGTGGAAATTATAGCGAACTAGGGATGGTGGAAGCCTAGGAATAGAAACTTTACTGAAGATCATCTCTTAGCTGTTTCTTTGAAATGATAGTAGAAGAAATCGGTAGTAGCCGTTATTTAAATTGAGTGAATATATAAGAGTTTAGCTATAGATTAATAGCTACTTAATATATTAAGTTGGGTGGTATCGCGAGTTTACTCTCGTCCCTTAGTGGGGTGAGGGTTTTTTTTATTAGTGCATAGTTGATAGTGGATAATTGACAGTTAAGAGTAAGTTTAAAAGCTTTTGGATTTAGCTATCCCTATTCACTATAAACCACGAAATTTAAATTATAAAAGAAGGAGTGTTAAAAAATGAATTATAAAGATACGTTGAATCTACCTAATAATGAATTTCCTATGCGGGCCAACTTATCTGAAAGAGAACCAAACTTTCAGCAATTTTGGAACGAAAATAGCATTTATGAAAAAGCATTAGAAAAAAGAGAAGGTGCTGAAAAGTTTATTTTACATGATGGCCCTCCGTATGCTAATGGAGATATTCATATCGGACATGCGTTAAATAAGATTTTAAAAGATATTATTACTAGATATAATCATTTAAAAGGATTTCAAGCTCCTTATATTCCTGGCTGGGATACACATGGGTTACCGATTGAGCATAAAGTAACTAAAGAGTTAGGAGAAGAAAGAAAAGAGTTAACAACAATAGAATTACGAGAAAAGTGTAAAGACTATGCCCTAAAATATGTAGAAAGACAGAAAGAACAGTTTAAGAGATTAGGGATTTGGGGTGAATGGGATAATCCATACATTACATTAGAGCCGGAGTATGAAGCTAAACAGATTGATGTCTTTGGTAAGATGGCACTAAAAGGTTTGTTATATCAAGGGTTAAAGCCAGTACACTGGTGTACAAGTTGTGGAACTGCATTAGCAGAAGCAGAGATTGAATATGAAGAGATTAATGGCCCATCAATTTATGTTAAGTTTCCAGTTGAAGAAGGAAAAGAGTTAGGGGGAGAAGAGCTAACTACTGATGATTATGTTGTAATTTGGACGACTACTCCTTGGACTATCCCTTCAAATATGGCAATTTCTATTCATCCAGATTTTGAGTATGTAATTGTTGAAGCAGATGGTGATAGATTAGTAGCTGCTAAAGAGCTAGTAGCTGACATGATGGAGATTTGTGGTATCGAAGACTATACAATTATTGCTGAATTTAAAGGGAAAGAATTAGAAGGAGTTAGTTGTAAACATCCATTTTATGAGCGAAAGTCACCATTGATTTTAGGAGAACATGTAACATTAGAGCAAGGTTCTGGTTGTGTACATACAGCTCCTGGACATGGACATGATGACTATGTTGTCTGTCAAGAGTATGATATTGAAGTTTATGCTCCAATGAATGATCAAGGTTATTTTACTGAAGAAGCTGGTGAAGAGTTTGCTGGAATGTATTATGATGATGCCAATATTAAGGTAACAAACTTATTAAAAGAAGATAATTTATTGATGGATTTAAGCTTTGTTGATCATTCTTATCCTCATTGCTGGAGATGTAAGGATCCTGTTATCTTTAGAGCTACTGAACAGTGGTTTGCTTCTGTTGAGGATATTAAAGATGAAACTTTACAGGCAATTAAGGAAGTTGATTGGTATCCTGATTGGGGAGAGGCAAGAATGACGAATATGGTTGCTGATCGAACTGATTGGTGTATCTCTCGCCAACGAGTTTGGGGAGTACCTATTCCGATTTTTTACTGTCAAGACTGTGATGAGCCATTGATTACTGAAAAATCGCTTGCAACAGTTAAGGAGTTATTTGCTCAACAAGGTTCAGGGGCTTGGTATGAATTAGAAGCTGGTGAGATATTACCTGACTCTGTTAAGTGTGATGAGTGTGGGAATGATACATTTGATAAAGAAACAGATATTATGGATGTTTGGTTTGATTCAGGAGCAAGTCATGCTGCAGTACTAGAGAATTATGATATTTTGGAGCGACCAGCAGACTTGTATTTGGAAGGAACTGATCAATATCGAGGTTGGTTTAATTCATCTTTGTTAACTTCGATTGCTGCTAGAGGAGAAGCACCATATAAAGCTGTAGTGACTAATGGTTTTACACTTGATAAAGATGGTAAGAAGATGTCTAAGTCAGTAGGTAATGTTGTTTCACCATTGGATGTTATTGAGCAGTATGGAGCGGATATTTTAAGATTATGGGTTGCTTCTTCTGACTTTAAAGAGGATGTCAGAGTTTCTGATAAGATTTTGCAGGAAAATGCAGAGGTTTATCGACGAATCAGAAATACTTCACGTTATATTCTAGGTAACTTAGCTGATTTTGATCCAGCAGAAGATAAAGTAAGTAAAGATGAATTGACAGAAATTGATCGTTGGACTCTATTAAAATTACAAAAGTTGCTTAAACAAGTAGAAGAAGCTTATGAAGCCTACGAATATCATAGATTATATCATGCTGTACATAATTTCTGTACGGTAGAGATGAGTTCTTTCTATCTTGATGTATTAAAGGATAGGTTATATACTTTAGAAGCAGATGATCCAGTACGACGTTCTGCTCAAACAGCGATGTATGAAATTTTAACTACTTTAATTAAGGTAATTGCTCCTGTATTGGTTCATACTGCAGAGGAGGTATGGAGTTATCTACCTGAAAATAGTGGTGATGAAAGTATATTCTTAGCAGAATGGCCACAAGTTAAGGAAGATTATCTAGATCAGGATTTAGAAGAGAAATGGGATCGCTTATTAGAGGTGAGAAAAGATGCTTCTAAAGCTTTAGAGTTGGCCCGGAATGAAAAAGTTGTAGGACATTCCTTAGATGCCCAAGTAGAACTTTATGCAGATCAGGAATTATATGATTTTTTAGTCCAATTTGATGATTTAGCAGAATTATTTATTGTTTCTAAATTAACTGTACTAAAACCTAGTGCTGAAGTTGAAGAAGATGAGTTATATGTCGGTGAAGAAACGGGAGTCAAGGTAGCGGTAGCTCAAGCTCCTGGTGAAAAATGTGAACGTTGCTGGCATTACTGTGAAACAGTTGGTACTGATGAAGAGCATTCAGAAATTTGTGCTGAGTGTTTAGAAGTAGTTGAGAATTTGTAAGGATGAAAGAGTAATATTGTGGAGTCTGTAGCCTTTTTATTAGGTTACAGACTTTTTTATCACTAAGGAGATTATGCTTTTTAGAGGTTGTGGATAACTTTTACTAGTTTGTATTTGTTGGTTTTACTTAAGCTAAATCTTAGAATTAAACTGAGTTGCCGGAGGCAACTCAGTTTAATTTAAATGTATATTAATTATAAAATAGGAAACTACTATAATTAGTACTTAGATAAGAACTACACCTACAAAGAATTATAAAGTTAAATCTTTTCTTGACAAGTTTAGAGTAGGGTGATATACTACTTGATGTTGCCGCAGAAAAAGATTGGCGACAAAAAAGATTTCAAAAAAGTTCTTGACAAATAAGAACGAATTTGATAGTATATTAAATGTCGCTTGAGA
>NZ_JALKBY010000014.1 GCF_023223645.1 Natroniella sulfidigena | reverse complement strand
GACTTGTGACTTGTGACTTGTGACTTGTGACTTGTGACTTGTGACTTGTGACTTGTGACTTGTGACTTGTGACTTGTGACTTGTAACTTGTAACTTGTAACTTGTAACTTGTTGCTTGTTGCTTGTTGCTTGTTGCTCACTGCTCACTGCTCACTGCTCACTGCTTACTGCTTACTGCTTATTAGTTGTTACTAATTACTAATCACTAATTACTAATTACTACCCACCACTTCCTTGACCCGCTCAATAACTCCTTTAATCCGCTGATGAGAAGCCTTATAGCTGACTCTATTGACAATCAATCTAGCCGATGATTTAGCTATTTCAGCTACTTCCACTAAATTGTTCTCTCGTAAAGTCGTCCCTGTTGAAGTTATATCAACGATCATATCGGTCAATCCAATCAAAGGGGCCAACTCAATCGAACCATTAAGTTTAACCACTTCAATTTGAATTCCTTGCTCTTTAAAAAATTTCTTTGCTACATTGGGATACTTAGTAGCCACTCGCCCTGTTGGCGGTAGTTGGCCCATCTCCGTAATCCCTCGCTCTTCAGGAATAGCCACCACCAAACGACACTTACTCAATCCTAAATCAACCACCTCACAAACAGTAGCACCTGCTTCCAATAAAATATCCTTCCCTGCTATTCCAAAATCAGCCACCCCATGCTCAACATAAGTCTGAACATCAACAGCTTTAGAAAGGATAAAGTCAACCTCCTCTTTAGGATCACTTAAGACTAACTTACGAGAATCATCATCTAATTCACGATTGATCAAACCTGCTTGCTCTAATATTTCAACAGCCGGATCAAACAGCCTCCCTTTAGGTAATGCAACAGTTAATTTATTCATTCTCTGCCACCTCTTTTAGTTTAATCTCTCTTACTTCCAATCCAGACACTTCTTTAATAGTAGAACTTTTAGCTATACTCTCTTCCTCAACTCCAACAATTAAGAGTCGATTTATATTTTTCTCCACTGCATAATCGATTGTTTTCTCCAACTTGCGATCATAAATTTCTAATTCGACACTTTCTCCAGCTTGGCGTAATTTTTTAGCTAGATTGAAACCATTAGCTTTTTGCTCACGACTGCTTAAAAGCAAAGTATCTACACTACTTCCTTCAAATTGATAACCTTGATTGTCTAATGATAATAACAATCGATCAATCCCTAAAGCAAATCCAGTTGCAGGAATTGGATAATCAAACTTTTCAACCAACTTATCATAACGCCCTCCACCACAGATTGTATATCCTAAATCCTTAGTATAACCTTCAAAGACGATCCCAGTATAATAATCAAAGCTACGTACCACACTCAAATCAAGGCAGATATATTCACTAACTCCTAACAGTTCTAAATCATGATAAACCTCTTCTAAATTAATCAATGCCTCCAAAGACTCTTGATTGTTAACCAGTTGCTTAGCTTCATCAATAACTTCTAAACCACCTCGTAAATTTTGAGCAGTTAAAATAGCCTCTTGTTGTTGAGAATTAAGCTCACTATCTGCTAATAATTCCTCTAATTTAACAAAGTTCTTATTTGATAAAGCCTGTCTAACCTCAGCTTGACTTCTTTGATCCATCTTAGCAGCTTTCATAATTCCCCCAAAGTAATCAACATCTCCAATATCTATCTTAAAGTTATTTAATCCTGAAGCTAATAGTGATTCCGCTGCAACTGCTATCACCTCAGCATCTCCAAGAGGGGTCTCAATTCCTAATAACTCAATTCCTGCTTGATAAAACTCCCTCTTTCTTCCTGCTCGAGGTGTTTCGTATCGAAAGACATTACTTTGATAACATAACCGCAAAGGAAGTGACCGACCTCTAAGCTCTGTTGCTGCTATCCGAGCAATCGGTGCTGTCATCTCCGGTCGTAAAGCCAAAATTTCACCCTTCCGATTGAAAAACTTATACATTTTAGCTTGTAACCCCTCTGTCCCTGCAGACAAAAGATCATAAAACTCAAAGGTAGGGGTTATTATTTCTTGATAGCCCCACCTCATAAATAACTGATTTAATTTATTTTCTAACTCTCGTTTCTTAGCTGCCATCTGGGGCAGATAATCTTTCGTTCCTTCTGGTCGTTGCAATTTATCAAAAGTCAAATTAACTCCTCCTTTAGTCCTTTAGACAAATAAAGTAATGATTTATTAAAATATAACATATATCTCCTAACCTGTCAATGAAAATCTTAACATAAGTTTAAGGTTAAGCCTTATTGATATAAAGTGGCACTTTGCCACTTTATATCAGTTGACAGTGAACAGTTGATGGTTGACAGTTAAAACCATTTAAAACTTAAACCCAAAACCAATCTAAAGCTATAATTTTAAGGCTTTTTATAGCTCTTAAGATTTTAAGATTTTGATCTTAACTGTAAACTGTCAACCGTAAACTGTCAACTCAATATTGTGGCACTGAAAGTGCCACAATATTGTAATATAACGTAAGAAAAAAAGATCTCAGAAGACATCTTCTGAGACCTAGTATGTATCACTTCTTTAATTTTTATTTCGCAAAAACATGATCCCCAATTTGAACAGTTGTTTCTCGGCTTGTCAACCACCATAAAGTCCGTGCAGTCCGAGGATTATAAAAGAAAAGTGCTCCTAATGATGGATCTCTCCCACTTAACGCCTCTTTAGCAGCTTGATAAGAAGTGTCATTTGGAGTTAGATTGATCTGTCCATCATCAACTGCTGCAAATTGGCCCGGCTGATAAATAACATCATAAATATCATCTGGAAACTCATCATCTTGAACTCGATTTAAAATAACTGCTGCCACTGCAACTTGGCCATCATAAGGTTCTCCTCTTGCCTCTCCATGGACAGCTCGTGCCAACCATTCCAAATCATTATTATTATAATCTACTACGGTATTTCCAACCTCTTCTGCCTCAGCCGAATCACCACTAAATCGATCAACCGCATAGATCGCTAATAATGTTAAAGCCAATCCCTGATAAGCTCTCCGTTCACTAATTCCATCAGCATAAGCTGTATTATAATTAGGTGCAAAAATACTACTAGCCAAGGGGGCCAACAATAAGCAAAGTAAAGTTAGGGAAATGATAGGTATTATTCTTGCTTTTAATCTCATCTTAACTCCCCCTTATCAGCCAAATCAAAGTTAATACGTCTTACTAATCACCAGTTACTAATTACTAGTTACTAGTTACTAATTACTAGTCACTAACCACTAATTCCCAAGCAACAACAACGCAGTAACTGCCGTTCCTCCTGCTAACCAGAAAAACCTGCGATTCAATCTATCAATCTCTTCTTGACTTCCAGTAGTTCCTAAACCCTGCTCTAAATCTTCAACATGTGATCTCAATGCTTTATTTTCAGATTGCAATTGCTCAACCTGAGTCTGTAAAGTCATAATTTTAGTTGATTCTTCTTCCAAATCTTTTATGATTTCACTTGCTTGTTGGCCCAAATCATTAACCCGATCATTAGTCTTAATTAAGTCTTCCCTTATAATTAATTGTTCTTGCTCTAGCCCCTCAATACCTTCTTCTAACTCCTTATTTTGCTGCATTAGCTCCACTAATTCCTCACGAAATTCAGTAGCCAACTTTTTTAAAGTTAACATATCATCTTCTTCAGCTGTTACCCGTCCTTGTTCTATATTCTCCAACATCTTAGCTATTATCTCTGCTAACTCATACCTAGTAACCTCATCTTCTCCTTGAAACTTATTATCTTCATATAGTGACATATAACCTCTTTCAACCAATTCAACTACACTTTGATAAGCCCAATGATCACTAGAAAGATCTTCAATTTGACCACTAGCCAATACAGGTAAAGTAGCATTTATTATTAACAGCAATGCTAATAACAGAGAAAGCTTTTTATTTTTCATAATTAACTACCCCCAATATAAACCGCTTTATCTTCTAACTCAAGCTCAATCTCTTCTTCACTTCGATCATAAAGATTAAAATCTAAAAATTCTAAACCAAGCTCTCCATGAGATTTAACTCTAAAATGAAGTTGAGCAAAAGTCTCTGAATCAAGACTTCTAGCCGCATCCAAAGCCCCAGAAACACCTTCAATTTTAGCTTCTTCCCGATCGATTTCAGGTGAATTCCAACTCAACAAATCTCCACTTTCCACAAATAAATTGCCCCGTGAAATATAAATTGGTTCTAAAACATCATCATTGTAACCAATATCAAAACTCCCACGATAAAAACTGATTAAATTATTTAATTTCACCTCAACAGTCAAATAATCTCCTTCTTCAAAACCTTCTTCCAGATCAAGAACTTCAAATTCTGCCTTCGACTCTAGACTTGGCAATGAAATTTCTTTCTTACTAATCCGATTAGAAGCATTATCACTGCTTACCTCAACAATATAAGGTAACTCACCACTAACCATCTGTAAAGGATCTATTCGCCAAGATAATTGAATCGATTCTCCTGGTAATAAATATCCCAGCTTTTTCTCTTCGATCTCCCCTCGGCTGACACTTAATCCTGGAGGAAGGGCCAATTGAGCACTGACATCATAAGCTGGCGAAAATCCTTCATTTTTAATCTCAGCATTAACTAAAAAAGAATCCTCTTCTAATCTATTCTGATAAGTTCTTATCTGGTCAGGGCCAATCAGATCCAATGATAAGTCAGGCGGGCCAACTACTTCTAAAGAACGACTTACTTGGTTGGCATCTGTATTTTCAGCATCTACCTTAACTGTATATTCAAAATTATCTTTTGTAAAATCTTTAGGTCTAACTTGCCACATTCTTTGTAACGTCTCTCCTGGCTCTAAATCACCAACCACTTCCTTCTTATCACTAGAAACCAACTCTAAATCTTCAGGTAAATCTAACTCAACTTCTACGTCTTCAACAGTAATCTCAGCAGTATTTTGAATATAAGCAATAATATCTACAGTCTTATCAGGTCGCTCCATTACCACTGTAGAAGGTGACGTAACCCCTACTGATAACAGACCAGGCACAATAGTAATTCCACCCAGACCATATTTAGTCGCATAAGTCCTACTTTCTCCTGGTTGTAAATCTTCTGGCTGCCAGAATAAAGCCATCGCACTATCTAATTCAAACTCACCTTCCCTAATGAAGTCTCGACCAGGGTCAAAGTTAAATTCCCAAGGAGCATCAGCTAAACTACCCCAATTTGTAAAGTACATCTCGTCAGGTGCAGTCAGATTAGGGCCAACTACCGTTCCTTGAGAAGTTACCTTAGGGTCTTCTAAACTATCAAAAGTCTGCCAAAAATCAGGCAGATGCTCATCTCGCAAAAAGACCTTATCCCCATCTATAATTTGATCTTCAACTCTAAAGGGAGCTCCATCATTCTCTCCTAATAAAGTATCGATCATAATTCTACTCCCAACCTCTTTGATTTCTTCTCCTGTATTCTTAACTTGATACTCAATCCGTGCAGTATCTGGCAAACCAGTAGTAGTACTTTTGACAAAACTTAAAATTTGATCAACAACTACCTCTCCAAATTTATATGTAGTTATAATTTGTTCATCTTCAATAGTAGGTGCTTGTAGCAACTTACCATAGTTGCCACCTCTCCCTGCTCTCCGATCAGTCTCTCCTCCAAAAATATAATTTTCTCCATCAATTCTAATTGTAGTATAGGAAGTCCAAGGATGAGGATGTCCATAAACTAACGGCTTATTATTATCTCCATCTCGCATTGGATCCCCACCCGTCACATGAATAGCAAATCTTCCCTTATTTGATTGATTTTGATTAACAAAAATTTCAATGTAATCATTTTCTAACTGCAAATTACCATGCTCATCTTCTTGTGCAGTAAGCTGAGGAGAAGACACAATCAATAATAAGATAGTTGAAAATAATACTATCTTTTTCACTAGTTATCACCTCATTCCTCAACAAAGAATAAATCAATAAATTCTAATTCAACGTCACTTTGCTGATCAGTATACTTAAAATCAACAAGAAGTTCTATTTGATAATCAGATTCAGCTGGTTTAAATTGCCATCCACGCTCAACTGTCAATTCAGCCACATTATTAAATTGACTATTTTCAGCCGATTCTAATAGTTCTACCTCCTTGATTTCTCCATCACTTTTAACAGTCACTAATAACCTAACAGTTCCCTCTTGAGCAAGATTTGCTGCATCCTTAGGGTAACTAGGTGTTATTTTAGTAGTGATAAAATCTCTAGCTACTGGAGGAGTTTCTGTTTCTTCTGTTTCTTCTGCTTCTTCTGCTTCTTTCACTTCTTCTGACTCAGTTAATTCAGGCTCTTCCTCTGTTGGTTTTTCTTCTTCAACTTCTTCTTGCTCTTCAATTTGTTCCTCTGTCTCTTCATCTTCGTTTACTTTTATCTCTTCCTCACTTAGATCACTAGTTAAGACCTCTTCATCTAACTCAGTACCTTCTTCTTTAACTTCGTCTACTACCTCTTCTTCTGCTACCTCAGCTAGCTCTTCTGACTCAGTTACTTCAGCCTCTTCTTCTGTTGGTGTAGCTTCATCTTCAACTTCTTCTAACTCGTCTTCTAGTACTTCTTCTACTTTTTCTGCTTCTTCTTGCTCTTTTGTTAACTCTTGCTCAGCTTCCTCTTCTAGTTTAAAATCATTTTGCTCAGACCCCGTCTGGTCATCATAATGAACTACTTGTACTTCACTATAGTACTCCATCGGGTAAATTTGAAATGCTGGCTTTTCTCCTGCAAAGCTAGATAAAAAATATATAATTGCAAGATGAGCTACAACAGAAACAAATAAATATTTTCTCATGCCAGCTTCTGATTTATTATCCTTCTTTTTCATAAATTATCACCTAATTTAAGTCCTCTTTATTTGCTGCTAAAGCCAAGCGATAACCACCAGCCTCACGTATTGAATCCATTGCTTTAATAATTCTTTGATATTTAACATCTTGGTCAGCCTTGATTACAAAAACAGCCTCTGGTGATTTTTCTAAGATTTTGGCTAGCTCAAGAGAAAAACCTTGTTCAGTTACTAATTGATCATCTACATAGAGTTGATCATCTTCAGCTAAAATTACATTGACCTGCAAATCCTCTTCCTGTGCTGTAACTGTTGTGGCTTGAGGCAGATTAACCTCCAATCCTTCTGGTGTTGTCCTAAAAGTTGTAAATAACATAAAAAAGACCAATAAAAAGAATATAACATCTATCATAGGTAAAATATCTATTCTAGACTTCTTTTTTAAGTTAGAATTGAACATTGCTACCACCCTGACTCAATATCTCAACCAAATCTAAAGTCCAGCGATTCATCTCTTCAGCTCTTGCTTCAACTAAACTTACTAGATAAGTATACATCATCATCGTCGGAATAGCTACTATTAATCCTACAGCTGTACTGATTAATGCTTGAGAAATACCTACACTGATTGCTCCAGGCGAACTTAAACTATCAGCTCCTGCCAAAATATTAAAACTATCAATAATTCCTAATACCGTTCCTAATAGACCTAACAGAGGTGAGACAGTAGCAATAAAATCCAAAACCCTAAGCCTCTTTTCCAGCTTTTTCAGTTGATTATTACCTACTATTTCTAAGTAATCTTGAATTTCATATTTTTTCTTTCCATAATACTTAATCCCTTCTAACAACATCCCTGCTACTGGCCCTCTCGCTTCTTGAAGAATTGATTTTGCTTCTCCAATCTTTCTATTATCTATCATTAGTTTGACCTTTTTAATTAATCTGAAATTATCCCCTTTAGCTCTTTTTAAATAGATTAATCGTTCTAAACTTACCGCTAAACTGATTATTGAACAAAGTAATAATGGTATCATAGTAATACCACCTTGTCTCAAGGTTTCTAACATATTAATTCCCCCTTACTTAGTTATTAAAATGGTTAGATTTTATTATTAGATCTGCTTTTTTAACTGTTTTAATCTGTTTAATAATTTATAAGGGGCTTTTATCTCCCCTAGCAATATCTCTCCTTTCCTCTTTGGCCCATGACAATCAGAACCGCCTGTAATCAGTAAATCATTCTGCTTGGCAAACTCTAAATATCTCCGCGTAGCTGCTTGATCATGTTCCGTATGATAAACTTCAAAACCTTCTGCCCCCCATTCTACTAATTTAGGTAATAATTGATCATTCCCGATTAATACAGGATGAGCAATGATAGGAATTCCTCTAGCAGACTTAATCAATTGAATTGCTTCTTTAGCAGTCAGCTTTTTTCGTTTAACATAAGCTGGCCCTTGACAACCAATATACTGATCAAAAGCTTGACTCCACTCTTTAACATATCCTTTATCAAGCATAACTTGAGCAATATGAGGTCGCCCTAAAGCTGCATCTTCAGCAATATCAGTTATCTCTTCAAATTCAATATCAAACCCTAAACCATTTAACTTATCTACCATATTCTTAATTCTATTATATCGGGCTTTTTGTAAAGTATCTAACTTATTTAATAAATTTTCTCTGCCATAATCTAGATAATATCCTAATACATGTATTTCGGTGTCGTCATAATCAGTATTCAATTCAATCCCTGGTACAAATTCTATCCCTTCTTCTTTAGCAACCCTAGCTCCTTCTTCTAAACCAGCTAAAGTATCGTGATCTGTAATTGCTATCGCACTAAATCCCATACTTTTTGCAGTTCTAACTACTTCAGTTGGGGTGAAACTTCCATCTGATGCTGTAGTATGTAAATGTAAATCAATATATTTGTCCATCTTAATTCAACTCCTATCGTTATCACTATCATCTTTATAGTTTTACAAATTAAGCCAGAATATTCACTAACCTTCTTAAGAATAAAATGATTCACTTTCAATAATTAATTCAAGATTGTAAATTAAATTCCTGCTTTCAGCCAAAGACTAGTTGACAAATAAAGACGGCAGCTATAAAACCCACAAAATCTGCCACTAAACCAGCTGCAATAGCATGGCGAGTATTCTTAATTCCTATTGCTCCAAAATAAACTGTCACTACATAAAAGGTTGTCTCCGTACTACCTTGCATAGTCGAAGCTAATCTACCGATAAATGAATCTGGACCATATTGATTTATCAAATCAGTCACAAAGCCCAAAGCTCCTGTACCTGATAATGGTCTGATCAAACTTAAGGGGATAACCTCTTTAGGTATGCCCACTCTTTGTAAAGGAATAGCTACTAAATCCAAAATTAGATCTAAAGCACCAGAGCTTCTAAAAACTCCAATCGCTACTAACATTGCTAGTAAATAAGGTATGATCTTAATTCCAGTAGCTAATCCTTCAACTGCCCCTTCTACAAAGACATCATAAACTTTAATTCCTCTATAAAAGGAAATAGAGAGAATAAAAAATATAACTACCGGTATTGCCCATTCTGAAATCAAATTTATTAAATCGATCATAACTTAGATCTACCTACTTTAATTAAAAGTTTATTAATTATAACACCAGCTATTGTAGAACAAGCTGTAGCAAATAAAGTAGTTCCTACAATTTCAGTTGGATTAATAGAGCCAGCTCCTGCCCGTAAAGCTAATATAGTTGTAGGAATTAAAGTTAAACCTGACGTATTAATTACTAAAAAAGTACACATAGCATCAGAGGCGGTTTCTGACTTATTATTTAAACTCTGTAATTGATGCATTGCTTTAATACCCAAAGGAGTTGCTGAGTTACCTAACCCTAATAAATTAGCACTTAAATTCATCATTATTGACCCTAAAGCTGGGTGATCAGTTGGTATTTTAGGGAATAAAATTTTAGCTACTGGCTTAAATAATTTGGCTAGACCTTGTACTAATCCTGATTCTTCAGCTAACTTCATCAATCCTAACCATAAAGACATCGGGCCAATTAATTTAATTACTATTCTAACACTCTCTTCAGCTGATTGTAAAATAGCTACAGAAACTTCTTCCATTCTTCCATTAATAGCTGCTACAACCATACCCACTGTAATCATAGCAAACCAAATTTTATTTAACATAATATCCCTCCTCTATTTTAGTCTATGTTCTTTAGTGAGGGATATGAAAAAATATAAAGCCCTAGCTATTTAAATAGCTAGGGCTTTATATTTTATCTTCACTTATAAAGTTTTACTCTTCAAATAAATCCCCAAATACATCTCCTAATTTTACTCCACTACCTTCATTATTATTGTTATTATTATTATTATCTCGAGTAGTTGTTTTAGGTTTAGACTTTTTCTGTTTAGGAGCAGGAGATTCTAATTCTTTGATACTAAGCCCAACCCTTCTACCCTCTGGTTCAATGTTAATAACTTTAGTTTTTACAACATCTCCTTCAGTTACTACTTCTTCTACAGTAGCAACATGATCATGAGATAGTTGAGAAATATGGATTAAACCTTCTACACCAGGCTTAATTTCCATGAAAGCACCAAAATCAACTGTTTTAGTGATCTTACCTTCTACAATATCTCCTTCATTATACTCTTCAAGAAACTCTTCCCAAGGATCTGGCTGTGTCTGCTTAAGTCCTAAAGAAACTCTTCCCTCTTCTTCATCAACACCTAAAATTTTGACGTTAATCATTTCCCCTTCTTCTAATACTTCAGAAGGATGTCCAATTCTACCCCAAGAAATCTCAGAAATATGAAGTAATCCTTCTACTCCACCTAATTCTACAAAAGCACCAAAATCAACTAATTTGGTAACTTCACCTTCGATTTCTGTTCCTTCTTCCAAAGAACTTAAAACTTCTTTCTTCTTCTCTTGGCGTTCTTCATCTAATACTACTTTACGAGAAAGAACTACATTATTATCTTCTCTTTCAACCTCAATAATTCGTAATTTCAATGTTTGTCCAACAAATTGACTCAAATCCTCTACATATTCAATAGCAACATGTGAAGCAGGAATAAATCCTCTCACACCAATATCTACAACTAATCCACCTTTAACTGTATCATTTACTTCTGCTTCAATTATTTCTCCTGATTGATGTATCTCTTCCACCTTTTCCCAAGCTTGCTCAACATCCACTTTCTTTTTAGATAAACTAGCTCGTCCATCTTCACCTTCAGGATCTAAAACTTCAACCTCTACTTCATCACCTACATTGTACTCTTCTTCAAAATCTTCTTCCTTGATTTCATCTTTTGGGATAAACCCTTCAGTGTCACCTCCTAGATCTACAGAAATCCCTTCTTGCGATACCTCTTCAATCTTGCCACTAACTATTTCACCTTCTGTTAAACTAGTAGCTTCAACATCATTCTTTTCTTCTTCATTTTTAATTTCTTCCATTCTCCTTACGACCTCCTTAATTATCCAATTCGGGGTTGATGCCCCTGCAGTAATACCTACTTTTTTAATATTCTTAAACCAATTCGTTTGTAAGTCATCTACCGCTTCAATGTGATAAGTTTTCACTCCACTTTCACGACAAATTTCTGCTAAACGATTGGTATTAGCACTATTATGTCCTCCAATAACTAACATTAATTCAACCTTTTTTGATAATTCAGCTGCTTCATTTTGACGTTGTCCAGTCGTTGTACAAATAGTATTATAAACTTTTAATTCAGATACTTCAGTAAGTAAATAATTACTCAACTTCTGTAAATTTTCAAGTGATTGAGTGGTTTGAGCAATAATTCCAACTTTTTGCTCATCTGCTAGTTTATCAAAATCAGATTCATCTTCAACAACAATTGCTTCATTATCTGCAAAGCCTAAAATCCCAACCACTTCAGGATGCTCTTTATCCCCACTAATTACAACTTGATAACCTTCTTCTTTTAACTCTTTAGCTTTTTCTTGTGCCCGTTTAACAAAAGGACAAGTGGCATTTATGAGCTCTAAATCCCGCTCAGCTGCTTGATCTAAAATCTTAGGTGGTACTCCATGAGAGCGAATAATTACTGCTCCATTAGAAATATTTTCTAATTCGGCTCTTACTTCAACTCCAGATTCCTCTAATCTCTCAACAGCCTGTGGATTATGTATTAAAGGACCTAAAGTAAAAACTTCACAATCCTTATCTTCCCCAGTTTTTAAGGCTAAATTCATAGCACGATCAACCCCAAAACAAAAACCAGCATGTTCAGCTAAATAAATTTCCATATTGCTTCCCCTTCCAACCGACAATAAACTATTTCCTATTATATCACTATCTTAGATATTAATATTATACACTAAATTTAAAATAATTATTATAATAACTTCCTTCTTCCTTTTATAGAGGTTCTTGATTAATAAAAATATTCCTGCTTATTTATTAAAAAAATACACATTTAAACAAATAAAAACCTTTTTAACTACTAAAAGCAAATTAATAGACAATTTCCTAGTTTCCTTAAAAAGAAAATTCAATTTATATCAGATCATAAGTTAAAAAAAGTTCGAGCAACTCTTCTTCCCTTTAACATATAATAGTTTGCTTTAACTAAATCACCTTGTCTATAATAGTTAACTCCTAGTAAAAAATGACTATATTCATTATCTTTAATTTCTAAAGCTGTTCTTAAGTTTCGTTCAGTTTCCTGATAATTTTCTAATTCTTGATTAACAATTGCTAAGTAATTATAAACCCAAATGTTTTCTGGATCTAACTCTATTAATTGTTCAAACATTTCCTTAGCTTCAGAATCCATATGAGCTATATAATAAGCAAATGCTAAGTAATTAATTGCTTTAATATTATCTGGTTCACGGCGTAGCATAATCCGATAGTTAATTATCAAATCCCTAAGTTCATTAAGATAATCTTCATCTTGTATTGCTTTAAAAACATCTACACTCTTTTCAATTTCACCTAAATTTGCATAAGCAACCCCTAATTTATAATGAGCTATTAAATCTTCGCTCGTTTTTTTATCAACTATCTTCTCGTTTTCTGCTATAACCTCTTCCCATTCCGAGTAAAATCTAGTATTAGCTAATGACATCTCAATAAAAAAGAACGATATTATAATACAGACTGCTAAGCTTATAATCTTCTTAATTATCTTTCACCCCTACTTTAAATAACAGCTAGATCTTATAATTTCCATCTTCACTAACAATTCAGCCTGCTAATGAAGATGGATTATATCTTAAACCCCTTTAAATTTAACTATTATTTAGTAAATCCTTTACATCTTTCTCAGGTGAAATAGTCGATACAGCATGCTTATAAACTAACTGCTCTCCTTCATCAGTCTTTAATAAAATTGTGAAGTTATCAAAAGATTTTACTATCCCTGATAAACGAAAACCATTAACTAAATAAATGGTTAATCCGATTTTTTCTTTTCTTACCTGATTCAAAAAATCATTCTGCAAATTAATTTCAGAACCCATCTAAGCCCCTCCTTCTTTTATTTTATACAATTCTTATTCTCTTAATTATTTTATTCTAGATCAAAGAAATTTTTCCTCCTTAGAAAGGAAGAGGCCTTCTACTTTCTTGTTACAAAGTAAACATTCTCCTTCTTCTAAGCTCTTCTTTCTTACTAACAATGGAGTCAATAACATACCTTGTCTAATTCCTTTCTTCTCTCCTCTAGCTTTACCAACGAAAAAACCAATTATAAATGAAGCCAATATTAATAATAACTTCTGATAAAGCATTCTCCCCTCCCTTTTGCCCTAAAAGCAACTTAGTTAACTAACTGTAATAATTTAATAATCACTAATGTCATTATCATTACTATTAAACTTGTCTGCCAGTCAATTTGCAGTGCAATTATTAGAGAGAATAATATTAGCAGAATGGTCCCCCATTCCCCTAAATAATTAACAAAATTCTCTCGATTTATATAATCTTCCGAATGAAAATCAATAAAGTCATCAACTAGCTGAATAAATAAAATAATTGTTAATGCAAATATAAAGATTTCTCTCTGTAGTACTAAAAAGCCTAACCCCAACATAATCAAAACCTCTTGGTAAGATTTTAACCCAGTTGGTAAAGAATTATTACTGCTTCCCATTCCAATAATATAACTGGCCCAAAATAAAGAAACTGCTAGCTGATAATTCAGCAAAACAGCAAAACTGAATAACAATAATGTATAGGGTACAACTCCTCGTTGCAACTTGATTGCTAGGGTTTTTTGCTGATTTAAACGATCAAGTTCCTGATCTAAATAATCATCCATTATTTTAATTACTAATCCAATCAAAAAAACAGTAGCAATAGTATTTAATATTTTAAATCACACCCTCTTAAACATTTTTCAACAAAAATGTCTTTACTTCTGTAAATCCTTGCTGGTAAAGAGCCGAAATTGCAATTATTAATTTTTGCTCAATTAAACTCTCTAATTTAGTCAAATTATTTTTCTGGTGATCTAAATCCAACTTATTCGCTAAAATCTTATAACCTGGCTGTTGATGAAACAAATTATAAAGCTCCTGATCAATCTTTTTTAATTGACTAAAAAAATCAAATTGGCTTAAGTCAATCATATGTAAGATTATTTGACTCTGAAATAATTGATTAAGCGTTTGAGCCATTGCTGTTCGGATCTTTTGTTTAGAATGAATTTCATCAACCAATCCACAACTATCAATCAACCTAATCTTTTTATCCTGCTTTCCTATAGGTAACTTAAGTTGAATACTTTGAACTTCTGTCGTTTTATGAGGCTCAACTGCAACTAGTTCTTCGTAAGCTTCTTCTAGTTGATAAGTTTTAGTCGCCATAAAACCGGCTGGCTGCCTAACTAATAACTTTAACTTCTTAACCCCTAAATAATTAGCAAAATTAATTGCAAAAGAAGTTTTACCTACATTCGGCTGACCAACTATCAAAACTGAGACCATCATTCTCACCTCACAAAACAAACTGCCTAATGACAATTTGCTATTTTCAAACCAAGTCTTCTCTAGTCAGTGTTATCAAGTCTTCTTTAGTCACTTTTTTCTGTTCAACCAACCTTAGAGCCTGTTTTCTAATTCCCCGCTCAATTAAATTACGTACTGTCCGAGCATTTCCTTTTTCTGTTCCTACATCACGCCTAGCCTCTGCTAGCTGTTGGTAAAGCTTTGCTTTGGCTGAAGAAGATAAGCTATACTCTCTTTCTTGAGCCATTAATTTAGCAATCTTAATCAACTCTTCTAAAGAATAATCTTCAAATTCAACTTGAATCGGAAATCTAGACTTCAAGCCAGGATTAGCCTGTAAAAAATACTCCATCTCTCGAGGATAACCAGCTAAAATAATAATTAAATTGTCTTTCTCATCTTCCATAGCCTTAACTAAAGTATCTATTGCTTCTTTGCCAAAATCCTGCTCTCCCCCCCGGGCCAACGCATAAGCCTCATCGATAAATAAGATTCCTCCTAATGCTTCTTCAACAACTTCTCTCGTTTTTTTAGCAGTATGTCCAATATACTTCCCTACTAAATCTGCACGTTCTACTTCCTTTAAATGGCCCTCTTCTAACAACCCCAGCTCCCTAAACAATTTTCCAAAAATTCGGGCCACAGTTGTCTTTCCAGTCCCTGGATTACCCTTAAATACCATATGCATTACCACAGACTCAGTCTTTAAATTTCTTCGCTGTCGTTCTTGTTGAATTTCAATAAAAGCTTTCAATTCCGAGACAAGCTTTTTTATATTTTCAAGACCAACCATCCGCTCAAGTTGCTCCATTATCCTTTCTAAACTCTTATCTTCCTCATTTGGATTTTTTATCGATAAATCTTCTTTTTCTCCTAATAATTCAAACGCCTCAGTAATAGAGATTTCTCCTTCTTCAAATTGACGTAATATTTCTCTCTTGCTTAAATTCCTATTGATTAAGGGCATCAGCTCACCCCCTTACCCTAATATATATGAACTGCTAAGATAAAAAATGAAACACTATTGATATTAAGCTTAAGTTTAAGGCTAAGTCTAAGTTTAAGTAAAACCTAAGCCCTTATGCTTTTAACGGTTGGCTTAGACTTAAACTCAACCTTAGACTTAAGCTATTGTAATTAATCACAAATAATTTAGATCAAAAAAAGAAAGGAATTAATTCCTTTCTTTTTAATCTAATTCTATTCTTTTAAGAACAATGTTCACACAACATAATCACTTCACTATTTTCACTGAATATTTCCTTATCTAAAACTTGATTAACCAATTGATAATCATTACAAACCTCATATCTACAACAGACATCACAGATATAATCATCAACGATCTTGCAATAGATATAATCATCATGCTCCCCGCTATGACAACTACAGAATGAACAGTCAACCTTTGCTTTTTTAGCAGCACCACCTGATAATTTAATTCCCTGATCTTTATTTTTGAGCTTAAGTAATAACTTACTGACTTCTTTATTATATTTCATTCAGAAGTTAGCCTCCTATTATTAAATTTGATTACTTAACTTCACTTTTTGATTGAAGTTGCTCCTTAATCAATTCCTTACTCTCAGCTAATAAATCTTCAAACTGATACTGATCAACATCAAACCAATGAATAGTATCATCCCTTTTAAACCAAGTAAATTGTCGTTTAGCAAAGTGGCGAGTATTTCGTTTAATTAGACGAATTGCCTCTTCTAAATCATACTCACCTTCAAAATATCCCATTAGCTCTTTATAACCTAACCCTTGCATTGAAACTAATTCACGATCATACCCTTGTTGATATAATTCTCTAACCTCCTCAACTAATCCTTCTTCAATCATCTGATCAACACGTTTGTTAATCCGATGATATAAATTTTCTCGCTCACGCCTTAAACCAATCTTAAGTGCTTGATAGCGAGGTGGCCTCTTCTTAGCTTCTTGCTTAAAATATGTAATCGTCTTTCCTGTCTGCTGATAAACTTCAATCCCTCTAATCACCCGCCGTAGATCATTAGGATGCAGTTTCTCAGCCAAAGTAGGATCAACCTCTGCTAGTTTATCATGGACATACTCTGTTCCTTTTTTCTCTGCTTCCTTCTCTAATCGCTCTCTTAAATCCCAATCAGTCTCCATATCCGGAAATAAAAAACCTTCTATCACTGCCTTAACATACAATCCTGTTCCACCGACCATCATCGGCAACTTACCCCGCTGATAGATCTCAGGAATCAATTGATCAACCCGCTCTTGAAAATCAGCTACACTGAATTCCTGGTCTGGATCAACTATATCTATTAAATGATGAGGCACTATCTTTTGCTCCTCAGGGCTAGCTTTAGCAGTACCGATATCCATGCCCCGATAAATCTGCATCGAATCTGCTGAAATAATCTCTCCTTCTAACTGCCGGGCCAACGCCAAAGAAAGCTTAGTCTTTCCTACCGCTGTTGGCCCGACTAATGCTACTAATGGTTCGTTCATTCTATCCCCCCTCTTGTCAGTTAACAATTGACAATTGATAGTTAATAGTTAAAGAACAACCCCTTAAAACCAAAGAAATTAAGAAGTTTTTTAATTGTCAATTGTACATTCTGTCAATTGATAATTGCTTTTCTAAACTCTCAATTATCAATTATCAACTATCAACTGCTTTTTAATTATTTTCTCTTGAATTTTTTCTCTAATTCATGCTGGGATAAATGCATCAGCACCGGCCTACCATGTGGGCAGGTCTGGACTTGATACTCTTCAATATCAGCAAGCAGACTGCTCATCTCTTTAACTGATAACTTGGTTCCTGCTTTAACTGCAGCTTTACAAGAGAGCATAATCAATACCTGTTCAGCAAAATGATGTTCCTCTTTAAAATCAAGTTCTTCTATTAGTTTATAAATAGTATCCAAAATTAATTCTTGATCATCCAATTTATATAATTGAACCGGTACTCCTTGAATCAAATAACTATTACCACCAAACTCTTCTAATAAAAATCCAAATTTGGCTAACTGCTCCTCTTTTTCTGCTAACAACTGGGCTTCTTGATGGGTCAAATCCAACTTAAGGGGGAGCAATAACTCTTGAATCTTGACCTGCTCTTCTTTATACTTCTGCAATAATTGCTGATAAATAACCCGCTCATGAGCAGCATGCTGATCGATAACATACATCCCATCTACTCCCTGAGCAATGATATAACTTTGATGAATCTGACCAATTGGAACCAAGCTTAAATCTTCCTCATTATATTGACTGCTCTCTTCTTGAATCTGCTCCCCTTTAGAATCTTCAATTCCACCAAATAATCGCTCTATCTTTTTGGCCCTAACTTCCTTACTCTCCTGCTTAGTCTCTTGATTATAATTTGGTTTACTTCCAGTTTTCTTAGCTTCTGTAGTTAAGTTTAAGTTCTTCTGCTGATATTCCTGCTTTTTGGGCTCTTTTTTCACTTCATCTTCTTGCTTATTATCCTCTTTTAATTCTAATTTAGGAATTAGATCACTGCCCTTAATTGCTTTAATTACACCATCCTTAACTACTTTATAAACTATATTACCCCGACTGAATTTAGCTTTCAACTTTGTCGGATGGACATTAACATCGACCAAAATCGGATTTAATTTCAACTTTAAGACCACAATCGGATGACGATTAATGGTCAATAAAGTATGATACGCCTCTTCAACCGCTTTACTCATCAAAGCACTCTTAATAAACCGCCCATTAACAAAATAAGAATGGTGCTTACGAGAAGAACGAGTAGTAGTCGGTTTAGAAATAAAACCGGTTAATTTCATATAATCTTGTTGATAATCAACCTTAATCATATCCTTAGCTACATCTCGCCCATAAATATTAAAGATTACATCCAACAGATTACCATTACCTGTTGTCTCTAACAATTGACGTCCATTATGTTCTAAACTAAAGCTGATTTCAGGATAAGCTAAGCTCAAGCGATTTATTATATCACTGATATGGCCAATCTCAGTTGAGGTCTGGCGTAAATATTTATAACGAACTGGAGTATTAAAAAAGAGATCCTTTACCAAAATATTCGTTCCTACTTGGCAACCACAGCTTTCCTCCTTCTCAACCGCTCCTCCAACTATTCGCAATTTGATTCCACTCAAGCTATCCTCTCTTTTGGTTGTTAGCTTCAACCGTGAAACAGCAGCAATACTCGATAATGCCTCCCCCCTAAAGCCCAATGTCCGCAATGCAAAAAGGTCATTAGCTTCTTTAACCTTACTGGTTGCATGCCGTTCAAAGGCAAGCTTAGCATCTTCTGCTGCCATTCCTTCACCATCATCAACTACCTGGATTAATTTCTTCCCGCCATCTTCAACCTTGACCTTAATTCTAGTACTACCTGCATCAATCGAATTCTCAACCAGCTCCTTAACTACAGAAGCAGGTCGTTCTATTACTTCACCAGCAGCAATCTTATTAGCTACCTCTTCACTTAGCAACTCTATTTTACCCACATTGATCACTCCTTATAAGCGGAGTCAAATTGCTCTGCCAATCTTTTTTGAGCCTTCTGTTTTAATTGATGCAGTTGATTCATTGCTTCTAAAGGAGTCATCGACATAATATCAAGTTGGCTCAACTCTTTAGTCAATTGATCATTAGCTGGAGTGAATAAAGGCATTTGGGTTACCTTCTCTTTGATCTCCTCTTTTTCTTCCTGTTGTTGATAACTAGCTTTTTGCTCTTCAGTTGCCAATTTTACTGTCTCTACTTCATCCTTCTCTAACTCAGCCAAGATCACCTTCGAGCGTTCGATCACCTGCTTAGGAATCCCAGCTCGCTTAGCAACCTCAATCCCATAACTTTGATCAGCACTACCAGGTATAATCTTTCGCAAAAAGACAACCCGCTCACCTTCTTCTTGGACTGCTACATTATAATTTTTAACCCCTGGCAATTCATCTTCAAGCTCCGTCAGTTCATGATAGTGAGTAGCAAATAGACTCTTAGCCCCAATCTTGTCCAGATCACTGATATATTCAATCACTGCCCAAGCAATACTCAAACCATCATAAGTGCTCGTCCCACGCCCAACTTCATCCAAAATAATCAAACTTTGAGAAGTGGCATTATTTAAGATATTGGCTACCTCATTCATCTCAACCATAAAGGTACTCTGTCCAGTCGTCAAATCATCTGAAGCTCCTACCCGAGTAAAGATCCGATCGACAATCCCAATCTTCGCCTCTTCAGCAGGAACAAAGCTACCAATCTGGGCCAACAGACTGATTAAGGCCACTTGACGCATATAAGTCGACTTACCTGACATATTTGGCCCGGTAATGATTGAAAAACGATCCTCTTCCCCATCCAAATATGTATCATTAGGAACAAAAACCTCCTCATCCATCATCTGCTCTACAACTGGATGGCGTCCCTTACTTATCTCAATCTCTTCATTAGCCTCCACAGTCGGCTTAGCATAATCATTATTTAAAGCTACCTCAGCTAAAGAGAGTAAAGCATCAAGTTGAGCTAATATATTAGCAGACTGTTGAATCCGTTCTGTCTCTTCAGCCACCTGCTCTCTAACTCTAACAAATAACTTATATTCTAATTCCTCACTCTTCTCTTCAGCCCCTAAAATAACCGATTCCTTCTCCTTTAGCTCAGGAGTAATATATCGTTCACTATTACTTAAGGTCTGCTTTCGAACATAATCATCAGGAACTGCATCGAGATTGGCTTTAGTCACCTCAATATAATAACCGTGTACCTTATTATGACCAACCTTCAAAGAACTAATTCCTGTTCTTTCCCTTTCTTGCTCTTGTAAGTTAACAATCCAATCCTTGCCATTGGTCATCGCCTCTAAAAGTTGGTCAAGCTCCTCGTCATAACCTCGCTTAATAACTCCACCTTCAGTTATCGTAGTCGGCGGTTCTTCTCTAATTGCAGAGGTAATCAACTCCGTTACATCTTCTAATTGATCTAGGCTTTCCTCTAAAGTAACCAACTTAGTACTACTAAATTGGGCCAACAACTCCTTAAGCTCTGGAATTACAGCCAGTGAATTTCTTAAAGCTATCAAATCACGAGCATTGGCAGAACCATAGACTACCTTTCCAATCAGCCGTTCAATATCATAGACTTGATCTAATAACTCCTTTAACTCCTCTTTTAAAAAGATATTTCCTGCAATCTCTTCTACTGCATCCAAGCGCTGATTGATCTTATCTACTTCCAGCAACGGCTGCTCAATCCAACGGCGTAAAGTTCTCCCCCCCATTGCTGTCACTGTTTGATCAAGTACCCACAACAAACTTCCTTTCCGACTCTTATCCCGCATCGTCTCCACTAACTCTAAATTCCTTCTCGTATTGGCATCTAAAACCATATAATCAGTCGTAGAATAAGTAGATAAACGGTTAAGATGCTTCAGACTCCTCTTTTGCGTCTCAATTAAAAAGTCCAAGGCTGCCCCTGCTGCTTCAATTGCTAAAGAAAGTCCTTCACAACCAAACCCTTCTAAAGTCACAGTCTCAAAATGATCAGTCAACAACTCATAAGCCCGATCATAACTAAAACTGTCAGCTATCTTGGTCTTGATTGGAGCAATCTGTGCTGCCATAAAATCCATAATCTGTTCGTTCTTCTCCACTCCTTGGTCAAGTAAGACTTCCGCTGGGTTGATCCGTGATAATTCATCGATCACCTTCTCTTGCGGAGCAGAACCATCTAATTGAGTCACCATAAACTCTCCAGTTGAAACATCTACTACAGAAAAGCCATACCCTTCAGCTCCACTCACAACTGCAACCAAATAATTATTATCTTTATCCTCTAACATATTATTATTGACTACAGTCCCAGGCGTAATCACTCTGACAACTTCTCGCTTGACCAATCCACTCGTCTCACTTGGATCCTCTACCTGTTCACAAATAGCCACCCGATAACCTTTATCTATTAATTGAGCAAGATAAGACTCAGCAGAATGGTAAGGAACTCCTGCCATTGGAATCTTATCCCCTTTTCCTTTATTCCGAGCAGTTAAAGTCAATTCTAACTCTCGTGCTGCAACCTTAGCATCATCATTGAACATTTCATAAAAATCACCTAATCTAAAAAATAAGATTGCATCCTGATATTCATCTTTTATTGAATAATACTGCTGCATCATTGGAGTCAACTTAGCCATACTCCCACCTCCTAATAACTTTATAATACTTTCAGCTAAATCTAATCTTACTATTGCAATACTTTAGAGATATCTAAAACTTTCTTCACTCCCGTTTCAATTGACAATTTACGATGCACAATTCACAATTAAATTCAAAATATCAAGATCAAAAAATGGAAAAATCAATAATCAAAAGCTATAAGAGAATTAGATTTCCAAGCTTACAATATTTTCTTTTAGCTGAGAATACTCCTTAATTCAAATAATTATTATACCACAATCTAACTTAAATTTAAATTAGATCGAATCAATTCTAAACTTATTTGATATTAAGCTTAAGTTTAAGGCTGAGGTTAAGTTTAAGTCAACCACTAGAAACATGAGGATTTAGCTCTTACTTAGACTTAGACTCAAACTTAAACTGAATTGTAATTAACTTTAACCTAATAGAAAAAAACCTCTAAGTCAAAATGACTTAGAGGTTTTTTTAATTAACAACAACCTGCTCCACAATCTGGACCGCACTCTTCACCTTGGATAGCAGCACTGATCACTTGATTAACCGTCTGCATTACTTTACCAAACTTCTGTTGTGCTTCCATATACTCTTTAACATGCTCATTTTGTTGCATCTTAGCTTGAATCCCCTGTAATTCTTTCTTAAGCTCATCAGAAACTGGCTGACCATTTTGCTGGGCCATTTGAGCTTTACGCTGCTTAGTTTGGAACTCTTGTAAGATTTCTTGAGCAGCTTCATCAGCTTCCATTGCTTCTTCTGCAGTTTTGAGCTCAGAAAATTCCTGTGATTCTACAATCTCAGTACCTAATTCCTGAGCTTTTTCCATAATAGACATAATAAATATCCCCCTTAGAACTTAACTTCAATTTATTTTAAGCTTGTTGTGGTTGCTCTTGACCTTGAATAGCAGTAGAAATAACTTCATTAACTTGCTCCATTATTCCATTAAACTCCTGCTGTGCTTCCATATATCCTTTGATCTTTTCATTCTGTTGCATTTTGGCCTGTAACCCTTGAATTTCTTGTTGCATCTCTTCAGTTACTCCTTGACCATTCATTTGGGCCATTTGTGCCATCTTCTGCTTAGATTGAAATTCTTGTAGAATTTCTTGAGCAGCTTCATCAGCTTGCATCTCTTCTTCTGCAGCTTTCAAATCATCATACTCATTAGATTCTACAATCTCTTCCGCTAATTGTTCAGCTTTCTCTTTAATTGACATAAAATTAAAATCCCCCTTAAAATTTAAAAAACTTCCTTTAAACCAAGTCACCAAATAATGTCCAACTCTGTACTCTGTTTATTTTAACATTAATTAGCTCTCCTGTCAAATCACGGTCTGCTTCAAAGATAACTATTTTATTTGAACATGTTCTACCAGTTAATTTATTAGGATCTTTTTTACTTTCTCCTTCTACTAATACTTCAACAATCTGACCCTCTAAAGGCTTATTTTTCTTTAAACTAATATCACTTTGAATATCCATTAAACGCTGTAATCGCTCCTTTTTAACCTCATCAGAGATCTGCTCATCATACTCTGCAGCTGGCGTACCTGTTCGCTTAGAATAAAGAAAACTATAAGCCATATCAAATTCTACCTTCTTAAATAGATCAAGGGTCTTTTCAAAATCCTCTTCACTCTCTCCTGGAAAACCAACAATAACATCTGTCGTTATCGCAGCATCCGGATTATTTGCTCTAATTTTTTCTATTAATCTTAAATATTCCTCTTTTGTATAATTTCTATTCATCTTTTTAAGTATTTTATTACTTCCAGCTTGGACTGGTAGATGAAAATGATTACATACCTTATCCAATTGACTGATAGTCTCGACTAATTTATCACTGAAATCCCTCGGATGAGAAGTCATATAACGAATCCTAGCTAAACCTTCAACTTGATTAATCTCAGTCAATAAGTCAGCAAAATCAATTTCTTCTTCAAAATCTTTACCATAAGAGTTTACATTCTGACCGAGCAAGGTCACTTCTTTAACCCCATCTGCCACCAAATCTTCAATTTCTTTGACAATGTTCTCTAACGGACGACTCTTCTCCCTTCCTCTAACATGAGGAACAATACAGTATGTACAGAAATTATCACACCCATAAATAATCGTCACAAATGCCTTGTGATCATCCTTTCTTTGGACAGGCATCTCGGGAATCAACTCTTTAGACTCCTCCCAAACTTTGACTAAAGGATTCTTATCCTCCTTAGCTTCCTTTAATAACTTAGGAAAATGATGAATATTATGAGTCCCAAAAACAATATCAACATGACGATACTTCTCCTTAATCTCCTTAACTACATCCTCTTGCTGCATCATACAGCCACAAATACCGATGATTAGATCGGGATTCTTCCTTTTTAAGTTTTTTAGTTGGCCCACCTTACCATAAACCTTTAATTCAGCATTCTCTCGTACACAACATGTATTTAAAATGATTATATCAGCATCCTCTAATTCTTCAGTTGGCTGATAGCCTTCATCTTCTAGCACACCTGCAAGTTTTTCTGAATCATGCTCATTCATTTGACAACCGTAGGTCTTTATTAGATATGATTTATTCTCTTGATTCATCTTATCACTCCTTTAAGATCCAATACAGTATTTCATTATAACATATTTTACCCAAAATGAAAGATAAAATTTATTAACATTTAGTATAAATGGCTAGTTAACAAAATTAAATTGCTCAATAATTCCAAAAATTATACAGTCACTATTCTATTCCTTCTATATCAATGATTTTATTGAGCTTAATCATTTTAAACATCTTTTTTATATAGTCATTAGTTAGGTTTATAATTCGCAACTCACCATTTCTTACTCTTATTTTTTTATAAAATGATAATAACTTACCCAAACCACAAGTGTCTATCCTAGTAACATTCTTAAAATCAATTATAATCTGCTCATACCCTTGATTATAAGCAATCTGTAACTTTCTTTCAAATTCTTGCGAATTACTAACATCAATCTTATCTTCAGCACTAACAATTATTTCTAACTTATTGTTATCTTTTATTGTCATAATAATCTCTCCAATACTAAAGTTTTTTCAGCAAAGTAAGTTAAACTTGATAATAACAACAAGTTATTATTTTCACTTTTGCTCCAATAGGTAAATAGTCTTTCAATACACCCCAAAACCTTATCCTGAGTAATCAACCCTATTTTGTATGAATAATCTACTGATGATTACCATATCATAATTTCTTAAATAAATCAAAAGTATTATAAATAAACAAAATGTGTCACTTTATAATTTATCTTTTCTTTTATTATTTTCTTTTTAAAGAATAAATTTCCTTTAATTTTTTAATAATTACTCCACTTTTTGTCAATTATATTCATAAAGACTCTCATCTATTAAGATGAGAGTCTGATTAGGAAAATTCATTATCTTCTTTTATAGACTACTGTAGCTAATTTTCGATCCTCGCTTTTTAATCACAGCTGAATCAACCGCTAAATCAGCTATCTTATCAGCAAACTCTTCGGTAATTTCATAGTTATTACTAAAATGAATCGGAACTAACAAATTAGGTTTAAACTCTTGAGCAAAATACTCTCCTCCCCGATAATAATGCTCTTCTAACCTCGGATCAACAGGAACAAACGCTAGATCAATATTTACCTCTGGTAATCGGGCCAACTCCTCTTTATACTCTCTTTCCTCTTGTTTTCGCTCAGCTGGACTAAACTTATTCCAATGCCACCAATTTAAATCTCCAGCATGAAAGATAACTAAACCATCTACCTCAACTAAAAAAGAAACCCCTTGGTCAGTCGTACCATAAGTATTGACTGTAACATCTTCTAACTCCAACTGCTGATATTTCCCCAACTGATAGTAATTCTCCTTCTTATCATTTACTTGCAGGTCATCACTTAAAATATAATGTAAATTATCAACCTTCTGCTCCCACTCAAAAATAACAGGATTGAAGTGATCATTGTGATTATGGGATACAAAAACCAATCCTTGCTCTTTCCTGCTGAAAATATCCGGATCTACTACTCCTGTTTCTAAACTCCGCTCCTTACCTACTGGACTATCATTATAATAATCAAAGATTAATAGTTTTGATTCAGTTTCTACCGCTACTCCGCTATGATAAAGATGATAAATATTAGCTGTTCCCTTTAATTTTCCCATTATGTTTCCCCCTTTAAGATTAATTATCTATCCCATAGATTGTCATTATTAATAATTTTATGATTTAGATAGAAGGTTTTTCCTGATCACCCTAGAATAACTATTCAGGGGGAGGTTAAATTATTTATGGGGTGATAAAATGAAAACTGATAAGATTGCTAAAGAAATAACAATCAAAATGCTAGATAACAACAATAATAGTCCTTTGCTGACGGCCGATTCCAGTACTAACGAACACTATACTAATGAAGTAGCCAAATTTTACAAGACTATTTATAAAGCTATTGAAGAAGCTAAGAGAGAATCAAAGTAAGATATTACCGTAAACGTTTAGGTCTAACCAAACAAAAACCTCCCCCGCTCATCTTAACCTATCTCCTGCAACCGCTCCACTTACTCTGTATTAGTTTATTCCTTTCTACACTTCTTTAAAAACCCCTTCTAGCAAAGGTGATTAAGCCGACTAATATTAATAATGGAATTGATATAATGTGTCACTTTGTGACACAGTCATTAGTGATTGGTAACTAGTAATTAGTAAATTCAAACCTCTAAAAACATATAATCAAACCCTTGTTAGACGCAGACTAAATTCGGATTAAAATTCGACTAACACAAGACAATTTCAAGGTCATAAAATAAATTTTAATTGGTTTTAATCAGAACTTAGTTAAACCTTAGTCACCCCAAGAGTTCAAGCCCAAGACTATTTCCTCGAGAAATAAAAAACATTTCTCTCATAATACGCCCAAGGGCACTAGCTCCGCGTCGCTTCCTCAGGACGCACCCCAAGAGTACTTCCTCAGAAAACAAAAAACGTTTTCTTCAGGACGCTGTGTCAAAAAATTTTGACTTTGATTTTACCAATCACAAATCACTAATTACCAATTACTAAAGCTAAGCTTTATAGAATCGATTTAGAAATACAAACTACCTTTGAACTTCTTAAACAGAATGCTTAAGGCTCTACAAAGAGATGCATCAATGCATCTCTTTGTTATTTCCCCCTTTTAATACGAATAAACCCCAGTAGAGTGCACTACTAAGGTTTATAATTTAAATAATACCTAATATTTTAATTAGTTGTTTTTAAGTTTATCAATCAAATTTCCAATCTTTCTTTCTCTATCCTCAGAAGTTTCTTGATCAATTGTAAAAGAGACTTCTAACCATGTACCTTCACTAACTTCATCAGGTAAAAGCTGACTAGGGATATCAACTTTAATTTCTTCTTCGCCAAATAAAACTACAGCATAATCATTTTCAAAACGATCTATTACTGCTTTCAAACTCTGCTCCTCCTTTTTTAACTTTATTTACTTATGCCACCTCTCTTAATAATTCTTTAGTACAATATATCGGAATATATAATAATAGTTTATATTATTAAGGAATAAATGTAAAGTCTACCAAAAAATCAAAACTCACTGCATAATAAAATTATTTTTGTAAATTATAAGGATATAGAAAGGAGGGGTGAAAAATTTTTGAAATGCCAACTTATTTTATCTATCCAATCTATACTGTAATATTATTTATAGTTTTAGTAGCTATAGTCCCCAAAAAAGTAATCGGTCAACTTGGTATTTATGGGGTCTCTTTGGTGCAGTATTTGATATATTAATTATTCTTTTAGTCGGACAACTGTTAGATTTAGGTACTCATATCAATTATGGACCATTTGGATTTATGGGAATTCCTCTCTTTCCTCCGATAGCTTGGACTTTCTACTTTATCATCTTTTTATACTTTTTACCTACTACAAAACCATGGAATTATCTTTTGGCATTGACTGGTGGTTTTTATAGTACACTCTTTGCTAATGTACTGATCAACCTTAAAATTTTCAAATCTAATTATGGTAGAATTATAGTACCTATTATTCTATATTCCTTATGGCACGTTACGGTAACTTGGTTATACTTGAATTACTTTAAGCAGAAATTACTTTCTGATAACTAATTATTGACCCTTCTTTCTTTTCATTGACTCGACAATCTTCTGATCTAATTTTTGACTAATAGCCAATACATTTTTATCTAATAAATCATTACTTTGAATTTTCTTATTCATTTTCTCTCGCAAAAATTCAATCTCTTCTCTAAACTTATCAGTCATAAAATCACCTCTCTAAATAACTATAACGCATCTTTCAAAATAAACCAAATATTTAAACCTCTAGGCAATTTACCCAGAGGTTTCTTCCTTGTAAATTAAATTCTCTTTAGCTCAAAGTAAATTTTTAGAGATTGCTTACTAGTTCTTCAGTATCTTGACTAATCTTCTCTAACTGCTCTGCAGTAGGCAAACCTCTTATATCTCCCATTCTACCTTCAAGGTTAACACCTTCAGTACCATTAGCCTTAAACTCACTGAGAATATATAACTTATCAACTACATTAAAACCAAAATGGGCAAAAAATTGACCTACATAATCCCCTACTGGTATAGCCTCATCAATACCAGTATGAGGCCCTGAATAAGTACAAAATACTAACGCATTCTTACCTTCGACCTTAGGAGCACCCAACTTAACCTTCCCTTCCTTTCGATACTCTTTAAACTTATTCTTTAAAAAGCGATCAGCTGGCTTAGGAGGATGCCAATGGTAAGAAGGAACCCCCAGACAAACTAGATCATAATCATAAAAGTCAATTTCCTTAGCCTCTTCAATCTTCAATAATGAAACGTTGGCCCGAGCTTTCTTAGCCCCTTTCTGAATTGATCTAGCTACTTGCTCTGTATTCCCTGTCTTAGACCAATAAATAACTACTACTTCCTTCATCTCTATCCCTCCTAATGATAAGCCCCTGCCACAGGAGAGGAGCATTATTATACTCTTATATTAGCTAACACCTGTCAAACAAGAACTCAACCTCTATTAATCAAAAATAATTCAGTCAGATCGGTTAAGATCTGACTGAATTTTGAACAACCTATTTAATTACATTCTTTTATTATCTTCTCCGCTTTCTGATGTTGATTAGGAAATAAACCACTCGGCAAACACTGACTCCCTACAGTCTTACTCACCAAATAACGAGCACAATTAGAATTATCCCCTTGGCAATATCTCTTTTTATATAGACTGGCCAATCCTGCTTTTTCATCCATTTTATCATTAAAGAAAGCACAATTAGTTATATGTTCACAATCAGCCATCTTATACCCTCCTTACAGTATCTTTAGTCACTTCATCACGCTTTTTCAATTCTAGAATATTGATAGGGCAAGCCTCAACACATTCAGCACACTTGATACATCTATCATCATCAAAACGATTTTCTTGATCAAAATTTGTATAAGGCTCCAACTCTAACGGACAATTATTAGCACATAGACCACATTCTCGACATTCTGTAGGTTGATTAATAGTAATTCTCTGTTCAAATGTACGATTAATCCCTAAGACATTTCCAAGTTTACCCATGATTTGACCCATTGCTCCCATCGGGCAGAAAGAACACCAGGTTCTTGGACTGATTAGGATCGCTAAACTAACTCCTAAAATTGTAGGCATTATTAAGTATTGCATCGTAAACATCAAACCCAAATTATCAAGAAACTCTTCACTACCCCAAGTAGCCATCACATTCATCAAACGTCTACTGAACATCCCCATAAAAAAGATGAAAAAACCCCACTTCAAAAACGATGATTTAAAGAAAGCTGGTATCTTTCTAGAAATAGAAAACTTACTGATTAAAACATCAAATAAACTTCCATGAGGACATAAATTTCCACACCAATACTTCCCATTAAATAATCCAATTAGTATTATTCCAAGCATAATCCCAATCATAGCCAAACCTAATAACGGATAAAACAAACCTCCAAAAGCAATTGTAGGTACTAAAACCCATGAATATTTTTTAATATTAGCTATCATTTATAATACCCCCTTTATTAATACCCCCCCTCTTCTGGGGAGGGTATTAATATTATAAACTTTTTTAAAACTAATGTCAAGGAAATAATTAATTTGTTGTAAATTGATGGATGATTAAAGTTCTATACTAGCAATATTAAGTCTAAGTTTAAGTGAGATCTAAAAACTTAAGCTTTTGTAAGAGACCATAAAAAAAGGTCAAGCATATTAATATGCTTGACCTTTGATAATCATTCATTCCTCATTATTCAATTTTAACCTAGTCACCTTGTTTAACTCCTCTTCCGCCTTCGGAATTATTACCTCCATAACCCCGTGTTCAATATCAGCTCTAGCCTCTTGGTGTTTAACTTTGAGTGGTAATGTTATTCTTCGTTGAAATTCATTCCTGCTTCTTTCTTCATAATAATATCCGTTCTTCACTTTAGTTCTCTCCTGCTCTTGGTGTTGACCTTGAATAATAACAGTCTCTTCACTAACCATTATTTCAAGATCATCAGACCTTACCCCTGGTAAATCTGCCTTAACAACTAAATTATCCCCATCTTCATAAACATCAACTGCTGGATATGTTTTTTCTTCTTCTGGTAATCTCTCATCTAGGAATCTATTCATCTGCTCTCGTAAAGTATTTATTTCTCTAAGTGGATTCCAATTGTTTGATTTCATTCCTCAAATTACCTCCTCTATAAATCAGATATTCTATAAATTATCATTTCTTATGAGGTAACAATTTATACATTAATAAAACTTATTAACTTTAAATAACCCTTTTACCGGTTGATAAATCTGGGGCATATCTTTAACCACTTCTTCTAACGGTACTAGTGGAAGTAACTGTTGCAACCTTCCTGTATCTTTAGCTTTTACTAAGATCTCTTTTAATAAGTTTTCAGATCTTTTAACTCCTTTTTCTTCCAAAACCTCTATAATTATCTCTTTATAAACAGTAGTATCTACAACTCCAATATTTTGTTCTTTTAAAATATAATCACCCTGCTCTAAATCAATAATTTCTAATAACAAATTACTACAATCTAAAGAAAATTGATCATCTAATTTTAAAAAGCCTGTAAGCCGATTCTGTTTTAGTTTCAAATTATAATTTTGTTCTTGATATCTTAAGTTAATCTCTGGTTGGGAAAATAAATATTGATAACTATTAATATTTATAAAACCTCGTTTAATCTGGGCCAACGAAGGAATAAGAACAAAAGAAACTCCATTTAGCAACCACTTTTTCAAAGCTAATTTACCAGAGGAAAATTTAACAAACCTAGAGTCATTATAAATACTAGCTTGAACTGAATCAGCATCCTTGACAGTTACTAAATAAGCAATCCTATTAACAACTTGCGAAGGAGTAAGCGGTGAACCAACTTTATCTAACAACTCATAACTTGCATCAGTGATTGTAGATGGCATATTTATCCTCCCTTAAAAATCACCTTTGTCTACTAATAGATAATTTTTATTAATAAAAAATAAATTGGAAGCATAATCGCTCCCAATCAACATTCTACTTCTTATTATAAGCCTAAATAGCATAACCATCTCCTGAAACAAAGAACCCAGCAAAAATAATACTAATTTCAAAACACAACTATCTACTATATAAATATACACAGCAATCTATAATAAAATATATAAATCACTAGAGCTTATAATATTAAATTTTAGTTGGCTCTTAAGTTACACTTCATATTTAATAGCAAACCTAATGAAATCTTCTGTCGGCTCAATCCAATCATAACTAAAATCTTCTACCTCAGCTTTATTTGGCCCTTCTTGTAAATACTGAATCAATTCTTCTATTTTTTCTTCCTCACCTTCAGCCACTACTTCTATTTCACTTCCCGAAGAACTCTTTACATATCCTTTAATCCCTAATCGAGTAGCTTTTTGATGTGTACTTGCCCGATATCCAACTCCTTGAATTCTACCTTTTACATTAGCTTTAATTGCTTTCTTAGTCATAATAATCCTCCTATTTGTATTGTTATACAATTATTATTTCCATAAAATATAATTTTAATCAATAATAACTAGTAATTAATTTTACTCCACATAATAAACTTCTTTACTGGAGAGCATTTTCCTCTTTATTTGACAAAAAATCTTCCTGGTAAAAGCCTAGACAATAAAAAAGTTGCCTCCGGCAACTCAGTTTAAGTCTAAGCTTGAGTTTAAGTAAAACCAACAAATACAAACTAGTAAAAGTTATCCACAACCTCTAAAAAGCATAATTTCCTTAATGATAAAAAAATCGTACAATAGGAACAAGTATAATTATTCCTACTATACGACCCAGAAATATTATTGTTTAACAGAAACTTTCTGTAATTAATTTCTACTAGCCCAATATCTTTTCTAGCGTTTCTTTAACTTTTTCTGGTTTGATAGGTTTTACTATGAAATCCTTTGCTCCAGCTTCGATTGCTTCTAGTACCATCGGCTTTTGGCCCATTGCACTACAGACAATTATATCAGCACTTGGATCATATTCCATAATTTTTTTAGTTGCCTCAATCCCGTCCATTCCTGGCATAGTAATATCCATTGTTACCAAATCAGGTTCTAATTCTTTATATTGTTCTATAGCTCTTTCGCCATTTTCAGCCATTCCAGCTACCTGATAACCTTGCTCCTCAATTATTTTAGCTAACATCGTCCTCATAAAATTAGCATCATCAGTTATTAATATCTTCTTAGCCATTCCTTTTCCCTCCTCAAAACATTCATTGATTTATCAAAATAACAGCTTAAATACTAAGACCATCTTTTACTATTTTATTATATTTCATCTAAAAAATCAAGATTTATTCTTAGAACTTACAGTTCAAATGCTTGATCTATAATTTCTAAATAATCCAAAATAACTAGTCCTTGACTACCAATCTTATACTTCTTTTTAGCAATTTTTTGATATGGAATACTCTTTCTCCCCCCCTGCAATCTTCCTTGCCAATACTCTTCTAATAAACTAAATGGCAAATAATAAGCTTCATCTAAAGTCTTAAAGTAAATAATTAAAAAAGCAACTCCACCATTTTGAACCCAACTTTTTAAATATTGATACTGATGCTTCTTTACATTACTCAAATCAAAACGGGTCTCTATTTTAGTTTCCTTAGCATCAAAAGCAATTGCTCGTCCTTTATAAGTTCCAATATAATCAACCGTTGATTTTTGTTCATAAAATGCATTAGTAATTTTTCCAGTTCTAGAGTTTATATTTAATACCTTAACAGGGGTAGGAATCTTTTGAATTACTGCTCTATTTTGAAAAGAATACTGCCGATTAGAAGTTTCGATCATATTTTCCAAAACCTTTCCCCTACCACCATAGTTCATATAAGACCCTCCTTAAAAATTGACCGCCTACTCTAATACCAAACCAAATGCTGACTATCATAATTATTAGATTGACTACCTTCCCCCAAAAATTAATCAATTTAGATAATATATAATCATCTAAACTCTGCTTAGTTCCACTCGAAAAATAAAAGAATAGAACAACTCCTATGACTATTAAAGTACCTACTACTAGTTTAATTAATTCCAATCTCACTTTTTCACCCCTATATAGTCTGCTTTAAAGATCAAATCTCTCCTTTAAATCAACTATTACTAAGTTATATTCATGTTTATTAATAGATGAAGTTAAAATATAAAGCTTACTTTGTTCAGAATCAAAAACAAGATCAAAAGCATAATTCCTTAAATCAATTTTATCTAATAAGCTATGTTCTTCTAAAGAAAAGACACTAACTTCAGTATCATTATAAGCAGCAAACAACCATCCCTCTTCTTGGGCAACAGTAATTCCTCGTGGATAACCAGCAGTTTTAAATTTCTTCATTGCATCTAGCTTTCCTGATTGATTGAGAGTAAAAGATTGAACATATTTAAATTGACTACTTGCTATATAGAGATAATTCTCTTCATCAGTATTATGGATTTCAAGATCATCAATTACCCCTGTTCCTAATTTCATTAAAGGGTTTGAAAGATCAGTTAGATTATAGAGCAGTGTCTTATCAAAATACGCATCAAATAATAACTCTTCTTCTCCAACCAATTCAATCTTTTCACCACTAACCACTGATTTTCCTTTTTTCAATTGATAATTATCTTTAACCTTTTCTTCTTCAATATTAAATTGTACTAAATTAGACTTATCATCTACTTTCAAGTATAATTCATCAACTCCTATAGTTATATCCTTTATTTCCTGTTTGAAATTATAATTACTCACTGTTAACTCTTCTAAATCTATCTGTACCAACGAATTATCTCCTCTAGTAACTAAAAATAAATATTTATTATCTTTACTCAATTTTAAGTTATTAGGAGCCGGGCCAACATCGACCCTTCCAGTAATCTCATCTTTTTGAGTATCAAAAATCACCACTTGATTTGCTTGCTGATCCAACAGGTACAATTGAGAACGTACTTCATCAAATATAAGATCTGAAACACCCTTATCTAATCTAACCTTTCTAATTCCCCGATCTAATACTCTAATTATCTCCTCATTACTAACCGATAAATAACCTCGTTCATTAAATACCAATACTTGATAAGTATAATTTTGATTAGGGTCAACATCTTGATCTAGATAATAGGTCTTTGTCTGTTCATCTATCTCTGCTACCACCTCAGCATTATTATCAATATAAAAGTTATCACTCCGTAATATTTGGTATGTAGAAAAATCATCATCAGGATAAGCAGACCACTCAATCTCAACCCCTTCTGTTACAGAATCATTTCTAATTTCAGTCAATGATACCTGTTCAGGATAATCTCCTTCAACTGTAAAAGTAAAATCATACATCGTCTCAGCTCCCTGGTCATCTTGAATAAAGACTGTAATTCTATAATCACCAGGTGCAGTTGGAACCCGATATGTCGCTTTATTATCAACCTGTGATAAAAATCTTCCACCATTAGCAGTCCAATGATAATTTAGATCATCATCATCATCAGATAGCTTGATCTCAAAATCTACTTCAGTATTTCCTAAAAATCTACCAGTCTCCTGATAATATTCAGAATCAATCTTAAAATCTTCTACAATTAACTCCTCTCTACATCCTGTCAAGCTCAATATCAGGATTAGAAAAAAAAGAATACAAAACTTATTATAATTAATCTGCAAAGCCTCTTCCTCCCTTACTCTAAATTTACTCAATTTTCATCATCTACTAAATGCTCTATCACATCTTCAGGATCTACATGAACCAAAACTTCTTCTACTTTAGGATTAGAACTTTTGATCTTTTCTTTAATATCATCAGCTACTTGATGCCCTTCAATAACCGTTAAATCATTAGCTACAACAACCTTTAGATCAATAAATAAGCGTGAACCATAAGCTCTTAACTTTACATCTTTAATTGTGATTACACTATCTACTTTCTCAGCCTCTTTTATTATTTGTTTCTTCTTATCTTGGCTAGGAATAGCATCCATCAACTCATCAATGGCATCTAAGACTACTTCTCCACCAACCTTAATAATAAATGAAGCCACTACTAACCCTGCTAATGGATCCAATAAAGGATAACCAAGCCTTGCTCCTCCAGCTCCAATTAAAACTGCAATAGAAGATAATGCATCAGAACGATGATGGTAAGCATCTGCAACCAACCCTTTAGAATCAATCTCTCGACCTATTTTTATAATATAACGGCATAGCCCCTCTTTGATTGCAATAGATATTACTGCCGTCCAAAGTACTATACTACTAGGGATATTTATCTCATAATTAATAATCGCCAACACTGTACTTCTAAGTAACATCAAACCGGTAATAATTAAAATAATCCCCAATAATTTTGTTGCAATCGATTCAGCTTTACCATGCCCATAAGGATGACAATCATCTGGTGGTTGACTAGAAACCTTAAAGCTCATACCTACTATTATGGTAGAAATAACATCTGATATAGAGTGAAAACCATCAGCAATTAAAGCTTTACTACCAAACCAAAACCCTACAGCCACCTTTAAAACTGATAATAAAATATTAACTATTAAACTAATAGTACTTACCTTAACCCCCACATCATGACGGGTTTTTTCCATTATTATCTTTTCCCCCTGAATTTTATTAGTTTCCTTCTAATAAAATTGTATTACCTAGAATATCACATTTGTGCTTCTTAATCAATAAAACAATTTCTAATAAAACCAAATATTTGAAAACATCTTTAAATTCTACTTCCCTAATTAAAAATCAAGGCTAAAGTTAATCTAAACTTTAAGATTAACCCTAGCCTTGATAAATTAGTAATTTTATTCTGTAGGCATTTCACCAAGAGTTACTTCAACTGAATTTAAATTCTCATCTTGGGTCATAATCAATAATTCAAGCTTCTCACCAATCTCTTTATTTGCAATAATCTCCTGTAATTGATCCATATCTTCTACCTCTTGACGGTCAGCTTCAATAATTATATCCCCTTGTGACAAACCAGCTTGAGCAGCAGGACTATTAGAGACAGCACGCATAATCATTATACCATTTGATAGATTTAAGTTATAATATTGTGCTACCTGCTCAGTCACTCCAGCTCCATAAATTCCAATCCAAGGCCTTCTTACCTTACCATACTCAATCAGATCATCAATAATCTCTTTGGCCCGATTAACCGGTATCGCAAAGCCAATTCCTTCAGCACTACCAATAATAGCAGTATTAATTCCTACTACTCGACCTTGACTATCTAGTAAAGGCCCTCCACTATTACCTGGATTAATAGAAGCATCTGTTTGAATCAAACCATCAAGTACAACAGAACCTCTACTTCTTCTAGTAGTAGGTCTGATCTCTCTTCCTAAAGCACTAATAACACCAGTAGTTACTGTATTACTAAATTCAACTCCAAAAGGACTTCCAATAGCAATCGCTAACTGTCCTACTTCCAAATCATTTGAATCTCCCAAAGGAGCTACTGGCAAATCAGAAGCTTCAATTTGAATCACAGCTAAATCATTTCGAGGATCTTCACCTACAACCTCAGCTGAAAAATTTCTCCCATCTGGCAATAAGACTTCTATCTCATCAACTCCTCCAATCACATGATGATTGGTTAAAATATGTCCCTCTTGATCAATAATAACCCCTGAACCAATTCCTTCTCTCTCTTCAGGAATAGGATTAAAAAAGAAATCACGCTTAACTTCAGTATCCTTAGTAACAATACTGACCACAGCCGGGCCAACTTCACGTACAGCTTTCTTAACTGCTTCTTCTTGAGAAACAACTATCTGCTCAACTTGCTGCTCTTCTCCCGCCTCTGCTTCTGTTCCCCAGAAAGCATTAGCATTAATACCTGTCATCAAAAAGCTTCCAATTAAGATCCCAAATAAAATTAAACAACCATACTTAAATACTCTGTCTTCAAATCTTCTCATTACATCTCCCTCCCTTAGCAAGTTTACAGTGGATATGGTTTTTATGGGTTTCACGAAGGGTCTTGATAAAGACCCGTAGGTACAGTTGACAGTTTACAGTTAAAACCTTTGTTATATTTCTAACAAAGATTCACTACCTCCGAGTTTTTATAAACCAAAAAACTCTTCGTGAGCCACTGATAAATCATAGTTTTAAAATTGTAATTTCCTACTAGTGGCTCTTCACTGCTTTTAAAAGCTTCTCACTGCTTCCTCATTAGCCTTAATCAAGCTAAAACCAAACCTAGAACCTTCACCTTCTACACTATCAACCCATACTTCACCATCATGCTGTTTAATAATCTCTCTAACAATTGACAGACCCAAACCTGTGCCACCTTTGCTACGGGTTCTTGATTTATCAACCTTATGAAATCTATTCCAGATATTTTCTAAATCTTCACTAGGAATTCCTGGCCCTTGATCTTCTATAGCCACCTTCACTTTTCTTTCTTCTTCTTGAGCAAAGATCCTAATCTCCTTACCTACAGGAGTAAAATCAATAGCATTACTGATTAAATTAATTAATACTTGTTCAATCTTATCTCTGTCAGCCAACACTAAAGAAAGCTCTTTTGGTAAATCAGCTATTATATTTAAATCCTTTTCAGCAATTTTGGGTTGTAAATTCTTAATCGAGATATTGATCAAATAACTTAAATCCAAAGCCTCAATCTCCATCTTGATCTGTTCTAATTCAATTTGTGATAAGCCTAATAAATCATTGACTAATCTAATCAACCTTTCGACTTCACCTAATACAATTGAATAATACTCACTTTTATCGACTTCAGAATCATAAACTCCATCACGTAATGCTTTAACAAACCCCTGAATTGAAGTTAAAGGAGTCCGTAATTCATGAGAAACATCAGCTACAAATCTCCGTTGTTGTTCTTCTTTCTTCTGCAATGAGTAGATAGTTTCCTGTAATGTATCAGCCAAATAATTAAATGAATGGGCCAACTGCCCTACCTCATCATCAGTCGTTACTCCCAACCGTTCACTAAATTGCCCATGAGCCATATCCACTGCTATCTGTTTCATCTTACGCAATGGTTTAGTAAAGCTTCTAGTTAAGGTAAAACTCAAAATAAAAGTTAAACTGATAGCAATCAATGCTGCATAAATAATCAATCTCTTTAAATCATCTAAAGTTTCACTAATTCCTGCTAATGGTGAATAGACAAAAACAGCTCCAAGCACCTCTTCCTCAACAATAATCGGTACTGCTACAAACAAAACTGACTCATCAAAATAATCAGAGTAACCACTCTTTTTGATAACTTGTCCATCAAAAACTTGTTTCATTTCTATCTCTTCTAATCTAATCCCTTGCAACTCTTCATGTTTAGTTGTAGCTAATACCAACCCCCTAGAATTAACTATCCAAACATTTCCTTCAAAAAATCGCTGTGAACCCTTTAAAAAAGATAATGCTTCATCATAATTTCCTTCATAAATCGATTGCTGAACTAAGTTAGCAATCTCTTGCCCTTGCTCTATAAATATTTCTTCTTGGTGATTATAATAGTAATTTTGAAATAAATATGATAAAGAAACTCCTAAAACAAATAAGGTTACTAAAATTATTGTAATAAATCTGAGCATTAATTTACTAGAAATAGTATTAAAAATCTTTAGTGACTTCAAATTTATAACCCACTCCCCAAACTGTATGGAAATAATTATAATCTTCAATACAAGTATCAATCTTATTTCTTAAACGCTTAATATGTGTATCAACAGTTCTAATATCACCTATAAAATTATAACCCCAAACTTGATCTAATAGCTGTTCTCTACTAAAGACCTGTTTTTCATTTTTAGCTAAAAAGTAAAGCAAATCATACTCTTTAGGTGCTATTTCCAATAATTCACCCTTGACCTTGACCTGATGTTTCTTATTATCTATAGTTAAGTTAGGAAAAAATAAGACTTGCTCATCTCCTCGTGTATCTATAGCTCGTCTTAAATTAGCCTTCACTCTAGCTACCAATTCATCCGGATCAAATGGTTTCGTTACATAGTCATCTGCCCCTAAATCCAACCCCTTAATCTTATCCTGCTTTTCTCCTTTCGCAGTCAACATTATAATTGGAACATCAGACTTCTCCCTAATCTTTTGACAAACTTCCCAACCATCTAACTTAGGTAACATAATATCCAAAACTACCAGATGAGGATTGAATTCATAAAACTTATCCAAAGCTTCCTCACCTTGATTAGCTATAGCAATCTGATAATCTTCCTTAGATAAATAGACTTCCATTAATCTACAAAGATTTTGATCATCATCAACTACTAAAATCTTAGTAACCACCTTTCCCCCCCCCCTAAACTGAACTTTCTAACTTAAGTTACACCTATACATAATTATAACTGACTTTTTTTAAATTATAAAGTCAAAATTTAATCTACTTACGCCAAAAACCGGCTAATAAAAATACCAATACTGTATAGATTTCCAATCTACCTAAAATCATAGCAAAACTCAATAATAACTTTCCTACCACCGGTAAAGGAACATAAGTATTTAAAGGGCCAATCAACCCTAAACCTGGACCAATATTTCCTAAAGTAGCTGCTACTGCTGAAATTGAACTAATCAAATCAATCCCAAAAGAGGCTAAAGTAATCGTAGAAATCACAAAAACAATAATATATAAAAAGAAAAACCCTAAAATACTTGTAGAAACCTCTTCCGAAATAGCCTGATTACCAATCTTTAATGAAGTTACAGCCCGAGGATGGATTAGCTTATATAATTCTTGAAAACCCTTTTTCATTAAAGCATAAATCCTGATCACCTTAATTCCCCCTGCAGTAGAACCTGCACAACCTCCAATAAACATCAAAATCAATAGTATCCCACGAGAAAAAGGGGGCCAAATATCATAATCAACCGTCGCAAACCCAGCTGTACTGATAATTGAAGTAACCTGAAAGGCAGCATACTTTAATGAAGAAAGAAAGGTCTTATAAACTTGCAAACGAAGATTAAGTGTAATTAGTAAAATAGCTGTCACTACTATAAAGGTATAAAACCTAAACTCTTTATCCTTGAATAATGATTTAAAATTACCCGTCAACACCTGATAATGTAAAACCAAATTAATCCCTGACATAAACATAAAGACTGCCATAATCGCTTCAATAATAATACTATCATAAGCCTTAACACTCAATGTTCGTGAGGAAAACCCTCCCGTTGACATCGTACCAAAAGAATGAATCACCGCATCAAATAAAGGCATATCATTTATAGTCAATAAAACAATCTGTAAAAAGGTCAAGACAATATAAACAACCCATAATGTCTTGGCAGTCTCTCTAATTCTAGGCTTCAATCGCTCATGGACTGGCCCTGGAACCTCTGCTTTAAACAACTGCATTGAACCTGCCAACTCAGGTAAGATCACAATCGACATTACAATAATCCCCATCCCACCTAACCAATGCATCAAACTCCGCCAAAACAAGATTGTATGTGATAGACTCTCTAAAGACATAATCACCGTAGCACCAGTAGTAGTAAACCCACTAACACTTTCAAAAAAAGCATCGACAAAATTATCAAAGACACCAGCTAACATAAATGGTACTGCTCCAAAGATAGAGATAAGTATCCAACCTAATGTCACAATAGCAAAACCTTCTCGATGTCTAATATCCTCTTCATCATCACTAAAACGTTTCAATAACCTCCCACTACTAATAGTAAAACCAGTAGCCACTATAAAAGCAATCCCATCTGCTTCCTGATAATAAAGAGAGACTAAGATAGGGAGTATCATACTAACTCCAATAAACAACAACAAAGTTCCTAACATATTAAATACAATTTTTAATCTCATTAAGTTACCCCCTATTTAAAGTAGTGCTCAATCTCCTCTTTAGTCGCTAAAGAAAAAACCAGTAAGTCATCTTTAGGTTCTAGTCTAGTAGTTCCTGTAGGAATAATTACCTTTTTTCCCCGATAAATTAAACCGACAATTAAATCAGTAGGTAAATTTAAATCCTTTATCTTAGTAATCCCCTGTCTATCATAAGTCACTTTAGAGAATTTAACCTGACCTCCAAAAGTAACCATTCCGTCAACTTGTCCCTGATGTAAAAAATCCAAAATAGTATCAATAGTGATTAATGATGGGCAGATAATATGATCAATCCTCAGAAATTCTGTTAAATAACTATAATTAATCTTATCTACTACAGCTATCGACTTTTTGACCCCTAACTTCTTAGCCAAAACTGCCATCACCAAATTCGCATCATCATCATCAGTAACCGCTACAAATGCATCAGCTTTAGCTACCCCTTCTTCTTTTAAGAGATCAACATCTGCTCCTGACCCCTGCAAAACTAATACATCTTCTAAACTATCAGCTAGCCTTTCACACTTTTTTAAATCCTCCTCAATAATAGTTACAACTGCGTGAGAAGCAAAAGATTTAGCTAATTGATAATTAACCTCTCCTTCTCCCACCAAGACAATCTTTTCTTTATCATCTGCATAGTTGGTCAACAATCTACCAAACTTTTTCTTAAATCCTTTAGGACAGATAATATAGAGACTATCCCCTGGATAAATTTTATCCTTCCCTTGGGGAATAATTACTCTTCCTTTCCTCGCAATGACCAAAATTAATGAATTATCAGGCAAATTTAACTCATTGACAGTATTATAAGCAAAATTACTCTGATGAGAAATCTTAAATTCAGAAATCTGAACCTTCTTATTTAGATATTGATCAACTTCTAATTTCATCCCCGGCTTAATTAAGTTCTTAACTCGTTTAATCACCATCTCCGAAGGATTAACCACCAAATCAAGTTCTAATTTATCTAATTGCAACTTAGGAGCAAGATTTTTAATCTGCTTAACTTGCACAATTATATCTTTAACTCCTAACTGCTGGGCATAAATTCCTGTCAATAAATTTTTCCGGTCATCTCCAGTAAGAGCAATCAAAAGGTTAGTCTTATCAATCCCTGCTTTAGTTAAGACATCTAAATCTGTTCCTTCTCCTTGTAAGGTTAGTACATCTATCCTTTCTTGAATCTGTTTTCGTAATCGAGCATCTTCTTCAATCATCACAACATCTTGGCCCATTTGAATCAATCGCTCTGCTAGTTGAACTCCTACTTCACTCCCTCCCACAATAATCGTTTGCCTTGAGGAAGTAGTAAAGCTTTTAGTCATTTTCTTAACCTTCTTCACTACCTCTTTCATGATATCTATCCTTTCTTCAAATAACTATTATAATTTATGCAATAGATAAGGTGAAAATTACTTTCAGCTAATTTGTAGGGCCAAAATAAAAAAGCTTATCTTAAAAAGATAAGCTTTTTATCATTATATTAAATTTTAATTAGACTTTTTTTGGGCTCGTTGATGAAATTTATCCAAATCAATTATAAACCGTTCATGGCGACCTGCTCCAATCTTTTCTACCTCATCTTCAGCTTCAACTTTAAAGATCAACTTTCTGCCATCAACCTCGATCAACTCAGCTTTAGCTGTTACCTTCATCTCTAATGGAGTAGCTGTCAAATGTTTAACCTCAACATTAGTACCAACTGTTGCTTTACCCACTGGCAAATAATCTTCAACTGCTTTAGTTGCTGCTTGCTCCATTAAAGCAATCATAGCTGGAGTTGCATAAACATCAACCTTACCACTGTTATACTCTTTAGCAGTATTCAGATCTGTTACTTTTGTAGAAGCTGTCCCACTTAAGCCAGGTTTAATCTTTTCCATGTAACCCCTCCTATTTAGAGATAATTATTCATACTGATACTCATCTTCTGCTAATGATTTTGACATTTCAATAACAACATTGCCTAATTCACTTAAATTTTCAATTTCAGCATCAATCTTACTTACAACTTCAGATTGTTCTTTACTGATCTCATTTATCCTTTTAGAAACATCATCCAAACTTGCAGTAATCTTCTCCAAACCTTCTAAAGTTACTTCTATTTCTGAAGTCGATTGTGCAGTCTTTGTAGCCAAATCTTGTATTTCTTCTGCTACCACTACAAACCCTTGACCTGCTTGCCCCACCCTAGCAGCTTCTATTCCAGCATTAATACCTATCATCTTTGTTTTCTTAGCAATATTTTTAATAATATTAATAATATCATCTGTATTTTTTACTCTATCTTCAGTCTGCTGTGAAATATCACTCAACTTTGTTCCCATATTGATTATATCCTCAACATCTAAATTAATTTCTTCTACTTGCTGATCTACTACTTCTGTAGTTCCCAACAGCTCATTAGATATTTCAAGTAATCCATCCTTCTTTTTTGTCGATTGATTAATACTGATTCCACCTATAATTTCACCTTGATTATTATAGATTGGATTACCAATAGAAATATAGGATATTCCTAAAACTGAATCGTCTTGCTCAATTACTACTCGTCTGCCTTTATTCATTGCTTTAGCCAGTCCCCAATCAGGATCAACTACATCTCCTTTTTTAACCCCTAAATCTAATTTAGGACTAGGGTAAGTAGCTATTACTTTTTCAGTATCTGCCACATAAACAGCTACTTCTTCTAAGTAAAACTTATTCAGCAGTGGAGCTACTGCTACTAATGATTCCAAAGCTTGTACTTCCTCCATCAATTTTAAATTCACCTCCTGAGCATTTAATAATATTCTCCCTGATCAATCATCCTTTCTGTAGACTTTGATTTCTAAATTATTATTTTCATAATTTATTTCGGCTTGATCAACCATCTGCCCTACTAATGCTAATTTTTGAGCTTGATTGTCTTCTCCTGCTAATTCCCAATAATACTCTTCAACCTGTGTTTCTCTAGGAGTATTTAACAACCTCTTTGCTTCCTCTAACCTTTCATTGTCAAGCTTCTTTGTCATCCCCCTGATAATAATTATCATTTGAGAAGGTTCATCTTTAACATCAATCTCAATATGCTTAATCCCAACTTGATAACAAAAACCCATTAATTCATTAACTAATTTAATCGTTTTTTTAGAATTTTTCATCTCAATTTCCTTTCTGCAAAGCAATTATTCTAAAAAGATTATCTTAAAATAAAATAATAACAAATACAGTTGAGTTTTGCAACCCAACTGTTGTGTAATCCTTCACTTGCAGATGTATTAATTAATTTCTCTATAGTTAACTTGATTACCTGCTATTATTTCTAAAATTTTCTTTATAAAATCTAAATCTGTGCTTTCTCTAGATGATCAACTACCTGTTTATTTAAGATCTTAATATGTGTTCCTTTCATTCCTAGAGACCTTGATTTAATTACTCCTGCACTTTCAAACTTCCTTAAAGCATTAACAATTACTGAGCGAGTAATCCCAATTCTATCAGCAATCTTACTTGCTACTAATAACCCTTCTTCTCCTTCTACTTCCTTTAAAATATTATAAATAGCATCTAATTCAGAATAAGATAAAGTCTCTATCGCAATCTTAGCAGCTGCCCGTTGGCGAACTTCCTTTTCCATCTTTTTATTTTTCAACCTCAAAATTTCCATTCCTACCACTGCTGCACCATATTCAGCTAATAATAAGTCACTACTTTCAAACTCATTATCAAATCTAGCTATAACTAAAGTCCCTAACCTCTCTCCACTACCATTAATAGGAACAACTGTTGTCAGCTTATTTTTAAAGATACAAACCTCATCCTTAAAGACACAGTTACTACTTGTTTGCCTATAATTTGCTTGCGTATCATAATGATCTAATAACCAATCATTATAATCTTCAGGAAATTCTCCTCGATCAATAACCTCTTGATGCATTAATTCACATTCAAACTTAGCAAGTAAATTAAACCCTAAAATTTTTCCTCGCTTATCAACTAAATAAACATTTGCTTTGATAACCCTTTTTAAAATATTTGCTACCTCATTAAAGTCAATTTCTCGATTAACAGAACGTTGTAATAGCTTATTTATTTGCCGTGTCTTATTTAATAGTTTTTTCATTTTTCTCCCCCTGAAATCTTTTAGTTTATTTTTTAATCAATTCTAACAATCAGACCAATCATCCCTATTCTAACATATTTCTATAAAAAGTAAACCTTTTAAGAATAATTCTTAATATTTAGGCTATTTCTTAAATAAACAATAATATCTTTTGGCATTATCCATCATTTATTTATAAAAACTCAAAGAATAAAGCAGACATTTCAAATAAAAATGTCTGCTTTATCTTCTAACTAACTTATCCGTTTAAAGACCGATGCATAATTACTAACTGCACTACCACCAAAGTTCAAGGCCAACCCTAGCTCAGCTCCTTTTACTTGATGACCAATCGGATTTCCTAATAGCTGCCTAGTAGCTAAGACTGCCATCGAAACCCCAGTTGCTCCTACTGGATGTCCCTTGGCTTTCAAGCCACCTGATGCATTTACTGGCAGATCACCATCAACCATTACCGTTCCATTATCTAATAGTTTTGGCCCTGCTCCATCTTCAGCAATTCCTACTGCTTCATAAGCTAGTAACTCAGCAATCGTAAAGCAGTCATGAACCTCAGCAAAATCTAGATCATCAACAGTAATCCCTGCTCGATCATAAACTTCTTGAATTGCTTTTTTAGTTCCCACAAGCTCCGAATTAGATCTCTTACTAATCGGTAAATAATCTGTAACTTGAACCATTGCTGATAGCTCTACAACTTCATCTTGTAACTCTTTGGCCTTGTCAGCAGTAGTTAGTACAACAGCTGCTGCACCATCAGAAACTAAAGAACAATCAAGTAATCGTAATGGTGAAGCAATCATTGGATTCTTCTCATCTGGTTTATCTAAGATATCTTGATAACTACATTCCATCGGCATCTGAGCTAAAGGGTTAACCAGTGCATTAGTATGATTTTTAGCGCTTATCTTAGCCAAAATTGTTCGTAAATCTTGATCAGATAAGCCATGTCTTTCCTTATATCCTTTAGCAAATTCAGCAAATAAACCAGGGAATGTCATTCCTTCTGCTCCTTCTTCGGGCCAATAAGAAGCTTTAGCAAGAGTTTTAGTAACTCCTTTAGTATCTAAATCCGTCATCTTTTCTGCTCCAATTACCAATGCATAATCCACTTCACCAGCTTCAATTGCATTTTTAGCTTCTTTGATAGCCGCTGCACCAGAAGCACAAGCATTCTCTACTTTTGTAGCAGGAGTAAATCTTAAATCAGGATCAATATCAAGGGCACAAGGGGCCAAATGTTCTTGATTATTGAACCCCCCACCACTATAGTTTCCAATCCAAATTCCACCTATATCCTTAGCTTCCACACCTGAATCTTTCAGTGCTTCTTTTCCTGCTGTAACTAGTAAATCATATAAGTCATCTTCTGATTTACCGAATTTAGAATGGTAGGTTCCTATTACGCTAACGCTCATTGTTTGTTCTCCCTCCGTTGCTGTATCTTTTTATGGTAAGCTTTTCTTGATATAAAGCTTAAGTTTAAGGCTGAGGTTAAGTTTAAGTCAACCACTATAAACATAAGGGCTTAGCTCTTACTTAGACTCAAACTCAAACTTAACCTAAATTGTAATAAAATTCAATTTTCGTAAGTTAGAATCTTTATCATTTCACATAAAGGCTCCCTACGGGTTTCAAAAATCAGAAACCCTCCGTAAGCGGATGATAATATTTAATTTTTTATTATGATTTTCTATATCGGTTATATATGCTTTAAAGGTAGTGTTCTTACCGCTTCACGACAGTCGCAGCGCCTTGTCCACCACCGATACATAGTGTAGCTAGTCCATACTGAGAATCTCGCTTCTTCATCTCATGCAATAACGTAATAAAGATTCTTGCTCCACTTGCACCGATAGGGTGTCCTAAAGAGATAGAACCACCATTAACATTTACTATATCAGTATCTAATCCTAAATCTCTAACTACCGCTAGTGATTGAGATGCAAAAGCTTCATTAGCTTCGATCAAGTCTAAATCATCTACTTCCAATCCAGCCTTCTCCAATGCTTTTTGAGAAGAAGGGATTGGCCCAGTTCCCATGATCTTAGGATCTACTCCTGCTGAAGCATAACCTTTAATTGTAGCCAATGGTTCGATCCCTAACTCTTCTGCCTTTTCTTTAGACATAATAACCAATGCAGCTGCTCCATCATTAAGTCCTGAAGCATTTGCTGCAGTTACTGTACCATCCTTCTTAAAGGCTGGACGTAACTTACCTAAGCCTTCTGCTGTAACCCCTGCTCTTGGATATTCATCCTTAGCAAAAGTGATCGGCTCTCCTCTACGTTGAGGAACCTCTACTGGTACAATCTCATCTTGGAATCTATCTTCAGCTTGAGCTTTCTCTGCTCGCTGCTGACTAATTGCTGCAAATTCATCTTGTTCTTCTCGACTCAAACCGTATTCTTCTGCTACATTCTCAGCAGTAATTCCCATATGATAATCATTGAATGCACACCATAATCCATCTTGAATCATGACATCAACTAGCTCTCCATTGCCCATTCTCTCTCCCCAACGAGCTTTTTTGTGGACATAAGGAGCTTGGCTCATATTCTCCATTCCACCAGCAACAAAGATATCTCCATCACCAGCTCTAATAGCTTGAGCAGCCATATTAACTGTCTTTAAACCAGAACCACAAACTTTATTGATCGTTACTGCTGGAACTTCAACCGGTAACCCTGCCTTGATTGATGCTTGACGAGCTGGGTTTTGACCTAAGCCTGCTTGTAATACATTACCGAAGATTACTTCATTTACTTCTTCTCCAGCTACGTTGGCCCTCTTTAATGCTTCTTCGATTACTGTTGCTCCTAAATCAACAGCTTCTACATTCTTTAAAGTTCCACCAAAACTACCAATAGCCGTTCTAACTGCACTTGCAACTACAACTTCTCTCATTACTATTCCTCCTTATTAAAATTATAGAAAATAGATTGGAAATAACTTTTGAAAGACATTTTATTTTGAGCTATGAATTTAGAGAATGAGTTTATAACTCAAGGCTCATAACTCATAGCTCATACTTAAAACTTAATTACCCAAGAACTAATCCACCATCAACACTTAGAATTTCACCATTAACAAAGGAAGCTTCATCAGAAGCAAGATATAGATAAGCATTAGCAATATCCTCTGGTTTTCCTAGTTGCTTTAGTGGTGTCTTCTTCTCCATCGCACCCAATACTTTCTCTGGTACTTCATCAGTCATTGGAGTTTGAATAAAACCAGGTGCCACAGCATTAACTCTAATACCTTTTGGAGCTAATTCTTTGGCCCAAGTCTTAGTCATTCCGATTACTCCAAACTTAGTAGCAGCATAATTAGTCTGTCCAATATTACCATAAAGACCTACTACAGAAGAAGCATTCAAAATTACTCCAGAATTTTGCTTCATCATTACCTTAGCTGCAGGCTTAGTACAGTTAAAGACACCTTTTAAGTTAATATCTATAACTCTATCCCAAGCTTCTTCACTCGTCTTAATCAAGAATCCATCAGCAGTTATTCCTGCATTATTAACAAGAACATCTAGCTTTCCGAATTCCTCAACTGTCTGATCAATCATTCCTTTAGTAGCTTCAACATCAGATACATCTACTTCAATAAAGATAGCTTCACCGCCAGCTTCAGTAATCTGATCTACGGTATTTTGACCACTTTCAGCATCATAATCTGCTACAACTACCTTAGCTCCTTCTCGAGCAAAAGTAAGGGCAGTCTCCTCTCCAATCCCTTTCGCAGCTCCAGTTATAATTGCAACTTTTCCTTCTAATCTCATAATTTTCGCCTCCATTATTAGTCTTATTTTTCTTATAATAACCAACTTTCTATCTTTAAATAACTAACTTTCATCATTCATGTTTTACTTACTAATTACTAGTCACCAATTACTAATCACTAGTCCCCAGGCACCAATCACTACTTCCTACGCAATTCCCATCGTAGCAAGTAATACTCCAACCAATCCAGCAAGAACTGGAATTGCTAATGCTACTACAAAAATATCTTTATAAGAATCTTTATGAGTTAAGCCACAAACAATCAATAAAGTAACTACTGCTCCATTGTGAGGTAAAACATCTAATCCTCCAGATGCTAAAGCAATTGATCTGTGAAGCATCTCAGGATTTCCACCCATCGCCAGAAAAGAGTCAGATAAAGCTTCTAAAGCGATACTCATTCCACCAGAAGCCGAACCTGTTGCTCCAGCCAATGCATTAGTTGAAATTACTCCATAAAGGTATGGGTTTCCAAAAGTAAACCGAGTCAATCCTTCTACCATAGTATCAAAACCTGGCACTGCCTGTACTACTGAACCAAATCCTACAGCAAGCCCTGTATTCATTATTGCAGTCAATGAACCAGTAGCACCAGTATTAACTGTCTCCTTAAGCTGATCTAAAGTCTCTAACTTATTCCATAATAGGACAATAGCTATAATAACACCCCAGAATAAAGCAACATTAATATCCATTCCAAAAACATTTAATAAGAAGACAACACTGATTAACGGCAGGATTGACAAAGCAAAACTCGGTAATTCATCTGCAGAAACTTCCTCAAACTCTTCAGCATCCCCTACTTCAAAATACTCTCCAGCTGCTTTAGCCTTTCTTGCCTCACGATTTAGATACATCACTCCTCCAACTGCCATGATTAGAGCACCTACTAAACCAATAATCGGTGCTGCCATCGCATCAGTACCAAAAAATTCAGTCGGAATAATATTCTGAATTTGAGGAGTACCAGGAATCGCTGTCATTGTAAAAGTAAATGCACCTAAGGCAATACAACCTGGAATCAATCTCCTTGGTAAGTCAGCTTCTTTAAAGATTCCCATTGCTAGCGGATACATCGTAAAGACCACAACAAATAAACTAATACCACCATAAGTCAACACACCACAAGCTGCAACAACTGCTAAGATGGCTTTATCAGAACCAATTTTATCGATTACCCAATTACCAACTGCTGAAGCTGCTCCAGTATCTTCCATTATCTTACCGAAAACTGCTCCTAACATGAACATCGGGAAGAAAGATTGGATATAGCCAACTGCTCCACCCATAAATGTTTCTAGAAATGCTTCTAATAATGGTAATCCACCAGTTCCTGCAACAACTAAAGAGAATATAGGTGCAGCAATGATAATACTTAAACCCTTCATACAGGCATACATCAATCCTGCTAATCCAATTATAATTCCAATTAAAGATAAATCCATTAGTTTATCCCCCTTGATTTTATTATTTGTACAAGCTAGTAAAAAATTTATTCAATAGTTAATCCCATTAAATCATCTTTAAAAATAGTTAAATTCATCTCTTTTAAATCATCTGCTATCTCAGGTTTGAAATCCATTTGACCTAAAATATCTTTTTCAAGGTCAATTCCAGGAGCAATCTCTGTTAAGATTATCTTTTCATCTGCTAATTCAAAGACAGCTCGTTCTGTAATATAAATTACTTCCTGACCTTCTTCAGTAGCATACTCTCCACTAAATGAGATCTGCTCAACCTCTTCTAAAAACTTTGTGATCTTTCCTTCAGAGACTATATTCAACTTATTATCTTTTACTTCTACTTCTAATCCACCAGCAGTGAAAGTTCCACAATAAACTACCTTTTCTGCATTTTGAGTAATATTAATAAAACCACCTACACCAGCTATCTTAGGGCCAAACTTACTGACATTTACATTTCCAGTCTGATCAGCTTGAGCAAGTCCTAAAAATGCAACATCAAGACCACCACCATCATAAAAATCAAACTGATAAGGCTGATCTACAATAGCCTCAGGGTTAACAGCAGCTCCAAAGCTCAAACCTCCAACAGGAATTCCACCGATTGGCCCAGACTCTACTGTTAAGTTCATCTCATCACTGACACCTTCCTCAGAAGCAACAGACGCAATACCTTCTGGTACTCCAATCCCTAGATTAACTACAGCATTAGGTGTCAATTCCATTGCTGCTCTTCTAGCTATAACCTTTCTTTCGTTCAATGCTAAAGGTTTTATTGATTCAAGTGGTACTTTTACCTCTCCTGTATAAGCAGGATTATAATCTTCAGCAAACGACTGCATATGATTTTTAGCATCTTTTGCAACAACTACAGCATCGACTAAGATCCCTGGTACTTTAACTAACTTAGGATCTAAACTTCCATTTTGCACAACCCGTTCTACCTGTACAATGACCTTGCCGCCAGAATTTTTAGCTGCTTGAGCGATTGATAGAGCTGTCAAAGGCATTGCTTCCTTTTCCATACTGATATTACCCTTTTCATCAGCAGTTGTTCCTCTCAAGATCGCTACATCTACTGAAAAAGGCTTATATCTCAACCATTCTTCTCCATCAATTTCCATCAACTCTACTAAATCTTCTGTTGTAACTTCATTTACCTTTCCACCTTGCACTCTAGGATCAGCCAATGTCTTCAAACCAACGTGAGTAATAGTCCCCGGTTTGCCAGCCGCAATATCTCTAAATAAATGAGTAATTACACCTTGAGGAAAGTTATACCCTTCTATCTTATTTTCATTAGCTAACTTTCCTAATCCAGGAGCTAACCCCCAGTGTCCACCGATTACTCGCTTAATCAAGCCCTCATGGGTCAAGTGATTTAATCCTCTCTTCTTTCCATCCCCTTGGCCCGCTGCATATACCAAAGTTAAATCTTTAGGAGATTGAGTTTCAACAAATCTTTCTCCTAATGCAGCAGTAATCTCTTCTGGGTGACCAAATCCTACAAAACCTCCTGTAACAACAGTCATATCATCTTTAATATAATTTAATGCTTCATCAACTTCAGTAACCTTACTCTTTTTAGCCATCTTATTATAGCCCCCTTATTAAATTCTAAAGTGTTTTTTTCTACCGATACAAACTTCTAACTCAAGAATTTTATAATTCGGTTAGTTTATCTCTTATAATCTTGACTATTCTCAGCTACTCTTATACTCTTAACTACTTATAATAAACCATAACTGAATCCATAACCGCTAAATATACAATGCAATTTAAATGCCAAAGTTTTAATTTTCCCAAAAAAAATATTTGAAACCTATCAAATCAGGGATTTATCCTTTTAAAAATCTTCAATTGCAAGACAAATCAGAATTTGATAATAATGAAAAAAAGCAATCAGCTACCTTTTGTAGAAAATAATATACATCTATCGTCCATAAAAATTAGTCTATACTCTGCAACACGACATCTTTCCTCTTATATCACCATTAATCAAGTTTATCTTTGGTGTGTCATAAAATATACACTATTTTATTGTGTTGATTTTTATATACATCACCTTTTATGTTCTTCAATCAACAATTAACCATCTAATTAAAAAATAGACATGCCTAAACTTTAGACATGTCTATCTGATAACGATCTATTTTTTTGTATAAAGAAGTTCTATGAATTCCTAATAGCTCAGCTGCTGCTGTTCGATTCCCATCAGTCTGCTTTAGAGCTTGTTTAATTGCCCGTGTTTCAGCCTCAGCAACTATCTGTTTCAAATTCCAGCTATCCCTTGCCATGATTGATTTATCACTTGGTCGAATCACCTCTGGTAAATGTTCAGGTAAGATCATCTTCTCTGGAGAAATATTAATTGCTCGTTCAATAAAATTATGCAATTCCCTAACATTCCCGGGCCAACTATAATTTCTCAAGCTATTAATCGTTTGTGGGGCCAACTCTTTAGGGCCAAGTTGCAACTCCTTAACTAACTCTTTCAAAATAGCATTAGCCAAAATCGGTATATCATCTAGCCGCTCTCGTAAAGGAGGAATCTGTAATCTAATTACATTCAATCGATAAAATAGATCCTGCCTAAAGTTACCTTCTTTTACCTCTTCCCCTAACTTCTCATTAGTAGCTGCTATAACCCTAACATCTAAATCAATCGTCGTTGTGCCACCTATTCGTTCAACCTCTCGTTCCTGCAATACTCGCAATAACTTAGCCTGCATCTCTGTCGGCATCGTCCCTATTTCATCTAAAAAGATAGTCCCACCATTAGCAAGCTCAAACTTTCCAGGCTTTCCTTGCTTTTTGGCTCCGGTAAAAGCCCCCTTCTCATAACCAAACAACTCTGCTTCCAACAACGACTCTGGAATAGCAGCACAATTAACTCTAATAAAAGCTCCATACTTTCGATAACTGGCCTTATGGATCGCATGAGCAAAAAGCTCCTTTCCTGTACCACTTTCTCCCTGAATTAAAACTGTCGAACTACTTTCTGCTGCCTTCATAGCTATCTTCTTTAGGTATTTCATCTGCTTATTTTGAGTAATTATATTATCAAAAGAATATTTAGCCTCTTGCATCCTCTTAATTTCATTTTTATAATAATCAAATCTATCTTTTAAACTACCTGTTCTATGGGCCAACGACTCCAATTCCTTAACATCTTGAAACAACACTTTTCCTATTGCTCCAATTACTTGGCCATCTTTTTTAATCGGAATTCTACTAGCTATCATATCATGACCTTGAATCCTTTGTACATGATCTTCTTCAGCTTCTCCAGTCTTAACTGCTATATGCATTCTAGTATTCTCAATAACATCCGTAACATGTTCTCCTAAAACTTCTTCTTCCTTAAGTCCTAAAAAATTTTGATAAGCCTTATTAAATTTAGTTATGTAACCATCTCGATCAACAATAATAATTCCTTCATAAGCATTATCCAAAATCGTTTCTAAAATCTCTAAATCATTTTCTGTCTCTTCTAACTTCTGTTTAGTCTCAACAATCTCGGTAATATCCTGAAAAACAGCAATTGCCCCTATAACCTTATCGTCATATATAATAGGGGTTCGATTAGAATAAATCTCTCTTCCATTTACCTTTAACTGCTGTCCTGTCTCCTTAAGCCCTGTCTGTAAAACATTAACTAATCCAGTCTCAGGAATAACCTCCATAACCTTTTGACCTAAAGCTTCTTCTTTCTTAATTCCTAATAATTTTTCACTGGCCCGATTAAAAAAAATTACCTGTTGCTTATTATCTATAGCCACAATTCCATTATAAACCGAATCAACTATAGCCTCAAACCAATTAGAGAGTTCCTCTTTCGTCCCTTGAGTAAATTTTTCTAATGTCATACTTCACCTATCCCTTGCTACTAATATTTTTACAACTACTAATTTAAATTAAAAGTAAGATTATCAATTCTATACAAAATATAATCAATTACCCTAAAATCATCAAAGCTACATCAAACAATTGTAACATATTTTAAAACTAATTACTAGTTATTCTCATTCAAAACTATTATAAATATCCGATTAGATTGGTATAATATAGTAATTTGTATTAATGGTTATCAGAAACCAGTAATCAGTAATCAGCAAGTTCAAAACCATTTAATTCAAAAGTTCTTAACGAACTTGATCTTATAATTTTACTGATAACTGATTACTGACAGCTGATTACTTAAGAACACTGTCTACTATCACTTTCAATCTGTTTCTTAATTGCTTCCAACATACTTCGGCTATTATTAGCAACCTTCTTCTTCAAAATAGGATGCAACAAAGATGACAACATCGGAATTCCAAATTCAAAATTGACTGTCAGGCTAATCTTTGTTCCCTGAGCAAGAGATTCTAATTTCCATCTTCCATTGAACTCCTTTAAATCTCCACTCAACTGTTGATAGATTATCTCATACTCTGCATCATTAAAAATATCCCGCTCCTTCCAACAAATCTTCTTCCCATCAACCTCAGTAATCCAACTTGTGATAGTTTCATTCTTGGCCTCTTTTACAAGATCAACATTAATCACATTGGGCATAAAATCAGGATACGATTCCATATCTTTAGCTAACTGATAAGCTTGTTCAATATCTCCTTGAACAACTATACTCTCTTTTACCGTAGGCATACTTTTCCCCCTCTCCTTAACTGGCCAACTCAATCACTTTACTCAATGCTCGCTCAAATTTTGTCAAAATCAAATCTAATTCTTCTCTTTTGATAATCAAAGGTGGTTCTAAACGAACTACCTTCTGTTGATTTAAAGTATAAGCTACTAAGATATTCTCTTTAACTAACTCAGAAATTAATAACCCCCCGTATGATTCATCTTTAAATTCAACTCCAATCATTAACCCTTTCCCCCTTACTTCTTGAATAACACTAGAATACTTTGTTGCTAACTGCTTTAAATTCTCTAATAAATAATCTCCTAATTTTTGAGCAGAGCTGACTAAATTCCTATTTTGTACTTCCCTTAATGTAGTTAAAGCTGCTTTACAAGCTAACTGATTTCCTCCAAAAGTAGATGTATGTAAGAAAGGGTTTTGATTAAAGACTTTCCACAGATCAGCAGTAGCCACAACCGCTCCTACTGGCATTACCCCGCCTCCTAATGCCTTAGCAAGAGTTAAAATATCAGGGGTAACTCCATAATGTTGACAGGCAAACATCCTTCCGGTCCTTCCTAACCCAGTCTGAATTTCATCTAAAATTAATAAAGCTCCATACTTATCACATAACTCTCTTGCTTGCGACAAATAATCTTTAGGAGGAAGAATAATTCCACCTTCCCCCTGAATCGGCTCAAGAATTACCGCTGCTGTTTGATGATCAATCTCATGTTCTAATGCTTCTAAGTCTCCAAAGGGAATAAATTCAATTTCAGATAATAATGGCTCAAAAGGCTTTCTAAAGACCTTTCTCCCAGTAACACTTAATGCTCCATATGATTTCCCATGAAATGAATTTTCAGTAGTAATTATTTTTGATTTTCCAGTTGCTAACCTAGCTAACTTTAAAGCACCTTCTACTGCTTCAGTTCCACTATTACAAACAAATGAATACTTTAAATCCCCCGGAGTAATCTCGGCCAACTCCTCAGCCAACTGAGACAAGGGCTGGTTGAGCAATATCTTAGAGGAAAGAGGCATTAAGTCCAACTGTTCCTTAACAGCTTCCACTACCTTTGGTGGCCTATGACCTAAAACAAAAGTTCCATAACCTCCTAAACAATCTAGATACTCCTCTCCTGTTATATCCTTAACAGTTACTCCTTCTGCTTCCCATTCAACCTTATCTAAACCCATAAACTTAAACAATCTAGCCAACCCAGAGTTGACATATTCTTCATAGTTTGTCATTGTGTTTTTAGATAGATCTTCCATACGATGACCTCCTTATATCATCTAGTATTAACTATTATGGAAATTATTATCAAAAAATATACAGGCTAAGTTTAACTTTGAGATTAAAGTTGAGCTTTTACTTAAACTTAGCCTTAAACTCAAACTTAATATCACTATATGAATAGCATCAAATCAAACTAGGTATCATATTTTTAGAAGGAGGTCGATTATGAATCAAAAAAAGGTAAGCCAAATCTTAATCGAGCAATTACAAGAATTTAAAGTCCAAAATATCTATAGTTATGCTGGTGATACAATCCTAAAATTATTCGCTGAATTAGAAGAATCGGAATTGAATTTATATACAACTAAGCATGAAGCTACTGCTGGATTTATGGCTTCTGCAGAAGCTAAACTGACAGGAGAGTTAGCTGTTTGTGCTTCCCATAGTGGACCTGGAACAGCAAATATTATTAACGGAATTGCAGATGCTCATGCTGATAAAACTCCAGTTTTATTAATAACTGGACAGGTTCCTACCTACAACATAGGTACTAATTATAAACAATATTTAGATCAATTAGAATTAATTAGACCGTTGACTGTCTTTTCGGATATAGTAACCAATCCAGAATCAATTGTAGACTTATTAGTCAAAGCAATGTCTTTAGCTATCAACAAGGGGGGAGTCAGCCAGTTAGTCATCCCTATGGATCTATGGGATCAACAGACCAATGCTCAAATTAGAAAATATCCTCCTCACTTAGATAAAACGGAGAGATCTGAACAAGATACAATTAAACAAGCAAGTCAATTGATTGAACAAGCAAAGCAACCTGTTATTCTCTATGGTAGAGGAGCTAGAAATTGTCGAGAAGAATTAATAGAACTTGCTTCTAAAATAAAGGCAGGATTGATCAATACATTACCTGCTACAGGAATCATTGAATATGATATTCCTCAATCACTAGGAGGGCTAGGCCATGCAGGAAGTCCAGAAGCTACTGAAATACTACAACAAGCTGATCTAATAATTACTCTAGGAGCAACATGGTGGCCAATGGACTATGTCCCTAGAGAACCTAAAGTCATTCAATTTGACCTCTGCAAAGAAAATATCGGAATGAAACACCCAATCGAAGTAGGGGTTGTTGGTGAGATAAAAGAATCACTCCAGCTATTACTCACTGAGCTTACAGGGAAAGAAAATCAAAATTGGACAGATAAAATAAATCAAGCTCGAACAACTTGGTTTGAGAGACTGAGTGCAGAAAGCCATCAAGAAGGGTATCCACTACCTCCTCAGGCAGTGATTAGAGTGATCAGTGAGCAAGCTTGCCCAGATGAAATCATCTCTGTTGACTCCGGAGATAACACAATTTGGTTTGGGAAGTTTTTTGGTAATCGCTGTCAAGAACTACTCCTATCAGGAACTTGGAGAACAATGGGCTTTAGCCTACCAGCAGCTTTAGCAGCCAAAATCAACAATCCCGATACTCCAGTAACTTCTATAATTGGTGATGGTGGCATCTCAATGTTCTTAGGAGAAATGCTAACTGCCAGCAAATATAATATTCCTGTTCGCATCATCATTTTAAATAATGGTATGCTAGCAATGGAACATAATAAGATGGTAACTGCAGACTTAGCACCTACTGAAGTAAATTTGAACAATCCTGATTTTGTTAAACTAGCAAAAGCTTGTGGAGTAAAAGGATTTAAAGTAGAAAATCCTGAACAACTTAAAGAAATTTTATTAGAAAATAAAAATTCATCTGAACCATTAGTCATAGATGTTCCAACTGCTACTCCAATTCCAGCCGGAACTAAACTATAAAAAAGTTGCCTCCGGCAACTCAGTTAAAGTCTAAGAATGAGTTTAAGTAAAACCAACAAATACAAACTAGTAAAATTCACCCACACCTCTAAAAAGCATAATTTCCTTAATGATAAAAAAACTGAGTTGCCAATTGGCAACTCAGTTAAATCATTCCCGCTCTTTTTTTGTGAAACAATAAAATAATTTTAGTTGTTTTGACATATTGTATCCTTTTTTGTATAATATAGTTAGATATTTTAAAATATTTACCAAAGGAGGCAACATTAACACTTATGAAAGGTAAATATAAAGATTTTGAAGTCAAGAAGTTCAAACAAGAATTAATATCAAAATATAAACAAAAATACAATCTATCTAAAGAAGAAATTATTGAATTAACTAAGAAATTAAATTAATACTTATATTAGTATTCTTATTTAAATAATCCCCTATAATATATACAAAATATATAAAACCCGCTTTTCAGCGGGTTTTGAATTTCTATAAAGCTACAGACTGATCAAACATCTCTTTTTGAACTAGCTCATATAGTTCAGTAATTAAAACTTCTTGATCCACTTTTAAATTTAATTTTCTTCCTGAAATACAGTTCTCCATACTCCAATTATAGCTACCTTCTCCTGGCACTCCTAAGTGATGCCTTATAAAATTAAACTTTCTTATCTCTTCTTCTGTCCAACTATCCCAAAAAACTAATGGTTTCAAAGCCAATTCAGTTACTTTATTTCCTTCTCCATCTTGATACATAACCTCACAAACTTTTAATCTGACCATATTACCCCCACTCTACTTTTTTTGATTCTACTAACAGACCTGAAAGTAAACCCCTCCTGTTAATAGTAATAGTTAAACTTTTTTAATATTTTTCCTCTATTTACATACATGATATAGCTATATTATATCGAATAATGTAAAATTAGTCAATATAATGATATTAAAAAACCCTTCTCTCAAAAGAAAGAAGGGTTGATTTTAGCTAGATTTAAAAATAGTTGAATTTTATTAACCAGCAAAAGTTTGCCAAATACCAACAATCATAATCGCACCGATAGCAATTGGCACTATATACTTAAGTAATACTACAAATAAACTACCTACACTTAATATACCGTCTGCCTTATTTGCTTCTTCAGCAGTATTTCTTGCTCCCCAAACATAACCAGCAAAAATAGAAGTTAATAGTCCACCTAACGGTAAGAAGATAGCATTAGCAAACCAATCATAAGTATCTAGTACATCCATTCCTAAAAACTCAAAATCAGATAGTGCACTATAGCCAAGTAACGGTGGAATACCTACTAAAAAGATAACTATTCCTACTACTTGAGCAGCTTTCTTACGTTCCCATTTATGCTCATCAACCATATATGCTACAACAACCTCAAGTAAAGAAATAGCTGAAGTTATAGCAGCAATTGTTAATAATACAAAGAATAAAAATCCAAAGAAAGTACCTAACGGCATTTCAGCAAAAACTGCCGGTAACGTAATAAAAGTTAACCCTGGCCCTGCAGCTGGATCTAATCCCAAAGCAAATACAGCAGGAAAGATAGCAAATCCAGATAAAACCGCAATCAACATATCAAGCCCAAGTACATATCCAGCACTATCACTAATATTATCATCTTGAGATAAATAACTACCGTAAGTAATCATTGCACCCATACCAAGACTTAAAGTAAAGAATGCCTGAGCAATTGCTTCATTAAGACTCTGCCAACTGAGTTGGCTAAGATCAGGTGCTAAATAAAATGCTAACCCTTCTGCTGCTCCTTCTAGCGAAACAGAACGAAAAACTAGTACTATTAATAAGACAAATAAAATAGGCATTAAGATCTTAACAGCCTTTTGAATTCCTTTTACAACACCAGCACTAATAATGCCAATAGTTACCCCCATAAAGACTGCATGCCATAAAAGCGGTTCCCCCACACTACTAATATGACCACCAAATAATGCCTCAAAATCCATTGCACTTGTAAATCCATTTGCTGCCTGCACAACATAAGCCATTGACCAACCAGCTACTACTGAATAATAACTTAAAATTACAAATCCTGTAAAAACACCTAATCCTCCTACTAGCCACCAAGGTGTATCTGGAGCTAAACTTTTAAAAGCACCAACAGGATTCTTTTCAGTCTTACGACCTAAAGACATCTCTGCAACCATTACTGGATAACCTATTAAAATAATAGCAATCAAATAAACTAATAAAAAAGCTGCACCACCATTTTCTCCTGTAACATAAGGAAACCGCCAAATGTTACCTAAGCCAACAGCTGAACCAGCTGCTGCTAAAATAAATCCAAGCTTTGATGTCCAATTCTCTCTTTCTTCAAAATCATTAAGTCCCATCCTTCTCACTCCTCTACTAAATTAATAATTTAAACTTACTCCTACTTAATATTACTAATATACTACATTAATTATAATTCTTTCTCAGGATGATGTCAAGTAATTTAGTTCATTGTTGTTATCTAGAATTTTTTGGTTAAAATTGGCGTTGTTTATAAAAAAAACCGCCAGTATCAACTGACGGTTTTCCTTTAATTTGTCATCACTTTACATGTTTTCAAAATAATCTTTTACTTCTTCTGTTATATCTTCTCCACCACTGACAACCATCTCTTCATGTAAGATAAGCTCTAAGCCTAATTCTTCCCTTACTTGCTCTAAATCAGCTTCTACCTTTTCAAGTAGCTCTTCCTGCTTTTCTGCTTGTTCATGCTGAAATTGCTGTTGAATTTGTTGCTGAATCTGTTGAATCTGTTGAGCATCCTCCTGTTGATCCAACCCACTTGTTTGCTCATTAAACTCTTGCTGATAAATATTCATCTGCTCTTGCATTTCCTGATTAAATTCAACAACTGCAGGATGTACTTCATATACCTCTTCACTCACATAACCAATATTACTTCCTGTTGCTTCTACTGTTTGTAACGGTAACATAATTAATCCAGTAACAATTAAAACTGCAGCTAAACCTCCAATAATTTGTCTTTTGATATTCAACTTTACACTCCCCTTCTCTAAAATCTGATCATATAACAGCCAGACCTCATTTTAAAAACCTAAACTTTACTTTCGATTATAACAAAGAGTTAAATTAAAGTCAAAAGACACCATAGTTTAAATGGTTATCCGGCTATTGATTAAAAATTAATTTAAGGTTAACTAAATCAATTCAATACTTAAAAACAAAAAAATACCAGGGAGTATTGCAATACTCCCTGGTATTTCTTAATTATTTATATAATTTATAGGTTTTCAAAATAATCTTTAATTTCTTCTGTTACATCTTGGCCACCATTAACTACTACTTCTTGATTGACAATTAAATCTAACCCTAACTCTTTACGAGCTTGGTCAAGATCAGGTTGTATCTGCTGTTCTATTTCTTCCCATTGCCCTTCTTGAATTTGATTAAATTGTTGCTGAAATTGTTGTTGCAGTTGCTGCATCTCTTCTTGGTCTTGTTCAGGGTCTAACTCTCCCATCTCTTGTTGAAACTCAGCTTGTAATTCTTGGGCTTCTGCTTCCAATGTTTGTTGTAATCTTGCTACTTCAGGATGTACCTCATAAACTTCTTCTAAGTCAACATAACCAATTTTACTTGCTTCTGCTCTAACTTCACTAGATAGATTGATCATGATACTTCCTACAGCTAAAAGTAAGACTAATGCTCCAATTAATACTCTTTTTTTAGACAAATTTATTCCTCCTCAAGGATATTTGTTAATTATTTAAATTAAAAATTACGTTATTTTTCTTAAAACTCGTCTTCAAAATCATCTTCACCTTCAAAATCATCTTCAAAATTCTGCTCTTGATCCGGCTCCTCAAACTCTTCTTCTACTCCTGGTTCAAGTGGCTCCTCCTCTTCAACTTGAGGTGGCTCTCCACAACCAATTAGTACAAAACTGAATAGTGCTACTAAACCTAAAACAATAGCTTTCTTGCTAAACACTGATTAATCCCTCCTGATTTAATTTTAGATAACGTCGACTATCTACTCAAGCCTGATTGCAATTATAAGTATACAAACGGTTTGTGATAAATTTATGAGAAAAGGTTGAACAATAATCAAAATAATTAATCAGTATCTTCGAGCAAATAAAACCCAAAAACAGAACCGGTTTCTAATTCACTGTCAACAAAAACATCTCCTTGATGTTGCTCGATTATCTCTTTTACAATGGATAACCCTAAACCGCTCCCTCCTTGATCTGGGGTGCGGGCTTTATCTACTTTATAAAATCGCTCCCAAACATTTTCTAGTTCATCCTGTGGAATACCAATCCCCTTATCTTCAACCCAAAATTTAACTTTATTTTCATCTGCTTTAGTTGCTCCTAAAGTTATCTGAGCGTGATCAGGAGAAAATTTATAAGCATTATTTAATAAATTTAATAATACTTGTTTGATCTTTTCTTTGTTAGCCCAGACATAGGATTCTTCTTCTGGTTTGATTATAGTTAAACAATCTTCTTCCGATTTTAGACCTTTGCTGAAAACAAGACCTATCTGCTCTAATAATTGATTAACTGCTACCCTTTCTAACTCAAAACTTACAACCTGATTATCTACCTCTGCTAAGTCAAGAATTTCATTTACTAATTGAGTTAAACGATTAGTTTCATCTAAAATAATCTGTAAATAATTTTGTTGTTGCTCTTTGTCAGTTATAATTCCATCCAGTAAAATTTCGCTCGAGCCTTTAATTGAAGCAAGAGGTGCTTTTAATTCATGAGAAACATTAGCTACAAAATCTTTTTGTAGTTGTTCAAAACGCCACCTTTGACTAATATCCTGAAATAATCCTACAACCCCCCAAAGTTGATTATCTTCACTATAGATAGGAGTAATATGAAGCAAAATTCTCTTTTGCTTATTCTTTTCTCCTAAAGATAGTTCTTCTCGATAAGACTCTTCTTCTTCTAATACCTTCTGAAATAAATTCTTAACTTTATTATTTCCTATAAGTTCAAGTTTTTGATTAATAACTTTATCCTTATTCTTAAGATTCAATAACTTAACAGCAGATTGATTGATCAAAATTATTTCCTGACGATGGTCAACAGTTAACACACCTTCTTCCATCCCCGTCAAAACATATTTAAGTTTATTCCGTTCCTCTCTTAAATCATCTATCGTTTTTTCTAACCTTTTTGATAAGTAATTCATACTATCAGCTAAAGTAGCAATCTCTCCTTCAGCATCAACTTCAACAGTCTTACCAAAAGCACCTTGACTTAATTCAATAGCCACTTCACCCATCCGTCGCAAAGGCGCAGATAGTGACTTTGACCATCTATAAGCTACTATCATTGCTAATAAAATTGCTAATAAAGAAGAATATATCATCATTTTTTGAACTTGCCGGATAGTAGAATTTATTCCAGCTACTGAAGTAAAAAGCAACAATGCTCCTTCTAAGTCTCCTTGATAATAGATTGGCATTCCTACCAACAACATTGGCCTTTCAAAATGAGCCGATTCAACTCTACTTGAAACAATATTCCCCGCTAGAACATCTTCAAATTCTAAAAACTTAATCTGCTTATCTCTTTTATCAGTTAATGCAGGATAACTGGATAACAAGTAACCTTCTTCATTTATAATCCATGCTTGTCCAGAATTTAATTCTGCTACAACTTTTAGCCAATTAAAAGTCTGATTCATATTTCTTTCAGCTAATGATTGAGAAATAAAGTTCATCATTGTTCGATTATTGGTTATAATTTCTGATTCTCTTTTTTCATAATAAAATCCTCTAAAAAAATAGATCATAGAAAAACCTAATACTATAATAATTATTAAAGCTATTAACAAAAAGCGGATTAATAACCTATTAAATAAAGTGCTATCTTTAATCTTCAGTCACCTCAAACTTATACCCCACTCCCCAAACAGTCTGAATATATTTGTTAGCTTGCTCTCCTAGCTTTTTCCGTAATGATTTTATATGTGTATCAACCGTTCTGATATCACCAAAATAATCATACCCCCACACCTTTTTTAATAATTTCTCACGAGGAAAAACTTGACGTGGAGAAAACGCAAGAGTCCATAGTACATCAAATTCTTTAGGTGTTAAACTTACTTGTTCTCCATCCACCTTAACAACTCTATAACTCTTATTTATCTCTAGATTAGGGTATTGTAATAAATCACCATCAGTTTCATCTCGATCAGTTCTTCTCAAAACAGCTTTGGCCCTAGCTATTACTTCTTTAGGACTAAAAGGTTTAGTCACATAATCATCCGCCCCTAATTCTAAACCTGTAATCCGGTCTGTTTCTTTAGTTTTAGCACTTAACATAATAATTGGAATATCATTTTGAGGTCTTAAGTTTTGACAAATCTCCCAACCATTCATTTCAGGCAACATAATATCCAGTATAATCAAACTTGGATTCTCTACTTCAACCTTTTTTAAACCTTCTGCCCCATCGTTAGCAATTACAACTTGAAAATTTTCAAATTCAAAATATTCCTTTAAAATTTGGCAAATATTTTTATCATCATCTATAATCAATACTTTTTCATTTTGCACAATTAAATCACCCTTCCTAATTTAATTTTAAATTAACTTGATTAAGCTTGCCATTCGACCTGTCTTCCCTCCGTCTTTACGATAAGAAAAAAACAAGTCCGAATTACAACAGGTGCATAGATTACTAGTTATAATATTCTTTTCTTGAAGACCAATTTCCTTCAACTGTACTTGATTAGCTAAAGCTAAATCTAACTTCCAATTCCCATTTCCTGATTTTTTAACTAATTGATCCCAATTTGCAAAGTTATTAGATAAGGGGGTGATTACTTGTTGATCTACTTCATAACAGCAACTACCTATTACCGGGCCAACGCCCACTAAAATATCTTCAGCTTGACTCCCATAACTATCAATCATCTTCAAGACAGTCTGCTGAGCAATCTTTTTAACCGTTCCTTTCCAACCAGCATGAACTAAGCCCACTACTTTTTGAACAGGATCTAAAATTAAAATTGGAGTACAGTCTGCATAATAAGAGGTCAATAATATTTGGGGCTGATCTGTCAATAAAGCATCAACATTATCTAAAGCTGATTGATAGGTTAAAGCCCCTTTTCCTTGATCCTCTGCTGTTACAATTTTAACCCGATCATTATGCATCTGTTTAGCTGCTACTAATTCTTCATGATCTGAATCTAACACCTGACAGACTCGTTTCCGATTCTCTATTACATCCGCTTTGTTATCTGCTACATGCAGCCCTAAATTCAAACTATTATAATCTCCACTACTGACTCCTCCAGTTCTTGTTGTGAAAGCATGTTTTACCAAGCCAGTCTCTTCAAATTCCTCAATAATATAATACTTGATTCCATCTTGCTCCTTTAACTTAAAGATAACCGATCATCCTTTCTTCTAATTTAGCTTAAGTTTAAGGCTAAGCCAACTATTAAAAACATAAGGATTTGATTATTGCTCAGACTTAAACTTGAACTCAAACTTAATTCTAACACATATAAGCCATTTATCTGATTTATCTTACTCCTTCTCAATTAAATCCTCAACTTTTCCTAACACCTTAGGTACTAACTCTTCAATTTCTGCACTATCTTCATCAGATTTTACAGGTAATAAAGATACCTCTTGGTCAGACTTGATTATAATAATCGCCTTAGGCCTTAAATAAACTCCTCCGCCTCCTCCTTCTAACTTTATCTTTCTTCCCGTTCCTACCCCTGCTCCAATAATCAAATCACTAACTGGAACTAACAGCATATCAGTTACTTGAGTAGGCTGACCAATAATCTGCTCTTTAGTGACCAATTCATCTAAAAAATCACTACCAAACTCTAAAGGCATGCCATCCCCCTCTCTTCTATCACTATAATATATTACCCAAAATTATCAAAAAGATTAATTTAAATAAATAAAAAACGACCCCGCAAGGTCATCTTTTACTTATTCAATTTGAAACTGAACTTACTACCAACCCCCTCTTGACTCTCTACCTTTATTTTTCCTCCTAATCCTTCTATAATCTCTTTGACAATTGCCAGTCCTAATCCTGTACCTTTAGAGTCAGGGCTTCTTACTCTATCTACTTGATGAAACCTTTCCCAAATATAAGGCAACTCATCATCAGGAATCCCAATTCCATCATCAATGACACTAACTTCTACTTGCTCTTTTTGATCAGTTACTTGAATTTCAATTTGACCATCATCAGCAGTATATTTAATAGCATTACTTAATAAATTTATAATTACTTCCCTCAAACGATCATAATCACCTTTTATTTTAACTTCTTTATCTCCATTCACCTTAACTGTCTTATTACCAAGCTTAGATTCTAAATTTACAAGCACCGATTTTATTAAGGAAACTAACTCAATTTCTTCTAAATTAAACTCTATCTGATCTGATTGTAAGCGAGATAAATTTAAAATATCACCAACTAAACGACTCATTCTCTTTGTTTCACCTAAAACACGTTTTAAATACTCCTCTTGTACTCTTTCTTCTTCAACCATCCCATCCAAAATTGCTTCTAAATAACCTTGAATTGCTGTTAAAGGAGTCTTTAATTCATGAGATGCATTTGCTACAAACAATCTTCTCATCTCATCTAATTTCTCTAATCTCTTTGCTAAATGATTAAAAGCTCTTCCTAACTGACCAATTTCATCTTGAGGGAGATCTGTTAATTTAATTTTAAAGTCGCCTGCTGCCATCCGCTTAACTTTCTCTTGCATATTTTTAACTGGTCGAGTAATTCCTTTTGAAATAAAGTAACCTAAAATTAAAGCCAAAGCAATAGCTGCTAAGATTACTTGAACAGTCAAATTACGAACTTTAATTACTGTTTGTTGTAATTCTTCTATTGGAGATAGTAAAAACAAAGCTAAATCAGTAGAAATTGGTTGAGCTACTCCTACCATCTGCTGCTCAAAAATTGGATTTTCTCCTTTAAAAGTTAATTCTTCTCCCGATAAGATCAACTCTAATTCTTCCTCTAACCCTTCTGCCATTTTTTCATGATGTTCAAGATGATTATCATGATCATGATAATCATGATCATGCATCCTATCCCTCATAGAATGAGAGTTTCTTCCTCGATGGTATCCACCACCACTCATCATGTCCATCATTCTTCTTCCCTGCGTAACAATTCTCCCCTCGCCATCTATAATTAAGAGACTAGTATCTCCTAACTCCTCTGCCATACTCAATAAATTATCAATATCATCATCTCTAAGTTGGCCCTCTCTTTGCCCAAGCAATCGTGCAATCAATTGACTCCTTTCAACTAATTCACTTTCTTTAGCTTGAATAAAATAATCTTCTAAATAATTAGGCAATATCATCAGCAAAACTAGTAAGATCAAAATTGGAATCAAAATATAACTTCCCATTATTTTACTGAATAAATTATTAAACATTTTACTCCACCTCAAATTTATATCCTACTCCCCAGACCGTTTTGATATAGTCCTGCTTAAGTTTATCTCTAAGCCATTTAATATGAACATCTACCGTTCTTAAATCACCATAATAATCTAATCCCCAAACCTTCTCACATAACTGTTCACGTTTAAATACCTGGCTAGGGTGTTCTGCTAGTAAGACTAATAGCTCATATTCTTTAGGCGATAATTCAATTACCTCTCCGTCCACTACAACCCTTCTCTCCTTAGGATTAATGGTTAAATTGGGATGTTTAATTAACTCACTATTTTTTTCAGGTTGATTACTTTTATTTACTCTTTTCAAAATTGCTTTAACTCTAGCTACTACCTCACGAGGACTAAAAGGCTTAGTTACATAATCGTCTGCCCCTAATTCCAAACCTAGAACTCGATCAAACTCTTCGCTTTTAGCTGAAAGTAAGATAATTGGTACTTCGTTATCCTTTCTTAACTCCTTGCAAACTTCTAATCCATCTAATTTAGGCATCATAATATCTAAAATAATTAAATCAGGATTCTTCTGCTTAGCCTCCTTAATTGCTTCTTGACCATCTTGAGCACTAAAAACAACAAAATCTTCTTTACTTAAATATAACTCTAAAATCTCTATTACATTCTGATCATCATCAACAACCAATATCTTTTCTTGACCCATTTAGAGCACCTCTTTCACTTAATTGATATTAAAGTTTAAGTAAAACCAAGACCCTATGGTTTTAATACTTAACTTAACCTTAAACTCAGCCTTAAACTTAGGCTATTTTGTAATTTAATCTTAAAATAAAACATTTATACTAAATGTTTTCTATACTAATTAGTATAACAGATAAATATTAAGAAAATATTAAACATGAGGAGGGAAATAGATGACTAAAGCTGTTTTTTTAGATCGTGATGGAGTGATTAACAGATATGATCAACCAGTTAATAAACCAACAGATCTAATATTATATCCTTGGACTGCCGATTCAATTAAGAAGTTAAACCAGGCTGATTTTAAGGTTTATATTGTTACCAATCAAGGAGGAATTGAGTCAGGTTATTTTACTGCCCAAGATTTAGATGAAATTCATCAACACCTGATCAATGAGTTACAACAAAAAGAAGCAACAATAGATGATATTGCTTACTGTCCTCACTTCAAATCAGATTGTGAGTGTCGCAAACCAAAGCCAGGCATGATTCTTAACCTTGCCGATAAATATAATATTGAGCTTACAGACTCCTATTTAGTTGGAGATCGTAAATCCGATATTATAGCCGGAAATCAAGCAGGCTGTACTACAATCAAACTAGGGGCCAAATGTCCAGAAGCCGACTATTCCTTAGAAACATTAGAAGATGCAGTTGATATTATACTCAAAATTGAAGAAGAACCCAAAAACTAAACTAAAGGCATTAATGAATCATCAAATCTATAATCTCTATCTTGCTTCAGTTCTTCTTTAAGCCTTAGCCCTATCTGCTTTACTCCTTGTTCTATCTGTTGACAAGTAACTGCTGCAATACTCAATCTAATTCTATTCTTCTGAGGCTTAGTATGATAAAATAATGCTCCTGGTGCTATGTTAATTCCATCTTCTCTTAGTACTTCATACATTTTAGTAGCAGAAATCTGTTGGGGTAATTTCAACCATAAATTAAGTCCACCTTGGGGCTCTATATAATCAACACTTTGCGGTAAATAATCTTCTAAAGCTGTAACCATTACTTGATAGCGCTGACTATATTTTTCTTTAAGGCAACTTAACTGTTCTTGCCAATCTTCATTACGAAAATAAAGATCTAATACTCGCTGCACCAATCCATCAGTAAAGATATCGGATAAATACTTTGACACTAAAATATCTTCACAATAACTAGACGGAATGATCATAAAAGCCAATCTCAACCCCGGCATATAGATCTTAGAAAAACTTTTTAAATAGACGACATTGTCCTCTGTATCTAAAGATTTAAGAGATTTACGGGGTTGGCCCAAATAATTTAAATCACTTACACAATCATCTTCTATAATCAACAGTTCATATTGAGTAGCCAACTCTAACAATTCTTTCTTCTTCGCTAAAGAATAACTATAGCCTGTTGGATTTTGAAAATTAGGCATCAAATAAAGAAACTTAGGCTGATAACGCTTTAACATCACCTCTAACTTTTCTAAATCCAAACCATCTTTTTCAAGCGGAATATCTATCAACTCCACCTTTCTTGATCTAAATGCTGAAATAGCCCCCGGATAAGTAGGTCTTTCTACAAAAACAGTATCACCATAGTCTAAAAAAGTCTTAGCCAATACATCCAGCCCTTGTTGAGCTCCTGAAACAATTTGAATCTGCTCAGAATCAGTCTCTATTTGATAATTTTCCACATATTGAGCAATTGATTCACGTAATGGTAGATAACCTTGACTCTTTTGATAACCAAACGCATAACCTTGATCACGATCAAGGACCTGATTTAATAACCTTTTAAAGACTTGCACTGGAAACAAACTAGGACTAGGAGCCACTGTTCCAAAATTAATAACATCCATCTTTCTTTCTGAAGGCAAAGTATCCACTCCATTCTCTCCAGAAATAACTTCATCTTCAATCTGCTTACTAGGTAAGACAAAAGTTCCACTACCAACCTTTTTATAGACTAACCCCTCTTCTTCTAATACATTGTAAGCATTAACAACTGTCACATTATTGACACTTAACTTTTTAGCTAACTGTCTGATTGAAGGTAATTTGGAATGAGGTTGTAACTGTCCTGCTTCAATCAAGTTTTTAAGTTGACTAGATAATTGTAGATATAATGGTTTTTTTATTTCTTTTTCTAAGTGTAGCGATTCTATCATCAATTCCACTCCTTTTTTTGGTCTTAACTTAATTGATATAAAGCTTAAGTTTAAGGCTGAGTTTAAGTTTAAGTCAACCACTAGAAACATAAGGGCTTAGCTCTTACTTAGACTTACCTCCGGGTTTATAAAAACCCTTCGTAATAAAAACCATTTACTCAAACTTAAACTGAATTGTACTATTACTTTAGAATTGGACATCTATACTCAGGCTTAGACTTGAGCTCAAACCCAAATCGTACCCATTCACTAAATTATTGTATCCCTCTTGACAATACAGTTCTCATTTGGCATAATAGAACATGGGTACAATATGTATTTTTTAATATTAAACCCATACAATTATTATAACTTAGTCTAGATTAATTGTAAAGAAACTATAAAGGAGGAAAATTAATGACTGAAAGATATGGCTTGAACAAAAACTTAGCACAAATGTTAAAAGGTGGAGTAATTATGGATGTAACTAATCCAGAGGAGGCAAAGATTGCTGAAGACGCTGGAGCAGTTGCAGTAATGGCTTTAGAAAGAGTACCAGCTGATATTCGTAAAGAAGGTGGTGTATCTCGAGCCTCTGATCCAGCAATGATTAAGGAAATTATCAAAACAGTTTCTATCCCTGTAATGGCCAAAGTAAGAATTGGCCACTTTGTAGAAGCTCAAGTATTAGAAGCATTAGGAGTAGATTACATAGATGAAAGTGAAGTATTAACTCCTGCTGATGAAGACAATCACATTGATAAATCAGAATTTGAAGTTCCTTTTGTCTGTGGAGCAACAAATCTAGGTGAAGCTTTACGTAGAATTGGTGAAGGAGCTGGCATGATTAGAACCAAAGGTGAAGCTGGTACAGGTAATGTAGTAGAAGCAGTTCGACATATGAGAACGGTTAATGCTCAAATTAGAAGATTAACTACTATGGATAGTGGAGAATTGATGGCTGCTGCCAAAGATATGAGAGCTCCTTTTGATTTAGTTCAATATGTAGCTGAACATGGTAAATTACCAGTAGTCAACTTTGCTGCCGGAGGAGTAGCTACTCCTGCTGATGCTGCATTAATGATGCAACTTGGTTGCGATGGTGTCTTTGTTGGTTCTGGTGTCTTTAAATCTGGTAACCCAGAAGAAAGGGCCAACGCTATCGTTAAAGCTACTGCTCATTATGATGACCCTAATATCATTGCTGAAGCATCTGAAAATATTGGAGAAGCAATGGTAGGAATCAATATTGATACATTATCAAAAGAAGAACAACTAGCTCATCGCGGTTGGTAAAAAATCAACTAAGAACTATATAAAGTGAGTGATTTATTTATGAAAATTGGAGTTTTATCATTACCTCTTTTCATCCGGAATTAGATCATGATTTAGCAGTCCATCAATATTTTGTGAAAAAAGTTAATAAACAAAATTTACAATTAACTAATTAAGGAGTCCCTAAGGGACTCCTTAATTGGTTTTAGGAAATCATATTTTTTAAGTTTTTATTTGTTAGTTTTACTTAAACTCAATCTTAAACTTAAACTGAGTTGCTGGAAGCAACTTTTTTATTTAGATCTTGAATTTTTCTACTAAATCCCGTAATTTTTCGGCCATACTTGCTAACTCCTGTGAAGAATTTGCTATCTCTTCAGACATATTATCAATATTATCCGCCCCATTTAATAACTGCTCACTATTTTCAGCTAAATTTTCAGTTGCAGTAGCAGTTTGTTCAATTTGCTCTGAAGTAGTCATCACATAATCCTCTATTTCAACAAATACTTGTCCTGTTTTTTCAGCAACCTCCTTACCACTTTCAACCGTTTCTTCCACTTCCTTAACTGCTTCTAATCCAACCTCTGATCTTTTTTGAGTTTCCTCAATTAATTTAATAATATCCTCAGTTGCATCAGCTGCTTTTTCAGCTAACTGCCTAATTTCCTCAGCAACTATTGAAAAGCCCTTACCATCTTCACCAGCTCTAGCTGCTTCAATTGAAGCATTAAGGGCCAACAAATTAGTCTGCTCTGTTATATCAGTAATTAAATTTACTATCTCACTAATCTCCTTAGTATTAGTATCCAATTTCTGAATTATTCCCACTGTCTTCTTAACTGCCTGATTGATCTGAGTCATACTGCTCAATGTTCCCTCAATGTTATCTCCACCTATTTGAGCTTGAGAATTAGTCTCTTGAGCTAATCCAGTTACCTGCTGAATATTACCTGATATTTCATGAATACTTCCTGAAATTTGATCAATTAGCTGATTTGTAGTCTCGATTGTAGCATTACCTTCTTCAGTAGAAGCAGATAATTCTTCACTATGAGCTGATAATTCCTCAATATCATCTGATAACTCTCTTATTAATTCTTTTTGTTGAGCAACTGTTTGATTAAAGGTAGTAGCCAAAGTTCCAAATTCATCATTTCTATCTAGCTCTAACTGACTGGTCAAATCCCCTGTAGCTAACTTTTTCATCGCTTCTACTATTTTATGAATTGGTTTAGTAAAGTTTTTAGCTACAATAATAATAATCCCAATTACTACAACAAAAATTGCTCCTGTTACTAGTAAAATTCGACTAAATACCCCTAGTACCCTTTCATTAAGATCTTCAATATAAATTCCTGTTCCTAAAATCCACTCCCAAGGTTCAAATCCAGCAACATAAGAAATCTTAGGTTCTATTCGATCATCATCATCATAATATTGCCAACTATACTCAACAAATCCATCTCCTTCTCTTTCAACCACCTCTGCCATCTCAGAAAATAATTTAATTCCATCCGGATCTTCAAAATCAGAAATATCGGTTCCGTCAAGTTCAGGCGTGAAAGGATGCATGATCATTCTAGGTTCATAATCTTGGATCCAAAAATAATCTTGTGATTGATAGCCATAAGTTGCATTCCTAATTATCTCTTGAGCTTGATCTTCTGCTTCTTCTCTTGTCAAAACACCTTCTTGCTCTAATTCATGATAATACTCTAACGTACCCATTACAGCATTCGTTATTTCTCTAACTTGCTCCTCCTTTTCACTATATATTTCTTGTCTGATTAATGGCAAAACAACGGCATTAATCCCTACTAAAACCACAAGTACAATTAATAAATTGACTACAATCAACTTTAATTTAATACTTTTTAATTTTGTAAAAAAGTCAAGTATCATCTCTTATCCCTCCATTAATTTATGTTATTTTGATTTTAAGCCCAAGATTATAATAAATCATTACTTAAAAATCCCAGCAAAAATTTGTAAAATGGTTCACTTATTGATATAATAACTTTACAAACTAATAAGTAAAGGAGCATTCTAATGATAAATGCTAGTAAATTACCTGAATATTTTAATAAATTTACAACTGAACAACCTTTAGAATATACTGATCTGCATATTCACACAGAGGATAGTGACGGATTGATCAAAACAGACTTTCTAGAAGATTTTTTACAAAATATCCCTCATTTAATATCGATTACAGATCATAACTCAATCAACAATAACCTTAAATTATGTACGACTACAGATTTAAATGTTGTTCCTGGAATAGAAGTAGGCTGTAAAGATAGTTTTGAATTCTTAATCTACTTCAATACACCTCAAGACTTAGAAGACTTTTATATCAATAGTGTGGAACCATTTAAAAACAGATACAAAATTACAAGAACTGAAAAGATGTATCAATTTTATCTCAAAGAAGCCAAAAAGTATGATTCATTTATCTCAATTCCTCATATTGCAGGAGTAGCTCAAAAAAACTATCTTAAAAACAAACCTTATATCAAAAAAGTTCTTCAAGAAGTAGATGCTTTAGAGATCTACAACCATGCTATCCCGAAAAATAGAAATTTAATTGCTCAAAGATTGAGTACAAAAGAGAATAAGCTTATTACTTTTGGTAGCGATGCCCACATTAAAAAAGAAATTATTTCTTTCCACAATTTCCAGAATAATGAATTTTCTAAATTTTCTCACTTTAAAAAGAATTTCTATAATGTCTGCTCTATAGTTGCCTTATTTGGAAAACACCTTTTCCATTTACTTGAAATTGGTTAAACTATATAAGTTTAATTTGCTCTTTTTGATTAATAAAAGCCATTATACCAAAATATCCTTGTTTGCTCAAAATAAGAGAGGTTTGTACAAACCTCTCTTATTTTATATTCAATTACTGAGCCTTTAAAAATTATAACTAATACCAGCACTAGCCCTTAAACCACTCATGTTTAACCTTTCTTCTTCTACTGTACTTAAGCTACCTTCTTCATAGTCATAAGCTTCATTAATATCAATCATTATTATTCGATGATTAAGGTTCCCAACTAAAGCTAAATTATCTGTGATTGTATGACTATATTGTCCACCTACTAACAAACCTAAACCTTCCCCTTTAGCAGAAACTTCATTAAATTCCTCTGACTCTTGATAAATCTCCCTTTGCCTTTGTTTATAAGAATAATTAACAGCTCCTGCTTCCATCTGAAACTTATCATTTAAACGATAGGTCACTCCCGCATACGGGCCAACCAACTCCTCTTCAATCTCAAAGATAGAATCAGAACTAGAATCCCCATAACTACTAGTTGCTTGATCTACTCCTACCTCAATTCCTAACTGCTCATTTAGCCAATACCGCCCTCCAGCATAAAAACCAACTCCATCTTCCAACCTTTCTTTAATCCCATCTCCAATCAAGACATCCTCTCCATCAACAGATAAAGAGAGAAGAAAGGTATTATAAGTACTTCCACCAACCATCTCAAATCCTTTAGCCAACGCTTGCGTAGGTAAAATTACTAAAGCCATTACTACAATAATAACTACAAATTTTTTCATCATCTCTCCCCCATTAGTGTTCTATATAATTAGTTTAGTTATAGCAATCTTCTAGAACTAACAGGGAAATCCTCTAGTAATTTAACCCCTCAAGGTTTAATTTATGGAATTTAATAAAGATATTACTCTAATTATAATAAACAATTAATAGTTATTATTAATAATTAGAGAAAAAGAAAGAATTTCCTGCCTCACAGACAAAAAAGGACAGATCTTTTTTTAGATCTGCCCTTAATCTCTTAAATTAATTGTTCCATCTCTTCAATCAATTCCGAAAAGACCGCTAATGACTTCTCGATCGGTTCGGAAGATTCCATATCGACTCCAGCTTGCCGTAATAGATTAAGAGGGTAATCAGAACTACCACCCTGTAAAAATTCTAAATATCTATTAACCGCTTCCTCTCCCTGCTCTAGAATCTGTTGCGATAACGCAACTGCAGCAGAAAAACCGGTAGCATACTGATAAACATAGAAATTATAATAAAAGTGAGGAATTCTAGCCCATTCAATAGCAATCTGATCGTCTACTACAATCTGTTCTCCATAATATTTCTGATTCAACTCATAATATAATTCTGATAATAGATCTGAAGTCAAGGCCTGACCTTCTTCTGCTTGCTGATGAATCAATCTTTCAAAATCTGCAAACATCGTCTGGCGATAGACTGTGCCTCTAAATTGCTCTAAATAATGATTTAAAATATACTTCCGCTTCTCTTCATCCTCAGTGGTCTCCAGTAAATAATTCATTAATAAAGCTTCATTAACTGTCGAAGCAACCTCTGCTACAAAAATACTATAATTAGCATAAATATAAGGTTGATTTTGGTTAGAGTAATAAGAATGTAAAGCATGCCCTAACTCATGGGCCAACGTAAAGAGATCATCAATCTGATCAGTATAATTTAACAAGATATAAGGGTGAGCATCATAAGCTGAAGCAGAATAAGCACCACTTCGTTTCCCTTTATTCTCATAAACATCGATCCAATTCTCTTCAAAAGATTCTTCAACAACCTCTAAATAATCTGCTCCTAAAGGCTCAAAAGCATTCAAAATAATCTCTTTAGCTTCTTCATATTCAACCTTCATTTCCACATCCTTAACTAAGGGAGTATATAAATCATACATATGAAGTTCATCTATAGGTAATGTTCTCTTTCTTAACTCCATATAATCATGCAGATACTCTAAATTATCCTCTACAGTCTGCAATAGATTATCATACACCTTAACTGGAATATTATCCCCATCTAATGACGCCTCTAAAGAACTTGAATAATTCCTAGCTCTCATATAGAAGAGATCCTTTTTAATATTGGTACTTAAGGTTTCTGCCAGAGTATTTTCTTGGCCCTGATATAGATTATAATAAGCTTCAAAGGCTGATTTTCTTACCTCCCTATCATCCCTCTTTAATAGTTCAATAAAACGTCCATGGGTAACCTGAACCGGCTCCCCATTCTCATCTTCAATAGTTGGAAAATCTAGATCAGCATTATTGAGCATCCCAAAGATATTCTCTGGCCCTTGAGCTACTTCTCCTGCCAAAGCAATAATCCGCTCTTCCTCTGGCGATAAAAAATGCTCCTTTCTTCTCATAATGTCATCTAAATTCTGCTGATAAAGCTGTAACCCTTCCTCTTGCTCCATAAATGATTCTAACTTTTCAGTCGGTAACTGTAAAATTTCAGGAACCATAAATGAAGTAGCACTGGATAATTGGTTTTGTAACCCCTGTACCTTAGCAAGTAAAGCTTGATACTCACTATTAGCTGTATCCTCATCACTTTTGCGATTAGCATATGTATAAAGTTTCCCTAATGAGCGGTTCAACTCAGTACTTAATTCTAAACCAGCTAGTAGTTTATCTGCTGACTCTGTCAGCTGTCCTTGAAAAGCTTCAATTTCAGATATTCTACTTGCTACTTGATTAAACTCTTCTTCCCACTTCTGATCACTTTCATAAATAGCTGTTAAATCCCACTTAAACTCCTCTGCAATCTCATCTCTAGTTGGTAAACCTTGCTTATCCATCTCAACCCTCCTCATCATAATCGATCTTATTCTTATATTACCCCAATCCACCTTTAAAATATTACTCTAATTATCTATTCCAATTACATCTAATCTTTCACATTCAGCTGAACAATCTAATAACTCAGCAACACTAGGCTCTGTTCGACCATCATCACTAGAGATCAACTCCTTGATATAAGCACCTGCTTCAGCTTTAATCATTAACTCTAGCTTATTAGCAGTCAGTAACTCCGCTTGTACTTTATAGATTTCTCGCTTCCTAACCATATCCTTCCTACGATGGTTGACCCGCTGTGGGGTACGCTGTCTTATTGTACCACTGAGCTGCTTTAATTTAGCTAACTTATCTTCATCAATCTCTTGAGAAGTTTTGACTAAAGCTTTGTAAAGTTTAGCTACCCTCTTGCTCTTTAATTCCTTGATCTTTTGCTTAGCAGCAAACTTCAACTCAAAGACTTCAACTTGCTCTTGATAATTGTTAATTCTTTCCTCTAGCTCTTGCAAATTAAGATTTCTCTTCTTAGCTCTAAGCAACTCTAAGACAAACTCTCTCTTCCCAAAACATCTAACATCAATATCTTCTCTTCCTGCCCCATGAAATTTGGCCCCTTCAGCCTCAGCAACTTCAATCGCTGGTTGAGCTACAATCTCTTCGACCGACTTGACACTTCTATCATGGAACCACTTTGTTTGAGATACACCACGAACATATTTATTATACTTCCCATAAATTAAGAGTGGACTAATCTGCAATTCTACCCTTTCATTCTCAATGTTAATTACTGGACTAATATCAGGACGCTCAAAATCAACTCCTACACTAAGCTTTCTTAATACTCGTTTACCGATCAAACGATTTAATTCTGACTTGAGCAACTCAGCATCTTGTCTGCCATAGTTGGCCCATAACTCCTTCTCATCTTCTTTAATCTGTTGTGGTAAAGAAACCCCAACTAAGAGACTATTAAACTGATATGGTTCTAATGCTTCACTAAGCAGATCAACATAGCTTTCTATTTTCTCAAACACCCCTTGGCATAAATAACACTCCCCACCAAGTTCAGCATCTTGTGGTACATTATCTTTAGCAAAATCTTTCTTACTAACTTCTTCATTCTGCCTTAAGATTGCACCCCGTTCATAGTTTTCAAGTCCATAACCTAATTTAGCAAACTGTCTTCCTAAACAATGATCACAAAGCCCTTCTGCAATTAATTTATCACGTTTTGTTTTAAAATCGATTTTCATCACCTCTGTTATATCAGTTTACAATTTCTAAAATTAACATTATATTGATATAAAGCTTCACTTTATATCAATAGTTTATAGTTGATAATTGATAGTGGATAGTTAAAACCATAAAACATAAAAAACACATTCTCCCTTAGTTATAAAGGCTTTAAAAGGGTTAGCTTTTGAATTTTAACTATCAATTTTAAACTATCAATTATCAATTGAAGTTACACAATATTGTAATTAAGTTTAGCTTTCTTATAAATTATTTTTCCCGATCTAATAATTTTATATTTCCTCATTTCTGAAATTTTCAACTTGTAAATCCTTCAACGGGCCAACATATTCAAAAAATAAATTATCTCCTTCTCGAGGCAACATTGTCCCTAACTCCGCCTCAAGTCCCATCACTAACAGTTGCAGATTAGGAGCTAAATTACTTACCTCAGCTTTAAGCTTATTAAAATTTGACTCCTCAAAATCATCTTTAGCTATCTCAAAATCAGCAGCAACATCCAGATCTAATAACGAACTATTCAACTTTGTACTAGACTTCATATTCTGCTCTTGATAACTAGAAGCTAAATCTAATAACTCAATTCTAAAGTCATCTAAGTCAAGCCCAAACATAAAGACAGCAGGATGATGCTCTAATTGCTCTCTTAACATACCAGCAAGCTCCACTTCAAATCCTTCTACTAAAATATTCGTCTCTCCTTGGCCCTCAAAAATATTATCAAATTCTCCATCTGATAAACCAGAATAGTCAGTCACTGCATCATACTCTGCCATCACAGAAAAATCATCAACACTATATTTTCCTGTTAAGTTAGAATCTCCCCACTCTAACCTTCCAGTTTCAAGTTCTAAATAACCTTCACCTGCTATAGTAGTCAATTCAAATTCCTCTAACGAATCTCCACTAAATTGATAAGTATTAGAATAATCAGTCGTTAAAATAGGCGTATCTAGCTTAGCCTCTCTAAAATTCAGTTCTTGCTTGCTAGAATCATAACTGATATCCATAACTAAATTATCTATCGTAGTCAATTTGGCTCCGGTCTCTGCAGAAAATAATAACTCTTCAAATAAGCGAATAGCATCTATCTTAAAATCATCAGAAGCTAATTTCAAACTTTGATCATATTCTACTAATAATTCAGGTTCCTCTTCCATTCTTTGCTTGAGCAAACCATCAAATTGGAGTTTAAATTCTCCTAAAACTAGTTGTTCATCATCTCTTCCTAAATCAATTACTAATTCAGCTAGCTCAAGATCTAAAGCCTCTAACTTCTGCAATTCTTCTTCTATAAACTGACCTGTAAATTTAAAATTCAACTGCTCAATAAGCATCTTTTCAAACTCTGCAATAGTTGAATTAATTTTCAAATTAGCCAATTCAAAATCTAGCGAACTGATTTCTTTAAAATTTGGATTATTTAAACTGCCTGCTTGAATTGCTTTACTTAGATCACTTTTAGGTATTTTAATCTGTAACTCCTCAAAACTGACTTCTTCTTGATCATCTTTGATTATAAACTCATTAAAAACAACCTTGCTTAATAAAGGATTGACTTCTAAATTAGCATACTCAACTTCTGTAGGCACAGCAGCTTCTTTTGCTTCCACTTCTATTCTAGCTTCTATTTGCTCTGCTATAACATTTCCTAGATATGAATTAACAATTAAAATTCCAACTCCCATAACCAAAAATACAATTACCAAAATTTTAGTTCTCTTTTTCATTTTAGCCCCCTCTAAAATAATTTTTATAACTTATATAAGTATCTATAGTATTAATAAAATTAGATAATATCTTCTTAAATAGATTTTCTATTTCATAAATTTATGAATAATATACAATAATAAATCAATCTACTAACTAATTTCAATATAACTAATTTCATCCCTGTTTTATCCTGAAATTATTATTGCCTTTTAACTTGAAAAAAGAGTAGGGAATTAATCCCCTACTCTTCTTGCTGGGCCAACGATTCTTCTGCCTTCTCTACTGCTTTTTTAACTAATGACCCAGCTTCTCTGGTGGTTATATTTCCCCAATCGCCCTCCTTTACCTTATCAGCAAATCCTAACTCCTCTGCTAACTCATACTTGGTTTCATCGGACATAATATTTCCCATTGGGGTCACCTCCATTATTATTATTAACAACATAATTAAAATTAATCTATGTAAATTAAGACTTTATGAATAAATTTTTCAATACAAGAAATAATAAGGACAAGTGAATATATGAGGTTAAATTGACTAATACCTTCAATTTGTAAAATATTCAAGGTGTTGATTAGCTACCTAAGTGTAGCATACAAGGTAACTTGTAGCCCCTATTGTTTTAACAGTAGGAATAGGATAATTTAGTCAACTATCCTGTAACTTTCTTAATCGTGAATCACCCACTTGTACGTTTAAGAAGGTGCGAATCTTGCTAACAGACTTTGCTGAGCATTGTCTATTATTTAGCAAGCTCCCTACTTTAGTGAGGAGATGTTGACCTAATAACTTTGATAACTCAAAAACAAGCATCTTTATCCCTCATAAATTTAAAGATAACCCTGAAAATTAATTTATAAAAAAATCATATCTTTTGACCACAATAAGGACAAAATAATATTTCTCCAACTACCTCTTCTGTAAAATCTTTTCCACAATAGGAACAAAAAGAGAACTCATTATCTTTTTTTGTCTCGATCTTTTCTTCACCAATTTCTTGCTGTCTCTCTAAAAATTCAAAAATTTCTGCTAGCTCCTTCTCTTCTACAGGAGTCTGTAAAACAGCATCTACTTTTTTATCCCTATAATCCCTAAAATTTATCTGACTACAAGAAGATAAAATATATTTTATCTTAGGATATCTCTTCTTGAGCCTTTGAATTAAATCATCCCCTCTTATATCCTTCATAATTAAATTAATTATTACCACATTCGGTTTTATTTCATCTATCTTTTCAAAAACTTCAAACTCTTTTGATTCACTCACTTCTTTATCTAACTGCTTTAAAACATATTTAAAAACTTTCCGTTCAAATTTAGAATCATTTACAACTAATACCTTATCCACACCCCTCCTCCTTTCTCTGTAAAATTAATTTAGCAAATTAATAAATTATCTATTACTAACATTATAAATCCTCTTCCACTAAAATTCAATAATTTATTCCAGTGTAAATCTAAATTACTAATAACTCAATAATTTTACTCAACAAGAAAGTCTTGAGTAGTAAATTTAAATCAAATATAATCTTACTCCCACTAAAATAATAAAAAGTTGCCTCCGGCAACTCAGCTTAAATCTAAGATTAAGTTTACGTAAAACAACAAGTACAAACTGATAAAAATTATCTACAACCTCTAAAAGCATAATTCCCTAACTAACCAAAAAAAAACTAGGGTAAACAATACCCTAGCATAAAATGTTAACAATTAAAAAGGAGGTCAAGCTCAAATTTCCAATCTAATAATCAGAAACTTGTTCTTATTATAACCCAAAATCTTCATCATTTCAACACTTTAATACAAAAAAGTGATAACGTATTAAAAAATGGCCTCCGGCCATAGTCTAAGACCAAGTCTAAGGTTAAGCAAACCATAAAAACCTTAAAATTAAAAAGTCATCCACAACCTTTAAAAAACATAATTTCCTAAACAATAAAAAAGCAAGGATGATTATCATCCTTGCTTTAATAAGTCTAATTTATAATTATAATCTTGCTTCTTGCCGTAAAATATCAGCTTTATCAGTTTGCTCCCAAGAAAGTTCTAAATCATTTCTACCAAAGTGACCATAAGCTGCTACTTTACTATAACCAGGCTTACATAAATCTAGATTCTCAATAATCTTACTCGGCCGTAAATCAAAATGTTCCATAATTAATTCTTCAATTTTAACTTCATCAATCTTAGCAGTTCCGAAGGTATCAACCATAATTGAAACAGGATGAGCTACTCCAATTGCATAAGATAGCTGAACCTCACATTTATCAGCTAGACCAGCTGCAACAACATTTTTAGCTACATAACGAGAAGCATAGGCTGCAGAACGATCTACTTTAGTTGCATCTTTACCCGAAAAAGCTCCTCCACCATGGCGAGCTACTCCTCCATAAGTATCTACAATTATCTTTCTTCCTGTCAATCCTGCATCTCCTTGAGGACCTCCAATTACAAAACGTCCCGTCGGATTAATATAATATGTAGTATCTTGGTCTAAAAATTCAGAGTTAATTACTTCTTTAATCACATGCTCAATTAGATCTTCTCTAATCTGTTCTAAACTAACCTCAGGATCATGCTGAGTAGATACAACAACTGCATCAATTCTAACAGGTTTATCATCTTCATACTCCACAGTTACCTGGGTCTTACCATCAGGTCTAATATACTCCAAAATTCCTTCTTTTCTTACCTGGGCCAACCTCTGAGCTAATTTATGAGCTAAAGTTATTGGTAAAGGCATCAACTCTTCTGTCTCATTAGTAGCATACCCAAACATAATCCCTTGATCTCCAGCCCCAATTTCTTCATTTTCTTCTCCTTGCTTAACCTCTAATGCTTCATCTACACCTTGAGCAATATCAGGAGATTGTTCATCAATTGAAGTCAGTACAGCACATGTATCACCATCAAATCCATATTTGGCCCTTGTATAACCAATTTCTTTTACCTTTTTACGAGCAACCTTAGGAATATCTACATAACAATCTGTAGATATCTCACCTGCTATCAAAATCATTCCTGTCGTTACACTAGTTTCACAAGCTACCCGCGCTTGAGGATCTTGAGCTAAAATTTCATCCAATATAGCATCCGAAATCTGATCAGCAACCTTATCTGGATGTCCCTCAGTAACTGACTCAGATGTTAATAAGTATCTTTTAGACATATGTTATTCCTCCTTTGATAATTAAACAATATTTAACTCTTCATCTTAAAATATATAATAAAAAATCCCTCCTCATAGGAGAGATAATTTTTAACCTCTACATCTCCCAAGGATATCCTTGCAGGAATTAGCACCTTTCCCTCTTTCAAGGTGGTTGCCGAGCTTCATAGGGCCTGTCCCTCCACTACTCTTGATGCACAAACTTATATGTTTTTTACAATTATTATAAGTTTAACATACTGGATAATTTCTGTCAATATCTACTGAAACTTAATTGATATAAAGCTTCACTTTATATCAATAGTTTATAGTTGATAATTGATAGTGGATAGTTAAAACCATAAAACATAAAAATCATATTCTCCCTTTCTTATAAAGGATTTTAAAAGATTGGATTTTGAATTTCAAAGAATTTCAACTATCAATTTTCAATTGAAGTTACACATAATTGTAATTCATCTCAACTTTTAATTTTACCAATCACCAATTACCGAAGTTCAGCCGAGAAAGCCTCGCTGATGTAATCGGCGGGGATGAATCGGCATTGTTCCCACCTCCTTCTTGTATATGAACCCCTTTTATGTTATGATGATATAAACACTTGAAATAAAGGGGGTTATATTAATGAATACCTATAAAAGCACAAGACACGCAAAGTTTCTTTTAAACTATCATTTTGTATGGATACCAAAGTATAGAAAAACAATTTTAGATAATCCTGAAATTAAAAAGTTAATTCTAGGTACTATAAATGAATTAGCTGATAAACACAATTTTGAAGTATTGAATACCGAAATAATGTCTGACCATATCCATCTTTTCATATCAGCTTTGCCTAAATATTCCCCCAGTAAACTAATGAATATCATTAAAGGCACTACTGGAAGAAGAATATCCAAGCAATTTCCAGAACTAAATATTAAGGGTTCAATCTGGACTAGAGCTTATTTTGTTGCTACAGCAGGTAATGTAAGTTCTGAAACTATTCAACATTATATTGAAAAGCAAGGTGATTGATATGCAAATAACCTATGTCTTAGAACTATTGAAACCTACTAAAAGAAAACAAAATGTGTTTCATAAAAATATTGAAGAAGTTGTTAAAAATCGTCAATCCATTGCTGAAAAACTTAAAGCAGGGGAAACTAAATTGAGTACTGCTGATTTTAAAGAACATAATCTACCTTCAGCAGTTAAAAATCAAAATATTAGAGAAGTTAAAGCACTATACAAGAAATTCAAAAAGTCTGATTCAAATAAAGAAAATATCACTTTCAAAAAGAGTCAACCTATTTGTTATAATAATCAAAACTACAAAATTGACGGTCATATAATTTCTATTCCACTTTATACTACTAGCTGTCAAAGGTTTGCTTTTCCTGTCAAACAAACTGAAAGATTTAAGAAATTGCAACAACATATTAAAAATAATTGTAAACTAGGTAAAGCTAGCCTTTTCTATAAAAACAATAGTTGGTTTTTTGCTGTAACTATTAATATAGAAAATGAAGAAAGTGATGATTCCAATATAATGGGGGTTGATATTGG
>NZ_JALKBY010000013.1 GCF_023223645.1 Natroniella sulfidigena | reverse complement strand
GTAATCTTATTTTTAATTCTAAAATTGCTTGAAAAAGAATCTAAATTTAAAGGAAGTTTACTTAAACTCACTAGAAAGATAAAGTATTCCATTTGTTCAGTTACAACAAATGATTTCAATTGGAATAGATGGATTAACAGTAGTTGATAAAATTTTACTACCTAAAACCTTAGGCTAATAGAATTCCATCTAGAAATATATTCTATATTTTACTTTTGATGTAGGGTAAGGGCTGTTTTCAAAGTAATTATTGCTTGAAAAATCTACTAAGCTATAAATATTTGATTGCTAATTTGATTTGATTGAGTTAGTAGATCTATATTTTTTTAACAATGCAACGATAGTGATTCCAATTGAAAATTTAGAAGTCATAGAAAGTTTCTTTTCAGAAGTTTTATTTTCTACTGCAGATATAGATGAACATTTAAAGTTAAAAAGAAAAATAATTCTAGCCAAAAAAGTTTTAGATCAGGATCTAACTTTTTTGAAAGAAGATTCATTAAATAGTAATAGTAAATTAAAAGAATCATTAAAATTTTTAATGCAAATAAGTAATAGTGCAAGTTCAATAAATTATATACAACTAAGAAATAAAAAAATCAGAAAATATCTAATAGATAAAGCAAAAGAGTGTTTGGATAATAAAATTTTAATTGCAGATTCATTAGAAATCTTAAAGTTTGTAAGAAGTGAAGAGACTAAAGAATACTTAAAAAAGAAGTTAACTGAATGGATAGATGATAATGATGTAGATTATGGAATTTTTAATGATATATTTGTTATTTTAAGAAATATAGGAATGAGAAAAAAAGAAGATATTAAATTTTTAATTGATAATGCAATTTATGTACGACCTTATTGGTTAATGTATGAATTTTTTGATAAATGTATTTATAACTATGATAAGGAAATTAAGGAATACTGTATAGATAAGTTAATAGAATCATCAGATTATTATGATTTAGATTTTTATTTTGAAAATTTAGAAGATGAATATTTAACGGATAGAATGAAAGAAATATTAGAAGATGGTTCAGATGATGATTTAATGAATATCGCCATTGACTATTTCAAAAATATTACAAACGATGAAGCTCAACGGTATTTTATAGATAAATTTATAAACCAAATATGTACAAGGGAAGAGCCAGTATATTATTTAGGACTTGATATTTGGGAAGTTTTAGGGAGATATTTAGAAGACAAAGATTATTATAATAGGTTAAGAAAGTATATAATAGAAACTATTAAAGAGACTTTACTTCAGAATTATAAATATTCTCAGAGATTAGTAACTCATATAGTGATTCCCTATCGAGAAGAGTTAGAAGAAGTTGATTATCAAGAGTTATTAGAAATTGTAGGAATTAGTGAGAAAGAAGCGGTTTTGGAAGCAGTAAAGCAAAATGGTGATGCATTAAGATATGTAAGTAAGGAGTTAAGAGGTGATAAAGAAGTAGTATTAGAAGCAGTAAAGCAAGATAGTGATGTATTAAGATATGCAAGTGAAGAATTACAAAATGATGAACAAATTTTAGAAATTGCTAATAAATATTAATCAGAATAACAAGTCATTAAGATTATATTTTTATAACAGTTAGCGATGGTTCTATGCAATTTAGCAACCATCAATAAAAGAAATTATCCTGTAGTAATAAAAGTGGTATTAGTCTTACTAGTACTAAACCTAAGAAACTATAGACATGATTAGTTTTTTTTGGTAAAATGTAATCATTGGTGATTATTGTCAGAAAAAGAATCTTTAATCGAAAAAAGATGAAAAGGGGAGATATTATGAAGATTAAAATTGGTGCTGATGAGTTAATTTTATGGTTAAGAAAGAATGGAGTAGCCGTTAACATTGGGAATAAAGAGTTAGGAGCGAAGATAAGGGAGCTTATCTGTGATAAACTTGGTGGAAAGAAATTGGCTAAAGAAGATTGTTATTGGATAACAGATAATGAAGATGAGATTATTGGAGAGTATAAATTATCTCAAAGAGCTATGCAATATGAATTGGCGGTGGATAAAGTTTCTACTGTTTATAAGGAGATATCTACTTGGTAAATTGATCTATAGTGAATACAGAGCAGATCAATGTTGAAGATCTGCTTTTTTAACTTAAAATAATTATGGAGGTGGTAGAGTGAATAATTATTTAAAAATAGATAATGAGCTTAAAAGTTATAATAATCTGAATCTTGGGAATTTAACAGAGAGTGATATAAAGGATTTAAAATATAAATTCCGGTCTGAGCAGACAGCAGTTTGGGTAGCAGCGGCCAAAAAGATTGGGGAATTAGCAGCTAAAGGAAGTAGTGAGCTTAAAGAATTCTTACAAGACAAGCTAATCCAGCATGAAAACATACATAGGTTACGCCATGCTTTGACTGCTTTAGGTAGTTATTATGGCTATTGCCAAGATGAGACTGAAGAGTTTGAATTTTTAAAGCAGTATAAAGAACAACAGCCTCAAACAGAAAAGATGAGTATTAATGATTTTATAGTAAGTGAGATTTTGGAGCGGTTTAGAGAGGATATAATCTTACAGGAAGTGATCGATTATCTAGAGAGTTGGGATAGTAATCAAGAGGATGGTTGGCTAAAAGATAAGGACACTTTTGAGTTGTTTAAGGAAAAGTTATTAGTTATAGATGATATAGCAGGTAAGAAGAATGCTGTTAGAGGGAAGTATAGAGAGCAGATTGATAATTTGGACAAGTTAGATGGGATTAAGAGCTATCAAGAGTTGTTGTTATTTTTAGGTGAAGAGCTTAGTGGTGAGCAGGATCTTTCTGAAATTATTAAAGTTTTAGATGAGCAAGAGGGTGGATTTATTAAGAGTTTAATTAAATCTTGGCAGAAGGAAGAATTATTGACTAAGCTAACTCCTGATAATTTTTCTGTTGAGAAGGTTAGAGATATATTTTCTATCGAGGAATTAAAGAAGCAACATCAAAAGATCTCTGCTCCTGTCAGTGAGAAGTTCGGTAATCAGTGGTATATTGGAAGTCTGGTCTATTCTTTAGATCAGATTTATTTAAAGGAAGGAAAACTTAATTTAGTTATTAGAAAACTGATTGCTCTAGGTAAGAAGAATGTAGAGTATGTAAATAACCTTGCTTATTTCTTCTTAAAGGAGATAGAAAGAAGTGGAGCAGAAGAGGTTATAGAAGAATTTAAAGCAGAGTTACTTTTATTTAAAAGATACTTTAAAGAGAATAGATTAAAACTTGAGAAGGAACACTTTAGTGACTTTTATTTTGATTTAGAGTATTTGTTTGGGAAGCTAAGTGAGGTGGATGAGCAGTTTTTATTAATGGAAGATAATCTGCCTTTAGCAGATCTTGTCTCATCAGATATGGTTGCTAGATATATTGAGCTAAAGGAGAGTCAGGATAAGGGGCTAGCTAAAGAATTATTAGATCAGATTAGAGCAAAATTCTGTCCAACTACAGAATGGAAAGAGTTGGATGAGGAAGATAGAAATGAGATAATCATCTTCGATTTAATAATCAAAGGTCAAAATAATGGACTTGCTTATGTGGAGAAGGTTGAGATTATTTCAGAAGAGATAGAGAGGATAAGTGGATGGAGCGAGGATAATCAAAATCTCTTAGCTTTGTTGGCCCGGGAGTTAAAGGTTCTTTATTTTGTTAAATTAGAAGAGGTTAGTGAAGATAAAAAGCTATTTGAAATTGCTAAAGAGCAGATTCATTCAATCGATGATCTATTAATTCAAGTAGGTTGGGAACAGACCATAGCTAAAGATTTTGCTTCAATTATAATTAATGTCTTTGATGCTTTATGGGCCAAGGGAGAAAAGAGTGAGTTATTGTTATTTGAGCTTATCTTTACTGTCTTTAGCTATATTCCTGCAGATAAGGTTATTGATGAGATGCTATATTATAGTAAGAATCGAGAGTTAGAGGATATGTTTACTGAATATAGAAGCTGTGTTGAAGAGAGTGGAGATAGATTTCAGTGTAGAATAAATGGCTTTATAAATGTATTAGAGAAGCATGATATTTCTCCAAAGACTATCAATGTAATGAGGGATTTATTAAATCAAAGTTTGATTGAGGATACTCAATCATTTATTCGATCTAAAGCTTTTGAAAATGCTATTTTGAAAGAAGAGTTAAGAGAGAAGAATAAAGAGTTAAAAGAATTGGCTTCCAGTGATGATTTGACTGGGCTTGCAAATAGAAGGTTGTTTGATAATAAATTAGGAGAAGAGTGGAAAAGAGCTAGACGTCAAGGGACTTCTTTGGCTTTGATTATGATTGATATTGATTATTTTAAGGAATATAATGATACTTATGGACATCAAGCTGGTGATGAATGTTTACAAAAGATAGCTCAGAAGTTTGAAGAGTTAGTACTTCGGCCTGCTGATTTAGTAGTTCGTTATGGAGGAGAAGAGTTTGCTGTGATTTTGCCCAAGACAGGGTTGTATGGAGTTATTAAGGTTGCTGAAAGAATTAGATTAGGGGTAGGTGATTTGAAGTTGCCTCATCGAAAATCAGTAGTTTCTGATTATGTAACAGTCAGTGCAGGAGTGGCTGCAGTTAAACCTGAGACTAAAGAGGGGGCAGAAAAACTCATTGAAGCAGCTGATGAAGCTCTTTATGAAGCGAAGGAAGAAGGTCGTAATAGAGTTGAATTAGCTCAGAAAAGAATAAGCTAAAATAAAGAAAAAAGTTTCCAATAATCAACTGGGAACTTTTTTCTTTATTAATAACTATTGACTATATGAGATTTAAAGAATATTGATTAAATAGTTTAGTAATAAAAAGGTAATTACAAGAAAAATAAAGAATATTAACAACAATAGAACTATATAAAATAATAGGATAGAATATGATGTCGAGAATAAAATGATTTAAATAATAGTTAAACTGTACTATGGGTTAGCTGTAGTTAATACTATAAGGCTAGGAAGTTTCAATCTAGTGATATGGAGTGGTTTAATAGTGAAAAACTTCAAGTGTTATTAGTTTTGATTTTTATAGTTTAATTATTTTTACTATGAATAGATAGAGGTAATATTGGATAAAGTATTAAAAAGTGAGTATTAGTTTAATGGCTTGAAAATAATCTTCATTGTTTATCATCAAACAAATTCTACTAGTTGTGATCAAATTCTAAAAAAAGTCAAGAAGGGTAAAGATGTAATAGAATATTGTCAACAGAAATTCAAGGGATTTAGTGGTTTTGAAAAAGCAGGAACTAGATTAAAGTATTTAATCAATGCTTTTATATCAGATAATAAAGAAGAAGGACTACTTGAAGTTATAAGTGAGGTTGTTGAAATGAATGAGGAAAATGGGCTAAAATAATAAATGGATGCTTTCAGATACTATTAATTTAGTGGTATTTAATTAAAGGATTAAGCTGACTTATGAAATTTAGAGGTTGATTTAAGAGCATAAAGCATTTATGATATAAAAGATATTTTAAAGTTAACCAGTGAGGAGAGATTATTAATGTTAATTTTTAATTGTACTAAGAAGCTAAGAAATGAGATAAATTTTCCTATTGAAGTAGTAGCAGAAGAAGATAGAGATGATTTTTATAATTGGCATGTTCATTTATTTAGAATTAATAGGAGAAAGTGCGTTATGCTAATGAATGTAGCTACAAGATACTCTATCTTTTTATATGGGTTAAAGAAGAAGGACTTTGAAAATTTTAATGCTCTATGCATAGCAGCTATTAAGAAAAATTTTAAGGCTGATAGAATAGATAAAGAGCATATAACAGAATATTTTGCCAAAACAGGAGAAATTAAATATACTAAGACCTATAATCGAAGTGTAATATCAACACTAAATAATATGAAACGGGATACAGAATTTAGGATTGATGATTTTTTACCTACAGAACGAATGAATTTAATCAGGCTTAATAAAGTCAATAATGATACTCCAATTTTAACTTTAGAAGATACCTTTCCTAGTGAAAGCCTCCAAAAGACCTTTCGAGAAAAAATGGGCCAACGTCGACAAGAGAATATCTATCGTTTTAAGGTAAGCTTAAAGGGAATTGAGCCACTGATCTGGAGACGAATTGAGGTTCCAGAAAATTATACTTTTTGGAATCTGCATGTAGCAATTCAAGATGCTATGGGCTGGCTAGATTATCATTTACATGAATTTAGAATAACTGATCCCGCAACAGGGGAAGAAGCAGGGATAGGCTTTCCTGATTTAGAATTTAATAATAACTTAAAGGTGAGTTGGGAAGAAAGAATAGAGGATTATTTCAACAATGAGAATAATAGTGCAACTTATATTTATGATTTTGGAGATTACTGGGAGCATGAATTAGAATTAGAAGAGATTAATCCTGCTGAAAGGGATCAAGAGTATCCACTTTGTTTAGCTGGGGAGAGGGCCTGTCCTCCAGAAGATTGTGGCGGAGTTGGTGGTTATTATAGGTTGCTGGAGATATTAAAGAATCCGAAGGATGAAGAGTACGAAGTTATCTTAGATTGGCTAGGAGAGAAGTATAGCCCAGATGATTTTGATTCGGCACAAGTAGAATTTGATGATCCAGATGAGAGATTGAGTAAAGGTTAATAGGTTTTTATTTTAAAGGTTATCAAATTATGGTATCATAAGGATAAGAGGTGATTTAGATGATTGAGATTGAAGAGAAATCAGATGATTTAAAAGGTTACTTCAAAGAAGAAGAGGATATAATAGCAGTCTATCTTTTTGGCTCTTATGGAACAGATCGTCAGACAGAATTGAGCGATATAGATTTTGCAATTTTATTTAGAAAGGATAAAGAGATTAATTTAATGAGCGAGATGGAGGTAATGGCTCAGATTTCTTTAATACTGAAAGTAGAAGATATAGATTTAGTTAACTTAAATAAAGTTCCAGTCCATCTGCAGCATGAGATAATTAGGACAGGAGATCTAATCTATGAAAGGAATAAAGACAAGGTAAGTGATTTTATTCAATATGTATTGACTTATTATTACGATGAGCGGATTAGATTGAATAAATACTATGCTGAGTATAAAAGAGCTTTGAAGGAGGAATATCTAAGTGACTGATAGGATAATTGATAAAATTAAGCTGTTAGAAGATAATTTAGAGAAGCTTAAGACTTTAAAAGAGATATCTAAGGATGAGTTTTTAAATGATTTTAGAAATGTAGAAGCAACCAAACATCTATTACAGACGTCAGTTGAGATAATGATTGATATAGCTAATAAAATTATTGCTAATGAAAGATTAGAAAAGCCAGAGACAAGTGCAGATGGATTTAGAATCCTTGCTCAAAATGGAATGATTTCTGATGAAAACAAGGATAAATATATAGTAATGACTAAATTTAGGAATCGAGTAGTTCATATGTATAGCAAAGTTGACGAGACAGAAATTTATAGTATTTTACAAAATAATTTGATTGATTATAGATTATTTATCAAGGAGATTTGTAAGTTATATTAAATAAAGGAGAAAATAGATGATTTTAGTTTAATCAGTAATTGATCCCTAAATAAAAAGGAGAGATTATTTTGGAGGCTGATTTGTTTATTTTAGCAAAAGATATTAGATTGCGTAAAGAAGGTTTTGGTGGATTAATATTTAATAAAAAGACAGGAGATACAATAGATATAGATAGAGAAGCATTTAAATTATTATTATTACTTAAGCTAAATAAGTTTTTAAGTCAAAAGGAATTACTAGAAGTTGCAAACAAATTTGGACTAAAAAAAGAGAGTATTTTAAAGATAATTGAGAAATTTATTGAGTTAGGGGTGATTTTAAAAACTAAAGCTTTGGTTGTTGAGCTTAAAGATAGAGAATTAGATTTTAAGATTGATCAAAATTGGTCAAGTTCCCAACACCTAAATGCTCCCGAGACAGTTCATTGGGCAATTACATACGATTGTAGCAAAGATTGTCTAGATTGTTATGCTAAAGAACATAAGGCTGAATTTGAAAATTTAGAAACTGAGGATGCTTTAAAAGTAGTGGATAAGCTTGTAGATTGGGGTGTTTTTCAGTTGGCAATTGGTGGTGGAGAAGCATTAAAGCGTGATGATTTAACAAAGATAACTCAATATGCTCATCAAAAGGGGTTGGTAGTTCATATTACTACTGGAGTTGATGAGATTGATGCTGATTTATTAAAAGAGCTTACAAAGAGTATAACTTCATTACAATTAGGACTTAATCATCATAAGTTACTTGCAGAAGGAAAAGAAGAGTTTGCTAGATTAAATAGCCTTGTAGCTAAGATTAAAAGTTTTGACTTAGAAACAGGAGTTAATTTAATTATATCTAAAAGTGTAATTAAAAATTTCAAAAAAATAATTTGTTATTTGAGCAAACTTGATATCACTAGGGTAGTTTTACTCCGTTATAAACCACCAATGGATATTAAACAATGGCTTAAAGAAAAGCCAAGTGATTATGATTTAATTGAGTTTGAAAAAATGTTAGCTAAAGTTAGCAGGGAGTATGATTTGGATTTAAGACTTGATTGTGGATTAAGCTTTTTGCAACGAAGGCTTAAACCTAGTCAAGCTAAAGCCAAAGGTCTTCGAGGTTGTGTCGCAGGAGAGAGAATTTTAGCTTTAGCTCCAGATGGCTCTATTTTTCCTTGCTCTCAATTAATTAGCTCAGATTTTAAAGCAGGCAATATCTTAAATGATGATTTGGATAGAGTTTGGAAAGAGGAAAGAATAATTAAGCATTATCGCTTTTTTAAGCATAAAGGGTTTTTCAAAAAGAGTATTTGTAATTCTTGTGATGCTGTAGAATTTTGTGGGGGTTGTCCTGTTTTTAGTGAAAGCGGGAGAAAAGCTGACCCTACTTGTCCTCAGCCTATAGTATTGCATTTAAAGCAACTAGATAAAAATGGGAGAAAAGTTGAATTTAAAAGATATTTTGAAAATCAATATTCTGTTAGCGTTAAAGAGTATATGGAGCGTTATGGAGTTGGTCAAAAGTGTGCAGTTAAAGAGCTAAGAAGCATTCCTTATTTAACAAAAGTTGATAAGAGTGCTACAGGTAAGAAACAAAAAGATAGATATCATTCAATAGAAGAAGATGCGATAGAAGCCGTACAGAATGTTATTGGCTATACAAGTGGAGGTGTTCCTTTCGCAAGACAAGATGAAATAAGTGGCTGGATCAGTGAAGATGATGATCGTTCTTATCCTTTGTGGAAAAGATAACAAAATAAATAATAAGGGGAGATAATAATGCAAATAATTAGTGTTAGAAAAGGGTTTACTGCTGATCATAGTTCTACTTCTTATGAGTTTTTGGCTGTTGATAAGCCATTAGAGCAAGAGGCAAGAGATGCGGTGTCATCGCTATCAAGTCGAGCCCATCCTAGTAGAAGAAGAGTAGATTTTACTTATAATGTTGATGGTTATGATATCCCTGGTGGTTGGGAGCCATTGCTAAAGGATTATTATGATGTGATGTATTCTGAAAGTTATGATTGGTGGACTTTAGGAATTGCTTTTGATATTTCTTCAAAAGAACAAGAAGAGGAATTAGTAGAATATAATTTTAGAGGAACAGAAAATTTAGGAGTTGATATTGAGATAGAAGATGGACGAGCAATTATAAGTATTTATGCTTGTTTAGATTATTCTTATTTAGCAGAGCCAAATCAGGATTGGAGTGTTTTTGCTAATCAGGATCTAGATTATGAAAGTGAAGATTATTTATTGACTTTATTAACTGCTGTTAGAAAGCAGATTATGAAGGGGAACTATGATCTTTTCTATGCTATTTGGGAGGTATATGGTATTGAAGATTATCCTCTAGATAAGCCAGATGATTATGATAAGTCTGATTCTGTGATTAAGACTTTTGCTAGTATCTTAGATTGTCCTTTTTAGAAGATTGTCAGATGAAACATTAAAATTTCTACTTATAATGAAATAGGTATAGTTGGGAGGATGGGATATGAAGAAAAAATTACCGATAGGTATTAATGACTTTAAGGAGATCAGGGAAGATAATTACTATTATGTAGATAAAAGCCTTCTTATAAAAGAAGTAATTGATGAAGATGCAAAAGTAATTTTATTACCTCGTCCTAGAAGATTTGGTAAGAGCCTTAATATTTCAATGTTACATTACTTTTTTGAAAAAAGACAGGATAACTCTAATTTATTTAAAGGATTAAAGATAGAGAAATTAGATAGTAATTACTTAAAAAAGATGGGCAATCATCCTGTTATTAAAATTGACTTTAAAGGCTCTAAATCTAAAGATTGGAATCTAGCTTTAGAGAGAATAAAAAGGGCTATAGCAGATGAATATCAACGTCATAGCTATTTGTTAGACAGTGATGTTTTACTAGAACATCAAAGAGAAGAGTTTCAAACTATAATGTCTTTAAAAGCAAATCAGACAGCTTATGAATTTGCTTTAGAGAATTTATCAAAGCATTTAAATGCTTACTATGAAAGAAGGGTAATTATTTTAATTGATGAATATGATGAGCCAATTCAAAGTGCTCATCTAAACGGTTATTATGAAGAGATAATTGATTTTATGAGGAGTTTATTAATTCGAGGATTGAAGGGGAATCCTAATTTAGAAAAAGGAATTATGACAGGAATATTGAGAGTAGCAAAAGAGAGCATTTTTTCAGGTTTAAATAATCTAGTAGTAAGTAGCTTATTAGAAAATCGCTATGATAAATATTTTGGATTGTTAGAGGCTGAAGTAGAAGAAATATTCAACCACTATGGATTAGATTATGAATTAACTGAGGTTAAAGAGTGGTATAATGGTTATTATTTTGGAGAACAGATAGTTTATAATCCATGGTCGATTATTAGCTGTGTACATAAAAGGGGTGAGTTGAAGCCTTATTGGATTAATACTAGTGGTAATGAATTAGTTAGAGACTTAATTATAGAGGGAGATAGTGAGGTTAAAAGTAAGTTAGAGTTATTAATTAAAGGAGAAACAATTAAAAAGAAGATAGATGAGAATATTGTTTTTTCTGATATTGATAAAAAGAGTAATGCTTTGTGGAGTTTTTTATTATTAAGTGGTTATTTAAGAGCGAAGAATCAATTTAGGGAAAATGCTAGATTATATTGTGATTTAGATATACCTAATAGAGAAGTTCAATATATCTATGAAGAGATTATTATAGATTGGTTAGAAGAGAGGATTACCAGTTATAAGCTAGAATTTATGTTAGAGGCTTTAACTACTGGTGATGTAGATACATTTGCAGAGATATTTGAAGAGTTTGTATTAAATAGTATGAGCAATTTTGATGTTGGGGGAGATGCCCCTGAAAAAGTTTATCATGCTTTTGTACTAGGTTTATTACTAAATTTACGTGATGATTACGAAGTAAATTCAAATCGTGAAAGTGGCTATGAGCGTTATGATGTAATGATTATTCCTAAAGATACTAATAAATTAGGAATAGTAATAGAATTTAAGAAAGTAAATAAACATAGAAATGAGGATTTAGAGGAAGCTGTTGAAGAGGCTTTAGAGCAGATTGAAGCTAGGCGGTATAGACAAGGTCTTATCAAGAAAGGAATTGACAATGTTTTAGAGTTAGGGATAGCTTTTTCAGGTAAAAGAGTAAAGATTAAATCTATGCAATAATCTAAGCTAAATATTTGATTATAAATCAAATTAAAAATGGTCAGCATATTAAATAAATAGCTGATCATTTTTTTATATCATGATGTTCCCGGAGCTACTGCACCTACCATAAAGAGCGGATCGGCAGTGTTAGCAAAAGAGACTAATCGCTCTCCTTCCATCTGAGTACATAGCTTCTCTCGTCTTAACTTCCCGGTGATTTTGGCCCCGATCGGATAGCCGGAGGCTAGGCCCATAGCTACTGCAAAGGCTCCAATTCCTGGAACCTTAAAAATTGGTCGCATCAATGGTTCTAATAAGGCACCCATGAAGTGAACTACACCTAATCCCATTAGGATTTCAGCGATAATGAAGAATGGTAATAGGGCAGGGAAGACGATCTCCCACCAAGTATGTAAGCCATTAACTGCTGCTTCGAATGCCTGTTCGGAATAAATAACCAGTGAAATGGTGACAAAGATTGCAATTAAGGCTTTAAGATTTATGATTTTTTTATTGAGCTCTGTTTCCAAAAGATTCCCTCCCTTGTAATAAGTACTTACCTAATAATATTTTATCGTTGTTAATAATATTACTTAAATTGTTTGATTGAAGCTGAGTAAATTCTTTTAGATGAAATTAGTTCAATTTATTATTGCAATTTAGGGAATATAAAGAAGTATTGCAGGAATAGCATAAAAATATACAAAATAAATAACTTGACTACAATACTTTTATATGGTATTATATTTGTAAAGGAAATGAAGTGTAGATGTCTATACAGCAAAGTGGGTTTATTTTTTTAGGGGCACTTGTATATACAACTATATATGAGTACTGAACAAACGGGTTTATAGCTGAATACATATAAAATTTAGACTGAAATTTCAAAAAATTATTACAATTAAAAAATAATAAAGGAGTGAATATTAAATGATAATTATTGGTGAACTAATTAATACAAGTAGAGATGGAGTGGAGCCAGCAGTTAAAGAAAGAGACAAAGAGTTTATTCAAAATTTAGCTAAAAAACAAGAAGAAGCTGGTGCAGATTTTATTGATGTTAATTGTGGAACTTTGATTCAAGAAGAGCCAGAAGCATTGGAATGGTTGGTTGAAACTGTTCAAGAAGTTGTAGGTGTACCTCTTTGTATAGATAGTCCTAATCCTGAAGCACTTAAGCAAGGATTAGAAGCATATCATCATGACACACCTGCTATAATTAATTCTATTACTGCTGAAAGTGAGAGGTATGAAGAAGTTTTACCATTATTACAAGAGTATGATACTTCTGTAGTAGCTTTGGCTATGGATGATAGTGGGATGCCTAAGACTGCTGAAGATAGAATTAATGTGGCTACTAGGTTGATTGAAGATTTAATGTCTGATGGAATTGCTGAAGAAAATATTTATGTTGATCCATTAGTTCAGCCGATTGGAACAGATGTCAAGATGGGAGTGGAAATTTTAGATGCAATTGATGTAATTACTGATAAGTATGAAGAAATTCATATTACTTGTGGCCTGAGTAATATTTCGCATGGATTACCAATGAGGAAATTATTAAATCAGACTTATCTGGTATTGGCAATGAGCAGAGGAATGGACAGTGCTATTTTAGATCCACTAGATGAAAAGATTATGTCTTTAGCTACAACTGGTCATACTCTGTTAGGTAATGATAAATATTGTGCTAACTATATTAAAGCTGCTAAAAGCAATAAGTTAACTACTTAGTCTTTAATATATACTTAAAATCATCAAATTAAGGAGGGGATATAGAGGAGAAAAAATTCAAAGCTTGATGAAGTTAAGAGAAGGTAAAGATATTAATTGCTTTTAAAATATGAAGGAGGTAAAATTATGTCTAAAAACTTAGTAGAACTTTTGGCAGATTTAAATGAAGATGAAGCATTGAATTTAATTGAAAGTAAGATTGAAGATGGGACAAATCCTAGAGATATATTAGAAGATACTAAAGAAGCTATGCAGATTATTGGAAGTCGTTTTGAAGAAGGAGAATATTTTCTTCCTGAGCTTATATTATCTGGGGAAATGATAAATGATATTATGGAAATTATTAAACCTCATTTAGTAGATGACGGGGAAGAAGATGAAAAGTTAGGAACGATTGTACTTGGTACTGTTAAAGGAGATATTCATGATATTGGAAAAGATATTGTAGCTTTTATGTTGGATATAAATGGTTTTGAGGTGCATGATATTGGTGTAGATGCTCCAATTCAGAAGTTTATAGATAAGATTGAAGAGGTTGATCCAGATATTGTAGCTTTAAGTGGATTTTTAACAACAGTTTTTGATACAATGAAAGATACTATCGAAGCTATTAAGGATGCAGGATTGCGAGATGATGTCAAGATAATGATTGGTGGAGGGCCAATCGATGAGCAGATCACAGAATATACTGGAGCCGATGATTTTGGTGATGATGCGATGGAAGCAGTTGCGTTAGCTAAAAAATGGATGGGAGAGTGATTAATTTATGATGAATCTTACTGATAACTGGAATGAATTAACTCCTGATGAAAAGTTTGAGGCAAGGTTTGAGTCGTTAAAAGCTGCTGAAGGTGTTGAGTTTGTCAACGAAGAGATTGAGGAAAAATATAAAGCAACAGTGCAGAGATTAAAAGATGTAATTGAGTTAAAACAGCCTGATAGAGTTCCAATCGCTCCTAATATTGGTTTCTACCCGGCAGAATATGCAGGGATTACTGCTGAAGAAGCAATGTATGATTATGATAAACTAGGAATGGCTTGGGAAGAGTTTAATCAAGATTTTGATTTTGATTTCCTGGTTTCAACTGCTATGATTGGCCCTGGACCTGTATTTGAAACACTTGATTATCAACTATATAGATGGCCTGGTCATGGAACAGAACCTGATACTTCTTATCAGTGCGTAGAAGATGAATATATGAAGGCAGATGAATATGATGCACTTATTGCAGACCCATCTGGCTTTTGGATGAGAAATTATTTGCCACGAATATTTGGAAGTTTAGCACCATGGTCTCAGTTAGGTCCTTTTACAGATTTGGTTGAATTACCTTTTGTAGGGCCTAGTATGTTCCCTGTTGGTCTTCCTGATGTTCAAGAAGCATTTGAAAAATATCTTGAAGCTGGAAGAGAGGCATTAGAATGGATTCAAGCAACTGGTGAGATTGATGGAAAGACTACTGCTACGCAAGGGGTTCCTGGATTTTTAGGAGGAGTCACTAAGGCTCCATTTGATGTACTTAGTGATACTTTAAGAGGTACTCAACCGCTGATGATTGATATGTTCCGGCGTCCTGAAAAAATACATGAAGCTATGGAACAAATTGTACCTATTATGATTGAGACAGGAATAAGAGGTGCTACTGCTAATAATAATCCTATGGTATTTATACCACTTCATAAAGGGGCCGATAGTTTCATGTCTAGAGAACAATTCCAAGAATTTTATTGGCCTACTTTAAAGCAAGTTATTTTAGGATTAGTGGAAGAGGGATGTGTTCCGTTCTTATTTGTAGAAGGTGCTTATAATAAGCGATTAGATTTAATAGCTGATCCAGAGTTGCCAGAAGGAAGAACTTACTGGCTCTTTGATAAGACTGATATGGTTGAGGCTAAAAAGCATTTATCTGGTAAGGCTGCTATTGGTGGAAATGTTTCAGCTTCATTAATAAAAACAGGCACTCCAAAAGAAGTGAAAGATTATGTAAAAGACCTTATGGAAAATGTAGCTGATGATGGTGGATTTATTCTTAGTACTGGGGTTGTTGTTGATGATGCTGAACCGGAAAATTTAAAAGCAATGATTGAAGCTGCAAAAGAATATGGAGTATATTAAATAAACTTAATGAGTCCAGCTATTTAGCTGGACTCATTTTAAAAATAGAGCTATCCGTGTTAACTTAAAATAATCTTTGATATTATAGGGGTTAAAGTGAAGCTTTATTGCAATTATGTCTCAGTGTTCGTAATCTCTGTCAGTAAAAAATTAAGTTCAAACCCTTTATGCTTGCAGGAGTTAAGCTGATTAGCAAATTATGTATTAAAGTGATGTACAGGAAAATAGAATAGTATTAAGTTAGGAGTGGTTATATTATGAAAAAAGAGTTTGACTCAGCAGTACCTTCCTATCGCTGGGTGATTTTAGGAATAGCCTGGATTAATTTTTTTGTAATGGCTATGGCGTGGTATGTTATGCCAACATTAGAACATGAACTTCTAGAACTATATCAGATCAATTCATCCCAATATTCAATGGCTTTAACAATTCCATTCTTGGTTGCTGGTATTTTGGCTATGGCTGGAGGAATGTTAGCAGACCGACTGGGAATTAGAAAGGCGGCTTCTTTAGGTATAGTTATTTCCGGAGTTGGAATTATTGCTAGATCACAGGTAGGTGGATTCCTCTCTTTATTAATACCAATGATGATTGTTGGTGCAGGGATGGCATTAATTATGCCTAACTTACCAAAATTAGTAAGCATTTGGTTTCCACCAGAAGAAACAGGACTTGCAACCGGGATTTATAATACTGCCTTGATGGGAGGGATGTCAACAGGTTTAGTAATAGCTCCCTTTCTTCCAGAGTGGAATATTGGGAATCTTATCCTTGGAATAATTATCATAATATTAGGAATAGTATTCTTCCTAGTAGTGAGAGATACACCATCAGGTAAAGAGTTACCTCCTTCATCATTAATGGATGGGCTTAAAGCAGCTGTTAAGAGTAAGAATATTTGGTCAGCAGCGTTTGCTGTCTTTTTAGGATTAGCAGGTATGGTTTCTATTCAAACCTCTTTGCCAGCAGCATTAAATAGAGTCTATGATTTACCAATGGTTACTGGAGGAAGAGTTGCTTCTTTAATATCTTACTTTGGTATTTTAGGTTCTTTAACCTTTCCAGCTTGGGCTAATAAATTAGATCAGAGAAGAAAATTTCTAGTTGCTTTAGTGATCGGTTTTCCAATAGTAATGTTTTTTACTTGGTTATTAGCTGAAAATACAATCATTTTATGGATAGGAACTGCTATAGCAGGATATATTGCTGGGGGATCGCTACCTATGTTTATGGAGGTTCCAGCATTTTCACCTCAGATAGAAGATGATCCAATCCAAGCACAACATGTTGGAGGAGCATCCGGTTTATTAACTTCTCTAATGAATATCGGTGGCTTTATAGGTTTACCATTTATAGTAATGCCGATCATATCTTCATTTGGTTATACAGTAGGATTTATGGTTGCATTATTAATGTTTGCTACTCAAGCTGTCTTTGCATTAAAGATTACATTTCCTAAGATTACTCATAAACAATCTGAAGATGAAACAGAAGTAATAAAGGCAAATGGTTAAAAGTAATAAACTTAAAAAAGAAACAACTTGACTTAAGAGTTATTCTGTGGTATCGTCTAATTGAATAAAGTATGGAATCTATACAAGGTGAGGTTTATGAATAAAAACTATAATCAAGAAACAGAAAAAATAGATAAAGATTCTTTTGTTCCTATATATTATCAATTGGCTAAGATTCTTGAAAAGCAGATCTTACAAGGAAGACTTAAGCCAGGAGAAACCTTAGCATCAGAAAATGAGATTGCTAAAAGATATGATATCAGTAGGATGACTGTTCGAAGAGCAATTTCTGAGCTTGTAGATGCTGGTATGGTGTATAAGCAAAAAGGAAAAGGTACTTTTGTAGCTAAACCTAAGTTAGAAAATGTTGTATTTGAGTTAAAGAATTTTCATGAAGAAATAAGAAGTAGAGGGATGCAACCTCGTACTAAACTTTTAGAGGTTAAAATAGTTAAAGCAGATCAAGAACTTGCTGAAAAATTAGAGATTCCTCTAGATACTAACTGTTTATATTATCGTATGCTCTTATCCACACAGGAGGAGCCATTAATTTATGAAAAGAAGTATGTGGTATATACTAAACAAAAACCAATATTAGAATCTGAATTAAATAATCCTTCATTATCAAATTTAGCAACGCACCATGGTGAAAAATTTCCTACAATAAGTAACAGGGTCTTACATGCTTCAGTTGCCACAGAAGAAGAAGTAGATATTCTTGACATAAAATTGAATGCACCTGTCTTTGTTGTAGAGCAAACATTATATGATTCCGAGAAGAATCCAGTTGGTTGGGGTAAATCAGTCTGTCGAGGAGATCGCTTTAAATTCACTAGTTCTATCAGCTGGTCAATGGATACCACTAAGGAAGATTAAAGGAGTTATTAGTATGAGCGAAGAATTAATAAATGCAATTGCTGACTTAGAAGAAGAAAGAGTAATTATGTTAGTTAAACAAAAAATCAAAAATGGTGAAACACCCCTTGAAATTATAGAGCAATGTCGGCTAGGAGTTGAGATTGTAGGGCAGAGATATAGAGAAGAATCTTATTTTTTATCTGATTTAATAATGTCTGAAGAAATTTTAAGGGGGGTAGTGAAGATTATAGCACCATATTTCTCGGAAAAGTATGGTGCTGAGGAAGAAGTTCAGGTTGTGATAGGAACTATTGAGGGAGATATCCATGATTTAGGAAAAAATATTCTCATTTATCTCTTAAAATCAGTTGGAATCAATGTCCATGATCTGGGTGTAGATGTGAAACCAGAGGAGTTTGTTAAAGCTGTGCAAGAGACTGGAGCATCTATCTTAGGTATTTCAGTAATTTTGACATTCTGTATTGGTGGGATCAAGAAGGTTGTAGATTTATTAGATGAATCTGGTTTAAGAGATGAAGTTAAAGTTATTATTGGTGGTTACCCTGTCAATAAAAGGGTTAAAGAATATACGGGAGCAGATCATTTTGAAGATGATCCAACTGAAGCTGTTGAATTAATTAAAGATATAGTAAAGAATGCAGAATGATTTTATAATTTTTCCGAATATTAGGCAGATTAAAATCTATCAGGTGGTGGTTAGTTTGCAGAATATTTTTGTGGCCTGTAATACTTTAAGGGATGAGATTAAACTTGTAGTAGAAGATTTGGGTTCGACTGATCCAATTATTTGGATTGAGTCTGGTCTTCATGATTTTCCAGAAAAGTTGAGTGAAGCTATTCAGAATCAGATTGATAAAATTGCAAATGTGCAAAATATTATATTATTGTTCGGAAGCTGTGGGAATTCTCTACTTGGGCTGCACTCATCTAATGCTCGAATAATATTTCCCAAAGTAGATGATTGTATTGCACTCTTTTTGGGAGGGAATGAACGGAAGCGTAAAATTGATAAAGAAGTCCCTTCTTATTATTTTACTAAAGGTTATTTAGAAAATGAATCGAATATTTATAGTGAGTATAATTATTGTATTGATAAATATGGCTTAGAGAAAGCTAAAAAGATTTATCAGAAGATGCTTCATAATTATCAAGAGATTAAGGTAATTGATACGAAAGCTTATCAACCCCAAGAGATCCTTTCACGAACCAGTAAGATTGCAGATGAATTTGAATTAACCCATCAAGTAGTGGAGGGTTCTTTAAAGTTTATCTATAAAGCATTTAATGAGGAATGGGATGAAGATTTCGTTATTATAGAGTCTGGAAATGAGATTACTTATAATGACTTAGCTGTGTTATAATAGCTTAGTGTAAAAAAGAGAAATATAAAAGCCTTCTAGGATTGATATCTAGGAGGTTTTTTAATTAATTTGCTATACATATACTGTATAAGAAAATTATAGCGGAGTAATTTTTTCTTTCAGCAAGTTAAAACTAAATATTTGATTACAGTTGATATTTACCATATAAAATCAAAAAGTGGTAGCATATTGAATAAATAGCTGATCAATTTTTTATATCATAATGTTCCCGGAGTTACTTCACCACCATTTCCAACCTCCAAAAGATTTTCTCCCTTATAATAAGTATTTACCTAATAATATTTTATCGTTGTTAATAATATTACTTAAATAGTTTAATTTGAAGTTGAGTAAATTCTTTTAGATAAAATTAGTTCAATTTATTATTGCAATTTAGGATATTTTAAAAATATATTAAGCTGATAATTAAGTATTTTAACTCAGTTATCAGCTTTTAAAATTAATTTATACAAAATAACTTTCTACAATGAAATTAAATCAATATGAAAATAATTGTAATAATTAAGGCTGTTTTCCATGATGTTTTTTTAGTGATTAGGTTTTTCTCAACAGCAGCTGGGAATAACCTGCTTACTAGATATGACCATGCCCATTGAACAAATGTAGGCACTACTAAAAAGATAAATATTAAGCCTATTATACCAACTGAAAGCCTACTAATTAGCATTTTAATTACCCCTTTTATTTTATATTTTTAGGAACAAATTGAGAAATTATTATTTTTTATTAATTTAATAATTTCCACATCTAATTATTGGTTAATAGCTTGTACACTTATATCTAAAAAATAGGTACAACCAAATTCTACAAAATAACTACTGAAAGTACTTAGTTAATAGTTTGCTATCTAATATTTGATTAATGATAGTAAGGCTAGGATATTATACTAGCCTTACTATTATTTTATGTTTTTGGCTTGAATCCCTACTGTTTTATCATATATTTATAACATTTTTGTGACTAGAGCAAACTCTAATACTGTAAGTCTTTGTTTTGAAATAGATAGATACTTCCTAAATAGAATATTATGCCATATAGTGTAGTTACAATTAGGGTAATAGTAAAATAATTAATATCTCTTTCTACAAATAGGATATTAAAGAGAGCAAATCCATTGATTATCAGGTAAGGTCGGATTGCTTCTATTACTTCACCTAAGATACTTAGAAATATGATCAGACCAATCGATATTCCAGCTGTTACACCGCTACTATTAAATAGTAGAGCCAAAAACATGATGAGCATTCCAAAAGCTAGCAGGGGGTAGATTGATAATAGATAGGAGCTAAGAGTAATAATAATCCCTTGACTAGTAGAATAAGTGGTTGCTTCTTGAATGGTTTGGTCTGCTTCTTGGTAGATGAATTGATCTCCCCAGCCAAAGATGGCTGTACCTAAGACGTATGATAAGATTAAAGAGAATACTAGTAAACTTAGTAGAACTATTGATATTGCTATCGCTTTAGCAGCAAGTAGTTTGGTACGAGAAACTGGATGGAGCAAAGGCAGTTTTAGAGTTCCTTGTACATACTCACCTGTGATCATATCTGCCATGAATATAATAATAAATAGAGGTAAAATGTTGGTTATCATAAAGTTAAGCATATAGAAGGGGGTGGTCTGCCCATTGATTACTACTCCCGCTTCGTCTATTGTACCCATTACCTGTTCTAAGCTTGGTAGAAAGTTATAAAGAAGGATAACTAACATAAACACATATATTTTTTTTGTCTTAAACATCTTATAGACTTCATTTCTGATTAGATTAAGGATTTTGATTACCTCCTGTCAGAGCAAAGAAAAGTTGTTCTAAGCTTTGTTTTTTGGGGATTAAATAATCAAGTTTAATGTTATTTGAAACTAGTGATTTAATCAGCTTACTTGAGTGGTCTTTGTCTAGTTCTACAATGAATCCAAAAGAAGAGGTATTGATTTTAGTGATATACTTAGTAGTTTCAAGAAGGCGGCGGGCTTTCTTAGGTTGAGAAGTATGAATTTCAATTATTTCCTGTTCTTTATTTAATAGATTTTTTACGGAATCTTGAGCTATAACAGTTCCTTCTTTTAAGATAGCAACTCTATTACAGAGTTGTTCAACTTCATGGAGCATATGAGTTGTGATAAAGAAAGTTATCTCTTCTTTATTAGCCAACTGAGTAATCAAATTTCTTATTTCTATCATTCCTTGTGGATCTAGACCATTTGTTGGCTCATCAAGAAATACTACATTTGGTTTGTTTAGTAATGCTCTGGCAATCCCTAAGCGTTGTTTCATACCCAAAGAATAGGTCTTTACTTTATCTTTAGCTCTATTCTTTAGATCAACGATTTTAAAAACTTCATTAATTCTTGTAGCAGAGATATCTGAATGCAAGTTTGCTATTTGAGTTAAATTATCATAACCTGAAAGATAATCATAAAAACTTGGAGTTTCTACGATCGAACCTACATTTTTGATGGCACTGTTAAAGTCTTCTTTAATATCATAACCATTTATTTTTACTATGCCGCTATCTAGATTAATCAATCCTAGGATCATTCTAATAATTGTTGTTTTTCCAGCGCCATTTGGTCCGAGAAAACCAAAGATATCACCTGCTCGTACCTTGAAGCTAACATTGGACACTACTTTTTTTTGATCAAATGTTTTAGATAGGTTGGCTACTTCAAGTACATATTTATTAGTCACTATAGCACTCCCCCCCCTTTGAAGAATTAATAATTAACAGTTCAAGAACAAAAGCGGGTCAAAATAAAAGGAATAACTCGATTGATTATTAGATAGGGTTGAATTGTGGACTGCTTTTTAATTATTCCTTAACTGATTATTATCAAGGCTAGCCAGGGTACTAGACTAAAGACAAAGATGATGATCTTATAGATGCCGATGAGGGAGTAGATTAATACATTGAATGTTTCTCGTGCCATAGGAAACCAGTTGTTATGTAGTTTATATATGTAATCAGCAGTGAGCGTAAAGATTGGAATTGAAAGGATTAGTAAGCCTACGTTGAGGATGGTAGACCACATGAAAAAATTGATCAATGTTTGAATTTCCATGATATTCTTCCTTTCTTTTAGTTATAAATCTTGCTATATCTATAGCTTGATATTAGGAAAAGCAATTTATACATTTAATAGAAATAGATCAAAGCTAAAATGAAAAGCAGAAGGGCTATACATGAAAGTTTAAAGGAGCAAATTTTAAGGGATTTTAGGAGTTGTTTTGTAATGTTAAATAAATAGATTCAATTTATTCTGAGTTGATAATATAACTCTTTTACTATAGAATATGAATATAAGTTAAATTATGGAATAAAGAAGTTAAAGTAGGTATAATTAGGGGGAGGAATATAGTATAAAATTTAATTGGTGTACTATTACAGTGGAGGATATGGAAGAGTCTTTGTATTTTTATCAAAAGATTGTAAGACTTGAAATAAGTCAGGAGTTTACAATTGAAGAGGAAATTGAGATTGCTTTTCTAGGTAGTGGTGAGACTAAGGTTGAATTAATCTCTGATCCTAATAAAGAGGCTGCTGATAATCCAGAGGGAATTTCTTTAGGTTTTGAAGTGGAGTCTCTTGATGAGCAGCTTGAGTTTGTTGAAGATGAAGGGTTGGAGGTAGTTGGCCCATTTCAACCTGTTCCTAATATTAGGTTCTTCTTTGTGAAAGATCCTAATGGTGTTAGGATTCAGTTTGTAGAACAGAATTAAAGGTTTTAAATATATTTTTCATATTCAAAAGAAGTTGAAGTAAATATATTTACTTCAACTTCTTTTTTATTTTTTTAACTTTCTCTTCTTTCTTCATCGACCCTCGCTTCAAACTTTCTTAAATGCTCCTTATCCTCTTTTATTAGTTCCTGTACAATCTCTTGACTTAGAGGATCTAAGTCATTTATTCTTTCTTCATAAGCTTTAACACCCATGGATTCTCCTTTATAAATTTGATTAAGCAGATGCTTTGGCCCGCGTATTGCATTTAACTTTGCCATCATATTTGCCATTACTCCCGACATACCTATATTTTCGTTGGGATTACCACCTAATTGATTTATTCTCTTTTCTAACTGCTGAGCATGCCTATGATGATCCTGGGCAAAATCTTCTAGGAAATCTTTTACCTGTGAATCTCCCTGTAACCCTTTTGTTTCTTCATAAATATTAGCCGCCATCTTCTCTCCTTTTAGAAGTTCATTTAACTTTTCTATACTTTGATTATTATCTATATTGTTCACCTCCCTATAAAATAAAAATTGGTCAGCATATTGAATAAATAGCTGATCAGTTTTTATATAATAATGTAACCATAGCTACTGTATCACCATTTTTTAAATCCCAAAAGATTTTCTCCATTGTAATAAGTAATTACCTAATAATAAATAGTTTGATTGAAGTTGAGTAAGGGCTTTTGGATGAAATTAGTTCAATTTATTATTGTAATGTAGGAGCATAATAATTTCCTCCAATAATAGTTTTTTGAGAATTAAATTTAAAAGAGTAATTCATCAACAGTCTTAAATTTATATCCTTCTTCTCGTAATAACTCGATTATTTCAGGCATAGCTTCAACAGTTTGTTTATGCATAACACCATTATGCAGTAGTATAATTCCTCCTGGGTGGTAATGTCTTTCTACTTGTCCTACGATCTCTTCATGGGTATCTTCAGCATAATGCCAGTCAAAGCTATCAACTGACCAGTTAACTATCTTCCAACCTTGATATCCTAAAAATTCGATAGTTTCATCATTCATAGCACCAAATGGTGGTCTGATGATTGTAGGGTAAACCCCTGTAACTTTCTCAATTGCTTCTGATGTTGGTATTATTTGCTCATGTAATACATCTTCATTGCTTAATTCTTTAAAATTATCATGATCCCAAGAGTGATTAGCAATTTGGTGTCCTTCTTCTACCATGCGTTGTGCAATTTCAGGGAATTGTTTTACATTTTGACCGAGAACAAAGAAGGTAGCTTTAATATCTTCTTCTTTAAAGAGGTCTAAAAGTTCTGGTGTATTTATATGTTCTGGGCCATCATCAAAGGTAAGGGCAATTACTTTTTCTTCTGTTGGTTTATCAAGAAAGAAAGTGTCTGGATATTTTTCTGTTTGTTGTTCCATTATTTCTTGTAAATTATCTAATTCCTCATCTAGTCCTTCCTCTGAGATATTTTGATTTTCTGTAATATCATTCTCATCTTCTACATTGTTATTAGGAATTGTTATAACCCCTAATTGTCCTAAAGTAAAGCCAAAAAGAAGAAATACTAATAATAAAGTTATTCCGATAAAGTAATTTGATTTCATGTTTTCTCCTTTCAATAGAACAAAGTTTTTAATACTTATTGTTTATTTTATCAGAAATAAGTGATATTTATAGGTGATAAATTTTAATTGATTTACCATTATCATTGATTTTATGAATCTTTTAAATACTAGACACTAACTTTACCATTGCTCTAAAGATATATTAAGAAGAATTAATCAATTAGAGGAAGATGAAGATGTAATTGCAGGTCAAAAGATATTGATGCCTGTTAATCCAGCCTTCTTTGCTGAGCATAAGATCTATGAAGTTGCAGAGGGTGGAGAGTATATCTTTGATCTTTCTTACGAAAATAGTATAACAAATCGCTCTATTCTTGAAGCGAATTATTTAGAAGATGCTAATGAAAAATTAGCTGAGGGAACTACTATTATAATTTCTTTGGATGAAGATAGTAAAACAAGATGGATTACAACTGATTATAATTAATAGATTGTTGAGATTATTGACCTCCCAATTTTAATTGCCCCCTAGTATTAATACTAGGGGGATTTTTTTATGAAAAGCTAATTGATTATCTATGGTAACCTTTCCCTATCTAATCTCATAAGATAGTAATAAAATGGAAGGAGTGAAATATCTATGGATGTTTATAAAGGTGTGCCAGATCAAACACCAGAGCAATTTCCTATAGATTATCTTCACTATGTGGTTCAACCAAATGATACATTTTCTACAATAGCGACACAGTTTGGTGTTACTGTTGAAGATATAATGTTAGCTACTCCCGCAATTCCTGATCCAAATTTAATATTTCCAGGGCAAATCTTAAGGATTCCGACAGTTGGTTTTCCTGATGATTCATCAGAAGAGTTTGTAGGGTATGTAGTTCAACCTGGAGTTCTTTTAGATGATATTGCTGAGATTGTTAATATAACAGTAGATGAAATACTTGAGATTAATCCTACAGTTATATACCCTGGACGGATATATACTATTCCAGTAGCAGATGTGGAACCTTTACCTATGTTGAATTTTTTTGAATATATAGTAGAACCAGGCGATGTTCTTGCTGTTATAGCAAGTCGTTTTGATGTAACAGTAGAAGAGTTAATTTTAGTAAACCCACAGATTCCGGATCATGATCGAATATTTGCTGGACAGATATTAATTATTCCACGTACTGCTCCTCCAGAAACTCCACGCCCTATTGAGTATGTAGTTCAACCTGGAGATACAATAGTTTCTATAGCTAATCAATTTAATCTGACTTCTACAGAATTAATTAATTTTAACCCTGCAATACCAGATCCTGATATAATTACAGCTGGTCAAATTATTGATATACCAACCTAATTAGAGATTGATCTTATTATTAATGATTTAATTTATTTTCGAGTACATGATTTTTTTGTAATGTGATAAAATAAAGAATGTTCTGCTATAAATTTTCTTAGGAGGGAAGGGAAATTAATAAAAAAATATTAATCTTACTATTAATCATTTTGACAATATCATTAATAATAGGTGGATGTGCTCCTGCTGAAGGAGAACAAGAACCTCCTCCCCAGCAAGAGGAGCAGGAACAAGAAGTAGAAGAGGTTAATTTAAAAGCTTATTTACCTATGCAAGAAGGAATGATCTATGATTTTAGTGGTGAGGGGCCAATTCATCCTTCTTTAGAACGAGAAATTATGTTCACTGAAGAGCCTTATGTTCAAATCTTAGATAAAGGTACTGGTACAAATATAGTTTTGGTTTATGCAGTTCAAGAAGAGCAAATAGGAAAAATAATTGAAGAAGCTGAGTTCTATGAAGAAGATAATTTAATTGAAGAATTAGAGGAAGAGCCTGAGGTTCAAGAATTAATCTTACAACAACCACTTGAAGAAGGAGCTACTTGGGAAACAAATGATCAACAACGAGAAATTGTTGCTACTGATGAAATTATAACAGTCCCCGCTGGAACATTTTATGATGTAATTCAAGTAAGGGTTACTTCTCTTAATGAGGAAGATAATAATGAGACTTATCATTATTATGCTAAGAATGTAGGTTTGATTAAGCAAGAGACTATAGGGGAAGATTTTGAAAGGATATTTGAGTTAGAAACCTATGGTAATAGAGAAATTGAGGAATGATAAATATTTTGATATGCCGGGCCAACCCAAACGCCCAGTCAGATCTTAAACAGATCTGGCTTTTTTATTTCGGCCCAACTTTGTACTAACCTTGGGAGTTGGCTGCTTTAAATATTGTTGCAGATGTTGGCCCGTGGAAAGAGTTTGGAGCTACCTCAATGATCTTTTTAAAATATTTATTAATTGGTTTAGCTAGTGATCTATTTCCTAATGTTTTATTAAATAGTGAGGGAGTCAATAGAAAATAACAAGGGGGGAGCTCTTTTAAAAATTGTAATAGGCTATTAGTAGAGAGAATTGGATGGTTATGTGTTCAATCTACCTTATGTTTTTTTGGACAAGAGCCTAGTTAACATAGACAAATAAACGAGTAAATTTATGGCTTCAAAGTAGAACTAAATATTTGAATTTTTCTAAAACTTACTATACAAAATAAAAATTGGTCAGCATATTGAATAAATAGCTGACCAATTTTTTATATCATGATGTTCCCGGAGCTACTGAACCTACCATAAAGAGCGGATCGGCAGTGTTAGCAAAAGAGACTAATCGCTCTCCTTCTACTTGAGTACATAGCTTTTCTCGTCTCAACTTCCCTGTGATTTTGGCCCCGATCGGATAGCCGGAGGCTAGGCCCATAGCTACTGCAAAGGCTCCAATTCCTGGAACCTTAAAAATTGGTCGCATTAATGGTTCTAGTAAGGCACCCATGAAGTGAACTACACCTAATCCCATCAAGATCTCAGCGATAATGAAAAAAGGTAATAGGGCAGGGAAGACGATCTTCCACCAAGTATGTAAGCCATTAACTGCTGCTTCGAATGCCTGTTCGGAATAAATAACCAGTGAAATGGTGACAAAGATTGCAATTAAGGCTTTGAGATTTATGATTTTTTTATTGAGCTCTGTTTCCAAAAGATTCCTTCCCTTGTAATAAGTACTTACCTAATAATATTTTATCGTTGTTAATAATATTACTTAAATTGTTTAGGAGAGAGTTAAAAGAATAGAAAGGTGATCTAATAGTAGGGTGCGACTGGGGCCAAGCTAGGAACTACTGCTAGGGCGATTATTTTAAATCAATTCTATAATAAGTAAGGTAGGCTTATTTATATTGATTTGCAGGAGGGGTTTTAATAGAAGTATAGAAAAGATAAACTAACACAAGATAATATTTGGTAAGATTTAATTTTTTATCAAAAAATGATAATTTAGAGTGAGATAAAGAGTAATTAGAACTTTATTTTTTTTAGATAACTGATTCAATTCTAAGTGAGTGATGAGATATAATTTATTTATAAATTATTTTATGGTCGGTTTTTAGCAAGGAGGAGGAAGATTAAAATGAAGCTATTTTATTTTACAGCTAGCAATTCTGCTGCTCAAAAACATCTTGAAGATACAATTGAAAATGATTTTCCTTTAGAAAATTATTTTCACCTTATAGATGATGAAGCATTAAAGGAATTGGGGTATTCTAAAAAAATAAAGATGTGGGGAGCAACCCCAGGAAGTAGTAATATTAGTAACTGGGAAAGGTTAGATAAAGGTGATAGGTTTTTAATATATGGTAGTAATCAAAATTTTATAAAGTATGGTAAAGTGACAGGTAAAATTCAAAATAGAGAGCTAGCTGAAGAAGCTTGGGGTACAAATTCAAATGGAGAAACCTGGGAATATATTTTCCTTGTTGAAATATTAAAGGACGTAGATATTGACTTATCAACATTTAATGAAGCAGTTGATTATTCTCCTAATTTTACTCCACAGGGGTTTTCTTATATTAGTAACACTAAATTAAATAACTTATTGTCAAAATTCAATAGCATAGATGATGCTATTACGGCAATGGATAACTCTATTGCTAAAGATGATGAGTTAGAGGAGGTAGAAGAAATAGAAGATTATAAAAACTACATTAATAAGATTCATAAATACATATTATCCAAAGGCTATATCTACTCTTATGAAGAGATTGCTAATTTTTATTTATCCTTAAAGACAAAATCATTTGTAATCTTATCTGGAATTAGTGGGACAGGAAAATCTAAACTGGTTCGTATCTTTGCTGAAGCTGTGGGAGCTACGACTAAAAATAATCGCTTTAAAATGGTTTCTGTAAAACCTAATTGGAACGATGCAGCGGAATTAATAGGATATAAAAATATAAAGGATGAATTCATTCCAGGAGAATTGACAGAGGTAATTGTAGAAGCTATTAATAATAAAGATAAGCCATATTTTGTTTGCTTAGATGAGATGAACTTGGCCCGAATAGAGTATTATTTCAGTGATTATTTAAGTCTAATTGAATCTAAAAGAAGAGAAGAAGGGCAAATTAAGACAGATCAATTAATTAATAATCTCACTGAATCAGAATATGAAGATTTATATATACCAGAAAATTTATATGTAATAGGAACAGTAAATATGGATGATACTACCTTTGGTTTCAGTAATAAGGTCTTAGATAGGACTAATAGTATTGAATTTACAGATGTAAATTTATCAAGATTAGATTTTATTAAAGAAGGAGTCGAAGTGGAAACTGCTGCAAATCAATTTTTAAAGCAGTCATTTTTAACAATTCAAGATGCTTTAAAAGAAGATAAGGGATATGTTAAAGAGATTAATCAAAAGGTTGAAGAAATAAATCAAATATTAAAGAAGTATAATTATCACTTTGCTTATAGAACTAGGGATGAGATAGTATTTTATATGCTAGAAAATCATAAGATGAGTTTATTAAATGAAGAATTAGCTTTTGACTATCAAATTTGTCAAAAGATCTTACCTAAAATTATTGGTAGTGATCTTAATATAAAAGCTGCTTTAATAGATTTATATAATTATTGTAATGAAGTAGAGATAATGGATAGACCTGATTATCTAAAAGATGCAGAAAAACAATTAGAATATGCAACTTATCAAAAGAGTGTAGAAAAAATAATTGCAATGTTGAGAGGGTATGAAAATGGATTTACATCATACTGGGTCTAAAGAAAAGAGATTAATATTAATAGAGACAGATTTGTTTACTGTAAGTGTTAGTGGGAAAGTAAAAGGCTATACTAAAGAGATTATCGATAATTTTAATACTCCAGCTCATTTCAATGTAGAAGTAGTAAAAAATTGTTCTATAGGGAGAATTAAAACGATTCAGTCTAATGGAGAATTAGGGACAAATAATAGTCAACTTATGTATCCAGCCTTTTTTGATACTGGGAACTATCAGATCTTTATTGAGAATAAAGATAAAGATGAAAATAAGATTGATTTATATCATGTAGATGAAAGAATTGAGAATGAGGTTAATGATTTTGGAGGTCATTTAGTTGGGAGTTTTAAATTTAGAGGGGAAGTTGGTTATAGTGATTTTTCAATTTTAGTAAATGGTCATCAAGTATTAACCTTTACGATTGAAGTATTTCCTGCTAAGATGGATTATCGCAAGGATTATACTGAGATTATGAAAGAGGTAAATGAGGAGATTACAGCTTTAGCTTTTAAATTCTTAGGTAAGACTTATCATAAATCAGGGCTGATAGATACAGAAGATCAGACACCTAATGAGTTCTACTATATTTTAAAGACTATCTATAATAGGTTAAAAGAAGCATTAGATCAAGTAGAAAAGAGACCAAAACATCGCTTGTTAAATATAGAGAGGGTTAGAAATCTAGAGCAGACAAAGAGAATTTCTCGAAAGACAGTTGATTATTTGCGACACAACCCTGCTAAGTTGATAAAGGAGAAAGAAGGAATTGAGATTGATGGAGAAAGATATCTTCCAGAAAAAGTTATAGAAAAGAAGAAGCGAATAACTTATGATATTTTTGAAAATCGCTATATTAAGTATATGTTGAAGAGGGTTTTGAAGAGAATCAGAAAGATTAAAAGGATTATTATAGAGGAATATGGACGAGACAATGATTATTATGAATTTTTATCAAAGGTAGAAGGTGAACTGAAAGGAAGGATTAATGGTTTTTATGATCAGGTAGGCAATCTAAAAGGAAGAATTAACTCAAGCCTTGTATTTCAGATGGCACCAGGTTATAAAGAGGTCAATTATTATTATTTGATGTTAAAGAAAGGATTAAGTTTGAGTCAGGATCTTTATAATATTACCCCTAAAAAGATTTGGCGTCTATATGAGGTCTGGTGTTATATTAAATTAAATGAGATATTGAATCAGCTAGGTTATAATATATCGGAATATGGAATTATTAGGGCTGATAATAGGGGGTTACACTTGTCACTTGTTCAAGATGAAGAGGCAGTGATGAGGTATGTTAATCAAGCAGGAAGAGAGATTGAATTATGGTATAATAAGGCTTATAGGAGCTTGCCTACAAATACTCAGATACCAGATAATGTACTCTGTCTGCAGAGTGAAGATGAAGATAAAAGGCGGATTTATATCTTTGATGCCAAGTATCGAATCAGTATTTCACCTCAAGGGGGGATTGGCCCTAAGGAAGAAGATATTAATGTAATGCATCGTTATCGAGATGCTATTGTAACTGATTTAGAAGAGAATGACCATTTTAATTATCAAACCCTTGGTGCTTATGTAATGTTTCCTTACAGCAATGAAAAAGAGTATATGAACCATAAATTTTACAAGAGTATAGATAAGGTTAATATAGGTGGTTTTCCAATGCTGCCTGGTAGTACAAGTTTGATTCGTAAGCATTTAGAAGAAATATTAGATGAGACAGAGATTGAAGCACAAGAGAGTATAATTCGCCATCAAGCTTATGATGACTTAGATAATTATGCTAAGTTTAAATTACAGAATGTAATGGTTGTTAATATAAAAGATCCAGAACATTTAGAAGTTTATATAAATCATCAATTCTTTCATCTTCCATTAAAAAGACTATCTAATCTTCGTAGTGGAGTAGAATATGTAGCCTTTTATCAACCAGAAAGTACCTTTGGAGATGATAGCGGAATAAAATATTTTGCAAAAGTTGATAAGGTTAGAGAGTATAAAAGAGGTGAGTGTGAAGTCTTACCGGCTAATTCTAGTAAGAGAGGTAAGGTATATCTAAGGATTGAACTTGAGGAGATTCAAGAGTTAGAAAGAAAGATAGAACCTGTAGAATATGGTGTAGTTCTTATAAATTATACGACCTTATATTTGCTAGAGAATGCTACTACTATTCATGAGTTGAAGATAGAGAGTAGGCAGGAGGTTAGGTTATATAAGATATTGAAAAGGTTAGCTAAAGAGAGTGGTCAGAAGTTAAAAAGATATCAAGATTACTATATGTTAGCTGAGAATAAGATTGAACTATTGGCAGATAAAAAAGCAAGAATAAATGGCAAAATAGTTGAAATTAATAGAGATAAAATTGAGAGTAGTTTAGCAATTGATAATATGATTTAAAAGAATCAGAAGAAAGCAAATATATTATTACGAAATTATTTTAAAAAGAATAGTAATTTTGTTTAAAGTCAGTTTCTAACGAAGCTGGCTTTTTTTGTTATATGATATTTTTAATAGTGTTAATTTTTGAATATACGAATAGTTAACTAGATCAGTTAATATAATCACTTATGAAAGTAATATCATTCATCAGGAGGTATAAGATGGAAAAAGATAATTATTTCAAGAAAAACGAAAAGCTTTTAAAGAAAATGATAGAAAAACTTAAAAAAATAGCTTTAGAAAATGATCTTTCGAATGAGTTAAAAGAAAAATACATTTCTAAAAAGTTATCTTACATGATGGAGAATTTAGAAGCTATTTTGAAAGAAGAAAAAGGTTCTGGATATAACTTGAAATTAAGAAGAGAACAAAAGTGTTATTATCCACTGCATTTTGATCCATATGGAAATGGATGTTATCATAATTGTGCTTATTGTTTTCAAAAAGATATATATATTGAGAGAGGAAATGAAAATGGACTTAATAATTATGGAAGGAAAAATGCTCAAACTGTGTATTCAGTAAAATATCTAAAAAATATATTTGAGGAGATAGAAAATGAAAATAATGAAGAAAAACAACTTAAATTAATCGATTGTAATGATAGTGCTAAAATTATCAAAGAAGAACCTAAATATCTAATTTCACAGAAACTTCCTTTAAGAATAGGTGGAGTAACTGATCCGTTTCAAGAAATTGAGAAAACAAGAAAAAGCACATGTGAATTATTAGGAGTGCTAAATGATTATGATTATCCAGCTAAAATTGTTACTAAAAGCAGTTTGATTGCAGAAGATATGTATTTAGATAAACTCAAAGAAAAAAGAAAAAATTACTATGTTCAAATGACAATTACTACTTTGGATGAAGAATTAGCTAACTGTCTTGAGCCTGGAGCTCCTAGTCCTGATGAGAGATTGGAAGCATTAGGTAAATTAAATGATAAAGGAATTACGACTGCAGTGAGAATTAGTCCTTTATATCCTATGAAAATATATAAGAATGTAAATGAAAATTTATATGAAGAGGTTGAAAAAGGTAAACTAAAAGAAATATTGAAAGAAGTATTTGAAATGGCTATGAAAAACTTAATTACAGAGATAAAAAAGAGAGGAACTAAAATAATAATTGTGGATGGGTTAAGAGCTAATTTTTATGATAAGGATGAAGATGAATATAAAGGTACTGTTAAATTTATAAATGATGCCTTAGAAGAAGATGAGCATAATCGTTTTCCAAAAAAATTTGATATAAGAGATGAAATGAAAAAAGAAGGTAAAGATTTTTATATAAAAAAAGAAGAATTAGAAGAACAATATAAAAAATTGAGAAATCTTTGTAATGAGAATGATTTGAATTTTATAATATGCCATCACAATGAAGAGATAGAATTAGATAGCTTAGAAGATTATATTTGTAATCGAGAAATGGACTATGGTAAAAAAATGTATTGTGGTTTGAAAGGGAAGCATAAGAATTTTATAAAAGAAAAAGAGGTAGTTTCGGATTTTAAAAATACATTTGATAGCATATTAAATGATAAAGGATGATAGTATGGTTAATGTACCAGCCGATATAAAAATTGTTGATAAGATAAAGAAAGAGTTAAATTAAGTATAAATAGGATTTAAGGTCAGATTCTAAACGGATCTGGCCTTTTAATTGTATGTAACTGTTGGCCCGCTTGCTCTTATCAAGGATAATTAAAGAAAGTATAGAATTTGAATACTATGGTAAGATAATATTGGTTTTAAGCCAATAAATTACTAATGAGGGTGGTATGTGTAATGAAGAGGTTAATCTATAGCGAGACTAATCCATTGCAGAATAGAGGATTAGATTACTATTTGAAAGAAGAAGATTTATTATATGTAGTCCCTTACTTTGAAATGCAAAATACTATGAGAGAGAAGCTTTTAAGAAATAGTAAAGAACAAGCAATAGAATTAAATAATATAATCTCTCTAGATCATTTATTTAGAGAGTTGTATTTCAAAGTAGATGGTCAGTCTCAGATATTAACTGATAATGAACTAAAGTATATATTAGAGGAAGTATTGAAGAGTCAAGATTATGATTACTTTGATCATAATTCTGTGAAATATTTATTGGAATTTATCAATAATATTGATGCAGAAATGATAGATCTATCTAAGTATGAAGGTGTTGATTCGGTATTAAGAGAGTTAGTAGAGATTTATCAGCAGTTTCAGGCTAAATTAAAGGGGTCAGGATTTATTAGTAAATGGCAAGCTTATCAAGTGCTCTTAGATAAATTATCAGCAGAAGATTTTACTTATCTTTATCCTGAGCTAAAGAGGATATTTTTGGCTAGATTCTATGTGATTAGAGGGGTAGAGTTAGAGTTGATTTTGAAGTTAGCAGAGTATGTGGAAGATTTTGTGATCTTGATCGATTATCATCAGCAGAAGAAAAAGTTATTTAGTAATTTAGATAGTGTAGTGGCTAGATTAGAAGCAGAAGGCTTTGTTTTAGTTGATAAAACCAGTCAAGATAATCGATTGATTCAGGATCTCTTTTCTAATCAGATTAAAGCAGAAAAGTATAACTGGGAGCAGTATCTGGAGCATAAATTGCAGATAGTAGAGGCTAAAAGTAGGATGGATGAGCTAAACTTTGTGGCTAAAAAGATCAGGGAGTTGGCCCAGACAGGTATAGCTCTTGATAGAATTGGACTAGCCTTCTCTCGTCCTGAGGACTATTTACCTGATTTAGATCGTGTTTTTGCTGATTATAATTTAGTTTATGATAACAGGATCTCTCTTCCTTTATTGGCTTCACCAGTTGCTAAGGCAGCCTTTGCATTATTGGAGGTATTGGATGGTAATTTTGATCATCAACAGTTACTGGCTGTAGTAGATAATGACTTAATTAATTTTGGCTTAGGAAGAAAGATCACCGATGATTTAGAGCTGGTACTTAAGAGTTTAAGATTTGAGGTTGAAGGTTGGAAGTTAATTAATAATCTAGAAGAAGAGGTTCAAGTAGATGAGTTAGAAGAGGTTAATCAAGTCTTGAGATTGTTTAGAGAGGTCTTAGAGTGGGATCTAAAAGAAAAGGTTCAGTTTAGAAAATTTGTGGGAAAGTTGAGTGAGTTATTAATCGAGTTGAAATTTGGGTTAAAAGTAGATTTAGCTAATAATGATGATTTATTAGCAGCTTGGCAAGGTATCCAGGGGATAATTGAGGGCTTAAATAAGGTTTTTGGAACTGAGAAAAGAGCCATTAGCCAGTGGATAGATTTATTGCAGGAAGCTATGTTAGAAGGTAAATATAAGCCTGCTAATCAGCGAGGGATTAAAGTTACAGGAAATTTAGAGTTGAGGGCAGGAGATTTTGACTACATCTTCTTGTTAGGTATGAGCCAGAGTCAATATCCTGCTGTAAGCAAAGAGCCATTAAAGGGTTATTTAGAATTGTTGGGGGTTGATCTAGAGGACAAGCAGGTCAAGGATAGATATACTCTCTTTAATAATATTTTGGCAGCTAATAAAGAGGTTATAGTTACTTATTCATCTGCTATAGATGAGGATCAACCGTTACTTACATCATATTTACAGGAGTTGTTTAGAGTAGTAGATCAGGAGCAGATTTTGGGTAAGATAGCTGAAGGTAATAAAGTTATTTATTCTACTAAGGAGGCGCAAAAGGTTAGAGGGGCTAGTAAAGAGGTCAGTAGCTGTCAGGGATTACTTGAAGATGAAGATAATTTAAGGTGGTTGGAGAATAAATTCAATGCTGATTACAATTATTCTGCTCATATGTTGGAAAAATATAATAGTTGTCCGTTTGCCTTTCTTGTTGATCATATTTTTGAATTAGGAACTGTTGAATATAATGAAGAAGTACATAATGTAGAACGCGGGAGAATATTACATCAGATTGTAGAGGAATTTCATGGTCAGTTTGGAGATAGGGTTAATGATGACAATTATCAATTTGCTGAAGAAAAATTACTTAATGTAGTCGAGCAAGTACTCTCTAATTATCCATTGTTTGAGAAAAATTTCTATTGGCAAGCAGAAGGGCATCGTTATTTACAAGATAAGCAACTAGGGCCAATCTTTGAAGAATTCTTAGCTGCAGAGAAGGAGGCTAAACTAGGTAGGACTAAGATCGATGATTTTAGTTTTGCAGAGGCAGAGTGGGAGTTTAAATCTCTAGAAGTGATTGAAGGGTATAAGTTTTCAGGAAGGGTTGATCGGATAGATTATAATCAGAAGCAGGATGTCTATGGTGTGATTGATTATAAGAGTGGTAAGGTTACTAATAAAAATTTAACTACTAATCCGATTCAAATTCCACTTTATATTATGGCGGTGGAAAAAGAGTTTGGGGCTGATGTTGCCTTTGGTAGCTATTATGGATTGAGACCAGATGATAGGATCGGCTGTAAGAAGATAATTAATAGTGGGGTAATCCAGAAAACTAATCAGGATCAAAGGACTGAAGAGTTTAGAGCAAGATTAGAAGAGACTAAGGAGTTGATTAAATCTTGTATTCAAGGGATCAAGCAGGGTAAGTACTCACTAGAAGAAGAGCAGAGTGGATGTAGTTATTGTCAAAGTCAACTCTTTTGTAGAAAGGAGGAGTTATAAATGGGCCAACAGATTAGAGGGATTGAGTTTACTGCTGAACAGGCGCAGGCAGTAATTACTTTAGATAAGAATTTAGCGATTAATGCGGGAGCAGGAAGTGGTAAGACTAGAGTCTTAACGGAGCGTTATTTAGAGATATTATTGCGTCCAGTTGCAGAAGGTGGTTTGATGTATCAGCAGGATGCTTTAAATAAGATTATAGCGATTACCTTTACTAAAAAAGCAGCTGGAGAGATGAAAGATAGAATTAGAGAGAGATTTGAGCAGTATCTCAGTCAAAATAGCGATCAGCTAAGTTCAAAGGAGTCGGAGTGGATCTTTTATATTTTGGATAATTTAAATCAGGGAAGAATCTCTACAATCCATTCTTTGTGTAGTGAGATCTTACGTAAATACTTCTTTAAGGCAGGGGTCAGAGCTGACTTTAGAGTTTTAGAAGGGATTGAAGAGGAACGGTTAAAGGATGAGGCAATCATTAATGTTATAGATCGGATTAGGGGGTCATCTGAGCAAGAGGTTTATCAGGATTTATGGCAACTAACTTTCAGTTATGGTAAGAGGAAGTCAGTTGATCTCTTTAAGAGTATGTTGACTATCAGAGGTAGATTAGATGAGCTATTAGTTAGTAGGGATTCAAATCAGATCAATGGTGATTTAGGAGAGCTAGTTTATGATATCAACTTGAGAGTAATTAAGGACTATCTAGCAGATGAAGAGATCCAAGGAATGATTCAAGCTTTAGATCAGTATCAACCTCAGAATGAGTCTGAAGGTGTTATTGTAGTTAAAAAGATAATTAAGTTATATGAGAATTTAGCTAGTAAGCTGAGTGAGTATTCTAAAGATCAAAAGAATAATACCAAGCTGGAGTTGTTAGAGTTACATTTTGAGCTGATTCGCTGTTTTTATAACTTTGATAAAGATAAAGAGCTTAGTATCTACAGAGCAATGACAGCAGGGGATTGGGAAGGTGGCAATCAAAGCAAACTAGCTGTTAATAAGCTACATAAGAGATTAAGGAGTGCTATCCTAGAGTTAATGCCTCACAAGAATGGTACTCCAATTATAGTTACTGAGCAGGATGATGCTTTGCTAGAGCCTGAAATATTAGGATCAATATTAAGAATCTATCAATTAATCAAAGAGGAGTATCAGCACTTAAAAGAGAGTAAGGGATATTTAGATTACTTAGATTTAGAGCAACAGACTGTAGAGTTATTCAAGCAGGATTATGATTTAGTCCAACAGTTAAGGGCTGAGTTTAGCTTTATTATGGTTGATGAGTTTCAAGATACCAATCCGCTTCAGTGGCAGATTGTTGGCCCGTTAGTAACTGTTGATCGTTCCTATCAAGAGTTGGCCCCAAATAAGTTATTTTTAGTAGGAGATCCCAAGCAGTCAATTTATGGTTTTAGAAGGGCAGATATTAGGATCTTTAATCAGGTCTTAGAAGAGATTTCTCCTACTAAGAAAGAGGATCAGGTGATTAAGCTCAAGGATAATTTTCGTTCTAACCAAGGGATTATCGACTTTGTTAATCTAGTCTTTGCCAAGATAATGGTTGAAGAGAATGAGTATGATGTAGCTTATCAATCTCTTGACTATGGACGTGGAGTTAGATTTTCTGAAGAGGTGAGGGAGCAATTAGATTCACATCTAGAAATATTAGCTACTGCTAAGCCTGATAGTGATCAAGATTATAGTAGTGCAGAGGCTGAAGGGGAGACTATTGCTAGCAAGATCAAGTGGTTAGTAAATAATTCTCAGAAGAAGATAGCTAAAGATGGAGGTAAGGTTGCTGTTGATTATGGAGATATAGCTATCTTGATCAGAAGTAGAACTAGGTTGAAGGCGTATGAAGAGGCTTTAGAAGCGTATAATATTCCTTATCAAACGGTAAGCGGAGTAGGATTTTATCAACGACAGGAGATTTATGATATCTATTTAGCGTTAAAGAGTCTTATCTTTCCCCAAGATGATTTAACTACCTTTGGTTTAATGAGAAGCCCATTATTTGCTTTAAGTGATGATCAATTATTTAGTCTGATGGTTGATAGTAAAAATTATAGGTTTACTGATGAGAGCTTATTAGAGCGGGTATTTAAGATTGATCAGCAGAGTAAAGAAAGGTTTAATCGCTGGTTAGAGTTAAGGAATAGAGTTAGTATTGATCGTTTGATCGATACTATCTTGATCGATTGTGGAGCATATAGGAGTTATTTATCAGGGCAACGGTTGGCTAATTTAGAAAAGCTATTAAAGGAGGCTGCTGAATTTAGCTACCATAATGAAGGAGATCTATATAAATTTGTTAAGGAATTAGAATTGCTAATTAATAATCAAGAACAAGAAGAAACAGCAGAAGTAGCAGAAAGTGGGGAGCAAGGTAAGGTGAGATTAATGACCATCCATGCCTCTAAAGGTAAGGAGTTTCCTGTAGTCTTTTTAGCTAATATGAATAGTAGACTGAGAAGTAATACTTCGACTATTATCTGTGATGAGATAGAGAATAAAAACTATCTGGGCTTAAGATATTATAATGAGCAGTTAAAGAAGGAAGAGAATTTCACCTATGGTATTCTAAAACAAGAGCTTAAAAAGAGAGAGCTGATGGAAGAGAAGAGGGTCTTTTATGTAGCAGTTACCAGAGCAGAAGAGATGTTATTTTTGTCTGGAGTAGTAGATGAAAAGAAGCCTAAGTTACATAATAGCTTTAAATGGTTACTAGATGAGGGGTTAAATTATGATTTAGCAGAGTTTCTAGCAAGAAAGAAAGAGAGCGATCAAATTAAGGTTGAATTAGAAGGCAGAAAGTTAGTAATAGCTATTAGTAAAGGGAGCGATGATTCAATAACTATTCAAGAGGAGTCTGAAAGCTTTGTTCAAGATAACATAATAGATCTGACAGCTGATTTTAATTATGGCAAGAAGATAGTAACTCCCTCCCAATTAATGAAGGATAAGCAGGAAGTTGAAGGTGAGCAGCAGCTTAATATTTCATTATTAAATGATGATTATGGAGGGTTGAAAGGTAGTATAGTCCATAAAGGAATTGAATTGCTCTCTAAGGGTTTAGAAGTAGATTTCGATTATCTTTTCAACTTATATCCTGAGCATAAGCAGTATAAAGGCCTGAAGGATGAAGTAGTAGATATGATTTCTAAACTTAGAAGTTGTAAGCAGTTTGAACGACTAATCAAAGCTAAATATCAAGGAGAGGTTCCTTTTTATCTAGAAACTGAAGAGAATAAGATCAGAGGAATAATTGATTTTATTTTCAAAGAGGATGATGGAAGATTAGCGGTAGTTGATTGGAAGACGAACCGAATTAATAAGCCAGAAGATATAGTAGAGTTAGTAGAGAAATATAGAGAGCAAATCAAGATCTATCAACAAGCAGTTAAGAAGATAAGTGGGCAGGAAGAAGTAAATGGATATCTTTATTTTGTCAATGGTGAGCAAGGTGAAAGGTTGCAGGAGATAATCTAGTAGAGTAGTCAAAATTATGGGATTAGGTTACTAATAAGTCTTAGTAACAGAGTTTTAAAGTATATAGCTGAATGTTACGTCCCCTAGAGCTTTTGGACAAGAACCTAGTTAACACGTATAATAATAAATAAGGAATGAGAATAAACAAGTTGAGGATTAAGTATATTATGATATAATGATGATATAAGAAGTAGAAGAGGTGAATAGAATGCTTGATTTAAAATGTTACGAACAAGAGATTAATCAAATTTGCGAGGCTGAAGGGATTGAAATAATGGGTATTTTTGGTTCTGTTTCTAGAGGTGAGGAAAAAGAAGAAAGTGATATTGATATTATTATTAAATATAAAAATAAAGATAAGACTCTATTTGATTTGATCAGATTAGAAAACAAATTAACAAATTTATTTGGTAGAAAGGTTGATTTATTAACAGAGGAATCTATTAGTCCATATATAGTTGATGAGATAGAAAAGGATGTAAAGCTGTTGTATTGTTGATAAAGGGGGATGTTATGTCAAAGGATAATCAATTATATTTGAATGATATTTTAGATGCTATTGGAAGAATTAAAAAATTTACTAAGGATATTGGTTTAGAAAAGTTTATAGAAGACGAGCTAGTACATAGTGCTGTTATTAGGCAACTTGAAATAGTAGGAGAAGCAGCTAATAAAATTAGTAAAGAGTTACAAGAAGAATTTGATAGTATTCCTTGGAGAGAGATAATAGGTACTAGAAATAAATTAATTCATGATTATTCAGGAGTTGATCTTGTCTTAGTGTGGAATATAGTTGAAAAAGAATTAGATGATTTAGAGAAGGGATTAAAAAGGATCTTTGAGGTTAAAGGATATAAAAGGTTAAAGAAGAAAAGGAGTAACAAAGCAAAAAAGTTATTGGCTAAGTTGAAAAAAGAAGGCAAGGGCTAATAATATTATTAAGATTAATGTCTACCATATGGTAGGCTTTTTTATTATAGGAATAATTTTTGAAGTAGAGCTTTTTATCATAATATTCTCGGAGCTATTGCACCATTATTTCCTAACTTCCAAAAGATTCTCTCCCTTGTAATAAGCACTTACCTAATAATATTACTTAAATGGTTTGGTTGAATTTGGGTAAGGAATTTTGGATCTATATTTAGTATTGCTCTTAAGTAGCGGGCCAACAAAAATGATTAATCTCTAGTCAGTTTCTAGACAAAGCTGACTTTTTTTATTTTAAAGGTTATCAAATTATGGTATTATAAGGGTAAGAGGTGATTTAGGTGATTGAGATTGAAGGGGAATTAGATAAAAGGTTACTTTAAAGAAGAAGAGGATATAATAGCTGTTTATCTTTTTGGTTTTATCATTGGATATATTATCAGCAAAATTTGATATTTCAATAAGTAATGATACCAGAGGTAAATAAAGTGTATGATTTTATTATTTTTTTGCAGGGGAATGTACTTGATTGTTGAATGTTATTTTTAATGACTTCATCCTTTTTGTTTGCTTATTTTCTAAATAAGTTTAATAAAAGTGGGGAAGTCTTTTTATTTTTTAAAAAAGTTTAATAATCATGTTAAATTATCTTTTGGTTTATTTGAATTTAATTTATTGAAGGAGGAAATAATTATGTCAATTGATATTTTTTCTGAACTATTGACTAGCGTAGAAGATAAAGAGAAGATAGCTTTAGTTACAATTATAGAATCATCTAATCCTGAATTGTTGGGAAAGAAGATGTTAGTTAAGGAAGATGGGGATTATTTAACTCCAACAGATATTTGCTTAAAAGAGAATGAGTTAGATAAAGTAGTGAACCAAGCTAAAGAAGTTTTGACAGGTAATGAATTGAAAGTTTGTCAACTGAAGTCTGAATCTTTACTCTTTTCTGTTGAGCCTTATAAGCTTAATCCACGATTAATTATTTTGGGAGGAGGGCATATTGGCCAGAGTTTATATCAATTTGCTAAGGAGCTTGATTTTGAGTTAGTAATTGTTGATGATAGACCTAAATTTGCTAATAAGGGATTATTTCCAGAAGCTGATCAGGTGCTTTGTCTTGATTTTAAGAAATTAACGGCTGAATTGGAGATTACTCAAGCTGATTACATAGTAGTTGCTACTAGAGGACATCGCTATGATTATGACTGCTTGGAGCAGATTTTGGATTTTAATGTTCGCTATATTGGTATGTTAGGTAGTCAACGAAAAGTAAAGGCTATTTTTGATAGCTTGAGAGAAACAGGTTATTCTGAAAGAGAGATAAATCGTGTTAAAGCTCCAATTGGAATCGATATTGGTTCGGAGACTGTACCAGAGATTGCAATTAGTATTTTATCAGAAATAATTAAAGTTAGAAGAAGTGAGAAAGATAGTGGTAGGTTAGGAGAAGAGGCTATTGATTTTTTAGCTGATTATCAAGAGGAATATGATCAGTTGGCATTAGCAACTATTATTAAGACAAGTGGTTCTACTCCTCGCAAGCCAGGGGCCAAATTATTAATTTTACGAGATGGGAGAACAGTCGGTACAATTGGTGGAGGCTGTGGAGAAGCAGAGGTTAAGCAGAAGGCTTTGGATTTATTTCATAGCTCAGAGCAAGCTATTAGTTATCAACTTAATTTTTCTAGTGATCTGGCAGCGGATGAAGGTATGATCTGTGGAGGCAAGATGGACGTCTTTATTGAAGTTATTAATGTGAGGAATTAATTTCATGCTAGCCCAAAAATTAAAGATTAGACCAGGTGAAGTAGTTTCTATAGTAGGAGCTGGGGGAAAGACTTCAACTTTGGTGAGATTATTAGAGGAGTTGAAGGAGCTATACACATGTAAAATAATAGCAACAACAACAACTAAAATGTTATTTTCAGAGCTTGAAGGTAAGGTTGATTCTTTATTGATTAGTGATCAATTTAATCAACTGGCCCAAGAAGTAGATAATTTTGAAAAGAGATTAGTAGGATTAGCCAAAAAAGTTACTAAAGAAGGGAAGTTGATTGGTCTTGATCAAGAATGGCTTGATCGATTAGCTGAGCTTAAAAGTGAATCAATATTATTAGTTGAAGCAGATGGAGCTGCTTGTAGAGATTTTAAGATTCCTAATTCTCAAGAGCCTGTTGTTGCTGAGAGTACGGATTTGTTAGTGATAATGGTAGGAATGAGGATAGTAGGTTGTGAGTTAAATGCAGAAAATTTACATCGTGTTGGTTTGTTAAACAAGATTAGTAATGATTTTGAAATAGGTCAACCAATTACGATTGATCTAATAGAGCAAGTGTTGTTAGCTCAGGAAGGATATGATTTATCGGGCCAACAGAAAAAGAGTAGAGTTGTTGTGATTTTAAATCAGGTAGGTGAGATGGATAGACCTTGTGAAGCTACCAGACTAGCTCAAAGATTGGCAAGAGCAGGAGTTGAGGAAGTGATGATTAAAAATTGAGAGTTAAAATTAAGAATATAACCCGTTGTGCTAATATAGAAATTGAATTTTATATCAGTTGACAGTGAACAGTTGACGGTTGACAGTTAAAACCATTTAAAACTTAAACCCAAAACCAATCTAAAGCTATAATTTTAAGGTTTTTTATAGCTCTTAAGATTTTGATATTAACTGTAAACTGTAAACCGTAAACTGTCAACTCAATTATGTGGCACTAAAAGTGCCACATAATTGTAATTTAGAAGAGGATAAGCTAATTAAGGGGGGTGTTTAAGAGTGATAACGGCTATAGTGTTGGCAGCTGGAGTATCGGCTAGATTTGGAGATGAGATTAAGCAGTTGGTTTATGTAGGAAAAAAAAGAATGATAGAGCAGGTTATAACTACTTTAGTAGAGTCAGATGTAGATGAGATCATTGTTGTTTTAGGATATCAGGCTGAAAAAATAAAAGAGGTACTGATAGATTATGATGTTAGGTTTTGTTATAATCCTGATTATCAACAAGGGCAGAGTACTTCTTTGGTTGCGGGGTTAGAAGAGGTCGATGATGAAACTACGGGAATTCTTTGTATGTTAGGAGATTTACCATTAGTTAAAAAAGAGACAATTAATCAGTTGATCAGTGAATTTAAGTCAGGTGAAGAATTAATAGTAGTTCCAGAGTATAAAGAACAACGGGGCAATCCAGTAATCTTTGCTAGAAAATTAAAAAAGGAGATGCTTGAGGTTAGAGGGGACAAAGGAGCTAGGGATTTATTGGTTAAATACCAAACAAAGGTTAATGAAGTATTAGTAGATGATAGTGGTGTTAGTTTTGATATTGATACTAAAGCTGATTACGAAAGGTTAATGAAAGTAATTAGAGATCAATTTGTCGATTCTTAGTTTAATTTGTCATAAAAAACAGAAAAAAGTATAAATTTTCAGACAATTAAGAAGGAGAAAATGAATAAAAGCAGAAATATGTATAACGAGAGGAGGGAGCAAGATGAAAAATTTCAAACTATATCAACCTGAAACTATTGAAGAAGCGGTAGATGTTTTAAATGAAAGAAAAGATTATCATTTATTAGCGGGTGGAACTGATTTGATGTTAAGGTGGAAGCATGGTCAAATTGACTTAGAGAATCTGGTTAATTTAAAACGGATTGAAGAGTTAAACTTTATTAATTTTGATGAAGAAGGATTAGAAATAGGTGCGTTGGTAAGTGTAAATCAGTTGATTGAGAATCAGGCGGTTCAGGAGCATTACCCTGCTTTATTAGAGAGTGCTTTAGAACATAGTTCTCCTTTGACTAGAAATTTGGCAACAGTGGTGGGGAATATCTGTAATGCTTCGCCGGCTGCTGATCTTATTCCGGCACTTTTGGTTTATGATGCTAAGTTGAGGGTTAGAAAGAAGGAGCAAGAGATCTTGCTAAGGCTTAAAGATTTCTTTGTTGGCCCTGGTCAGACTAAATTAGAAGATGGAGATTTTGTTCTTTCTGTAATTTTGCCTGCTCCTGTTCAAGAATTAAAGAGTTCCTTTTTAAAGGAAGGTAAGAGGAAAGCTCATGAGATTGCTATAGTAAATAGTGCTGTTAGTTATATAGATAAAGGTGGAAATATATCTGGATTGAAGGTAGCTTTAGGTGGTGTAGCTCCAACACCATTATTATTAGATTTGGATTGGTTTGATGAAATTAGTGAGAATAACTTAAACAAGTTAGTTAAAGTGATAACTGATAGTATTACCCCAATTACTGATCAACGTTCTACAGATTGGTATCGTAAAGAGGTAACTGGAGTATTAGTTAAAAGGGCTATTAAGTCAGCTGATTAAGAATAAGGAGGGAAAAGAGATGGAAGTAGCAATTCAATTTACCTTAAATAATGAAGATTATAGCTTGGAGATACCTGTAAATTTAACGCTACTTGATTTGATTCGTAATGAATTAGGTTTGACGGGGACTAAAAGAGGATGTGATGAAGGAGATTGTGGAAGTTGTACTATTTTAGTTGATGGGAAGCCAGTTAGTTCTTGTCTTATGTTAGCAGTAGATATTGATGGTAAGAAGGTGCTAACTATTGAGGGATTAGAAGGTGAAGATGGAGAGTTACATCCAATTCAACAGGCTTTTGTAGAAACTGGTGCGATTCAATGTGGTTTTTGTACTCCTGGTATGGTCTTAACTGCTAAAGGTTTGTTGGATGATAATCCTGAACCTAGTGAAGTAGAAGTACGGCGAGCTATTTCGGGTAATTTGTGTCGTTGTACTGGTTATGAAAAGATCGTTGAGGCTATCTTGGAAGCAGCTAAATATTTAAGAGAGAAAGGAGTGTAAGAATGGGATATTCTACTGTTGGAAAGGAAGAGGTTAAGGTTGATGCTAAAGCTAAAGTAACTGGTCAGGCTAGATATGTTGATGATATGTATGTTAGGAATATGCTGGTTGGGAAGGTGTTAAGAAGTCCTTATGCACATGCCGAAATTGTTAATATAGATACATCTAAAGCAGAGGCACTAGATGGAGTAGAAGCGGTTTTAACTTATGAAGATACACCAAAAATCCCATTTAATTTTGCAGGGTTTCCACCTTCAGAAGCTGCTATCTTAATTGAAGATCAATATATATTTAGTGATAAAGCTAGGTTTGTTGGAGATCCAATTGCTGGGGTAGCAGCGGTTGATGAAGAGACAGCTAAAAAAGCACTAGAGCTGATTGAGGTTGAATACAAAGAGTTACCAATTATTTTAGATTCTAAGGAAGCCTTAGAGGAAAAAGAAGTGCTTATTCATACTGACCAAAAAGGACCACAAGAACATATTGACGGGAATATTTGTGGAAAAATACCTGCTGTTATTGGAGATGTGGAAGAAGGTTTTGAAGATGCTGACTATATCTTTGAGGACACATATGAGACGCAAAAAGTATTTCAAGCTTCTATGGAACCTTGTGGAGTTGCAATAGCTGAGGTGGGGCTAAATGATCGAATAAAGATTACTACTTCGACTCAAATGCCACATTTGGTTAGAAAAATTACTGCTCAAGCTTTAGGAATGCGGATTCGTGATATACAAATAATTAAGCCTTTCATCGGTGGAGGTTTTGGTAGTAGATTAGGGATTGTAAATGAACCTATTGCTGCTATCTTAGCTAAGGTTACACGCAAACCAGTTAAGGTTGCTTATGATCGAGAAGAGTCATTTTTTACAGAATCTAGACATCCAACTACTATTACTTTAAAGACTGGTGTCAAAGAAGATGGAACATTTACTGCTAGACAGATGGAGGTCTTAGTTGACACAGGTGCTTATGTTACTCATGGACCATCTCTAACAGCAGTTCTAACCGGGTGGTTTTTAGCAATGTATAAAACTCCTAATCTTAAATCAGAAGGTCGTACAGTCCATACTAATACTCCACCGGCAGGAGCATTTAGAGGGTATGGAAACCCACAGGTTGCTTTCGCAGTTGAATCACAAGTAGATAAAATTGCTGAAGAGTTAGAAATCGATCCTACTGAAATGCGTTTAAAGAATCATCCCTGTAAAGATGATGTCTGGTTATGGAGTAAGATGCCGATTGAAAGTTGTGGATTAGAAGAGTGTATGGAAAAGGGTATGAAAGCAATCAACTGGGAAGAAAAGAGAAATAGAGAGAAGGATACTGGAACCAAACGAAGAGGTGTTGGTTTAGGTTATATGATGCATGTTAGTGGTGCTGTACCTGAACTGCACGAAAATTCTTCTGCTAATGTTAAAATTAATGAAGATGGGTCGGTTAATTTAACTTATGCTTGTTCTGATTTAGGAACTGGATCAGCTACAGCACTTAGTCAGATCTGTGCTGAAACATTAGGGGTTAAATTTGAAGATGTTGTTATTACTCAAGATGCTGATACAGATGTAGCTGGATTTGAAATTGGAAGTCATGCTAGTCGTCAGATTTATGCTGGAGGTTATGCCGTTGAACAAGCAGCTTTAGAAGCAAGAGAAGGCTTACTTAAAATGGCTAGTAAAATGATGGATTGTGAGCCTGATGAGTTAGAGACTAAAGATGGTTATGTATTTAAAAAAGAAGATCCCAAGGAAAGGACTTCTATTGAGGATGTCTCTTATGAAGCACACTTTGGAGAGCATGGGCATCAAATTATGGGAGCAGCATCAACTGAACCACCTGGGAATCCACCTGTCTATGCGGTTCAATTTGTAGAAGTAGAAGTAGATATAGAAACAGGTAAAGTTGATGTTATTGATTTTGTAGCTGCTCACGATGCAGGAACTATGATTCATCCACCATCTGTTGAAGGACAGATTGAAGGTGCTGTTCAGCAGGGTGTGGGGTTTGCATTAACTGAACAAATGCAGTATAACGATAAAGGAGAACCTCTAAATGCTAATTTCTCTGATTATAAAGTATTAACTTCTGTTGATATGCCGAATATACATCCTATTGTTGTAGAAGCAGCTAGTGAAACGGGAGCTTTTGGTGCAAAAAGTATTGGAGAATCAGGTTTAGTACCTTCTGCACCTGCTATTGCTAATGCGATTTATGATGCAGTGGGAATTAGAGTTAAGGAATTGCCGATTACTCCTGAAAGATTGTTAGAGGCACTGAAGGAGAAAGAAGAATCAAATTAAAAAGGTACTTGCTTATTTAATAAATATTTTAAGAGTATAGTTAGTCTGGCTGCTATTTTGAATAGGAGTCAGACTTTTTTGTTATCCTTTGTTTTAGAGGGGTGAAAAGTGGATGGTTGGTAGTAAAAAAAGAGTTGTAGTTAGGGGAGCTGGAGATTTAGCAACTGGTGTAATCTATAATTTGTACCAGGCAGGGTTTGAAGTAGTAGCTACAGAAATTGCAGAGCCTTTAGTAGTCCGCAGGACTGTTTCTTTTGCGCAGGCTGTTTATGAAGAGCAGGTTGAAGTAGAAGGGGTAGTTGCTAAGAAGGTTGAAGATTTTGAGCAAATAGAAGAGGAGATTAGTAATCATCGAGTACCAATTATTGTTGATCCACTAGGAGATGTGATTGATTTTTTTAAGCCTCAGGTAGTAGTAGATGCAATTATGGCTAAGAAGAATTTAGGAACTGAGATTGATGATGCTCCAATTGTAATTGGATTGGGGCCAGGTTTTGAGGCAGGTAAAGATGTGGATGCAGTAATAGAGACTGAGCGGGGCCATGATTTAGGTAGGGTAATTTACCAAGGGCAAGCTAAACCTAATACTGGAGTCCCAGGTGATGTTGCTGGGTATACTAACGAAAGAGTTTTAAAGAGTCCGACTGATGGTCAATTTGAATCTGCTTGTGAGATTGGAGATCCAATTCAAACTGGAGAGGTTATTGGTTATGTAGAGGAGGAAAAGGTAGTAGCAGAGATTAGTGGAATTATTAGAGGGTTATTAAAATCAGATGTTAAGGTTAAGGCAGGTACTAAGTTAGGTGATATAGATCCTAGAAAAAGAGTTAAAAATTGTTATACTATTTCAGATAAGGCACGAACTATTGGGGGAGCAGTTGTTGTAGCAACTTTGGCAATGGATAATAGTTGAAATAATTTAATTAATACTTTAAGCAGAAAGGAAGGAATAAGATGAAAAAAGTAGCTGTTGAAGAAGCAGTAGGAATGATCTTAGGACATGATTTGACGCAAATAATTCCTGGAGAGTTTAAAGGAGCTAAATTTAAAAAAGGACATGTAATTAAAGCTGAAGATATCCCTGTTTTAAAGAAGATGGGTAAGAACCATATTTATTCGTTGGAGTTGGAAGCTGATCAATGCCATGAAAATGAAGCAGCAGAAAGAATAGCTAAGGGAGTACAAGGAGAAAATATTAAAATTAGTGGGCCAAGTGAAGGAAAGATGAATTTGGTAGCTGAACAAAAAGGGTTATTAAAGATAGATTTGGATTTGTTAAAGGAGATAAATGGTTTAGATGATATTGTTTTAGCTACTTTGCATACGAATACAGTAGTTGAAGAGGGGCAGGTAGTAGCTGGAACCAGAATTAATCCGTTAGTAATTGAAGAAGAGAAGATTGAAGAGATTGAAATTGTCTGTCAGAAAGAAGAGGATATTCTTAAGGTTGCTACATTCTTTTCGTTCCAAATAGGTGTTTTGATTACCGGCGATGAGGTTTATTATGGAGAAATAGAGGATCGATTTGCAGCAGTATTTGAAGAAAAGGTAGCTGAATTTGAATCAGAAATTTTGGAGGTTAAGTATGTTCCCGATGATGTAGAAGAGATTAAGAAAGGGATTTTGGATTTGGTAGAAGCAGGAGCAGAAGTTATTATTACGGCAGGAGGAATGTCTGTTGATCCTGATGATGTAACGCCGACTGGAATTAGAGCAACTGGGGCTGAAGTTGAAAGTTATGGGGCACCGGTATTGCCAGGCTCAATGTTTATGTTAGCTTATTTAGGGCAAGTACCTATTTTAGGGGTGCCAGCTTGTGGAATGTATCATCAGGCAACTGTCTTTGATTTAGTATTCCCATCAATTTTAGCTAAAGAAAAGGTAACAAGGGATGATATTATAGCGTTGGCCCATGGGGGATTATGCTTACAATGTGATGTCTGTCGTTATCCGGTGTGTCCTTTTGGAAAAAGATGATGCGATTAATAGCTGTTTGATAAATAAAGAAGATATTTCAGCAGCATGAAGATTAGAAATAGGTAAAGAGTAGAAAAGAAGCTCTTAAAAATATTTGTTTATTATAGAATTATTTAGTTGAAAGGTTTAAAATTAAGCAGACAATTAATTTTAAGAGGGAGGAATAAAGTATGAAATTTAATTGGTGTACTATTACAGTCGGGGATATGGAAGAGTCTTTGGAGTTTTATCAGAAGATTGTAGGACTTGAAGTAAGTCAGGAGTTTACAATTGAAGAGGAAATTGAGATTGCTTTTTTAGGTAGTGGTGAGACTAAGGTTGAATTGATCTTTGATCCTAATAAAGAGGCTGCTGATAATCCAGAGGGAATTTCTTTGGGTTTTGAGGTGGAGTCTTTTGATGAACAGCTTGATTTTGTTAAGGAGGAAGGGTTGGAGGTAGTTGGCCCATTTCAACCTGTTCCTAATATTAGGTTCTTCTTTGTCAAAGATCCTAATGGGGTTAGTATTCAGTTTGTAGAACAGAATTAAAGGTTTTAATTTCAGTACTATTTAAGAATTGAAGTAGTATATAATTTGAATTAATGATTTGTTTCAATTTAATTCACTTAAATTCTTTTAAACTCAAAAGGCTTGGGTGAAAAAGTTAAATTCAACTTATATAGAAGAGGAGACCTCTAAGAAAGTTAAAATAACTAGTTTGTTTATAGTTAAGTAGAATATACTATAAACAAACGATTATTAGGAGGATTATTATGCTAGTCACAAATACAGAAGAAATTGCAGATGAAAAGATCAAGCAAACTTTAGGTTTAGTAAAAGGAAATACTATTAAAGCTAAACATATTGGAAATGATATTGGAGCTTCACTAAAGAATTTGATTGGCGGAGAAGTCAAGGGATATACTAAAATGATTTCTGAAGCTAGAGAAGAAGCTATTGATAGGATGATTAAAGAAGCTGAAAGGTTGGGAGCGGATGCGGTTGTCAATGTTCGTTTTTCTACTTCTCAGGTTATGCAAGGAGCTGCAGAGATTTTAGCTTATGGAACTGCTGTAAAATTAAATTAATTATTTAAACACCCGGGAGGGTGTTTTTTATTTCTGAAACTTCAAAAAATATACTTGACTTTCTTTAAAAAAGGTATATAATTATTGTTATATAACAAGCGTTACATAATTAGAACTTGCTAATATTTAAAGAAACTGGATATATAAAGGAGTAGATAAATGGTGTCACCTAAAAGGAAATTTTCTAAACAGCAAATTATTGATTCAGCAATTGAAGTAGTAAAAATAGAAGGGATTGAAGGTCTTACAGCAAGGAAAGTAGCTAATGAACTAGGAAGCTCAGTAGCACCTATCTATGTCAATTTTGAAGATATTGAAGAGTTAAAGAGGACAGTAGTTCATAAGATTCTTGAACTTAACCACCAGATGTCAATGGAAGAAGGTACAGGTGATAGGTTTCTAGATATGGGTATAGCCAGTTTGCGTTTTGCTAAAGAGTATAGTCTATTATTTCGAGACTTAGTATTGAAGAAAAATAATTATATGGAAGATTATGAAGAAAAGTTGGGCAATGATATCATACGAGAAATGTCCAGTGCTCCCGAATTGGAAAAGTTTAATGAAGAAGAACTAGAGATGATTTTGTTAAAGATGAGGGTTTTTCAGTTGGGCCTTTCAGTTATGATTGCTAATGATTTGCTTCCCGAAGATTTTGGAGAAGAAAAACACGTAGAGCTTTTAGCAAGTATGGGAACGGATGTGATTACAGCAACTCGCCTTCAGAAGCAAGAAATTGATTAAAAAAGAGGTGTTGAAAATGAAAAAAGAAGAAGTGAAAGTCTCAATTGAGGAGTTGTTCAGAAAAAAGGTAGAAAAAGATTCTAAAGTAAATAATGGTTATTTATTAGTTCATTCGGAAAAATTAGATTTTGATATGAATATCGCAGCAGGTTCAACAGGCAGTATTTCAGCTGACCCTGAGCAACCTCATTATATTGCTAGTGTTGGTAAGCTGTTTACATCGACTATAATTAGTATTTTGTTCGAGAAGGGGGAGTTATCTTTTGATGATAGTATTACACAGTACTTAGATCAGGAGTTATTGAATGGTTTACATATTTATAAGGGCCAAGACTATACAGCTGATATTAAAATCAAGCATCTGTTGAAACAGACATCAGGCTTGCCTGATAATTTTTGGCCATTGTTGGATGATCTTTTTGAGAATTTTGATTTTAAGATGAGTCCGCGTGAAGCCATTATCTGGGCCAAGGATAATTTAGAAACTAAGTCTCCGCCAGGGGAAAAGTTAAATTATACAGATACCAATTATCATCTGTTAGGATTAATTATTGAAAATATTACAGAAATGCAATTTCACGAGGTATTAAAAGAGTATATCTTTAATCCTTTGGGGATGGATCATTCATTTATGCTCCATTATTCTACACCTAAGAAGGAATCTTCGTATCCAATGGCAGATCTTTATATTCAGGGAAAAAGAATAAATGACCTACAAGGTTATGCTGGGATTGATTATGCTGGTGGGGGAGTTGTGGCTACTAATCAAGATTTGCTAAAATTCATGAAAGCTTTAGCAACATATCAAATTGTGTCCGAAGCTACTTTAAAGAAAATGATGAAAGATCCGGCTAAACTTCACTTTGGAATAGGATATGGGTATGGTATTTGGCAGTTTAAAACTATTCCATTATTGATGCCTAAAAAATATAATTCTTGGGGCTGTGTCGGTGTGACAGGTGTCTTTATGTTTTATCACCCAGAGTTGGATACTTATTTGATTGGGAATTTTAATGATCTTTCTTATCAGAGAAAAAGCCTTAGGTTTATGCTGAAAGTAATTAAAAAGTTGTTTAAATGTAATGATTGAGTCTGAAAAGAAGATAGGAAAATTTTAAAGGAGGTTGTTAATGATGAAAGCTGGATTTATCTTTAGTAGTAGTCTATTTTGGGGAGTTTTATTGATCTTATTTGGTATTTCTTCAATTTTAAAAAGTTTTAATATTCACTTGCCTTTTTTTAGGGTTATAGTTTCTTTGTTTTTTATTTATTTAGGAATAACTATATTATTAGGAGGACCAGTATTTAGAACTGATAAGAATACAGTATTATTTGGTGAAAGAAGAATAGCAGTAACTAATGAAGCTGATAAAGAGTACAATATTATCTTTAGTAGCGGAGAGATTGATCTTTCTAATCTTGAACTGGATAACAATATGGAATTAGAGATAAATAATATCTTTAGTTCAAGTAGAATTAAGGTAGATCCTAGTATTCCACTAAAGATAGTAGCTAGCTCAGCTTTTTCTAGTGTTAGAATGCCAGATGGAAATAATATTGTCTTTGGTGAATCCATTTATCAGTCTGAAGATTTTACAGAAGATGATAAGTATATAGAGATAGAGGCTAATGTTGTATTCGGTTCTTTAGAGGTTGCTGAATATTAACACAATACATAATTATCAGCAGACCTCTTTTGATACTCAAAAGAAGTTGAAGTGAATATATTTACTTCAACTTCTTCTCTTTCTATAACTGCAATGGCAATCATTCCAATAGTCCAAAGGGCTGCTGGAATGATTATATCATAAAGGTTGAGATCAACCAGTAATGTAGTTAAATTAGCTAAAGATGAAATAAAAAATAAGTAACCTATTCTATCTAAAAAGTCAATTTGAGAATCTGGTATAGAAAGCAAACCTTTGGCTTGATATAAAGTGAAGAATGCCAATAAAAGATAAATCAGTCTTCTACCATGCGTTGAGCAATTTCAGGGAATTGTTATAACTCCTAATCCTCTTAAGGTAAAGCCAAAAAGAAGAACTACTAATAATAAAGTTATTCCGATAAAGTAATTTGATTTCATGTTTTCTCCTTTCAATTTGTCTGTTTTATCAGAAGTAAGTGATATTTATGGGCAATAAAATTTAATTGATTTACCATTATCATTGATTTTATGAATCTTTTAAATACTAGATACTAACTTTACCATTGCTCTAAATTATAACTTATGTTAGCATAATAATCAGTGAAAAAAAGAGAGGAGAAATTATAATGAAGAAATTTCTATTTATTACTTTATTGGCTGCAATGATTACTGTACCAGTAGTACAAGCAGAAGCTCAAGATGTCTATACTGTTCAAAGTGGAGATTCGTTATATGAAATTTCTGAAAAGGTAGATGTACCTGTTGAGATCATAATTGATCAAAATGATATATCTAGTCCTACTAATATCTATATAGGACAAAGATTAGTAGTTACTATTAATTTCAATTATGAGGATAGTAGTGATAGTTATACTTATCATACTATCAAAACAGGGGAAGGTTTATGGAGTATTGCTCAAGAATATGATGTAACTGTAGAAGAATTAATTGAGCTAAATGAGATTGAAAATTCTTCTGAGTTATATGTAGGAGAAGAAATCCTAATTCCTGTAAATGATAATACAGAAAATGAAGAGGAAGAAGTAGAGCAAGAAGATGAATCAACAGAGGTTGTTCCCCAATATTTTGTTCATACAGTTCAAGAAGATGAAGAGATCAATGATATTGCAAATACATTTGGGGTAAGTGTTTCTGAGATTTTAGATACAAATGATATTTCTGATTCTGAAGGAATTGAAGAAGGAATTGAATTAGTTATTCCTTTGGATAATTCAAATAAGCTTGCTTATTTAAGAAGAATGAATCAAAAACTTGATAATTATTATCAAGCTACTCAAAATGAAACTTTAACAGAGATTGCAGAAAAATTTGAGATTACAGAAGATATATTAAGAAGAATTAATCAACTAGAGGAAGATGAAGATGTAATTGCAGGTCAAAAGATATTGATGCCTGTTAATCCAGCCTTCTTTGCTGAGCATAAGATCTATGAAGTTGCAGAGGGTGGAGAGTATATCTTTGATCTTTCTTATGAAAATAGTATAACAAATCGCTCTATTCTTGAAGCGAATTATTTAGAAGATGCTAATGAAAAATTAGCTGAGGGAACTACTATTATAATTCCTTTGGATGAAGATAGTAAAACAAGATGGGTTACAACTGATTATAATTAATAGATTGTTGAAATTATTGGCCTCCTAATTTTAATTACCTCCTAGTATTGATACTAGGGGGATTTTTTTATGAAAAGTTAATTGATTATCTATGGTAACTTTCCTCCATCTAATCTCATAACAACACCAAATCCTGATATAATTACAGCTGGTCAAAATATTGATATACCAACCTAATTAGCGATTGATCTTATGATTCAATTTATTTTGTAATACATTATTTTTTTGTAATGTGATAAAATAATGTATGTTCTGCCATAAACTTTACATAATAGGTGGATGTGTTCCTGCTGAAGAAGAACAAGAACCTCCTCCGCAGCCAAAGGAGCAGGAACAAGAAGTAAAAGGGGTTAATTTAAAATCTTATCTACTGTGGATAAGTTCATTAGGTATCGAGTTGTAATTTAAGAAATTTTATTGAAAAGGAGTTAAAGAATGGTTGAAAAAATATTTAAAATTGGTTATGGAATCCTCTTGCTATTTTTAATCATATATGTTGGCTCATTGATCAATTGGGTCTTTAACCCTTTTGTTGTTATATTTGAAACTTTATTCATCCCGATTATTCTATCAGGATTTCTTTTTTATTTGTTGAGACCTGCTGTTAGTATAATGGAGAAGAGATTATCAAGAAGAATGTCTATTTTGTTATTATATCTTATTTTAGTTTATATTCTGATAAGTCTATTATTTATTGTTGGACCTTTACTGCAACGACAGTTTTATAGTTTGATTGAGAATATGCCTGTTATTATTTCTGAAATTCAAAGTAGTTTAATTGATATTCAAGAAAGTGATTTTTTCCAACGGTATCCATTAAGTGAGATGTTAAATATAGAAGAGTTTATCTTTGAGTTAGGTGATTCAATTAATCAGATGACTACAAATCTTGCTTCGGATATATTAGCTTTTTTAGGAACACTAGTGAATCTAGTACTTGTATTAATTATTGTTCCATTTATTCTTTATTATCTATTAAAGGATGGGGAGAAGCTTGGAAGGTCTATTGTGAGTATCTTTAATGAGAAACAACGTGATGATGCCCAATCAACTTTGCAGGATATTGATAAGACCTTGAGTGCTTATATACGAGGACAGGGAATTGTTTGTCTTTGTGTAGGTACTTTATGTTATCTTGCTTTTCTTATCATTGGACTAGATTATGCATTATTATTAGCTGTAATAGCAGGTGTTACAAATATTATTCCTTATTTTGGCCCGTGGATTGGAACCGTTCCTGCTGTAGTTGTTGGACTCTTTCAATCACCAATGATAGCATTGATTACTGTAGGTGTTGTTTTTATTATTCAACAGATAGAAAGTAACCTTATAGCACCTCAAGTGATTGGAAGAAAGTTAAAGATGCATCCTATTACAATTATGTTTTTGATATTGGGAGCAGGTAGTTTGATCGGTTTAATTGGTATGATATTGGTTGTTCCTACTTATGCGATTTGTAAGGTGATATTTACTCATGGTCTTCAAATTTGGAGGTTGAAAAGGAGAGAAGAGTATATATGAAAGAGGTTGGTGTGAGAAGGGTAAATAAACTCAAGTAAAATTTGAACTTCTTAAAATGGATTAAAGAATTAGTTGCAGAAAGAATTATTTTGATTTATAATACTTAGTAGTTATAAATATTATAAATCAAAAATAAAGGAAGTGTTGATTAAAAGTGAAATCTAATAAAAGGGTGAAGAAGATTGATAATCTATTAAAAGATATTCATAAGTTTATTTTCTTACACACTAAGGAAGAAGTTTTAAAACTAGGATTAACTCCACCACGATTTCATATTTTGTGGTTACTTGATAAGTTACAACCTATAAATATGACGGGATTAACTAAGAAGGCTTATATGGCAAATAGTACGTTAACTGTAATTATAGATGCATTGGTAAAGGAAGAGTTAGTGGAGAGGTATCGAAATCCAGAGGATAGAAGGGAAGTTTTATTAGAAGTTACTTCTAACGGAGAGAGTATATTGAATTCTATTGTAGAAGTCAGACAAAAGTTTTTACTAAGATCATTAAGAGGTCTAGATTCAGGACAACAAGATGAACTAATTGAACTGCTAACTCCAATTTTAAAGGATATGGAAGAAGATTTTGAAAATATTAAATGGGAAGAGGAAAATTAAGATGCTAGAATTAGATAGTACTAAAACAACAACAGATATAAGAAAAAATATATTAAAATTAGCTTGGCCCGCATTATTGATGATGTTTTTACAAAGTGTGATTGGAATGATAGATGTAATGATGATAGGAAGTATAGGGCCAACAGCCTTAGCAGCTGTAGATATGAGTAATAGATTAATTATGGTAGTAGTAGGTGCTATATCTGCTTTAAGCATAGGAGCAACTGCCTTAGTAGCTCGCTATGTAGGGGCCAAAAATCATAAGCAAGCCAACAAAGTCATGGTCAACGCACTGATTAGTGGGATTGTTCTGTCATTAATATTGGCCCTAATTGGCTTTTTAACTTCTCAATCTTTACTGGAGATGATGATGGTTTTGATGGAAGAAGTAGATGGTGCTGTATTAGATCAAGGTAGTATTTATTTAAGAATAATCTTTAGTTCAATGGTTTTTGCTCTACCGATGATGCTTATTACAGCTATTTTGCAAGGGATTGGTGATATGAAGACTCCTCTTTATATCATGATCATTTCAAACATCTGTAATGTAGTTATAAATTACCTGCTTATCTTTGGGGTCGGAGTCTTCCCTGCTTTAGGAGTAGCAGGAGCAGCCATAGGAACTATTTTATCTAGGGTTGTTGGAACTATAGCAGGTTTTATAGTCTTAATTAGAGGAAATTCAATCTTAAAACTGGAGCTTAACAAGTCTAGCTTAAAGGTTGATTTTAAGATGATTAAAGAGATCTTTACTATTGGAATTCCGGCAGCAATTGAACAACTAGTTAGGCAAAGTTCACAAATTATCTATACAATTTTGATTGCGGCTTTAGGAACGTTAACTCTTGCTGCTAATGCAATTGTAATGAATATAGAATTAGTACCTATTATGATCGGTTTTGGCTTTGCTACTGCAGCAACAACTTTAGTTGGGCAAAGTTTAGGAGCTGGTAAAAAAGACTTGGCTAAAGAATATGCAAAACAGACAGCCTATTTATCTACAGGGCTATTGATTGTAATTTCAATCCCTATGTTCATTTTTGCTCATCCAATTATTAAGTTATTTACTACAGATTTGGAAGTAATAAATTTAGTATTACCAATCTTAAGGTTCATGATAGTAATTCAAGCATTATTTGGATTGATTATAGTCTTAGCAGGGGCTTTAAGAGGTGGCGGAGACACTAAGTGGCCAATGTATAGCACAATTGTTGGAGACTGGGGAGTAAGGTTAACTTTAGGCCTACTTTTTGGCTATTCATTAGGATATGGGTTATTAGGATTTTGGATGGCTATGGGTGTTAACCTTTTTGTGATGGCAGGCTTAAATCTGTGGCGTTATAAGTCTGAAAAGTGGTTAAACATTAAGGTTACGGAAGAAGAAAAGCTAGCAGCATGAGGATTAGAAGTAGGTAAAGAGTAGAGGGGAAGTTTTTAAAAGTATTTGATGTTTCCAGAATTATTTAAGAAGTTGAAGTAAGTATACTTACTTCAACTTCTTTTTTTTATTAGCCCCTGCGCAATCTCTTGACTATAGGACCTAAGTCGTCTATTCGTTTTTTGATAAGTATAGTTAAATTTACCGAAAAAACTCTAAACCTATTATGATATAGCTTCAAAATTTTAATTTTATCTTAATTTTATCTTAATATTCCTTTGTTATAATAATGCATGTTGGTCAAAATAGTAAGAATAAGGTAAGGGTACTAAAGGGAGGGCGAATTTAAATGAAGAGAATTAAGATTAATTTGATGAGCAAATTATTAGCATGTTCAATAATAGTTACTTTGGTTTTAGGAGGGATGGTTTATGTAAGTAACAAACAGCTAGTTGCATTAAATAATTCTTTAGAAAATTTAGATTCACAGCATGATAATTTAAAAGATATTGAAGAGCTAAATAAGGAAGAAATTAAATCTCTTGTTTTTGGTATGATGGAGCATACTAGAGGGGTTAAAGAGATGACTGAAGATATCAAAGATGTATTATTTAAAGGGATAGTAGTGATGGGGATTACAGCATTATTATTAGGTATAATTGTTACTATGTTAACTACAGTGCCTATTAAAAAATTAATAAATGGTGCTAGAAAAATTGCTAATGGTAATTTAAATACAACAATCGAGGTGAATACTAGAGATGAAATTGAAGAGTTAGCGGATATATTTAACCAGATGACTGCTAGGTTAAGAGCATTGATTGGAAGAATAAATCAAGAGTCAGAACAAGTTAATGCTGCTAGCCAACAGTTGAGTGCAGTATCTCAGGAAGTATCTGTTGTGACAGAAAGGCAAGCAGATAGTACTGAGGAGAATCTACTATTACTTCAGGAGTTTAACGATTTAGTTGAAGATACTGTGCAAAAAGTTGATTATTCTACTGAATTAACTACGGTAACCAATAAACTAGCTATAGAGGGGGCCAAAAATAATAATGATTTAATTAACGATATGAAAAAAATTGATATAACTACTCAAAAATTAAATCAGACCATCAAAGAATTAAATAATAAATCCCATCAAATTAGTGATGTGGTTGAAACTATAGATGATATTGCTGAACAGACTAATATTTTAGCTTTAAATGCAGCTATAGAAGCAGCTAGAAGTAATAAAACAGGGCAGGGTTTTGCAGTAGTTGCTGAAGAAATTCGAGAATTGGCTGCCAATGTTAAAAAATCAACGATTGAGATTAGAGAATTGATTGAAGGATTTCAGCTAGAAGCTGAGCTAGCTGTAACGAATAGTAATGATAATTATAAGTTGATTAAAAAGGGAATTGAAAGTACTTTAGATACTGTGAAAGGATTTGAAGAGATTAAGGAAAATGTAAGTCAATTAGCTAGTGAGATGTTAGAAATTAAGGAGGTTACTAAAGAAGAAGAGGAGAAATTAGAGACAGTTGTTAGTAATACTGAAGTTATTAATGAAATAGTTAAAGATGTTTCTTCAAGTGCAAAAGAGACTGCCATTTCGGCAGAAGAGTTGACGAGTTTTTCTGAAAACCTAGAAGAAAGTGTTCAGGAATTTGATCTATAAGAAAAGAAATGGATTAGAGATAAACTACTATGTAATTAGCAAAAAGCTAAAGATATAGTCAATACACCATCTTTATAATTAAGAGCAGTAGTTAAAATTATTACAAATTTATCTGATAAAAATCATAGAATTTGATCAAATAGGAGAAAGGACTGATATAAAATGGACAAAAAGATATTAATAGTTGGAGGAGTAGCTGGAGGAGCAAGTACGGCTGCTAGGCTAAGAAGGTTAGATGAAGAGGCAGAAATTATTATCTTTGAGAAAGGTGAGCATATATCTTTTGCTAATTGTGGTTTACCTTATCATATAGGTGAAGTAATTGAAGAACGGGATAAATTACTGCTTCAAACACCAGAGGCTATGGCTGCTAGATTCAACATTGATGTAAGGGTAAAGAATGAGGTATTAAGTATTGATAGAGAGAAAAAGGAGGTTAGGGTTAGGGATAGGCAAAAAAGAGAAGAGTATCAAGAAAGTTATGATTGTTTAGTTTTATCTCCAGGGGCCAATCCTATTCAACCTCCATTACCAGGTATTGATGGAGAGAATATATTTACTCTAAGAGATATTTCTGATACAGATAGAATTAAAGAATTTATTGATATGAATAATCCAGAACGAGCAGTTGTTGTTGGAGCAGGATATATTGGATTAGAGATGGCAGAGAACTTACATGAGCGTGGAGTTGATGTTTCAGTAGTTGAGTTGGCCCCTCAAGTTTTAGGGTCACTAGATACTGAGATGGCAGCTCAGCTTCATAATCATATGAGGGCCAAAGATATAAACCTCTATCTATCTGATAAAGTTAATTCTTTTAGAGAAGAAGGGGCAAAGCAGGTTGTTACTTTAGCAAGTGGAAAGGAGCTAGAAGCTGACTTAGTAATGTTAGCTATGGGGGTAAACCCTAATGTTAAACTAGCTAAAGAAGCTGGGCTAGAACTGGGTCAGACAGGGGCTATTAAGGTAGATGAATATCTTCAAACCTCTGATCAGAGTATTTATGCTATTGGTGATGCTATTGAGGTAGTTGATTATGTTAGTAAGGAGGCTGCTCATATTCCTTTAGCTGGGCCAGCGAATAAGCAAGGTAGAATTGTAGCAGGTAATATTGTAGGGGAAAAGAAAAAGTTTAGGGGAACTCAAGGTACAAGCATAGCCAAAGCTTTTGATCTAACAGTTGCTGCTACAGGTAATAATGAAAAGCAGCTTAAACAAGCAGGTATTGACTATCAGGTATCTTATACAACTTCTCAAAGTCATGCTGGTTATTATCCGGGATCATTTCCAATGACGATTAAAATTATTTATACCCCACAAGAAGGTAAGTTATTGGGTGCTCAAATCCTTGGTTATAAGGGGGTCGACAAGAGGATTGATTTAATAGCTGCGGCTATTAAATTTGGTAAGACAGTCTTTGATTTACAGGAGTTAGAGTTGGCTTATGCTCCACCTTTTGGTTCTGCTAAAGATCCAGTTAATATGGCTGGTTTTACAGCAGGAAATATCTTAAATGGTATAGTTGATGTCACTTATTGGCATGAAATTGATGAATTAGATGATGATACTATCCTGTTAGATGTTAGAGAAGAGATAGAAGCTCAAGTAGGAAAGATTGAAGGTTCGATCAATATTCCTCTTAATAGCTTGAGAGAAAGAATAGAAGAGCTTGATAAAGATAAAGAGATAATAGTTTATTGTGCAGTTGGTTTAAGAGGATATATTGCCTCTAGAATCCTAACTCAGCATGGATTCTCTAAGGTTAAGAATTTGAGTGGTGGTTATAAGTTATATAAAGAGGTTATGACCGATAAAAAAGAATTAAAGACTGACTATAATAGATCTGAATCTGAAGAGCAGTCTATTGTTTCCAATCCTAAGGAGGGACAAGCTATGGCTAAGAAAGCTAAAATGACACAAGAAGGAAAAAGAGTGGAGTTAGATGCCTGTGGCTTACAATGTCCTGGGCCAATTATGAAAGTTTATAAAAAGATAGAAGAGTTAGATAAGGGGGATATCTTAGAGGTTATAGCTACTGACCCAGGATTTATAGCAGATATTGAAGCTTGGTGTAAGAGTACAGGAAATAGATTATTAGAGAGTGGTCAACAGGATGGTCAAGTAAAAGCAGTGATTCAAAAGGGGCAAACAGAAGCTACTACTATGATAGAGAATGATAAGAATAAGAAGACTATGGTAGTCTTTAGTGGAGATCTAGATAAGGCTATTGCCTCTTTTATTATTGCTAATGGTGCAGCTTCTATGGGTAGTGAAGTAACTTTATTCTTCACTTTCTGGGGATTAAATGCCTTAAGAAAAGATAAACCAGGGAAGGTTAAAAAGAGCTTGATGGATAGAATGTTTGGCTGGATGATGCCTCGTGGAAGTAAGAAGTTACAGCTATCTAATATGAATATGTTTGGAATGGGTGCTAAGATGATTAGAAAAGTAATGAAAGATAAGGGAGTAGATTCTTTAGAAGCCTTAATTGGTCAAGCAAAGTTAAATGGAGTAAGACTTGTTGCCTGTCAAATGTCTATGGATGTGATGGGGATTAAGAAAGAGGAGTTAATTGATGGTGTTGAAGTAGGAGGAGTAGCAAGCTTTATCAGTAATGCTGAAGAATCAAATATGAATTTATTCATCTAATTGGATATATCTGTAATCATGGTTTTGGTCTTCCGATAAAGAGTAATCTAGAAGAGCTTATTATAGAAACTTCATTTTTATAATCGGGATTATGGATACTAAAGACCCAGATCTTTTTAAGATCTGGGTCTTTCTATATTAAGAGGTTAATTCATCATACTTTTCTTCTAAAAAGGTGGTGTAAGCCATAGCTGGCCCTCCATCTAATAACATAACAACACTACAGGCTTCTAATAATTCCTCTTTAGTAACACCTGCATCAATTGCCTTTTTTAAATTCATTACTATACAATATTCACACCTTTTAGTGATTGCTACACTAACAGCAATTATAAGCTTCATTTTAGTACTTAAAGCTCCATCACTGATTACACTCTCAGCAAAATTCTGAAAATTATCCATCTGTTCAGGTAACTTTTTACTCAAACCTTCTACACTGTTAGTTAAATTTTCTATTGTTTCTTTAGCATTCATAATTGATTCCTCCTTTTATTGTGCTTTAGCTAATTTTTGGACCTGTTCTTCAGTTCCCATTAATCTAGTTCCTACGATTAAGCCTAGGAGTAATAAGATGCTAGCTGCTATGTTGAATATAAATGTATAGCTAAAGCTTGTTAAGATTATTCCATTGATGAAGGTTCCAACTCCTCCACCAGTAATGATACAAAAGGCTACTAAGGCCATCACTGTTCCTGTATTTTTAGCTCCAATCTGTTGAGCTGTAGTTACCAAAGTAGATTGCAAGAAAACAAAGCCTAATCCAAACCCAGCCATGCTTAAAAAGAATAACCATGTATTTGTAGCATAACTAAATAAGACTATTGATAAACTGGCAATTATTGCGCCAAGAAAGATAATTTTAAAGCCCATCTTTTCTTTAATATTCCCTGATCTTCTGCCTCCAATTACTGAAGCTATTCCAAAGCCAGTTAAAATTAAGCCGATAGTTAAAACTGGATATTGAAAGGAGTCATCTAAATAAGAGCCCAAATAAGAAAATGTTCCAAAAACTGCATAGCCTACAAAGAATATTGATGCTAAAATAGGCTTGATCAATCTTTTATTCAATAGTGAGCTATAATATTCAATAATTCCTTTGGATGTAGGTGATTTTTTGGTTGAACGACTCTTTATTTTATGGAACATGATAACTGCTATAATTAGCTCTAAAACTCCATAAATTAAAAATACCCAACGCCAACTAGCAAATTGAGCTAAAGTACCTCCAATGGCTGTAGCAACTCCTTGGCCTAAAAACATAAATCCCATAAACATTCCAATTGCATTCTGCTTTTCTTTCTTTTCAAAAAGATCACCGATTAATGATAAAGCTAAAGGAATGATCCCTGCTGCAAAGATTCCATTGATCCCTCTAAAGCCGATTAAAGAAAAATAAGAATAAGCTAAGCCGCTAGCACTACTGAATACGGCTGTTCCAAAGGAAGCAATATTAATTACATATGCTTTACCGAATTTATCTGCTAAAGGGCCATAGATTAGAGAAAATAGGCCAAAAGGTAGCATATACGCTGTAATTGCTGTAGCTGCTGTAGGAATTGCTAGATCAAGTTCTCCAGCTATTCCTGGTAGGATAGGAGAAATAACAGTATTATCTCCTTGAACTAGAAAGGCTAATAGACCTAAGATTAATAATAACTTCTTTTCTTTATTCAATATGTTAACTCCTTTTTAAATAAATTAGTCAGCTAATAGTTCTTCAATCTTATTAATTTCCTTTTCTAATCTAGCTAATTGTTTTCCGTATTTTTCCTTAGTGTTACCAGGTAAGTGAATTCCTGTTTGGTTTAAGGCGAAGCTCATTTCTTGTTCTATGTCTTCATGGATCTCCTTCTTCTTCTTTAAGAGTGCTTTCAATTCTTCAGTAGATAATTTTTCTAAATCATGTTTCTTATTATCGGTAGCTATTTGACCTAAATTTTGACTGAATTTCATATATACCCCTCCCCCTCAGGATAGTGTTTAGTGTTATTATAATAAATTCCGTAATATTTGTCAAGGTGATCAAATTATTGATAACTTAAGAATTTAAACAAAATTACAGTTTGGATTTAATTACCAAGGATTATTAATAGTAGATACTATTTTAAAGGGGAATAATTTAGATAAAGGTCCTTTATTGGAGGTGATAGTCATGGGAGATGATAAAGCTAAGAAGTTAAAGGTAGCAGATATTGTCTGGACAGTTTTTATATTATTTTTGGCAGTAGGAATAATCTATCCAGTCATTGGAATAATTGCTTTAGTATGTATGCTGGCACCAGTTGTAGTAGGTTTTTTTACAAAGAAGCGGATTTGGTGTAGTAGTTACTGTCCGCGGGGCAGTTTCCTAGGTTCGTTAATAAAGACTATAAGTACAAGGGGCAGACCGCCGAAATTCTTTTATTCTTCTACTTTTAAAAATCTATTTGTCCTCTTTTTGCTGAGTAATTTTGCAGTGGGGATAATTAGGGCTCAAGGGGATTTGGCTCAGATAGGACTTGTATTTGTACGTTTGATTATCATTACTACCCTTGTTGGTATTGTCTTAGGAGTATTTTATCAACCACGAACTTGGTGTACAATCTGTCCAATGGGTACTCTGTCTACAAAAGCTATTAAAGCTCGAAAAAAGATTTCATCAATGCAAAAAAAAGAAGCTGTAGAAAATGAAGAAGATAATCCATGCCAGCAGTGCCCATTAAAAGAGAAACATGATCAAAAAAACAAGGTCTAATCTTAACCTGTGGATACATCCAAGTTGATGTTGGAAATTATAATTTAAAAAGGATGTGTCCATGAAAAACTTAGAAAAACTTAAATTTTCTGCTTAAGATACTGGATAAAGAATTAAGGAGACTAGCGTAAATTGTTTTCTAAACTAAAAGTATATTTTTATAAAGTTATTAAACTGCTGTGGGTTCTACCGTTTATTGGATTATCGTTTTTTTTAGGTATCTGGAGTTGGAATTTATACTTAATCGATTATAATTCAGATTTGATTTCGATAGGCTTGACAATTGCTATTTTTGCAGTCAACTTTTCTTTTTTAGAATATCAATTTTCACCTTATCGGGCATTACTTGAGTCAATTACCCAGGTTCAAATTATTACTTCAGGATTATTGCTTTTATTGGCGATTTCTCCATTGATAGTACTTATAATAAATAGTAGTTTAGTTGCGCCAATTGCTTTAATTATGATTCCTCTTATTGCCTGTGCAAGTATACTATTAACCAAAGTATCTAGATATGAATCTAACCCAATAGTGATGTTAAATAGAACTTGTTCTAAAAAGAAAGTGGATAACTTTTTAGAGCGATATAGTCAAGATATAGATAATCATTTACAAGAAATAAAGAGGTTGGAGCTTTCGCAAGGGGGAGATATACCTGAACATGAGTGGTCTGAAAGGGTACTGCCTCATTTTCATAAAGATGATCCGTTTAATATCTTAGCCAGTTTAGGTCGATTAGCAATAGAAAATTCTGATGTTCATACATTTGGTAGAGTAATAGAGAGGTCATTAGAAGCTGGAAAATGGATAGAGAATAAAAGATTAGTTGAAAGCGTATCACCAGCTTATAAAGTAAAATCATTATTGTTACGCCATGCCCAGCAAAATATTTTACGTTTAGCTATTGCATCATATGAATTAGATAAAAGTAATATTTTTGCAATCAAGTTTTTAGAAGTAGCTGACTTATTTATTAAAAGAGAAGCAGCAAGATTAAATCAAACCTCAAGGTTATTTAAAGCAGTATTAAATAAGATGGTTATAGTAGCAAAAAATTTATTACAAGAACAAGATGATGATTCTGCCTTAATTCCAATCATAGTTGTAAGACAAGCAGTCCAGAAAGGATTAGATAATCCTTCTGAAGAGCCTCTTTTTGACGCAAAGCTTGGCAACTTGACACATTTCATAAAGGAAATGGGCCAACAAGCTGTAACTGCCCGTAATACTGAATATTTATATAGGTGTTTAGATGCTTTAAGTTGGTTAGGATGTTCTGCTATAAAAAGAGATAATTATGAAGTTGGTCGCTTATGTTTGCAAGGATTAGTTCAATTAGGTAGAGAGTCAAGGGCTGAAGAACTTGAATGTTTTTGGACGATGTGTGTGTTACAACCGGTTGATCATGTTTATAAAAAGCTAAAATTAATTTCAACTAGGGTACCGAGTTTAGCAGAGGCTAAGGCAAGGGAAAAGTGGTTAAAGCTTATTAGTACAGCCTTTTCTATGTTGTGTGGGACTAAGCATACTGTAAGCATAACAGATATTGAAAATAAGGAAATAATTATAGAAGATTCTAAAGAGCCATATAAGATTAGCATTACGAAAGAAGGAAGGTCTAGAACTATAGATTTTTCTAATTATCAATTCACACAAGAATATGAACTACGTTAAGGGCTTCTAAGGAAAGTTATGAAAGAGATAACCATACTTAAGTATGGTTATCTTTAGATCTATAAGTCAACATTAACAGAATACTTATCAGAAGGAGAAGAGGGAGAGGTAGTAATATATAAAATCAGGGTTTGAGCGCCGATATTTTCAATAGACATACTTTCTGAGCCAGTTATTTGTATTAGATCATTTTTTCTAATAGAAGAGGTCTTATTATTTATACTGAGATTAGCTCTGCCTTGGATTACCTGGAGTAGCATAGTACAGTCGAAGTGGGTATGACTAGGTAATGATTCCCCTTTATAAATATTTAGAATGAAAGAAGTGACATTTTCATCTTGGTAGATTACTCTTTTAGCTAGCTTACCTTTTGGTTCTACAATATAGTCAGTGAGCTTAAATTTCTTCATTTGAATCTCCTTCTTTTATAGTTTAGTCTTTGAATAAATTTAATTTTTATACAGCTATCTATGAGTTCAATTGGTTAAAAGTCATTCTAAGAGTAGCTTTCCAATAATTTAACAGAAAATTTTTAATTTATGCAGGAATGAATAATTTGTTAGAGAATAAAGAATAACAAAGTGCTACAATTTATTAAATGGTGTTACGAAGATGGTTTCGATAGTGATGGTGAAAATAATTTGGTGGTAAAGCCAGACTCCCAAGGGGGAATATTAAAATTCAGACCCCCTCCCTAACCCCTTGGATATATCAAATGCTGGTATAAAAATAGGTTTTCCTTAGTTAAAGGGATGGGGTCTGAGTTTGATTGGCAGACAATGGTGAGTATCTAATCATAATTAAAGGAGTGATATTAATGGTTGAAGTTGAGAGTATTGGAGTAGTTAAGAGTAAATTTAAAGAACCAGTTGGCCCAGAAGAGATGAGGAAGCATGAAAGTATAATAGAGGTTAAGGCTGAATATGAAGAAGGGCTTTATCGGATTGAAGAGAGTGATTATTTGCAGGTTATCTTCAACCTCCATCTTGCTGAAGGGTATCAACTCAAAGGTGAAAGGCGTTATGGTGGGGTTAAGGGGGTCTTTGCTAGTAGAAGTCCTAGAAGACCATCTCCAATAGCGATTACTACTGTGGAATTATTAGAGAGAAATGGTAGAAAGCTGAGGGTGAAAGGATTGGATGCTATAGATGGAACTCCAATCATCGATCTTAAACCGTATGCTGCTGTCATGGATCATCCGGCTGTAGTTAATAAAGTAGAGTTAAAAGAAAATCCACGGGCAGAGATTGAGCAGATGATTAAGAAAAAAGATATTGAAGGTATTTTGATCAAAGCGGGTGAGCTACATGGTCATTTCTGTCCTTTTGTAAGTTTAGGGGTTAAAGCAGGAATTTATGCTTTAGATAGGCTTGGTATTCAATCCGATGGGATGGAAGAAGTAGTAGCAATTATAGAGACAAATAGTTGTTTCAGTGATGGGGTGCAGTATGCTACAGGTTGTTCATTTGGGAATAATGCTTTGATCTATAAGGATTATGGAAAGACTGCTGTGACTATAACTACTCGTGAGGGACGAGGAATTCGGTTGCGTTTTAAAGATGAGGTAGGTTTTCTTGATAAGTCTTATCCTGAAGCTAAAAAGCTTTTTGAGAAGGTAGTAGTAAATAGGGCAGGAACTGCTGAGGATAAAGAGAAGTTGAATCAACTGTGGAATGAGATTGCTTTTGAGATGATTGATCAGCCAGTAGAAGAGCTATTTCATATTGAAGAGGATTTGGAAGTAGAGCTTCCTGAGTATGCTCCGATCTTTGAAAATAAGTTTTGTGCTGAATGTGGTGAAAAGATTATGGGGCCAAAGGCAGTAAGTAAAGAAGATGGTGACTACTGTATTAGCTGTGCAGGTGAGAGCTATTTACAGCTTGATGGGCGTGGTTTGAATTTAATTAAATAAGCAGCGGTGTTGAAGTGAAGCGGTATTACAATTATGTGTCAGTTATGTGTGTGAGTGTGGGTGAGGTCAAGATCATAAGGGCTAAGGTTTTGCTTTTACTCACACATACCACTCACACTGACACAATATATCAATTAAAAGGTAATGGAAGGAGGGGTAGCAGTGAAGAAGCTTTTATTAGTCATTTTATTGCTCAGTTTAGTAGTTGGAATAGGTTTTTTTAACCTATCGAATAATTCAGAAGCAGAAGTAGAGGTATTAAAGATCGGCGATCAAAGGGGGGATTGGGGTTATCCTACACCACACAGACATTATCTTAGAGGGCCAGGTTATTTAAGGATGAGCCTTATCTTTGATACTTTGATCTGGAAAGATGAAAGTGGTTTTGTTTCTGCTTTGGCTGAGGATTGGTCTTATGAGGAAGAAGAGAATTATTTTACTTTTAACCTGCGTCGTGATGTGAACTGGCATGATGGTACTGAATTTACTGGCCAAGATGTAGTCTTTACCTTTAATTATTTACAAGAAAACCCCTATGGCTGGGCCAACTTAAATGCTGTAGAAAAGGTGGAATTAATAGATGACTATCAAGTTAGAGTCTATCTCAGTCAGCCTTATGCTCCATTTTTAGAGCGGGTGGCTGGAGTGGTGCCTATTTTGCCTGAACATATCTGGGCTGAGATAGAGAAGCCAAGGGAATTTACTGCTACAGAGGCTGTTGTTGGAACTGGCCCTTATCAACTTGCAGAGTATAACCGGACTCAAGGAAGTTATTTTTATCAGGCTAATGAGGATTACTATGGGGGAGATCCAATTGTTGAAGAACTTATTTTTGTCAAGACTAATAGTCCTGAAGTTGAATTGCAGCGTGGTGAGCTGAATATAGTAGAGGTAATGCCTGAAGCTGTAGAGAGTCTTGCAGAAGCCGGCTTTGAGTTAATGACTGGTAATCACTTTTGGGCCAACAAGTTGATGTTTAATCAGCATCAAGAACCTTTCGATCAGCGAAAGTTTAGACAAGCGTTGGCCCATGCAATCAATCGTGAAGAGTTAGTGGAGAGGGGACTAAGAGGTTATGGAGTTGAAGGTAGTCAAGGTTTAATTTCACCTGATAGTAAGTGGGCAGCTAAAGAGTTGCCTGAATATGATTATAATCCTCAAAAGTCTAGAAATTTAATTGAAGAGTTAGGCTATAGTAAGGAAGATGGAGTGTATACTAAAGGTGATCAAAGTCTGGAATTTACTCTGCTAACGCAGGAAGATAGAATTTCAGAGATTATTAAGCAGAATTTAAAACAAGTAGGTATTGAAGTTGAAATTAGAGTGCTTGACGAAGCTTCATTAGATACTAAAATTGATAATTGGAATTTTGATTTAGCGATTAGTGGACATGGAGGATTAGGAGGAGATCCGATGGTTCTTAATCAGATGATTCTAGATGATGATCCTAAGAGTGTTCGCTTTAAAGAAAATCAACAGTTAATAGATCAACTGGAAAAGCAATTAACAATAATGGAGCAAGATAGAAGATTAGAGGTTGTAGAGGATATTCAAGGTATTTATGCTGAAGAATTACTAGCAATAACACTCTATTATCCTGAAGAATATTGGGCTTCTGATGGCACTATTCCCTGGTTTTATACTGCAGGAGGAATTGCTATAGGAATCCCTCACCCACTAAATAAGTTAGCATTAATTGAAAGGGATTTTGATTAGATGAAAGAGAAGAGGCTATCGGGCTATTTAATTGCATTAATAATTATTCTATTATTAAATTTTATTTTACCAAGATTGATGCCTGGTGATCCAATTACTGCTATGTATGGAGATGCGTTAACAGAACTTACTCCAGAGTTAAGAATAGCTTTAGAAGAAAGATATGGCTTATCTAAGCCTCTAGTTGGTCAATTCTTTAATTATTTAAGTAATACTGTGCTAAACTTAGATCTTGGTTACTCTTTTTATTATGAAGAATCGGTTGTGCAAGTAGTTATGAACTATTTGCCCTGGACATTGTTATTGCTCTTGACTTCATTAATTTTATCTACTCTACTTGGATTTGTACTAGGGGTCGAGTCAGGCTGGGAGTATAATCAACGAAAGGATAGATTACTCTTATTAATATTATTGATTATTAATGGGATGCCAGGGATTGTAGTGGGGTCATTATTGTTGATTATTTTCAGTTGGCAGTTGAGCATCTTTCCTACTGGTGGAGCTATGACTTCGCATGCCAGCTATACGGGTCTAGTCTGGTTAGTAGATATCTTACATCATTTAGCTTTGCCCTTAATAACTTTGGTTTTAACTAGATTACCAAGTAGTTATCTGTTGATGCGTAACTCTATGTTTGGGGTTATTGAGCAGCCTTTTATACAATTGGCTAGGGCCAAAGGTCTAAAGCAAGAACGAATCAAGTATGTTCATGGAGCTCGAAATGCTATGATTCCTTTAATAACCCAAGTAGGTATCAGATTTGGTACATTTTTGGGAGGAGCATTATTTGTTGAGAATATCTTTTCTTATCCTGGAATGGGGACTCTAATCTATCAAGCATTATTGAATAGAGACTATCCATTGCTACAGGGTTCACTTTTGTTGTTAAGCTTGATTGTTCTATTAGTTAACTTTGTAACAGGTCTTGTAATTGATAGAGTAGATAAAGGGGGATATTGATGCGGAAGGTAGGTTTGATTTTGGTTGGGATGATTGTAGTGCTAGCTATTTTTGCTCCGTTGATTGCTCCTTATCAGCCTAGTGAATATGTAGGACAATCTTTTTTGGCCCCTAATAGTAGTCAGTTGTTAGGTACTAATGATCTAGGTGAGGATATCTTCAGCCGTTTGTTGTATGGGGCTAGAACTTCAGTAGTGATTGGTTTTTCTACAGCTTTGCTATCTACTTTCCTAAGCTTTTTAATTGGGGTAACTTCAGCTTTATTTAAGGGGATTTATGATACTTTTTGGATGAGGTTGATCGATGGTTTTATTGCACTTCCTACAGTGTTGATTATAATATTGATTGCTGCTTATTTTCGAGTTTCTTTATGGGGGATGGTTATGGTATTGTCATTATTGTTTTGGCAGTATGGAGCACGGATAATTCGTAATCAGACTAACTCTCTTTTGAAAAGTAATTTTATTGTAGCAGTTCAAGGATTTGGAGCAGGTAAATTACACATTACTTTAAAACATCTCTTATCGCAGTTACTGCCTTTACTTTCTGTCCAATTTTTACTTATCTTCCGGCGAGCTGTATTTTTAGAAGCAGGATTATCTTTTTTAGGAGTAGGAGATCCTAGCTTAATAAGCTGGGGTAAGATGATTCGACATGGTTTAGATTATATTTATTTGGGGGGCTGGAGTTGGTGGATACTTCCGCCAGCAATTCTTTTGACTCTGACTATTTTAGGGATTGTGCTGGTAGAGTATGGTAAGGACTCTCAAGAATTAGTCTGATAATGAGGGGGCTAAAGATGCTGGAACTAAAGAATTTACAAGTAGAGTGTGGGAATACTAGGATTTTAAAGAAGATGAATTTAAAGATTGAAGAGGGAGAAAAAGTAGGTATTATTGGTGAAAGTGGTACCGGCAAAACTACCTTAGGATTGAGTATTATGGGATTGTTAGAAGGTGAAGTATCAGGAGAGGTCATCTTTAAAGGGCAGAACTTGTTAGAAAATGAGCAGCAAGATTGGGAAGAAATTAGATGGAATGAGATAGCTATGGTAATGCAGAATCTAGATAATTTGCTCAATCCAGGCTATACGATCTTAAGTCAGGTGGCTGAACCTATGATCCAACATGAAAGAATAAAAAAGAACAAAGCCTTTCTGCGTGCTGAGAAGTTATTAAAGCGGACTGGACTTTCGGTTGAGAAGATGAATTTATATCCAAATAATCTCAGTGGAGGTGAAAAGGCTCGAGCTTTAATTGCTATGGCATTGGTCAATGATCCTGAGTTGATCATCTTTGATGAACCTACTGCTTCTTTAGATTTTTTGACTAAAGAGAAGATAGCTAGCTTAATTAAAGAGATTAGCACAGAAAAGAGCATTATGGTTATTTCTCATGACTTCTTTTTACTTAAAGAATTGGTGGATAAAATCGTGGTGCTTTATCAAGGAAAGATAGTAGAGATTGCTGAGCCTAGTCAGATTTTGAAAAGTCCAGCTCATCCTTATACTAGAGCTTTGATTAGATCTTATCCTACTATGCAGAGGACTCAAGAGTTACAAGGGTTACGTCGAGGAAGTGGGAAGCGGTATAGTGATAAGGGTTGTCCTTTTTATGATCGTTGTACTCAATCAGTTGATCTGTGTGCTTTACGGTCGCCTGAATTGGAAAGGGTAGAGTCTAGCCAACGCTTCTTAGCTTGCCATCGTGAAGGGATTGTTGAATTAGTCACTCTACAAGATGTAACTAAGAAATACTACCAAGGAAGTTTGTTCAATAAAGAGTACTTTACTGCAGTAAATGATGTTAATTTGAGCATTAAAGAGGGTGAAATAGTTTCAGTAGTAGGTGAGAGTGGTTCGGGAAAAAGTACCTTAGCTAAGATGATTGCAGGATTGATCCCAAAGAGTAGTGGAGAGATTATCTTTAAAGAGAGCAATTTAGCTGAGTGGAAGAAGAAACGCTTAGAATTTCATAGTCAGGTACAGATGATCTGGCAGGATCCAGCTAGCTCTTTTAATAAGAAGTTTACGGTTTTTGAAATTTTGGCTGAACCACTTCAGATTCAAGGGTTTAAAGATAAAGACCTACAACTAAAGAAGACCAAGCAAGCTTTAAAGCAGGTCTATTTACCTTCTGATCAGGAATTTTTAGCTAGTCAGATTACTGGTTTGAGTGGAGGAGAGTTACAGAGATTAGCTATTGCTAGAGCTTTGATTTTAGAACCTAAGGTTTTGATTGCTGATGAACCTACTTCGGCTTTAGATCCTGGTGTGCAGGCTCAAGTTTTAAAATTATTGCTAGATTTACAGAATGAAAGAGGGATGGCTATGTTATTTGTTACTCATGATTTAGCGTTGGCCCGTAAGGTTAGTGATAGGATTGTAGTACTCTATCAAGGTGAGATAGTAGAACAAGGCCCTGCAGTCAGAGTAATCAATTATCCTCAACATTACTATACTAAACGTTTATTAAGTGTAGCTAATTCTTTCTAAAAGATAAAATATTTAAGGAAATCTTATTAATTTCTTAATAGCTTCTTAATATTTACTGTTTATAATATGAGTATAGAATAAAATAAAAGGAGGAGATAAATTATGAAGCGAATTATTAGTTTAGTATTGGTTGGGTTATTAGTCTTAGGAATGTCATCTGTAGTTTTTGGGTATGGTAGAGCAGGAATGAGAGGGCATATGATGTCTCAGAGTGAGTATAATAATGATTACTTAGATTTATCAAATGAGCAGTTAGAAGAGATGAGAGCTTTAGAAGATGAGTATTACCAACAAACAAGGGAATTAAATGATCAATTACGGAGAAAAAGGGATGATTTAAGATATTTATATTCTCAGTCAGATGCCAGTCAAGATGAGTTGGCCCAATTACAAAATGAGATCAGTATTTTAAGAGAAGAGCTAAGAAGTTTACAAGATGAGTATCAGTTAGCAAAAAGAGACATCTTATCTGCTGAACAGTTAGAAAGAATGAATGGAACTGGTTTTGATTGTCATGGAACTAGAAGTTCTTTTGATGGGAGAAGAAGTAGAGGTCATGGAATGATGAGAGGTTGGTAAAGGGTAATTTGAAAAGATAAAAAGAGAGTTGGAATATTAAAAACTATTATTCTTATTTAGCTAAAGAAAAGGTAATAAGGGATGATATTATAGCGTTGGCCCATGGGGGAAATAATGTACTCAAATCATTAAAAAGCACCTTATTATAAGGTGCTTTTATCAATTTAAACAATAAGCTTTACTACTTAAATTAAAAGCTTGGAGGGGGCTTTTCTTGATAGTTTTAGATTAAGATTCATTTATTTAAAAAAGATAATCTTTGAATAAAAAACATTATTAGGAAGGGGTTTGGAGATATATCTAGAAATAAGAATACAGAAGATTGCAATAATTATAAAAAGAGCAGGAGAGTAATAAATAGTAAATAGTTGAAGTTAAAAGCATACATATTGAAAAATAATTTTATTAAACTTTGACTATCTACTATGTATGCTCTAATACCAGATAAGGGTATTTAGGCAAAGCTCTCTAGCAAGGTATTATTAAGGATTTATCAAATAATTAAGAGGAGTGGTAAAAAATGCATTTATTGTTAGTTGGCCCGCCGGGAGCAGGTAAAGGAACACAGGCAAAGAGATTGGCAAAGAAGTATTCTATTCCCCATGTTGCTACTGGAGACATTTTTCGAGAGGCAATTAAAAATGAGACTCCTTTAGGAAAAAAAGCTAAAGAATATATTGATCAAGGAAAGTTAGTACCTGATGAAGTAACTGTTGGAATGGTTGAAGAGAGATTATCTAGGGATGATTGTCAAAAGGGGATTATTTTAGATGGCTTTCCTCGAAGTGTAGATCAAGCTAATGCTTTGAGCGATATCTTACAAGATTTAGAACTTGCTTTAGATGCTGTAGTTAATATTGATGTTGGTGATGAAGAGGTTATTAATCGTTTATCTGGCAGACGAGTCTGTTCTGAATGTGGAGCAAGTTTTCATGTTGAGTTTAATCCGCCACAAGATGCAGGAGTTTGTGATGAATGTGGTGGGGAGTTGTATCAACGTGATGATGATAATCCAGAGACGATTAAAGAACGGTTGGTTGTTTATTCTGAACAGACTTCTCCACTGATTGAATATTATCAAGAACGTGATCTATTACTTGTAATTGATGGAGAAACGACTCCTGAACAAGTCTTTGAAAGAATAGAAAAAGAGTTAGATGCTTTAGAGTAGATAATTTCTTTTTATCTTTTCTTGATTTAAATATTAATTGGGACTCTAAGCAAGATTTAGCTCTTTTTGAAGTTAACCCAACTTGTTAGCTAATAGTTAAGAATTTTACTTTAACTATTAGCTTTACGAGTTGGTTTTTTTATTGTTATTTTTAATACTAAAAGTAGAAGGTATGGATTTGTTAACTTGAATGAAGTTGCATTTATTTAAAACTAATGCCAAATTCCATAAAACTGTTTGACATAGTAGGGGCAATTTATTATAATTAAACGTAAGATGTCTGACAATTCATACTTGGTTTATGAGTTGTCTAAAGCCTATTATAAGTTAATAATCATAAATTTACCTATAAGTTTATGGCTCAGGTGCATTAGTTATGAAAGAAGAGAAAGGTTGGATTAGGGAGAACAGAATAAAAATAAAGGGAGTTGATTAAATAATGGATAAAGAAAACAAAGGTAATTCAAAAGAGATTAAAGAACAACTAGAAACTAGTCAACAGAAGAAAGGGATATCACGACGTAAATTCTTGGCCAACACAGGAAAGGTATTAGCAGGAACAGTAGTCACTGGTCTTGGTTTTAGTAGCTTCAATAGAACTGCCAAGGGCTTCTCTTCTGCGCCGCTAAGTAGTGAACATAAATTAACTTTACTAAGTACTACTGATCTTCACCAGTATATAATGCCTTATAGTTATATGAGTAATGAAGCTGATGAAAACATTGGCTTAAGCAAGGTTGCTACTTTGGTGGAGGAGATAAAGAAAAAGCACGATAATGTCTTATTATTTGATTCCGGAGATGTTATTCAGGGAAGTCTGTTAGGGAATTTAGAAGCTGATCAACTTCCTGGAGATGTGGAACCTATTGTATCACCACTAGATGAAGATGAACATCCGACTATAGTAGATTCCATGAATGCAATGGGCTATGATGCTGCTACATTAGGTAATCATGAATTACAAGATTATGGTATTGATTATTTTAGGCGAGCGGAAGCAGGTTCCGATTTTCCTTGGTTAAATGCCAATCTTTATGATTATGATAATCCAGAAGAGAATTACTTCACTCCTTATGTGATTTTAGATAGAGAGATAGATGGTAAAGAGGTTAATATCGGGGTAGTAGGCTTTGTTTCTCCTGAAGTTGTGTCTTGGGGTAGTACCTATCTAGAAGGAGAGGTTGTTGGAAAGGATATTATAGAAGAGGCTGAAAAAGTTATTCCACAAATGAAAGAAGAAGGAGCAGATTTAATTATAGTCTCAGCTCATACAGGTATTGATCCTGATGATAAAGATGTTAATGCTGGCTATTATTTAAGCCAGGTTGAAGGTATAGATGCAATGGTACTTGGACATCAACATAATGAATTCCCAGGAGGCAGTGAATATGATGATATAGAAAATATTGATAATGAACAAGGTTTGATTAATGGGGTTCCTACTGCTATGCCTGGAGCTTGGGGAAGCCATTTAGGAGTTGTTGAATTGGATGTTGTTTACAATGGCGGAGACTGGGAAGTTAAAGGAGGTAAATCAAGAATCTTAGATGTAGATGAGGAGGTAAAAAAGCATCCTGAGATTGTAGGGTTGGTAGAAGAAAAACATGAAGCTACCATTGATTATGTAACTACTCCAATTGGTGAAACAGCAGTCCTTCTTTCTACTCACTTTACTCGGGTTAAAGATAGTGCTATTATTACTTTAACGCAGGAGGCTCAGAAATGGTATACCGAAGAAGTACTGGAATTGACAAAGAAAGAAGAATATAAAGATTTACCTGTGATTTCAACAGCTGCTCCACTTAGATTTGGTCGCCAAGGACCTACAGATTATACTTATATAGAACCAGGGAAATTAGATATAACTGATATAACTGATATATATATTTATGATAACCTATTCCAAGTAGTTAAGGTTACTGGAGCAGAATTAGTTGAGTTTTTAGAAGAATCAGCAGAAAACTTCAATCAAATAGATCCTGATTTAGAAGAGGATCAAGAATTGATTAATGAATACTTTGAAGGTTTTTATTATGAATCTATATTAGGAATAGACTATAAAATAGACGTGACCCAGAAAGTTGGCAATAGAATTGTAGATGTTACTTATAAGGGCCAACCTGTTACTGATGATATGGAATTTCTAATGGCTACTAATAATCATCGAGCTAGCGGTACTGCTACTGATGTATTAGATGGCTCTCAAAGTTTACTGCCTGCTGCTCCTGGAGATGTTAAAAATCAAGATGTTATAATGGAGTATGTAGCAGAAAAAGATGTAATAGCTCCTGAACGTGAGAGCAACTGGGAGTTAAAGCCGGTTGAAACTAAAGGGGATATTATTTTTGCTTCCGATCCAGTTGGGAGAGAATATATGGAAGATAAAGATTTAGCAAGGATCGAATTTGCTGGGACAGATGATAATGAGTGGGGTATATATAAATATTTATTGAATCAAGATAGCTAATGCAAGAATCAAAATCCTTCGGTCTAAATGACCGGAGGATTTTTTTATCATTTTTATCAGTTAAGTAGTGGACTTAAGATTAATTAAACTGATAATCAACTCTTAATCTTTCAGAAAAAGATTGAGCAGTTGGCTTTTGAGGTTGATTAAGTTCTATTTTTTCTTGATAATTCATCAAATCTTTTGTTTTTTCTTGTTCCTTGATCTTTATCATCTCAATTGAACTAAAATTATTAATTTTAGCTAAAGACTCTGCTTTTTGCTGACTAACCTCCAAAGCAGTTTCAAATAACTGTTGTTGATATTTTTCTACTTGTTCAAAAGTATAATAAGCTTGAATTATTTCATAATCGAATTCATAATTTTGATTATAAGTTGCTCGTCTTTGAGGATGAGCTTGATCAATAATCTCAATTAGATTAGAGCTAACTGTAGCCAAATCTTTTTCTTGTTCATTAAATTCAATTGTTAAGATTATTGTTGCTTTATAATCATTAGCTTCAATATTATTAGATTCAATCTCTGATTTTGTAATTTTATCTTTATTGACTTCTTTCTTTTTAGTTAATTCATCCTTTAAGTTATTTAATCGTTGTCTTAATTTATGTTCTAAATTTGCTTTACCTGCTCCTAAACCTACTATTTCAGCTTTAATCATACCCGAATCAGGTGTTTTTTCTATTTGACTATAACCAATTGTAGATATGGTTTTAAGATTAGCTAAAGCAATAGTAGAACTGATTAAGATAAATGATAGAGATAAGATTAATATTTTTTTAGGCAATTTTATCACATCCTTTTATTTTATATTATACTTTATATTTTAAATGATCGCATTATTTTTCTGATTTTAAAGTATAAACATATAGTAGTGTGAAAAATAAATTAAAGTAGTTTTGATGGAGGTGATTAGAGGAATATATAGAAATACAAACCACAGGAGAACAATAAAAAATATTGATAAATTATAGAAGATTTACAGTTTGATCATCAATTATCAACAGCTAAAAGAAAGGAGAAAAAATAAATTGAATTATGTGCAAATAAGCAAGGCAATATTTGAGGCATTAGAAAAAGATGATATCCAAAGAGCAATTAAGAATATAGAAAAATTTACAGAAATATTTGGTGGTAGTGTTAATATCAAAGATGAATATGGGAATACTCCTTTAATGGTAGCGGCAGCAAGGGGAAATGCGGGGTTTGTAAGGTTTTTGATTGAAAAAGGTGCTGATGTCAATCTTACAAACAATAAGGGTGAAACTGCGTTACAATTGGCTAAAAAATATAGAGAAGTGTCAGATACTTTTGATGTAATTAAAATTTTACAAAAAGAAATGAGAAAAGGAAGAAATAATCTCCTCAAACAAGAATGTAAACCTCATATTCGCTTCACCTCTAAAACGATATTAGTTGAAGCAGGCACAACCAGTAAAGAAAATGGAGCAATAAGTGTAGAGAATGACTTTTATATTGGAAAGTATTTGGTAACACAATCAGAATTTGAAAAATTAATGGGGTTTAATCCGTCTACATTTTCAAGAAGCCCCTATAACCCTGTAGAAAATATAACTTGGTATGATGCTATAAGATACTGTAATAAATTATCACAAAAAAAGGGGTTAGATAAGCATTACAATATACGTGGTATAGAATATGATGAAGAAAATATAGTCTCAGCTACAGTAACAGAGGATAATAACGCTAATGGATATAGATTATTAACAAGTAGAGAATGGGAGTATGCAGCCCGTGGAGGAGCAGAGGGTAAACCAACAAAATATGCAGGTAGTGATAATTTAGATGAGGTTGGTTGGTATAATGAAAATACAAATTCAACACAACCTGTTGGTCGTAAGCAACCTAATGAACTAGGGCTATATGATATGAGCGGTAATTTGAGCGAATGGATGAATAATATTCCAGAGGGATATTTTGTTGCTCGGGCTATACGAGGTGGTTCTTGGGCCAACACCTCTGGTCATAACTGTAAGGTAAGTAGTAGCCGCGAACGTGATCCATCTTATAAGCGAGGAGATTGTGGTTTTCGATTGGCAAGAACCTCTTCTTAAAACAACTTGACTTCAAAGTTATTCTATGGTATCGTCTAATTGAATAAAGTATGGAGGCTATTTATAATGAAATCTATGAAAAATTATAATCAAGAGTGATAGGCTGGTCAGTTACCTAAAAGGCTGATTAGTCTCTTTTCTTATCTAGCAATGTTAGTAATAGTGTAAATTTAATTAGTTTGAATTTAATTGTGAATTGAAATGGGGTTGAAGAAGAGAATGTTTAAACTTATAGGTTTTATTTTTGGATTAATAACCTTTCCATTTAGATTGATATATGCTATAGTGAAACTTCTTAATGCAATTGTAATGATAGCTGTAGTATTATCATTTGTTTTAGTTGGTACTTTTATCTATCAAAATTACCAAGAGACGGAATTTATAGCAGAGATAAAAGAAACTGCAATTGAATATTATGATCAAAATGAGGAGCTTAAAGAGTATTATGAAGAAAGTATAAAAGGGAGTTTAGAAGGTTTTTTACAAGATAACAATTTATTTTTTGGAGAAGAGTCAGAAGAAGATGAAACTAATAATGAAGAGAGTGAAAATTAAATTGTAAATTTGCAGGAATCTTTTTTAGAATAATGAAATAAGACTTATGGAGTAAAAAAGATTCTTTGTAGGTACATATAATGGTTAAGTATCCTATCATGAACAGGATTTAAATTAAAAAAGGAGATGGTTTTATTATGTTGAATAAAGTTATTTTAATTGGAAGATTAACAAGGGATCCAGAGTTGAGGTATACTTCCCAAGGGACAGCAGTTTGTAACTTTGCTCTTGCTGTAGAACGAGATTATAAAAATAGTAATGGTGAGCGTGATGTAGATTTTATTGATGTAACTGTCTGGAGAAAACAGGCGGAAACATGTGCTAACCATCTAGGTAAAGGGAGACTAGTTGCAGTTGAAGGTAGAATGCAGATTGACACATGGAAAGATGATAATGGAACTAACAGAAAATCTCCTAAAGTAGTAGCCAGAGATGTTAGTTTTCTTGATTGGCCTAATGATAAGCAAGGTAATAGTGGTAATAATAATCAAAAGAAAGAAGAGATTGATGTTCCTTTTTAAAAACTTTTAGGCAAGTATAATAGAATATACTAAGTTAAAAGTAGTTGCTAGGTAAATTAATTCACCTAGCAACTACTTTTTTTATTATTTAGGAAACTATGCTTTTTAAAGGTTGTGGATAACTTTTTTGATTTTACTTATTCTTAACCTTAAGTTTAGCCTAAAGTGGGCTAATGCCCACTTTGTTCTTTAGGAAATTATGATTTTTAGAGATTAAATAAGGCCATCTAATCTTGTCAGATTAGATGGCCTTAGAAATTTAAAATTTAACTTTTAGTCAATTATGCAGTTTTAGAGAACTTGTTGGATATAGAATCAACTATCATAGCAATTGCTCCATCTCCAGTAACATTACAAGCAGTTCCAAAACCATCTTGAGCCATGTATAACCCAATCATTAATGCTTGTTGAGGTTCACTAAATCCAAGAATAGTAGTCATTAGTCCCATAGCAGCCATTACAGCTCCTCCTGGCACTCCTGGAGCAGCAACCATTACTACACCTAAACTCATGATAAATGGTAAGAACTCAGCTAAAGCCGGTTGTCCACCATGTAGTAATAAAACAGTAAGTGCACATAAGACTAAAGTAATCGTACTACCTGCTAGATGGATTGTTGCTGATAAAGGAATTGCAAAATCAGCTACCTCTTCAGATACCTCATTCTTTTTAGCATTTTTTAGAGTAACAGGTAACGTAGCAGCACTAGACATAGTCCCCAATGCTGTAGTATAAGCTGGGACCATATTTTTTAAACTTTTGAAGGGGTTACTTCCACTTCTTTGACCCGCTACTAAAAATAAGACAACTAAATAGCCTAGGTGTAAAGCTATCACTAAAGCAAATACTTGTCCAAAGACTCCTAAAGTTTCAAATACTTCACCTGTAGCTGCCATATCAGCAAAGACACCAGCAATATAAAGTGGTAAGAATGGAATGATTACTTTTTCTATTGCTAATACAATGATTTTTCTGAAATCATACATAAAATCTAAAATAACATTCTGTTCATCTTTGATTTGACTAATTCCTAAACCAAGTAAAAATGATGTTATCAGTGCTGTCATTACTCCCATTAATGGCGGCATTTCAATTGCTAAAAATGGTTCAATTCCACCATTTTCTGCACTTTGTACAGCACCATCAGCTATAATAGAAGGTAATATAGCATCACCAATAAAATAAGCTATAACTCCAGCAATAACTGTAGATAAATAAGCTGTTCCTACTGTAATTCCTAATAACTTTCCAGCCTTATCCCCTAGTTCTGCAATCCCTGGGACAATAAATCCTAAGATAATAAGTGGAACAATGTACATCAAAAACTCGCCAAATACATTAGTAATAGTGTAGAAGGCCCTAGCAAACCAGTTTGGAAAGAATAGACCTACAATGATACCAAATACAATTCCTAATAATAACTTTGGTAATAAACCTAACTTTTGCATAATTTTCAGCTCCTCTTTTTTAATTATTATTTTGTTTAACTTCTCCAGTGTTAATAGTTATAGATGTTTTTAGAAATTCCTCCTTTTTTGTAGAATTTTTTTGAATTTTATAATATTCAAATTCAATTTGACAAAATTTATATAAATCGTTATAATTATGGTGATAAATATGATTTATTCCAATGTAATTGCTTCGCCTGAACTAATCTGGTGTATATTTATATTAGATGAAAAAGGATGAAATTATTTTGCATTGAAATTTTTCAGAGTGATTTTCAGAGTAAATAGATAGGTATACTCTTGAGTAATAGTTAATGCAATTAAGATGCCACTACAAAATAATTATTTGCTTGTAGGTGGAATAAACCCTATCATAGCAAGGTTTGAATTAATTTATTATTTTATTACTGTCAACAACTAGCTGCCTTAATAAAGGTTCAAGATGACAGATAAATTGCATTGATGCAAAATACTTGTCACATTGACCAGGTTACATTATAAAATGGTGATGTTGGATCTTATTTACAGCAATTTCACTTGTTGAAAGAGGAGGAAGTTGGATTTATATTTCCAAATAATAATGATTAAACTAAAGATAATCAAATAATAAAACTTAGGAGGAACTAGGAATGAAAAATAAAATGAAGTCACTAATGAAGACAGAAGCTGATGTAGGTGCTAAACTTGTAGAAGTAGATATTCCTCAAATCGGTGCTGATGAGGTGTTGGTTAAAGTTGATGCTGCTGCTATCTGTGGGACTGATGCTCATATTTATAAGTGGGATGAGTGGTCTCAGTCTCGGATAGAGCCACCGTTGATCTTTGGACATGAATTTTGTGGAACAGTAGTAGAAATAGGTGAAGATGTAGATACTATTGAAAAAGGAGACTTTGTTTCTGCTGAAGGACATTTTACTTGTGGTAGTTGCTTTTATTGTCGAACTGGACAGGGGCATATCTGTCAAGAGGTAGAGATTATCGGTGTTGATACTGTTGGTTGTTTTGCGGAGTATGTTAGTGTGCCAGCAGAAAATATTTGGAAGATGGATTCTGATATTCCGCTAGAAATAGCAGCAATTTATGATCCTTTTGGTAATGCTGTACATACAGCTATGATGGATGATTTAACTGGTAAGAGTGTAGCTGTCATTGGATGCGGGCCAATTGGCTTAGCGGCTGTAGCTGTGGCTGAATATTCTGGTGCCGCAAAGATATTTGCTACTGATATCAATGAATACCGATTAGATTTAGCTAAGAAGTTAGGGGCAGATAGGGTTATAAATGTTTCTGAGGAAGATCCTGTAGAGGTGATTGAAGAGGCTACAGGTGGAGTAGATGTTATGTTAGAGTTTTCAGGACAACCTACTGCTATTAGACAAGGCTTTGCTGCTTTAAAAGGTGGAGGATGGGCTTCTTTATTAGGAATTCCATCTAAAGAGATGGAGATAAATCTATCTGATGCTATTATCTTCAAAGGAGCTACTGTCTATGGGATTAATGGTCGCCAGATGTGGGATACATGGTATAAGATGGCTTCATTGTTAGAGGGAGGATTAGATTTAGAGCCGTTGATTACTCATCGTTTTGCGTTTGAGGATTATGAAGAGGCTTTTGATTTGGTCTTATCAGGGAATTGTGGTAAGGTAATTCTTTATCCTAATAAGGAAGATATGCTGAAAAAATAGTTAACAGTTGACAGTGTACAGTTTACAGTTAAGATCAAGAGCTTAAAAGCTTAAGGCTTTTGATTTTAAGGTTTTAACTGTCAACTGTAAACCGTAAACTGTACACTGAATTATCAAATGGGAGGGTTTAAATAATGGAATTTATCGCTAAGGAGATTGAACGTTTAGAAACAGAAGGGTTGTATAATCAAATTCGTACTTTAGAAAGTGGACAAGGTGCTTGGGTAACTATCGAAGGGGAAGAAGTACTAAATTTCTGTTCTAATAATTACTTAGGATTAGCTGCTGATCCACGATTAGTAGAAGCTGCTAAAGAAGCAATTGATGAATATGGGGTTGGCCCAGGAGCAGTAAGGACGATTGCTGGAACATTATCCTTACATGAGGAGTTGGAAGAAAAATTAACAGAGTTTAAGAAAGCTGAAGCTACTATAGTCTTTCAGTCAGGTTTTAATGCTAACTTAGCTACTATTCCAGCTTTGGTTGGTAAGGGCGATATTATTTATAGTGATGCATTAAATCATGCTAGTATTATTGATGGTTGTCGTTTGAGTGGAGCAAAGGTTAAGGTTTATGGTCATGATAAGTTGGATGAATTAGAAGAGTTATTGATAGAAGATCAAGATAAAGATTGTAAGCAGTTGATAGTTGTTGATGGGGTATTCAGTATGGATGGTGATATTGCTGATTTACCTGGGATTGCAAAGCTAGCTAAGAAATATGATGTAATGACAATGGTTGATGATGCTCATGGGGAAGGAGTTTTAGGTTCTCATGGAAGAGGTATTGTAGATCACTTTGATTTGCATGGACAGATAGATGTAGAGGTAGGAACTTTTTCTAAAGCATTAGGTGTTGTCGGTGGATGTGTCTCAGGTAGTAAGAAGTTAATTGAACTTCTAAAGCAACAAGGAAGACCATTTTTATTCAGCTCTGCTCCTACTGTTCCTGATATGGCAGCAGTAATGGAGTCAGTTAATATCTTACAAGAAAGTGATGAGCTAGTACAGAAACTATGGGATAATGGCGAATACTTCACAGAAAAGATGGAACAGCTTGGGTTTGATACTGGAGAGAGTGAAACTCCAATTACGCCTGTTATGATTGGGACTGCTGAGAAGGCAGCTGAATTTAGTAGTAAGTTATTAGATGAACAGATATTTGCTCAATCAATTGGTTTTCCTACTGTGCCTAAGAATACAGCTAGAATTAGGGTAATGATTTCTGCAGCACACAGTAAAGAAGATTTAGATTTTGCATTAGAGAAGTTTGAAAAAGTAGGTAAGGAAATGGGATTGATTTAATAAATATAATAAGATAATAGCTTTAAAATCAGTAGGTTCCTTTAGGGCCTGCTGATTCTAAATTTTAAGCCTAGGAATAATATAGTAAATATAATTTATCTTAGTAGTGGAGGGATATAATGAGTAAGTTAAGCTTGTTAGATATCATCGGGCCAATTATGCTTGGCCCTTCTAGTTCTCATACTGCTGGGGCAGTAAGGATCGGTAATTTGGCCCGGGAAATTGTAGCAGAAGAGATCGAAGAAGTAAAGTTTCATTTACATGGATCGTTTAAGGAGACTTATCAAGGCCATGGTACTGATAAGGCTCTATTAGGAGGGTTATTAGGATTATCGACTGCTGATCCAAAGATTAAGAACGCATTTGAGTTGGCCGAAGAAAAAGGAATTGAGTTTGATTATTTGCCAGTTGAGTTGGATGGAGTTCACCCTAATACTGCTAAACTTGAAATTAAAGATAGAACAGATAAGACTACTACAATAGTAGCCTCTTCTGTTGGAGGGGGCAGTGTTGTTATTAAGCAGATAGATGGGATTAATGTAGATTTAAATGGAGAATACCATACCTTAATTACTCTACATCAAGATAAGCCAGGAGTAATGGCCAAAATATCTAGGGTATTAGAAGAGGATGAGCTTAATATTGCTTTTATGAAGGTCTTACGAGAGTATAAAGGTGCTTTAGCGACAGCAGTAATTGAGTTAGATCATAATTTAACGACAAAGAAATTAAGAGCAATCAAAGAGATAGCTGAGATCAAAGAAGCTAGGATAATTAAACCTGTTAAATAGGGAGGCAAGATGGAGATGTATGATTTTAAGACGATAAATGGACTTATAGAACTTGCTCAAAAAGAAGAGCTTTCGATTCCTGAAGTTGTTATCTTACGGGAACAAGAGTTGAGTGAAAGATCTGAAGCTGAAATTCGAGAACTGATGAAGAAAAATTTAAAAGTAATGAAAGAGGCAGCCCAAAAAGGGCTTGAGAAAGATGATTTAACCTCCATAAGTGGACTAACAGGAGGGGATGGTAGATTACTTGCTGAGGCTGAAAAAGATGGAAAGAGCTTGATAGGAGCGGTGATTTCACAAGCAGTTGCCAAAGCCTTAGCAATTGCAGAAGTAAATGCTGCTATGGAGCCGATAGTAGCAGTTCCTACAGCAGGTTCTTGTGGGATCTTACCTGCAGCTTTATTAACAGTAGCTGAGAAATATGAAAAGAAGGAAGAAGAAGTAATAGACGCTCTATTTGTAGCTTCTGGAATTGGATTGGCGATTGCTCAGCAGGCATCAGTCTCAGGAGCAGAAGGTGGTTGTCAAGCTGAATGTGGTTCTGCTGCTGGAATGGCTGCTGGAGCTGTTGTTTATTTAATGGGAGGAGACCATAACCAATTAGCTAGTGCAGTAGCAATTTCACTGAAGACTGTTTTGGGGTTAGTTTGTGATCCGGTGGCTGGCTTAGTAGAAGTTCCTTGTATTAAAAGAAATGCTACAGGAGCAAGTAATGCTTTAGTAGCAGCCGAGATGGCCCTTGCAGGGATTGAAAGTGTAATTCCAGTTGATGAAGTAATAGTAGCAATGAAGAAAGTAGGGGATGCTTTACCTAATGAATTAAAGGAGACCTCTTTAGGTGGGTTGGCAGCAACACCAACAGCCCGTAAGATTGAAAATGAACTCACTTTAAATAATTAATTGAAAATAACTTGGGGTTATTGTTGACAGTAAGTGATCTAAATGATACAATTATTTTAAATTTCATAAATTTAGTATTTCTCTTATCAAGAGAGGTGGAGGGACTGGCCCGATGAAGCCCGGCAACCGACTCTGTTTTACAGAGTAATGGTGCCACATCCTGCAATTCCAATTTGGGGTTGAAAGATGAGAGAAGAGGGTAAAATTGTAAATTAAGCCTCTTCTCAATCAGAGAAGGGGCTTTTTAAATTTTAAATGAGGAGGAATGAGTATGGGGGCAGTTAAAGTAGGAATTTTAGGTTTAGGTACTGTAGGTAGTGGAGTAGCAGAGATTTTATTGAAGAATAAAGAGAGTATTAATCAGAGGGCAGGAAGTAGGATTGAGCTGACTAAAGTATTAGATAAGAATTTGGATAGAGAAAAAGTTGTTGATATTCCAACTGGTATAATGACTGATAGGTCAGAAGAAGTATTAGGTAATTCAGAGATAGATATTATTGTTGAATTAATTGGAGGAGTTGGCCCGGCTAAAAGATTTGTAGAGCAGGCTCTAGAAGCCAAAAAGCATGTAGTAACAGCCAACAAAGAGTTGATTGCTAAATATGGAGATGAGTTATTTGCTTTAGCAGCTAAGCAAGGAGTTAAGCTTCATTTTGAAGCTAGTGTTGGGGGTGGAATTCCAATTATCAAGTCCTTACAGCAATCATTAACTGCCAATCGGATTGAAAAAGTAATAGGGATTGTCAATGGAACTACGAATTATATTTTGACTAAGATGGCTGATGAAGGAGCTGAATTTGAAGAAGTATTAGCGGAAGCACAACAGAAAGGTTATGCTGAAGCTGATCCTACTTCTGATATAGAAGGTTATGATGCAGCCTATAAATTAACAATTCTTTCTGCTATTGCTTTTGGTAGGGCTATCAGTTTAGATAATATTTATAGAGAAGGGATTACACAGATAACACAAGAGGATATTACATACGCCCAAGAATTAGGATATACAATTAAACTTTTAGGTATCGCTAAGAGGGTCAATGGAGAGGTAGAAGCTAGAGTTCAACCGGCGATGATTCCTCAAGATCATTCTTTGGCTGGAGTCAAAGATGCCTTTAATGCTGTGTTGGTTAAAGGAGATGCAGTAGGAGAGTTGATCTATTATGGTCAAGGGGCTGGTTCATTGCCGACAGGTAGTGCTGTTGTAGCTGATGTGATTGATATTACTCGTAATATTGATTATCAAGTCACTGATTTGAATGAGAAGAGAGCTTATAAAGCTAAAACGGTAAAATCACATCAAGAGCTAACTTCTAAATATTATATTCGCCTACAGGTTGCAGATAAACAAAAAGGTTTGGCTGTTGTTTCTAAGATTTTAGGAGATAATGATATTAGAGTAAGCAAAGTAATTGGAGCAGATCAAGCAACTAAGTCAGTAAGTTTAGTCTTTCTTACTCATTCGGTAATTGAAAAGAATCTTCAACGAGCATTAAAAAAGATTAAAGAGCGGACTGCAATTAAAGAGGTCAGTAATGTAATTAAGATTGAAGCATAGAGTTAATTGATCATTTAAATTAGAGTAGAGTTTTAGAATAAATAATAGCCAAAAGGTCAATTTTAATACTAACATATCTTAAATATATTATACGAGGAGGCAATAAAATGAAACGGAATTTTAAGATCTTGTTTGTAGTAATTTTGACCTTTATGCTAGCAGCTTGTGCACCCCAAGAAACCCCTCCGCAAGAAGAGGAGGAAGCAAGTCCTAGTAATGTAATTGTTATGATTGCTGATGGGATGGGAACAGGTCAAATGGAGGTTGCACGTCTGTTTGAACATGGTAGAGAGGGAGAATTATTTATGGAAACCCTGCCTCATGTAGCATTAGCTAGAACTTATTCAGCCGATTATGATGTTACTGATTCTGGTGCAGCAGGTACAGCATTAGCCAATGCAGCTAAGACTAATAATGGTATGATTGGTGTTGGCCCGGATGGTGAGGAATTGACAAGTATTTTAGATATCTTTAAAGAACAAGGTAAGACAGTTGGTGTTGTTTCTACCAATACTGTCACCGATGCTACACCAGCAGCTTATGTTGCTAAAACAGAAGATCGGGGCAATCAAGCTGAGATAGCTCGACAGATCTATGAAAATGAATATCATATAGCTTTAGGTGGTGGAGAGAGGTTTTTCCAACCTGAAGCACAAGATGGTGAAGATTTAATTGCTGCCTTTGAAGAAAAAGGGTATGAAATCCCTCGGGATAGAAATGAATTAGCGAGTATAGAACCTACTGCTGAGACAAGGGTTTTGGGTCTCTTTCATCCTTCCTTTATGAATTATGTAGGAGATAGAGAGATCTTAGAAAGTGAAGAGCCTTCTCTTGTAGAGATGTCAGAAAAGGCAATTGAAACTGCTGCACAAAATGAAGATGGATTCTTTCTAATGTTAGAAGGAGCACGGGTAGATCATGCATCACATGCAGCAGACTTTGGTGGTATTTGGAGAGAGATGATTGATTTTGATGAAGCAGTAGAGTATGCTGTTAATTGGGCAGAGGAAGATGGTGATACATTAGTTATTGTTAAATCCGATCATGAAACGATGGGGATTGCTGCATCAGAGGTTATGGATACTGAAAGTTTTAAGGAAATTGGTGTATCTCCTGAATATATGGCCCAACAGCTAGAAATGGATGAAGAAACGGATAATTATACTGCAGAAAGCATTAGGGAAGTCTTCTCTGAATATGCCAATATTGAGCTTAGTGATGAAGAGATAGAAGAGTTTCAAGATAATGTGTGGGATGGAAATGATCCAGAGGGAAGACTGGTTGCTGAACACATAGTTGGATGGGAGATTGGAAGTATTATTGCTTATTATTATGATGGAGGAGTAATGCATCGGAAGACTAGAGCAAGAAGTGATAGCACTGGAGGACATACTGCTAATACTGTTCCTGTTTTTGCCTATGGTGTAGGAGCAGAAAATTTTGATGGTATCTTAGATAATACTGAAATACCAGAAATGATTGCTGATATATCTGGTTTTGAATATCAAGTTCAACAAGATTAATTAAAAGAAGGTCTTCTAGTTTAAGCTAGGAGACCTTTTTAAAATTATAAATAGTTCTTCATAAGTTGGTTTTTTGCTGTAACTATTAATATAGAAAATGAAGAAAGTGATGATTCCAATATAATGGGGGTTGATATTGG
>NZ_JALKBY010000012.1 GCF_023223645.1 Natroniella sulfidigena | reverse complement strand
TCTGTACTTTCTTCTGTTTTGTTACTTTCTGCTTGCTTTATTACATTATTTAAATGAGGTACTGTTTCTGCTGCATCTCCCCATAAAGATATTACATGTTCTTCTTCGTAAAGACTATTTTCTACTCCTGAATACCCTGGTTGATCATCCAAGTTACAGACGATAACATTTTCTGCTTCCTCTACCTGTAAAATCGGCATCCCAGAAATCGGCGTTCCCTCTGCCTTTTTAGCCTCTGGATTGACTACATCACATGCTCCTACCACTATTGCTAAATCTGTTTCTGCAAATTCATCATTGATATCCTCTAAATCATATAACATCTCATAATCTATTCCTACTTCTGCTAGTAATACATTCATATGGCCTGGCATTCTTCCTGCTACTGGATGGATTCCTGCCTTAACATTCTTCCCTTCAGCAACCAATAAATCTGTCAACTGTTTGACTGCTTGTTGTGCTTGAGCTACTGCCATTCCATAGCCTGGTACTATTACTACATCTTCTGCTGACTTAAGCAAATCAGAGATCTTTTGTTGGTCATCATTTTCTGCTTCTTTTTCTTCAACTTCCTTCGGTTCTACTTTTGAAGCCACTTCTTTCTTTTCTGAAGCTTTATCCTTATCAAAACCAGCCAAAACAGCTGTTAAACTATTGTTCATATTCTTACACATAATATGGGTTAAGATAAGACCAGCTACTCCTACAAGAGCACCAACACCCACTAAAAGTAGATTGGCTACTGCTAAACCACAAATTGCAGCTGCTATACCAGAAAAAGAATTTAACAAAGAAACAACAATTGGCATATCTGCTCCACCAACACGTAAAGCCATTAATAACCCATAAACAGTAAATAGAATGATTATTAGTGGCATTAAAATTTGTAGATAAGCTGCTTGCCAGATACTTAAAATAATTATAGATAAGACCCCAGTTACTAAAAGAAAACCCTGATAAAATTGCTGTCCTGCTAAATCTACTGGTTTTTGTATAATCAAACCTTGTAATTTTAAAGCTGCAACAACACTTCCACTTAAGGTTAAAGCACCAACAGCCAGGGCCAACCCAGCCGTAAACCAAAAGACCCAAGAATCTGTTGTATATACAGCAGCTGTAGCACCAGCTACTAAAGCTGACGCAGCACCACCAAATCCATTAAGCAATGCTACCATTTGTGGCATATGAATCATCTGAACTACTTGTCCAAGTATAATTCCTAATACTCCTCCAAAAATTATAAAAGATAAAAGGAAAAGATCATTTATAACACCTGATTCCCACAATGAAAAAAGAATAGCCGAAGCCATAGAAAAAGCTCCAAGACGATTACCCCAGACAGCAGTTTTAGGAGATTGCATCAAACGAATACCCACAATAAAGCCTACAATAATAATTGTTGAAATAATAATATTTCCTATCATAATCTCTCCCCCTTTACTGCTGAGCTTCCTTTTCCATTTTTGAACATTCGTAACATTCTACCTGTAACCCAAAAACCACCAACTACATTGACCATAGCCAATACTAAAGCCGCTAATGCCCACGGCCTTGCTCCTGAAGATGCAGTAGCATAAACTTCTATAGCACCTAAAACCGTTATCCCCGATAGTGCATTCATCCCAGACATTAAAGGTGTGTGTAACAGAGAAGGCACTGAAGAAATTACTCTATATCCTAAAAAAGATGCAATCAATAAAAAGATCACCATAACTAATAACATATATATAAACCCCCCTCTTGAAATACAGTTTACAGTTAACAGTGTACAGTTGACAGTTAAAATCAAAACCTTATTAATCTTTACTTAAATCAATCAGTGATATTTTTATTTGTTTTTATCACTTGATTTCTTAATTGTTAATTGTAAATTTTACATTGTACATTTATTTACTGCTTTTCCCCCTGATCTTTCCAGTACTTCGTACTGTCAACCGTAAACTGTCAATCAAATTATAATTTATCCCATTGCCTTTAATGTACCTTGGTGTACAATCTCTCCATCTTTTGTTACCATACTTTCTTGTACTATCTGATCATCAGCTTCAGTATCAACTTCTCCTTCATCAACAATATGCTCAATAAAGCTGTACAGATTTTGAGCAAACATAGCTGTTGAATGAACACTTAACGTTGTTGGAATATTTAATAAACCACTTATAAATACTCCATTATGCTCGTAATCTTCTCCACCTTTTGTCAATTCACAGTTACCACCTTGATCAATTGCAACATCTACTATAACAGACCCCTTTTTCATCTTATTAACCATATCTTCTGTTACAAGAATAGGTGCTTCTTCTCCTGGAATTAATCCTGTTAAAATCAAAGCATCACAGCTTTCAATATGTTCAGCAAGAACTTCACGTTCTTTTTCATACCATTCATCAGAAAGTTGTTGTGCATAACCACCTTCACCAACTGCTAACTCAGCAGGAACATCAAAATCAATCACTTTGGCCCCTAAACTACGTGCCTGCTCATTAGCTTCAGGTCTAATATCAATGCTCTTTACCTGAGCTCCTAAACGCTTAGCAGTACCAATCGCTTGCAAACCTGCTACACCTGTTCCAACTACTAGAAACTCTGCTGGTTTCATAGTTCCAAAAGCTGTTGGCATCATCGGTACAAAACGCTTCAAATAATTTGCCGCAAAAATAGAAGCTTTATAACCAGCTGCAGTACTCATTGAAGTAAGAGCATCCATCTTTTGTGCCCTAGAAATTCTTGGGATTCCATCTAAAGTAAAGCTTGTTACATTTCTATCAGCTAATGTATTAACCATATCATGATTTATAGAATGTGCTGGATGTAAAAAGCTAACTAGTACAGCATCTTCAGCAACTAATTCTGCTTCATGCTTGTTTAAATCTTCATTAAACTTTGGTTCCTTAACCTTTAAAATCAGATCAGCAGCTTCAAAAAGATCCTCTACATTAGGAATAATTTCTGCTCCTGCTTCACTATAATCCTGATCATCAATAAAAGAACCTGCACCAGCTCCAGCTTCAACCAAGACTTTAGCTCCACCTTCAACAAATTTCTTAACCGTCTTTGGTACTACAGCTACTCTCTTTTCTCCAGACATAATTTCTTTAGGTACTCCGATAGTCATTCCTTTAAATTTCATTTTTTAAGCCCCCTAAAAGTATTTGTTTTTATTTTTATTAATCTCACTTATATATTAATGCAATTAACATGCCAGTTTAAAAAGTAATTATTATCTTCCCCTAGAATAACCCCTGGCATAGCAATATTTAAATTCTTTTATTTTTTCTTTATTTCGACAAATGCCTATTTGGGTATCATATAAGTTGACAAATAAATTGCATTGTGCAAAATATTTTGCACTGTTTAGAACTTCTAGTCCTCTTATTTTCACCTTTACTATTCCTCCTAAACTTATTATTCCAAATAAAAGAACCCCTCTTGCAAGAGGGGTTCTTTTATTTATTATTTATTAATTTGAAGGTGGCTCTGTCGGAGGTGGCCCATCTACTGGCGGCTCCTCTGGTAACTCTTCACCCTCTGGTGGTTCTTCTACTGGTGGCTCCTCCGGTAACTCTTCATCCGCTGGCGGTTCTTCTACTGGCGGCTCCTCTGGTAACTCTTCATCCGCTGGCGGTTCTTCTACTGGTGGTTCCTCCGGTAACTCTTCATCCGCTGGCGGTTCTTCTACTGGTGGCTCCTCTGGTAACTCTTCATCCGCTGGTGGTTCTTCTACTGGTGGCTCCTCCGGTAACTCTTCATCCGCTGGCGGTTCTTCTACTGGTGGTTCCTCCGGTAACTCTTCATCCGCTGGCGGTTCTTCTACTGGTGGCTCCTCTGGTAACTCTTCATCCGCTGGTGGTTCTTCTACTGGTGGCTCCTCCGGTAGCTCTTCATCCGCTGGTGGTTCTTCTACTGGCGGCTCCTCCGGTAACTCTTCATCCGCTGGTGGTTCTTCTGGTACTTGTTCTCCCATCAATGATTGTTCTATGTTTCTCTCTGTAGCTGCTTGAGCATAATCATAACTGAAAAAAGCAAAACTTAAAACTAAAATTCCTAAGGATAAAATAAGTATTTTTTTCATTATTAACCCTCCAAAGTTCATTTTATTTAATTTTAAGGTACAATTTTGATAGTTTTATGAGAAAACCTTTAAAATAGTTTAGTAATTTCCATCATTGCTAATACTCTGTAATCTACTAACTGCTAAAAGTGGTTAACTTGAGCTATATTATATCTATATTTACATAAGGAGAAGTCATTGCCCTTAATAATGCCGCATAATTTAACTCAAATTTCAAACTATCTCCCACAGTTATATTTTTCCGATAATCGGTTAGATCAACTATCAAATGATCACTACTAGCACTCTCTATCTTGACCCCTCTAGCTACAGGGGCCAACCCCTTCAAAACTATATCTTGCCTTCCAACTGCTAAGATACCCCTCTTTCTAACCCCGCTCTTCGTAATAATCTCCTCTTCACCAAAAGCATTCTGTCCTATTTTCCCTTTAGGTTGGGCAGGTTTTTCTTTAAGTTCAATAATTTCTGCTTCTAATAAAAATGTATCCTGAAAAGTATTTGGGAAAGGTTCTCTATTGATTACATTCCTACCAAGCAAAATCGTCTCACCCACCCGTAATTGATTAACTTCTGGAGGTAATCCCCGCTCTTTTAACCTAGGCAAGGAACTACTATTGCCTCCTGAGATTATCTTTAACTTTTGATCAAGCTCATTATTTATTCTTTCTTTTAATTCAACCAAAACTTTCATATTTTCATCAGAAGGTAATACTCCGCCAAAACAAGCTAAATTAGTACCTAAACCAATCAATTTAATATTGTCTAATTGCAGTACTTCTTCAACTACTTGCATTACATCATCAGGCATAACTCCTTCTCTTCTATCACCAACATCTACCATTAAAATAATCTCATGTATTACCTCATATTCTTTAGCAAATTCATCTAATGCTCTGATTATCCCTAATTCTGAATTAAGGCTTACATCTGCATACTTAACTACCTGTTCAATCTCACTTAACATTGGAATTCTAAGTAACATTAATGGCACTTGGTCTAGTTTTAAATTTTCCCGCAAATAGGCCAAATTATTAATTCTAGAATCAGCTAGCCCTACTACCCCTCCCTTTAATAAAGCTTTCGCAACCTCTAAATTAGCACAGACAGATTTGGTGACTCCTACAACTTCTATCCCCTCTTCTGCCGCTAGATTTACTACTTCCTTAGTATTAGCTATTAATTTCTTAAGATTTATATTGATTTTAGGATTCTTCACTTCTGTCACCTCTTTTATTACTTATAATACTTTCAGCTAAATCCAACCCTATTATGATAACCCTTGACAGATATCTAAATCTTTCTTCACTCCCGTTTCAATTGACAATTTACAATGCACAATTCACAATTAAATTCAAAATATCAAAATCAAAAAGCTGAAAAAATTAATAATCAAAAGCTATAAAATAATTAAATTTACACATTAAATTAATGCAATTATTATACCACCTTTATAATTATCCTCACAAAAAAAGAGCCTCCGATTAAGGAGCCCTTTTATAGCTGATACTTCTTAATTTTATATTGTAAAGTCTGTCTTTTAATTCCCAACTCTCTTGCTGCCTGACTAATATTGTTATTATTATTATCAATAGCTTCTTTTATTAAATTCTTTTCTATATCTTCAATAATATTCGGCAAAGAATCATCTTCTTTAAGATCAATCTTATTAGTTTCAATCTCACCTTTCGTATCTAACATAAATAATTCAACATCTTCTTTACTTATTTTATCATCTCTATCTAAAATATTAATTACCCCTTCAAGGACATGCTCAAGTTGTCTTACATTCCCGGGCCAACTATAATTTAAAAAGTAATCTTCTGCCTCCTGTTCAATCCCTTGAATTTGATAATTAAACTTCCTATTAAATTTTTCTATAAAATAATCCACCAGTAAAGAAATATCATCAGTTCTTTCTCGCAATGGTGGCAACTCCAAATTAACTACTGCCAACCGATAGTATAAATCTTCCCTTAGCTCTCCTTCTTCTATGGCTTGTAAAGGATTTTTATTAATTGTAGCTATAATTCTAACATCAACTCTGACTCCTTTATCTCCTCCAATAGGCCTGATAATCCCCTCTTGTAAAACACGTAACAATTTAGCCTGTAATTCTAAAGGCATCGAATTGATCTCATCTAATAAGAGCGTACCTCCATCAACTTGTTCAAAGAGCCCTTGGCGATTAACAGCTCCTGTAAAACCACCCTTCTTAGTTCCAAATAAGATCCCTTCCAATAAATCTTTAGGTAAAGCAGCACAATTTTGAGCAATAAATGGTTCTTTTCTCCGTCTACTAGCATTATGGATACTCTGAGCAAATAGCTCTTTACCTGTTCCGGTCTCACCAGAGATTAAGATTGATGAAGAAGTTCGAGCAGCCCTTTTAGCATACTTAATCTTCTGTTTTAAACCTTTATTTTCTCCAATAATATCAGAAAAAACATAATTCGTTCCATTATTAAACTCTTCCTTCTTCTCCTCTGTATCATATAGCTCCGATTGGAGATCGATTACCTTTTCAGATAACTCTTTTAACTGAGTAACATCTTTAGCTATTTCTAAAGCCCCAATAAATTCATCCTCTAACATCATTGGAAGTGTTTTATTAATAGTAGTTATCTCTTCTCCTTTATAATTGATATAACTTTGTTGATGCTCCATTACAGACTCTTGAGAATTTAAAGTTCTCATTATAGTACTTGTTTCTCGACTCAATGAAGGAAGAATATCTAATAATTTTTTATTGATTACCTGCTCTCGCTCCAAATTCTCTAAATCAGCCATCTTTGAATTATAAACCTTTATTCTCCCTTCCTCATCAACTACCCGAATCCCATCATCGATCGAATTCAAGATTGCTTCTAGAGTCTTCTTTAAACGTTGAACACTCTTTAACTTCTCCGCCATCTCCTCAGCTTCTTTTATCTTTTGAAAATATGCTACCACTGCTACGACTTGCTCTTGTTCAAAGATAGGTATTCTATTGGTTAAGATCTTAGTTCCACCTATTATTTGATAGCGATTTAATTCTGCTTGCCCTGTCTGTAAAACCTGATCTATTCTTGTTGTTGAAATAACTTCAGCTATATTATCACCAACAACTTGATCTGTTTCTATACCCAATAAATCTAAAGCAAAATCATTAATTGCTACAATCTTCTCGTCATTATCAACAACAACTACTCCACCTGGAATTCCTTCTAATAATGCTTTATTTAATAACTCTCTGTGGGAGATAGGCATATCTGTGGTAAATCCTCCTTCTATAAATAAATTCAGGTACGATATAAAGTGGCATTATGCCACTTTATATCAGTGTACAGTTTACAGTTTACGGTTGACAGTTAAAATCAAAACCACCTCTAAACCTGTAAGATATCTTGATCTTTTAAGGTCTTGACCTCTAACTGTACACTGTCCCTATGGGTCTTTATCAAGACCCTTCGTGAAACCCATAAAAACCATATCCACTGTACACTGTCAACTATGTTCTCCTACCTAGTTGCTTGATTGATCAAAGCAATCGAAAATTTAACAGCAGTCACTAAATCATCAACCTTAATATTTTCATCAGTTGAATGCACATCAGTCATTCCTACTCCAACATTGATGGTTGGAATTCCTTGCCCATTAAATATATTGGCATCACTTCCACCACCTGTAGACTGCAACTTAGGCTTAATACTGATTCTGCGAGCTGCTTTAACTGCAATATCAACAATCTCATCATTTCTTTCCAGATCAAAAGCAGGATACATCCGCTTAGTTTCAATCTCTACTTGAGTATTATATTTATTTGCTGCTCGTTTAAAGATATCACACATATGTTCAGTCTGTTGAGCAAGCTTATCCTCACTTAAACTTCTTGCTTCACCTTGTAGTTCAACTAAATCTGGAACTATATTAGTTGCTTTTCCACCCTTAATTACTCCAATATTAGCAGTCGTTTCATCATCAATCTGCCCTAAATTTAAATTAGATAAAGCAACACTTGATACTTTAATCGCATTAATTCCTGCTGACGGATTGACTCCTGCATGAGCAGCTTTCCCTTTCACTTTAACATTAATCTTATCTTGAGCAGGTGCTTGAGTAATAATTGTTCCTACATCTCCTCCAGAATCATAAGCAATCCCTAAATCAGCTTCTAATGAATCATAATCTAAATTTTTAGAACCTAACAATCCAACCTCTTCTCCAATTGTAAATACAATTTCAAGATCTCCATGCTCTATATCATCTTCTTTAAGAATCCGTAAGGCTTCAACAATTGCTACAATCCCCGCTTTATCATCTGCCCCTAAAACAGTCTCTCCTTTACTAGAGATAACTCCATCTTCTATTTCAGGTTCTATATTCTTCCCTGGAGTTACAGTATCCATATGAGCATTTAATAATAATGTTGGCTTAGAACTATCTCCTTGCAACTTAGCTATTACATTCCCTGTATCTCCTCCAACTTGTTGCCCAACATCATCTGTTGTTACCTCTAAACCCAATTCAGTCAATAATTCTACTAAATAATCTGCCACTGCACCTTCTTCTTTAGATATACTATCTATTTTAACTAACTCTATAAATTGATTTACAATTCTTTCTTGATTCACCTTGACCACTCCTTTTATATTTTTCGATACTTTTTTACTATTCCAGACTGAGTAAAAAACTCCTTCTTAAAACTTATAAATCCTGATTAAACCATTATCAAAAAAACATAATTATATAAGTAACCTCAAACCATTCTCACTATCTTTCTTATTTCAACCTTCATCTCTACCCAATTTATCCAACCTATCTAAAAATTCATTTTGGGCAATTACCTCAGTCAAAGAAACCTTTTCAGTATAAATATGCATCGCTACTAAGAACAAAACAATTAAGATTTTATAGCTTTCTGGTGCAGAAAAAACCAGGCTCAAACCTAAAAAAGCTCCTAGTAAGTTGGCCCCTACATCACCCAACATAGCTTCTGCTTTTAAATCAACTGGCAACATAATTAAAATCATGACCAATAAAGGAATTATCAATCGGTCAAATAAACTAGTAGTAACCAAAAATAGTGGTACTGAGACAATGATAAATCCTTTTAAAGCTCTACCAGGCCTTAAATCAAGTAGATTAATAAAATTAGTCATCAATACAACCAATAAAAAGTTAATTGTTATTCCTACTAAGCCATCAACTAACTCTGTTATTAATAAAAAAACTATCAAGCTGATAAAGACCGCCTTTAATAAACCTGTTGTAACATTAGAATTTGCTATAAATTCTCCTAAATGACCAGATAATCCACTATTTTGATGATCTCCATAATAATCATCAATTATCCCTAAAACACCTGCAGTAACTATCAAATATAATAAGGCTCCACCTACTTGTAAAGAATAAACTCCTAAATTAATCCCAACAGTTAAGATAATGATTGAATTAATTACTAGTAGTATTCCATATCCAATCGGAATCTCTTCACCAGCATAGTTAGTAGCAACCAACTCAGACTTAGTTAACACAGTACTAATTATTGGGTAGTTGATATAGGTCAAAACAGCTGCTAGCATTATTAGCCAAAACACTAGCTACCACCTCTAATTTGAGTACAAAGTACAGCCAAAACATCTTTAAATTGCTGACCTCGATGCTTAAACCCAGCTAAATCCCTTCCAGTCTCTCGATGACTCATTCTGACTGGAACTTCTTTAACCTTAAACCCTCCTCTAATCGCTTCAATTGTCATAGCCACTTCTACTCCAAAACCTGCTCTAAACCCCTTTAAATAATCAACTAATTCCCTTGTCAAAACCCTCTGCCCCGATAATGGTTCCGTAGCTTCAAAGTCAGCTAAATAATTTAAACCTAGTCGGGCCAACCCTTTAACCAATCCAAATCCACCCTTCTTCTTAGCAGCTGGAAATTGAGCAATAGTTAAATCAGCTTCTTGCTGAATCACAGGTAGTAAAAGCTTCTCCACTTCTACTGCTGTCTCTCCTAAATCAGCATCTAGTAAAGCAATTATCTCTCCTTCTGCCTGCTTTAAACCCTGATTTAAAGCTGCCCCCTTGCCCTGATTAACTTCTAGATCTATCAACCTAACATCAAACTGCTTAACAATTTTAGCAGTTTGATCACTAGAGCCATCATTAATCACTATAATCTCTGGATCAAACTCAGTCAATGATTGGATAGCTGAAATCGTATCTCCAATTCGCTCCGCTTCATTATAAGCTGGAATTAAGATTGAAATTAATTTATTCAAAATTAACACCTCTTAAACTCTCCAGTTCTTTAGAGCTAATCTGAAATACCATCTTTATTAAATCAGATACAGATTCTAAATCTCTAGAATCAACCAGTACTTGTTTACCATTAAATTCAGCCAAATCAAATTCCTCTTTTAATTCTCTATCAAGATATAAAATACTATCAAAATCAATACTTTGATCAATCTCATTTTGTAAAATTTCAACTTGCTTAATATCGGCTAATTGCAAAGTTTGGATCAGTTTTTCTTCCATCTTCTGCGAAAGATTATTTGTTCCTGCAACTAGGATTCGCTCCCCCTCTAACTGCCCTTGAACTACTAGTGGTAAGATCATCTCCTGAAATTCCAAGTTATTATCTAACTTATCTTCTAAGCTTTCAACCTCTTGTTTAAACTTTTGATTTTTCGTTCTAATCGATAAAAATTCTTCCTCTAACTTACTGATTAAATTATTCTGTTCTTGGACTATTGATTCATTTCCTACCATAGTACTACCAATTAAAATTCCAATTGCTAATGTTATAAATATAATCACAATTGTAATTATATGATACCTCAAATCCAATAGCATCTATTTTCCCCCTAGAAACCAAGATTAAGTTGAATTTTCATAATTAATAGCTTGAGCAATTGTGAAATTGGTTGAGAAACCATCACAATAACTATGATTGGAATCAAAGAGGCAACTAAAACCTGAGCTACATATTTAAATTTAACCCGACTTTTATATAACTTATTAACCCCCTTGGCATCCACTAATTTATTGCCAACTTTTACTCGAACTAAAAAGGTACTAGCCATTCCTGGACGACCTTTTTCTAAAAAATCAATCATAGTTGTATGAGTTCCCACTGCTACAATCAATTCAGCGTCCTTTTCATAGGCCAATAACATAGCAATATCCTCACTAGTTCCTGGAGCAGCAAATTTACTAGCTTCCAAATTCAAATCTTTAATTCTTTTCATCCCTGGAGCCACTCCATTAGAGTAAGCATGAACAATTAATTCAGCTCCACAAGCTAATACCTTATCGCTGACACTATCCATATCTCCAATAATAATATCAGGTTTAAATCCATAATTCACCAAAGCATCTGCTCCTCCATCTACACCAATCAATACTGGCTGAACCTCTCTAATATAAGAAATAACTGCTTCTAAATCTTCCCGATAATCATTCCCTCTGACAACAATTAAAACATCTCGATCTTTTAAGTTAGTTTCTAAATCAGGAATATCTAACCCTAAAATTAATTCTTTTTCATCTTTAGCATACTCAAGTGTATTATCAATAAATTTATTCAATTCATTATCTAAATTATCTTCTGCTTCCTGCAATTTAATCTTAACCCTTTCTAAAGTTAAGACCTCACCACTGGCTATTCGTTCTCCTTCTTTGATAATAGATTCATCTTTGATAACAACTTGCTCTCCATCTTCTAATAGTGAAAATATTTCTGAACCAGTTTGGTCAATAACAGGAATGCCTGCTTCTAATAATTTCTTTGGCCCTAAATTTGGATATCTTCCACTAGTTGAAGAGCTAGCATTAATTACAGCTTTAACCTTAGATGCAATCAATGATTCTGCAGCTAATTGGTCAATATCCTGATGATCAATTACAACGATCTCGTCTTGATCTAATTCTTTAACTAATTGTTTAGTTCTAGTACCTAACCTTACCTCACCAGTTAACTGCATAATAAAATCCTCCTGTTTAATTACTATTATCTATTATAACTTGTTTTAATCAGTCTCATACTTCTAATAACAGGAAGGCAACTTTAATCATTCCAAAAAACAAAAATCTTGGTTAGAGTTAACTCTAACCAAGATTTTAAATAACTTGCTATTTTGCTTTTCTTAATTCTATTCTCAACTTATCTGCTATTTTAGCAATAAATTGTGAGTTAGTAGGTTTACCACTCTCAGTAGTTACCAAATGACCAAAAATCCTATTAATTGCTTTAATATTTCCTTTTTCCCAAGCTACTTCAATTGCATGACGAATAGCCCGTTCTACTCTACTAGCTGTGGTATTGAATTCTTGAGCTACTAATGGATATAACTCTTTAGTTACTGCTCCTAATAACTCTACCTCCTTAATTACTAGCTTAATTGCCTCTCTTAAATATAAATAGCCTTTAATATGAGCTGGAATGCCAATCTGATGCATAACATCAGTTATCATCTCTTCTACATTTCTTGTACTAATCCCTTGAGCTTTAATAGCATAACCACTTGTTCCAGCAGCAACTGGAGACATTATCTGCCTAATTCTATTAGCCAGCTTCTCTAAATCAAAAGGTTTTAAAATATAATAATCTGCCCCTAAATTGACAATCCTCTGCGTCAACTCCTCCTGTCCAAAAGCAGTTAACATAATTATTTTGCACTGCTCAGTTGTTCCTTCGTTATGTAACTCTTCTAAGACACCAATCCCATCAAGATGAGGCATAATAATATCCAAAATTAATACATCAAATTCAACTTCCTCAATTAAATCTAAGGCTTTTAAACCATCATTAGCCATCCCTACTACTTTAAAGTCTTCCTGTTGATCTAAATACTCCCTTAATAAGTTGCAGAAATCCTTATTATCATCTGCTAACAATATTTTAGTTACCGATTTTTCTTCCATTATTCTTCCCCCTTATACTATCCTTAAGTTCTCCTCTACGTATAAGTTCTAGATTTATTTCCATAATCCTCCTTATTTTAATAAAAAACACCAAAGAATTTAAGAAGCAAATTCTTCGGTGTTTTTATTTCTCAAATTCTGTGTTTGCATTACCATCCATTGGGCCAATATTCCATACCCTCTAGTTGAATCATTCAAAAAAACATGAGTAACAGCTCCCGCTAATTTTCCATCCTGAACAATAGGACTTCCACTCATCCCTTGAACAATTCCCCCACTCTCCTTTAATAACTCTTGATCAACTATCCTGATTACTAACCCTTTTTCACTGGGTTGATATTGTCTCATAACCTTCTCGATCTCTACTTCAAACTCTTCTATTTCTCCACCCTCAATTACAGTATACATCTTTGCTGGGCCTTCTTCTATTTCAAAGGCACTAGCAATAGGTATTGGTTTTTCAAAATGAGGATGTTCAGGTTGAATAGATAATCTTCCATAAATTCCAAATTCATTATTAAGCATTATATCTCCTAAAATATCTTGCTTTCCTAAAAATGTACCTAGTTTCTCCCCTGGTATACCTTGACTGCTTTGATTAATCCCCGAAATATTAGCCCTCACAATCTCTCCTTCACCTACATCAATCTTTAATTTACTACTATCCTCGGTAATCATATGACCTAAAGCTCCATAATAACCTCCTTCAGCTTCATAAAAAGACATCGTTCCTACACCAGAGGCTCCATCATCAACATAAATTCCAAGCATATAATAGCCACTTTTATCTTTAACAGGTCTAGCTTCTTTAGTAACAATACTTTGATCTCTTCTTTTAATCTTGAATTCTAATTTCTCATCCTGTTGACCAGACTGATGAATTAATCGGGCCAAATGATGCTTACTTTTAATTTCAACCCCATTCATCTCTAACAGACTATCTCCTACTTGAATTCCCGCCTTTTGGGCAGGATAGACTTTAGTTCCATCTTCTTGCTCAACAAAAGAATCTTTCACAACCATAATCCCATCAGATCTTAAATTTACTCCAATAGCTTGTCCTCCAGGAATAACCTTAACTTCAGGCATCACATTTACAATCATCCTCTGTAGTGGAATAATTCCAAATAACTTAAATTTAAGGTTATACCTCCCTACGGAAGATGCCTGTAATGCCAATGGCTTTGTTAAATTAACATCTAGCCCTTGAGTGGTTATTTCACGACCATTTACCGTCAAACTACCTTCTTGTTGAGAGCTAACAGAAACCATAAAAGGAAGATTAACTTCCAGCTCCTGTTCGTTACCCTCAATAATTTGATATTGGTTTGGTAAGCCTAATAAAAATAATAGATCTGAAGCCAATGGAGCTAACAACAAGATTAAAATTAAATTAATTAAGATAATTTTATTAACCTTTTTCATTAATCACACTCCTACACAGTCCCCACCTGTGTAGTCTCTTCCAAAAAAAAATAAAGCACCTTTATATTTAAAGATGCCCTAATTACTCAAACAATATTCAGTTACTTTATACTAAATTGCCTCTTTTTTCTCTGAAGCAGCTTTAATTAACTCTTTAGCATGCTCTAATGTCTTAGTATTCAAGCTACCATCCAACATCCGGGCCAACTCCCTAATCCGACCATTAGTAGTCAAAGAGTGAACTACAGTCTGTGATCCTTCTTGTTGAAGCTTCTTCATAATTAAATAATGTTGATCTGCCATAGCAGCTATCTGAGGCAAGTGGGTAATGCAAATAACCTGATGCTTTTTAGCTAAAAAGAGTAACTTATTAGCTACAAGCTTAGCTACTCTACCACCAATTCCTGTATCAACCTCATCAAATACCAGACTAGAGATTTGATCAATATCAGCAGTAATTGTCTTTAAAGCCAACATCGTCCTTGATAACTCTCCTCCAGAAGCAATCTTAGCTAATGGTTTAAAATCTGCACCTGGATTAGGAGCAATCAAAAACTCAACTTTATCAATTCCCTGCTTAGTAAAGTTTTGTTGTTCTTTAAAATCAATCTTAAACTTTGCCTGGGGCATAGATAGATCTTCTAGTTGCTGTAAGATATTCTTTTCTAAAAATTGAGCTATCTTTTTACGGCTGGCCGATAATTGCTCAGCAACCTTTCGATAATCAGCTCTCAACTGCTCAATCTCCTCTTCTAACCTCTCTTTTCTAACCTCACTATTTTTTAACTCTTCTAACTCAACAACAATCTCTTCTTTATATTCTAATATCTCTTCAATTGTTGGCCCGTACTTGCGTTTTAGATCATTGATTTGTTCTAATCTCTCTTCTATTATGTCCAATCTTTGAGGTTCAAATTCTATCTGATCTTGATAGTCTTTTAATCTAAAAGAGACATCCTCTAGTTGATAATTAATCTCTGTTAATAATTCAGCAATTGGAGTTAAATTTTGATCTATCTTAGTTAAACTATCAATCTCTTTAGCTAATTGACTAATTTGATCGATCATAGCCGAATCATACATATCACTCTCATATAATTGGTGATAAGCAGCTCCAATAACCTGATTTAACTCTTCAGCATTACTTAGTTTATTCTTTTCTGACATCAATTCTTCATCTTCTCCAATTTCAAGCTCAGCAGTTTCAATTTCATTTACTTCAAATTCTAATAAATCAATCCTTCTATCTCTTTCTTTTTCGCTTTGATTCATTTTAGCTAATTTTTCATTCTTTTGTTGTAATAAACTATAGATTTCTGCTAACTTCTCCTTTAAACTCAATACCTCTGCTCCACCAAATTGATCTAATAATCTCAAATGATGCTCTACATTCAACAACGATTGATGTTCATGTTGTCCATGGATATCAATCAAATGTTTACTGATCGAACGTGTCATCTCTAAAGTAACGATTCGACCATTGATTCTAGACTTATTATTTCCAGAGTGACTGATTTCCCGAGTCAAAATAACTTCACCACTCTTAGGCATCTCTAAGCCTAATTTTTTTAACTCTTCCTGCACTGCCTGATTATCTGTGATCTGAAAAACAGCTTCAATCACTGCTTTTTCTTTACCTTTTCTGATATAATCAGTCGAAGCTCTACCTCCCAATAACATATCTAACGCCTTGATAATAATTGATTTACCTGATCCTGTCTCTCCTGTTAAGATATTTAATCCAGAAGAAAAATCCAGTTCTACCTCTTTAATCAAAGCAAAATTCTGGATAGCCAAGTTGGATAACATCAGCCTCACCCCTTTATCCAGTCAAACTTTTTAACTTTTCAATTACATCTTTTACAGCATCTTTAGGTTTTACAATCATTAAAATCGTATCATCACCAGCTATTGTACCAATTACATTTTCCCATTCACTATTATCAAGTAACGCTGCCACACCTTGTGCTGTTCCTGGTAAGGTCTTAACTACAACTAAATTATCACTATAATCTATCTTCTCTACTGAATCTTGAAACATCCTCCTAATTCGACTGCTAATATTCACTTTTTCCCGTTGATTAGGAGATAAAGAATACTTATATCCACCCTCACCTAGAGGCCTTTTAATTAACCCTAACTGTTTAATATCACGTGATACAGTAGCTTGTGTAATATCAAACCCCTCTTGTTGCAACCTAGTTGCTAGTTGTTCTTGAGTCTGAATTTCTTCCTCCTTAACCAATTCCATAATCTTAAGATGACGTTTACTTTTCATGCCTATCTCCCCTTAAAACTTATTCCCCTGCAAGCGATTGCGTAATACTTTATAAAAATTATAATCCTCTAATTTAATCAAGCGACTGACTAAATCTGTTTTTTCAAACTCAATAACATCTCCTGAAAAGAGCTGCAAACTATCCTGTCCATCGACTGTCAACATAATATTGCTATGATCAGCATCTATTTCTACTGTGATTTTTTCATCTTCAGTAGTAATAATTGAACGTGAATGTAGAGTATGAGGACAGATTGGAGTAATAATTAATGACTCCATCTTGGGATTAACAATTGGCCCTCCAGCAGACAAAGAATAAGCAGTTGAACCTGTTGGAGTACTAATAATCAAGCCATCACCTGGATAAGTAGTCACATATTTTCCATCAATAAATGTTTTTAAGTTTATAATTCTTGAAAAAGAACCTTTAGTAATTACTAAATCATTAATTGCTACTACCCGATCAATCTCCTTATCCTCTCTAATTAATCTTCCCTCTAGCACAATTCGCTCTTCTATAGAATAATTACCATTCAATAACTCTTCTAACCCCTGATCAAGCCTATCTAACTCAATATCAGTTAAAAAGCCTAAACTGCCTAAATTAATCCCTAAAATAGGTACTGAACTTTTAACAAATGTACGAGCTGCTTTCAAAAAAGTACCATCGCCACCAAAAACAATAATTGCATCAACAAAATCAACCAGTACTTGATATGGCTTAGCAATCGTTTCTCGCTCCAGTAATTGAGCACTTGCTTCATCTAAGATATACTCTTTATTATTATCATCTAAATAATCACAAACTTTACCCAATACACCCTGGGACTGCTCTTTGGTAATATTAGCAATCAAACCGATCTTATTCACTATTTCACCCCCAACTTGAACCAGAGAAGACTCATCAATCTAAAGTTTGATGAGCTTCTACAACAACACCTTTTATTTTACTAGTTAAATCATCAATTTCCTGTTGATCATCACAAGTCAAATGTACTAAGTATTCAATATTATGCCCTTTTCCACCAGTGATAGGAGAATAAGATAAATCAATTGGTTTTAGAGCTATCTCCTGAGCAAAAGAGTAGATCTTGCTAATTACTTCCTGATGAATAGCTGGATCTTTAACAACCCCATTATTATCAACCCTATCTGGACCAGCTTCAAATTGTGGCTTAATCAAAGCTATAATCTCTCCTGTCGGCTTTAATAACTTCTTTAAAGCAGGTAAAATCTTAGTTAAAGAAATAAATGCTACATCTATAGTTCCTATATCCCCTGCTTCATCTAAGTCATCTGCAGTTAAGTACCGAGCATTTGTACGCTCCATACTGACAACCCGTTCATCACTTCGTAACTTCCAAGCTAGCTGATTGTAGCCTACATCAATAGCATAGACCTTACTAGCTCCATTTTGCAAAGCACAATCAGTAAATCCACCGGTTGACGCTCCAATATCAATCACCAATTTATCTGCTAAATCTAGATTGAACTCAGTAATTGCCTTCTCTAACTTTAAGCCCCCTCGACTAACATAAGGATGCAGATCACCCTTCACCCTAATCTCAGCTTCAGGATCAATTTTAGTTCCTGCTTTATCGATCTGTTGATCATCAACATAAACTAAACCAGCCATAATGGAACGTTTAGCCTGAGAACGACTTTTAAATAATCCTCTAGCAGTAACTACTACATCTAATCGCTCCTTCTTTGCCACATTATCCCTCCTGCAAAACTGCTTTGATCTCTGCTTTAATTGTTGGTACATTTAGTCCATAACGGGCCAACAACTCAGCCTGAGTTCCATGCTCAATAAACTTATCTGGCAACCCAAAACGTTTTAAATTGACCTGTTGATTATGATCAGCTAATAACTCAGCTACAGCACTACCAAAACCACCCTGCAAAACATGCTCTTCTATAGTAAATACAGTATCAAATTCATTAGCTAATTGTAAGATCAACTCTTGATCTAAAGGTTTAACAAATCGACTATTAACAACCATAAGTTCTAACCCTTCTTCTCGGGCCAACTGCTCAGCAACCTCTAAAGCTGGATAGACCATTGAACCAATCGCTAAAATTGCTCCATCTGCTCCTTCTTTAAGCACTTCTGCTTGACCAATCTCTAGTATCTGATTCTCAGTTAACTCTACCCCATAGGACTCTCCACGTGGATAACGAACAGAGATTGGCCCTGCTTCATAATTAGCAGCCGTTACGATCATATCCTGTAATTCATTTTCATCTTTGGGAGCCATAATCGTCATATTAGGCAGATGGCGTAAATAGGCATAATCGAAGACCCCTTGATGAGTCCCCCCATCTCTACCTACCAATCCAGCCCGATCAATTGCAAATTTAACAGGTGCCTGTTGTAAACAGACATCATGTAAGACTTGATCATAACCCCGCTGCAAAAATGTTGAGTACAACGTAACAAAAGGTTTAATAGAATTCAATGCCAAACCAGCCCCTAAAGTAACTGCATGCTGCTCAGCAATCCCAACATCATAAAACCGATCAGGAAATCTATCTGCAAATTTATCCAAACCTGTTCCTGAAGGCATAGCAGCAGTAATTGCTGCAATATCCTCATCTTCTTCGGCCAACTCAATCAGTGTTTGACTGAAGATATTTGTATAGGTTGGGTGTTCACGATTCCTCTTTCCTTGACCTGTTCTAATATTAAACGGGCCAACACCATGAAATTGAGAAGGGTTCTCCTCAGCAGGAAGATAACCTTTCCCTTTAGTCGTTAAGGCATGAATTAAGACTGGCCCCCCTACTTTTTGAGCATCTTTAATATGACTTTGAATTGAGTCAAAATCATGACCATCAATTGGCCCTAAATATGTGAATCCAAATTCCTCAAATAAGACCCCAGATACAACCAAATACTTCAGAGCATCCTTCATTGCTCCTGCTGTCTTTAAGAGTTTATCACCAAAGCTTGGAATCTTATGCAACAGATCCTCTACATCCTCTTTAGCCTTATGAATTCTAGGATTCGTTCTTAATTTATCTAAGTAATTAGAAACAGCACCGACATTTTTAGCAATCGACATCTCATTATCATTTAAGAGCACAATTAAATCCTTGCCTAAATCTCCAGCGTGATTTAAAGCCTCAAAAGCCATCCCTGCTGTTAAAGCACCATCTCCAATTACCGCTACAACCGTCTCATCATCACCTTTAATATCACGAGCACAAGCCATTCCCAAAGCAGCGGAAATAGAGGTACTACTATGACCTACATCCAAATGATCATGAATATTTTCTGTAGCTTTAGGAAACCCACTTATCCCATCTAATTGACGCAGGGTCGTAAAGTCATCATACCGTCCTGTTAATATCTTATGGGCATAAGTTTGATGTCCAACATCCCAAATTATCTTATCAGTGGGGCTATCCAAAACAGAATGTAGAGCAATTATTAGTTCAACTGCACCTATAGAAGAAGCCAAATGACCACCAGTCTTAGATAAAGTCAAAATAATCTTATCTCTAACTTCTTTAGCTAAAGTCTGTAACTCCTGGATCGATAAGTCTTTCAGATCTTGGGGCGAATCTATCTCAGATAACAAATCTGCCATAATCTAAATCACCTTCTTTTATTAGTTTCTAGTCAATAATTAATAGTAAAAACTGATTATCAATACCTCTTTAATATTCTCGTTCTATGATATAATCTGCTAATTCACTCAATACCTCTGCTTGATCTCCAAAGATACTGATTGCTTTCTTAGCTTGATAACAATTTTTTGCAGCCATCTCTTTTGATCTTTCTAACCCATACACAGCAGGGAAAGTAGCCTTATCACGCTCTAAATCACTTCCAACATCTTTCCCTATCTTCTCAGCATCACCTTCAATATCCAAAATATCATCAACAATCTGAAAAGCTAGTCCAATTCCTTGAGCATACTCTTGTAAAGCAGTTAACTCTTTTTTTGAAGCTCCTGCCAAGATAGCTCCCATACTGACTGCAGCCTCCAATAAAGCTCCTGTCTTATGAGTATGAATATATTCTAATTCTTCCTTGTCTATCTCTTTTCCTTCGGCTAAAATATCAGCTACCTGACCTCCAACCATTCCTTGCTTCCCAGCAGCCTCAGCTAGCTTACTAGTAGCTAGCAAAACCCGCTCAGCAGGTAGATCATCAATTTTAGCTAACAGTTCAAAAGCATAAGTCAATAATGCATCCCCTGCTAAAACTGCCATTCCTTCTCCAAAAACCATATGATTAGTTGGTTTACCTCGTCTAATCTCATCATCATCCATACATGGTAAATCATCATGGATTAATGAATAATTATGTACTAACTCCAAAGCACAAGCTGCAGGTAAGACCTTCTCTTCATCTTCACCGACCAACTGAGCAGCTACTAAAGTTAAGATCGGTCTCAATCTCTTCCCTCCAGCCAAAACACTATATCTCATTGCCTGATGTAATTCTTCAGGCTTCTCTTCTGGTAAATACCTATCTAAAGCTTCATTAATTAGTTCACCTTTAGTCGAAATAAATTCTTTGATATTCATTAGTTTACTCCTTTTTATCAATAATTATCATAAATTTCAGTCTTAATTTCTCCTGCTTCTTCCTTAATAACTTCAATTTTTCCTTCTGCCTGTTCTAACTTCTGAGAACAAAATTTAGTCAATTTAATTCCTGTCTCAAATTTACCCAAAGATTCTGCTAAAGATAACTCTCCTCTTTCCAACTCCCCAACAATATCTTCTAACTGTTCCAAAGCCTCTTCAAAGGACAATTCAGCCTCAGTCGACATTTTCTTCCACTCCTTAACCTTGATATTCTCCATTATACCTATTTCTACATCAAATACTTATCTCCTTCACTAAGATAGATTACATCTTTATTATACCTAATTATAACAATTTTAAAATTAATTTCTTGATTTATCGAAAAATCTAAACCAAGTTGGTTTAGATTGATTAACTTATTTTTAAATTTTAATCAAACTCCTTAAATTCTTCAGCTTCTATTCTTTCTAGTTGGCAGAACAACTTTCCATCCTGTAACACCACCTCAAGTAACTCCCCTACTTCTACTTGCTCAACTGAGCTAACTTCCTCTTTAAGATCCGACTTACAAGTCAAGCTATATCCTCGGGCCAAAGTATTTAAAGGAGATAGAGAGTTAAGCTGAGTTGCAATAGACTCTATCTTTTCTTGTTTAGTGGTCAATTTATTAGTGATATGTCTATTTAATTTTAGTTCTAATTCATCGAGCCGTTGTTGATACTCTTCTAACTCCTCTTTCACTAATCTAAAGACTTCCCGTTCTTTAAGATAAGCTAACTTTTCAGTTAGATAATTGAGTTTATTTTCCATAGCTTGGACTAAATTATCCTCCAGCTTATTTAAGTATCTTTTAACCTCCTTAGCATCAGAAACAACCAATTCAGCTGCCGCTGATGGAGTCGGTGCTCTCAAATCAGCTATAAAATCAGCAATTGTAAAGTCAGTCTCATGACCTACAGCAGAGATGACAGGAGTCTCAGAATTAAAAATAGTTCGGGCCAACTTCTCTTTATTAAAGGCCCATAAATCCTCTAAAGATCCGCCACCACGACCAATAATAATCACATCAACATCTGTCCGGTTCAATAACTCCAAAGCAGCAATCAAATCATCTTCTGCTGCTTTTCCCTGTACCTTAGCAGGTGCAATCAAAACAGAAAGATTAGCAAACCGCCGTTTAATCACACTGAGAATATCCTGAATAGCAGCCCCCGTAGGAGAAGTTATAACTCCCACCTTAGCAGGAATTTGAGGAATTGATTGCTTATACTCTTTTTTAAATAACCCTTCCTGCTCTAACTTTTCTTTTAATTGCTCAAAAGCTATATGTAATGAACCGATCCCATCAGGTTCTAAATCACTGACATAGAGTTGATATTCCCCTCGCACAGAATAGATACTCACCCTTCCAGTAGCAATAACAGACATTCCATCTTCCGGTTCAAAATCTAATTTGCGATTATTCCCTCTAAACATCACTGCTTTTATCTGTGAGTCTTGGTCTTTTAAAGTAAAGTACATATGACCTGAGGAGTGAGCATGAAAATTAGAAATCTCCCCTTTAACCAATAATTGATTTAAATTAGGGTCAGTAGTTAATACTTCTTTAAGATAATTAGTAATTCCTGAAACAGACCAAATAGATTCCATGATATCATCTTCTTTCCTTCTTTGATTTGCAATTACATTATAGCACAAAAAGATTAGAAATAAAATAGAATACTTTTTATAAATATTCAACTATAGCCCAAACTCCGCTACCTTACAGTTTTTTCTTCTCCTGCTTAGAGAGGAATTAATCTATCCTTTTCAGCTTAATTATCTTTTATTTTTTGAGCTACTCTCAATCCTACTCCCCTTAATTCAGCAACTACACTATTCCTTCTAGCTTGATGAGGATTTTGATTGCATAAATCAGGAATCTTATCTGGAGTAATTTCCAACGGTAAATCATAAATTTCCGCTAGACCTCCTACTGCACACCGCTGTCCATATCCACAAGTAAAACAAGCATACTCTCCTTGCACCTCTACCTCACCAACAATTTCAAGTCTAGCATCTACAAAAAATCTCTTAATATCTTCTATTACTGCTGTCGAATTGCCATCTCCACTAACTCCTATAGCTACTCCTACTTTATCCTGTAGAGAAAAATGAGCATTATGGCGAGTACTAAAGCAGATACGCTCCCAAAAACTTCGTCCTTTAGCATTAATTCCTTCCCAATATTCGGGAGCCCCAAAGACAATCCCTTCTGCTTGCTCCATTTTGATAAGAATTTGATTCAATTCATCATCTTTAACACAGCGGTAGGTCTCTATACAACCATTACAAGCATCACATGTTAACAATTCAAAGTCAGATAATGAAAAAAATTCCGTAGCTAACCCACTTTCTTCTAAAACAGTCTTGACAGCTTCTTCTGTTATCTTTCCTTTTCGCCCTGCACTAATACCTATAATTTTCTGTTGACTCATCATTAACCCCCTTATATATAGTCATATATCTAACTCACCTTAAATTTAAATTTCAATAAAAAAATGTAGGTACCTTCATTACCTACATTAAGACCTAAAGATTCAATTATGCGGTAGATTGGAAACCGTTGGCCCTTCTTTAGCACTAATTTCAACTCCTGAGTTCTTGTTAAATCCAACTAGCCGATACATATTTACTGCAAAGACCTCAAATTCAACATAAGTAGCTATCTGATCTGTTTCATAAGATCTCAGCCAACTTGTATCAGAAAAGGTATATGAATCAGAATCAACTAAAGTAACAGCATCACCAATCAACTCTTTTTGTTCATCATATAGAGTAATCCAGACTTTATAAAGCTCACTAGTCGTTGCAGACCAATTTAATGTTAGATTATTTAACTCTTCACTTATCCATGCTTCAATATCACCATCTACTTCTAAATCATCTACCTGCCGCGGAACCTCAATCTCTTTCTCAGTCGATCCTAATAAGGGATGATTAATATTTATAGTAGCCTTATCTTCAGTCTCCAACCTTAAATCTCCTTCTTGATAACTAAATAAACTGACCACTCCATCATCATCAGAATTATCAAATTGCAATGATAAACCATTAACTAATATCTCAGTATCCATCAATTGGTGAGTTTCGTTAAGACCATTAAGCTTACGAATCGAAGCAGAGACCTCATAGTTGGCCCCTTCATTATCAGGATCTAAACTTAACCAGATCAATATATCATCTAACCCCTCTTGCTCTACAAAATAAAGAGTATCCTTAGCTTCATCCATTTCAATACTATTGGGATAAAAATCTCGTCCCTCTTTAATTGGCTCAACCTTTATTTTGTCTCTTATCCCTGCCTTACTCCATTTACCATCTTGATCTGTTTTAACAGTTCCAAAATTACCGAAATCAAAAGTTACCCCTTCTATTCCTTGACCCTGATTATCCAATACTTGCCCAGAAACTTTATATCCATCATCTCCCATAAATCTAGTCAACAAAGCCAACCCAACTACTATTATAATTACTAGTAGGAGTATGTACCTTTTCATTATCTCCACTCCTTCTATTCAGTTTATACAACATATTAAAATTAATTCTAGATTAATAATTCTTCACCTGCCAGATTGGAAAATTATTCTTAAGTTTCACTAGAAACTAAAAAAGCAGGCTATAGGAATCCTATAACCTGCTTCTATAATTATATTAATAAAGCAATTGCATAAACAGCTATTCCTACTACTAGGGTACTTAATAATGTATAACCTAAAGTCTTCTTAAGAATTTCTCCTTCAGTTCCTAAACTACCTACAACCGAAACTCCAATTAAAATCTTAGCAGGAGCAATAGCAGAACCCAATGATGCTCCTACTGATTGGCTAGAAGCAATCAGATAAGGAGAGGTCTCTAACAACTCTGCTACAACTACTTGTCCTCCACCAAACAAGACATTAGAACTTGTAGTACTTCCCGTTAAAAAAGCACCTAAAGTTCCAATAAAAGGTGAAATTAAAGGAAAGTACTCTCCACTAACTTTGATCATCCCTTCAGCAAAGATATACAACATTCCCGAATCATTCATGACTAAAGCCATAACCATTAAAAACAATACAGCAATACTGGAAGTACTTGCTTGTTTATAGCTATCTTTAAATATAGTATTGACTTTAGAAGAATCTAGGTGTCCTTTAGCTAAATAGATCATACCTCCAATTATGCTTGCTAAAATTAAAAAAGCAAACGGATGAGAAAAAAGGTCTATCGCAGCATAAGTCTCTTCTGCTGCTACTTCATACCCCAATGATGTAGTAAAACCAGGATAGGAAAAACCTAGTTCCCAATCTGGAACTAACTCTTTAATTACTGGCAGCTCAGGAATGAAAACAGCTACTATTAAGACAAAATAAGGCAATAAAGCTAAATTGATGCCCATATCTCTACTTTCTTTTTGCTTTAAATCACCAATCCGCTTGTTACCTTTAAATAATATAAAGAAGGCTAAACTTCCAGCTAAGCCACCTAATAGAGTTGCTAAATGAGCAAAACCAAATTTAGCAGCTCCTAATTGGGCAGAACCCATTAGTAAGCCAATAGGCAAGATATATTTCAAACCTCTTTTAGCAGCTTCAATTCCACCATAAAAATGCGTAACTGCCAATCCAGTAGTTATAATCGGTATATAAAACAATACTGTTGATACAACTCCCAGAGCAATTGGTTCTAATCCAGTAACCAGACTGAGACCATAAAAGGCAGAGCCCATAGAACCAAAACCAAGCGACCAGGAATAACCAATTAGGACAGCACTTAAAGCAATTACTGGCTTAAAGCCCATCGCTACAAGTAAAGAAGCCATTATAACTACAGGAACACCAAAACCTGATATCCCTTGAATAAAAGATGCAAAGGCCCAACTGAAAGCTAAAATCTGCACCAGCTCATCGCCACTATAACTGAGTATAAAATCTTTGATAGTATCAAAAGCTCCTGCAACTTTAATAGTATTATAGAAAATAATCGCTCCTACCAATATCAAGATGACATAAATACTTAAACTGGCTCCTTTAGCCATCGAGATCATAAGCTGACCTATAGTAAATTCATAGATCAATACCCCGATCAACAAAGCAGAAATAAGGCTACTCAAAGCAGCTCTTGTCGAATCTATCTTTAAATAAGAAATTGTGAATAACAGTAAAAAAATAGGAATTATTGCACTCAACCATAAATAAATATTAAACTCCATTCTTACAGCCCCTTTACTATAACTATAATCACGTATAACCTCTTTTTCTACTTTAGAAAAAGAGGTTATACGAAAATAAAATTTACAAAACAATTCTAAATTAAGCTTATTTAACTAATCTTCTATCCTATTAATTCTTTAACCTTCTCTTTTACCTTCTCAGGTTCAATCTCTAGTTGAGCAACTCCACTTTCAATCGCTGCTTTAGCTACTGCAGCAGCTACTTCAGGGACTACCTGCTTATTAAAAGCATCTGGAATTACATAATCTGCTCTCAACTCATCTTCCCCAATTAAATTAGCAATAGCATAAGCAGCAGCTACCTTCATCTCTTCATTAATATCTGTAGCCCTAACATCTAAAGCTCCCCTAAATACACCAGGAAAAGCTAAGACATTATTGACCTGATTAGGATAATCAGACCGTCCTGTTCCTATCACTTTAGCTCCAGCCTCTTTAGCAACTTCAGGATCAATCTCTGGCACTGGATTGGCCATAGCAAAGATAATTGGATCATCTGCCATACTCTCTACCATCTCTTGAGATAAAATATTAGGAGCAGAAACACCAAGGAAGACATCAGCCCCCTCTACAGCAGCTGCTAAGTCACCTTTTTGCTGCTCTTTATTGGTTAGATTAGCCATCTTTCTTTGAATTAGATCCATCTCGTCTTGCTCTGGGTGTAATATCCCAAAGATATCACACATTATAATATCATCAACTCCCATATTTAAAAGGAGTTTTGTAATAGCAATCCCGGCAGAACCTGCACCATTAACTACTACTTTTGCCTCTTCAAGATCTTTATCTACATATTTTAAAGCATTAATCAAGCCTGATAAAGCTACAATAGCTGTTCCATGTTGGTCATCATGGAAGATAGGAATATTACTCTTCTCCTTCAATTTTGCTTCAACTTCCATACAACGCGGAGCAGAAATATCCTCTAAATTCACTCCACCAAAGGTCGGCTCTAACCTTGCAATCGTTTCTACAATCTCATCTACATCTTGAGTATTTAAACAGAGAGGAAAAGCATCAACCCCACCAAATTCCTTGAATAATACAGCTTTTCCTTCCATTACTGGCATAGAAGCTTCAGGGCCAATATCACCTAAACCCAATACAGCACTACCGTCAGAAACAACTGCTACTAAGTTACTTTTTGCTGTATACTTATAAACTTGATCTATATCTTTCTCAATCTCTCTACATGGTTCAGCCACTCCAGGAGAATAAGCTAAACTTAAATCATTCTTATCTGCTACCTTAACTTTACTATTAAGACTTATCTTTCCTTGATTATCCTGATGTAGTTTTAAAGCTTCTTCTTTTAATGACATTTTTGACCTCCTGTATTTTATGATTTAGTTTCAAAGTAATCTATTATCCTTAATTAAACCTCCTTACTTGAGATAGGTTAAACTACAAGCAAGGAGGTTAACTTTAATATTCAACTGACTAGATTATAAGAATTGAGCCCAGATAGTAATTGCTAATTGTCCAAAGAGTAACATCAAAGCTCCACCAATTCGAGAAGAAATCTGAGCAAAAGGCATCAACTTCATCCGTTTAGCTCCAGCCAATACAGCTATATCTCCAGAGCCTCCCATATTAGCCATACATAATCCGCCGGTTAAAGCAGATTCAATATGATATAGTCCAAAGAATGAACCAATAATCGCTGCTCCTAAGCTAGCCCCTAAAACTGTTAGGAAAGCCAATAGTAAATAAGTTGGAGTAATTGTCTCTAATAAGACATCCAACTGAAAATGCTCAAGTCCAATCCCTAATAGTAAGGGTCCATAAAAACCGGTCGCTACAAATTTATAGAAGTGGCCAGCACTCTGTTCAACTTCATCTGGTAAAACGTCTAATATCTTAATCAATGCTGTTAAGACAATCATTATTGCAAAGTAATGAATCGGAATTAAATCTTCAAGCATATAACCAATAACTAATAACGAAGCAGCTATTGCCCAACCTTGAACTATTGTTTCATCTGTTAGTTTAACGACTATCTCTTTAATTCCTCCCTCAGGCATCCATCTTTCTTCAGGCATTAAAACTCCATCACCAGTCAAGCTTGGCATCATCTCTCCTAACTTATTACTCATTGACCCAATTATAATAGCAGAAATATTACCAAGTACTACCGCTGGAATTAACAAAGAAAAGACATCATCAAAAGGTAAACCCGTAGCTCCAGCATAAATCTCACTCATTGGAATTGCTCCTGCTCCTAAGCCTCCACCTAAAATTGGATTTACAACGGTTAATATTGCTCTAATACCACCAAAACCGGTTAGACTCCCCCCAACAAAAGCAAAGATAGCACTAAATAAAAGCCCTCCTATAATAGATGGTATATAAAGTGGTAATGCTTTAATTAAATAAGCTCTAGGCATCGAAAGGATACTTCCTGCGATTAAAGCTGAAATACACCAGACCAACATATTTGTCGGAGTAGTATAAAATCCTACAATCGTTCCGTAAGATGATTCCGGTAAAATTTCTAAATAACTGACCACAGCCCCTACTATTAAAGCAAAGATTAAACCTCCTCCAAGCCAATCTTTCCAAATCGGAATTCTATCTCCTATAAATACTAATCCACCTGCTACTAAAAGTAAGAAAGCGGTAGCACCTACCATATTATCAGGTAACGATCCTGTAAAAGTAGCAATTAACAATAAAGTAATCAATGGTAAGTAAACATAAAGCGGTAATCCATAAGCTATCTTGGTCTGCCAAATTCCTGAATTAACCTCTACTTGTTCTTGTTCAATACTCATTTCTGCTTCCATAATTACATCTCCTCTCTTATAATTTAAGTTTTAAATATTCTAAAAAATCAATCAAAATAATAATCTTCCTTCTTTCTCCGATAAAAAATACCCAACCATTGAATAACACCTATATTCATTTCGAAATATATATATTGAAATATAGGCGTTGATTTGGATATTAATCGCTTATAATCTTATTCCCAGTTGGATTAAATACTTATTTAAGTTATATTATATTCCCTGAGCTAAATTTAGCTTGACTCTAGTATAAAACAAGAAATCTCTAATTACAATAATCTGTTCATATTGATTTTTTATTTTTATTTTGTTCATTTTGTTCACTCGTGAATAAAATCTCAATAGTAAGATTATTTATGCCTATCTTAGATTAAAATTAAGTAAACTATTAAAAAAATAAGGATTTCTGGGATTATATAATCCCAGAAATCCTTATTTAAGTCCAACTTTAAATCAATCTACTAATTTATAATAATGCCTAGGACGACCTACCGTTCCATACTCCCTTCTCAACTCTACCATTCCTATATCTGCCATATACTTTAGATAACGTTGGACCGTTACCCTAGATAGATTAATTTTTTCTGCTATCTTCTTAGTAGTAAATTCATCAGCCTCGTTTAACATAAACTCTTTAATCTTATCTAAAGTTTTATTATTCAACCCCTTGGGTAAATTACGAGCAAAATTGATCTCCTCTTTTGAAGAGCTATCACCTTCTTGTAACTCATAATTAGCATCTAATAACTGATCTACCTCTTCTTGTTTAAAGCTGCTCTTCGCTCCTAGATCAGTTCTTAATCTTTTATATTTTAATAAAGAATCTTTAAAACGATCAAAAGTAAATGGCTTGATTAAATAATCGATTACTCCTAACTGCATTGCCTTATTTATACGATCTGCATCCTTAGCAGCACTAATAATAATTACATCAATATCGTGATCAGAACTTCTAATCTCTTTTAATAATGTAATTCCATCCTTAATAGGAAGATAAATATCTAACAATAATAAATCTGCTTCTTGCAAATCTGCTTCAGCAACAATTGTTTCTTGATCAAAATTAACTTCTTTTAAAACTACAAAATCCGAAATTTTTTCGGTATAACGCCGATTAATATGGGACACCATAGGATCATCTTCAACTATTAAGACTTTAATCTCTTCTTTCATCTAATCCCCCCATCAAATAGAAAATTCTATTCTAAATTCTGCTCCTTGACCAACGTCAGACTCTAACTCAATCTGTCCTGTAAAGAGTTCAACATTTCTTTTTATCAAATCTAATCCTATTCCTCTTTTCTCTCCTCCCTTAGTAGAAAAGCCACGCTCAAATATTTTTCTTTGCTGCTCCTTAGAAATTCCTAGACCGGTGTCTCTAACTATAATTTCTAATGAATTTTCCTTTTCAAAAATTCCAAGGTAAAGTTTTCTATCATTAACTTCTACACTTGCTAAACTTTCTATTGCATTTTCAAGCAAGTTTCCAATAATAGTAATTAGACTGATCCTAAACTGCTCTGGATAATCTCGCTCCAAACTACTATTGCGATCTATTGTAAAATCTATCTTTAACTCACTTGCTCGATCAAATTTTCCTAATAATAGGCCAGCAATCTCATTGACTTTGATATTTTTAATTATAAAAGAAGTTATTTGCTGCTTCTGTAAAGAAACTTTCGATATTAAACTGAGAGCTTCATCATACTCTTCTAATTGAATCAAGCCTGAAATCGTATGCAGTTGATTCATAAATTCATGGTTTTGACTCCGTAATGCTGCTACAAACTTCTTGACTCCTGTTAACTCTTCAGCTAATTCTTGCACCTCATCTTTCTTATTAAATGAAGCTACTGCTCCTACTACTTTATTCTCAACCTTAATCGGAATTCGATTAGTTAAGATGACAGTATCATTGATTACCTGCTCTTGATTAAATTCTGGTTGCCCAGTCTCTAATAAAGCAGGTAAGCGAGTAGTTTTAATAATATTAGTAATTTCTTTTCCAACCATATCTTGCTGACAGTTTAAGATTTTTTTAGCTTCCTTATTAGCTAAAGTAATCTTTTTGTTTCGATCAATAGCAATGACTCCTTCTTTTAATGAATCGATAATAGCATTCTTCTCTTCTAAGATGGTTGCTATCTCAATAGGCTCTAAACCAAAGATACTCTTTTTAACATTATTAGCTAGTAATATAGAGCCTACTATTCCTAATAAATCTCCTAAAAGTAAAGCTAAATAAATATAGCGCAAAATAGAGTTGATTCTTGCTTCAATATCTTTGACTAAAATCCCTACTGCAACAGCACCTACCTGCTCTCCATTATGATAAATGGGTGCAAAAGCTCTTTTAGAAGTTCCTAATGTACCAACAGCTTGAGATATATAAGATTCTCCTGCTGTCAATACTCTTTCTTCATCCCCTCCCACAAACTTTTTATCTAATCTATCCTCAACAGGATGAGAATAACGAATTCCATCCATATCCATTACTACAACAAACTCTGCCCCAGTCTCTTGGCGAATTCCATCTACAACTGGTTGAATGGTTTTAATTCCATCCTTTTCCCCCACTTTCTCTGCTACACTGGGGATTCTAGTAACTGATTTAGCTATATTCATCGCTTTTTCTTCTAGTTGTTCAATCTGTACTTTAGATATTTGGTTGGTAATTATTACTCCTGATAAGAATAATACTAAATTTAAAATAATTATTACTAGCAACATTATTTTGAATTTAAGAGTTAATTTAAACTTCATTGAACTCCTCCAAAAATAAATTTATTATTATCTCAATAATTAGTTTCTTTCATTATAACTCTAAATTAAGTTCATTACAAGAACTCGATCTAGAGTAGAATTTTAAAAAAACAGGTTATAGAAAATTCTATAACCTGCTTCTCGTTAAGTGATCTTTAATTATTCTGCTTTTGTATATAATCATCAATCGCTTGAGCAACCTTCTTACCAGCTCCCATAGCTTGGATTACAGTTGCTGCTCCAGTTACTATATCTCCACCAGCAAAGACACCTTCTTTGGTCGTCATTCCTGTCTCTTGATCAACCTTGATCGTTCCCCAGTCTGTCGTTTCAATCTCTGGAGTATCATTGATCAAGATTGGATTAGGACTTTGACCAATCGCCATAATCACTTGGTCAACATCTAAGATCCATTCTGAACCCTCTATCGGAATTGGTCTCCTTCTACCTGAATCGTCAGGCTCTCCTAGCTCCATCTTAATACATTCCATTCCACTTACAAATCCATCATCATCACCCAAGATCTTAGTTGGGTTATTCAACAGATTAAATTTAACCCCTTCTGCTTGAGCATGCTCTATCTCTTCTGCCCTAGCAGGCATCTCTTCTCTACTTCGCCGATAAACAATTACCGACTCTTCAGCTCCTAATCGCAAAGCAGTCCGTGCTGCATCCATAGCTACATTTCCTGCTCCAACGACCGCTACCTTCTTACCAGTATAGACTGGAGTCTTATATTTAGGGAATTGATAAGCCTTCATCAAATTAACCCTAGTTAAGAATTCATTAGCCGAATAGACTCCATTTAAATTCTCACCTTCGATCCCTAAAAAGCGTGGTAATCCTGCACCTGTACTGACAAAAACTGCTTGATATCCCTCAGCAAATAGCTCATCTAAGCTTTTAATCTGCCCAATTACCTGGTTATATTTAATTTCAACCCCTAATTGTTCAATCTTTTCTACTTCATCTTGAACAATCTCCTTAGGTAATCTAAATTCAGGAATCCCATAAGTCAATACGCCACCTGCTTTATGAAATGCTTCAAAGAGTGTTACTTGATAGCCTAGCTTAGCCAAATCAGCTGCTGCAGTCAACCCTGCTGGCCCAGCACCTACTACTGCTACTTGCTCTTTTTCCTGTTCAACCTCTTCAACTTCCTCTTGTTCCCGAATATAATCAGCTACAAATCTCTCCAACCTACCAATTGCTACTGGCTCATTCTTATTGCCAACTATACACTCAGCTTCGCATTGTTCTTCTTGAGGACAGACCCGCCCACAGACAGCAGGTAGACTATTCTTTTCTTTAACCTTCTTAGCTGCTGCTGCAAAGTCACCTTCTGCTATCAAATCAATAAATTCAGGAATATCAACTCGCACCGGACAGCCATCCTTACAAGCAGGATTAGAACATTGCAAACATCTTTTCGCTTCATTAATTGCATCCTCTTTATCATAACCCAGTGCTACTTCAGCAAAGTTATTAGCTCTTTGCTTGGGATCTTGTAGAGGCATCTTAGTTTTCTTCTTTTGCACGGCAACCATCCCCCCAAAATTCATGATCCTTAACTTTATCTTCTTTATCTTGATAGATCTTACTTCTTTGTAACTGTTCATCAAAGTCTACTAAATGACCATCAAACGCTGGCCCATCGACACAAGAAAATTTGGTCTCGCCACCAACTGTAACTCGGCAACCTCCACACATTCCTGTTCCATCAACCATTAATGAATTTAAGCTAACCATAGTATCTATTCCATACTCTTTAGTTACTTCTGCTACAAATTTCATCATAATCATCGGGCCAATCGCAATCACCAAATCAAACTGATCATCTTCAGCCAAAATCTCGTCTAATTGATCAGTTACAAAACCTTCCTTTCCTTTTGAACCATCATCAGTCGTAATATATAACTTATGGCTCAATTCAGCTAAATCTTCTTCTAAAATCAATAACTCTTCAGTCTGAGCCCCTAAAATTGTAATCAACTCGACTCCTTCTTTAGCCAATGATTTAACCTTAGGATATAAAGGAGCTGATCCTAAACCTCCAGCAATACAGATCACCCGCTCATAACCAGCAGTCTCAATTGGCTTACCTAACGGGCCAACAACATCTAAAAAGCTATCTCCAGCTTCTAATTCACAGATTTGCTGACTACTAAAGCCAACCTCTTGCACAATAATTGTAACACTTCCTTGCTCCCGGTCATAATCAGCAATTGTCAACGGAATTCGCTCAGCAAATTCATCGACTCTAACAATCAAAAAGTGCCCTGGCTCTGCTTTAGCCGCTATCTGGGGAGCTTCGATTGCAAACTTTTTGATCTTAGGTGCTAATTCTTCTTTCTCTAAAATCTGATACATTCTAGTCCCTCCTCCAATTCTCTTTAAAAATAATTCTTTATTGTAAGTTAATTATAAACTCTAAACTTATTTGATATTTAGTGTCACTTTTCGTTCGTGAAAGAATGTGTTTTGTAGGGGCGACTCTCCGTGGTCGCCCGTGATTTAACATGGGCAGGCACAGAGACCTGCCCCTACAAATATCATTTCTACCCGCCAAATCAAAAGTGCCACATTATTGTAATTTATATTATACAATTACGAATGAAAGTAAGTAATCACTAACTAATCTTTATTATACTATAATAAAACCATTTTCACAATATACAATTTAATTTTAAAAAATTACCATGTTTACCATTCAATTTCCCTCTCCAATGCCAATGCTGCAGTGCCTCTCCTGGTTAAAAAAACAAAACCAGTAGTGGATGATGATAATTTAATACTTTTTAGACATTACTATAGTTGATATTAGTCCTGCTACTCCAATGCCAATGCTGCGGTGCCTACCGCGTTATCACTACTCCACTCCGGATCAGCAAAGTATAATTTAGCTCCGATTCTTGGATGTTCCAACCTCTTCCTTAATCTCGCTCTTATATATTGATTGGCTGCTACTCCACCTACAATTAAGATCTCGGTCAACTTTTCTTCCACAACAGCTTTTCTTACTACCTTCTCTACCGTATTAGCAATTGCTTGTTGGACTGCTAGGGCAATATCAGCTTTCTTCTCTCCTGCTTCAATCGCTCTCATTGCTGCTGAAGTTGGCCCTGAAAAGCTCATCTGATATCCATCAACTGCAGAGGGAATAATAATTTCTCCTAATTCACCCTCTGTGGCTAACTCTTCTAAACATGGCCCAGCAGGAAATGGTAGCCCCAATTCTACTCCTACTCGATCGATAAATTGGCCCGCATGTAAATCTTGACTAGTTCCTAATACTTCTACTTCAAAACCTAATTCCTGTTTCTTGCTAACCTTTAATAATTCAGATGTACCACCAGATAAATGAATCGCTAAAAACTCTTCAGTCTCTAACCCTGTTGACCAGACTCCAGCCATTAAATGGCCTTCTTGATGAGTGGTTTCAACTAAAGGTAAACCTAAAATACTGGCTAGACTTTTAGCTTGGCCCTCACCAACTCTAAAGACAGGCATATAAGAATTCGGTTGGGAAGTTGGGCTTGTACTGACTACAATCTTAGTCAACTCTCCCTTTCTATCTTCAGCTATCTCAGCGATCACATCTGGTAACTTCTTAACATGTTGAAAGACCGCTTCTGATTGTCGCAGTCCTCTTTCTCCCTGCTTAACTTCTAACCGCTCTCTTTTTTGAGCAATCAACTTCCCAGAAGTATCTAATAGTGCTGCAGAAGTAGTATAATTACTAGTATCAACCCCTAAAATCACTTGAGCTAGTCCTCCTCTCTATCTTCTAAAGCATCAGCTATATTACCTAATACTCCATTTACAAACTTACTAGATTGTTGATCACTGAAGCTTTTAGCTAATTCGACAGCTTCATTAATTGAAACTGCAACTGGTATTTCATCTTGATATAAAATCTCATAAACAGCTAACCTAATAATACTTTTATCAACTTTGCCCATTCGCTCAATCTTCCAATCTACTGCATTTTGAGTAATTACATGATCAATTTGTTCTAAGTTTTCTACTACTCCTTGAATTAACTCTACTAAAAATCCTGAACTCAAATCTAATTCTGGTTGTTCTTCTCTTAAAACATTTAAATTCTGTTCTAAACTCTCCTGGTTAATATCCATCTGATATAAAAGTTGAATAATGATTTCTCTCGCTTGATGTCTATTTATACTACGACTAATTTTAATCTCCCCCTCTTTAATACGTCCCTAAATCAAATAATTTATTCAATTCAAAAAACCACCTATTCCCAGCAGGTGGCCTAGAATTAATCTTAATTTAATAGAAAATAAAATTTTTTATTCATTTGGAGGCAAAATATCATTAATTATATCCCTGATATCTTCTCTCCGATCAAATCTTAACCCTAAATAATAACCAAGCCCCATCCAAATTAAGATAAAAAGGGCTAAAATAACTCCAAATCTAATGATCAATAAGGAAATAAAGAAACCCAACAAAACACCTATAATCCTACCTTTATAATCACTCAAGAGGCTTAAATATTGTATTAAATCATCTAATTCAATCATTTAAATAAACACCTCTTTTTTAATCTAATCTCGCTCCTGCTTCTGATTGAAGCTCTTTAACTAAAATTTCTACTTGACCAACCTTAACCCCTGTAGATTCAGTTACCTGCTCTTTAATAACTTCCTGCAACCTTTGACTCAATTGAGGTACATTAGTTTCAGAAATTACTGCTAACTTCAAAGAAATATGTACTCCTTTTTCTTCAGCTTTAAGAACAGAGTCAATCTCTATAACTTCATCTTCTTGCCTTACTAAATTTTTGACTAAATTATTAATTGCCTCTAAACTAATCATAATTTTTCCTGATTTAGAACTCTTTATTAACGCAGACTTGCTCTTTTTTCTTCTAAATAGCAACTGTAAAATCCTTACTGACATCAAAAAAAAGATTAACCCAAGAATCCCTACTTCAATTCTATTCTCCAATCCTTTAACAAATTCGAATAAATACTGAGAAGAAATTAATTCCACTGATAACCCAATCATTGTTAAAGATAGAAGAATCAATATCACTGTAAATAATAACATAAAAAATCTATCAAACAACTTCACTTTTACTCACCTCTTAATAAGCATATAAGCTAACTCCGATTGAAACTTAACCAGAGTTAGCTTTTATTATCAATTATCTTACTCTATGAACATCAGTAGCCTCTTCTTCTTCTAGTACTACTTCATCTTCATCCTCATCTTCATCCTCAAAACTAACACCTTGTATATGAATATTGACTTCTACTACATCTAACCCGGTCATATTTTCAATAGCATTCTTTACACTTTCTTGTATTTTCCAAGATACATCAGGAATACTGACCCCATAGTTCATAATCACATATAAATCTATTGCAGCTTCAGTTTCACCGACTTCAACCTTAACACCTTTAGTTAAGTTCTTTCTACCTAACATTTCAGCAATACCACCGGCTAATCCTCCACTCATTCCAGCTACACCCTCAACTTCAGTTGCAGCTAAACCAGCAATAATACTGACTACTTCATTAGCAATTCTGATTGCTCCTACACTATTATCTGTCTGGCTCATTATCTTTCCCCCTTTCTTTAATTTAAAACTCTCTAATCTATTAAAGGAGACTTATTCTTCGCTATGTGCAATATGGTCTTCAATAAACCCTGTATCGAAGTTCCCTGTGATAAAGTATTCATTCTGTAATACTTCTTTATGGAATGGAATTGTTGTCTTAATTCCTTCAATTTTAAATTCATTCAATGCTCTTAACATTCTCTTACGAGCCTCTTTACGATCACGACCCCAAGTTATTAATTTAGCAACCATTGAATCATAAAAAGGAGGAATCATATAATTAGGATAAACAGAACTATCAATTCTAACTCCCAATCCTCCTGGAATAATATATTCCTCTATAGTACCAGGGGATGGTCTAAAGTTCTTGCTAGGATCTTCAGCATTGATTCTACATTCAATAGCAGCACCACTGATCTCAATTTCTTCTTGTGTATAGTCTAACTCTTTTCCTGCTGCTATTTTGATCTGTTCTTTGATAATATCTATCTTAGTTACTAATTCAGTAACAGGATGCTCTACCTGAATTCTGGTATTCATTTCAATGAAATAATAATTATCATACTTATCAAGTAACATTTCTATTGTTCCAGCATTATAATAATCAACCGCTTTCGCAGCTTTAATTGCTGCTAAGCCCATCTCATCCCTTAAATCAGGATCAATAGCTGGTGATGGTGCTTCTTCAACTACTTTTTGGTGTCGTCTTTGAATTGAACAATCACGCTCACCTAAATGAACCACATTACCATGTTCATCTGCTAAAATCTGAAATTCAATATGGCGTGGATTTTCAACATATTTTTCTAAATATACTTCAGCATTACCAAAAGCAGCTTCTGCCTCCGAACTAGCTGTTTGGAATGCTTGGATTACTTCATCTTCACTATTAGCAATTCTCATTCCTCGACCGCCTCCACCAAAGGAAGCTTTAACGATGACTGGATATCCAATATCATTTGCAACTTCAACTGCTTTTTCTTTGCTTTCTAAAACTCCTTCAGTTCCGGGTACTACTGGCACACCTGCTTCAATCATTGTTTCTCTAGCAACAGATTTATCTCCCATTCTTCTAATGCTTTCAGCTCTTGGGCCAATAAACTTAAAGCCACATTCTTCACAAACCTCTGCAAAATCAGCATTTTCTGATAAAAATCCATATCCCGGATGAATTGCATCTACATTAGCAATTTCAGCTACACTAATCAAACTAGGAATATTTAAGTAGCTTTCATTTGATGAAGCAGCTCCAATACAGTATGATTCATCAGCACATTTAACATGTAATGCATCCTTATCTGCTTCAGAATAAACCGCTACCGCTTTTATATCAAGTTCTTGGCATGCTCTAATAATTCTTAATGCTATTTCGCCTCGATTCGCTACTAGTATTTTATCAAACATTTTATCACTGCTCCTTTATACTCTTTCAACAACAAATAATGGTTGACCATATTCAATTGGTTCTGCATCTTCAACTAAGATATCAACAATTTTACATTTAAATTCTGCTTCAATTTCATTCATCAATTTCATCGCTTCAATAATACAGATCGTATCGCCTTCTTCTACTATATCTCCTATCTCTACAAATGGATCAGCATCTGGTGCAGGAGAACGATAGAATGTTCCAACCATTGGAGCCTCAACCTTCTCTCCAGCTGCTGGAGTTTTAGCAGTTTTAGTATCAGCTTCAACTTCAGTATCTTCAGTCTCAACGACAGTTGGCTCAGTTTCTACAGCTTGAGTAGCAGTATCTTCACTCACTTCTTGAGCTACAACCTTACCACCTTTCTTAATACTTACTTTTGTTCCATCACTTTCCAAATTAATCTCTGAAATATCAGTCTCATCTAACATTTCAACTAATTCCTTAATATCTTTTATTTCCATTTCTTCTTCCTCCCCTGAAATTTGATTATTATTAGTCTCTCCAAATATATTTTTATCTTGCTTTCTTCTCTTTAAAAACTTCAAAGCAACTTGAGGGAACAAAGCATAACTCAGATAATCTTCTTCTTTCTCTACATATTGTTCCACTTCATCTTTGATATCATCCAAAATTGGATCTAATAAATCAGCTGGTCGGCAAGTAATTGGTTCCTCATCACCAATCGCTAACTCTTTTACCTTAGGATCAATCTCTGCTGGTGGCTTCCCATAATAGCCCTTAACATAAGATTTAACCTCATCAGGAATCACCTTATATCTTTCACCTAATAATACATTAAACACTGACTGTACACCTACAACTTGACTAGTAGGGGTTACTAATGGTGGATAACCTAACTCTTCTCTCACTTTTGGAATTTCATCTAATACATCTTGAATTCTATCTAATGAATCCTGTTCTTCCAACTGAGATACTAAATTAGACATCATTCCTCCTGGTACTTGATGAGAGAAAGTCTGCATATCAGTAATCTTAGTAACTCCACGATCATACCCTCTTTTTCTTCTTACTTGCTCAAAGTAACTATCTATATCAAATAACTGATCTAGCTCAAGTCCAGTATCATATTCTGTATCCTCTAGGATAGCAGTCATTGTCTCTACTGGTGGTTGCGAAGAACCAAAAGCTAAAGATGCAGTAGCAGTATCAACAATATCTACTCCAGCTTCAATTGCTTTTACATAGGTAGGCATTGCTAATCCACCAATATAATGACTATGTAATTGAATCGGTAAATCTATCTCTTCTTTTAATGCTGTTACTAGATCATACGCTTTATATGGTCTCAACAAACCCGCCATATCCTTAATACAGATAGAGTCAGCACCCATCTGCTCTAAAGTAACCGCATTTTCTACATAATGTTCAATCGTATGTACTGGGCTTACTGTATAGGATATAGTTGCTTGTGCATGTTTACCCGTCTCTTTTACTGCCTCCACAGCAGTCCTCATATTTCTGACATCATTCAATGCATCAAAAATTCTAAAAATATCTATTCCATTCTCGGCTGCTTTTTCGACAAATTTTCTGACTACATCATCAGGATAATGCTTATAGCCAACTACATTCTGTGCTCTTAATAACATCTGCAATGGAGTCTTAGTAATGTAATTATTTAATAACCTTAAACGCTCCCATGGATCTTCTTGTAAAAAACGCATGCAGACATCAAAAGTTGCTCCACCCCATACTTCAAAAGAATGATAACCTACTTCATCCATTTTCCCAACTATCGGTAGCATATCTTCAATTCTCATTCTAGTTGCCCATAGGGATTGATGAGCATCTCTTAATGTAGTATCTGTTATCTTAACCTTATTTTTCTTCATTCTTCTCCCTCCTATATTACTCACTTAATTAGATTTCTATAAATAACACACAATTTCCTCTTTTAAAAAAACATATTATTTTAATCAAACTAAAAGAAAAACCCAGGTTCGCGAACAATTCACCTGAGTTAAGCAATAAACTTATCTAATTATTATATATTATTTCTATCTATTTGTCAATTCATTCAGGTTTTTTCTCAATTATAGTCACATTTTCCAAACCAATTCCTGTACTATTAGAAACTATATCTCCTATCTTAGCTACATCCTGTTTTTGTAATCCTTCAGTAGCTATAATCAACTCTATTGAATTGTCATGTAAGAATGCTAAGCCATCATCATAACCTCTTGCTCTAATCATGCTCTCAATTCCCATCTCTTTCTCTATATTATTAGTTATTTTTAATAATCGCTCCTGTGCTTGAACCTTTAATTTATTGTCAGAATTAGGGTTGTTAATCATTTCCCGTAATAGATTAATCTGTTCACTACGAGCTTGATCCCTTTCCATTCTATATTCTACAAAAAAGTTCTGGTCATGACTCTTCTCCTCTGCAACACTAATTGCTAATTCTTCTTCTAGCTTATCAACCTCTTTTAATTGATCTTCACCCATTTCTTCATAATCTGTTGTCTCAATTTCAACTTCTTGCTTTGAAGAAACTTCAGCTAACTGCTCTTCTTCAGGAAGTTGATGAACTACAACAGCAGTTACCATCCCTACCCAAACCATTAACACTAAAAACCAACCAAATTTCTTTTTTAAATCTGATTTACCTATAATCATTATTATTCCCTACCTTCCTTTTGGTAATACAACAATTTTGTGACTAGCCACCCCTAACCCCCTTCTGATTGCCTGCATCAAATCTGCTTTAATATAAGAGTTTTGTGCTCCTTCAGCAACAACCAATACCCCTCTAATTTTAGGCCTAATCTCTTTTTCAACCAATGCTTCCTCTCCACTCCCCTTATTTAAAACAACTATCTCTTCCGTATCATCAGACTCAACTGTATTTCTAACCCCACCAGCATCATCCTCTTCTTTAACCTCTTGACTTGATTGTTGATAATCTCTAGCATATATATATTCTGAACCAGTATCTAATGTAACGTCAACAGCTACTTTTCCTACTCCTTGTACCTGGGATAAGATTGATGCCAATTTTTCTTCTAACTCCCGCTCTAAAGTCAAACCACCTTCAGAACTAGATTGCTGTTGTTCATAATCTTGATTTGAAACTTTAGACTCAGAGAGATCACTACCAAAATCGCCAAGCAACATCAAAAAGACTCCAACTAAGATAAATAAAACTAAGTAGCGAATAAATTTAAGCTGTGATCTACTTAAATTACTATTCAATATTTCTTTCAAGAATGAATTTTCAGATCCCATTTTTATCCTCCTTTATAAACTAATTCAAAGCTTGAATTGTAATTTATTATAAGCATCACCTCAACTGAAAAGCTCTTTAGTCAAGCTTAACTTCAACTTGATCTAAATTGAGACCATAAAAATTAGCAATCAATTCTTCCATGCTTTCTTCTTTCTGATCAAATTTAGGCTCCTTATCATCTTCAGACAAGTCAACATTGACTGGAGTTACTCCTGCTTTTCTACCCTTAATCACCACTTGCTCTAATTCATTTTCTTGATCTAAGGTTAATTCTACTGTAGGTTTAATTTGAAAATTAAATTCTATAAAAGATTCAATCTGCTTACTTAACCTTTGCTTATATTCTCCTTTTACTTGCTCATTTTGATCTCTTCTTAAACTTTCACCATCTTCTACAACTTCTTCAAAGGAAGGTCTTTGAATATTACTTAACTCTAAGCTCAATATCTGCTGAGGATAGCGGGCCAAACTTAAAATCGGATTCAATACTACTAAGATAATAAAAAAACCAATAATTACTTTGACAAACCTTTTCATTTGACCACTAGGCACTAACATTTGAATAAAATTAGCAAACAAGATAACTAAGACAATATTTCTAACCCATTCTCGTAACGGCTCCAATTTTTATCACCTCATCATTACACTAAAGTTAGCTACACCAACCAAGATTATGATTACTACAAAGAACATCAAACCGACTGCTGCTACTGAACCAAAGATTAATAAAAGACTATTTGCTAGCTTATCAAGACAACTGACTATTTTTTGATCACTGACCGGTTGAATAATCGCACCTGCTAATCGATAAATAAATGCCATAGCAATAATCTTAACTACCGATAAAGAACAAAAGATCAAAATAATAATTACACTAAAGACTCCTAAAGCATTCTTAATCAACAATGAACCACCAATAATCATATCTAAAGCACTAGATAAATAACCTCCTACAATTGGAACGAAACTACCTGTTAAGTACTTAGCAGTTCTAATCGTAACCCCATCACTGACTGTGCCAATTGTACCTTGAGTTACTATCGTTGCCATAAAAATAGTCATAACCACTCCTAAAACTCCCATGCTTAACTGTTTGAATAATCCAGCTAAACCTGTCACTTCAAACTCATCAGAAATATTATTGACTATATCCAAAATGGTTGCTAAAAATATTAAAGGAAAGACAACATTTCTAACCAAAGTACTTAAGGCACTGACAATCAAAAAGCTGATTGGATGAAACAAAGCAGCAGAAGTAACATTACCCATACTGACTAATAAAGACAATAGTAATGGTAAGATCGCTTGCATAATATCAACCATATTTGTAATTGCTTCTGTTCCAGTAGCTACTGCAATCTTAAAAGAGTTTAAAGCAATAATTACCAAAACAAGATAGACAATTCCATTAGCTAATTTACTGACCTCTTGTCCAGCAAAATTACCTTGAAAACTCTTTAAAATTGCTACAATCATTGCTAAAATAATCAACTGCCCAAGCAGAGTACTATTAGCTACTATCTCATCAAATAAATAATGCATTAACCCCCTAACAACCTCAAGTGACATACCAGAAATTCCTTCTTGTTGAAAAAGATCAATTATATTTCTAACCTCTAATTCAGGTAAATAATGACCTGCATCGCGGTTTAAATCATTGACTACCTCTTCTAATTCACCTAAATTCAAATTCTTCATTTGTTCTTCTATGATACTATCAGGCTCAATCAACTCACTAGCTATTGCTGGAGTAGAAATTAAAAGTAACAAAGTTAAACAAAGTAACAGAATAAATTTTTTCTTCATTTTCTCACGCCCTTATGGCAAAAGTTGGAGTATTGATTCTAAAATTGAGATCATAATCGGAACCCCTAAGACCATAATCATTATTTTTCCAGCAAATTCTATCTTAGAAGCTATAATATTCTCCCCGGCATCACGACAAATTTGAGCTCCAAATTCGGCTATATAAGCAATTCCAATTACTTTTAAGATTGTATTGACATAAACTAAATCTATATTTGCCTCCTCTGCTAACCTCCGCATTACATCAACAATCACCGCAATTCGATCAACCATCAAAATAAAGATGATTAAACCAACAACCAAACTTAACTGTAAAGCTAACTCTGGCCTATACTGCTTAACTACTATCGTAAATATTGTTCCAATTAGACCTAAGCCTACAACCTGGACAATCTCCATTCTACCCCCCCTCAAAAGCCAAAAATACTCCTCACACTAGTAAATAATTCATCAATTAATTGAATGATGACCATTAGAACAATAATCACCCCTACTAATGTTAACATCTGAGCCTGTTCTTCTTTATTAGCCTGTTTTAAGACCATGTTAAAGACGGAAATTAAAATTCCTAGACCAGCAATTTTAAAGACCAAATCTATATCCATCACTTAACCCCTTTCTTAACCCCAAATCAAGATTTAAAAGATTAAAATTACCACAAACAAACCAACTAACACTCCTAAATATCTCCAAAGTTTAACTTTTTGCTCTTTCTCTTCTACAGCTTGCTGATACAAGTTAGTTAATTTATGCTGGGCCAACCCTAAATGCTTCTGCTGATCTTGGCTTGCTGATTGGCCCAAATTATACCCTAAATTAATCAAAACCTCTTTATCCCTCTCACCCAAAGCTGTTTCAATAAATACTTGATCAATTGCTTCCTGCCATGCCTGTTGAGCAGTAGAACCCGATTCTAATTCTTTTTGTGCAACTGAAAATAACTCAGCAACTGAAGTAGATAAATTAGTAGCAATCTTAGCAAAAGCCTGTGGTAGTGGAGTCAAACCATAACTTATTTCAGTTTCTAGCATCTGTAAAGCTGTCTGCAACTCTTGCAACTCTTTTACTCGCAAAATAAACTGTTTGGCTATCACAAAACCAATTGCACCACTACTCATTATAATTAAGCTAGCTCCTATTAATCTCATCACTAGCCCTCCTTATCTTTTAATGATTTTTTCTATAGTTCCTGGCCCTGCTCTTCCACTTAAGATAATAATCCGTTTAAAAACATCTTCCCGCAACAGTTCTTTTAAATTCAGACGTGACCTAATATCTGCTAAATTGTTACCATGAATCGTTGTAATTACTCTAACTCCTGCATTAAGAGCTTCCCAAACTGCCTTAATATCTTCTTTAGAACCTATCTCATCCGTTACAATTAGATCTGGTGACATCGATCTGATCAATAACATCATCCCTTCAGCCTTAGGAGCTCGATCCAATAAATCTGTTCTCATTCCTAATCTATTCTGAGCTACCCCTTGATATGCACCACCAATCTCTGATCGTTCATCTACAACCCCTACCTTTAATCCCTTGAAGTTCAATTCAGAGACTCCATTACTGATCTGTCTAGTCAAATCTCTAATTAAAGTCGTCTTACCACATCGAGGGGGGGAAATGATTAATGTATTATAAATATCATCATTACCAGCAATAATCTGCCTAATTACTTCATCAGCTGCTCCAATAATTTCCTGGCATAGACGAATATTCAAACCTGAAATATGCTTAATCCGTTTGATTTGATTACTCTCTCTAATCACTTGACCTACTAGCCCGACTCGATGCCCACCTGGTAATGTTAGATAACCGGCCTTTAACTCTTCTTCAACTGTATATAATGAACTAGCTGTCATTAAATTTAGCGTATCTGTAATATCAGATGGAGTTACTTGGTAAGCCTGTCTAATATCTTCTTTGATTAAACCATGTTGATCTATAAATAATTCATCCTGTGTCAATTCTAAGACTAGCGGTTTGTTGGCCCTTAACCGAATCTCTACTAAATCAGTTAGCTTATTATCTGCTAAGTTAGTTAAAATTCTTCTCAACTGAGGAGCTAACACAGGTAAAATATTCTGTTTTAAGATCTTATTAACCTTATTTTTCATAAACAACACCCCTATTATCTAATCCTATTATTTTTATGGTAAATTTATGCAAGTAAAAAAAGAAAGTTGCCAAAAGGCAACTGAGGTTAATTGATATATAGCTTAAGTTTAAGTTCAAGTCTAAGTTTAAGTAAGACCTAAGCCCTTATGCTTTTAACGGTTGGCTTAGACTTAAACTCAACCTTAGACTTAAGCTATTTTGTAATAACGCTTCACTTTATAAGCATAAAAAACCAAGCTAGGTTTTAAACCCAGCTTGGTTGATATTAATTAACTCGCTCTATATATTCACCTGTTCTAGTATCTATTTTCAAAATATCCCCTGCTTCAATAAATAACGGCACTGAAACTTCAGTTCCCGTCTCTAAAGTAACCGTTTTAGAAGCTCCAGAAACAGTATTACCTGCTACTGCTGGAGGAGCATCTGCTACTGCTAACTCAACAAAAACAGGTACATCTACTCCAATTGGATTCCCTTGATATAACTGAATCTCAATATCAGAGTTTTCCTTAATAAACTTGGCGGCTTCCCCAATCTCTTCTTGATCTAAAGTAATCTGCTCATAAGTCTCTTTATCCATAAAGGTGTAATCTGTACCACCTTTATATAAAAATTGATAAGTCCTAGTCTCAATATGAGCTTTATTTACCTTCTCTCCAGCTCTAAATCGTTTATTCATTGTCTGGCCTGTCTCAATATTTTTCAGCTTTGTCTGTAAAAATGCTCCACCTTTCCCTGGTTTAACATGATCATAGTTGACTATTTTATACAAATCTCCATCCAATTCAATCGTTAAACCGGTTCGAAATTCATTAGTCGAAATCACTGATTCATCCTCCTTTATAAGCAATAATAATAATCTCCTTAATTATTATTCAGGATCTTAGCTAAAAAACCTGCAATAACCGACTAAACTACTATTAATTCCTTACTAAATTGATTCAAGATTTGACAACCATCTTCAGTAACAACTACTATATCTTCAATCCGAACTCCACCCCAATCAGGTAAATAAATTCCTGGTTCTACCGTTATTACCATCCCTGCCTCTAAAATTGTATCATCCTTGGGAGAGAATCTCGGCTCTTCATGGATCTCTAATCCAACAGAATGGCCTAATCCATGTCCAAAATAATCTCCATATCCTGCTTCAGTAATAATCTCACGAGCAATCTGATCAACAGCAGATGCTTTAACTCCCGGTTTGATCCCCTTAAGCGATTCCTGCTGAGCTTCCAAGACTGTATGATAAATCTCTTCTTGTTTTTCAGTTGGTTGATCTTTAATGGCTACCGTCCTTGTCATATCAGAGCAATAACCTTGATAAAGACATCCAAAATCAATCGTCAATAAATCACCAGCTTCAATCTTCTTCTCACTTGCTACTCCATGTGGTAGGGCAGAACGTTTACCAGAGGCAACAATAAAATCAAATGACTTTCCTCTTGCTCCTTTCTTTCGCAGTAAATACTCTAACTCAGCAGCAATTTCTCGCTCAATTACCCCTGGTTGTAACCTTGATTGAATTTCAGCAAAAACTTCTTCAGTAATTTGAACTGCTTCCTTTATTTTAGTTACTTCACTTTGCTCCTTCACCCTTCTTAATTCTTTAACCAAACCTTTCGTTGCTCTTAATTCTAGTTCAAATTCATCTTGATACTTTAAGTATTGATCATAAGTCTCATGCTCAGCTTCAAAACCTAACACTTCAATCTGCCGTTCAGTGACTAACTGATTCAACATCTCTAATTTAGAATCCTTAAATTCAATAATTTCATAATCTGTTGTTTCTGCTTGAGCTTGCTCAGTATAACGAAAATCAGTAATTAATAGTGCCTCTTGCTGACTAATCAATAAGCTACCAGCCGTTCCAGTAAATCCACTTAAATATCTCCTGTTAGCTGGATTGTTAACCAATAAGGCATCTAGTTCTTTCTCTGTTAATTTCGCTCTTAATCTTTCAATCCTAGCTTCCATTTAATTAATCACTCCTCACTAAAAACCTAACCTATTAATCTTAATACTTGCTGCAGGGCCAAAATATAACTACCAGCCCCAAAACCTGCAATCTGACCGGTTACAACAGGTGAGATGACTGATTTATGTCTAAATTCTTCTCGTTGATAAATATTACTTAAATGCACTTCAATAATCGGCACCTCAACTGCTGCTAAAGCATCACGAATGGCAATACTATAATGAGTATAGGCAGCAGGGTTGATAATAATTGCTTCTACTTCCTCTGCAATCGATTGCTGGATTCGATCTACTAAGTCCCCTTCACTATTGGACTGGAAGGTTTCTAGCTCAACATCATTCTCAGTGGCAATTTTTTTCAATTCTTCATTAATATCTGCTAAAGTTTGCAGTCCATAAACATCTGGCTCCCGAGTTCCCAATAGATTCAAATTTGGCCCGTGAAGGACTAAAATCATTTTTCATCACCCACCTTTAATTCCTGAGTAACCTCTTTGATTAAATTCTCTTCTAAATCACCAATAATCTCAACTTCTCCAATCTCTTTAGCTAAAATAAATCTAATCACTCCATCCTTAACCTTCTTATCCTTAGTTAAGGCCTGACAGATTTCATCTACTGACCATTGACTAAAAGAGATAGGCAGACCAAAGTTTTCGATCAATCTCTCTTGCCTAATCAGATCTGATTCATCTAACCAACCAATCCGATTAGCCAACTTAGCTGCTCCAACCATGCCAATCGCTACTCCTTCTCCATGACGATAATGCTGATAATGAGTAACCGCTTCTAAAGCATGCCCTAGTGTATGACCATAATTCAAGATTGCCCTTAAACCTCGTTCAGTCTCATCTTGGGCAACTACTGCTGCTTTAATCTGACAGGACAATTTAATTAAATGCTGTAGTGGCTGAGACTCTAAAGCTAAAATCTCCTTATAATTATCCTCTAAAAATGTAAAGAATTCTTCATCCCAGATGACACCATACTTAATAACTTCAGCTAAGCCAGCTTTTAATTCTCGCTCTTCTAAAGTTGATAGCACCTTAATATCTGCTACAACTAACTTAGGCTGATAAAAAGCTCCAATCAAATTCTTTCCTGCCGCATGATTGACTGCTACCTTACCACCAACACTACTATCAACCTGGGCCAACAATGTCGTAGGCACCTGGATAAAGTTAATCCCTCTCATATAAGTAGCCGCAATCAAGCCAGCTATATCACCGACTACTCCACCACCTAAAGCCAAAATTGAAGAGCTACGATCCAATCCAGCTGCTACTGCTTCATCATATAACTGTTGAGCAGTCTCTAATGATTTGTACTCTTCACCATCACCAATCTTAGCCACTTCAACTGTAAAACCAGCTTCTAGTAATGAATCTTTCACTTCCTGACCATATAAGCTATCGACTAAATCATTGGTAATGATCAATACTTTTGAACCTATCTCTAATTCAGTTAAGTAAGCACCTATATCTTTCAATAAGTCTTCCCCAACCTTGATTTGATAACTTCGTGCTCCTAGATCAACCTTTACTTCTTCCATAATCTCCCCCCTTAAAATCAGTGTACAGTTTACGGTTTACAGTTGACAGTTAAAAACATTAAATCGTTAAATTATTAAAGCCAAAACTAGTCTAACCCCTTGAATATATAATTTTTCAGAGTTCTTAAGTTCTTGATCTTGTAACTGTACACTGTACATTGTCAACTGTAAACTATATTGTGGCACTTTAAGTGCCACAATATTATAACTCCAACTGCTCAATTATCTCATCCACAACTTCAAGTAATGATAATCCAGTCGTATCAATCTGGTAAGGCGTACAATCATACTTATCCTTCCGCTCAGCCAACAACTGTTCAATCTTTGCCAATGGATCATCAACTTCTAACAGTGGTCGATTACCATCATGGCTAGTTCGCTTTAATATCTCCTCAGAAGTAGCAGTCAATAAGACTAAAGTCCCATTACTTCTTAAAGCCTCTAGATTCTCTTCTTTCAATACTACTCCTCCACCAGTTGCAATTACCTGCTTATCTTTACTAGCTATCTTTTTGGTAACTTCAGTCTCAACCTCTCTGAAATAATCTTCCCCTGCAGTAGCAAAAATTTGTGGTATCTCTAGACCTTCATACTCAACAATCTCTTGGTCCAAATCAACAAACTTATAACCTATTCGCTCTGCCAGCTTCCTACCTACTGAGCTCTTTCCTGTTCCCATAAATCCAATTAATGCTATATTCATCTTTATCTACCTCTGTTCCAAGATTGCTAAGTAATTATCATAATTCATCTTAGTCTCTTCTAAGCTATCTCCACCAAACTTTTCTAATAATGCTTTAGCCAACTCAACCGCTACTACAGCTTCACCTACAACACTAGCTGCAGGTACAGCAGTTACATCTGAGCGTTCAACACTTGCTTTAAACTCCTCTTTTGTCTCTAAATCAACCGATGATAGTGGTTGATATAATGTAGGAATCGGCTTCATAGCTGCCTTTAAGACAATCTCTTCTCCATTGCTGGTTCCACCTTCTATTCCCCCAGCATTATTTGAATTACGATAAAATCCATCTTGATAACCAATTTCATCGTGGACATTAGATCCATACCTCGCTCCAGCTTCAAAGCCTAAACCAACCTCTACTCCTTTAATAGCTTGAATACTAATCAATGCTTGGGCCAACTTCCCATCCAACTTCCGATCCCAGTGGACATGACTACCCAGACCGACAGGCAAAGCGTTGGCCCTGATTTCAAAGACTCCCCCTAAAGAATTTCCTTCTTCCTTACAGATATCAATCTCTTTGATCATCTCCTCTGTTGCTTGAGAGTCAATACATCTAACTGGAGATTGATCACTCTTATCCTTGATTTCAGAAAAACTGATCTCTTCCTCTTTAAGTTGAGCTTGACCTATTTGTAAGACATGGCTGACTATTTCAATTCCAAATTGCTGTAAAAACTTCTTAGCCACAGCTCCAATTGCTACTCTAACCGCCGTCTCTCTAGCGCTGGCCCGTTCTAAAATATTTCTAATATCAGTTTGATTATACTTTAAGCTACCTGCCAAATCAGCATGACCTGGGCGAGGCTTAGTCACCTTAGGAGCAACTGACTTGACCTTTTCTTCTTTCTTAATCGTTACCTCTTCTTGATCATAACCCGAATTACCAAATGGGGCCAACACCTGCTGCCAATTCTCCCAATCATCATTCTTAATTTGAAAGGTAATCGGACTACCTAATGTCTTTCCACCTCTAATTCCAGATAAAATCTCAATCTGATCAGTTTCTATCTTCATCCTTCCACCACGACCATATCCGCCCTGGCGTCTAGCCAATTCACGATCAATATCTTCCCGTGTCACCTCTAAATTTGCTGGAATACCTTCTAAAATTCCTGTAATTGCTTTCCCATGTGATTCACCTGCTGTCAAGTAACGAATTTTATACTCCTCCTTTTTACATCCAATAAATTTTTAATTAATTTTATCATTCTTTTCCTAAAAAATAAATGATTAATTCTAAAAATCAAAACTATACCGTTCATTATCCTGTTGAAGTATAAGTTGATCAGCAGAAATAGCTTCAACCTTAAAATCAGAAATTAGATCACCGACTTGAACCAACTCACTTTCTCCATTTAAATCTAATAAGACTAAACTTTTTTCTGCTCTACTTACAACTCCTAATACTTCTAGCTCTAACTCAAGTTCACTTCCATCCTTTAACTTAGTTCCTGAGTCATCTTGAGATTCCTCTTTAATTTTCTCTTCACTTTGATAACTAAATTCAGACTCAGACGCTTCTAGTGGATTCAAAAATGGACTCTCTCGCTCTAATTTTTCAATCCCATATAACTGATATAAATCGACTTCCTGTTGATGATTAATCTCTTCCTCATCCAGTTGGGCATCTAATTTGGGTCTACTTCTATCCTTTGTTTCCGTCACTACTTCAACTTCCTCTGAAAAAAAGAGTAAATTGATCCACAGTCCTATTGCCACTAAAACCAATCCAATTAAAACTATCAATTTCTTTGTAGAAGTTTCTTCAACCTCTTTAATTAATCTGGTTGTTAATTTCTCTAACACCTTACTCACCACTTTTTTATTGCAGAGCATAAATAATTAATAATAAATCCATCCTTAATTTATCTTCCTCTGTATCCTTTAACTTTAACTCTTCAATAGTCACTAACCTCTCCTGTTGCTCTAAACTCACAACAAACTCGATTAAATCTCTATAACCCCCAACAAAAGAAGCCTCTAAAGGCAGCTTAACTATCTGTTCATTTGTTAATTTATCATTTGATGTAAAATTAATTAAATTAATTTCAGACTTAGCTACCAGTTCTTCAAGCTTAGTTATAAATTCACTTAAGTTAATCTGAGACGGTAATAGAGTATGATCCTGCTCAACAAAATCACCTTCTTTAAATCGAGCTATTTTTTCTGTTTCTAATTTTAATTGCTGTTGTAAACTAGAAACTTCTCTATAATTGGCCCTAACATAACTTGCAATTCCATAATTAGCTATTAGCAAACCAATTAATAAGATTAAATAGATCTTCTTATTAACTACTAATAACTTCATTCTTTAACCTCTCCTTCAAGCTCTAATAAAATAGTTCCATCTGCTAACCTTTCAGTATCTAACAACTCAACTTGAGCAAAGAAAGGATATTTATTCAATCTACTAATCACTTTAAGTAGTTGTTGATCATCAGTTGCCTTAGCAGTAATTAAAAGCCTTTCTTCTGCAGTGATCACAAATTCTTCAATCCAGATCGAAGCAGGTATAATTAAATTAAGATCAGCAACAATCTGCCCGTAACTTAACAGTTGCTCAGCACCTACCTCTGCAATTACTTGCTGTCTCTGCTCTAGCCTTTCTAATTCAACTAAGGATAGCTCAACACTTTCCTCCTTAGTTTCCTCCAGCTCCTTTTGATATTCAACAACTAAAGAATTGCTATATAGCCCCCAGCCTAATACTGCAACTAATAGACAAGATAAAACAAGCAAGCTAACTCTTTTATACCTGTTATACCTTCTCTCTTTTTTTATCTTCAGCGGTAATAAATCAACCATTTTTTAATCCCCTCATTGCTAAACCTAAACTGACTGCTATTAAGACAAACTTATCACGTAAATAATGGCTAGCAAATCTTTCAGGATCAAAATCAATCATTGCTAGTTCTTTGCCTACCTCTACTTTGAATTGCAATTTCTGTTCTAAAAATTCTTTCAATCCTTTTAATTTTGCTCCTCCACCAGTTAAAATAATTCGTTGTTGAGTATTTTCTTCAAATTTTAATTGGTAATAATCGATCGCCCGTTTTACTTCCTTAAGCAGAGTTATTGAACTATTAGTTATCAATTCTGACTTAAATAAATTTTGCTTCTGTTTAACTCTTCTTGCTTCTCTTAAATTAATACTCTGCTCACTTTTAGCCTTAACTTCCTCAGAAAAATCTCTCCCCCCTACAGATAGAATACGCCTGAATTCAAGTTCACCTTGCTTAAAGACTATGAATTCAGTTTTATTTTTTCCTAAATCGAGCAAAATTAGATCATCCTTTGCTTGCTCTGGGCTAAATAAAATCCTTTGTAAAGCTAACGGCTCAATATCCACAGCCTTGACCTGCAAGCCAGCCCGTTCTATCAAATTAACATAATCTAATACAATCTCTTCCTTAATAGCTACTAACAGTAGTTCAACCTCCGTCTTCTTTTGTTCAATTATATGGTAATCTAAAACAATCTCCTCCCGAGAAAGTGGTAGATGATCTTCAGCTTCCCACTTAACTATCTCTGTTAATTCTTCTGACTCAACTTGTGGCAAGCTTAATTTTTTAACAAATAAATCACTACCTGACATAGCTATCACAACCTCTTGCCCTTGTAAATCATATTCAGTTACAAGCAACTCCAAAGCTTCTTCTAAAGCATCTTCTTCCTTAATTACTCCCTCTTGAATAGCACCTTCGGGTAACTTTTTGATAATACACTCCTGTAACTGAGGGACTTGAGAACCCCTTATTAACTGGGCCAACTTTACTGAATCATCCCCAATATCCAATCCTAACGATAATTTATTATTACTCCTTGACCACACCTTGCTTAACCTCCTAAATCTAAAACTATTCGTTGATTATACTTTTGCTCAGCTTGCTCAAGCTCTATCTCGACCTGCAATAAACCTGCTTCAACCGTAATTAGATCCTCTACTTGCTCATAGGTACCATCACCAATCCCTACCACTTCTTTTAACTCCTCTACCTCTGTATATCTGCCTTCTTGTTGACGATGATCAACTATTTCTTCAGCTGAAGTTTCACCAATCTCAGGTAAAGTCTGCAATACAGTCTGACAGGCAGTATTCAGATTAATCTTACCAGCTGACTCGACTGTGATATAATCCTTAATATCTTGATAGGTCGTCTGGCCGATACCGGTAAGCTTTAAAATCTCTGCTTGATCTTGATAAACACGATTATTAATTATCCTTTCTGCCAATATTTCACCAATCTCTGGTAATGATTCTAACATCTCTTGGCTATGTAGATTTAAATTAACTTGAGCAGCTTGATCTACAATCTCTACTATTTCATAATCAATCTTAACTACTTCATCATATAGTTTACTCTCAATCTTTTCTGTCCCTGCTACAGAAATTGCCGCCAACTCTTCTCTAGTCACTAATTGATTGCTCAACTGCTCTGTTAATTCTTCTATTACTTGATGAGCAGCTACTACTTCTAACCCTTCCTGCCAGTAATCTTCCTGAACCATCTGTCGATAATTAGCAGTAATCTGTAATTCATTAGTTACTAACTGTACAAATAAAGGGATTAAACTTCCGATCACAACCAAAATAACTATAACAAAGATGGTGATATATCCTTGCTCTCCTCTAACCATCGCTTTCACCCAATCTATCTATTGATCACTAGCCCTGTCTGTAACTCTCTTTCTAACTTATCTTTCTTGGCTACTAATTTAATAACTAATAAATCATCAGCCACCAATTCAAATTTCAGATCACTGATTCGATTACTGATCAAATTTAGATCATCATTATGGGCCAACCCTACTTCTGACTTGTAATAAATCTCTTGCTCAGCAAATTGCTGATCATAAAAAGAAATCCTTTGCTGTTCAACAGTAATTATCTGCTTAGCCGACCGTAAATTACTTACTATCTGGTTCATACTGACCCTCAACTCTTGTTGCAATTGCGAGTGTAAGTTACTATTCAGCCAAGTTGTAAGCAAAGTTCTATTGATTCCAATCAAGGCACCAATTAAAATCCCTAAGATTGAAATTACCACCATCATCTCTACTACAGTATAACCATCTTGTTTACTAATTAATCTATTCATTAGAATCAGCCTTCAACCAACCGCGAATTGAATGTCTCTAACTCTACTTTTAATTCATCCTGCCAATAAACTCTAATAAGTACCTGCTTTAAACCCTCTTCAATCTGTTCAACCTCAACTGTATACTGGTATTCACCAGTCTCATCTACTGGTTGATAAGAAGTAGTCTTCAACTCCTCAAATTCTTGCTTTCGCTCTTCTTCTAATTTTAATTGGGCCAACCCAACAGCTTCAGTAATCAGCGAAGTAGTAGCCAACTTTTCTGTAGTACTAGCTACCGTATTAGCTACTGGAATTAACAACACTCCAATGACTACAATCACTATTAGCAACTCAAGTACAGTAAATCCTTCTGTCTCAGACACCACTACACCCCTATTCTAAATTAAGCTCACCAGCATTAGAAGAATAGACTATCTTCCGTGTCCCATAATCCTCTAACTCAAGTTTAACTGCTCCATTATGTCCCGCTAGATTGCCTAATTTCTTAAAGAAGACAGCTCGCTCCGCATTAAAATTTTCCGTTATAAATTCGTTATATTCAGGCAACGTGACTTCTTTAATCGCTACTTTCTCCTCAAGCTCAACCTTTCTTATAACTTGAGGCTCTAACTTTCCTTCAACTACTAAATATTTATTCTCTGTCAGATCAAAGACGACTCCCCACACTTTTTGATTGATAACTGCCTGTTGGCGAGCCCATTTCAAATCACTGACTAATTGATTGATCGTAGTTTCTAATTCAAGATAAGCTAAATAGTTATTGAACTTAGGGCCAACTAAGAGTAACAACCCGCTCACAATTGCACAAACGACTAACAGTTCTACTAAGGTAAACCCCTGCTGTTGATTAATCTTCATTATTTTCTTCAATTAATCCCTTATCACTTTGATAATAATATTGTAATCCATCAATCTTAAATGAAATTTCAAATCCTTCAGTATCATCTAATAAAGAATAGGAAAAATTTTCGATATTTAAATCATCTAATGTAGCTAGATTGATATAATCCTCAATTTCACCATGTAAATCATTATAATCATCCTTATTATCTGGATAATCACCCTCGACCAAATAATGCATCTCTACCGCTTCTGCAATATTCGTAATCTGATTCAAAGCTACCTGCTTTTCTGCTTCTCCTTTAACTCCAGCAACTTGAGGTAGTGCTAAACTACTAAAAATTCCAATGATTGCAATAACGATCATCAATTCAATTAATGTAAACCCTTCATCATTATTAAAAAACTTCTTCATCCTTCTCGCCCCTTTAAAGATAATTAATCAAATTAAAGATAGGTAATAAGATCGATGTAATAACCCCAGCAACAATGACTGATAAGATTAAGATCAATACTGGCTCAGCTAACGAAGTAATTAACTCTAAGTCCGTCTCTAACTCCTGTTCATAATAATCTGCAACCTTAAGCAATACCCCTCCTAGCTGACCAGTCTCCTCTCCAACACTGACCATCTGCAATACCATCTCTGGCAATAGTCCGATACTTTCTAGAGCATTACGAAGACTGCCCCCTTCTTTTACCGTCTGTTGAACTCGTTTTAACTTTCGTTCAACTACCTTATTATTCACAATCTTTTCTATACTCACTAACGCTGGGAGCAGACTAACTCCATTCAATAATAAAGTCCCTAAGGTTCTTGTAATTCTAGTTACCATGATTTTTAAGATTAACTTATTAATTAAAGGTACTTTCAATAATAATCGATCTAATAAAAAACGTCCCTGCTTACTTTTAAAATAAATAACTGTGCTACTTACCAAAGTAGACAATCCTAGTAAGATGACCAGCCAGTATTCAGTCAAAATTTCTGTTATCTGTAATAAACTTCGGGTTATTAAAGGTAACTCTAAATTATAAGTAGCAAATACTTCTGTAAATAAAGGTAGTACAACATAAAAGATAAATACCAACAAGCCACAAGCAACAGCTAAAATAAAGAGTGGATAAGCTAAAATTGCTCGTAACTTCTTTCTAAGCTGTAGTTGCTTTTCAAAATAAGTTGCTAAATCAGTTACTACAGCAGCTAAGCAGTCCCCTTCCTCTCCGGCAGCAATCATATTAATTGCTAAATCGGGAAAGATATTAGAATGTCTCCCAACTGCAGTCGATAACATCTTACCTTGCTCCACATCTTCTCTAATCTGATTTATTATTGCACCTAAATTAGAATTAGTAAACTGTTCTGTTAAGAGTGCTAAAGAGCTTGCCAAAGGCAAGCCACTATCTATCATCGTAGCAAATTGACGCATGAAAGCAGTTAGGTCTTGATATGTTATTGTAGTAAATAATCTAGCCAAGATATTCTTGTTAACTTTATTCTTCTGCTCAGCTTCAAGATCAATAATATAATACCCTTCTTGCTTCAATCTTTTAGCTGCAACAGTTTCATCTTTAGCTTCTATACTACCCCTCTTTTTAGCCCCAGTTGCTGAGATAACTCGATAATTAAATAACTCCATCTAACTTGACACCTTAATTTCAGTTTTTACACGCGAAGTTACTCGCTTCACTTCTGCTAAAGTTGTTATTCCTGCTTTGGCTTTCTTGATTCCACTCTCAACTAGAGACTCCATTCCCTGCTCCAGAACGAACCTTTTTAGTTGAGTACTAGAAGCCCCTTCAGTAATCAACTCCCTTAAACTATGATCTAAGTTTAGAACTTCATAAATAACAGTCCGTCCCTGATAGCCTAGATAATTACACTCTAAGCAACCTGCCCCCCGATAAAAAGTCTCACCAACTGCCAGTTGCTCCTTAAAATAAAATTGCTCACTCTCAGCCCCCTGCAATCGATACTCTTCCTTACAATTATCACAAATCTTACGTACCAATCGTTGAGCTATAATTCCTACTACTGAAGAAGCAACTAAGAAATCCTCAACCCCCATCTCAATCAACCTAATCACAGAACTGACGGCATCATTAGTATGGATAGTACTTAAAACTAGATGCCCGGTTAATGATGACTGAATAGCTATTTTTGCTGTTTCATAATCCCTAATTTCTCCGACCATAATTATATCAGGATCTTGGCGTAAGATTGCCCGTAAACCTGTCGCAAAACCGAGATTAACTTTAGAGTTAATCTGAACTTGATTGATCCCTAACAACCGATATTCAACTGGATCTTCAATAGTAATGATATTACTGGTAGTAGAGTTTAACTGATTGATAATTGAATATAAAGTCGTCGTCTTACCGCTGCCTGTTGGCCCGGAAACTAAGATCATCCCATGTGATTGATTAATCATCCTTTTAAGCTTGGGAATTATTTGGCAACTAAAACCCAACTCCTCCAAGTCAAACAACAAATTTTGCTTATCTAGAATTCTGATTACTACTTTTTCCCCAGCTACAGTCGGTAAAATAGCAATTCTCAAATCAATCTGCCGTTCTTTATAACTCCACTTCTTTCTGCCATCTTGAGGTACCCTCTTGATAGCAATATCTAAATCAGCCATAATCTTAATTCTTGATACCAAAGCAGGCTGAAGCTTCTGCGGTAAAGTCAACACCTCTTGTAATAAACCATCAATTCGATATCTAACCCTCAATTTCTCTCCTACCACTTCAAAATGAATATCACTCACCTTAGCTTTAACTGCTTGATTAATGATCAGATCAACTATTTCTATCATTGATGCTAAAGCTAATTCATCTTTGTTAATATTAAAGTACTCTTCTTTTAATTCTAACTTGTCCAAGTCTTCAATAATTTCATTTTCAACTTCATAATGCCTGCCAAGTTCAGATTGTTCCATCATTCTATCCCACCTAGCTTCTAACTAATTTACTAGTATTTTATCTATATTTTGGAATATTATACATAATAATTTGCTTTTATTGACCCCAATACTAAACCCTGCATCTAAACTAGGATGCAGGGTTACTGATCTCGAATTATTCTGTTTCATTCTTTATATCAGCTACTTCCTGTTGCAGGTCTTTTACAATACTAACCAACTCTTTAATCTGCTCTCTTTCTTCTTTCAACTCATTATAAATCATAGCCATCTCTTGATCTGCTCGTCTACCTGACATATTTTCAACTAAACCAGACATCTTCTCTTTTCCATCATCCATCACTTGCGAAGCCATACCGCCAGCTGATAATGCTCCCTGCATCCCTTTAACTGCTACATTTCTGGCATTTTTCTTTAAAGTTGGCCCTAATAAATAAGTTGCAGCAGCTATTCCAATACCTAACACAAAGTTTTGAGTCCCAAATGGCTTTAAAAACTTCATCTTCTGCCTCCCCTCTTAACTTAGCTACCCTATTCTAGCTGATCATTAAACTCCTGTTCCATAAAATCATCTTCTAAGTCAAGATCTTCTGCAAAGAAGTCCTGGTTGCCCTTCATATTCTCATATTGAGCTTCTGCTATAATATCTTCAACCTCTTCTTTGAAATTATATGCCGCTTCCTTAGTCAAATCTGCAGCACTAAATACTTGACTAGTAGTCGATACCGCAGCTTTTCTAATTGGCTTTTTTAGTTTCTTCAGTCCACAAAAAGTAGCAACTCCATATACTATACCTAAAGGAATCATTTAACCCCCCCCGTTTCGATTCACAATTTATAATTAAATTCAAACTGGCAAACTCAAAAGATTTAAAGTCTTTTAACGTCCAAACATAAACACTTTGGTTATTGCTTTAACAATTCCTTTTTCCTGATACTTTTCGCTCAAATTAGTAGTTTCAGACCACAGTTTTTTGATATATTCTCTCCAAATATTGATAACCTCTTTTCTTTCTTCGGGATTCTCTTTGATATATTTAAAACTAGTTAATAAGTTTTCTTTAACCAATCTAATTGTTTGATTTAAATCACCAGTTATCTTTTCTTTCATTTATAATCCTCCCTCACAACTCTTATAGTGTATAGTTGATAATTGATAGTGGATAGTTAAAACCTTTTAAATTAACTTTTGCTCTTAATAGAATAACAACTGAAAGTTGATCTATATTGATATATAGCTTAAGTTTAAGGCTGAGTCTGAGGTTAAGTCAACCACTAAAAACATAAGGGTTTAGCTCTTACTTAGACTTAGACTTAAACTTAAACTTAATTCTAATTTACTCAGGCTTAAACTTAACCATTCTATACTATTTGATAGTATAAACTAAAAAAAATAAAATATTCAATCATGGCTTCCAGGAAAATATTACTTATGATTTTCCTGCTTCTAACTCTATTTCTGTGTATTCAAATACCAATCTAGGTAATACTACTTGATAAGAAAGTAGGGAAAGGAGTGACTACATTATTAATGAAGAAAACTCAGTTGTTTACCAACCAAATATTGTTTCTTATCTACCAGGTCGAATCCGCTTTAAATGCAAGGAAATTAAACAAAATAACTCTTTAGCCCAAAAAATCAAGCAATTATTGCTTAAGCTTAGTGGTATTAATCGAATAACAACTAACATCTATAGCCACTCTATCCTAATCTATTATCAGCCTAATCAAGTTTCAGCCAAAGCAATTATTAAAAAATTGAGTTATCTACTAATAAAATATAAAAATTTAAAAGAAAGAAAAGTAATTAATCATGTCGCTCCTACCTTAGAACAAGATTCAGTTGAGACAACTAAAACTTCTAGTGAAATACCTAAACAGAAAGAATGGTATAAACTAACCCTACAACAAATCATCAAAACTTTAAATAGTGATCCTGAGCAAGGATTAAAACCAGAACAAGCCCAACAAATAATTGAAAATCTAGGGCCAAACCAATTCAACCAACAGAAAAAAAAGGGCTTTTGGCGACTATTCTTAGACCAATTTAAAGATTTTATCATCAAATTACTATTAGGAGCCAGCCTTACTTCTTTTCTATTAGGCCAATTTGGTGATGCTTTAATCATCTTAGCTATTACAATTTTAGAAGCATTATTAGGGTCATGGCAAGAATTTAAAGCCAATAAATCATTAGCTTCTTTACAGAAATATTCTGAAACAGAAACTAAAGTAACTAGAAATAATAAAACAAGAAGTATCGATTCTAAAAGATTAGTCCCAGGTGATATTATCTCTTTGGAAACAGGAGATATCGTCCCCGCTGATGCTCGATTGATTGATAGCTCTAATTTAAAAATCAATGAATCAACCTTAACCGGAGAATCAGAAGCTATCTCTAAAACCCATAAGATTGACTATACATCCACTAGGCCATTAGCAGACAGAAAGAATATGGCCTTTATGGGTACAAGTATTGTTAAAGGAAGGGCAAAAGCTATTGTAGTAGCTACAGGTAACCATACCCAGATGGGTTATATCTCTCAAAAGGTTAATACATCTGAGCAACAATCTACTCCTTTAGAAAGAGATTTGGAGCAATTGGCTAAAAATATTACTTGCTCTTGTTTAGCTATTTGTAGTGGAATTGTAATTACCGGTCTCTTAACTGGTCAACCATTAATCCAGATGATCAAGACAGGACTAGGTTTAGCTATTGGGGCTATTCCAGAAGGATTGGCCACAGTCTTGACTATCTCTTTGGCTTTTGGAGTTAAAAAAATAGCAGAAAAAGGAGCTATCGTAAAACAACTATCTGCCACTGAAAATCTAAGCTGTACCGATATTATTTGTACAGACAAAACAGGAACTTTAACTACAGGACAGATGACTGTAACAGAAGTCCAAACTATCAATCATAAGTATAAAATTACAGGTAGAGGCTATTCTACTACAGGGGAATTTTATTGTAATCAAGAAACTATCAACCCTCAACACCAACAAGATTTAAAACAACTATTAACCATAGGTTCATTATGTAATAACACATCATATGAAAAGAATGATGACTCTTTAAAGATTATTGGTGACCCTACTGAAGGCGCTCTGCGGGTATTAGCTCAAAAAGCAGATTTAGAGATTGCAGATTTAGATTGTTATACCCGCGAAGAAGAGATTGCTTTTGATTCAGAAGCAAAAAAAATGACAGTTATTTGCCAAGATGACTCTAATAACTATTCAATCAATGTTAAAGGGGCACCAGATGTCATCCTTGCCAAATGCTCCAAAATTTTTGATGGAGAGCAAGTCAGAAAATTAACTACAAAAGATAGGAAAAAGATAACTGAGCAAGTACAAGAAATGGGTAATAAAGCGCTGAGGGTAATGGGCTTTGCTTACAAAAAATTAGATTATAAACCAACTACTGATCATATAATTGAGGAAAATCTGGTTTTTGTAGGCTTAACAGGTATGATCGATCCTCCTCGTCCTAAAGTTAAGGATGCAATTAAGCAATGCCATCAAGCAGGAATTAAAGTAATAATGATTACTGGAGATCATAAACGAACAGCAAAAGCTATTGGTAAAAAACTTAATTTATTAGAATCAACCAAAAAAAATCAGATCTTGACGGGCCAACAATTAGACAATCTCTCTGATCAACAATTAGCTGACAGAATTGATAAGATTTCAATCTTTGCCCGGACATCACCTCAACAGAAGCTACGAATTGTTAAGACCTTAAAGAAGAAAGGTCATGTAGTTACTATGACAGGTGATGGGGTCAATGATGCTCCGGCCATCAAAGAAGCAGATATCGGTATTGCTATGGGCCAAACTGGAACTGATATAGCCCAAGAATCATCAGCTATTGTCTTAACTGATGACAATTTCACTACAATTGTAGATGCCATTAAAGAGGGCAGAAGTATCAGCAGTAATATTAAAAGGTTCTTAAAATATGTTTTAGCTGGAAATATTGGCGAAGCGATTGCTATTTTCACTGCTGCACTTTTAGGTTTGCCACCACCTTTAATTGCTAGTCAATTGTTACTGATCAACTTTATTACCGAAGGCTTCCCCGCCTTATCATTAGGGATTGAACCAGCAGATCAAAATAATATGAAACAGCCACCAAGAGATGGACAACAGAGTATTCTTGATCAGAATCTCTTATCAGAGATACTATTTAAAGGCTTCTTATTGGGAACTAGTACAGCGGGCTTATATCTAACTAACTACTTTACTACCGGCAATCTGACCAAAGCTAGCACCCTTGCTTATGCTAACTTAGTAATTAATCAAATGATCCATGTTTTTCAATGTAGGAATAAACCGATTAAAGCCAATAAGTATATAGTCCCAGCAGTTACAACCTCTTGTTTACTGTTGCTGATCAGCATTTATTTTTCACCATTAATGCAACTTTTCGGTACTGTACCTTTACAGTTGATTGATTGGATTATTATTCTATCTATCTCTGGCTTAATCAATTTAATTCACTCTACTCCGCGACAAGATATAACTCAACCTACAACTACTTGCTAATTAAAACTTACCTCTCTCAAAAAAAAGTACTCCTGCAATTGCAGGAGTGCTTTTTATTTTAAACTGTCTTTATCCTTTAAAAATAACTCTCTTTCTTGAGCAGTCAACTCAGTAAAATCTTCTTTAGTAACTTGATCATTCTCTAACATCTCCTTTAATAAAGGCCCTAATAAGTATCCTGCTAAACTTAAACCTACCGAAAATAAGATACCTTTACCGCTCAATAAGTTGAATATTTTCTTGATCAAGATCAACTCCTTCACTTTTGTCATCTACAATAGATTTAGGATCAATCTGCAAAATTCTTGCACTATTTAAAATAGCTAGAATTGAGTTTAAGGTACTTAAACTCTTAGCTAAAAATGGGTTGATAGCACCAAAGAGAGCAATTGAACCAAGCAATAGGCTAAACCCTTGGCCCACAACTATATTGAATCTTATCTGACGGTAACTTTCTTCTGATAAAACTAATAATTTAGAAAGCAAGTTCAAATCTTTATCTAACAAAATACAATCTGCTGAAGCTACTACTTCCTTACATTCAGATTGATTAAATGTCAGACCCAAATCAGATCTCTCCATAGCAGCTAAATCATTTATTCCATCCCCTAGCATAATAGTATTTCTATTTTTGTTAATAATCTGATCCATTTTATCTTGAGCTGTCAGCTCTCCATGATATTCTTCTATCTCTAATTGATGAGCAATATGCTCTACATTTGCTATCCTATCTCCACTTAATAATTCTACTTTCATTCCTCTTCTCTTCAACTGAGCAATAACTTCCTTACTTCCAGAACACAACTGCTCTCTTAATCTTACCTTACCTATTAGTTTATCAGCAGTACCTATATCAACTATCAAATATTGACCTACAAATTTTAATTCCTTGACCAACAATAATTCAGCATTCTTAGCAGGTGTCATTGAAGTAATCCGATCCTGTTCAACCAAATCAAACCTTTGTTGACAGACCAACTTTAAATCTTCGTAACAATAAGCATCATCACTCAATTCCATCTCTACTACTTCTAATCTTCCTGAGGTCAATGTTCCAGTCTTATCGAATACAATATTATCAACCGTTATGATCTTTTCAACTTTATTAACATCTTTTAACATAATATTATTCTTTAATAATAACTTGGCATACTTAGCTAACCCAGCATTTAAAGCGACCTCGGTTGCACTAGGAGACATTATTAATAACACACTCAACGGGCCAACCAAAGCTCCTGTGATTAGATAGCTACAGATTGCTAAACTAAAAACAGTATACAAGGATTGCTGTTGATAAGTGTCAACCTCTTCTCGCAACTGCATCTTTACTTGCTCTGACTTAACTTCTCGCTCAATTGAAACTTGATCAACTTCCACCTTTATTTCTCCAGCTAAAAGAAGCATCCCCTGAGCAACTTTGGCCCCTTCCTTTAGCTCTTTTACTTCTGGTTGCCCAGTTCGATAACTAAGGCTTACAATAGCAGTTCCTTCCTTAATAGTGCCTGTAACCAAGATCATTTCTTCTTCATAAAATGAAAGAAGATCACCACTTTCTACTTCTTTTAATGGTAATAAGTATTCTTGTTGCTTATGGTTATACCAGACTAATTCCAAACGATTTCGATCACTTCTTAATAAGACCTGTTGTAACTGTAAATTAGAATATTCTCCAATCAAAGAGGTAATCGATTTTAAAAATAAAAAGACTAATCCTGTACTCTCCCTTAACAAGGTCAACAAAATCCCTGACCAGATAAGTAAGTCATCAGCAAACTCTGTAATAGACTGATTCATTCTTTGATAAATTTTATTTAAAGTTGGATAACTACTGACTAGGCTCACAATTGCAGCACCTATTAAAAAGGTTAAATTCTTGTTTAAAATAGATTTCCCCCATAACAAACCTTTAATCTTGTAGAACAAAAAGATTCCAGCAAATAAAAAAGTCTTATCTCGAGCAGCAAGAAAGTTCCTCTGGGCCTGATAATAATCTGTATAATATTCATGTAAGTAACTTAAATAATCATCAACCTCAAAATCTTTAATCGCTCCTACTACGTCTTCCCTAGTTAACTTCTTTCGCTCATACTCAACCACTAAAGTAGCAATTACTGGGTTGGCCCTTACCTTCTTAATACCAGTCAGCCCTCGCAAATATATTTCCATAATCTCTGCTGATTGATCATCTTTATACAATTCAGCTATTTTTAATCTAATTCGACCAGGTACAAAGCTTAAAATTTTCATTTTTCTAAACACCTATTGCTAGTTTAAACCGATTAATTTAATTCTATTCTTTTTTATCTTACCTCTTTGAATTCTAAATAAAAAAGTTGCCTCCGGCAACTCAGTTTAAGTCTAAGTTTGAGTCTAAGTAACCCATTTAAAAACCGTAAAACTAAAAAGTTATCCACACTCCCATAATTTCCTAAATAAAAAATAGAGGCCAACTTTTTAAGTTGGCCTCTACAAGTATTATTCATTACTTAATTATCTTCTTAGCTGTTGACTTAACCTCAACCTTAAACTTAAGCTAGGTAGTTATTTAATATAACTTACTACTTCAGATAAATCCTTTCGGGAAGTCCTTGGCCCTAATTTTTCTTTTGGATAGCCTACAGTAATAAAAGAATAGATTCTAAGAGGAGAGTTAAGATTTAAAATCTCTTCCGCTTTCTTCTCATTAAAAGCCCCAATCCAGCAAGTTCCTAACCCTAAAGTTGGTGCCGTTAATAATATATTTTGAATTGCTGCTGCAGTATCCTGAATTATATATAAATCCTTCCCTCGTTCTCCATACTTATCAACTATTTTAGTGTGATTTCCACAGACTGCAATCAATTTAGGAGTTCCTTTAGACATCCAAGTAGCATTATAAGCAGACATAGTCTCTTCTATTAATTGCTCTATAATCTCTTGATTCTCAATTACCTTAAATCTCCATGGCTGAGAATTACCTGCACTAGGGGCCAACACTCCTGCCTCCAATAATCGTTCAATCTTCTCTGGTTCCACTTCTTTGTCTTTATATTTTCTAATACTTCTTCTTTGCTGCAAAAAATCAAAGATATCTGTTGTACACATATTAATCCCCTCCTTTAGTTAATAATCATTCTATAAAAATCTACAATTTCCTTGTTTTGAGCCATTGGTATATCTACCAATTAAGTAAATATTAAATATCTTTTGACATTTTACCTTCAAGATTACTTACTGCTTGATTAATCTCTTGGTTTAATTTAATAATATTTTGGTTAATCTCCTCAATGTTTTGTACTAAACCTTGTGATTCTTCAGCTAACTCCTTGACCTCATTTGCTACAACTGAAAAGCCCCTTCCTTCCTTACCAGCTCTAGCAGCCTCAATTGAAGCATTGATAGCCAAAATATTTAGATTCTTAGTTACCTGCTCTACTTGGTTTATAGAATTGCTAATATCTAAAGAATTATCGTCTATAGAATTATAAATTCCTGTTAATTGAGTAGTTACAGATTCTAATAAACTATGTTGATTTCTTTTATACATCTCAATAATATAATAGAGTAAATAAGAACTTTCCCCACTGATCAACTCCTGCTCATCTCTCATATTCTCTTTTACTTTAGCCAATACCTGATCAGAATTAGTCACCTCAACAATCAAATCAATCTGTCGATCATTGATTATATCCATCATCTCCGTAGTATGATTAACTCCTACTTCTTGGGCCAACTCTATCCCTGGAGCAGTCAAATCTATATCTGCAATCTGCTTAACATTTATAAAATCGAGATCTATAAAGATCCTTAATAACTCAGCTCCAACCTCTCCAGCTCCGATAATCCCTATATTTATTTCATGATGCTCCACCTCTGAAACCATTTTTAAACTCCTCCTTTAATTAAACAAATTAATTTCTAATTTCCAATTGAGATAAAATAGCATCCTTCATAGTTTCAACGTCTGCTTCTTGGCCAGTCCAAATTTCAAATGCAATTGCTCCTTGATAAATAAGCATCCCTAAACCACTAACAGTCTTTACTCCCAACTTTTTAGCCCTTTTTAGTAATACAGTCTCCACAGGATTATATACCAGATCAGTTACCAAAGAAGCTTTTTCTATTAATTCATCTCCTATAACCGGTTCTACATCAATTTGAGGATACATTCCAATTGGAGTAGTATCAACAATTAAATCAAGCTTAGGTAAATTATTCTTCAAGTATTCCTCTTCTAACCTTAATGCTTCTACCTTAGATAAATTCAATTTTTCTTCAAGATTGCTTGCTAAATTAGCTGCAGTTTCAAAAGTACGGTTAGCTACATATAATTCATCCGCCCCCTCTAAACCCAACTGAAAAGCAACAGCCTTAGCAGCACCACCTGCACCGATGATTAAGATTTTCTTGCCTTGAGCACTAAATCCTACTTCTTCAGCTAAAGCCCTAACAAACCCTTGTCCATCTGTATTGTGTCCGATCAATCTTCCCTCTTTATTTTCAATCGTATTAACTGCCCCAATTAATTCAGCTTCCTTAGACAGATCATCTAAGTTATTTATAACTGCTTCCTTATGAGGAATAGTAACATTAACTCCCTTGATTCCTAAAGCTCTAATCCCCTCTAATGCTTCTTTAACCTCTTCAGACTTAACCTGAAAAGCTAAGTAACGATAATTTAAACCTAATTTCTCCAAAACAGCATTATGCATTAATGGCGATTTGGAATGTTCAACTGGATCCCCTAACAAACCTACTAATTTAGTAGAACTATTAATCATAACTCCTCACACCTTCCTTGACAGCAGTTTGACTTAATCCAGAGTTTGCTTTTATATTATCACTAACCAAATAATTACTATATATATATGTTAAGGAAATAGCTAAAAGAATCCTTGTTCCCAACATAATTACTCCCCTACCACCAATAGCAATAAATAATAATGTATCTTCTATAACTGCATGACAGATTGCTAAAAATATACCCAAACTCATCAATTCTTCTGTTGAAAGTTTATCCTCATCTACAATTCTAATGATTACTCCCGCTCCATATGTAATCCCAAAAATTTGAGAAACAATTAAAGGTAAACCAGCTTCTGATGGCAAATTAAAGTACTTTAAAACAGGAGTGAATAATTGTGAAACCTTATCTAAAATTCCTAATTCATCTGCTAGTTCAATTCCAATTAATAACGGAAAAATAATCTTAGCAATATCCGTTAACATATCTAAATTACCTACTAACATATCCCTAAACATCGCTGACCAATCCATACTAATCCTCCTATAGTGACTTATAGTATTAAGTTTAAAATAATTCCTACTGCTAAAGAGGCTACTATTCTTAGTATAATTAAAGTTAAAACATTAACCCGCATCTTCTTCATTACAGCCCCTTCTATAATTAAACTATGGGCCAACCCTAACATAGTACCCAAAATTGTAATCTCTCTAATTCCTAACTGCAAACCTGAAATTGCTCCTATAGCTGCATATAGATTTAAAAAGTATCCGGTCAATAACACAACCACAGCCTCTCCTGATAATCCAAACAGCTGCATCATCGGACTAAAAATCCCAGCTAAATAATCAATTATACCAAAATGTCTAAAAAAAGTTACTAAGACATAAACTGGAACAATTACTTTTATTAAATCAAGATAAGTAATAAAAGCCTTTTTAAACCCCCGTTTTAGAGCATTAGATAAATCAATCATATCAAGCTAACTCCTCCTTCAAAACTTTTAATCTTTAATATGAAATACTTCAATACAAACCACCAAAAGTCCTTGCTCAAAGAAAAAATAGTAGTGACTATCTACTACTATCATTCATATTTTAATTCTAGCTTTTTCTTGCACTTAATATAGCTGCTATAAAAGCCGTAACAGGAATCGAGATTATCAAACCAATACTACCTGTAATCCCTCGTACAAATTCTGTAGCTATAATATCCATATTAATAATTCTCATCCAATGCATCTCTACACCCAATAACAATAATAATAAAGGTATTGCACTACCTACATAAGCTAGTAATAATGTATTGGCCATAGTTCCCATAATATCACGCCCTACATTCAATCCCCCAATCATTAAGCTATGAACCCTCAAGGAAGGGTTACTATTACTGATTTCAGAAATAGCTGATGCCACAGACATACTAACATCTGTAACCGCCCCTAAAGAACCAACTATTATTCCTGCAAATAACAACCCTCTAATATTTATATCCTGCTCCAAATTAAATAACATCATAGCCTCTTCACTATTAAAACCGGTCAAATGTGATACTTCTCCCACCCACAAAGTCAAAATACCAGCTATTGCCACCCCAGTAGCCGTACCTATAATTGCTGCTACAGACTTTTCATTAAATCCCCCAATAATCAATAAACTAGGGATGATAATTATAATTGCAGAAATAGAAGTTATAAAGATAGGATCATAACCTCTTAATAATAATGGTAACATAAACCTAGCAATAATCACTCCAGCAAAGGCTAAGGTTATAATCGTCTTCAAACCAGCCTTTCCTCCAACTAACAGCAATAATAACAAAAATATAGCAGTTAAATAAAATAACCCTCGATCCCGAGCAACATCATGTAACTGAATCTGATCAACTCGCCCATTTGTATCCCTTGAAACCAAGATCACATCTTGTTTTTCTTCTAAATAAAGACTTAAATATGTACTTCCTTTTTCATAATTATTAGTAACAGTTATTCTTTCTCCACGATGTGGGCCAGTCGTTATCACTACCTCCGCCTTTTGTTGAATCATCCTAGAATACTCATCATGTACAAACTCTTGAACAGATAAAACTTTACCTCGATAGTACTCCTCAAACTGCTCTTCAATATCTCTAGCATGAGTAATATTATCTATCCCAATAGATAATATCAAGCTCAACAGAATCAATATCAATAATAATTTCTTTGAGAATTGAAACATAATCCTCACTCCCTTAAACTAAATAAATTTAAACCTTTAATGACCAACTAAACAAAAATCATTATTTTCATCCTGAAGGATGAAAATAATGATTTTAATCAGCCACATATAATACAATTTTATTAAGTTTAAATTTATTTAAGTACAAAAAAATAATTACTCAGGAATTGATATTCATTCTCAAATAACACCTTAAAAAATGACTGCTGCTAATTAACAATCTTCACAATAGCCATAAAATTTAATACTATGTTCTGTTACTGAAAAATTATACCCTTTCTCTAAATCAGCCTCAAAATCTTCTAAAATTTGATCATTAAATTCAATTACTGTTCCACAATCAATACAGATTAAATGGTGATGATGCTCATCATTATTTCCTTCCAACTCATAACGCCGACAATTATCATCAAAATTCAACTGCTGAACAATACCTAACTCACCAAACAACTCCAAAGTTCGATAAACTGTTGCTAAACCAATTCCATTATCTTGTTGCTTAACAATATTATAAATCTCTTCAGCACTTAAATGCTCCCCTTCATTATCCGTTAAAATCTGCAAAATCAAATCTCGTTGAGCAGTTAATTTATAATTATTTGTAGCCAAAATATTCTTTAACTCCTGCCTCTTCTTTTCCATATTTTCACCTACTAACTAATGATTATTTTCACATTAATTATATCTTATCAACAAACTAATGTCAACTTGACAAAAATAAGACCAAGCTTGAACTGAACTTTAATATCCCAACTCAAACTTGGCCTAAACCTATCCTAGTAATTTAAAAATAACATTCGAAATCTTGTCAAGTATGTCATAAAACTTAGCACTGATAATTTCAGATAACTCACTTCCCCATCCATCATTATCAATTCCAATAGTCAACATCAACAACTCTTTTAAATTAGTAGGATCTTTAGGTTTAATCTTCAAATAATCTAACTCACCTGGTTTAACTAGTTCTCGCATCGTATCTAAAACTAAAATTTTTTCTGCTTTAATCGTCTGTAAAATCTCAAATAGATCTTCACCAGTCTCTCCAGCATTAATAAACAATACATCTAATTTCTCAGAAAAAGTATTCTTTAACTTCTCCACCAGATGAATAGTAACACCTTTATCCTTTTTTCTTACATCTCCCAAACCGACTACGGCTAATTTGCAGAACATAATATCACCAACTTTTATGCCCTTTTGCTATCATTATCTTCAATTAGCCGGAATTTTATTCATCAAAAAATTGGATATTTAGTGGCACTTTGCCACTAAATATCAGTTGACAGTGAACAGTTGACGGTTGACAGTTAAAACCTTAAATCCAAAACCACTCTAAAGCTTTTTATGGATTTTAAGCCTTTTAGATTTTTTCTATCCACTGTAAACTGTACCTACGGGTCTTTATCAAGACCCTTCGTGAAACCCATACAAACCATATCCACCGTAAACTGTCAACTCAATTATGTGGCACTTTTGTGCCACATAATTGTAATTCACTCCTGATCAAGTTCCTCAATTGCTTTCAAAGCAGCTACTTGCCCTTCCCCGGTTGCTTTAGATATCTGTAATGGTCGTCCTATACAATCTCCCGCTGCATAGACTCCTTCGACATTAGTCTTAAATTCCTGATCTACCTTGATGTACTTTCCATCTAGCTCTAATCCTGGTACTATTTCTGTAGGAGGTACAGTCTCTCTTAAAATAAATATTCCATCAACCTCATATTCTTGCCGATCTGTCTGGACCTTATTAGCAAGGTCTTCTCCAGTTATCTCTTTGACTTCCTCTCTAACTACCTTAATTCTATCATCTAAATTCTTAATCTCCTTATACTGGGGAATATAATAAACAGTTTCACAGATATCTGCTAAAAAGTTTGCTTCATCTTCATGATGAGCACTATCACTGATCACCAATACTTCTTTATCCTTATATAACCTTCCATCACATGTTGCACAATAACTGACCCCTTGTCCTACATAATCAGCCTCTCCTTCAATCTTGGCTTCCTGAACAACCCCTATCGCCAAAATCAACTTCTTGACCTGATAACTTTCTCCATTAGTTGTCAGCATCAGCTGATCACCCATCGGAAATGCCTGAACAACCTTTTCTTTGATAATTGGAATCTCTAAATCTTTAATATGAGAGATAAATTGCTCTGCTAACTCTTCTCCGCTGACTTGACTGAAACCGAGATAATTATCCACATGGGGAGCCCATTCGATCTTTTTAGCTAATTGACTACTTTCAAAAATAACAACATCTTTATCTCGAGCTTTAGCATTGATTGCTGCCGACATTCCAGCCGGGCCAGCACCGACAATTGCAATTTCATAATTTTCTGTTGACATACTAATCACCTCAAATTTTATTCTAATTAAGTGTCAGTGTGAGTAATGAGTGTCAGTTAAAATCAAGAACTTTAAAAGGTTTTGAACTAAAAGGATTGGAGTTTATGCTTTTTCACTCACACAGCCACTGACACTCACACTATTACTTATTCTATAACCAATTGAGCCCGTTGGTTAAAGAATGTCCGATAACCTAACTGCACCAGCAAAATCACCGTTAAAGAAACACTACCTAAAATCCCTAACATAATCGCAATCTGATAAGCAATCGCTGTTACAGGAGAAACACCAGATAAGATCTGACCGGTCATCATCCCTGGTAAGAATACAATCCCCATCCCCATCATTGAATTAATTGTTGGTAATAGAGCGGCAGTAAAAGCTTCATTAACAATCTCTTTAGTTGCTCTTTTAGGAGTCACTCCCATCATTAATGTTGCTTCAATCTGCTCTCGATTATCCTTGATTCCTGTAATTAATCTTTCTACTCCTAGAGAAACTCCCGTCATCGAATTACCAACCAACATTCCAGAGATCGGAATGAAGTATCTTGGCTCATACCACGGATCCAAACCAATAACTATCAATAAAAAATAAAACATACTGATTATTGTCCCAACAAACATAGAAAGAGCTATAATCTTTTTTAACTTCAAGCTAATTCGTTGTTTAACCCTTTGATAAATATTATTAACTGCAAAAATCTCCATCACCAAGATTACTAAGATGGTAAATAAGTAATTATCCTGCTCAAAAATATAGGTCAATACATATCCAACTAAAACCAGTTGAATTGTCATCCGCACTGTTGCTAAAATAATCTCTTGCTCCCTATCTATCTTCCTAATTCTAACTATAACTAATAAAATCAGAACAAATATGTAAGCAGCTACTAACTGCCAAATCTGCAAGTCAATAATCCCTTCCACAATTATTCCTCCTTAGCCACTTTACCATTTTTAATAGTAATAACTTTATCTCCATACTCTTGAGCTATACTTTTAGAATGAGTAATCATAACCAATGTCTTTCCTTCCTGTTTCACATATTTTACTAAATTTTCTATTACTTCTTGTTCTGTCTGTTGATCTAAGGAAGCAGAAGGCTCATCTAATAATAAAACTTCAGGATCTAATAATAAAATCCGGGCCAACGATAACCGCTGTTTTTCACCTCCTGATAAATTCTTTACTTCAGCTGCTAACTCTTTATCCAATTTAACTATTTCTAATATCGAACTTAACTGTTTTAACTGAGGTACAGATTGTTCAATTAGCTCAAAGCCAACCTCTAAATTATCCTGAAGTGTCTCAGGATAAACAACTGGCTTTTGTGATAACATCAACACCTCTCTTCGTAACTGAATCGGATCAATCTCTTCAACATCTCGTCCTTGATAAAATACTTGACCACTGTCAGCACTGTTTAAATTATTTAATAATTTAAGTAATGTCGATTTTCCAGCCCCACTCGGGCCAACAATACATGAAACCTGCTTAGCTGGTAATTTTAAACTCTCAATCTGTAATATGTCCTTATACCTTACTTGCTTTAAAGTAAACATAATAATTCCTCCATCTATTTCTTTTCCAGTTGCTGATTGCTTATATAAATCTTCTGGATTAAGATTAAAAATCCTCTTCTAATAAAGCTAAAACCTTAGTATCTTATGCAAGATACTAAGGTTTTTTAATTATTCTTTAGAGTCTTTATTGTCAGCTTCATCAAGATTGATATCCTCTTCAATCCCTCTAGCTGCAGATTTAAATTCACTGATTCCTTTCCCTAAAGCCTCTCCAATCTCCGGCAACTTGCTTGGCCCAAAAATCACCAAAGCAATCACTAAAATCAAGATCAACTCTGTTGGCCCTAATCCAAACATATTTTCCCTCCTTAATTAATTTTGCTACCAGCTAAATCATTTAACTTAAAGACTACATTACTCAACTTATAGTAATATTATCTCATATTTCACTACATATTGTAAATATAAAATTATAATTAACCCGTGAACTACTCCCAGATGAATCAGGGAGCTTCGTTGGTCACAAAATCGTTAAGACAATTATACAAATAGTTCGTATAATCTAGATTAAGTTACCCAACTGGCAGATATATTCTGCATAAGCACAAATACATCAATGATCAACACCACTACTCCTATCTGTAATAATTACAGACTCAGAGATACTTTTGAATTAAGCTATTTTAAATTTATTATCTATCCATTTATAAGTTGAAGGATTAGATAAATTACCTATTGGTAACTTTCTTTTAAGATGTTTACGCATTATATTAAAAGCTCCTACGCTATCAGCATTATAAGTAGAATTATAATCTTCATCTACATATAAACCACGATATTTACGATTTGATCTTTTAGCATATTTTTTAGTAACCTTTTTAGAATGAGGACTGCATTGGCTTGTATAATGTTCTTTTTGTTTAGTAATAGAGATACCACTTTTAGCAAGTTTATATTTTAAGAGTTTATATATTTTAGCGAAAGGTAGTTTATGAATTTTTTGATTGGTCTTTTTACCAAAGTTAGTATCTTTACGAACATTCTTTAAATCCCCTACAATTACCTTAGAAATATTGTTTTCTATACAATAATCTACAATAGTCTTAGTCGCAGCATGAAGTAAATGATCTAGCTTTCTTCTACGTTTACGATAAAGATTTTTAATTCGCTTAGTACTAGCAGGTTTTTTATTATTTCTATTTTGTTGAGCATTGGCTATACTTTGATAATGTGATATAGTTTTATCAAAATACCTGTTGATTGATAACCATTGTTTTCCTGATATAATAAAAGAGTTTTCATTACAATTATCATAACAAGTCATTAGATTAGAAATACCCAAGTCTATACTTAGATAGTTACCATTATCTTTAATTGGCTCAACGTTAGGAATATCAACTATAATACTAACTTTATAAGTGTTATCTTTAAGTGGTTTAAACTCCATCTGCTTAACCTTAGTATCTTTATTAATGGGCAGAAATTTCGGTATTTCTAACCAAATATATTTATCATCAATAGAATACTTTTCTTGCAGATAGCCTTTTAATTGTTTAGGTATAGATAATCTAAACTTATTATCTATAAATTTAAAACCATTATTCAAATAACGCACATTATACTTAGAATCTTTTGGTTTATAATAAGGAGGCTTGGGTTTATCTTCTAAATCACCTTTTTTATACTTATCTATTAGCTTATAAAATGATTTCCAGGATTTATCTAAGATTTTAAGAGTTTCTTGTGCTGATTGACTAGGTAAATTTTTATACCAAAAGTTAGTCTTTAGTTCTTTCTTTTGTTTATACCAATTTGGATAATCCTCTCCACTATCTTTAGTCCAATTATGACGTTCATAATTACCTATATTAAATAATCTAGCACTTGCATAACTTAAACAACCTATAATTATTTGCTGTCTTTTATTTGGCTTATAGATATAATTATGAGCTAACTTCATAACTTTCACCTCCTCTCAATAATATTATCAAGCTAAGCAATTATTTATCTTTTTGATTTTCAATGTATTTAGTAACTGTTTCTTCTGAAATATTGCCTACTGTTTCAAGATAATAAGATTTATTCCATAAATGACCTTTGTATAGCTTTTTTCTTAAACTAGAATATTCTTTTAATAATAATCTACCACTTATACCTTTACACATCTTAACAATATAAGAAGGAGATACTTTAGGGTGTGCACTAATAAACAAATGACAATGATCAGGCATTATCTCCATTGTTTTAATAATAAACTCTTTATCTTCAGCTATCTGATAAAGTAACTCTTTAAACCTAGTTTCTATTTCATCAACAAGCACTTCTCTTCTATATTTTGTAGTAAAAACTATGTGATAACCCACATTATAAACACAGGTTCTTGCATGTACTATGTTTTGTTTTTTCATTATTAACACCTCACATATAGTATAGTATAAAAAGTTACCAAATGCAATAAATATAAGGGTTTTACTTTATACATATAGTCTATGTAATAAATAAAAAAATATTCTCTTCATCTAAAAGATAATATTTTTACCAAATTCATCACCCATATGAATAAGGGTGGGTTCTTTGGAAGGGCTCCTAAAAATTAATTTGAGAACCCTCAAGGGTTCTCAAATTAATTCAACTGCCTGCTGATTTTCTATTTTTTGATTAATCCCTTCTAAACTTTTTCCCAAATTACTTTCAATTGTTGCTACCATTGCTCCCTCCACTAATGGGGCTTCACTAACAGTTACAGCCTCATACCCTTCCAAACTCAACAGCTCCAAAGCCATTTTGGAGTTGATCAATGAACTACCAACATCACCAATAATAATCACACCTTCTTCAGAATAAACATGCTTTACCGCCTCTATAATCTCATCTATCTCTGTTCCTATCCTCCCATCTTTAGTGCCCCCAACAGCTATTAAAGGTATCTGCCGTGGGATTAACTCTTGACTCAACTCTTTAATCCCTTGGGCTATTTTATAACTATGGGACACGACTACTATCCCAACCATTCTTTTCCCCCTCCAAAAGAAGATTTAATTCTTCAAAACTCAATTAAATCATTTTCAGTAAAGCTTATAATATAAATATTTTACAACTTAGTATATTATTCATACTAAATAAATTTTTAGAGGGAACTAGTCAATCTCCTTACTTCTTAGCCAAATCTCGTGTAGCTACTACATTTACTTCGGTATCAAGAATATTCTCAATTACTACATCACCTAATTTAACAGGAGCTTGCAGTTCAACTTTAGCTAACTCCTTCATTGCCACCTCTAATAACTCTTTAGGAATTGCTTCTTCAGTCTTGACTGGAACTAAAGGTAAAACTCCTCCTGTAACCCTAACAGTTGTTGGCAATACTCGAGTTGGATTAAAGTATTCATTCCTAACATACTTCTTTCCTTTGGGGCAACGGTTTCCTTCTATACTTTTAATCTCATCTTCAACAACCTCAAATTCTACATCACACCCTACCGGGCAACTAATACAAGTAATTAGCTCCTGCTTCATTATGCTCCCTCCTCTACAATCTCGATCTCAATTTGATTGCTCTTTAAATCATCTATCATCTTCTCTGGTAGTGGTAAAGTAATCATCTCTGCTGGTTTAATAACTCGCTCTTTTTTACTGAACAGCTCCTGCTCCCCATCCTTAATAATTACTCTAGCATTCTCCAGCGGTCTTTTGCCTCTTAAATAAAGATCAACCCTCTTTCTATTATCTACTTTATCTGTAATCCTTTGTGGTACAACATAACTTACATCATCACCTGCTCTTACCTCTATCCTTTCCTCTCTTTTCGCAATCTTATCTTGTAAGAAATAAGCTGCCGTCTTACCAGCTAACTTACTCTCTTCAGTTACATAATCTACTAAATCATGGACATGAAGTACATTCCCACAAGCATAAACCCCTTCTATATTTGTCTCTCGACCTTCATTAACTGTTGGCCCGTTAGTCTTAGCATCTAATTCTACACCTAACTCAGTTGACAGTTCATTTTCTGGAATCAACCCTACTGATAATAATAAAGTATCACACTCTATAAAATACTCTGTACCAGGAATAGGTCTTAAATTCTGATCAACCTTAGAAACTGTAACCCCTTCTACCCGCTCTTTCCCATGGATCTTAGTTACAGTCTGACTCAACCTTAGAGGAATATCGAAATCATCTAAACACTGAATAATATTACGAGTCAATCCACCTGAAAATGGCATTATCTCTAAGACAGCTTCTACTTCTGCCCCTTCTAAGTGCATTCTTCGAGCCATAATCAACCCAATATCACCTGAACCTACAATTACAGCCTTCTTGCCAGGTAGATAACCTTCCATGTTAATATACCTTTGAGCAGTACCAGCACTGAAGACTCCCGCTGGCCTACTTCCTGGAATCCCAATTGCCTCCCTTGTCCTTTCTCGACATCCCATAGCCAAGATTACAGCTTGAGCATCAATCTCTAGCATACCCTCTGTTGAATTAATAGCATAAACCATCTTCTCTGGAGTTACTTCTAAAACCATTGTATTTAACTTAATCTCAATCCCTCTATCAGCTACACTCTCCATAAACCGCTGAGCATACTCTGGCCCAGTCAACTCCTCACCAAAATGGTGTAACCCAAATCCATTATGAATACATTGTTGTAAGATTCCACCCAATTCAAAATCACGTTCAATAATTAAAATATCTCTAATCCCTTGATCATAAGCTTCTTGAGCTGCTGCCAGTCCTGCTGGCCCACCACCGATCACAACTAAATCATAACTTTGCTTATTCACTATCGCTCACCTCTTTTTGTAAAGATTCTTTTGCTGGTTCTACTAATAACTGCGAACCCTGCCCTTCCAATTTCACTTCCGTTGGTTCAATCCCTAACTCTTCAGCCAATATCTCTACAACCTTCGGCTCACAAAATCCACCTTGACACCTTCCAGCACCTGGTCTGACCCTTCTTTTTACTGCATTGACTGTTCTAGCCCCGATTGGCCCTCTGATTGCATCAATTATTTCACCCTTAGTTATACTTTCACAACGGCAAATAATCTCACCATAGTCCTCATTCCCCTCTAGCAACTTGGCCCGTTCTTGATGGGACAGATGTCTGAATCTAGGTATCCCTTGATGCTCAGGATTAAAATCTGGATCTAGCTCTAACTCATCATATTCCTTCTCAACAATCCCTGCTACCATCTCTGCAATTGCAGGTGCAGACGCTAAACCTGGTGATTGAATTCCTGCCACATTAATAAATCCTTCTACCTTTTCACTAGCTTCAATCAAAAAATCTTCTGTCTCTTTAATTGCTGCCCGTAAACCTGAAAACTGCTTAATAACTCCGCTCATTCCCAAATCAGGAATCGTCTTTTGAGCCCCGCTCATTACTTCATCTAATCCCTCTCTAGTATTAGCAAGATCACTCTTATCTTCTACTTCCTCAGCATTAGGGCCAATCAACAAGTTCACTTCATCAGTAGGAGTAATTACTATCCCCTTACTGACTTCAGTCGGTACAGGAAAGATAGTATGATTAACATCTAGATCTAACTTCTTATCATATAAATAATACTCACCCTTACGTGGAGTGATCTCAAAATCATCGATCCCTACCATATTAGCTATCTTATCAGAGTATAATCCTGCAGCATTAATCACTAACTCTGCCTCGATATCACCTTGAGCTGTCCTTACTAATTTATAATTACCTTGCTCTTTAATATCCAATACCTCTGCTTCTAATAATACCTCCACCCCATTCTCAACTGCATTTTCAGCAAATGCCACAGTCAATTCAAAAGGATTGACTATCCCAGCAGTTGGAGCATATAAAGCAGCTATTGCATCAGGACTTAAATTTGGTTCTAACTTAAATAACTCTTCTCTTTTCAAAATTTCTAAGTCGGGAACGCCATTTTGTTGGCCATTCTCCAATAACTCTTCTAATTTAGCTAGCTCCGCTTCCTTCTTAGCCACAACTAATGCCCCTATCCATTCAATTGGAACATCCAACTCTTTTTCAAGTTGATGATAAAGCTCATTTCCTCTAACATTTAATTTACCCTTAAGTGTATTAAAATCTGCATTAAATCCAGCATGTAATAAAGCGGTATTAGCCTTACTCGTACCCGTACAGACATCAGCCTCTTTCTCCACTAAAGTTACATCTAATTTATATTTTGCTAATTCACGAGCAATAGCAGTTCCTACTACTCCTCCCCCAATGATTAATACTTCAGTCTCCTTTTTCAAAATCAATTCCTCCCTTATTTTATATTATTAAACCTTGCTTTATTAGATTCAATTGATATTTAGTGTCACTTCGTGACACAGCCGTCAGCTATCAGCTATGAGTCGTGAGCAGATATGGTTTTTATGGTTTTCACGAAAAGTCTTGATTTTTGAGACTTGAAGGAGTTCAAAACCATAAAAACCAGTCCTTATTTTATCATGAAATCCAAACTACAGGTTTTAACCTGTAGTCCCTCCACCATCATGAAATCCCGCCACAGGTTAAAACCTGTGGCTCTTACCTTTAATAAACTTTGATTTAACAACGACCGCCATACGTTAAAACATATGGCTAATTTCTGTTTCACGGGCAGGCACGGAGACCTGCCCCTACAAAATTATTTTCACTCACACTCCCACACACAACTGACACAATATTGTGCTTCATTATTTTAAAAGAAAAACACCACACCCTAAGAAGCTAAGTAGACAGACTACCCCCTAGTTCCTAGAATGTGGCATCTCATTTTATTCTCACCACTGTAAAGATTATGCAATTTTAAAATCAAAATCACTCTAAATCTAAATCTTTTTTAACGATTTTAAGCTTTTAGAATTTCACTCTTTCCTAGTCACTAATCACCAATTACAAATTACTAGTAACTATTACTCAGCATCCTCCCAAGCTTTGGCCCGTTCAACTGCTTTCTTCCAACCAGCATATAATTTTTCCTGTTCCTCTGCGTCCATCTTAGGCTCAAACTGACAATCAACCTTTCTTTTAGCCAGAATTTCATCTTTATCTTCCCAGTAGCCAACTGCTAATCCTGCTAAATAAGCAGCACCCAATGCAGTCGTCTCCGTAATCTCAGGTCGCTCAACAGTAGAATCTAAAATATCTGCCTGAAATTGCATCAAAAAGTCGTTAGCACAAGCACCACCATCAACCTTCAAATCCTTTAACTCCAAACCAGAATCAGCCTTCATCGCTTCTAGTACATCCTTAGTTTGATAAGCTAAAGATTCTAAAGTAGCCCTAATCATATGATTTCTATTTGTCCCTCTCGTCAAACCTACAATTGCTCCCCGAGCATACATATCCCAATAAGGAGCTCCTAAGCCAGTAAAAGCAGGTACTACATAAACACCATCAGTCCCATCAACCTTAGTAGCAAAATACTCAGAATCAGCTGACTCATTAATCAAATTTAACTCATCTCTTAACCACTGTACAGCTGCTCCGGCAATAAAGACACTACCTTCTAAAGCATAATTAATCTCTCCATTAAGCCCCCAAGCAATCGTTGTCAATAGACCATTTTCAGAGGTTACTGCTTCTGTACCTGTATTCAATAGTAAGAAGCATCCCGTTCCATAAGTATTCTTAGCCATTCCCTTTTCAAAACAGCCTTGCCCAAAAGTAGCAGCCTGTTGATCTCCAGCTATCCCTGCAATCGGTATCTCTTCACCAAAAAATTGCGAATCACTCGTCTTTCCATAAATCTCACTACTTGATTTAACCTCAGGTAACATTGATTTAGGAATCTCTAATATATCTAATAACTCATCATCCCACTCAAGCTGATGAATATTATAAATTAATGTTCTAGAAGCATTGGTATAATCAGTTACATGAACCTCGCCACCAGTTAACCTCCAAATCAACCAACTATCAATCGTTCCAAATCTCAACTTACCTGCTTTAGCTTTCTCTCTAGCTCCTTCGACATTATCTAAAATCCATTTAATCTTAGTCCCTGAAAAGTAGGCATCCACTACCAAACCAGTTTTGGCCCGGATCTGCTCTTCTAGCCCCTCTTCCTTTAATTGATCACAAATATTAGCAGTCCTTCTATCCTGCCAGACAATAGCATTATGAATCGGCTTGCCAGTCTCTACATCCCAGACAACAGTCGTCTCTCGCTGATTAGTAATCCCAATTCCTGCTATCTGCTCAGCTCTAATGTCCTCTTCACCTAACACGTCAGCTACTACTCCAATAGTCGTACCCCAAATTTCATTAGCATCATGCTCAACCCAACCTGGCTGAGGATAAATCTGTTTAAACTCCTTTTGAGCTACATTAACAATTTCTCCATCATGATCAAAAATTATTGCCCTCGAACTGGTCGTCCCTTGATCTATAGCCAAAATATAATCTTCCATCTCTCATCCTCTCCTCTCTACTCTAATAGTTTATACAGATTCAGCAACTTTTACTGTTTCAGAAGAATCAACTTTTTCCTTTTGTTTAACTTCAGGCAAATAAGCTCTTACACACTTTTTATAAATAATAGCACCTAGTGGACCACCTAATAACGGGCCAACAATCGGTACCCAAAAATAGAAATTCTGTTCAGTAAAAGGAGTTACACCCCAACCAGCCACTGCCGTAAATAATTTAGGGCCAAAATCTCTAGCTGGATTAATAGCAAAACCAGTCAATGTTCCACCAATACCACCAATTGCTGCTACCAATAATCCAATCCCGACAGCAGCTCCTAGACCTTTTGGTGCTGTACTATTCAAAGGCTCAGTCATAGCCATTACTCCCATTAATAATATTGCAGTCAAAATCAACTCAATCATCATCGCTCGTGGATTAGAGATATTCTGCTGAGCAATTGTATGAAAAATCGTCATATTTCCTGCTGTCTTTTCTACAAATTGTTCGGCATAGATAAAGTAAGCTCCCGCTGCTCCTAAAAAAGCACCAATTGTCTGAGCAATAGAGTAAGGAATTACCTTTCTCCAAGGAAAATCACCAACAACAGCTAATGAAACTGATACTGCCGGATTAATATGAGCACCGGAAACACCACCAGTAATATAAATTGCCATTGTTACACCTAAACCCCATAACAAAGATAAAGCCCACCAACTAATATCAGCTTGCATCAAGACCACATTAGCTACTACACCTGCTCCGAAAAAAAGTAAGATAGCTGTTCCCAATACCTCAGATAAACACTCACCAACTAAATTTTCCTGTTTCATAACTCTCCTCCTCCATTTCATTTATTTTTATTCTGCCTTTATTTTTATATAACTTATTAACTTATACTAAAGGTATCGCAATAAACAGTTTTCAATAAAAAAACCCTACCTCTCCATTAAGATACACTCTGCCCCTAAATAGAGTCCTAAACAGATTAGCACCTTAATGGTTAGATAGGGTTTTCTCATATTCTCAATCCCAAAACTAACCAAACTTATTTTTAATTTTAAAACTTATCTTAGTTATATTTTATAACTTAATTTATTTTTTGTCAAGGATAATATTAAAATTTTCAGACAAATAGTTATTCAAATTCTTTTTCCCATAATCTTTTACTACTTGTTGAAACAGCTAAAATCCCCGAATCTAAAACAAAATCTAACTCTTTTTGATTTCTAATCAACCCCCCCGCAATAATTGGTTGCTCTAATTTATCAGTTAACTCATCAGATATATGCGGAAATACTAAACCAGGTAAAACCTCTACCAAATCAGGATTGGAACTTTTAATAATACTAATTCCACTATCAAAAGCAGAAGAATCAAGAATAAAAAGCCTCTGAATAGTAATCAAACCACACTTTTTAGCCTCTCTAATCAAATAACTCTTAGTAGTAACTATACCGTCAATTCCAACTTCCTCAGCTAAATATTTCATTCCATATTTATCCTTACCAATCCCTTTCACTAAATCAATATGTAAAAAAACAAGTTTGTCTAATTCAATAGCAGCTGCAACAATCTCAGGTAAACTAAAAATATCTCCTCCTAAGATAAAAATAGCAGCTACCTTCTCTTTAGGAACTGCTTCTAGATCAGATAAATCTTTAACTGCTGCAATAACAGGTCTTTTTTCTAATATATACTCAAAATATGACATCAATTATCTACCCCTAAATTATTAGTAATCAAAATTATATCATAGCTGATTAACTTTTGCAAAACAGCCCTTTTCTTAAATCAAAAAATCCTCTCTTCTGATTTAGAAGACAGGAATAATTAAAAAATGGTGCCGGGGGTCGGACTCGAACCGACACGGGCACGAAAGTCCCATCGGATTTTAAGTCCGATGCGTCTGCCAATTCCGCCACCCCGGCATATATTTAGTTGACAGTTTAAAGTGTACAATTTACAGTTGAAACCATAAGGTTTAAAAGAACTTGACCTTAGTTATTCATTATTAATTGTAAACTGTTAACTGATTTAAATTGGAGGTGGCACCCAGATTTGAACTGGGGATAGAGGATTTGCAGTCCTCGGCCTTACCACTTGGCTATGCCACCAGGTTAGTTCAGTTAATAGATAATAGTTAATAATGAATAGTTGTAAAAGCAGTTAACAACTAATACTGAATAGTTAAATTCTTTTATTTTCAACTATTCTCTATTCACTCTTCACTATTCATTGCTTTTTAATGGTACCCCTTCGAGTTTTAAAAAGCAAAAACTCTTCGTGGATGAAGTACGTATATCTTTCTTGTTATATTAATCTATTTAAGATTTGTTTGGTAGCTTCAAGTCAAATTATTGGTACCCCCAAGGGGATTCGAACCCCTGTCGCCAGGATGAAAACCTGGTATCCTAGGCCACTAGACGATGGGGGCCTAAGTTCAGTTAATAGATAATAATTGAAATCTTAAAATCAAATTCTTTTAAGTCCTTGAATTACAACTATTCTCTATTCTATATTCACTGTTATCTGTTTTAATTGGTGAGCCATGGAGGAGTTGAACCTCCGACACCCTGATTAAAAGTCAGGTGCTCTACCAGCTGAGCTAATGGCCCTTAGAACTTATAATTATCACTTCCGACAGTTATAAATCATATAATATTTCGAATGAATTGTCAAGGCCTAAAGCGAATTTTTATAGCAAATTTCACTGATTCATTAGAACACCCAAAAAAGGAATTTCTGATAAAAAAGTTTTATATAATTGACTATAACTTTCAGCCCCATAGACAGCCTTAACTAACTCTTCTAGAAGCCACTTTCTTTTTGTTGTGATTTTATGAATTTTACCAGGAGCCATAAAGAATAATTTACTCAGTAATTTAGATTTCTTAAATTCAGGTACCATTTCCTGATTGATCAATTGAGTATAGTTATCTAAAGAACCACCTTCCACTAAATTATTAATAATTACTTGACTGGCTACTTTACCACTCTTTAATGCATAAAAGATCCCTTCTCCAGATAAAGGATCTGCCAGCCCTGCTGCATCTCCCACTAGCAAACAAGAGTCATCATTTAACCTTCTTTTAACCCCTCCTACTGGTATTGGATGCCCTTTAGCCTTTATTTCCTGATAGCCAGTTATCTTCTCACCAACTAAGTACTTTTTCAAACTTTCTTTCAAACTCACTCCAGTTTTATAACTTCCTATACCTACTGATAAACAATCCTGTTTAGGAAAGATCCAACCATATCCTTTGCTCACTATCCCATAATCTAAATTTATTTTACCCCTTTGCTCAGCTAATCGGTCACCAGCAACCTTTAATTCTTTTTCATAAGCTACTGCATATTCTAAATCCGTAACTAGATTGAATCTATCAGCTACTAAACTGTTTACTCCATCTGCACCAACTATAATCTTAGCAGTAAATAATTCATCTGCTGTATTAACTTCAACTTTATCTTCAGCTACTACTATATTCTCTACTTCACAATTAGCCCTTACTGTTGCACCAACTTCTTTAGCCTTGTCTACTAAAAAGTTGTCTAATTTATCCCTCATTGTCATAAAAACAACAGGTTTTTTTAAACTTAATTCTATTGGTTGCTCTAGGTTATAAGAGAAAACCACTTGATTAATCCTATCTTCAATTACTTCAGTTAAATCAAACTCCGTTAATAAACTCCTTGTCTTTAAAGTTATTCCACCACCACATGCTTTATAACGAGGTAGTTCTTCTTTTTCTAATATTAAGACATCTATACCAGCTTGGGCCAAATTATAAGCAGTAAATGCTCCCGCTGGCCCTGCTCCTACAATTATTACATCAAACTTCATTGCCTTCCCTCCTTCACCTTCATTAAAAATTCAACTTAATTAATCTAATCATTTGAGCCATATATTTATATATATTCATTAATTGTGACAATTTTCCTTTAATCATTTTAAATTAAAGCATAAATAATAAGATCTAGCAATATTGCTAGATCTTATTATTTAATTACAAAAATATAATTTAATTAAAATCAAATCTGCCCTAAAGATAAGACCAATATCATATAATTGATATTTTTCCAGTTGAGGATTTATCTTTTTAGCTTTTTTTACAAACAAACGTAACTCTTCTATTAGATGGAGTGAATTAAACTTGTTTAAATCTAAATAACGATTAATCGTTAATAGATTATTATTCATCGCTCCCCCTCCTTAAACTCCCATATATTATAATATGCAGTAGCATCAATTTTTGTGAATATTAATTAAAAGAAAAAAAGAGTACTAGAAAATCTAGTACTCTTCTAAAGATCAACTCCTAACTATCGATTACTTTAATTAAACAAATTGAAATCAGATACTCCGTATCTAACTTTGTATTATGACAAAAGATAAACTAACCTATACTTGAGCTCAATACCTATTAAATACCTTCTAATTTAATCCAAGCAATAAAAAATTAAACTTTGATGTTTTACCATTTTCTGATAAAATGATAATAAGAGCTACATGAAAATACAATTTCAATTGAAAGTGAGAGGAGCCAAATAAATGTTTAAAAAGATAATAGGCAATTGGAGTGCAAATCATTGATGAATAAAATGAAAAGTGAAAATAAAATAATATTAATCTATCTATTATTCGGATTGGGTTGGATCTTATTTTCGGATCGTTTATTAGTTATGTTAGTAACAGACCAAGAAATAATTAATTATTTACAGAGTATTAAAGGCTCTTTATATGTAATACTGACCGGTATTATTTTTTACTATTTAATGCATCAACCTTTTGAAAAACTAAGGACTAATCAGAAAGAATTAGAAATTAAAACAGAAGAATTACAAGCCAAATATAAAGAAATTAAGGAATATAATCATGAAATAACAGCCTTAAATCAAGAACTAGAAACTTCTTATAAAGAAATGGATAGAGTGGTTAAAGATTTAGAAAAGTTAATTAATCTCATTTCCATCTTAGATAACTCTTTAATTAAAGAAAAAGATAAGTTTTTATCTAAATTGTTCAATATCGCTTTTGAATTAGTCCCCGAAGCAGACTATGGAGCTGCTTATCTTTACGAAGAAGGCTACGTCAAATTTCTTTCTACTATTGGCCATGATCTCTCTAAATTAAAAGAAACTCCAGTTCGTAAAGAAGTATTTACCGATAATAATCAAGAAATTATTATCACTGAAAACTTAAAAGAATTCTTATTTCAAGATTTAGTTTTAGAATTGAATGAAAATCTTAAAAAGGGACTGCGACCCATCAAAAAAACAATCATCCTAAACTTAACTTACGAAGATATAGAAGTAGGAGGTATTAATCTTGATATTTCTGAAGATAACAATCAAGACTTTAGCCTTAAAACTAAAAAAATATTGCAGGCTCTAAAAAGTCTAGCTACTGCTTTTTTCAATATTCAAAAACATAATAAACTACAGCAAAATTTCCAGCAAGAAATTATTATTTCATTTGCTCAGATGTTAGAATTGCATGATGATTATACTAAAAACCATTCTCAAAATGTAGCTAATATAGCAGCTAAAATAGCCAAAGTAATGGATTTATCCTCAAGAGTAGTTGATCAGGTTTATTGGACAGGCTTAATTCATGATATTGGCAAAACAATAGTTCCTAAACATATTCTAAATAAAAAAGGAAGCTTAACTGACCAAGAATATGAATTAGTAAAAAAGCATCCGTATTGGGGATATCTTACTCTATCTAACTCAGAAGAGCTAAAGGAGATAGCTACTTATGTTTTAAGTCACCATGAACGCTGGGATGGCAAAGGCTACCCAAACGGTTTAGAAGAAGAACAAATTCCTTTAGTCTCCCAAATTGTCTCTATTGCTGATGCCTGGGATGCAATGCGAACCAATAGATCATATCGAGAAAAATTAACTAAAAAAGAGGCAATCCAAGAAATTAAATCAAATCAAGGCCAACAGTTTTCCCCAACAGTTACAAAAACCTTTCTAGAAATTATAGATCAGTTTGATCAAATTCATAGTTAACTTTCATTAAAATAAAAAATTAAAAATTATCTCATCTGAAATTCCTGCTGGATTCCAGTAAATAGCATTAATATCATCAGCTATCGAAACAAAAGTCCCTCCCTTTCCTAAAGGCCCCTACACAAGCATAGGTAGTATTACTTAAAAAATCATAATTATAAATGACAATAATGATATATTTTTTAATAGCCCCCTCCTTATAGATAAATAAGCCATTCAATTAATACTAAATTTAATATAGGGTAAAATATATCACAGGAGGTGAAATAAATGCTTACACCTATTTTAGAAGAAATTGAACAAAAACTTAAGCTTAGCAAATCTAGAAGAGATAGACAAACATTAATTAATGTTTTAGAAGTTGGATATGTTTGGGACATATTAACTAGTAGATATCAAACATTAGAAAATACTAAAGTTTTTTTAGGAATTGTTCAAGATTCTGATTTGAAATTTCTTCTCGAACAAGGAAAAAAATTTTTAACCAAAGAAATTAAAAGATTAGAAAAAATATGTTCAGATTTTGGTATTCCTACAGTAAAAAAGCCTGCTGAAAATTCTCTAAGCGTCTTTGATATTGAAGTTGTATCAGATGAATATATTTATACACATATTTTAGCAGGACTACAATCCTTTTTACCTACCCTCGTAACTGCTTTTTCTCACTCAATTTCATCAATGATTAGGACAACTTTTCAAGAGTTTTTAACAGAAGAATTAAATTTATATGGTAATTTCTTAGAATATGGAATGATGAAAGGCTGGGTCAAAGCACCACCTGCATATAGAAGTTAATCAAAAGCTTCTAGGGTGTTGGCCCTAGGAGCCAATACTATTAATCAAAAGAAAAAAGAGCACTAGAAAATCTAGTACCCTTCTAAAGTAAACTTTTAGTTAGCTTATTAACAGCTTTTTTTCAATTCTTGATACATATGAACGGGATATATCCATCTTTTCTGCAATCTCTCTTTGGGTTCTCTTTTTTCCATCTTTCAACCCATACCTTAATTCTAATACTCTCCTTTCTCTAAGATCAAGCTCAGTTAATTTGTCATATAACTTCTCTTCTTCCAATACCAATTCTACTTCATCACTGACAATATCAATTGCTGTTCCTAAAATATCAATTAATCTAATCTCATTTCCTTCCTTATCTGAACCAATAGGCTCATGCATCAACTTTTCATTCTTCAATTTTCTAGTTCGTCTTAAATGCATTAGTATCTCATTCTCAATACAACGTGCTGCATAAGTTGCCAACTTAGTATTTTTATCAGGATCAAAACTATCGATTGCTTTAATCAAACCAATCGAACCAATTGAAATCAGATCCTCATTATCGAACTTTGTATTAACTAACTTAGTATTATGACAAAAAACAAGCTAGATATATAATCGATATAACAATCTGGGGCCAACATACTTAGACCTATTAAGCATCTTTGGCCCTATTCCTCTACAAACCCACTACTGAAATCAGAAGATCTATATATTAATTATAATTCACCTCTTGAATCATCCAACTATCAGTATCATTCACTAAAGTTACAACATAATCAAAATCCCTATTATAAGCCTCTCCACCCCACTCTGTCTCAGGATAATATCTAGTAGTAATTAATTGAACTCTTACTGTCTCATTATTCTGCTCTATTACCTCACTCTCTTCAACTACTTCATGAGTAGGAAAAGCTACTTCACCTTCTCCACCTCTATCAATATCTCTCAACTTTTCAATATATTCTTCTATTTCTTCTTCTGAAACAAAGTTGCTTAAATTATAATTTAAAACAGAGATTATTTGTTCAAAACTTTCTTCATCTCTTTCTGTTAACCTATCTATGTTAATCCAACTATTATAAGCACTCTGAAAGGATGAACGTATCTCTAACTCTAATTGATAGGCTAGCAAAGATAGATCAGGCTCTTCTAAACCCGATATCCCATGCTCAACATTATCTTCCTCTATAGGTGCTGGAGCTTCTTCACATCCTGCTACAATAACTGTCATCAATAACAGTATAACCAATAAATGAAGATAGATAGTTCTTATTCTCATAATTTATCTCCTTTCAATTTAAATATTATCATCTTTTTTATAAGCCTAAACTCAATACCTGTTAAGCACCTTTGCCCTATTCCTTAATTTCAATTAAAGAAATTTATTTTTCTTCTAAATTTAAATTGGATAATCTTTTAAATACTTCTGCTGTAACAAGACCATAAATCGCTGCACCAATCAGATTTGATACAGTTGCATTAAAAGTATTTTCCGCCAGATTAGGAACCTGAAAAATAATTGAAATAGCATATATCGTAAACCATACAGAAATACCATAAATAAAGCCTTTAATTAAATATCTTTTTGTACCTAATCGTATAATTAAAACCGAAAACAAAATTCCTAATATTCCAGTAAAAAAGAGTTGACCAAGTTGAGCGAAAATAGCTTCTGCTAAATTTTCCGAAAACCTCCCATAAATCATCATTGCTCCCCATTCTAGATATAATTCGTCTTCCCAATTTAATAAAAAAACTACAATATAATCTTTGATATTCATTGCTATTCCACCAATTAATCCTGCCACAAATCCAGCTACAGTTTTATCTTGCAAATTATTCATCCTTTCTATATTTAAACCTAAAACTTCCTTTCTAAGTTATGTATTGCAAAAAAATAACTATTCCTCTAAAAGTCCACTACCATATTTAACAATTATAAAAGCAGTTAAACTCCCTATTATTAAATGAGCAACTATTTGAGAAAGGTTTGTAATTAAATCATCTGGATTAATATAGGTAATCTCTAAGCTCATTACTATGCCATATATAGCTACCCAATAAAATAAACCTACCATCACGCCTTTAAAAATATAATTCTCTTTTCCTGTAAAATATAAAAGATACATAATAATTATACCCATTATAGAAGCCATAAAATAATCGGTAACTGCCCCAGGGATTAGTGAACCTAATGTATTAATTCTATCTTTAGAAATATACGATGAAGATGCCATGTGCCAAGTCGTATATTTGATAACATCAAAAAAATACAACCCAAAAATGAACGCATTTTTAAATATATTAGCTATCATACCAGCCACAGCTCCAAAGGTAAGTTTATCTTTTAACTCTATCATTTATTAAACACTCCCTTCTTAATAACCCTCAAAAGCTATTTTGCTTAATCACAACCAATAATATACATTATTGGTACCTGATCAAATAACACAAATAAAGAAAGTTCCCAGAGCCTAAACTCAACCCATGTTAAACAAGTTAAACATCTTTGGCTCATTTTCTTAAATTCTGTTAAACAAGTTTAACCAAACCTAAAGGAGTGATTTTAATGTCAAAAATTATTTCTGTTGACTATGGTCGATCCACAGTTAAAAGTGTAGCTGGCTTTGGCCTGGAAGAACAATTATTAATTCCATCGGTAGTATCTTATGATCATCAAATAGTAGATACTAAAGCAGAATCTACCCCAGCAACTAACTTAGAGAATAATCCATTAAATTTCTTAAAAGCAAAGATCAATGGAAGGGAATTAGCAGTAGGTAAAGTAGCCCAAGATGCTGAATATAATCTTAACACTACAAACTATGATGATATAGATGATCAGAAAACTAATGATTTAATCTTAACCTCCATTGCTCTGCTCGTTGGGCCAACTACTAGCTACACTAAAATCAATTTAATTACTACCCTCTCTGTCGATCAATACAATATTAAAAAGGATGACTTTGCTAACAGATTTGAGGACAAGCACTTTAAAATTAAGCTTTATGATTACCTGAAGGGCCAATACACTACAACTAAGTTCTATATTGATAATGTCATAGTTAATAGACAGGGCTTTTCTGCCTTCATGCATTATATTCTAAACCAACAAGGTAATATCCAAACTTCTAAATCTGATATTCTAGATTATACTGTTGGAGTAATCGATCTAGGTAAGTACAGTATAGACCCTTTCTTCTGTGATAGTTTAGATCCAATCTCGATGAGAAATGAAACTGACAGGATTCCAGGCATGAATAAAGCTTTTAGAAATATACAGTCCAGGCTGATAAAAGAGCATGATATTAGACCACAGCTCTATAAGGTGCAGAAGAATTTAGAGTTGAATAAGGAGTTTAGAAAGAACGGGCAGCCGATAGAGATAACTGATATCTTAAACTCAGAATATGAACAACTAGCAGCCAATACGGTAGGCAATATAAAGAATAAGCTTGATATGTCACTAACTGAAGTGGATAAATGGCTTATTTGTGGTGGTGGAGCTAACTCGGGAAAATTGTTGGCCCGGCTGTCCAATGAACTGGAAAGGGAATTAGAAGTAATCTCTGAGCCACGGTTGGCCAACGCTTTAGGAGGGTTGAAAATTGGGCAAAGACAATTTAGAGAAAACTAAAGGAATTCGATTAAAGGGTAAGCGGTTGGAATGGTGGGAGAATACTCCTGGTGTAGCTGATAAGGTTAGGAAATTTATTGATAAACAGATCAAAGAAGATAATTGTTTAGAACAAATTAAAAAAGCTCCTCCTGAGTTGTTGGAGGAGTTTAGAAAATTAATAGAAAAATTAGAAAAGAGGAAAAAAACAGAACATAAAACAGATGAGAATAAAGTTGAAGAAATGAAACTCAAAATAAATAGCTTAATTAATTTTTAAATATATCTGACAAATAATCTTTAATAAAAAAATTTAGAGGGCTAGCTCTAACACCTATGAAGTTTACTTTGCTTTATTTCATCTTTTTATCATCATCATTTAAATGAATACTAACATGTAAAGGTGTAGATTTACCTGCAAATTCACCTTTTATTATCCAAAACAATCTATTTATAAAAGTAACTCCATAATAAGAGAATCCACCTATTGTTATAATTGCTTGGAAACTTATTATCTTTCCTAAATAAGGAAACGATCTAAGTAATTTATATAATTGAGCTACATCTGAATTCACTTCTAAAAAAAGATTATCAATAAAAATACCAGTTAATATTCCTAAAGCTATAAAAATTGAAATAAGTATTGATCTTACTATTGATACATCTATAGCTAAATCTTCGTTCTCTATATCAACTAATTTAATTAATAACAATTCACTCCCATATTTTAAAAAAGCTAATATCAATATACCTAAAAAATAAATAGGAATAGCCGGATCCCAAAAAACACTTAAAAAACCAAAGCTTAAAGTTGTTTTTTTAATTCTTTTTTTATTTGAATTTATTTCTTCTTTTATCTGTCGAGAAATAAGGGAAACATATCCTAAAAATTCATTTTTTATTCTATGCATAAAACTCTCCTCTTCATCACAATCTGTGCTTTGTTTTATATTATGACTCTCTCCCTTAAATGATGAAAAAGTTTTATGCATAATCACATCAGAATGATGTGGTTGCTCTTTTAAACTATGATATTCTTTTCTTTTTTCTTGTATCTCTCTCCAAGCATCTAGAGTTGAAATTAATTCTTCTTCATAAATCAAATGATCCCATTGTTCTTCAGAAAAATAAACATTATCTTTCAAATCTATAGTACAAACCTCTTCATTTTCTCTTATTATTATATTGCCTTGATTTTCTTTGAAATCTGTTTTATTTTCTTCATCCAATATAATATCTAATGCATCATTAGTTACATCTTTTAGTTTTTCTAGATATTTAATCGCTTCGAAAACTGGGAGATCACATTTATAGTTAGAGCCTATCTGATTAGACATAGATAATCACCCCTTTAATTTACAAACTTTATAAATATCAATTAATAAAAAATTAAACTGTTATTAAATTTAAAACTTTTTTACTTTTATTATATGAATTATAAAATTCAGCTTTTATTTCAGCAGCTTCAGGTATTTCTTTATCATAATGTATATTAAAATGAGCTTTTACAAAATTAGAGACTTTTTTGGCATCTACAGCTTTTAAATTAACAATAATTTTATAGCCTTCAAAATTTAAAGTAAAATCAGGGGAAAAACTTATAACTTTTGCTTTTAATCCATTTTCAAATAAAGAATTGTTTTTCATAAACAGCTTTTTAAATATTTTGCCGGCTTCTACATTTTCATTAAATTTAGCTACTCCATCAATATTAAATCCATAACCCACTATTTTAGCATTATTAACAGCTTTACTTAAAATGACAGAGACTTCACTAAAATATTCAAGTGGCCAATTTTCAATACAAGTAATTTCTAAAAGACCATCCTCACCTTGAGTTGGAGATAAGTCTATATGTAAACGACGATTATCATATCGTGCTTGAATTTTAAAACCATTTTCATCTGATAATTTAACTAAAAATCTATTCCCTGGTAAATCTATAAAATCTATATCTTCATCTAATTTATCAGCAATATAATTTCTAGAAATTTTAGAAGTTTTAATTTCATCAAAAACTACAGTTAAGTTAATTCGATCAAGTTGATGCCATTTCATAATATAATCTCCCCCTCAATTTAATTATAAAATTTAACACTCATAATTTTCCATTAATATAATTAGTATATCATTAATTTTACTAAATTTATCCTATAAAGTCAAATAATCAATTTGAAAGCTGATATCAAATTTTTACAGGTAAAGCTTTTGACTCCTCTTTCAAGAAATTAATACTTGATCTTTATAAAATATCAAAACCCTATAGAGTACACAGTTAAAAAATCTACCCTATAAGGTATATTTTACAACGCCCTAGGAGCTAATGTTATCCTCTGGATCCCACTCTCGATCCAGTCTTTTCTCTTCTCTTAAATCACCAATAACCTTCTTTCCAAAATTATCTTTCTGTTCCAACTCAATATCAAACTCTACATCTTTACGATGATCAGGAGCCTGATCCTGTTGGCCCTACCCAATCACTCCCAACAGCCTGATTAATATCTCGAATTAAAACATCAATAACAGGACTTGTATATTTTTTTAATCCTACCATCAATTTTTGTGAATATTAATTAATCTAATCTCCATCTTAAACTTTTAAATTCCAGCAAATTTATACGTAACCCCAAATTGATGAGTGTCTTCTAAATCTTCTCCTAAAAAGACATAATCAAATCCAAAATCCCCATATTCATAACCTGCCCCCAACGTTAAATTTCCTAAATAAGCTCCTCCTCTAACGTATAACTTTTCCTCTTCAGAATCTAATATCTCTAATCCAGTTAGTTGAGTAAGCTCTATTTCACTGCCAAAAGAAACTTGTCTGTCTAGTTCATCAGTAAAATCATAGATTGAAAAAGCAAATATCAGGGAATCAGTTGGCTGATAAGATAAACTTGGACGTACATTTCTAACATATGATAATTTTTGTCCATATACCTCAAATTCTGTTTCAAAAACATCTTGAATTAAAAGACCCGCTGATAACCGCTCCGTAGGTTGATATAATAAACTTAAATCAACTGCTACACTTGAATCAGAGTCAGAATCTGTATACTTTTCACCGATTAGCTCATCAGCTTCAAATATCTTTCCTTCAAATGTTTCCTCTCTACCCATAGTCATATGCCGAATATTAGCTCCTACAGATAATCCACTTAATTGAAGTTCTTCAGAAAGATCTTTAGCAATAGAAAGTATTAACCAGTCAGTACTCTGTTCTACTTCTAAAGCTCCATCAAACTCTATAGTATCACCATCAGACTCAAATTCTTCATTATAAGGGCCATCATAAAGCAATACTCCTTCTCCAATATAACCTAGTCCAAAACTTAAACCTAATTCGTCAAAAGTCCTCGCTGTACCAATAAAATCATCATAATTAATTTTATCACGGTTATTCAATGTTCTAGTATATGTAGCTTCTTCATAACCTTCTATCTGCGTTAACCCTGCTGGATTCCAGTAAATAGCATTAACATCATCAGCTACCGAAACAAAAGCCCCTCCCATTCCTAAAGGTCTAGCTCCTACACAAGCATAGGTAGTATTACTTAAAAAAACTATACTTATGAATAATATAGACAGTATCACTAGCGTTGCATCGTTTTTTATAAAAAGTTCTTGAAAAAATAAAACTCCTTTGATTAAATGGATACGTACCCGC
>NZ_JALKBY010000011.1 GCF_023223645.1 Natroniella sulfidigena | reverse complement strand
TTCTTGCTCATGAATATCTTCCTCCTTCTAGTTATAGTTTGAAGGAAGAAAACGACATTTATTCTAAAAACTGTTTTTAAATATGCTTCATGGGCTTAGAAACATTATAATATATGGTATGAATGTTAATATTTTGATATAATTAACCAGATTCTAAAGTAAAAAGTTGCCCCAACCTCTAAAAAACATAATTTCCTAAACAACAAAAAAACTGCCTAGTGGCAGTTGAAAAATAATCTTCATTTCTAATTTTTTATAATTAATAATGCACACGAACCAACCAAAACTTTATATCTTGATCACTCCAGCCTAGATCCCAAGGAACTCTATGTCGATCTACATTGTGAGAATTTACTAAAGCATATCCTTTCGAATCCATCCCCGTTACAACAGAAATATGATCAACCGTTCCTCCCTTTTCATAAGCTACATAATCCCCTGGTAATAACTTATAAGAAGCATTTAGAACCTGCTCATAACTACCCCGAGCAATTCTAGTCGCTCTTCCACTATAGATCATATGTTGATTAAACGCATGGGCATTGACCCACGCTCTACTGCCTGATCCTCGTTCATAACGCCAAGTAGCATCCTCCGGAATGCCTCCCCCTTCATGTAACATCTGAGAAGCAAAATTAGCACAATCTCCACCTAAAGGATTATAATTTCTATATTCAGGATTATACTGAAATCCATACTCAGGTAAACTAGCAGCACCTGAATAACGATCTACATATTCTACTGCCTCGACTCTTCTTTGATTAAGATCTGATAAATCTTTTTCCTCTCCAGAAAGAATCATATCTTTGATCTCTTGATTCTTAACTTGATCTAATTCTAAGGAATCCGCAAAGGGGTCTTTATACCACTCCCTTGTAATAACCCATCTATCTTCTCGAGGCATCAGATCAAGTGAATGATATGTACCAATTCTGAAAGAATTAGAAGTTGATGAATCTTGATAGACATATTTATATTCTGTAGAAACCAACAAATTTAATGCATACCCATCTTCTTTCTTATCAGCACGTCTGACAACAACTTCAGGATTAATCTCTATAAAATTAACCCCTTGTTTATCTGACCATTTATTTAGGTACCTCATTTTCTTGAGTTCATGTTCATAAGCCCATACACTATACCTAATTTCTTCATCATACAAACTTTTTAACAATGATCTATCTTCTGTTAATAAAGCATTACTACGACCTTCAAACATTTTTTGTACTTTTAAAGCTAACATATCATTAGAACTTTCATCCATCACTGTAATAGAATTTCCCCTAGTTCCTCTCCACAAATAAACCCCTAATCCAGAGCCTATTAAAAAACTCAACACCAATAATATTATTAAACATCTTTTTAACTTTATTATAATAGCTACATTCCCCTCCAAAACATACTCATACGATTATATGTGTAGGGGTAAAAAACTATTCCTATTTAACTTTAAGTTTAAGGGTGAGGAAATGGTTTTTATTTTGAAATTAGATAATACTCTATAATTCAAACCAGTATTTTTCTCAATTTCTTTAACTCTTGAAGTACCTTCCCAGTCCCTAAAACAATACAATCTAGAGGATTATCAGCTAAATAGACTGAAACTCCTGTCTTGTTAGCAATTAATTGATCTAACCCTGATAATAATGAACCCCCTCCTGCCATAGTTATTCCTCTATCTATAATATCTGTTGATAATTCGGCCGGAGTTTCTTCTAAAGTTTCCTTAATTGCTCTAATAATACTATTCACAGAATTTTCTAAAGCAAGCTGAATCTCTAATGCACTAACCTCTATCCTCTTAGGTAAACCATCTAGCAAATTACGTCCTCTTACTTCAATTTTATTATCTCTAGTTACAGCAGAACCGCTTCCAAAATAAGCTGAACCAATTTCAATCTTTATTCTTTCAGCTGTTTTATTACCAATCATTAAATTATAATCATCTCTTAAATAATCAACAATTGCTTGATCCATCTCATCACCAGCAATCTTAATAGATTTTTTAGTTACAATACCTCCCAACGATATAACTGCTATCTCTGTTGTTCCTCCACCTATATCAACAATCATATTTCCAATTGGTTTATTAATTGGCAAACCAGCACCAATTGCAGCAGCCATTGGTTCTTCAATTAGATATGCCTCTTTAGCCCCCGCTTTTAAAGAAGTATCAACAACTGTCTTTTTTTCTATTTCAGTTACACCGGATGGTATACAAACAACAATCTTAGGGTTAACTAAATTCTTTCTGTTATGGACTTTAGTAATAAAATAATTTAACATCTTTTCTGTAACTTCAAAATCTGCAATAACTCCATCTTTTAACGGCCTCACTATGACTAGCTCCCATGGAGCTTTACCAGTCATTCTCTTAGCTTCATTTCCTACAGCCACTACCTCTTCTTCCGCATCTACTTTATTTTTAATAGCTACTACTGAAGATTCACGAATCACAATTTCTTCTCCTTCAATATAAACTAATGTATTAGATGTTCCTAAGTCTATTGCTAGATCTTTAGAAAACAGTGATGTTAAAAATTTAATCATCTTTGCTACTGCCCCTTTCTAAACCAATTCCTACTTCTAAAGAAATATTAATTATTTTTTATTAACAGGACAACCTCCTTTTAACTATATCTAATCTTCCTCAATTATAATTCGGACTTTAATATAATTATATCAGGGAAATCAAACTAAAAAAAACATTTTTTGAGTAATTATAGAAATAAGAATAATAAAGGACTTGTGAAAGAAAAAAATTTTAACCCAAAGCCACCACACTTCGGGTTAAAATCTCTATTAAAGGTAAGGTATTTACTTGAATTGGTAACACAAAAATTAATATTGTGTTACATTATATTTTCTTGATAACTTTGCTTTCTCCTGCATCAAAATATTTTTTTTATAATTATTCAGGAACACAAATAATATCACCAATACCTAAATTGGTTGGATCTACACCTGGATTAAGCGTTCTTAATCTGTCAACCGTAGTATTAAGCCTTCTTGCTATTGAATAAAAGGTATCTCCTGACTGAACTCTATATGCTCTACTTCCTGCTGGGCAAGGTGGATCTACCGAACAGCTCCTACTATAATACCTTGGTGGTCTGCGCCTTCGTCTCCCTCGTCTTCTTCGTGGCGGTCTACGTCTCCTTTTTCGTCTTCTTCTTCTTCTTCTTCTCCGCCTGCGTTTTGGGGGTCTACGATAATCTCCCATTGAATCACTCCTTTCTTAATAAGATTACTATATTGTATTCACAATAAAATATTATGTTCATAAAAATGAATAAAGTGACCCTCAGTCATAGTCTACTAAGTAACCCATAAAAAAAAACAAAGTAAAAAAGTTGCCTCCGGCAACTCAGTTTAAGTCTAAGATTGAGTTTAAGTAAAACCAACAAATACAAACTAGTAAAGGTTATCCACAACCTCTAAAAATCATAATTTCCTTAATGAACAAAAAGCTGCTTCTCAGCAGCTTCGATAAAAATAACTTTAATTATCATCTTTTTCTTCTTCAGTCGATACTTCTACTTCAACTTGAGACTCATCTTCTTTTTGTTCCATCACTTCTTGTTCTGGTAACTCCTCAGCTTCTTGTTCTGATGGTACTTCTTCTTCAGGGGGGGCTTCCATCACTTCTTGTTGTGGTAATTCCTCAACTTCTTCCTCTATTGGTGCTTCTTCTGCTGGATCATCTACTATTTTAACTTCAAGTGACTCTTCTTCTGTAGCTGCCTCTAAATACCAATAAACTCCAGTATAACCTGCAAAAACAAACCCAATAACTACAACTACCATTATCATTAAAAAAAACTTGTTTTCAAACATATTAACCCTCCAAACTTAAGATTAAGTCGTTATTTGAATTATACAATGAAAATGTGATATTTTTTTAAGATAAATTAAATTTTTCTAAAAACTTAATTAAAAAATCAGACAGGTAACCTGTCTGATTTTATCACTATTAGTTTATGCACTTATTTTATTTAATATCTTGTCATTTAAAACTTTAATATAAGTTCCCTTCATTCCTAAAGATCTAGATTCAATCACATCTGCACTTTCAAGCTTCCTTAATCCATTAACAATTATTGAACGAGCAATTCCCATTTTATCAGCAATTTTACTAGTTACTAATAATCCTTCTTCCCCATCTAATTTTTCGAAAACATGTCCAACTGCTTCTAACTCTAAATGAGATAGAGAACGTAAAGCAATATTAACTGCTGTTTTCTGACGAGCTTCTTTTTCAGATTTCTTCTTGCTCAATCTTAATATCTCCATCCCTACTACTGTTGCTCCATATTCTGCCAATAATAATTGACTATCATCAAATTTTTCATCAAATCTAGAAATAATTAATGTTCCTAATCTCTTTTGTGCACCATTTATTGGAGTAATAGTAATTAACTTTTTCTTAAAACAGCACCGCTCATCTTTAAAACTACATAAATTATCACGCTCTTCATAGTTAGTCAACATATGGTAATTTTCCAATAACCATTGGTTATATTCTTGAGGAAATTGGCCCTTTTCAACCACCTCTTCTTTCATTAATTCACAACTGAATTTATTACGTAATTGACTACCTAAAATTTTCCCTTCATCATCGATTATATAGACGTTGGCCCCTATACAATTACTCAATACCCTTGCCATCTTCTCAAAATCAATTGCTTCTCTTCCACAATGTTGAATAAGATCATTTATCCTTCTTGTTTTTGTTATTAATTTTTCCATGACTAATCCCACCTTTACTAGTATTATTGTTAGTATATTCACAATTATAACTGAATTTAGACAGCTGTTGTAGTGTATATTATAACTATTCAAGACTTATAGTAAATCTCCTGCTTAAATTGAGACTTTTTTCACTAAATAGCAACTAATTTTTTTCATTCAATATCAATTCCCTTAAAATTTAACCAGTTAATTTATTTTGTTCAGCTAATAACTCTAAAAAAGCATCCACTACCTTAGGAGCAAACTGTGTCCCCTTATTTTTCTTTATCTCTTGTAAAGCCGTTTCACGAAACATCTTATCTCGATAAGATCTATTTGAACACATCGCATCCCAAGCATCGGCAACAGTAATAATCTGTGCAATTAATGGTATCTCATCTTTTTTTAACCCTCGAGGATAACCTTCTCCATCCCAACGTTCATGATGGGCCAACACATATTCAGCAATTCTTTTTAAATGTTTAGAGTTCTTTAAAGTTAAATAGCCCCATTTAGGATGTTTTTTGATTATTTCATACTCTTCATCAGTCAATCTTCCTTTCTTATTTAAAATCTCTCTAGGGACTACTGTCTTACCTATATCATGAACTATCCCTGCCCAATAAGCATCAGTAATCTTTTGATCAGGCAAACCCATTTTCCTTGCTACCTGTTGGGCAATCTGAGCTACACTCTGTGAGTGCCCTTTAGTATAGCGATCATGTATCTCCAGCATTTGAGTTATAGAAATAATTAATTCTTCCTGAAATTCATTCTGCATCTGATTATATTTTTGTAATCTAAATAAAGAATTGGCTATATAACTAAAAACTTTAATTAACCGTTTGCTAATTTGACTGAAGCTAGCTTCATTACTTTCAGCAATCTCTAAGCTTAGACCACCTATCTTTTCATCTTCAACAAAGAAGTTAACAGCCATCGTCTGCTTGACCGCTTTACTTGCCCTTTTTAGCCTTTGCTTATCTAGTTGACTAAAAAACTCCTCTCTAAATAAGCCATCAAAAATTAAAATTTGATTAGTGTTATCACAAAAAGCTTCTTGAGTAATCATCAACTCTTTTAATTGTGATAAATCATGACCAACTGCTCCCTTAAATTCAAGATACCCCTCTTTAAACAGATAGATTTTTCCATAATCGGCCTCAGGAACTATCTCAAGTGCAGTGGTTAATAAATTAGATAAAAATTTATTTTGATTTTGCACAGAAACCTTACTTAAACTTGTTGTCAACTCGATCATCTCTTCCAAACTTTGATTGACTTGATTTACAGTATAATAAGAACGATCAAGCTCTTGTGTTACATTTTCAAGCACCTCATTATAAGCTTTCAGCTCATCTTTCTCATCTTTTAAGCTCTCTTCTTTTTCTAACCTAGCGGTTATATCTCTTGCTACCAATAAAGCAAATTTTTTTCCTTGCTCAGTAAATAGTTTAATACTGATTTCAACAGGTACTATTTTATCCTTAGCAATTAATTTACTTTCAGCACGCTCTTTTTTTGAATCACTAAACTGTCCACTTAGCTTATAAGTAAACAGCTCTTCAGTCTTTAGAGCAAATAATTCTTCTCGCTTATACCCTAACAACTCACAAGCTTTTTGATTGACATCTATCAATTTTCTTAAGTTATCTTTTTGACACTGATACAAAAAGACAGCATCATTTATCTGATCAAATAAGTACGGTAGCTGTTTCAACTTATTCCCACCCTTTCTTCTTAACGTTAGCCCCTTAATATTGTAATAATTATATGAATATTCAAAAAAATTAAACCAAAAATATTTAATTGTCTACAAATCCTTTATATTTTTTAAGTCACTAATTACTAGTCACCTTCAGCCAACTTGACTTTATTATAAAGAAGCTGACTTGAAATATCAAGCCAGCTTCCTTCAATTTACTTTTAATTAAACCCTAAATTCTTCTACTAAACCTTGTAATCTTTGTGCCATCTCTGCTAGTTCCTGAGCTGAATAAGTAACCTCATCTGACATAGTAGATATCTCCCTTACAGCAGTAACTATCTGTTCACTATCTTCTGATAATTCCTGCGTAGCAGATGCTGCCTGCTGGGTCTGTTCTGTAGTCTCATTATTTGCTGTCTCAATATCACTAAAGACATTGCCAGTCTCTTGTACAATCTTCTTACCTTGCTTGGTCTTTTCTTTTACTTTCTTAATCGCTTCTAAACCTACAGAAGACTTCTGTTGGGTTTGATAAACTAAATTAGAGATGTTTTCGGTAGCATCAGCTGTCTGTTCAGCTAATTGTCTAATCTCTTCTGCTACTACAGCAAAACCTCTACCATGTTCTCCTGCTCTTGCTGCTTCAATCGAAGCATTCAATGCTAATAAGTTAGTCTCTTCAGCAATATTAGTAATTAAATCCACTATCTGTCCAATCTCTTCAGAGTTAGTATCTAATTCATTTATCACTCCCATTGTCTCTGTAACAGCCTGATTGATCTCTTCCATACTACTAATAGTCTCTTCAATCTTTCTTCCACCAATCTTAGTTTGGGAGTTAGATTCTTGAGCAAAATTGGTTACTTCTTGAGAACTAGCAGAAATTTCTTCAATCTCAGCCGATATATTCTCAATCAGTCCATTAGTAGTCTCAATCGTAGCATTTCCCTCTTCAGCTGAAGCAGATAACTCTTGACTATAAGCTGATAAATCTTCTATGTTATTCATTATGTTAGTAATAACTTCTTTTAATTTAGCCTGCATTCGATTAAGAGCAGCAGCTAAATTACTGATTTCATCGTTCCTAACTCGCTTAGCCAAACCAACTACATTAAGCCGTTCAGGAAGTTTTGCTAATCTATCTGGTGCAGCACCAATCTGTAAAATTCCTGGCTTATCTTGTCTAGCAATCCCTACATACTGAAACAGTTTACCATCTGATCCTCTTTCTTGAGGTTCTTCTACTAAAGAAAAATCCTTATCTTCCAAAGCTGGCAAAAATACCTTTGTCTGTTCTAACATAGAAAAATCATATCCAATAAAATCGGGTACATTACTCCACTGAATTACACCTTCTTCATCCGATAGATGAATTTCAGGAATATTAAGGTCATCAGCCATCTTACTAATTTCAGTTATCAACTCTTCTTCTGAGATCATTTGTAAATTCTCTTCAATCAATTTAGTCAATTCAATCAAAAATTTATCTAACTGCCCTTCTTTGTGAGCAACTTCTTTCATATCAAATCCTAATATATCTTTCAATTCTATCTCTACTTCCAAAGGTTCCGAGTCCAAATTACCACTAGCAATCTCTTCTGCAAAATTAGTTGCCTTAGTTATCCGTTTAGTAAATTTATCAGATAACAAGAAGGCAGCTCCAATAGCTAATATAATTGCAATTAAGCTAATTATGATTGTCTGCCACAAGATTGTAGTAACTTGGCTAAAAGCATCAGCAACGCTAATCTGATATACTACTGACCAACCAAGCTCTTCAACAGGGGCATAGGATCCCAACATCTCAACACCATGATCATCTTCATACCTTTCTGTTCCAAACCCTCCATCTAAAGCCTCAGCCACAACAGTATAATCAGTAAAGTCATCCTGTTCTAAAGTGTGTTCTTCCATCTGAGGATGAGCTGTAACAGTACCGATTTCATCTGTTATATAAGCTATTTCATCTGCTACACTGTAATTCATTGCCATTTCTTGCAAATGTTCCAAATTAATTTCTCCTACCAAGACCCCATTAATCTCGCCTTCACTTTCGATAGGTACTGAAATAGCAACTGTAGGTCGTTCAGCACCTATTGAGATATAAGATTCAGAAATATAACTCTCCCCTGTGATTGCCTCCTGAAAATAAGCATAAGAGTCTAATTCTTCTCCTATTAGATCACTTTCATTTCCTATAGCAATCAACTCACCATTTTCATCTAGCACAAATAACATCTCAAAAAAATCGTTATTAGCTTGTACTCTTTCTAAAATAGAACTCTGCTGTTCAACATCCATTGCCCTAATATCCTCTGTAAATGATAGAGTAGCTAATAAGTCTTTTTTATCAAGAACAAAAATTTCTACCTCTTCTGCTAATTGATTTGCTACAATTTGATTTTGTTCTATAATATTTTCCCTAATATTAGTAGTTTCTCTATTGTATGTAATGAAGCCATAAATAATCAACGGTAAAGCCACCAATAAGCCCATAAAAATAATCAATCGCTGGCGTAATTTAAGATCAAGTTTCATTGCTATCGCTCCCTTACAATTAAATATTATTTCTGTCTCTAATTCATATCGCTTTGATACAATTATTGCTATAATAATATTGTTCACCAAAAAAGCATTTTTACCTTCCTTTATTTCTAAAAAGTACTAATTAATTACTTCTTCAATACAAATATGTAACTGTTTACTTAAATCAAGTTCTACTTTTTTATTTAACCCATACAAGTTAGTTAATTCTACTACTGGACGCATTTTAGCATTCCTATCTACTTTGGTTACTATTGCCTCACAGCCAATACTTAATTTAACTTTAGTTCCTACAGGGTAAGGAAGTAAGCAATCTAAAAATATTTTAGTCAACTCTTGATCTAACTTATTTTGAGAAATCGCTACATATAAATATTCAATTACCTCTCGTAATTTTATCTTGGCTCGATAAGTACGATGGTTAGTCATTGCATCAAAGACATCAGCTATAGCTACTATCCGAGAAAATTCATCAACAAACTTTGCTCTTATACCATCCGGATAACCAGAACCATCTCCCCGTTCATGATGATAATAAGCCACTCGTGCTGCTAATTCATTAATATTTAATTGCTCCTCCAAAATTCGATAACCATAAACTGTATGTTTTTGAACTTTAGTAAACTCAACAGAGGTTAACTTACTGGATTGATTTAAAATTTGAGGGCCAACCAATGACTTTCCAATATCATGTAAAAATGATCCTAATGCTAGATTTTTTAATCTCTCTTCCCCATATCCTAATTTACAACCAATAATCAATGAAAAGACAGTTACATTAACTGAATGTAATACTATATCATTCTCTAAGCTCTTTAATCTATGTAAATAACTTAATAGTCCTCTTCTAGACTCAGCAAATGAAACTACTTCATCAACTAACTTCCTTACTCGCTGATCTATCTTAGAATCAACTACTACCTTCTGTAAGGGTAAATCAATTGCTGAATTAACTTTCTTTCGTATCCAGCCCTTAGCTTCAGTTTCTTGAATTCGATGATAAATATAAACTACATCAATACCATAACGGGCCAACAATCCTAAATGATTCTTTGTTAGTTCAGTTCCTTTCTTTAATAAAACCTCCTGCTCAAAATTGAATACTTTCTCAGCCAAAACAGCCCCAGGACTTAACTCAGCGACCTTAACCAGCTGCTTATACATAAGATCCTCCTTTAGTACAAGTTCTAACCTCATCCTAAGTTTTTAACTGTTATCTATATAAATTTATTCTATAACCATCAATATATTACTAATACTTCCTATTATACTCGCCTTCCATCAGAATAAAAATATATAAAGGATCTAATCAGAAAGACTTTTAAAAAAACTCCTTTTATGATACAATAACATGAACAATTTTTAAAGGAGTGTCTAAGATGCCTACTGGAAAAGAAATATTAAATATTGCAGCCTATGCAGGTAATATCATCTTGAGCAATGGAGCTGAAACTTATCGTGCTGAAGAAACGATTACCCTGATCTGTAAAGCATATGGAATGAAATATGTCGATAGTTTAGTCACTCCTACTGGCATCTTCATCTCAATTGATGATGGTAATAATACCTCTAAAACGATCGTGAAAAGAGTAACTAATCGTACTCATAATCTAACTAAAATTAGCCAAATCAACAACTTTTCTCGACAATTACAAGCTGAACCATTAGATTATCAAACAGCTATTAAGAAGTTAAATCAGATTAATTATCGAGAAGATGAATATAGTCTGACCTTAAGTACATTACTTGGTTCATTAGGAGCAGCAACATTTGTTATCCTAGCAGAAGCTAATTATATCAATCTTATTCCTGCTTTTTTAGTCAGCCTATCTTCTCAATTGACAATTAAAAAGATAGGTTTTCTAGGAACAATTAATTTTATTCCGGAACTTATTGCTGGGTTGATTGCTGGATTTGTCTCCTCACTACTTTACCATTTTAATATTGGTGATACACTCAACGTTATGGTAATTAGTGGTATTTTACCCTTTGTTCCTGGTGTTTCTGTTACCAACTCGATTCGTGATGTTATCAATGGAGATCTGATATCAGCTACTAGTCGAGGAGTCGAAGCTATCTTGATTGCTATCAGCCTTGCTATTGGAGTAGCTATCTCACTGGGGGGATTTATCTAATGAATATCATTTTAAACTTAATTGCAGCCTTTATCATGGTCTTAGCCTTTGGAGTTATCTTTCAAGCACCCAAAAGAAGCCTATGGCTATTAGGAGTTACTGGTAGTATTGGATGGGGAGGTTTTCTTATCGGTCAAGAATTGATAGATAATATTGTCACCTCTGCCTTTATCGCTTCATTAATCATCGGCATCTGTAGTGAGCTCTTTGCTAGATGGATCAAGTTACCGGCTACAGTATTTATAATCTCCGGTATTCTACCATTAGTTCCTGGTATCCCAGCCTACAATGCCATGTTCTTTATCCTCCAAGGAGATTATCTTGAAGGCTTAGAAGCTGGAATTGATACTATATTGATTGCAGGAGCTATCTCATTTGCTATTGCAATTACCGGAACAGCGGCTAGATATTATAAAAAAGTAAACTAATTATCTAACTTATTTAGCCCACTGATCAAGCTTAGTCTGTACTAGATAATTGATTGTACCTTGAGGATATCCTCCTGCTTCATTCTTATTACCAGCCTCAACTCCTGTTAAAATTTCTAACCCTTCTTCTACATCAGAGATGGCATAAATATGAAACTGCTCATCCTTTACCGCCTCAACCACTTCATCAGCCAACATTAAATCTTCGATATTTTGTGTAGGAATTAAAACCCCCTGCTCTCCTGTTAACCCCTTTAGTTTACAGATTCTAAAAAAACCCTCAATCTTTTTAGTAATACCACCAACCGGCTGAATTTTACCCTTTTGATTAATTGAGCCTGTTACTGCCAAGCTCTGTTTGATCGGCACCTCTGATAATGCAGACAATAAAGCATATAATTCTGTACTAGAGGCACTATCTCCATCAATTCCAGAATATAGTTGTTCAAAACATAAACTTGCTGATAATGACAAGCGATTTCTTTGAGCATATTTTTGGCCTAAATAGGCAGTTAGAACCATCAATCCCTTGTTATGTATCTTGCCACTTAATTTAGTCTCACGTTCAATATTGATAACCCCCCTATTTCCTTGATAGACAGCTGCAGTAATTCTTGTTGGCTTGCCAAATGAATAATCACCTAAATCTATAATCGATAATCCGTTGATCTGACCAACTTCAACCCCTTTCGTTTGTAATAAAATCTTTTCTTTATGATACATCTCTTCTATCTGCTTTTGGTAGTGATTAACTCTATATTTTTTCTGTCTCAATGTCTGCTCAACCCCTTCTTTAGTAATCAATTTTTCACCTTCAAGGTTGGCCCACGTATCTGCTTCATACAATAAAGAAGATAGTTGTTCGAAGTTGGTTGTCAATTTCTGTTGATTACCAGTCAGTTGAGCAGCATACTCAATTACCCTTCCAACTGCTCCTTTATTAAGAGGTCGTAAGCTATCTTTTTGACATCGATAACTGATATATCTAGCTAATTTATAGTTATTCTCCACTGTCCAATCTACCTCTGATTGTAAAACTGACTTTATTTTAAAGAGTTGACTAAAATCATTATCATAGTTATACAACAACTGATAAATTCTATGACTACCAATCAAAATAACCTTGATATCGAGTGGAATTCTTTCTGGCTCTAAGCTTGATAAAGGTACTTTGTCATATTCTTCTCCTAAGTTCTTCATCTGTAAACTACCTGTTTTAAGCACCTGTTTAATCAATTTCCAGGATTGAAAATTAGTTAATAATTCCTCAGCCTCAAGGACTAAATATCCACCATTTGCTTGATGTAAGCCCCCTACTTTAATCTTTTTAAAGTTAGTTACTAAACTATTACCTTTAGTTTCATATTCTATTCGTCCTAATAGCTTATAATAAGTCGGTTCCTCTACAAAAACCACCGGTGCTCCATCAAGCTCACTATTATCAACTAATAAATTAACCCCGTACTTAAGATTAGCACTCCAGCTTTTTTCTTCTACCTCTTTAAAGAGCCCAACCTCCTCTTCACTTACTTCTTGAACTTGACCTAAACTCTTTATGATATCTTTCCTTAATTCTTTTAAATAAGAAATTATTTTATCATACGCTTCATATTTTTCAAACAATGGCTGTAAAAAGGAATTGATAATTTGAAAGTTGACCCTTTGATTTAACTTCTTTGATTCCTGTTGATATTTTTCTATCAATCTCGATAATTTCTGTAAACCTTGATTTAATTTCTCCTGGACATGCTCTATTTCTTGATCAAGCTTTTCTTTTTCTTCGGGAGGCAGGTTGTCATATCGCTCTTCCTCCATTGGACTTCCATCATCTAATAAAGGAATTATTGCAAAACCTGACTCTTGTTTTTCTAAAATAAAACCTAATTCCTCTGCCTGAGATTCTAATTGAGCTAGTAACTGCCCAACCTCTTGTTGATGTTTATTCTCTAGCTCACTTCTTTTTTTCATAAATTCTTCATTAAATAAATTCTCTTTAATTGCTTGTTCCATATTATCAACTGCTATCTTTAACTCCTCTTTGAACTGTTGGCCCATACCTGCTGGTAAATTACAAGCAACTGGTTGTTGAGGATCATTAAAATTATATAAATAACACCAATCATCAGGTTCTGTTTCCTGTCTAGCTTGCTTTTTTATCTGTTCAATAATAAATTTAATCTTGTCTCTTCCTTTTGAAGACACTACAAAAATATTATAATCATCTTGTTCAACATTCAAACCAAATTCAATTGCTTCTAAGGCCTGTTGTTGACCAATTATCTCGAAAGAAGGTTCAAGATCTTGAGTAGTTTCAAAGTCAAATTGCTCTAATGAGCATTCTCTTCTCAATTTTTCTCTAGAAATTTTCTGTCCTTCCATCTATTTACCTCCTTTTTACTACATTATATTGTAGAGAATAAGATTGTGATAATTTTATTCCTAAAAATAGAAGCTCTATTAACATAAAAGAAGTTTAAAATGCCAATAATAAAACTAGCTTAACTTTAGTGAGGTGAGAAAATGGGAAATGATCGTTATAATGTAATCATCGTTGGTGCAGGTCCTGCTGGTTCAGCTGCAGCAATTAGGCTGGCTCAAAATGATCTTTCTGTTGCTTTAATAGAACGAGGAGAAAAACCAGGAACTAAAACTATGTTTGGAGGAAGTATCTATGCTGATCCAACCTCTCGAGTTATTCCTGAATTTTGGGAAGATGCCCCTTTAGAAAGACCACTTGTGACAGATGAGTTTTGGCTATTAGATCGTGATTCAGCAGTCAAAGTAGGGTTTACTGGTTTAAAATATAAAAGATCTCCTTATAATAAATTTTCTGCTTTAAGATCAAAATTTGACCCTTGGTTTGCTCAGCAAGCAGTCAACGAAGGTGCTGATCTAATGACAAGTACTTTAGTTAAGGACTTAGTTTACGAAAAAACTGGTTTATTAAATAAAAAAGTAGCGGGAGTCAAATTAGATTCAGGCGAAGTTATCCATTCAGATGTAGTCTTATTAGCTGAAGGAGCCAGTGCCAATTTAACTGAAAAAGCTGGTTTAAGAGGAGAAATAGAAACTTCTAGTATGTTCTTATATGTTAAAGAGGAGTTGGCCCTTCCTGCTGAAAAGATCGAATCAAGATTCAACCTTGAACCAAATGAAGGGGCCAACGTCGGAATGATCGGTTATCCTACCTCTGGAATCGCTGGCAAAGGAGGTTTATGGACCAATAAAGAATCAATCTCTTTAATTGTTGGGGGCTATTTAAATCAAATCATCAAAAAAGGAGCTAGTCCCTACCAGATGCTCAGCCGTTTTAAAGCCCATCCCTTAGTCAGTAGATTGATAGACGGTGCAAAGACAGTTGCCTATAAGTCTCGAATTATTCCAAAGGGAGGTTATGAAAGCCTACCACAACTTTATGATGATGGAATCTTAGTTGCTGGTGATGCTGCAGTAATGATCAGTGGCCGGCGCGGAACAGATTTAGCAATGTTAACTGGGTTATACGCTGCTGATATAATTGCTCAAGCTAGAGCTGCTGAAGATTATAGTTCTAGAGTATTAAAAGGCTATGACAAAAGAGTTTCCAATAGTTTCTTTATGAAAAATATTAAAAAGGGTAAAGGTGGTCATCAATATCAAAAAGACCATCCCGACGCTGATTATTTATTGACCAAAGCAGCTAATGATGCAGCCTATAAATTCTTTGAAGTCGGCTCAGAATCAAGCTCAGAAAAGATGAAAAAGATCCGCCAAGAGATCTTAGATATGCAACCTATTAAAAAAACAGTTAAAGATATTTATTATGGCTTACAAGATTGGAGTGTATTTTAATGTCAAACTTCTTAAAAGATAATCAATCACCCCTTGATTATGTCACAATTAAAGTTGATGATCAATCTCATATTAAGATTAAAAGTCAAAAAAAATGCTTAAATAAATGTGAAAACAAACCCTGTACCTACTACTGTCCAACTAGGGTTTTTTCTTGGGATGACCAAAGTAATAAAATTAAAGTTGCATATGAGAGATGTATTGAATGTCTGGCTTGTCCTTTTGGTTGTCCACTCAATAATATTGATTGGAATTTCCCACAAGGTGGTTATGGGGTTATCTATCAACCAAATGGTCAATAAATTAAAAAAGCGAACTACTATCTATTCAAAATACGAGGAGCTGAAATAAATGGATCGCAAATATAAATTAATGGTTGGCGTTTTTGCTACAGTACCATTTTTAATGGTATTAGGAAATTCAATGCTCATCCCAGAATTTCCTAAAATAAGCTCAGCTTTGAATATCAATCAATTCCAGGTAGGATTAATGATTACCCTCTTTTCTGCTGCAGCGGGAATCTCTATCCCTATTTTAGGATACTTATCCGATAAGTATGGAAGGAAAAAGATATTGATTCCCTCTTTAATCACCTATGGTTTAGGAGGTGTAATCTCTGGTTTAGCTGCTGCTTTCTTAAAAGAAAATGGGTATTATATTATTTTGGCTGGTCGAGTTGTCCAAGGGATTGGAGCAGGAGGAACTTATCCAATCGTAATCGCTTTGGTAGGGGATATCTTTCAATCAACCGAACGTAGTGAAGCTTTAGGAATTATCGAAGCTGCTAATGGACTAGGAAAGGTTCTCAGTCCTATCTTAGGAGCAGCAATTGCTTTAATTGTCTGGCATGCCCTCTTTTTCTCTTATGCTATATTAGCAGTTCCTATAGTAGTTGCTGTTTATTTTATTGTTGAAGAGCCAGAGAGGGAAGAACAAGAAGATAACCTCAAAAATTATTTAGGTAAAATAAAGGACATCTTTTCAGAAAAAGGCAAACCATTATTTTTCAGCCTTTTAGCTGGGATTACAATCTTATTTGTTCTATTTGGAGTCTTATCATTCATCTCCGATCTATTTGAAACTGAATACAATATCACTGGATTAAAGAAAGGATTATTAATTTCATTACCTATCTTATTTATGTCTACTACTGCTTATCTATCAGGACTATATCTTAAAAACAAGGGCCAATATTTCAAACAGACAATGGCTCTAGGGTTGCTTATCGATACAATTGCTTTAGCCACCTTGCCATTTTTAGATGGAATAGTCTTATTTGTAGCTTTACTTGCATTATTAGGGATTGGTAATGGATTGGTCTTACCAGCATTAAATACTTTAGTAACCAGTACCGCTTCTAAAGAACAACGTGGAGGAATCACCTCAATTTATGGAAGCTCTAGATTTTTAGGAGTTGCCTTTGGCCCACCAACTTTTAGTTTATTAAATGAAATAAGTACTACAGTTATGTTCTTCACAGCTGCAGTAATCAGTCTTATTGTCTCAATCTTAACCTACTTATTTGTAGATGAAAATGTCTTATTACCTGATGATATGCAACAAGGTGATCAACAACAAAATTAAAAAAGTTGCCTCCGGCAACTCAGTTTAAGTCTAAGATTGAGTTTAAGTAAAACCAACAAATATAAACTAATAAAGGAAGATAACTAATCTTCCTTTTTTTTCTGTTTATTGGCTTGTTTTTTTGAATAATATCCATAGTTATTCTTTTCTTTATTCTTATCCTTGCTTTTGGGGTGGCTTATAAATAAACAGATCAAGATTACGATAATCCCTCCCCATAACCAAAACATCTAACCCCTCCTAACTTAATAATAAATAGACTTGATAAAACAGAGCCATTAAACCTCCAGCAGTCAACGGGCCAACAGGAATGCCATCTAGAAAGATAATTCCAATAATTGAGCCTAAAACTATCCCTACAATCAACTCTGGACTACTATCTAATAAATTTAGCCCCATTCCATTTACCTTAGTAGCCAAAACACCACTGATTAAAGCCAAAACACCCAAGACTGATTTATAACTTTTGACCATATCAGCAAGTGATATTTCTCCATTTACTATTGGAGCCAATACTGACAACAATAAAAATAATAAACCAAGCTTAATCCCTCTACTCTCTATTAATGATAAAACTCCAGTTAGTCCACTTAATTTCAAAAGCCCTAAAATCAAACTAGCCATAACTAATACAAAAGAATGACCTAATAAACCTACTGCAAAAATAATAAATAGAAAAATATAACTACCTTCCACTGCTCTATTCACTCCTCGCTACTAACAGCTTACAGTATACAGTTGACGGTTGACAGTTGATAAAAAAACATTAAAACTCTGAAACTTTAAAACCATGGTACTAGTGACTCTATAAGACTTTTAGAGATCTAGTTTTGTAGATTTTGACTTTTAACTGTAAGCTGTTCACTGTCAACTGTAAACTATATTGTGGCACTCTTAGTGCCACAATATTAAACGCCAGGTTGGCCCTGACGCCCTTTAAGCTTATTTGATTTCTCCATTCTCATAATAAGGTAAATAATCTTTCTGATGTTCAACAATATAATCAATATCGCCTTCCTTGCCAAGGCTGATTAAATTTCTTCCACTTTGTGAGCGTTTTAAAATAGATCTTAAACCATTCTTGTTCTGTAAATAAGTTTGATAAGCAACCAATGCTCGATCACTCAAACTGACTTCAGATTCTGCAACCAATTCTGCTATAATCTTGCCTGCAGTAATAAAGTCATCCAAAGCAAATTGACCAGCAACCCCAGCACAACAAAAAACAACTTCTTTTTTTGACTCTAATCGAGCACTAACCTGCTCTACATTTAAAAGTGATGCTACTAGTATCTCTTCAGTTTCGATCAAGCGTTTAAAACATTGGGTGCCATTAGTTGTTGTTAAAACAATCACTTTCCCTGCAACTTTTTTGGCTGTATAATCACGTGGGGAATTACCTAAATCAAACCCATCTATTTTAATCCCCTGTCGTTCACCAGCTAATAAGCAGTCTTTTTTTAAATTTTTGCTTAACTTTCTAGCTTCTTTAATCTCAGCTACCGGTATCACCTTGCTACATCCTTGAGCCAAAGCTGTTATAATCGTACTGGTAGCTCGTAATGTATCGATCACAACCACAGCCTTATTTTTTACCTCTTCTCTTTTAATGTCAGTTGCTGAAAAAATTAGATCAATCTTCATAATTAATTAATCCTCCTAAGTTAGTATTATCAATTTTAGTATCTTATTAAAAATCCATCTCTATAAACCCTTTACCCATTTTTATTGGTGCTTGAGAATTATTAACTACTGTCTTAAAGGTGTCACCTCTTAAACCTCTCCTTAAAGATTCTAAGGCTAATATCTCCTCTGTTTTAATATTACCCAAGTTAACATTATTACCAAGCAGACTAATAAAGAATACTTGCTGCTTTTTTAATGGTGCTTCCCAAATAATATCAGTTGGACTAGGAGCTTCTAGGAGTAATTTTTTTAGTTTAAATTCATCTGCTTCTCCTTGCTCATCATAGATTGAAACTCCAGTTCCTGATTCACGAGCCTCAACAATTACCTTATAAGCCCCATCAGCTAAATCTCTCTTTAATTGTTTAACCATCTTATTTATTTTGAACTTTTCTTGCTTATCCTTCTTACCAATCTCAGTCAGTACTTTAAACCCTAATTTATTGGCCTGATGAATCAGATTCGATCTCAAATTAGCAGATAAGTCAATCGTTCCATCAGAGATTTCAATAGCTGTAAACCCTAGTTTCTGGGCCCGTTTAAGATAATCATCCTTCTTATTTTGGATAATTGCCACTTCAAAAAAGGTCCCTCCTGGATAAACATCAATCCCATAGGATTTGATTAATTTAATCTTTTCTTGTAATATCTGCTGGGGATATAAAGCTGACGTTCCAAAGCTTAATTTCAAAAAGTCAATATAATCTGCATTTAAATCTAATAAATCCTCCAACTCAGTCATTCCCAATCCTTTATCCAACACCATCGTCAAACCATTCCTACGTGGTTTCTCCTCTCTTCCAATCAACGGAAATTCAAAATCAAGTCCCCACCCATTTTCCTTCACCAAATCACCTCATTATACTTTTTTACATCTTCATTCCCACAAAAATTAAGATTACACCCAAAGTAATCACTGCCATCTGTAGTAAAGAAAATTTACCGGCTAAACCTATTAATCCTAGGCTGGTTACTAAGACCATTATTGTTGGCCCGACTAAAGCTAAAAAAGAGTTAATTTTAAAAGCTACTACCCTGGAGTTAAATCTTAACATTAACATAGCAGCTGAAATCTCAATAATCCCTGACATAAGTCGAATCAATGCCATCCCTAATACAATTCTATCTTGTACTATAAACACACCTTTGGCCCCCAAAATATTTTTTCTACTCCTATATATCTATACTCAACTACAATAAAAATAATGATTATCTCTGATATTTATTACTAAATTAAAATCTAGGGTCACTTCTTAATTTACTAACTTAATTTTATACTTGATAGCAGTAACTCTATCCCTTGTCAACTGTATGTACTAATTTAACGTAAAAAAACAGACCAACTTTTACAAGTTAGCCTGTTTATGCTACTACTTCCTCTTCAGTTTTCAATCTTGCTCTAAACTCGTCTCCTGTAATACTTTCTTCAGCTAATAAATTTTCAACAACCTCAGCAATAAACTCTTGCTTCGGTAAGATTTCTGCTATAACTCGTTCCTCTTGTTCAGCAATAATCTCACTCATAGTATCATAGAGCAGCTTTTGTGGAACCGTATCTTTACTTACCACACCCAATTTAGACATTCCTGAAAATACAATCTTTTTGGCCAATTCCATCGCTTTTTTGAAGTCATTGGCTGCTCCTGTACTTCGATTCCCTAAAATCTCTTCTTCCACTAAAGAACCTGCAATCAAGACTGCAATCTGATCCTTTAGATAATCAACTGTCTGTAGATAAAAGTCATCTTCAGGATTATGCCTTACATACCCTAATGCCTTTCCTCGTGACGTAATCGTAATATTAGAGACAGAATTAGGGTTAACTACTTCTCCTAATAAAGCATGTCCAGTCTCATGAAAAGCAACCCGTTTCAACTCTTCTTCATTAGGACGACGGTTTAATTTTTCTCCCATCATTACTTTATCGATTGCTTCCTTGAAATGCTTCATTTCAATTTCTTCTGCTTCTTCTCTCATTGCCATAATTGCAGCTTCGTTGGTCAGATTTTCTAACTGAGCTCCTGAGAAACGGAATGTCTCTTTAGCAAGCTGCTCTAAACTAACATCAGCAACTAAAGGCTTATTATTAGTATGAATCTCTAGAATATGCTCTCTTCCCTCTTTATCAGGTAGGTCAACCTTTACAATTCGATCGAATCGACCTGGCCGTAATAGGGCATTATCTAAAATATCCATTCTATTAGTAGCACCAATAACCAAGATATTGACTTGATCATCTACAGAGATTCCATCAAGTTCAACAAGTAATTGGTTTAGAGTCTGATCATATTCCATGTGGCTACTGTTTTGACCTCGTTTACCACCCAAAATATCGATCTCATCGATAAAGATGATCGCATTATTCTTCTCTGCCTTCTTAGCCTTATCTCGAGCTTCCTTAAATATCTTTCTAACTCGCTTGGCCCCTACACCTGCATACATCTCAATAAACTCACTTCCTGATGTAGAGATAAAGACAGACTCAATATAATTAGCTGCTGCTTTGGCCATCAATGTCTTTCCTGTTCCCGGTGGCCCACTCAACAGTAGACCTTTTAAAGGTCTAATTCCTAGCTTCTTGATCTCTTCTTTGCTCTTAACAAATTCTAATGCTTCCAACAATTCATTTTTAGCTGTCTCTTGCCCCCCAATATCCGCAAAATCAACTTGAGGAACATTTGATTGATCATTATTACCACCTGTAATTGAAAATTTATTTCCTAACTCTTCTTTACCAATAGTTCTAAAGAAATAATAACCTATTCCACCTAAAAAGACGAACGGAAATAGATTAATTCCTTGTACAGCTAAAAAGATAACAATTGCTAGTCCAATTCCTAAACTGAATTCTTTAACCATCTTGGTCACCTCCTAATCATTTTTTTGTTCTCGTTCTACCACTTTATAAAGAACTGCTTCATCTTCAGTTAAAGTTAAATAAATATGATCATTATCAACCTGAACTATTGCTTCTTCCAACTCATACTCTTCTTTATAATCCTCCACTCGTTCAGCTAGTTTAACAAACTCACCAGTTGTGATTGCCTCATGCAAGGCCAAATCAGCTACCTTACCTGTTTGCTCAAGCACCTCATTCGAATCTGCTTTCACTTCTATTTCATATTCTCGGTCTTCAAAAGTATCATCAACTTGATCCTTAAGTTGATTGAAGGTTAACTGTAAGTCTTCAACTTCTTGATCTAACAATATCTCCAATCTATATTGAGCATTGTTTTGATTGATTTCAACTTCTTCTATACCATCAATTTCTATCAATTGCTCAGTCAAGTTACTATTCAAACGATAGTTATTTAACAAGTAATTTCCTAGAAAAAAGACAGCCAATGAAACAATTAAGACACCAGCCAATAATTTAAAATTAATCTGTTTCATCTTCTTTCCCCCTTCCTTCAATTAATAACTATTATCAGTTTTCTCTGACACAAGATATTATAACATAGATAACGACTTCCTTCTAATAGAAGAAAGATGTAATTTCTGGAAGGAGGAGTATCTGCTGTGCTTCCAACTGTCGTTCTTCTGATTCAACACGCTGATAAGTTCCATCTGGCTGCTGTTTACGAGCTTTAACTGTATCACTCAAGATTATTTCTAAAGTATTAATAATTCTCTCCTTTAAATCTTCTTCCTCTACTGGAAATAAAACCTCTATTCTTCGATTCAAATTACGTGGTCTCCAATCAGCGCTGGCTAGAAAGAGTTTAGTTGCTCCCCCATTGTGGAAATAAAAGACCCGACTATGCTCTAAAAATCTACCTACAATACTAATTACCCTTATATTTTCACTTAACTTATTACGCCCAGAGTATAAACAACACATACCTCTAACAATCAAATCAATCTTAACTCCTGCTTTTGAGGCACGATACAACTCTGTAATAATCCCTTGGTCAACCAAAGCATTCATCTTAGCAATAATTCGTCCTTCTTTACCCAGTTTGACTTGCTTGATTTCATTCCTAATTAATTTAATAAAATTTTCACGTAGATTAAATGGGGCAACTGCTATCTTTTCCCAATCAATTGCTGTTAAAGAACCTCTCAATAAATTAAACAACTTGGAAATATCTACTCCAAAATCATCTTTAGCAGTAAACATACCTATATCTGTATATACCTTAGCAGTCTGATCATTATAATTGCCTGTGCTCAAATGAATATAACGTTTAATTCTATCATTTTCTACTCTAGAAACCATTAATGCTTTCGCATGTACCTTCACATCAACTAAACCATAAAGCACCTGGCAACCTACCTTTTTTAATCTTTTAACCAAAGCAATATTATTCTCCTCATCAAATCTTGCCTTCAACTCTACAAATACAGTAACCTGTTTACCATTCTCTGCTGCCTTAATCAATGCCTCAATAATTGGTGAGTCTTCACTAACCCTATAAATAGTCTGCTTAATTGCCACTACTTTAGGGTCAACTGCAGCTTGTTGAACCAACTCAATTACTGGTTCAAAGGATTCATAAGGATGATTGGCCAACCGATCTCGCTCTTTAATTTGAGCAAAGATATCATCATAACCATTAAAATCTTGAGCTGGCTGAGGTACTAATGGTTCAAATCTTAACTGCTCATATCCTTCTAACTGACTAATTTCCAGCAAAAATGTCAAATCAACTGGCCCAGCAACTTCATATCTATCAGCTTGATCCAACTCTAAAGCTGCCAATAGAAATTGCTTCAGTTGATCATCCATCTTCTCTTCAACCTCTAGTCGCACTGGAAAGCCTCTTTTTCTTCTTTTTAAGTAATCTTCCATTTCTAATAATATATCTTCTGCTTCCTCGTCAATTTCAATATCAGCATTTCTAGTAATTCTAAAGATATCTACCGCTTCAATCTGATAATCAGAATAGAATATTTCTAAGTACTCTTTTATTACTTCTTCTATCAAAATAAACTCTCGTTTCTCGTCATCAACAGTAGGAAGTTCAACAATTCTAGATAGGGCATCTGGTATCTTGATTACAGAAAAGAGTTCTTCTTGATCTTTAGTTAATCGTACTGCTAAGTATAATTTTTTATTTGATAACAACGGAAAGGAATCAACTTGGGTGATTGTTAGTGGAGTTAAAAGTGGATAGATACTTTCTGTAAAATATTGCTCTAAAAATAATCTTTGTTTCTCTGTCAGATCTTCAATTCTAGTAAAAGAAATGCCTTCTCGTTCTAGACTGGTTAAAAGATCAGCAAAACAACTATACTGTTCAGCAACCAACTCATGTATTCTAGCCAACAATTCAGCTAATAACTGCTGCGGTTTATAACCTGCTTTATCTTGCTTAGTAACCCCTAAGTTAACCTTCTTTTTTAACCTTGCTACTCGAACCATTACAAATTCATCTAAATTAGAAGCAGTTATTGCCAAAAATTTGGCCCGTTCTAACAATGGATTAGATTCATCCTGAGCCTCTTCTAACACTCTACCATTAAATTTAATCCAACTAAGCTGCTTACTATTATAATACTTACTCTCTTTATAATTCATCTAGATCATCCTCTTCTTTTAAATTCACTGAAAAAGAGTACAACCAAAAGCTGTACTCTTAAACAAAGAATAAGATTAATCTCAATAATAAATTAGCCATAATTCCAGCTAAAATATCATCAACCATAACTCCAACTCCACCTTCTAATTCTTGAAATTTATTAATTGGAGGTGGTTTTAAAATATCAAATAATCTAAATAAAACAAACGCAGGAATCAACATATTAATTCCTAAGCCATAAATTGCAATTACAAATCCAACAATTTCATCAATCACAATCTGTTGAGCATCCTTCTTACCAAAAAATTTTTCAGCACTATCAGCCAGATAAGTCCCTACTACTACTAAAATAAAGACTAGTGGAAAATTGATTTCAAAACCAAATATTAACCACAACCAAGTCAAAGCTAACCCTACTATAGTTCCAACTGTCCCTGGAGCTACTGGACTAAAGCCACTATTAAATCCTGTTGCTAGTAACCTGATTAGTTTATTCATTATCATCATCCTTAATTAATTTTTTAGATTTGATTAAGTAGTCTAATCCGGAAATAATAGTTAAAAATACTGCAATCCATAATAATAAGCTAGCATAAGGCAATTGTATAATAAGCGCAATCACTGCAAAAATCTGAGCATTAGTCTTATATTTACCTAAATTACTCGCAGCAATTACAATCCCTTCCGAAGCTGCTAAGACTCGTAAACCAGTTACAGCAAATTCTCGTCCAATGATAATAATAGCGGGCCAAGCTGTAATATCTCCTAAGTCAACCAAAGCAATCAAAGCAGCCGAAATTAATAATTTATCAGCCAAAGGGTCAATAAACTTTCCTAATTTAGTAACCAATCCTCTCTTCCGAGCAATATAGCCATCTATTCCATCGGTAATAGCAGCTATTATAAAGACCCCTACAGCAATATACCTTCCATATGTTTGATAACCTTCAATGCGAAATAATAAAAATGCCATAAAGATTGGAACCAGTAAAATTCTAATTAATGTCAATCTGTTGGGCAAATTTAACTTCATTTAACCTCCACTCCCATTAAATCATATTCATAGGCATCAACAATCTCAACCTCAATCAACTCACCAACTTCTGCAGTTGAATCCTTAACATATACAACTCCATCAATCTCGGGTGCATCTCGTTCAGTCCTACCAATCACTAATGGTGCTTCTTCAGCTTGAACCTCTTCTACTAAGACAGTTACTTGCTTTCCAATCCACTCTTGATTACGCTGATAAGAGATCTCTTGTTGTAATTTCATAATCTCTTCATATCTTTCTTCTTTTACTTCTTCTGGAATTTGCTCAGCCATTTTAGCAGCTGGAGTTCCTTCTTCTTGCGAATAAGTAAAGACACCTAATCGATCAAATTCTGCTTCTGTAACAAAGTCAATCAAATTTTGAAACTCTCTTTCTGTCTCACCAGGAAAACCTACAATCAAAGAGGTTCGTAGTGAGATATCTGGTATTTTGGCCCGTAATTTCTTAATTACAGCTAAAATATCATCTTGACTACCAGTCCGGTTCATCCTTTCTCTAATCGTAGCATCAGCATGTTGAACGGGCAGATCGAGATAATTACAGATCTTATCCTCAGCAGCTATTAATTCAATCAATTGATCAGTTAAATGACTCGGATAAGCATATAATAACCTAAACCACTTAATACCTTCAACCTTAACTAACTCCTTCAATAACTCAATCAACTTAGATTCACCATATAGATCAAGCCCATACTGAGTAATATCCTGAGCAATAATATTGACCTCTTTAACCCCTTGTTGGGCCAACCTTTCAGCCTCATCAACAATTGTTTCAATCGATCTACTCTTTAAAGTCCCTCTCAATTGAGGAATCACACAATAAGAACAACAGTTATTACACCCTTCTGCTATCTTCAGATAAGCAGTATAATTAGGACTTAAATTACTTTTAGGTAGATAGCGATCGTAATCAAAATCTGGATTCTCAACCTCTATCCTTTTTGCTCCTTCTAAACTCTCCTCAATGACCTCTACAATCTGATCGAAATTTCCTGTTCCTAAAATAGCATCAATCTCTGAAATCTGCTCTTCTAACTCTTGACTATACCTTTGTCCTAAACACCCTGTTACTATTAATAGTTTACAAGTACCTTCTTGTTTATACTGGGCCAACTCTAAAATCGAATTAATTGATTCCTCTTTAGCATCATCAATAAACCCACAAGTATTGACAATCAATACATCTGAACTCTTATAATTATCTACTACTTGATAACCTGCTTCAGCAATCAATCCTAACATAATTTCAGAATCAACCTGATTTTTTGAACATCCTAAACTCAATAGACCTACCTTGATCATTATCCAATTCCACTCCTTCTAAGATTGCATCAATTATTATTACAGTTTCTAAGCCAAATCTATAATACTGATCAGCTATCTTAACTCCTGATTTATAGACTAAAGACAGCAAGTCAACTTGCTGTCTTTATCTAAATCTATTATATACTATTTATCCCTTTAATTCAAAACAATTTTGCTTGACAATCCAAATTTAGTTTAATCTAACATTAATCGATTTCGATCAAATTATAGTCTCGATTCCCTAACCCAATCTTCTCTCCATGCCTTAACTGTGCTTCCCAATCCACTTCAGGGTGTACACCTCTAAATTTATCTTCTCCAGGAGCAAAGTTATTTATTAATGCACTATCTTGATTACCTCGTTGTTGATTAACCAGATCAGCAGATGCTTGATCAATTGCTACCGGATCCTTAGCAGCTAAGATCCCAATATCATTAACAATCGGTTGATCTGTCCAACCACAACAATCACAATCAGGTGAAATATCAAGGACAAAATTTATATACCCTACCTTCTCCTCTTTACCTTTGACCACTCCTAAAGTAAACTCTGCCATTCTTTCTTGGACAGCAACTGGAGCATCATCCCACTGGACTGAAATAGCATCTGTCGGACAGGTTACTACACATTCTCCACAACCTATACACTTCTCTAAATCTATTTCACTGACCTCATTGATTACAAAAGCATCCTGAGAACACCACTTTTTACACTTACCACAAGTAATACATTCTGCACTAGCAACCTCTGGCTCTACAGCAGCATGCATCATCTGCTTGCCACTTCTACTACCTAAGCCCATTCCTACATTCTTGATCGCTCCACCAAAGCCTGTCAATTCATGCCCTTTAAAGTGGGCCAAACTGATCATCCCATCTGCTTGTACAATCTCACTCCCAATCTTAACTGCATTAAAGTGTTCACCATCTATCTTTATCTCAGAAAAGTTCTTCCCAGTTAATCCATCAGCAATAATCAACGGTGCTAAAACTGTAGAATAACCAAATCCATTAGCTATTGCTGTATTTAGATGATCTACAGAGTTGGCCCGTGCTCCTGAGTATAAGGTATTAGCATCTGTCAAAAAAGGCCTTCCTGCTTCTTCTTTGATCTTTTCTACTATCCTTCTAACAAAAAGTGGTCTAATAAAAGCATTATTTCCTAACTCTCCAAAATGGAGTTTGACCCCACATAAATCATCCTGATCTATTAGTTGATTAAAATTAGCTGCGTCAAATAATCTAGCTAGCTTATTAACTAAATTATCCTGTTTATTGTTGGCCCTTAAATTACAAAAATAAACATCACTTTTCACTATTTTCCCCTCCAATATTTTTAGTTATACTACAAATATTATAAACTAATAACTATTTTTACTAACATTATTAGTCTAGTCTTGACAAATAATATAAATGAATTCATCACTAAGGAGGATAACTAATATGCTAGATTATACAAACTTAAATGGTCTAAAACAGATAGTAACAGATCTTAAAAGAATTCAAAGTCAAGAAGCCAAAGATGTTAGATATATCAAAGAAGACGAATTAGATGGTGTCATCAATCTACTCAAAGCTATTGTTAATACAAAGGAATTTAATGAGAAACTAAAGTAAAACTTAATAGTACAAGCTAAGTAATGATAAAGCATTAAAAGCATATGCAAATTCTAATAACCCCAACATTAATTTTAACCTTTGCTTTTTATTATAATCTTTCCTATCATGTTTGATTCTTGCTTCAAAGTCATCAACAGAACTTATCACCAATTTTCGACCCAATTTAAAAAGACAGATCAAGATTAGTCCATAACTCAAAATTTGTAACAGTAGATAATTTTCAAATAAGATCGAATTAGCTATGTAATATAGAATTAAGAATAGATAAAAAATAAAGTTAACAAACTTTAACATCAAAAAAGGATTCTTCTGTTGGCCGGCCAACTTTAATTGAGACTTTATATCCTCATATTCAGTAATGTAATCGTCAAAACTCTTCGTATTATCTTTTAATTTAACAATAATAGCTATAATATATACTAGCGATAAAAATCCTATATACTGTTTCATAATTCTCCCCCTTATTTCAAAATCCGAGGAATAAATTCCTCGGATAACTTTTTTATTTACTATACAAACTGATCTATAATAAGCACTTCCTTTGCGTCAGCTTAATATATTTTTCTAACTAAAATCTTCTTAATTGATATAGCTTAAGTTTAAGTCCAAGTCTAAGTTTAAGTAAAAACTAAAAGTCTTTATATTTTTAACGGTTGACTTAGACTCAATCTCAACCTTAAACTTAAGCTGTTTTGTAACAAAATTTAAAAATAAACACAGATTTAATAATCTAATGGCTCCTGAGTAGGATCAAAATCAGATTCCTCTTCTTTTTCTTCCTTCTCATCTTCTAGTTCTTCTTCATTTAAATTTAAGGTTAACTCTTCTACTTCTTGTAATAAAAATTGATAATTACTTTCCAACTCTTCAATCGTCTTTGTTTTTTCAGTTATTCTTTGCTCATATTCATCAAGCCTCATCAAAGCAACTAGTCCTTTAGACTCTTCACCCAAGCTTGGGCCATCATCTTTAGCTGTTAACTGATAAGCCTTTTCAACTAATTCGGAAATTTCTTCTTTTCGTCTCTGATTAGCTTGATAACTAACATAAGACAAATAATAAAAATAAGCTGGGTAGTTTATGTAATAATTCTCTACTTGAGGAATATAAATTTTCTGCTCAGGGTAAATTCGATTTGGGTTTTGAAGATGATTATTTACCTCAACTAACAACTGCAATGGAATATTATGTTCTCTAGCTAGGCTGAATAAACTATCTCCTTCCTCAGCTCTAATAACAAAATTATTATCAAAAATATCCGTTTTAGTCCCTACAGTTAAATTTAAATAATCATAAACCCCTTGCATCAAAATCCTCTCTTCTAATTCCTTTAAATTATCTTCTGCTACCTCTTCTCCACTTTCAATCTCTTCCAAAACTTGCTGATCATAACCCCTGCGATTATGTGGTAAATCAATATCAATTTCGACAGGAGGTAGATTAATAGCTAAATAATTAGCCAAACCAAGTAATGTGTCGACTTTTCTTTTAGCCTGCAATTGATAATTATCTGCTTGCATCTTAAATTTTTCTCTAAGATCTTCTTGAGCAAAGTCCAACTTTTCCTCACCAGCTATAAATGCTTCCTTTAATTTTATATCCCGTTCAATTTCTGCTGCCAGTAATAGGCTCTTTAAATAAACTGATTTAGCCATATAATCTGAATAAGCTAGGTCATTTAAAATAACTTGATCTAAATGTTGTTTAGCTTGAGACCAATCCTGACTTTCAAAAGCCATTACTGCTTGTTTATAATTTTCAAAAGCTAAATTTCGAGCATGACCAACTTTAGTCATCATTAGACTAATGAGCAATACCAATACAATTATAACTTTTTTATTCCTGCTCACCATAAAGACACCTCCTCGTTTCATTTTTCAGTCAACTCTCAATTATCAACTATAAATTATTATTCCTTTTATTACTTCTAGATTATCATTAAATATCCTTTAAAATGAATATGGCATTACCGAATAAAAATCAGTAATACCATTATCTTTTATTTAACAAGCTTTCGCTCCTTCATTACCTCCATTGCTTGGTCAGGTTCATCTGTTACTACAAAGACTTCCTGAACGGAAGAACTATTTTTAGCTAATACTTTGACTCCACTGGATGTATTATACTTCAATTTTAAATGCGGAGGAATTCCACTTCCACCACGCCGATTAATCCGCCCCGGAATAATACTCTTAACTATAGCTAATTTAGATAAATTTTCTAATAGTGGTAATACATCTTCTATAATTGTATGCTCTCGTTTGATTTTGTTGGCCCGATACTTATTATCCTTACTCATTTCAATCCTCCTTCCCACTTCCTCACCCCTATTATATTATAAAAAACGTCATTATCCAAAGGTTAATCCATTTTATCACAAAAATTAAAGTTTTTAAAGCAAGTAACTAACAGAAAAGAAAATGACCTTCGGTCATAGTCTAAGTCTAAGGCTAAGTCTAAGATTAACCAAACCATTAAAAATAAAAATTATCCACAACCTCTAAAAAGCATAAATTTCCTAAACAAACAAAAGGGTTAGGACTTAAGTCCTAACCCTTTTGTATTTATTCATCACTTATTATTTCTTTTTCTTGAACAATTACCCGTTCAACTTCTTGTTGTGCTGGCCCACCGATCGTACTTCGAGCATCTACACAATTTTCAATTGCAATAGCATCATAGATATCCTCTGCAAATACTTCAGAAAAATCATTCCATTCTTTTAACTCTAAATCTGATAAGTTTTTGTTATTCTCAATACAGTATAAAACTGCTTTTCCTACTATTTCATGAGCTTCTCTAAAAGGTACTCCTTTATCTACTAAATAATCAGCAACATCAGTAGCATTAACAAAGCCACCCTCAGTAGCTTCTTTCATCTGTTGTTGATTAAAGCTAGTATTAGCTAGCATGCGAGCAAAGATTTCTAAGCTAATCTTTAAAGTATCTACAGTATCAAAAAGTCCTTCTTTATCTTCCTGCATATCTTTATTGTATGCTAAAGGTAACCCTTTCATAGTAGTCAACAGTTGCATTAAATGTCCATACACCCTACCAGTCTTCCCCCTAATCAACTCAGGAATATCTGGATTCTTCTTTTGAGGCATGATACTACTTCCAGTACAGAAAGCATCAGCTATCTCCACAAATTCAAATTCAGAAGATGACCATAAAATCAACTCCTCACTTAAACGGCTTAAGTGCATCATTACCGTAGCAGCAATACCTAAAAATTCAATAATAAAGTCTCGGTCACTGACTGCATCTAAACTATTTTGACTGATTTCAGAAAAGTTCAATTCTTGAGCAACATATTCACGATCGATTGGAAATTTAGTACCAGCTAATGCCCCAGAACCCAATGGTAAGACATTAACCCGTTGATAACAGTCAGCTAAACGCTGCTGATCACGTTTCAATTTCTGTTGATAAGCTAACAAGTGATGGGCCAACCTAATTGGCTGAGCTCGCTGCAGATGGGTATAACCAGGCATAATAATCTCAATATTATCTTCTGCCAACTCCAATAATGTTAATTGTAAATTCTTAGTCAACTCTGTAACCTGCTCAATCTGATCTCTTAGATATAACCTAATATCTAAGGCAACCTGATCATTTCTGCTCCGAGCTGTATGTAACTTCCCACCTACTTTTCCTATCTTCTCAATCAATCTTCGTTCAATATTCATATGAATGTCTTCTAACTCAACTGTAAATTCAAAATCACCTGCTTCAATCTCAGCTAAGATCTCCTTTAATCCTGTAACTATCTGATCTTTATCTTCTACTGAAATAATATCACTCTTAGCTAACATCTTAGCATGAGCAATACTTCCTTGGATATCATATTGGTATAATTTATAATCAAATCCAATTGAAGCATTAAATTCTTCTACTAATTGATCTGTACTCTCAGCAAATCTGCCATCCCATAATTTCATCCGACTACCCCCTTCTTAACTCAACCTCTTACTAATTATTGCCCGAGTATAATCACTTTTATTCTCTAATCCACTAATCTGATACCCTAGATTCTGATAAAATCGTAATAATCTTTTTAATTGATACGCAGAATGGAGCATAATCTCCTCTCCACCACAAGCTCGAACCTGCTGTTCAACAGCAGCAACCAACTTAGAACCAATCTTTTGGCCCCGATATCCAGCTAAGACTCCTAATCTACTCAAATAAAACTTCTTCTCAGCTAAAGAATAATAACGAACCGAGCCAACAGGTTCGTTATTATAAGTAGCTACTAAGACTTCTTTAGTTACAATATCCTCTTTAACATCCTCTTTTGTCTCTAATAATGCAGGAGAAACCGAAGAATTAGTAGGAACATTATAATCTTGAAAGATCCGCTTAGTCAGATCAAAGACTAATTTAACATCTTGACTGGTAGCTGTTCTAATTCTAACTTTCTCTTCCTTCGTTTTCTGATAGCTTAAAGCTAATTTACTCATTATGGATCTTTCCATGAACCTTCAATGGTAATCCAAACAGTTCAATAAATCCAATCGCTGATTCATGATTAAATGTATCAGACTTATCATAAGTAGCTAAGTTTTCTTGGTAGAGTGAATTATTAGACTCTCTACCGACTACCGTACAACTACCTTTATATAACTTAACTTTAATAGTTCCATTAACATATTGTTGTGTATAATCAACGAAAGCATCCAACGCTTCTCTAAGTGGAGAGAACCACTGACCATAATAGACCAATTCAGAATATTTATCTGCCACTGCTTGCTTATAGTGAGCTGTCTCTCTATCCAAGACTAAATCCTCTAACTGACTGTGAGCCTCCTGTAATACTGTATAAGCTGGCACTTCATAAATTTCTCGCGACTTAATTCCTACCAGACGATTCTCTACCATATCAATTCTGCCCACGCCATGCTTAGTAGCAACTTCATTTAAAGCAAATACTAAGCTTACTGGATCTATCTCTTCTCCATTCAAAGCAACTGGTTCTCCATTCTTAAATTCAAGCTCTACATATTCAGGCTGATCAGGTGCATCCTCAGGAGCAGTAGTGATTTGATAAACATCCTCTGGTGGTTCTTGAGCCGGATCTTCTAAGATTCCACATTCAATACTGACCCCTAACATATTTCGATCGATACTATAAGGGCTCTCCTTAGTAGCCCCTACTGGAATCCCTTTCTTTTCTGCATACTCAATCTGTTCTGGTCGCGAATTAAATTCCCATTTTCTTAATGGAGCTACAATCTCAATCCCTGGAGCTAAAGCTTGAAATGAGACATCAAAACGTACCTGGTCATTTCCCTTTCCAGTACAACCATGAGCTACAGCATCCGCTCCTTCCTTTTTAGCTACTTCAATCATCTTTTTAGCAATCAAAGGTCGAGAATAAGCAGTAGTTAATGGGTACTTATCTTCATAAATTGCTCCTGCTTTTAATCCCTTAAATGCATACTCAGTTAAAAATTCTTCTTTTAAATCGTCAACATAAGCTGCAACTGCCCCTGTTTCTAAAGCTTTCTCTTTAACCGGTTCCAAAGGTTCATTCTGCCCTACATCGGCTGAATAAGTAACAACTTCTACACCATATTTATCTTGTAACCATTTGATAGCTACTGATGTATCCAACCCTCCCGAATAAGCCATAACAATCTTATTGATCTCTTTTTTCATCTTAATTCCTCCTTGATTTATGTTGAAACTATATTTTTTTAAGTTGATTGTTGTTTATTATTATACATCCGAATGAATAAAAATTCAACAACTAATTTGAATTTCTCTTCTTTATTTCAGCACAAGAGCGATTAATCCTTCAATTTTTCATAATTAGTAGTTTTAATTTTAGTTAGATTCAATCTTAATTATATCTCGTTAATCAATTATTTATTCAATTTAATCTTAATTTTTAGTTACTAATCCTTTTCTTTTTTAATAAAACTGAAAACTCAGTTCCATAACCTGCTTCACTTCTTACTTCAATCCTTCCCCCATCCTCTTCAATTAAAGATTTAACGATATATAAACCAAATCCCCTACCATCATCTTTAGTAGAAAAACCAGGCTCCAATATCTTCTCTAGCACATCTTGTTCTATCGTTGGCCCGCTATTCTTAACCCTTAATAAGTAGTCATCTTCTTGATCCTTCCCTATAACTTTAATCACTTTCTCGCCATTAAAAGATTTAGTAGCTTCGATAGCATTATCAACTAAATTACTTACTATCCGAAAAAGCTTATCCAAGGATAAATTTACTTCCCTAAGCCCTTGGTCAATTTGATAGTCAAAATCTATCTTTGCTTTAACTGCCTCCAACTTCTTAGGAATCAAGAGTGAATCCAAAATAGAGCCATCCTCTCCTAGATTATTATATTTAGTAGTAGCCAAATCTTTATTTAAAGATCTAATATACTCTTTAATCTCTTCAGTCTTATCTAGTTGTGCCATCCCATAGATTGTCTGCAGGTGATTGGAAAAATCATGGGTTTGGCTCCTAAAAGCCTCGATCATCTTCTTCTTTTCCTCAAGTTTAACCTCTTGAACCTTATAATCCAACTCATATTTAACCAAATTAAAGATTTTTCTGATTATAATCATAGATAAGATCGATAAACAGACCGCCATAAATAAGATTATTCTAGTTAAGTAATTATCTTGAATATTTATTATTTCTGATATTCGCCACTGATGAACCCACAACAACAAAAAAGATTGCAACAATAAAGTAAGAACCAAAGCTTTTATTTGCAACTTGCTAGATTCGATCATACTTTTCACTCCCCAAATCAATGATCTTCAGCTCAAAGAAATGAACCAAGATCGCTCCAATAACCAGTCCAAATTGAGTCATTAAGAGTATTATGTAAGAGATCCATGAACTGCCAGCAATTAGTTCTTTTAAACTTATACCAAACTGCTCAACAACAAACCCTAAGACAAACGATTCACCGATCAATAAAAAAATCCAGCCCAGCAATGTAGCTGTAGCAGCAACCCATAACTCAACCTTAACTATGAATTTAATTAATAAAACTAAAAACAGAAGTAAGATTAGTGAATGAAACCCATAAAGTCTAATTAGATTTCTTAACACCCACAGCCCTAAGATATAGAGCAGCCCTACTTTTAAATAATCTTTAAAACCTGTCTTAACCCCCACTAATCCTAACCCTACATAGCTCATCAACAAAACTTCGACTAAAGCAACTGTCAGTAATATACCAGTAGCTATCTCCATTAGCTCCCCTCCTTGACTATTTAATTTAAAATTACTCTTGTAAGTGCTAAATAATCTACTATCCCAAAAAATCTACAAACCGAATCTTATAGTTCTATAAGATTCGGTTTGTACTTAAGACTACTTATCCTCTTTTAACGACTGCGGTACCTCTGGCTGATATAAAGACAATCCAGATGCAGAAGCCACATTGGCCTTAGCAGCTTTTTTCAATAGCTCAGCCACTACCTTTTTAGCTTTCATATTCTTTCACCTCCTTTCTATACTCTCTACCAAAAAGCCTATAAGCTACAGGAGTAATCCCAAACAACTGCCAACAGGCTCCTAATAGGCCAGCTAAAATCAGACTAGCACTTGTCCCAGTTAAGTACAACAAATAGTATACTATCTGAAAAGTAAAGAAAACAATAAAAGAATATCTCTTTAACTTACTTCTCTTAGCTTGTGAAGTTATAGGCTTTTCCTTAACCCCAACCGGTGCATAAAGATATAATACTAAAAATCCAACTAAAAGGACTAACCAAAAGAATATAATCACATTTTCACCTAGAATAGGCCCTACATATTTAGAGATAAGTCCTATACTCGTAAAAATAGTAACCGCAGTCAAAACACAATTTCTTAAGCAACTAGCATGAACACCTCCTGAAAACACCTTGATCAAAGAAGCTGTAATAGCTGCTGTTAAAGCTAAAGTCCTAACCCCTAATAAAGAAGAAATAATAATGATAAATAAATAATTAAGTAAACTTGATAAAACAACCTGCAGACCATAATCTAAAACTGCTTTTTCTTGGTCAGAACTTTCTGTAAATATCCTGTCAATTAACTTTTCACTCATCAACTCAAACCTATCTTTAGTAACCATTTTACACCACCTTCTCAACTCTTAATTATTACTCTCAATCTAAAACAAGTTTATTTTGTCATTTTTTATATTTATTACATAGCTTAACTATTAATTTAGATATTAATCATTAAATACCTGCATCTATAGTGGAAATTGCCAGATTAAAACTAAAAAAAGGAGCAGCAAAGCTGCTCCCTAAATATCAAATTACCTTACTCCAGACATTCATATCTTCAAAACCACCAGCAATATTACAATTTTGAATCAATCTTCCTGTATATTCATAATTAAGACTACTAAAAATCTTATTAATTCCAAAAACGTTGGCCCGGGCAATCGTATAAAGTGATTTGTAATTATTACTCTTTAGTTCTTTTTCTAATCTATTTAATAAATATGCTGCTAATCCCTGACCTCTATGCTCAACATGAGTAGCAAAATCAGTCAACTCTGCATTCTTATATTCTGCTACTGTCTCGGCTGCTGCAGCTGAAACTATCTTTCCTTCTTTACTAATGACTCCATAGATAGTGCCCTTCTGCCTCATCTGCTTTAAATAATCTTCTTTCTTAATTGGATAAGGATAACTGGTAAAAACATCATCATATAAGTTAGACAATTGAGCCAAATCATTCTCAGTAGCTATTCTAAAATTATATCCAGCTGGTAAAGTAAATTCATCATCCTGCTCACTAGATTTAACCTTGCTTATTAATTGTTCCTTTTTTCTTCTATCTTGGCTCTCTTTTCTATCTTCAGTTAAATAGAAAGCCATTAAGATTGCATCTTCTGAACCATAAAATGCCTTCACAACTGCCTCAGATTCAAAACCAATACTTTTAAATTCTTCTTCATCTTCAGCATGAGCTTTGACCCAAATCTTAGTTAAATTTCTACTGTTAGCAATAGCTATTAATTCTTTTACGAAACCTGACAAATTGCTTCCTTGATACTGCTTAATCACAATCCGCTTATTCAAAAAAGATAGATTAACTTGAGCTTGATAATTAGTTCCTGTTAAATTAAGCAACTCATCTTGCTTCTTATCCATTATAGCTTGCATAACTTCTTTCACCTGTCTTTAAGCTAATTACATCATCTTCTTCATCAAATAAACGTTCTAATCCTACTTTTTCCTGTTCTTCATCTTGCCCATCGAAAGGTTGCTCACAAATATTACATTCTGGTGGACAATTATGTGGTCTAACTTCTGGCTCAGTATAAACTGTAATTGTTCCTTCAAAATTCCTCAAGATCGTCTTCCGGCTCGATGAAGATAATAAATAATTAGGGGTTACTGGTATTTTTCCACCTCCACCAGGAGCATCAACTACATAACGAGGTACTGCCATGCCAGAAGTATGACCAATCAAATGCTCCATAATCTCTATTCCTTTAGCTACCGGTGTCCTAAAATGCTCAATTCCTTGCGATAAATCACATTGATACATATAATACGGCCTGACTCTATTTTCAACCAATTGATGCATCAAGTTCTTAATTATTTCAGGACAATCATTAACATCCCGCAACAAAACAGTCTGATTCCCTAAAGGAACTCCTGCATTAGCCAGTTTATCTAATGCCTGTTTAGATTCTACGGTTATCTCTTGTTCATGATTAAAGTGAGTATTAATCCAAACCGGGCCAACATCTTGTAACATCTCCACTAAAGAATCATCAATCCTCTGTGGTAGAACTACAGGAACCCTACTTCCAATTCTCACTACTTCTACATGTGGTATTTCCTTCAATTTAGTAATAATCATTCTTAATTTCTCCAGATCAACTAATAAAGGATCTCCACCTGATAATAAAACATCTCTAATCTGAGAATTATTTTTTATATAATCAATCCCTTGCTCAATTTGAGCAAAATCAATCGGTTGTTTTTCATCTCCAACCTTTCTTTTTCGAGTACAATGGCGACAAAACATTGAACATTCATTAGTCACTAATAATAAAACTCGATCAGGATAACGATGAGTCAAACCATCAACTGGAGAATGTTCATCTTCACATAATGGATCATCCATTTCATAATTAAAGTTATCCAATTCCGACTTATCTGGAATTGCCTGTTTTTTAATCGGACAGTTTTTATTATCAAAATTGATCAATGAAGCATAATAAGGAGTAATCGACATCGGAAAGATTTCAGTTGCTTTTTTAATCTCCTTAACTTTAGTTTCAGAAAGATCAAACTTACTCGTCAATTCTTCTACAGTTGTAATCCTATTTTCCAATTGCCAACGCCAATCATTCCATTCTTCTTCAGTACAAGCCCATTCTTCCTTAATTTCAGTAAGATTCACCTATTATCTCCTCCCAAAAATTAGCTTATAACAAAAAAATCTGAGCACTTAGGATCACTAAGTAGCTCAGATCGCTCAATCAAAAACCTTATTCTGGAAATTCCAAAGTAATAATAACAAATATAACCCTCTATGTCAAGTTACAATTTATGGAAATTAGTTTTATTCTTGTCTACTCCTCTTCAACCAAAATAGCTATTAATCACCAGTCTTTTTTTGACAATTAGGACAGATACCATACATCTTCATTCTATGTTCTAAAATAGCATAATCTGTTTTCTGATCTACTTCAGCTTCAAACTCCTGCAACGGACAATCTAACGGCTTAATCTCTTCACAATTAACACAGATTAAATGATGGTGATGTTCTCCCTTAATTAACTCAAATTTATTTTCCTGTTGATCAAAGTTTAAATTTCTAACAATCCCATTAGCTTTAAAACAATTGAGATTTCGATAGACAGTCGATAGCCTTAAATTAATCCCTTCTTCCTCCAATTCAACAAATATTTCTTGAGCCGATAAAGGTCTTTTAACCTGTAGTAATACTCTTAAAAGAGCAGCTCGTTGTTTAGTCCATCTAATTCCCTTGTCCTTTAATCGCTTTTTCCACAAGATTAATTCATCCATCTTAACCCCTCATTTGCTTCTTCAATTTTAGTAATTAACCTTTAATTTAACTGTCTTTAGCCTCTATTTCTAGATTTACAGTTTTATTCTGATAAATTATTTTTTTAATAGTTTTATATAAAATCACCCCTAATAAATAAACTACACTAGCAATGATAATAGTTCCTCCTGGTGCTAAATCATAATAAAATGAACCGATTAAACCTGTATTTAAAGCCAGCATACTGAAGACCACACTATAAAAGATAGTCTGCTTAAAGCTCTTAGCTACTTGTAAGCTTGTAGCTACTGGTAAGGTGATTAAAGAAGAGACCAACAAACTACCAATAACCCTCATTGATAAAGAAATAGTAATCGAGACCAAAATCATAAATAAAAGGTTCAATAACCTAACAGGAACTCCAGCCAACTTTGCATCCTCTTCATTAAAAGCTAAAAAGAAAAATCCATAGTACAATAATATTATTATCCCAATAATTAATACTCCTAGCGGAATTACTACAAATAAATCCTGTCTGGTGACTAAAGATATACTCCCAAATAAGTAACTAAAGACCCCAGCATTATTATTACTTAAACTGATTAATATAGTAGCCATCCCTAAACCAACAGCCAAAATTATTGCTAAGGATAACTCAGCATAATCCTTATAATCCTTCCGTAGCTTTTCAATTCCCAAGGCTGCTAAAATTGAAAATAACAAAGCAGTATAGATAGGATAAATACCCAAAATCATTCCAATAGTTACCCCTGCTAAAGCTACATAAGATAAAGTATGCCCAATTAATGACAGTCGCTTTAAAACTAAAAAAACTCCTACTAATGGACAGATAATTGCTATAATATTACCAACTATAAAGGCTCGTTGCATGAAAGAATAACTAAAGATCTCTAGCATTATTAATTACTCACCACCTGATGACTATGTTCTGGAACTAAGATGCTACTATCTGTTTTAATCTGATTAAGATAAGCAAGATAATCAAACTCTTCAGTTTGGTGAAGATAGATTTTACGATTAGAAAAACAGGCAATCTTATCAGCTTGACTACTGATCATATTGATATCATGGGAGATCATGATTATTGTAATCCTTAACTCTTGATTTAATTTCCCAATTAATTGATAAAAATCATCCTGAGCTTGAGCATCAACCCCTACTAACGGCTCATCTAACAAGATTATTTCTGGATCATTGACTAAGGTTCTAGCAATAAAGACCCTCTGTTGTTGACCACCAGATAACTCACCAATCGTTCTATTTTTAAACTCTAACATATTAACAAGCTCCAAAGCTTGCTCAACTTTCTTATTTAATCTGTTGGTTAAAAACTTAAAGATTCCCATCTTTGAATAGAGGTTGGCCCCTACAACCTCCTTAACAGTAGCTGGAAAACTACCATTAAAATCTCGTGCCTTCTGAGAAATATACCCTACCTTTGTCCAGTTACTAAACTTTCCTATGGGCTGACCTAAAAGTTTAATCTCACCTTCTTTAAAATCTAAACTACCTACCAATAACTTCAACAAAGTACTCTTCCCTGAACCATTAGGGCCAACAAAGGCGATAAAATCACCTTTATTAACCTCCAAACTAATATCATCTAAAATAAGCTTATCATCATATTTAAAAGATAGATTATTAACCTCTATCACTTTTTCTTCCATTTTAATCCACCAATGCTTTCTCTAAAGTTTCAAGATTCTTTCTCATAATTGAAAAATAATCCTCGCCAACTTCTACATCTTCTGATCTTAACCCTTCAATCGGATTTAAGGTTAGCACTTCCAAATCAGCTTCTTCAGCTAAGACCTCTGCTGTTCTAGGGCTGGCTAATACCTCTAAAAAGATATAATCTAAACCATGCTCCTTAACCTCTTTGGTTAATTGGGCCACCGTCCCAGAACTTGGCTCTTGGTGTGGACTGACACCTGCTACAGAAAGCTCTTGCAAGCCATATCGATCAGCCAAATACTGAAAAGATGAATGAGAAACTAAGATATAATCACTCGTTCTATCTGCCAATCCCTCTTTATACTCTTGATCTAACTTTTCTATTTCTTGAGCAAAGTGATCATAATTAGCTTGATAAAACTCTTGATTTTCTGGATCTAATTCACTTAACTGATCTACTAGTCCTTCTGCAATCAATCTCATATTTATTGGATCTAACCAGATATGTGGATCATAATCCCCATGACTATGTTCATCAATTCCATCTTCATGACTATCTCCATGCTCATCTGCTTCATTTTCATCTTCATGACTGTGATCATGGTCATGATCATCATATTCTAATACCTCTACAAATTTACTAGCATTAATTGTCTTAACCTCTGTATAGCTTAAATTCTCTACCAATCTATTCGCCCACGGCTCTAACTCCAATCCATTATATAAAAATAGATCAGCCTCCTCCATTTGAGCAACCTTGCGGGGTGAAGGTTCATAGCTATGTACTTCTGTCCCATGAGGGACAACAAGTTCAGCATCTACCTTATCACCACCAATCTTATTAACAAGATCATATAAAGGATAAAAACTACTATAAACACTCAAATTTTCTTCTGATTTCTCCTGTTGCACAGTTTCTTCCCCTCCAGTACAACCAACTGCAATTAGACTTATCATTAGCAAACTGATGAACAAAAAGAACCCTGATTTTTTCATACCTCTCCCCCTTTTTGCAAATGATTTGCATCTAATCTATCTATATGTTATAAAACAGAAATTATAATGTCAATATTTACTAAAAAATAATTACTACTATAAATAAAAAGTTGCCAGCTGGCAACTTTAACTAACGTTAAATTATGAAATTAATTTTAAATCTTACCTCTATTAACTCAAATTATCTACCTTAACTCCTAAATCCTTTTCTTTTATATTTCTATCAATCATTCTCGCTCGATATAAATCAAATGCTTGTAAAGTCTTTTTAGCTAAAAATCGATTCTCCTTAATTGATTTAGCCAAAAACATAAGTTTATCAGCAAAATTCTCTCTTTCAGCTTCAGTGGCTATTTTAATTTGATCAAAATCTATCTTTTCTACACTTTTTAATTCATCTAACTCATCTATCTGTTTCAATTTTTCCAATTTGGATTCTTTTTTCTTTTTCTCCATTTTTATTTCCTCTATTTTTTCTTTTAGTTCCTTAATCTTTTCTTCTTTACTCTTCCCATCTTGATCACTATTATTTTCAACAGCTTCCTCTATTACCTGTTCTATCTCTTTCTTTTCTTCTTCATCAATTTTTCTTAAAATTTCTAAAGCTCGCTCTTCTAGATCTTTATCTTTAATCATTATATCCCTCCAGGTATAAGTTGTTTTAAAATCCAGTAAAAGAACTAATTATATTATTTCACCAAAATTAGAATTACTCCTTTTTATTAAATCAAACCAATCTAAAATAATTCTTCCATAACTATCTTCTGTAAATAAGTTTAATATCCAATTAATAAAGATCCATACTAATCTTTCTTAGTTATAATTAAAACTTAGTCAAATTTTAATACTTTCTTAATATTGTTAGTATATAATATTATTTAAAAGATAATATATAGTTTTATTTGTCAATTAGGAATTATTTTATAACATATTTAATTCATTTTGTAATATTTTTGATTTATTTATATAATTATGATATTATATTCTAATAGTTAGCTTATAATCTAACATAAATAGATATAATTTCAAGGGAAGAATGTATACTAAAGGGGGGGATTATTGCTAACTAAATTGAAAGCATTTAAATCTAAACAAACAATTGATAACACGCTATTATTTAATAACTTAATATCTCAGGAGGTTATAAAATGTCACTTAAAGAAAAAATAGAACAAAGCATTGGTCTCAAAATTATGTTTATTATAGCTATATCAAGTATAATTTTATTTTCATTAATTATCTTAATATCTAACTCTATTGTTACTGATAGAATATTTGATATATCTAATAATAATTTCATGATAACTACAGAACAAAATGCTGATTTTGTTGAACAATGGTTTGAAGAAAGAAGATCTCAAATGCAAGACTATGCTGCTTTATCAAAAGTCAAGAGTATGGATTGGGATCAAGCACAAGATTATTTAGAACAACGTTACGAAGAAAATTCTGATATTTTCGAAAATTTATTTCTGATAGATGAGTCAGGTAATTCTACTTCCACAGATGGAGCAACTAGCGATTTAAGTGAGCGAGATTATTTTCAAGATCTAATGGCTGGAGAAACTGTTATTTCAGAGCCGGTTATCTCTTTGCTCACTGGAAATCCTATCACAGTAGTTGGAGCTCCAATTAAAGAAGATGGAGAAGTAATAGGTGCAATAGGAGGCTCAATTAACTTAAATAATTTAACTGAATTCATTTCTAACATCGGAGTCGATCATCAAGACTCTTATTCATATATAATTGATGAAGAAGGAACTTTTCTTGCTCACCCTAACTCCTCTTTTGTATTAGAAGAAAGTATTACAACTTTAAACGGAACTGCAGATATAGCAGATGATATATTAACTAATGGAATGGGACGAGTAGACTACACACTCAATGGTGTGACTACATATGCTTATTTTTATGAAATTCCTGAAACTAATGGTTGGAGAGTAGTTACTCGAGTTCCAGATGAATTTATCCACGAACCAATAACTAATATCAGGAATATTTTAATTTTAATGTTAGTTATTTCTTTATTGATCTTACTATTTATAGGATTTAAGGTGGGGAATTATTTTGGTAATATTATAAATGGAGCAGCAAGTGATTGTGAAACTATGGCTAATGGTGATTTTACTAATATTGTTGGAGAAGAGTTTACTACAAGGAAAGATGAATTTGGTAGGTTAGCCCGAGCATTTAATAAAACAAATTCAGCTATGCAAAATGTGATAACTAATATCTTAGATAAAATTGAAAGCTTATCAGCTTATAGTGAAGAATTATCTGCTTCAGCAGAGGAAGGGAATGCCACTATAGAAGCCACCAATGATTTAATAGATAATATGTCAGCAGGTATTCAACAAATTTCGGCTAATGCTCAAGAAGTAGCTGGTTTTTCTCAGGAGGCTAACTCTCAAACTAATATAGGTAGTCAAAATATTGAAGCTACCGTAAATAATATCGAAGAAATTAATGAAGTGGTTGAAGAAACAGTAGCGGTAATAGATGACTTAGATAATACATCAGAGGAGATAGGAGAGATAGTTGATTTGATTACAAATATAGCAGAGCAGACTAACTTATTAGCATTAAATGCAGCTATAGAGGCAGCTAGAGCTGGAGAACATGGCCAAGGTTTTGCTGTTGTGGCTGAAGAAATAAGACAGCTAGCTAGTGAAACTGCTACAGCAACAGATAAAATTGCTACCTTAGTTAACAGAACTCAAGGACAATCTAATCAAGGAATCAAGAAGATAAAAGAGGTAGAAACAAAAGCAAAAGAAGGTCAACAAATTGTAGAAAAAACTGGAGATATATTTGATGAGATTAAAAGTTCAGTTAAAGAGACATCAAGTCAAATAGAACAGACTGCAAGTGCTACTAATGATCTAGCTCAAAGTAGTGATAAGATTACAACTGCAACAGAAGATATAAATAATATGTCTGATGGAATCTCTAGCTCATCACAAGAATTAGCACAAATGGCTCAAGAGTTACAAGAATTAGTAGGTAAATTTAAGGTGTGATTATTTGAATAAAATGGCCTATCGTCTACTTTAGGTTAAGTCTAAGTTTAAGTTTAAGAATAAGTAAAATCAAAAAAAAGTAACTCTCTTTAAAGAGAGTTACTTTTTTATTCTCTAGATAATAAAAAGAGAATGGAGTTCCATTCTCTTTATTCTAAATAATCCTTAGGATTAGCTGGGTCTCCATCTATTCTGATTTCAAAATGGACATGTGGCCCTGTACTCTGCCCTGTACTACCTGCCCTAGCAATTACTTCTCCTTGTTCAACTCGCTGACCAGATCTTACTGATAATTGAGAATTATGAGCATACAAAGTCACAACTCCATTTCCATGATCAATTGTCACTGTCTTTCCATAACCTCTAATCCAACCACTGCTTAATACTTCTCCAGCTCTAGTTGCTTTAACAGGTGTTCCCTCAGGAACTGCAATATCAATTCCATTATGGAATTGTCGTTGATTTGAAATAGGATTTACCCGCCAAGCAAAACCAGAAGTTATCCGCCCTTCAACTGGCCAAATAAAGTCTCTTTCTACTGATTCAACGTTTTCTGAAGTCTCTGGTAAATTAATCATCAACTTCGGAATCGTAATTTTTTGTCCAGGAATAATTCTATCCGTTCTTAGATCATTTTCTTCTCTAATTCTGCGAACTGTAGTATTGTATTCTCTAGCAAGTCTTTCCAAAGTATCCCCAGATCGAACTTGATATTCAATAAATTCATAAAACTCTGTAGTACTCACCCCACCCAAGCCACTTTTAGGAATAATTAACTCCTGACCAATTTGCAAAATATCAGAACTAAGGTCATTAGCTTCCCTAATTACATCTAACGAAACTCCGTATGTATTAGCTAAACGAGATAAATTATCCCCTCTTCTTACTGTATGCTCATCAAAGCTAAGGGCTTGTTCTAACCTAGCCCAGGTCTGACTTCCTACAACACCATCATCAGGAAGATCACTATTTCTTTGAAAATCCTTTATTGCTTCTTCAGTTGCTTCTCCAAAGATACCATCAATTATTATTTTCTCTCCTAGCATAACTAAATTCTCTTGTAATTCCCTAACATCATTTCCCCGCATACCTCTTTGTAATACCCGCTGATTAGCTCTAGCAACTCCAACTGTTGAACTGATAATTATTGTAACTAAAACAAGTAAGACTATTAAACGATCACGCTTCACTTTTTAATCCTCCCTAGTTTACATTAATTTACATCTTTCATTTCTCATCACCTTTAATATTCCATAAATTTAATATTATATTCACTACTAATTTTAGTACATAAAAATCTCATTTATTCCAATCATTATTTATTATTAATTGAAATAATAGTAAAGTTATTTTATTATCCCCCCTTTTTTTAATTGACACTCTAATTCAAAATCCGACAATTATAAATGGACAAACCTGTTTGTTAAAATTATATCACTCTTTTTAACCACTAACAATAGAATAAAATTCCACTTTTAATTATTTCTCGATCCAGATAGTTTAATCCTTCTTGAAATCAATTAACCTTATAATAAAATTGATATAAAGCTTCACTTTCGTTCGTGTAATAATGTGTTTTTGTAGGGGCGAATCTTGTATTCGCCCTTGTTTTAGAGAAATGCTTACTTAGGGTGAACACAAGGTTCACCCCTACATGGAAACCAATGATATTTGTAGGGGCGACTCCCCGTGGTCGCCCTGGTTTTACGGGCAGACCTACGAGTCTAAAAATCAAGACTCTTCGTGAAAACCATAGAAACCATATCCACAGGGACCTGTCCCTACAAAATTATTTTTCCCGCCATATCAAAAGTGCCACATTATTAAAACAAAAAAGTTGTAGCTAAGAATAACCTCAACTACAACTAATATTTAATCCTTAATTGTCCTTCTTCTTGCTAATAAAATTTGCACTAACTCCGATAAATAACAAAATACCAATCCCTAGTAAAGCTCTTGCCCAGCGTGGAAATCTCTCTTCAGTTATTGGTTCATCACTAGTCCATTCAGCTCGATGACCATAAGTATCACTCGAAACAATTTTATAGGGTTGAAGTTCAGGGTCAAACTCAAATCCCCCTTCTAAATCAGTTTTCCCCTCTAAAAGAACCTCTTCATCTTGGTCATACAGGACAACATCTACTTCCATAGCTTTAGTCCCATCATCAAAGCCAACTACTACATAATCCTCACCAACCTCTTCAATCAACATCCGATGTGCTAAAGCATCTTCTATAATAATAAAACTGAACATTAAACTGAAACAGATAATAAGCAATAACTTCTTACTCTTCATCATAGATATACCCCCTATTCTTCTTTGATAAAGCAACAACCAATAAAGCAGTAACTACCCCTTCTCCTAAAAATATAGGCAGATGTACTGTAGTTAAAGAGATTGCTACACTAGCTGGATAGTCCGACAAGTATAAACCAACAGAAGCAACGGCAACCTTAACTAGCATAGAACCAGCCCCTGCTAGAAAAGCAAAGACCCCTTCTAAAAAATTATTCATTTCTAAATTCTTTCTAAGTCTAAAGATATAATAACCACTCAAAGCTCCCATAGCAAAGTTTAAGGTATTAACCCCTAAGGTAGAATAGCCTCCATGATTAAATAATATTAACTGTAAAAATAGAGCAACTAAAACCGATAAAAAAGATAATGGACCTAATAAGATTCCAGCCAACCCTACAAATGAAAAATGAACAGTTGTCATTCCGACTGGAATATGGATTAAAGAAGCTACAAATAAAACAGCTGTTACTAAACTCATCTTAGGAACTAATTTAAAATCAGCCTTTTTTTGTCGAGATGATAAATAGTATAGTAAAGCACTACCTCCATAACTTGCTAATAAAACCCCTTCTCTAACAACTCCATCAGGCAAGTGCATCATAAACCCTCCTTTTATCCAGTGTCACTTTTTTTTATAATGTGTTATTTAGACAATTTCGCCATTTGACCTAAAATTCCTTCATATTTTTAATATTAAATAAATTTTATTTTTTCTTGTTGTCTGTTGGTCTATTTTTAGTTACTGAAATAAAAGAAGCTGCCGCTTAAGCGGCAGCTTCTTTTATTTCATCAGCTTAACCATAATTGCTTTTTGAACATGCATTCTATTCTCTGCTTGATCAAAAACTACTGACTGCTCTCCATCTATTACATCGGCTGTTACCTCTTCACCACGATGAGCAGGTAAACAATGCAGGAAAATAGCATCATCTTGAGCTACATTCATAACTTCAGTATTAACCTGATAATCCTTAAAAGCCTCTTTGCGCTCTTCTTTCTCTGCTTCATCTCCCATACTGGCCCAGACATCAGTATATAAAACATCAGCTTCTTGAGCTGCTTGTAGCGGATCAGTTACAACTTCAACTTGACTACCACTCTCTGCAGCCCACTCTTTAGCAACCTGTAAGACTTCTGCATCAGGTCGATAATCACTAGGTGTAGCAATTGAGATATCCATTCCCATCTTAGTAGTAGCTAACAACAGTGAATGGGCGACATTATTTCCATCTCCAATATAAGTCAGCTTTAAATTAGAGAGTTGGCCCTTATGTTCATAAACTGTAAATAGATCAGTTAAGCCTTGACAAGGATGATAAGAGTCTGTCAGTCCATTGATTATAGGAATTGAACCATGTTCAGCTAATTTTTCTACATCACTATGAGCAAAGGTTCTAATCATAATTCCATCCAAATAACGTGATAAAACCTTAGCAGTATCACTGATTGATTCACCTCGTCCTAGTTGAATATCATTAGAACTTAAAAATACCCCTTGACCCCCTAATTGATAAATTCCAACCTCAAAAGAGACTCTAGTTCTAGTAGAAGATTTAGCAAAGATCATTCCCAAACTCTTTCCAGTTAATAAATTATGAGCAATACCTTCTTTATTTTCTTCCTTCAACTTCTTAGTTAAAGAAAACAATTCATTAATTTCTTCTTTTTTTAGATCTTTTATCGTTAATAAATGCTCCATTTTATTCTCAACTCCTTTTTAAATAATTATACATGTAACTTAATAAATATTCAAGTTTTATTTCCGCTACCACCTAACAATTTCAATCTCAACTTTTAAGGTTGAATCCTGCTGTACAAAATCACTAGGATAGATGTTACCATGTTTAGTATTATTTAAAATAACAGTATATGCACCTGGTTCCAAAGTAAACCTTTGTGCTTCTCCATCATCAGTAGAAATAAAAAGACCATACTCTCTAAACTCAGGATTATCGATTATATCTCCAATAAATAAATCTTCTTCTAAATGTTTTTGATCAATCAGTAACCATTCAACTACTGCTCCTTCTAACCTCTTACAACTGATCTTTACATTAGTCTTTTGATCTAGCTCAAAATCATACATACTATACTCTTCAGCATTTAAGCTAACTTGTTCACTAACTAAAGTTTTATTAAAAAAATCCGTTTGATAAGTTACTATCACCAACAGAATAATCACTAATAAACCAACACTAATCTTCTTCATTTTTCATCTCCCTATCTATTTTATGTTTAAAACTGATACTATTACTATTTTCAACAAAAATTGTCTTTTCCCTGTATAAATAACTTTTTAAGCTAAAATAGAAAGTTGCCTCTGGCAACTAAGTCTAAGATTAAGTTTAAGTAAAACCAACAAATATAAACTGAGAAAAGTTATCATCACCTTTAAAAAAATAAAATTTAAAAGTTATTCCAACCTCTAAAAAACATAATTTCCTAAGCAATAAAAAAGTTCCTGCAATAAAGGTATATACCTTTATTGCAGGAACTAAATTTAAACTACTCTTAGATTAACACTTATCTAAATGATCTACTCTTTGATCATATTCAGCTTTTTTACCTGGTGCAAAACGATCTAACGTTGATAAATATCCAGTTACTCTACGCACCCTTCTTATCCGTTCACTACCACAGGATGGACAGTCATCTTCAGCAATAATGCCTGAGTGATTACAATCTAAACATTCGTCAATCGGGAAGTTAATCCCCGCATATCCCATATTAGATTCTTTCATTACTCGATGAATATTCTCTAATGCTGCTGTATTCTCTTCAATAGCACTTGGTAATTCAATATAAGAAATATGACCAGCATTAGTATATTCATGATAAGGAGCTTCTATCTTTACCTTTTCTTCAAAAGAAATATCATAATAAACTGGAACATGGAAGGAGTTAGTGTAGAAATCATGATCAGTTACACCTTCTATTTCTCCAAATTTATCTTGATCTAATTTAATAAACCGTCCTGACAAACCTTCAGCAGGAGTAGCATAACAAGTAAAGTTTAAATCATGCTTGTCACTTAATTGATCTAAACGATCACGCAAGTGTCCAATAATCTTCAATCCTAACTCTTGTGCTTCTTCGCTCTCTCCATGATGTTGGCCAATCAAGGCTTTTAAGCATTCTGCTAATCCTATAAATCCAATACTTAAAGTACCATGCTTCATAGCATCCTCAATACTATCAGTAGGCTCTAATCCTTCCGCATCAACATAAATCCCTTGGCCCATTACAAATGGTAAATCCTTTACTTTTAATTTTTTACAGACTTCATAGCGATGCATTAACTGCTCTTCACATAGATCAATCACCTTATCAAATTCATTGAAGAATTGAATTATACTATCAGATTTGATTCCTAACCTTGGTAAGTTAATTGAAATAGGAGCAATATTCCCTCGTGCTTCAGGAGTCGATTCACCATGCCTATTGCCCATTACCCGACTTCTACATCCCATATATGAGGCTCGATCATCATACTCTTGATTAAAGCTAGCATCCATGAAAGAAAAAGTAGGGTTCATTCTCCTTCCTGCTACCTCTAAAGCTAATTGATACAAGTCATAATTTGGATCTTCAGGATTAAAGTTAACACCTTCTTTTAATCTAAAGATCAAGTTTGGGAAGATAGGAGTCTCTCCATTTCCTAACCCTGCTTTAAATGCTTTCAACAATTGTTCATTAATCAATCTACCTTCAGGAGTAGTATCAGTTCCAAAGTTAATTGAACTGAATGGAACTTGGGCTCCAGCACGAGAATGCATCGTATTTAAATTATAAACCAATGCTTCCATCCCTTGATAAACATCATCAATAATCTTATCTAAAAGTTCTTTTTCAACTTCTGTAATAGTTCCTGCTTCTTCTTTTTCCTTTAATTCTGAATACCTTTCTGGAACATAATCGGACATAGTTTTATCAAACCACGGGAAAGCTTGCCCCCCATACATATCATTTTGACAGCTTTGTAAAATAATACAAGATAACATTACTGCACTAGAAATTCTTTTCGGCGGTCGAATATATCCATACCCAGTATTGAACCCCTCTTTTAATAATTTAGCTAAAGGAATTTGCATACAATTTATTGTTTTACCATAATAATCCAAATCATGAATATGTATATTCCCTTTCCGATAAGCTTTTACAATATGTTCTGGGATTAAATTAGAAAGATAATATTCTTTACTCGCTGCCATCCCTACTTGCAGCATCTTAGCCGAAGGAGAGTTTCCAACATTAGCATTATCTCTAATAGTCTCTTCTTCTACTTCAGATACCTGCTGCATTAAATCACTTTTAGCATGACGATAACGAGAACGTTTCTCTCGATATAAAATATATGCCTTAGCAGTTCTAGCATGTCCTCTTTCAATTAAAGCTTTCTCTACACAATCTTGCACCTCTTCTACAGTCGGTATTTCAGAATTAAGATTCTCCTCTACATAATTAATTGCTAGTTCTGCTACTTCTTTTGCCAGCTCTCGATCATGCCCCCCTACTTCTTGTGCTGCACCAAAAATAGCATCTACTATCTTAAGCTTATCAAATGGTGCTACTCTTCCATCTCGTTTCTTTACTTTAGTGAATCTTCTCTCTTCAGATCTTGCACTCATTCTTTTAGTCATTGATTATTCCACTCCTTAGTTATCTAATAATTTATCTAATTCTTTTCTGAAATTCTCAATATCCTTAAACTGACGATAAACTGAAGCAAACCTAACATAGGCTACTTCATCAAGTTGACATAGATAATCCATTACAAGTTCACCAATTACAGTACTCTCAACTTCACCTTCCATTTGATTTCTGATCTTCTGCTCTACTGAATTAACTACCCCTTCTAATTGTTCTCTAGATATTGGTCTTTTTTCACAAGCTTTGATCAAACCACTCATAACCTTATTTCTATCAAATCTTTCTCTTCTACCATCTTTCTTGACAACTATGATAGGAAGTTCATCTATTCTCTCATATGTAGTAAATCGTTTACTACAATCTAAACATTCTCTTCTCCGTCTAATTGTTGTATTATCTTCTGTAGCTCTTGAATCAACCACTTTACTATTAACCTCTGTACAATATGGACATTTCATAACTAAAACTATACCCCTCTCATTAAACTACTCCCCACACAAAAGAAAAGCACACAATATGTTGTGTGCTTGGAAATAATATCATACTATATATGATATGTCTAACTGTTATGCAATTTGTTTATCCCTATTTCAGTCAATTAGATTAGATTAAATTAAATTAGCTATTTTAAACTGCAAATTTTATTTTCCCTTGAAAATAAATATAACTAAGTTCAAGAACTAACTTCTCTTATAAATATTCAAGAGAGCTATTTAAAATCCTCTTTTTAAAGAATTCCTTTCTAAAAAAGAGAGCTTAGTCGCTTTATTTATCTGTAACCACCATCAATCTTATATTCTTTTCTGCTTTATCTTCATTCATTGCTTCTTCCATATTTCTTAATTTATCAACCTCATTTTCTGATAAGTTGGCCCACTTATCTTTAAACTTTTTTGAAAGATCCATTTTTTCTCCCTCCTTTATTATTTATATTTTCCAATTCAATTTTTTATATCCTACAATATCTAAAAAAAGTCTTATTTTTGCAAATGAAAATAAAGGTGATAGCTCTTAATCTTCACCAGGAGATGAGTCTAATCCATCATTGACTGTAACTAATATAACATCTTCACCAATCTTTTCTATATTTGACCAGGATATGTATAAATCATTATTTTCACTGAAAAATTTTATAAATTTCTCTTCTTTAGGGACAATTATTCCATTTATCTTACCAGCCACTAAATCAATATCTATATCTTCTATCGTTCCCAACCTCTGTCCATTACTAACATTAATAATCTCTTTTGCTTTCAATTCAGAAGTTTTGATCAATTTTTATTCCCCCTTCTTAACCCAGTTATTTATAATTATTATATGTGCCAGATATAAGTTTGTTACAAAATAATAAAGATTATCACTTAATATTAAGTGATAATCTTTATTATTTATCTTTAGTATTCTGTTCTCCTGAGAATAATAATTTATTTAATCCAGGAAAAGAACTTTCTAAAATTTGGGCCAACTTTAATTTAGACTTAACTACTTGAGGATTTTCTTCTATAACTTCAACTAACTTAAATTTAAATTCCACTGGCAGCTCATTTTCTATATCATCTTCTTTTTTAGCTAGTTTATTTAACTCTTTTTCTGATAATTCCTCAATTGAATCGACAAAACATAATGGGGGAAATAATACACACCACCAATTTTCTCCATTTGATTCACCAATCCTTACCTGCAATGCTTGATACTCTCCCGCTTCTAAAGTTGTTCCACCATAACTTCTTGTAGGAAAATCAAATTTTCCTAGTTCTAGTTCAACATTATAATCTTGATCATTCGCTCTTAGTTTATCTTTTACTATCTGCTTAATTTCACTTAAATTATCCTTTACAACTCTTTCAGCTTGTAAAGGATTATCTAAATGCTTGAATAAATAAGTAGTTTCTTTAAGTATTTCAGCTTTTACCGCTCTTTTTATTCGTTGATCATCTAGTGAGTTACTATTAGCAACTACATGTAACCTTAGTAAATCTTCAGACCCATAAGCTTTGAGATTTCCCTCCTTAATAGTAAAACTATTTCGATAGCCTGTTACAAAAACAAAGCTGATCAAAATAGCAATTAAAATTATAAACTTAACCCGCTTCATCTTTTACTCCTCCTCAACCTTCCTTAACATACTTCTTTAAATTATTCAAAGCCGCTTTTTCTAATCTGGAAACTTGGGCCTGAGAAATTCCTATATTCCCAGCTACCTCCATTTGAGTTTTACCCTCATAAAACCTTAATGTTAAGATTAACTTTTCTCTATCTTCTAATTGTCTTAATGCTTCTCTAACTGCAATTCCCTCTAACCAATCATTATCATCATTATCATCGCTAATTTGATCCATCACATAGATTGGATCACCACCGTCATGATAAATTGGTTCAAAAAGTGAAATAGGATCTTGAATAGCATCAAGAGCATAAACAATATCCTCTCTTGGAATTCCTAATTCTTGAGCTATTTCAGTTAAATTAGGTTCTTCAGACTTTTTATTTTCTAAAGTTTCTTTAATTTGCAAAGCTTTATAGGCTGTATCACGTAATGAACGACTAACTCTAATTGGGTTGTTATCCCTCAGATGACGTTTAATCTCCCCAATTATCATTGGAACAGCATAAGTAGAAAATTTAACATTCTTACTTAAGTCAAAGTTATCTATGGACTTCATCAACCCGATACACCCTACTTGGAAAAGATCATCAATTGGCTCTCCACGATTATTAAATCGTTGTAATACACTAAGAACTAGCCTTAAGTTTCCCCCAACAATCGTATTTCTAGCTGACTCATCTCCTTGCTGCATCTTTTTGAATAACTTTCTCATCTCTTTATTAGATAAAACTGGTAGCTCTGAAGTGTTAACACCACAAAGATCTACTTTCTTTCCCATTTATTACCCTCCCACTTATTGCCATATTAAAACCTCTAATCCATTAACAGTATTAGCAGTAATTAAAGTATCTATACATCTATTTTTCATAGAGAATTAATCAAAAATATAATTAAATCACAAAAGATCACATACTTGATTACTATAAGAGAGGAGGCATGTCATAACTACTACTTTAGATTTAATAGTAGTAGATTATTAGCTAGTCAAATTTCCCGAATCACTTGCCAATCATATTAGGTATTATGTACGACGTGAAGCTAGCTTATTCAAGATTAGGCAAAGATTTAACATCGAATTCTTAATTTAGGCTAAATATAAGTTTAAGTCTAAGATTGAGTTTAAGTAAAACCAATAAATACAAATTAATAAAAGTTATCAACAAGCTCTAAAAAGTATAATTTCCTTAATGACAAAATAAAAAAGAGCCAATTGAGAAATTAATTTCTCAATTGGCTCTTTTTTATTTAAACTCTTCTAAAATTTCTTAATTAATCATTTAAATGAACAGTAGAATTAAACAACTCTAAAATAACACTCTCTTCCCCTTCATAAAACTTAAGAATATTGACTGCTGTATTAGACTGCTTTAATCTCCAAGACTTACTAAGGGGCATTTCTAATAGATTACAGAGTAAGGTTCTGATTACTCCCCCGTGGCTAACGATTACTATCTTATTTCCTTCTTCTTCTTCTAAAACTTTTTCTAAAGCTTTAACAGTACGTTTTTCTAACTGCTTTAAACTTTCTCCTGCTGGAGGTTTTTTATTAGCAGGATCTTTCATCCACTCATCAACAGTAAAGTCAAATTCTTTATTAATCTCTTGATAAGTCATTCCCTCCCACTTACCAAAGTTGATCTCTTGTAGCCCATCAACTTGAATCACTTCTAAATCATGCTTCTCAGCTACCAAGCTAGCCGTTTGGTAGGCCCTAGTTAAATTACTAGAATAAACTTTATCTATCTTTTCACTGGCAAATCTAGCCGCTAATTTTGCTCCCTGTTCTTTGCCTTCAGCACTTAATTCAATGTCTTTACTTCCTTGAAATTTAAAATCTCGATTCCATTCTGTTTCACCATGCCGCACCAAAATAACTTCAGTCTCCATTCAACCCCCCCTTAAGAGCAGTTAATAGTTAATAATTAATAGTGTATAGTTAAAAATCTTAAAAAAGCTTAATTGATATAAAGTGGCAAAGTGCCACTTTATATCAGTTTACAGTGAACAGTTGACGGTTGACAGTTAAAACCATTTAAAACTTAAACCCCAAACCAATCTAAAGCTATAATTTTAAGGCTTTTTATAGTTCTTAAGATTTTAAGATTTTGATCTTAACTGTAAACTGTCAACCGTAAACTGTCAACTCAATATTGTGGCACAATATTGTAATTACTCATTAATTACCTCAACCAGATTGTCTATTAAATTTTTATTCTCTACCCTACTCTTCACTGCAACCCTAATAAAGTCTTCTCCAAGTCCAGTATATGTATTGCAATTACGAATTAAAATTCCTTGCCGGGCCAACATCTCCTCTAACTCACTTGCCGTAATAGAGAGTGAACTCAAATCGATCAAGATATAGTTAGCTGTTGGATAGTAGACTTTCCATCCAGCTACTTCCTTTAAGTTATGATACAAGAACTCTTTTTCCCGTTTGATAGCCTCTTTAGTCCTTGTGATATACTCTTGATCATTAAGGGCTATTTGGCCCGCTAATTGAGCAAAGAAGTTACAATTCCACGGATCCTTACCCCGCTCTAACTCTTCAAGCAGACTGGAATTGCTGACCCCATAGCCTAGTCGCAGTCCAGGAATAGCAAAAAACTTGGTCAACGAACGTAATACGAATAGATTATCATATTGATCAACTAGATCAATTACTGTTACCTCTTCCTCTAAAAAATCGACAAAGGCTTCATCAACCATAATAAAGGTATCATGCTGTTGGCCCGCCTCAATAATCTCAATTATCTCTGATCTAGTAATTAACTTCCCGGTTGGATTGTTAGGATTACATAAAAAGAAGAGATCAACCTCAGCCAATTTAACTATCAATCGCTCTAGATCAATCTCAAATTCATCATCTCTACTCAATTTAAACTCTTCTATGTTGGCCCCTACACTCCTTACCGCTGCTCCATATTCAGAAAAAGTCGGGGCCAACACCAACGCCCGCTGTGGTTGTAATACCTTAGCCAGTAAATAAACCAACTCCACAGCACCATTCCCAATTATAATCTCTTCCTGCTTTACTCCTAACTGTTCTGCTAGTTTATCCTTCAACTCAGTACAGTTTGGATCAGGGTAATTAACTATCTGATCTAAGTTATCCTTAATAGCCTCCATTACCTTACTAGGAGGGCCTAAAAAGTTAATATTAGCACTAAAATCTATAATCTCTTCTTGCTCTAAACCATACTCCTTAACTGCCTGATTGAGATTGCCGCCATGCTTCTCTTGTGACATCTTTATCCCCCCTACTTATTAAGATCAATACTCTCAGATAAATTTAACCCTCTCACTACAACGTTTCGCAGATAGTTAAGTTTCTTTGCACCCCCATCTTAGTGTACAATTTACAATGTACAATTGACAATTAAGATTCAAAACACTAAACCCATCAACCATTTTACAACTAAATATTTTCTTTTAGCTGAGCAGATTCAAAATAACCTCCATTGATTATTCTTCGACAGGTTAGATAATTTAACTTAGGAATCCTTTCTCTAATCTTATTCAAGAGTGACTCTACTTTAAATCCATCTTTAATTAGTACTCCTACTAAAGTTCCACTATGTGCAATATTGACTCCTAACATACCTTCCTCTCGTTCTACTAAATCAATTAATTGCTCCAAATTAGGTTTAACTAAAATATCTTGATTAGCCAAGCTACTGATAGTAGCCCCTTGTCCAATTAGCTCCCAGTCATTCTGTCTAACCCCTTCTTTAACCAACTGATAAGCTCGAGCAACCTGGTCAGAGTTGGCCCGCTTTAACTCTACTAAATCATCCCTTTGATTAAATCTAACAGTATCAACCTCTCCTCCGCAATCAAAGATCAGTAATGTAGTCGGTTCTATCTGCCCTAATCTAGTTACCTTACTTCCTTCTAAATGATCAAAAGCAACTATCCCGGGCCAAAAGGAAGCATCAGTAGGTTCAATCGCTAAAGCTAACCTAGTAACTAGTTCTAGCTCTACCTTTTCTCCTAAAGCCAAGGTAGTCGCAATAATAGCTGCTGTAATATCTGCTGTACTACTAGCCATTCCCTTGCCCACTAATAACTGAGATTCTAATTCAACCTCTAAGCCTAAGTTTTGATAACCAAAGTACTGTAAAGTCTTTTTAATTGCCAGTAAGGTCTTATCTGCTTGTTGAGCCATCTTAATCCCCGATTGAGAATTATCTACTTTAACTGTAACTGCATTATATAGGTCAATCGGACAGCTGATTAAAAAATTAGTTTCATCTAATAGACCCTGTACCAACTCACCACAAGTCCCTGGCACTTTAACTGTTACTTTCATAGTTTTTACTCCCTATACTAATATTAAGTTTAAGGCTAAGGCTAAGTTTAAGTAAAACCTAAGACCTTATGGTTTTAATGGTTGACTTAACCTCAAACTTAAACTTAAACTAAGATTACCATAATCAACAACGCCGCCACTTCCATCAACTCATTGATCGCCCCATAACTATCACCTGTCAGTCCATCTATCTGATTAATAATAATTTTAGCAATTAAGATTACAGCTAGCCAACTGACTAAATGGATCACTATTCCAGTTAATCCAAACAAAATTATTCCCAGCACCATTGTCCAGGCAGTTGCTAATAAAAAATGAGTTATTGTAAAATGATTTACATAAGCCTTACCTAATCCTTCCTTGCGGACATAAGGATAATGAAAAGTAGCATAGACTATTGCCCAACGACTAATAGTAGGAAAGTAAAGTAAGAGCAAACTCTTATCAGCTATTGGAGCCTCAACGAATAAACTAAATTTCAGAATAAATAAAACCACTAAGCCGATTACACCAAAAGCTCCAACCCTACTATCTTTCATAATCTCTAAGACTCTCTCCTTTTGCCGTCCGCTGAAGATCCCATCACAGGTATCCATCAAACCATCTAGATGAATCCCCCCTGTTAATGCTACCATCCCCCCTAATAATAGACTATTTGTCACTAACTCAGGAAGATATAACTCTCCTAAATAATTGATTCCTACTAACACTAACCCCAACAAAGAACCAATCACAGGAAAATAGAGCATTGAACTACCTATGTTTTCTTCTTTATAATCTAATTTCTTCGTTACTGGAATTCGGGTAATAAACTGTAAAGCAATTAAGAACCGGTTCATTAATACTCAATCCCCCATCTACTCTTAATCCCTTGCTCTTGATAAGGATGCTTAACTGCGTTCATTTCAGTCACTAAATCGGCCCGTTTTACAATCTCTTCTGGAATTCCTCGCCCTGTCAAAACCAATTCTGTCCGCTCTTGCTTTAGATCTAGTAAGGATAAAACTTCTTCTGTTGTTAATAGATCATAGCGTAATGCATTATTGATCTCATCTAAGATCACTAAATCAGCCTCTCCCTTGTTTAAGACAGTTTCAGTATATTGATAAGCCCATAGAGCAAATTTCCGGTGAACTTCAAGCTCATCACCTTTTCCCACAAAGCATTCTCCACAGCCTGTACATTCCATTATCCCTTGGCGAATCTGACTAGAAAAAGAGCACCCTTTCCCAAATTGTCTCAAATTGAAATTAGGTAATTTCTCTGTCGAAAATAATTCCCCAGTATAACTACTTCCTTTTAGATACTGGATCATCTCTACAGTTAAGCCATGTCCTACAGCTCTTAAACCCAATCCTAAAGCAGCAGTCGTCTTTCCTTTGCCAGTCCCAGTATAGACCTGAACCAATCCTTGCTTTAATTCAGACTGTATCTCCATTTAATTACCCTCCTTATAAGCTTGACAGTTATCTAAAAATCTCCTTGCTACCTGCAAATTACTCCCAAAGTGAAGATGTAAATAGCTAGCCAATAGATTATCACTCACAATTCCTTCTAACCTTCCATCTTTCCCTTTACCACCAAATAATTGATAACTATAATCCAACTCATCTGCTAGATTGGTCAATTTAGAATAGTGGAATTCATGCCCTTTAACCTCTTCTCCAGCCTTTAATAATAAATTATCTTGACAAGCTTTGGCCTTGACATAACCCATTGCTTGTAATCTATCTTGCATCTCTACTTGAGCACAAATCAATCCAACCATTGGAAAGCTCTCTTGAGTAAAATCTGTAATCTGCTCTGTTAAGTACATCAAGCCCCCACATTCAGCATAAATAGGCATACCTGCTTCTACCTGCTGATAAATCTCTTCTTTCATACTTTGATTAGTAGCTAACTCCTCTAAAAAGCTTTCTGGAAAACCACCACCAATATATAACCCATCAACCCCTGGTAATTTTTGATCATTAATCGGGCTAAAATACTCCAGCTTAACTCCTAAATTCTCTAAAATATCAAGATTATCCTGGTAGTAAAAATTGAAAGCTTGATCATAAGCTACACCTAAAGTCAGATTATACTCAGCAATCTCAACAAAAAGCTTCTGTTCTGCTAACTCTAAGTCAACAGAAGTCTTAGCTAACTCAACTACAGCTTCTAAATCAAGATACTCCCTGATCAGATCACTCAACTGAGTAATATAGTCCGTCAACTCTTCACTCTCTGCCGTCGGTACTAATCCTAAGTGTCGCTCTGGCAACTCCAACTCCTGTTGAGAAGGTAGATAACCCAATACCTTTACTCCAACCTCTTCTTCGATTGGCCCTTTGATCATTTCATAATGCCGCTTACTACCTACATTATTTAGGATAACCCCTGCTAAGTTCAATTCAGAATCAAAATTCTTATAACCATAAGCCATTGCAGCAGCACTTTGGGCCATCTTTTTAACATCGAGTACCAATACAACTGGAGCCTTTAATATCTTGGCAATCTGAGCTGTACTTCCTTGCTTTTTGCGACCTTGCTTCCCATCAAAGAGCCCCATAACACCTTCAACAATTGAAATATCAGCTTCTTGAGCAGCATTCAAAAAGCTCTCCCTAACTCCTTCTTCTGATAAGAAATAACTATCTAAATTACGAGATTGATTACCAGTAACTATAGTATGAAACCCTGGATCGATATAATCCGGGCCAACCTTATAAGGCTGCACATTATAACCTTGCTCGACCAAAGCAGCCATCAAACCGATCGTAATTGTCGTCTTTCCTACTCCACTTTTGGTACCAGCTATTACTACTCTAGGATTCATCTCATCAACTCCCCACTATAAAACAGTTAATAATTAATAGGTAATAGTCAAAAATCTCAATTGATAATTGATAGTTAAATACATGATTTACAATGTACGATTTATAATTGACAATTAAAATACAACACCTTAAGGGCAAACCATTTAATATTAAATATTTAAAATCAAAAAAACTTTTAACCACGAATGCACTCGAATCAACACTAATTAAATTCTTTTTATCTAAGCACTAGGCTAAGCAAATAAGATCCAGCTAGAAAGATTCCAGTATTCCAGTAGATCAACTTAATCGTATCTTGAATCTGCTCAGTAGCAAAGTCAACCTTAGCTTGCCCTAAATAAGCTCTTTTGCTACGTTGGCCCTGATAATAATTGACCCCTCCTAGTCGAATCTGTAATGCTCCTGCTATTGCTGCCTCTGGAAAACCAGCATTGGGACTAGGGTGTTTCTTAGCATCCTTCATAATCGTCTCTAACGCTAGCTTCCATTCCTTATTTAAAAATACAGCAGCTATTACAAATAATCCTCCGGTCAAGCGGGCTGGAATCAAGTTAGCCAGATCATCAATCTTAGCAGCAGCCCAACCAAAATCTTGATACTTCTCATTCTGATAAGCAACCATTGAATCTAAAGTATTGACCGCTTTATAAGCTAAAGCCAGTGGAGCTCCCCCAATCAAACCAAAAAACAGAGGAGCAATAATCCCATCACTTGTATTTTCAGCCAAGGTCTCTATCGTACCTCTGACAATCTCTCCTTCTTCTAAAGAATCTGTATCACGACCTACAATCCAACCTAAGCTCTTCCTTGCTTGCTTAAGTTGATCCGTAGTCAATTGATTATAGATCTCTCTTCCTGCTCCAATCAATCCTTTGATTGCTATTGTAGTCGATAATAACCAAATATTAATTATTAGTCCTAAATGATAGTTAAATCCAAAAAAGATTTCTAAGATCAGCTGACTGATCAGATAAGTACTCCCAATCACTACTACTGAAAGGATAACTCCAGCTATCTTCAATCCAAACTTACCACTAAATATCTTCCGCAATCCTAGCTCTAACCAATTGATCCCCTTCCCAATTATTACGACTGGATGTGGTAAAATGTTAGGATCACCAACTAGCAGATCAATGATTACTGCTATTAATACTAGGTAGTTTTCCATCTACTCCCTCCCTTCGCTTATCAGTTTACGGTTTACAGTTGACAGTTAAAAACATTAAAATCTTACAACCTTAAAATTTATTATAAAAAAAGTTAACCATGATTGAATAAATTATATTTATTAATAACCAAAAAGAACTTAGAAATTAAAGCAAGCATAGGAAGTTCAATCAATGGGCCAATTGCTAATGCAAGAGGAATTAATGGTCTATCAGGAAAAATTGAAACAGCTATAGCTAAAGCTAGTGGAGAATTACGGGCCAAAATTGCAAAATTTAAAGCTACATTATCTTGATAAGAAAATCCTATTAAATAACTAATAATATTTCCTAAAATTAAATTAACGCTATAAAATAATAACACAGGAACTAACATTCTAAAAAATAAACTTGGTTGATCAAACAAAACCTTTCCTTGAGATGAAAACATAGCCGTTATCGCTAAACAAAGAAAGAGAAATTCAAAAATTTCAATCTTAGGATAAACCTTATTCTCTAACCACTCTAGATTAGAATTAGTAATAGACAGTATTACTTTATTAGTTATAAATGCAGCAACAAAAGGAATTACGAGTACGAAAATAACCCCTTCTCCAATAATAGTAGGGTCAATTTCAATAAGTTGTCCTACTAAGACAAATAAATAAATAGGAAGTAACAACAACTGTAATAATAACTTCCACGGTAAAATAGAAACCCCTAAAGCAATATTTCCACGGGCTAATGCAGTAAAAAGTAAATACCAATCTGTACAGGGTGTTACCATTAGCATAATAAAACCTATTTGTATATCAGGCAAATCACTTAAAAATAAAATTGCTAGTCCAAATGCTAATAATGGATTCCAAATAAAATTTATCCCAACACCTAATCCAGTAAATTTGATGTTAGTAAAAGCTTGACCTAAATTTTTAACTGAAACCTGTAAAAATACTCCATATAGCATTAACATTAAAAAAGGTAATATAAAATCAGCTGCATGAACAGTAATTAATTCAAATCTACTTAAATATAAACCAGTAAATACCGCCAGTGTAATAAAGAAAAATTGTGATCTTTCAAATTGATTCAATTTTCCAGTATTATTATCTTTATTAGACATTACTTTAAGCCTCCACAAAATAAGTTGAATATAATAGCCCATTCCTTGATTTCACTATTTTCTCGAATTAGATGTCATATAACTTATTCATGAAATAATATGTTCTGCTTTTACTTAGACTTAGACTTAGACTTAAACTTAAACTTAAGCTATGCTTTATCCCTCTATAATCTCATACAACTTCTCCATATCCAAATTCTCTCTAACACCAGCAGCCAACTTCTCGTAAGCTTCTTCTCGCTCTGAATTAATCTCTATCACTTCATCTTCAAGCGGGGCCAACCCCTTCTTACTTCGCAAAAAGTTGATCAACTGACGCCTTAAATTATCATTATCAAAGATCCCATGTAAATAAGTCCCCCAGATCAGACCATCAGGACTACAAGCACCATCAGCTACACTGACTTCTCTTTCTGATCGCTCAGTAATCTCCAATAAAGGTTGGGAATCAACCCCTAATTCAGTCCGTCCCATATGAATTTCATATCCAGTAACCAACTCTTCTTCTAATTGTGCCCAAAAACCTTTATCTCCTGTAACTCTAGCTCGAACTTGACTGGTAATCTTCTCAGTAGCTAAGGTCGTTTCCAAATCCAACAGACCCAAACCTTCAATCTGTCCCCGCTCTGTCTCCACTCCAGCAGGATCATAGATCACTCTTCCTAGCATCTGATAGCCACCACAGATTCCTAGCACTGGAACTTTAGCTTCCGCCCTCTTAATTATCTCTGCTGCAAGCTCTGTCTGATATAAATGTTCCAAATCTTCAATCGTATTCTTACTACCAGGAATAATGATCAAATCTGGCTCGCCAAGCTCCTCTTTGTACTCAACATAACGTAATCTAGTACCAGGCTCCTTGGCTAAAGCATCAAAATCAGTAAAATTGGAGATATGAGGTAGTCTAATAACTACAATCTCCAATTGATAATCCTCTGCTCCTTGGATAGAACTAGGAATTGAATCCTCTTCTGGCACTTTAAAATCTTCAAAATAAGGAAGTACTCCTAATACTGGTACCCCTGTATCTTCTTCTACATAATCGATCCCTGATTGAAGTCGGCTGACCTCCCCGCGAAACTTATTAATGATAATCCCTTCAATCTGCTCTCGCTCTTCCTCATTCAATAGCTCAAAGGTACCAATGATCGAGGCAAAGACCCCACCACGATCTATATCAGCTACTAAGATCACTGGTGCTTCAGCCAACCTCGCTATCCGCATATTGACCAGATCATAGTCCCTAAGGTTAACCTCTGCTGGACTACCTGCTCCTTCTAAAACAACGATCTGATACTCATCCTTTAACCGCTCTAAAGACTCCTCAATCGCTTCTAAGCCAACCTGTTGTGAACTGAAATACTCCTGAGCAGTCATATTCTGACTGGCTTGCCCATGGATAATCACCTGTGACGAGGTATCCTCCTTCGGCTTCAACAAAATTGGGTTCATATCGACCGTAGCATCGACTTTAGCTGCCTCCGCCTGGACAGCCTGAGCCCGACCGATCTCTCCTCCTGCTTTAGTAATATAAGAGTTCAAAGCCATATTCTGTGACTTAAAAGGAGCTACAGAATAACCATCCTGTACCAGAATCCGACAGATAGCAGCAGTCAAAACACTCTTTCCTACATCTGAACCTGTCCCTTGAAACATAATTGCTCTTCCTGTCATAACAACATCCCATCCTCTTCTAAGACCTGATAAATATAATCTAAATCTAGATTTTCGCGGACTATTGCAGCCAACTTCTGATAACCTTCTTCTAATTTATCTTGACTTGCATCTGATTCAACTTCTAATAGCTCCAAGCCCTTTTGCTGGCGCAAGTGATTAATAAAACTCAATCTAAAATGGTGATTATCAAAGATGCCATGGAGATAAGTCCCCCACACCGAACCACTCTGATTACAAGCACCATCAATTACTTCAACCTCTTGCTGAGATCGCTTTTCAATCCTACAGAAAGGTACTGCCTCTGCTCCCAACTTACTTTGGCCCATATGGATCTCATAACCTGTTACTTCTTTACTAGCCAGATTAGCCATAAAACCTACCTCTGACTCAATCACTGCCTCTGCTTGATGAGTCGTCTTAGCTTGGTTAAAAGTCGTCTCTAAATCCAGTAGACCCAGTCCAGGCAATTCTTCCTCTGTCCCTTCAACCAACTCAGGATCGATCAATTTAGTCCCTAAGATCTGATATCCACCACAGATTCCTACAATATTCATTCCTTGCTCAGCAAGTTCAGTTATTCGTTCAGCCAGACCTTCCTCCTGTAAATAGAGTAAATCGGCTACTGTATTCTTAGTCCCAGGAATGATTAAAGCATCATAATCAGCCAATTCATCATTCTTGGTTATATAATCAACCATTACCTCTTCTTCTTCAGCCAAAGCATCAAAGTCAGTAAAATTAGAAATATGGGGTAACTTAAGCACCCCAATCTTAATCTCAGCCTCCTCAGAATCGAATCGATCCAGAACAACTGCATCTTCATCAGGAATCTTAAAACCTTTAAAGTAAGGAATAACTCCGACAACCGGCTTACCTGTCTTCTCCTCTAAGATATCAAGCCCCGGCTTTAATAACTCATAATCCCCTCGAAATTTATTTAAGATAATCCCTTTGACCAACTTCCTCTCTTCAGGTTCTAATAACTTCAAAGTACCAACCACTGAGGCTAAGGCTCCACCACGATCAACATCAGCCACCAACAAGACTGGAGTCTGATTCAATTTAGCAATCCTCATATTGGCCAAATCCTGATCCTTAATATTGATCTCTGCTGCAGCTCCTGCTCCTTCCATCACCAAGACTTGATAATTTTGGCCCAGCTCGGTCAAAGATTGATCGATAATCTCAACTGCCCAGTCAATATACTCTTCAGTCTTACGATCCAAGCCTCGATCACCAATCGGCTTTCCTCTGACTATAATTTGAGATAGACCACCACCCTTAGGCTTGACTAAAAGAGGTTGCATATCAACATCGATCTCAATCCCTGCTGCTTTAGCTTGGACAGCTTGGGCTCGACCAACCTCTCCTCCATCTTTAGTTACATAGGAGTTTAGAGCCATATTCCAAGCTTTAAAAGGAGCTACTCGATAGCCATCTTCAGCAAAGATACGACATAAAGCAGTCGCTAAGATACTCTTTCCTACATTTGATGCTGTTCCTTGGAGCATAATCCCCTCTACCATTTAAACACCCCCGTTATAAAGCAGTTTACAATTGACAATTTACAGTTGACAGTTAAAAATCAAACCCATTCAAATTATACATTGTTCATTATTAACTCTAATCACCAATCACTAATTACTAACCACGAAATTGTTCTCTTGTTTCAATCCCTAGTTCCTTAATCTCAACCGGTAGCCCTGCATATGTAATATAAACCTCGTCAGCTTGAGCAGCAACCCGTTGGTTGGCCCAACCTACTAGGTCACGATAGACTCGTCCTAATTTATAAGAAGGGACTACACCCTGCCCTACTTCATTAGAAACAATGACCAACTCTAAATTCTTCTTTCGTCCTACCTCAATTATCTGCTCAACCTCAGCCAAAATCTCTTCCTCTTTAGCCTGTAAAGTAAAATCAGTCTCATCTTCTGCTAGATCACTATCAGCTAAAACCAGATTAGAGAGTAAGACCGTCAAGCAATCAAGCAAGACGACTGAGCCTTCCTCCAGCTCAGTCAATGCTTGACTGACTAGCTTTGACTCCTCAATCGTTCGCCACTCTTGTGGTCTAGATTGACGATGTCTAATAATCCTTTCTTTCATCTCTTCATCTCGTACTTCAGAAGTAGCCACATAAATTACATCTTGACCTCCTAAGTTCTCTACAACATCCTCAGCAAAGCTACTCTTTCCACTCCTTGCTCCACCTAATACTAAGATCAATTTACTCATCTGCAATCTCTCCTAATAACTTCTGATAGTCAGTTACAATCTTATCTGTCGGCAACTGTGGTCTAGTAATCAAGATTACTGGAATCCCTAAATCTAAAGCTGCTTCTAATTTGGTCCCCAATCCACCAGTCTTACCACTTGCTTTAGTAACTAAAGCTGAAATATCATATCTCTTTAAGATTGCTTGATTTAACTCCTTACTGAAAGGACCTTGCATCCCGATTAAGTTCTGAGGAGTAAATCCTAATTCCTGAGCTTGCTTAACAAACTGCCAAGTAGGCAAGATCCGTGCTACTAATCTCTCTTCCCAATTATCGACTTCCTCAACGAAGTAATTCAACCTTCGACTACCTATCGTCAATAGCACTCGTTCAAAGTCGTTGGCCCTTCTAGCAGCTTCTCGATAATTATTAACTTCAATAATCAACTCCTGCTTAGGAACTTCAATCTCCTCTCGTTCAAAACGCAGATAATCAACCTCTAAATTATTACAGAGCCCGATTGCTATTTTAGAAACCTCTTCTGCAAAAGGATGGGTTGCATCAATTACAAGATCAATCCCTCGCTTTTTAATCAACTCAGCCATAGCTTTTTTATCTAAACGTTCTTGGATTACTTCAACTCCTAGTTGGGATACTAATTGATAGCCATAATCTGTCACTACAGAAGCGATTAACTCCTTACCAGCCTCTTTTAAGCTTTTGATTATCTGACGACTATCCTTGGTCCCAGCTAAAACAAGAATCATACATTATAACCTCGCGGTGTAATCATTAAATCATCGGCTGTAAATGTTTCAGAGTTACCAATAATCACTGTCGTCAACATATCGATATCTTTTTCTAGCATCTCAGCTAAAGTAGTAATCACCACTCTTTCATTTCCTCGCTTAGCCTTACGTACAATCCCTACCGGTGTACTTCCATCTCGATGCTCCAAAAATATCTGTTGAGCTACTTCAATCTGTTCAGTCCGTTTCTTACTCTTAGGATTATATAATGCTACGATAAAATCGGCTTGAGCAGCCTTAGTTAATCTATCTTTGATTACTTCCCAAGGCGTCAATAGATCACTTAAACTGATCACCGCATAATCATGCATCAGTGGTGCTCCTAAAGAAGATGCTGCTGCATTAGCAGCTGTAATTCCTGGAACCACTTCTACTGGTAGATCTATTTCTTCTTCTTGAACAACCTCTAAGATCAGACCAGCCATACCATAAACTCCTGGATCACCACTACTGACAATTGCTACACTCTTACCTGTTTGAGCTATCTCAATTACTTTATTAGCTCTATCAACCTCTTTCATCATCGGTGATTCAATCACTTCTTGCTCCTCAGATACTACATCATCTAATAACTTAATATAGGTCTTGTAGCCGATTACTACATCAACCTCTTGTAACAACCGATAAGCTTTCAAACTCATCTGCTCAATATTCCCCGGGCCAATACCTACAACATAGATACTTCCTTGACTACTGCTACTGTGACTTGGTTCCTTACTGTTTTTGATAAGATCAGCTCCCCTCTTTTGTTGGCACTTATTATCGCTACTGGCTCGCATACACCACCAACTCCTATCTGTTTTCTAACAAATTCTGACGTAGTATATTCAAAATCCGCTTCCTTAATCTCTGCTCTAGAAATAATCTCAACCGGAACTTCCAATTCTTCACCATACTCTAAAATTCCAGCTTCATCCTGCTTTAAGTCAACCGTTGCTAACTTCTTAACACTCTCTTTTTTTAACTCTAATTTTGCTAAAGCTGACTCAACAGCTTCCTTTACCTGTTTTTTACTGACTCCCCGCCGACAGCCAAGGCCTACAACTATATTCTGAGGTACTAACTGTAAATAGGGCTCCTCAATCGTAAAGTCTCGCTCAGAGATAATAACAGGAAATCCTTCTACCGTTCCTAGCTTCTCTAACGGAAATAGTCTAACATTCTGATCCAATTCTAAATCAAGCTTAAGATCAGTAAAGATATTGACTCTCTTCCCATTGACCAATGCTCCATTAGCCAACTTCAAATTAGAGAATGGGACAATCTCACAACCAAGCTCCTTAGCCAACAGATCAAAGGCCAACTTGCCGTGGCAATCGGTTGCAGTTGTAATCACAGGATCAGCATCAAGCAGTCCTGCTATCCTTTCAGCTAAACGGTTGGCCCCACCTAAATGACCGGATAAGGTACTGATTATATGTTGGCCCGTCTCATCAATAGTGATCACTGCTGGATCTTCTCGTTTATCAGCTACATAAGGGGCCAACACCCGCACCACAATCCCTAAGGCCATAATACAGATAATCCCATCATATTCTTTAAATAACTGACCTACCAGCTCCTTTAACGAAGAATCAAACTTAATTACTCCTGTTGCTGACAACTTGGTTGGTAGATAGATGTCCGCTTCTAGATCCTGTTCTAACTTAGAAGCTAACTTCTTACCTTCTTCAGTTAAAGCAACAATGGCTAACTTCATTCGCTTTGGGCCTCTCTAAATTCATGGGTGAAATTTTTGTCATATAACTTAGATTTCTCATATTCAGTATCTAAGAAATCGCCGACCAAGATCATAGCAGTCTTATTAATTCCTGCTTCCTTAACCTTTTCAGCTATATCTTCTAAAGTACCCTTGACTATCTTTTGATCAGACCAAGATGCTTTCTGAATTACAGCAATCGGTGTTGAACTAGAATACTCTTTAGCCAACTCTGCTGCTACATCTTCAATCATCTGCACACTCAAAAAGATTGCCATCGAAGCATTATGCCGAGCTAGCTTAGCCAACTTCTCCTTCTCTGGTACAGGAGTTCTTCCTTCCATCCGCGTTACAATTACAGTTTGAGTAACATCTGGTAAAGTAAACTCCCGTTCTACCGCTGCAGCTGCAGCTAAAAATGAACTGACCCCTGGAATAATCTCATACTCAATTTCTACTTTCTTTAAATGATCCATCTGCTCTTGAATCGCTCCATAGATGCTAGGATCACCTGTATGGACTCGGGCTACTATCTTACCATCTGCAACCGCTTCTTCCATCTTTTCTAATACTTCTTCTAAAGTCATGCTCGCACTATTATAGACTTCCGCTTGCGGAGCATACTCCAAAACTTCAGGATTGACCAATGATCCTGCATAGATTACGACCTCTGCTTGTTCTAATGCTTTCATTCCTTTAATCGTCAATAATTCAGGATCACCTGCTCCTGCTCCAATAAAATAAACCTTCATTGACCTACCCCCTCTAGTTAGTGTACAGTTTACAGTTGACAGTTTACAGTTAAAAAACCCCTTAAAGCCAAAAACTTTTTAATTGTAAATTGTACATTCCGTCAATTGTACATTGTTAATTGTTTTTGAACTATTAACTATTAAATATTAAATATTCATTCCTTTTTACTAGTTACTAATTACCAGTTACCAATCACTAGTCACTATTTCTTAACGATCATCATCGATAAATAATCGATATCTGTCCCTACCAAAGAATCTAAATCCTTCGTAATCAATTCATCCTCTTGCCCACAACGACTGACAAACCAGGCATTCTCCTGCAACTCCAATTCAGTTAATAATTCAACAATTTGATCATAATACTTAGCTACCTTAAGTAAAACAATATTTTCATTCTGTTTAATTATCTCTTCTAGCTTGTCATGATCATAGGTTGCCGGCACAATAACCAGCTTCTCATCTTTTTCAGTCAATGGTATATTGACCCGAGAACTGGATGCTGCTATCGAAGTAATTCCCGGTACCGTCTCCACCTCAATCTCTGGATGATTATTCTTAATCCGCTCTAAGACATAAATATATGTACTATATAATAATGGATCTCCGATCGTAATAAAAGCAAGATCTTGGCCCTCTTCTAATAAAGTGACCATCTCCTCTGTCGCTTGATCCCAAAATTTGTTTAATTCATCCTGATCATGGATCATCGGAAAGAGCAATTCCTTAACTCGCCCTTGACAATCCACCTCTTCCTTAACTATCTGCAAGGCAACACTATCTCTACCCTTCTTAGATTGCGGAGTACATATCATATCAACCTCTTCTAAGACTCGTTTAGCTTTTAAGGTCAATAATTCTGGATCACCTGGGCCAACTCCTAAACCATATAATTTACCACTCATCCTGTCACCTCTTCTCTCCACTAATAATATAAACTGGATTTAATCCATTAAACATCTGATAGTTCCCAATCTCTCTCGTCCGCGTAACTGCTAAATTACAGATATCAAGCTGATAATCAAGCTCTTCTAACTTCTGATAAGCTGCAGTCAAGGTATTCATCGTCACAGCATTGACAACAACCCTTCCTTGAGGAGTCAATCTATCAGTCACCACTTCTAGGATCTGATCTAGATTCCCTCCACTACCACCGATCAAAACCCGATCGACTGCTGGTAAATCAGCTAAAGCTTGTGGTGCCTCACCATGAATCAATTCAATATTATCTACTCCAAACTGCTTCATATTCTGTGGGATTAACTCCATCCCTTCCTCTTCCCGCTCAATAGCATAAATCTGCCCCTTTTTAGCAACTAAGGCAGCTTCAATACTGATTGAACCGGTTCCAGCACCAATATCATACATCACTGTATCCTCTTTCAATCTCAACTTAGAGATCGTAACCGCCCTGACCTCTTCTTTGGTCATCGGTAGATCTCCTCTAATAAATTCAGCATCAGGAATACCAGGAACTTGATACGGCCAACTACTCATCACAGATCACCATCACTGTCAAACCTCCAAATTCCTGTTGACTCAATTCAGCTAAACTTCCCTTAATCACTTTTTCTTCTGGATAAGAAAGACGTTCAGCCACAATTCCCTGTTTATCTCCCAAACCTTCCGCCGTTAAATATTCAGCAATCTGGTGGGGAGGAAACTTATTATCCGTAAAGAAACCTACTTTATTATGCTCAGCAAGCAACTCCAGTAATTCTTCCTTATCTTGATTACCATGCAGACTGGTCAACTTAGCATCCTGCCAACTGAGCTTAGCCTTAGCAAAACCTAACTGCATAGCACTGATTCCTGGTACAACCTCCAATACCTCTTCAGAAAAATGCCGCTTCAAATAATTTAGCATACTATATAGACCGGTATCACCAGAAACCAAGACTGCAATCTGTTGATTTTGATAATTAGCCTCAATATAATCTTTGATCTTTGCTAAATCTGCTTTAATTACCATCTCTTCTTTATTATATTCTGCAAATAAAGCTAGAGCTCTCTCTCCTCCAATCAAAAGATCAGCTTCCCTAACAAGTCTATCAGTAATCGGCAGTACATAATCTTTAGTACCCGGGCCAATCCCTAAAACATAGATCTTACTCATCTAACCACCCCGCTTCGCAATTAATAGTGTACAGTTTACAGTTTACGGTTGACAGTTAAAGGCATTAAAACCTTTAAAATCAAAATCATAAAATACTATACACTCAAACTTTGTCATGAGAGTTTTTTATAGTGGTATCTAGATTTTTTCGTTTAACTTCTTGACGAATTGAGAAATAAATAAGAGCTTGATTTAGCTAATTTCCTATTTTAAATTAGCTTGCTCTTATTTATTCGCAGATGAGTCTTAGAAGTTTAGAAAAAATCTTTCAAAACGAAAAAACCTCTCATATCATACAGAAAACAACGTTTAATTATAACTCTAATCTATAACTTCCCAGTATTTCTTCCTCCATCGAAAAGAGCAAACTCCTCACTTCCAGCTCACCCTTCACATACTCTTCGGATCTGATCGCAACCCGCTCAGCCAACAGATCAAAGACCTCTGTCAACTCAGCCTCTTTAAGTAACTCTATCGTCTCTTCTGCAGTATTAGCAGTCAAGATCTCTTCAATCAAATCACGTTGACCACCACTGACAGCGGTATAAGCTGCTATCGTTTCTCTTCTAGCATCAGCTACATAACTGTGGGTATTGAAGATACCAGCAGCCACTTTAACCAACTTACCTAAGTGTCCAATCAAAGTCAACTCGCTGACCCCCTTCTCCACTGCATATTTCAGCATAAAGCCAACAAAATTACTCATCCTAATCACTTGCTGTGGTTGATAACCCAATTTAGCAGCCATTCTCTTACCATAATTGCCAAAAACAAAGGCTAAATCCTCTTCTCCTGCAGCTAAAGCCTGATCAACTGCTAATACCAGAGAATCCTTATAGGCTTGCTCGGACATAGGCTCTACAATCCCCGTCGTTCCCAAGATCGAGATCCCTCCTTCAATCCCTAACTGTGGATTGAGGGTCTTAGCTGCTGTCTCAACTCCTTTAGGAACTTCGATTATTATCTTGGCACCTTGCTTATCAGGTAATACCTTCTTAACTTCCTCTGTAATCATCTTTCGTGGAACAGGATTGATCGCTGCTTCTCCCACTTCAGTTGCTAAACCTGGTTTGGTTACTTGACCCACCCCTTGACCACCATCTAACTCAATTCTCGGTATATCAAGCAATTCCACATGAGCTACAATCTCCAAACCATCCGTCACATCTGGATCATCTCCACCATCTTTAATGATCGAAGCTGTAGCCTGCTGATGATTAAAACTGGCCTTAACAACTTCTAATTCAAGCTCAATCTCTGCTGGAGTATCTATCTTAATTCTTTTAACCTCTTGTTCAGTGACTAACATCTTAGTCGCTGCTTTAGCAGCAGCTGTAGCAGCACTCCCTGTCGTATAACCTCGCTTCAACTTTTTCCCATCTCTAACTATGTAAGATTCAAATCCCATAATGCTACCCCTTTGAAAGCATTTAATAATTAATATTGAATAGTTGACAAACAAACCCTGCAACCACAAATTAACACCACTAAACACAAATAAAAAATTAATTGTTTTAATTGGTGCTAATCTGTGTAAATTAGTAGTTTCTTGATCTTACTAATTACTAATTACTAGTCACTAATCACTAGTTACTAATTTCTAGTCAATCTGATATAGTAATGCATTCATAATCGAAGCAGCAACTGGACTGCCTCCCTTTCTTCCTCGAACAGTAATATAAGGTACATCTAACTTCTCTAATTCTTCCTTAGATTCTTTAGCTCCTACAAATCCAACCGGAGTTCCAACAATCAAATCTGGTTCTACTTTCCCCTCTTCTATTAACTTCATCAATTCAAATAAAGCAGTCGGAGCATTTCCAATAGCAAAGATCTTATTATCAGGATCTTCAACTGCCTTTCTCATACACATCATCGATCTAGTAACCCCTGCTTCCTTAGCTTCTTGAGCAATATCATCATCACTGATAAAGCAATTAATTTCATTACCTAGTTCTGCTGTCTTACGCTTACTGACTCCCTGCTTCAACATATTAACATCAGTTACGATGTTGGCCCCTGATTTTAATGACTTTAAAGCTGACTCTATCGCTCCATCAGAAATAACTACTAACTCCTTAAATTCAAGATCAGCAGTAGCATGAATCACCCTTTTAATCACTTTAGCCTCTTCAGGTGAACAATCAAATCCTCCTACCTCTTCATCAATAATCTCCATACTTCGACCTTCTATCTTTTGTGGTTGCTTAATTATCTCCATTATTTTCACCATCCCTGTTAAATTTAATTGATATAAAGTTTCACTTTATATCAGTTGACAATGAACAGTTGACGGTTGACAGTTAAGAGCATTAAAACATTAAAATCAAAACCACTCTAAAACTATGATTAAATGGGTATTTAATAGTCTTAAGTCTTTAAGGTTTTAATTTTTAACTGTAAACTGTAAACCGTAAACTGTCAACTCAATATTGTGACACGAAAGTGACACAATATTTTAATTAACTTCCTCAATTCGTTCAATCAAAATATCCGCTATCTTATCATCAGCACCGAGATTTCTTCCAAACTTAAACTCAACCTCTGGATACTCTGCTTCTAACTCTTCGATTAAATTAGGAATATCCTCTTGAATATGTATCCCTGGGAATAAGAATAAAGGAACGATAACTACCTTCTCCGCTCCTTCATTAATAATCTTTGCTACACTATCTTGTAAACTAGGCTCAGCTAACTCCATCGCTGCTCCCTCTACTAAATCATAATCTACCTTTTCTCTAAGTTTATCAACAATTTCTGCAAAAACTTGACTAGCTTCCGTAGCTCTACTTCCATGTCCTAATACGATAATTCCAGTTTTCATAATTTTCCCCCTTAAGTTTAATTGATATTTAGTGGCATTTTGCCACTAAATATCAGTTGACAGTGAACAGTTGACGGTTGACAGTTAAAACTCTAAATTCAAAACCACTCTAAACCTGTATGTAAGCATAAGACCTTTTAGAGGTTCTAAGCTTTTGATCTTTAACTGTAAACTGTACACTGTCAACCGTCAACTATATTACTCGTTCATATAATAAAGCTTATTAGTAACCCTCTCAATCAACTCTCCATTATGAGAGACGATTATATAAGACCTATCGGTATCATTCAAAATACCAACCATCCTCTCGATTGCATCTTCATCAAGTCCTGAGAATGGCTCGTCTAATAATAATACCTCAGTCTGCATTGCTAGGATAGCCCCAAAGGCGATCATCCTCTTTTGACCTCCAGATAATCTATAACTTACCTTCTTTTCAAAGCCTTCCATCCCAATTAACTTTAATGTTTCCTGCACAATCTCTTTGGCTTCTTCTTTGCTCTTACCTAAATTCAACGGGCCAAAGGCCAAGTCCTCCTCGACAGTAGGACAAAAGAGTAGATCATCAGAGTCTTGAAACATAAAACCAACCCTCTCTCTGACCTCAATAAAGTCCTCTTCCTTCTCTCTTGGTTGATCAAAGATGATTACTTCTCCCTCATCAGGGGCCAACAACCCCATAATTATCTTAAATAAGGTAGTCTTCCCACTGCCATTTGGCCCTACCAACCCTATCTTATCTCCTGGTTCTAAAGTTAAATTGAAATCATCTAAAACTTGTTCTCCATTTTGATACTGGTACGAAATATTCTTCAACTCAATCATACAAGAAAGACTCCTTTCTCCACAATAATAATCCAACTAATAAAGAACAATATCCCTGAAAAAATCTTTAGATCGCGACTGGAAAAGCTAAGTTCATCAAGATTATGAAACTCTCCTCTAAAACCTCTACAAAGCATAGCTTCATAAACCCTTCTTGAACGATCATAGCTTCTAATGATCAGCATTCCTATTAAATAAGCATAAGATCTATAAGAATGTAAGCTTGTCTCACTCTTAAACCCTCTCATCAACATTGAATCATGTAATCGATTAAATTCCTTCCAAATCACATGAACATAGCGATAAACAAAGAAGAATAAATAGACTATCTTTTCAGGAATATATAAATACCTCATAGCTTGCATTAAAGAAGATACTGTTGAGGTAGAGAGCAAGGCAATAATCCCCAGCATAATAGCATTAGATCGTAAAGTGATCTTAGTAGCATAAATCACTCCAGGTATAGAAAAGCTCAATGGGCCAACCTGAAATAAAGCTTCTCCTGGATAGGTAAGCGGCACAAATAACCAAATTCCAAGTATAAAGAAGTTGACCACCATCAACCTCTTTCCAACCTCTTTTAGATCTAACTTAGCCGAAAGAATTAAAAAACTAGAAAAGACTAAAGCCTGCAGTAGCATCACTATACTTTCACCTACAGCTAACACAGTAGCTAATAAAAAGATAGTTATTATCTTTATTCTAGGATCAAGCTGGTGAACCCAACTTGACCCTTGAGCAAAACCTTGATTAATATTAATCATAATCTTCCACGCCTCTGTAATGATTGAGCTCCATCTTGAAACTCAGTAAACACTTCAGGTTTGACCTTCTGTAAAAAGACTAGACATAATGAGGTCAATAAAGCTTCAATAATTGCTAATGGTATATTAGCTACTAAAATAGCCCTGCCCATTTCCTCCAATGAACCATCAGTAAAGCTAAGGGCCAACATCAAAAAGATTGCTGCTAAAGCTATACCTACTGCTCCACAGATAAAACCAGCTACTCCTAACCTCTTAATCCCTTCCTCATCTCTTTTAGTCACAATCTTAAATAAATAATGACAGACCACAGCAGGAATTGAGACCATAGCCACATTAACCCCTAAAGCGGTCAGCCCCCCAAACTGAAACAGAATACTCTGCAACAAAAAGGCTACTAAAAAGGCAGGAAATGCCTTCCAACCTAATAAGATCCCTGCCATTGCATTCAAGATCAGATGGACACTGGTTGGCCCTAATGGAATATGAATCAGATTCCCCACAAATAATGCTGCTGAAACTATCGCTACCTGCGGAATATCTTCATTATCTAGCTGTCTTAAAGCTACAGCTGTTCCTGTAGCAGTAGCTGCTGCTCCTGTAAGTAATACTGGAGCAGAAAGTACGCCTTCAGAAATATGCACTCTCAATCACCCCCAACTTAATTGTTTGCCGCTTGTTTTGCTTTCCAAAACATCGTTATAGCTGCTAAAAAGGTTATTATAGCAAAACCGAAAATAAACCTCATCCACATTGGAGCTTCCTCCATAAATCCTTGCTCTACATCTGCAGTCCATTCTGCTCGATGACCTGTATCATCAGTAGAAACTACTCGATATGGTTCAATTGTTGTATCATAGCTAAAAATACCATCTTCATCAGCCGCTCCTTCTACAATAACTTCTCCATCTTGATCATACATAATAACTTCAGCACCAGGGGCTACAGTACCATCATCAAATCCAACCTGTACCTCACCATTTTGAGGTTCATCTAATAACATCCGATGAGCATAAGCACTGCTTGTTAAAATACCAATCATCAAAAAGATCATAACTATTATCTTAAATGATTTATTTAAATTCATTCTACTCACTCCTCCAAGATTATTCTGAAATTTACCTTCATTGTCTGAATTATTCTGCAAAGGAACAAAAAATCCTCTTTTATCAAAAGATTATTTTCCTTTTGACAATTTTTACTGCTGTTTAACATTTTTAAATAAAATAATACTGATAACTATTAATCCAATTGAAATCGCTAACATAATAATCTGTTCTATTGGTAGACCACTTTCTTCTTGCTCTTCTAAAGCTACTTCAGTAGCTTCAATAATCCCTTGACTGGTACTAGTAGCTCCACTGACTAACTCAACATCTGTTGATTGTGCTTCTTTAATTGCTGTAGGAATCTCTTCAAAAGCTGGATCTGAAATCTCAGTTGTTTCATTATGCTCCAAAATTTCAATAGCAGTAATCACTCCATCTGAAACTGTCACTTCCAATTCAATATTTCCTCCCCGACCAGCACCAATTCCAGTATAAGTTCCATCTTGCCAAGCAGCATCATCTCTATGCTCTTCCCTTACTTCTATGTATAAAACAGTATTAAATCTCTCTCTATCATACTCATTACCATCTTCATCTACTCCTTGACTATCAGTATCTACAACTCTAGCTTGTAACAACCAGATTCCTTCCTCATTAAACTCAACATCTACTTTACCTTGAGCATCAGTAGCTACCTGGCTTACTTGTCCATCAGGACTAACAAGCGTAACATCTTCTCCTCTAACCTCTTCTCCAAGATAATCTAATTCCATTGTGACCTGCTCCCCAACTTTAAAAGAACTTGTATCCTGAGTAATAAATTCTGCTGCTAAAGAAGTACCAGTCACCTCAAAATTTCTAACATTTCCTACAAGCAAAGGAGCTTTAGCATCATAATATCTTAGTTGTAATCCATCATCACTATCTACTCGATCAACCACTCCTCTAGTCCCATTGAAAGTTACCCAATGAACCCCTTCTTGTTGAGGAGTAAAACTAGCTACATACCTATCAGACTGCTTTGTAAGCTCTAATTCAGTCATACTACCATCCTCAGCTACTACTAACAATTCGCCTTCATCTAAACTTTCAAAGAAATAATGTTCATAATCAAAATCATCTGGGAAGTGACCAAAGCTAAGTTCTATCTCTACTTCCTCTCCAGCTTCTGCCTGTTGATCAAAATCCAACATAATCTCATGACCAAATGCTACACTAGTACCTAAGGTCAATACTAACATCATCATTAATATTATCAATCCTAATTTTCTTTTCATTAATCTTCACCTCACTTTAATTTTTAATGATTTTCACTTCAATCTTTCTTATCTCTCAATACTAATAACTACCAAAATCACCTTCATCAAAATCAAAAAATCCTCAATCTTCGCAGCAAAGATTGAGGATAATTAGACATACTAAGGCTAATTACCTACTCCCCCTTACCATCGAAGATCAAGTAGGCTCAATGATTAGGCAGGTCTCCTGACTCCTAGCTGTAAGAACTTCACCTTCCCTGGAGGTTAGTAAGTAGTAATTTGTGATTAGTAATTAGTTATCAATTACCAATCACTAGCTACTAGTTACTCCAAGTGGTTTTACTAAGTCCTTTTAGCAGTCAATAATTAATAGCTTTTGATTTTGCCTTTGAACTTCAACTATTCACTATTAACTATTCATTATTCACTGCTTTTATAGCTAGTTACAGTGGCGGGCCCGCTCAGGATTTACACCTGATTCCCTATTCTCCTTTAGCTGTTAAACTAAAGGCACCCAATCACCAGCGTATTCTATTGTTAAATTAATTATTCACCATAACTCAATTTTTTCCTGCATCAAAATTAAATTTTTTATAATTTTCTCACTTCCGAGCCCAATTTCTTGAACCTGATTGATTCCCTTTCCTGCTCCTTTTCTTGGTATTACAAATATTATATTTGTGCTACTAATACTATATATTCTCTATTTCTATCTTTTTTCCTCCTCTAAAAAGAAAAAAATCCTCAATATTCACAAAAAATTGAGGATAAATAGCTGATTACCTATCAAAAAAATCCAAAAACATTATATTTAATTCTTGATCAACCTTTTTACTGAACTTGTTAAACTTATCAAGCAAATTATTCCCCTTCTCCGTTAATCGACTACCACCGCCTCCTCTTCCACCTGACCTTCTTTCAATTAAATCATACCCTAACTCTTCTTCTGCTTTATTTAATTTACCCCAAGCAGCACGATATGACATCTCCAATTCTTTAGCAGCTTTATTAATAGAACCTGTCTGGTCAATAAAGCTCAATAGGGCTAATAAACCTTTGCCCATCACCCGCTCACCTTGCTCATTTTCTAACCAAATTTTATAATTTAATTTCATAACTCTCTCCTTTTAAAATTCAGTCTTAACAGATTAATCTCCCTGCTAAATAATCTTTAGTTAATTCTTGCTCTGGATTATTAAAAAATTCCTCTTTCTCTTTGACTTCTATAAAATCTCCATCATGCAATAATCCAACCCTATCTGCTAATCTTTTAGCTTGGAATAGATTATGGGTTACCATAACAATAGTAGTCTTATTATTTTTAATATAATCTGTAATTATATCTTCAATAATCTTTATATTCGCTGGATCAAGATTAGAAGTCGGTTCATCAAGTAATAATACTTCAGGTTTAAAGATTAAAGCTCTTGCTAACGAAACCCGCTGTGCTTCTCCACCCGAAAGTTTATCTGCCCGTTGCTTCTTCAACTCCTCTAGGCCAAGCTTAACTAAGAGTTGATCAATCTGCTCGTAATTAACATCTTTCCCCCTTATCTTTAAAGGATAAGCAATATTTTCAACTACTGAGCTGCTCATTAAAGCTGGTCTTTGAAAAACTGTGGTTACCTTACGTTTAATATCTAAAGAAGGTTGTTTAGATTGATTATAGACCTTATCTAAAAATTCAATCTCTCCGTGATCAGGTGCTTCTAAAAAATTCAAGAGCCTTAATAAAGTACTCTTTCCTGCCCCACTTGGCCCTACTAAACAAAATACCTCTCCCCTATGAATTGATAATTGATCGATATCTAAAACATTGCGCCCTTGATAAGTTTTTAATAGATTATTTAAATGATATACTAGATCTTTAATCTCTTCTTCCTCCTCTCCCTGGCAGATTAGACATGCAGAAGTTAACTATAAATGTAATTGCTAATAGAATAATTCCAAATGAGATTGCAAGACCAAAGTTTCCTTTTCTAGTCTCCAAAACAATTGCTGTTGTTAATACCCTAGTACTCCTTTCAATATTTCCACCAACCATCATTACTGCTCCTACTTCTGATATAATTGCCCCAAAACCAGCAATAATCGAAACTAAAACCCCTAATCTAGATTCCTTTAAAATGGCCAATACAATCTGCCTTTTAGTAGCCCCTAGAGCTTTAAGCTGTAATAATAAATTACTATCAACACTACTTACTGCCGTCATAGTAAAGCCAGCAACTAAAGGAAAAGATATAATTATTTGAGCAACAATCATAGCTCGAGTAGTAAAGAGCCAATTAAGAAAACCAAAAGGCCCTGCTGAAGAAAAAGTAATAAAGACTAATAAACCAATTGCTACAGGGGGAAAACCCATCCCTGTATAAAGTACTGCTACAATGATCGACTTACCTGGAAAATCACTCAAGCCTAAAAATGCTCCTAGAGGAATTCCAATTAAAGTTGCAAAAAAGAGTGCCGTTCCTGTTACCTGTAGGGAGGTTAGAATTATATTAATTACTCGTGGGTCAAAACTTATCAGCAAAGAGATAGCTTCTTGTAATCCCTCAATTAAAAGATCCATGTTAAACCTCCAGTTAATAGATTTAATTAAGCTTAGTCAGCATCTGGAAAGAATAATGGCTGACCAAATTTATCTTTACCAAACTCGCCTATCTGTTCTTGAATATCAGATCTAACAAAAAACTCTACTAGTTTCTCTGCTCTTTCATAATTAACATCATGTTGATCTGGGTTAATAGGAATTATTCCATAAGGATTAAATAATTCTTGATCACCTTCAACAAGAATTGCTAAGTTAGGTAAGTAATCCTTCATAGATAAATATGTACCTCTATCAGCTAGAGTGTAGCTTTGCATCTCATTAGCTGTAATTAAAGTATCACCCATCCCCTGACCTAATGACTTATACCAATCACCTTCTCTATCTATTTCATATTCACTCCACAGATTAATTTCCTTAGCATGTGTTCCTGAATCATCTCCTCGTGAAGCAAAAGTAGCATCTCCAGCTAAACCTGCTTGATAAACTGCTTTTAAACTGTCCCCCAAATTACTTTCTTCCTTAATATCTGCTGGATCATCATCCGGGCCAACAATCACAAAATCATTATACATGACAGGAAAGCGTTCTGTTCCATATCCTTGAGCAACAAATTCATGCTCTAACTCCAGAGCATGAACCAATAAAAGATCCACATCTCCTCTACGACCAATCTCTAAAGCTTGTCCTGTACCTACAGCAATCACTTCAACATTATAATCACTTTCCTTTTCAAAAATAGGTAATAACTCTTCTAATAATCCTGAATCATCCGTACTTGTTGTAGTAGCTAGTCTTATTCTTTCAGTTGTATCTTCTCTTGTACAACCTATAAATACAAAGGTTAAAATTAAGACTAAAGCTATTAAAAATGATCTTTTCATTTCCGTAAGCCTCCATATTTTTTCATTATATCAATCATGACATAACGTCTCTAAAAATTTACATTACCTAAATATTATCATAAAATAAAATATACTTCAAACTAAATCAGCAATCAATCGAGCAAATGGCAAGCTACAAAATGTCCTGTTTTTCTCCTTTAAACTCTGGAATTCATTTCCCGAAAATTTTATAATATCAATAAAAAAGTTGCCTCCGGCAACTCAGTTTAAGTCTAAGATTGAGTTTAAGTAAAACCAACAAATACAAACTGACAAAGGTTATCCATAACCTCTAAAAAGCATAATTTCCTAACCCAAAATAAAATCCTCAACCTTCGTAGCAAAGATTGAGGATAACTAGCCATTATACTACTTTAAAAATTTTTAGTTTAATATCATCGCAAATTTTCTGAATTCTAATTCTAAATTACCAACCAAATATTCTTCGGAAGAATCTAAATAATCTTTGAAAAAATCCTAGCCTTTCTTCTACCTCTAAATATAAAGCTGAATTATACCTAACACGATCATACTCGACTATCTCCGTACTAGCCTCTGCATAATCTTCTCCCTGTCGCTCCAAATCAGTCACATTTCCAACATGGATAAACCATCTTCCTTCTTCAGGAAATGTAAAGTTTAAAACCCCTTCATCATTAGTTGTCACTTGCTCTACTCTATCATTAGGGCCAACAATAGTTACCTCTTGATTACTAACTAACTCGCCATCATAATCTAATTCCAAACTAATCTCTTCTCCAACAGTCAGTGAATCAATTTCACCAATAAACTCTACCCCTAATGGAGTTTCAAAAGCTGTGATTTGATCTACATTTCCAACTAATAAAGGAGCTTTAGCATCATAATAACGCAACTGCATTCCACCAGATGGATCTCGATCACTTCTATCAACTACACCTCGAGGTCCAATAGCAACCACCCAGTAAAGCCCTTCTCCATCTGGAGTAAAGCTAGCTTTATAGCTATCTTCTACCAAATTAAAATCTAACTCTGTTAATTCACCTTCTTCATTGATTACCATTAACTCCGCATTATCTTCTAAAGTAGCAAAGAAAGAATGTTCAACATCAGCAACATCAGGATGATGTCCAAAGAAAAATTCTATCTCCACTTCCTCTCCACTCTCCACTTGTTGTGGGAAATCCAAAACTATTTCATGGGCCAACGCCTCTCCTCCAGTCAAACTGAAGACTAATAATGCTACAAAAGCTACCACTGCAAATCTCCTAAGTTCTGTTCCTGAAAATTTCATTTTAAATTCTCCTTTTGTGTTATTTTTTTATTTTTTGTGTCACTCTAATACAGTAATTCTTCTTTCTCTAGAAAAGTCCTTCTTAAAATTTAATTTTTTTACACTTTAACCTCTTTCCTTGTGTTACTTTTTATTTTTTTATGCTACTAAAATAGTAATTCTTCTTCTTTTAGAAAAGTCCTTCTTGAAATTTAATTTTTTACACTTTGTCTTAATTTGATCTATCTCAATACAAAAAGCTCCAATCTTCTATTAATAGAAGATTGGAGCTTTCAACTTAACTGATAAATAGCTTAACTTTTAAAATTAAAAAATTACAATTTAAACCTTAAAATCAAAACCATTTTACAGAAAAGTTAAAAACCAAACTTTCTTCCGTGCTACCTTTTTTCACCCCAAGGGCATTTCCTCAGGGCTTATCAGCCCTTCAGGACACTTGATAAAAAAGTAGCCAAAAAATCAATAAGAATTTTAATTTTTGCAATCACCAAAATTAAATTTTTCTTACTTAAAATATTAAAAAATAAATAAACTCCTCCACTCTCACCGTAATCACATAAATTCTTCAGATAAATCAAAACATTACACTCTAAAAATTTACCATGAGGGGTGTTTCGCAGTGACATCTAGATTTTTTCGTTTAGTTTCTTGACGAACCGAAAATCAAATAAGAGTATGAATTAGCTAATTTTCTTCTTTAAAATTAGCTAATTCATACTCTTATTTGAGTGAAGGTGAGTCTTAGAAACTCAGAAAAAATCTTCCCGAACGAGAAATGCCCCTCATGGTTCAAAGTAAAAGTTACACATAATTGTAATATAAGATTAAGTCAACCACTAGAAACATAAGGTCTTAGCTCTTACTTAGACTTAGACTTAATCACAAAGATTCATCAACTGCAGAAACAGTCAATTTACCATGCTTAACTCCCTTTAATCCAACCAATTTCTGAGTCACTTCATTTAACTTCTCTCTTTTACCTTCTACTATAATCACCTCTAAACAGATATGATGCGATAAATGTAGATGTAAATTAGACTTAAATAAAGAATGATAATCATGCTGGATTTCTATCATCTTCTCAGTCATTCCTCGTTGATGGTGGTCATAAAACAAGGTTAAAGTTCCTACAACATTTTCCTCTTCATCTTGGCACTTCTCTTCTACAATTCTATCTCGAATCAGATCACGAATTGCTTCAGAACGATTTGTATAACCATCTTCAATCAACTGATCAAACTTCTTTAATAACTCTTTATCAATCGATACTCCAAACCTAATTAATTCAGACATTTTTAGCCTCCCTATTTTCTGTAGTATAAAACCGGGTCGTTGGATAAGCAAAATCAATCTCCGATTCTTGTGCAAACTTTTTCAATATAATCTCACTAATTCGACTCTCAACTAATCTTCTTCGCCTAGCTGTCGTTAGATAACGCAAGGTTATCTCTACCCCACTATCTGCAATATCTAAATAGACAATCGGAGAAAATTTACTATATTTAATCATATAACGTTTAGACATCAATTTAATCTTTCTTTTTGCTAGATCTTGAATCTTTTCCCCTTCTTGCTGAGCAGTTTCCAAAATAATCTCCTTAGCCTTCTCCCAATCACTTTCATAGGTAACTAAAAACTTAATCTCATTCCACAAATATTCAAAGCCACGTGTATAATTAAATAGAGATTCACGAAAAATATTACTGTTTGGAATATGTACTATCCGACCTGTACTCTGATCAGAGTCAACCCAGTTTCCTATCTCCAATAAAGATGTATAAAAAACCCGAATATCAATTACATCACCTTTAACATCATCCCATTCAATTCGATCACCAAGCCCAAAAGGACGCCGTAGCATAATTAAGACCCAACCAGCTAGATTTAAGATCACATCATGCAACGCCAAAGCTAATCCAGCTGATAAAAAACCCAAATATGTAGTAATTGTACCTGTCATATCTGCCCAAATTAAGATTAAAATCACAAAAGTTATTAAGGTAGCTACATAATAAGTATAGCGTCTACTGCGATGACGCCTCTTGAAATCATCCACCTTCTTATTAATAAATCTTATCACCCAAAAAGTGATAAAGTAATTAAAGACTATAGCTCCAACTGAAAATAATATCTTTTGAACTACAGGGTCATTAAAATCAAATGACTCCATTTTTATTCACTACACCCCTTCAAACTTCTCTTTACTATTATAAGTTGATTACCTGATTATTATATACAAAATCAAAGATTTAATCAACCAGAGCTAAACTTTTAAAAATAATAACCCCTTATCTAACCTAATTCTTTTCAACCTTCTTTTACTCCTTTTTTACTAGTCAGTAGTTAATAATTATTCTTCTAACCCTATAAACTCCTTCAGCCGCTCAATAATTGGTAAATGTTGAGTACATTGCGACTCACATAATCCACATTCAATACAGCTGTTAGCTTTACTTTCTGGTCTATTAGTTAATGGGCCATGCTTTCGAGCACCATCTATTTTATCAGCAATAATTTCTTGATCATCACGAATAATCGCCTCATTATAAGCCATCATATAAGTCGGGATATATATATCTTCAGGACACCCAAGACAATAACCACAACCTGTGCATAAAGCATCTAACTCCTCTTTTAGATGATCTTTAATCTCTTCTATCTTTTCATTTGATAAACCCTCAGCAGAGTTGACTGCTGCTACATTCTCTTCTAGCTCTTCTATATTATTAATCCCTGCCAAAGCAATCGTAATCTCTTCATGAGCTATATTAAACTTTAACGCTGCCTGAGCTACTGTATCATTAGGATTATCCTTGATAAATGAATAAAAATCAGGATTTTGAGGTATTACTCCTCCGCCAAGTGGATTCATAGTTACTACCCCTAAATTATTCTGATAAGCAGCCTTAACTCCTTGCTCTCGATAAGCAAAGTTAGTAGCATTATAACCTAATATAACCCCTTCAAATAGATCATCATTGATTATTTGTTCAATTTCATCACCATTAGCATGGGTTGAAAAACAGATATGATCAATTAATCCTTCTTCCTTTAATTTTAGTGCACCTTCGTAAGGACCACCTTTTTTAATCACCTCTTGATACATATCCAGATCTAAAATACACCACATATGAAAAAAATCAATCTTCTCTAATCCCATTCTCTGTAATGAAGTTTCAACCCTCCTGCGAACATCATCGGCAGTTGGATCTTTTGTTACCATACTCTTTGTTGAAACATAAAAAGGATTAGGCATCTCCTTAAATGCCTCACCATAAATAATCTCACTTTGATCTTTACAATAACTATGCGCTGTATCAAAATAGTTAATTCCTAGTTCAGATGCTCTCCTTACAAGCTGAGCATTCTCTTCAATACTATTATTTTCAATATCAAATCTCATACCACCAAACCCTAAAGCAGATACTTCCTTTCCGGTCTTACCATATTCTTTATAAATCAATTTTAACCATTCTCCTTCTTTGCTTGTTTTAAGTTAAATCAAATTATCTTTTTTCATCTTATCTTTATTGCTTACAATACTTATAATTCTCTATAATAATTAATTTCCCTTCCAATAAAAAAAGTTCCCAATCCTAAATTTAGAATTGGGAACAGGGAATTAATGGGATTAACACGATTAGAGATACTTACTATAAAAAATAAAACCCTAACCTCGACCCGCAAGATTAGAGTAATTAGATCAAAGATTAATAACTAAAAAACCAATCCCGATAAAAAGGATTGGAGTTAATTAGTTAACATCACTAATTACCTACCTTCCTTGCTAACGAAGCATAGTAGGCTCAATGATTAGGCAGGTCTCCTGACTCATAGCTGTAAGAACTTCACCTTCCCTGGGGACTAGTAATTAGTAATTTGTGATTAGTAATTAGTTACCAATTACCAATCACTAGCTACTAGTTACCAGTTAATCCAAGTGGTATTACTAAGTCTTGTAGCAATTAATAATTAATAGTTTTTGATTTTGCCTTTGAACTTCAACTATTCACTATTAATTATTCAATATTCATTGCTTTTATAGCTAATCACAGTGGCGGGCCCGCTCAGGATTCTCACCTGATTCCCTATTCTCCCTTAGCCATAACTAAGGGCACCCAATCACCAGCGTATTCAATTGTTAAATCTTTCTCTATTTAATTATTCAGCATAAATTTAAATTCTCCTGCTTAAAAATTAAAATTTCTAAAAAAATTATAATAACTGATCTTGAATCCGTAAGTAATTAATAAATTCTTCTTTTTCAGAACAGACAAACTCATAAGTTATATACTTTGGATTGAGCATCTCTAATACCCTTTGAGGAGATACTTCAGAAAAAGGCAGGTGTTGATCTACTTGCAAAATAAATTGTCCCACTAATTTTTCTTGCTCCTCTAAATCAATTGTCTCTTTAAATTGCTGATATAGTTTGTTACGATTTTCTAATCGACAATCCTCAAATAAGGACTTATGTAAATGAACACTATAAAATAGATTATCTAACTGTTGATAATTTGATAATACTTCCTCAATATAATCGATTGCTTCCTGTTCATTCCTTATTTCTAAAGTCGTATTTAAGAGATGACCTGTATCTAGCAATAATCCGCTTTGCTCAGAATTTACCTGCTCTAAAAAACCAACTGTTTCCTTAGCATTTAAAAGATCAAGCCCTCCCCACCACAAGTTTTCAAATAATAATTTAAAATCAAACTCCAAACCTACTATAATTTGATTGATAATCTCAGCTATTTTAGCTAAGATCTCAATATTACTAAACTTAAATTCAGCAGTCAATATTTCTTCAAAACTGGCATTAGCTGCATGAAAGACAACATAATCAACCTCTAATTGAGCAGCCAAATTCAATTCTTGACGATAATTTTCAATTAACTCTTTTAAATCTAAGCTATTTTTAGCTTCACCAACTCCTAACCAATTTAAATGATAAGAAAGGTGAAGCCCCTTGATTAACTCCTTAGGTATTGCCTCAAAATACTGACTACCCATCACTCCAGTTGCTAATAATTCAACTCCAGCAAAACCATTTTGCTGGCAAAACTCAACTACTTGCTCCCATTGATTATCAAACCAAGATAAACCATAAATACTGAGATTAAATAATTTATCCATTGCTTTAGAGCTCCTCATCTTTAATTATCATAGGGGCGCATTATAATACGCCCCTACAATTTCTTTAGCTTATTTGATAAAAATTACCTAATAAGTTGACCGGCTTAGAAATCTTTTGTTGCAAATCATCTAATCTATTCTCAGGTAAGGTGACTAATAATACAGTAGCAGGGCCAGCCGACTTTTTAAGATCTATCTCTGCTTGATTGACTAGATTAAGGTTTAAATTATTCATTTCAGCTAATAATTCAGCTTCAAATTTTATCCCTTTAGAGCCAACAGGCAAGATATCATAAATATAATTCAACTCTAATAACCGCTCCATCTCCTTTAAAGAAGCAATCTCATCAGCAGCAGTTAAAACCTCGCCACCTACTTTAGGTAAGCCAATCGCTACTAATATATCTCCAGCCTTAGAATTAGCTAACTTCAAGTCATCCTTATTAGTTACTCCAATTACTGTAATTCCTACTCCTGTTTGAATGGTAGCTACATTCTCCTCAGTACTTCCATTTAATATTTTCTCCGGGCCAACACTTAAATCAACCATTTCCTCTTTAATCCCTTTTATGATTTCCTTACCTGTTGGTTCATATTCAACACTTAACGTATTAATTACTGTCACAGGTCTAGCTCTAACTGCCAGCACCTCCAACAAAGCCACCCTAACTCCGAGCTTACCAACTATCTTACCAGATACCTGCAAAGAATCTTCTTCCTTAGGACCAATCCCTCCGATAGAATCACAAGCTATTACTAATTGTTGCTGATCATTTAGATCGATCACTGAAATATCCCTTTCCATATCTATCACCCCAATTAAAGTCTCGAGATCTGATTATCTATTATCCAAAAAACGATAAACTGCAATCGCTATCACAATATTAACTGCTGAAGCTATTAATAAAACAGGAGTCATCCCCATAAAGAATCCTACTCCCAATAATGGAATCAATAACAGATTTAAGATTACCCCATTAAATAAAGTAGCTACTAAACCTGCTGTAGTCAAATTGAATCTTTGATTAACATACCAAAATAACCAACCACAGACTGCCATTCCAATTGCAATCGGTAGATGGATTGGCCCGAGTGGAAAACCAGCCTTAATCCCTGAAACTAGATGACCAATCCCTAATACAATTCCTCCTTCAACTCCTCCAGCAAAGAGGGCCAAAAAATAACCTGGTGCCGAATCCAATCCTACCGTACCAGTCGGACTAGGCAGGGGAATCAAACCACCTACCGTTCCCAATGCCACAAACAAAGCCATCCTGACTAATCTTTTAGTATTCCAAAAATCACTTCTACTAGCTTCTGTACTAACTTCAGTATTCATTATTCTAATTCCTCCTTTGATTTATTTATTTGCAATAACTCCAGCTTCTTCAAGAGTAGCCATCTGACTGATAATTCTGGTTGCTGCTTCTACTAGCTCCATTCCTAATACTGCTCCAGTACCTTCCCCTAAACGCATATCCATCTCCAACATCGGCTCCAATCCTAATATTTCATGCATTCTGATATGGCCTGGCTCCACAGATCTATGAGATGGAATTAAATAATTACTTACCTTTGGCTCCAGTCTATGGGCAATCACAGCCGCTGCTGCTGAAATCAGACCATCTACCATTACAGGAGTCTTCTTAGCAGCAGCTCCCAAGATAACTCCAGTCAAACCACCTATTTCTAAACCACCAACCTTAGCTAGTATATCAATTCCATCATCACTATCAGGCTGATTTAGCTCCAAGGCTTGAGCAATAACTTCCTTCTTCTTAGCCAACCTCTGATCATCAATTCCAGTACCTCGACCAACCAACTGATCTAATGATAGATCTGTAACTGTAGCTATAATTGCACTACTAGGTGTTGTATTACCAATTCCCATCTCTCCAGTTCCAATCAAATTAGCACCATCTGCAATCAACTCTTGCACAAGTTCTATTCCTACTTCTATGCTAGAGACTGCTTCTGCTCGTGACATTGCTGGCCCATTAAGAAAGTTATCAGTTCCTGCTTTAACCTTCCTGCTAATTATTCCATCAGCCTCTATTTCATTTTCTACACCAATATCAACTACCTTAACTTCTGCTCCAACCTGCCTAGCCAAAACATTAACAGCCGCACCACCGTTTAAGAAATTATAGACCATCTGAGTCGTTACATCTGACGGACAAGTACTGACCCCTTCTTCTACCACCCCATGATCACCAGCCATCACAATATGTACCTTCTGATCAACCTCTGTAAATACTTCCCCTTTCATTCCAGCTAACTTAACTGCTATCTCTTCTAATTTACCTAAACTCCCTGGTGGTTTGGTTAAGCCATCCAACCTCTCTTGTGCTTCAGCCATCTTCTCTTCATTTAATCCTTCAATTTCAGCTATTGTTTGTTCTAATAATTTCATTATTATCGCTCCTTCGTTTTATTTTTTCTTAAACAATATTGATATTAAGTGTCAGTGTGAGTAGTGTGTGTGAGTAAAAGCAAAACCTTAGCCCCTATGCTTTTGACCTTACTCACACTCACACACATAACTGACACAATATTGTAATTACCCAATATATTCCGCCGCTATTTCCATTGGCTCAGCCTTTTGATCCATCACTCTCTGCTTTGAAATCTCATCCTTCTTGCTACTCAACACCTTCTCCGAATTAATTGCTAATCTAGCTTGTTCTTCCCAATCACTCTTCACCCTAGCTCGAGCCATCTGCTTATCTAACCGACTAGCCTGCTCACCTCTTTTAGCAATATCTCCAGCATGGGTAGCTATTCGAGCAGCCATTACTCCCTTTCTGATATCCTCTGGTGCTGGCAGACCTAAATGCTCAGCAGGAGTTACATAACAGACAAAATCAGCTCCAGCCCACGTTGCCTTTGCCCCTCCAATTGCTGCTACTATATGATCATAACCAGCAGCTATATCAGTTACTAGCATTCCTAAGATAAAGAATGGAGCTTGATGGCATAACTCCTTTTGCAACTGAATCGTAGTATCAATATGATCTAGTGGTACATGTCCTGGCCCTTCGACCATTACCTGCACTCCAGCTTCTCTAGCCCGTTGGACTAACTCACCAGTAATCAACAATCCTTGCATCTGAGCTCGATCCATTGAGTCAACAACTGCCCCCGGTCTAATTCCATCACCCAAACTCAAAGTAACATCATACTCTTTAGCTATCTCTAAAACCCGATCATACTCTGTATACAAAGGATTCTCCCGATTATGATGTAACATCCAACCAGTTAAAAACCCCCCTCCACGACTGACTACATCAGTAACTCTTCCTTCTTCTTTTAATCGTTCCAATACCTCTAAAGTCATCCCACAATGAATAGCCATAAAATCTACCCCAGCCTTAGCTTGCCTCTCAATTTCAGCAAAGATATCCTCTGCTTTCATCTCTACTACTGAGCCATATTCTTCAATTCCTTTAATTCCTGCTTGATAAATCGGCACCGTTCCTACAGGTACTTCTGAAATTTCTAAAGTATTCTCCCTAATCTGATCTATATCTCCACCTGTACTTAAATCCATAATTGCATCTGCTCCTGCTTCTAAAGCTGCTTTTAATTTTGTTTTTTCCATCTCTGGATCTGGATAATCCTTAGAAGCCCCCATACTGGCATTAACCTTAGTCTGTAAGCCTGTCCCAATCCCCATATAATTATCTCTTGCTCTATTTACATTCCTTGGAATTACAACTAATCCCTCAGCTACCTTCTCTCTAATCTCTTCTGCACTAACTCCTTCATTCTCTGCTACTACTTCCATCTCATTAGTAATAATTCCTTCTCGTGCTTTAATCAATTGTGTCATAATTTTATCCCTCCTAATTGTATAAAATAACTTTTAATTTCTTTTCTAATTACCAGTCACTAATTACTAATCACTAATTACCAGTTACTAATTCAAATGTTGAGTAACAACTTTAATTGCACAATACTCTCCACACATAGCACAGCCATCACCATCACTTGGATTTCTCTTCTCTCTCATCCTTCTTGCTTCTGCAGGATTTAAAGACAACTCTATCTCTGCTTCCCAATCTAATTTTTTTCTAGCATAAGCCATTTTCTCTTCCTGCTCCCAAGCACCCTCTCGCCCTTTAGATAAATCTCCAACTTGAGCAGCAATCTTAGCAGCCATTACTCCAGCTTTAATATCTTCTGTAGTTGGAAAATCAAGATGCTCCACAGGCGTTACATAACATAAAAAGTCAGCCCCTGCTGAAGCAGCAACAGCTCCTCCAATCGCTGAATTAATATCATCCTCTCCTATTGCCAGATCAGTTACTAACGGGCCAAAGACAAAATACGGTGCCCCATGGCAGAGCTCTTTTTGTAATTGAACTGTACTCTCAACCTGATCTAATGGTACATGTCCTGGTCCTTTAACCATCATCTGTACTCCAGCTTGCTGACCTCTATTAACCAACTCTCCTAGAATAATTAACTCCTGTACCTGAGCTCGATCTAAGGAATCAGCTAATGCTCCCGGTCGAAAAGTATCAGCTAAGCTAATCGTTACATCATATTTTTTAGCAATCTCTAATAACCGATCGTACTCTTCATAAAATGGATTCTCTTGATTATGATGTAACATCCAACCTGCCAAAATTTGGCCCCCATGGCTAACCAACCCCTCAATCCTGCCTTCTCTTTTTAATCTTTCTAGAGTCTTCATTGTCAAACCAGCATGAACCCCAAAAAAATCAACACCATCTGCTGCCTGCTTTTCCACAATTTCAAAAATATCATCAACACTCATCTCTAAAATTGAGCCTGTCCTCTCCTCACTCTCCTTAGCCACTTGATAAATAGGTAGTGTTCCTACTGGTAATTCAGTCCTAGCTAAAATCTCTTGGCGAGCTTGATCTATATCTCCATCCTTACTCAAATCCATAACTGCATCTGTTCCCAAATCTACAGCTAAATCAATCTTAGCCATTTCTGTATCCAAATCTGTATAATCTTCATAGAGACCTACACTAGTACTTACCTTAGTTTTTAAACCACTTCCAAAACCTTGGCTTACAGTATCTCTATTTTTATTCTTAGGAATTACTATCCTACCTGCTGCTACCTCCTGTCTAATAAAATCTGCTGTTACACCTTCTTTGTCAGCTACTTCCTCCATTGCTAGAGTAATAATACCTTCTTTAGCCTTCAATAATTGTGTCATTATCATACCTCCTTATGTATTTTAAATAGAAAAAAGTCCACAACCTCCTAAGGAGGTTGTGGACTTTTCCATCATCCACTCCGTAACTTTAAAAGTTACTCGTTAAATAGGCAGGTTTCCTGGCTTACGACTTAACTTCTCCAGCCTTCCCCAATTATTTGAATTGATAATCAGGTGGCAACCAAAAGAAGTAATTCCATCGTTTACAGTGGCGGGACCACGCTGTCACAAGAAGAAACTGACCAGTCTCCTTAATCTCATGCAGACTTCCCTTTTAAATTAATTATCTAGTAGGTTTTCCCCAATAAATAATCAATCACCCATCTAACATAATATTTAATTTTTGCTAATCTCTAATCACTATTCCTGTAATTGATATTTATTATCTTCTAGTATAGTCACTTCATCCTCTAAGCCATCAGTTACATATATCTTTCTATCTTCAGTAACGATTAAAGTCTCAACATCTTCCATTCCTTCAATCAACTCTAAACCAGCTTCAGCTCCTAACAAATAGATTATTGTCGCCAACACATCTGCTTCAGTAGGGTCTTCAGTAACTACCGTTGCTCCCATTACATCACTTTCAGCTGGATAACCATCTGCTTTGGGATCTAAAATGTGATGATATCTAACTCCATCTTCAATAAAGTATCGTTCGTAATCTCCAGATGTATCTACCGTTAAATCGGTCAACTCTACAGCCGCTACAATATCATTACCATCATCAGGTCGTGGGTCTTTAATCCCTACTCGCCATAAGCTATCATCAGGCTTAGTACCTAAAGTTGTAACTCCACCACCCATACTGATAAAACCACCTTTAGCTCCTCTTTCTGCAAATAATTGAATCACCTGATCAGCTGCATAACCTTTAGCAATACCTCCAACATCCAAGCTCATACCTTCTTCTTCTAAAAAGACAGTCTGTTGCTCATGATCCAATTCAATTTTATTATAATCAACTATCTGTAATTTCTCTTCTAATTCTTCAGGCTCAGGAACTCTCTGCTGATCCGTATTAATTCCCCATAACTCAACTACCGGGCCAATAGTAGGGTCAAACTTACCCCCACTCAACTCAGCATACTCTTTAGCAGCCTCAATTATTTCAAAAGTAGTCTGACTTACTTCTACTGCTTCCTGTCCCGCAGCTTGATTAATTTGATCGACTTCACTATCAGCAATCTTTTCACTTAATTTTTGTTCCATCTGATCAATCATAGCAAAACCTTCTGCTAATAATTCTTCAGCTTGAGGTGCATAAACTTTTCCCTGAATTGCTGTTCCCATCATATAAGCTGTATCACTAGCAGAATCTATCTCATCTTCTAGAGCAGTACATCCTATTAGAGTAAACATTAGAATTAATGCAACCACTAGTTTTTTATAAATTTGCATAACTAACCCCCATCTCTTATAAATTATCTATCCACAACTATTTATTATTATCTCATGTTTATTTTATTATTTCAATACCCATTTTTCTCGATCAAAATATTTTTTCCTGCAAAAATTAACAAATATTTTTAATTGGCTTTCTTAGTTAAAGAAATAAGTTCAGAAGGAGATTTATTAGTTGCTGGCTCATCTGATGGTTTTAATTCGTTAACCCACTCTTGATCAAACTCATCAAAAATATCATTTGGAATTAGATAGTTTTCATCTTCTAGCTGTAAAAATAGATACTTTTCTCCTTTAAATTCTTTAATTCCTAATTCTTCAGCTCCATCCTCAATCAAATAATCATAAATCTGTTCATATCTTACTCTTTCACTTAAATTATAGATCAATCTTTCTTTCATCCCAAAAATCTCTTTCATTAGTTCAGTTGTTGTTATTATTTCATCAGCCTTAATTTTCATTATATCCCTCCATAAATTATTTCATCTTATCGATTTCAAGTTGTAACTTATGAATAATTCTTTTTTCTAATCTAGAAATATAAGATTGTGAAATTCCTAACACATCAGCCACCTCTTTTTGTGTCAACTCCTCTTTATCTTCCTGTAAACCAAAACGCAAAATCATAATCTTTCTTTCCCGAGATGTTAAACCTTCCATAGCTTCTAACAGTAATTCTCGATCAACCTCTTCTTCGATATACTTATAGATTAAATCAATATCAGTTCCTAATACATCAGATAATTTTAATTCATTTCCATCCCAGTCAATATTTAATGGCTCATCAAAAGAAATCTCTGATCTCTTTTTGTTGTTCTTTCTCAAATACATTAATATCTCATTTTCAATACACCGCGATGCATATGTTGCTAACTTAATATTTTTACTGACATCAAAAGTATTAACTGCTTTAATCAAGCCAATCGTTCCAATTGAAACTAGATCTTCGATATCAATTCCAGTATTATCAAATTTACGAGCAATATAGACTACCAATCGCAAATTCCTTTCAATTAATATACTTCTAACTGCTTGATCTCCATTATCTAATTTTGAAAGTAAAAACTCTTCTTCTTGAGTCGATAAAGGTGGTGGCAAAGCCTCACTACTCCCTACATAAAACACGTTCTTAGCATTATATAAACCTAACAGCTGTAACAACTTAACCATCCCTAATCTCAAATTCCACTTAGCACCTAAAACTAATGAACGCAAAATATCCCCTCCCTAAATTTATTAATTCTTAACTGATCTTAATACCTCAGGATTCAATAAAGCTTGATAATTATTATTATTATCTAAAAAACTATCCTGTAAAGCAATAATAACTCGACTAGTCCTTATAACTCCCTCCTCAGTCTGGATTTTTACTTCATCAGGTCTGAAACCAACTAACATTCCATTCTCCTTTCCGATTGTAGAAAAAGGTATCAACCGAAACCTACTTGACCAAGAAGTATCAACCACCTCACTCAATAATTGATTGCTATCACTTTTGTAACGACTAAACGATTCTTGCAATTTATCAGGTAAAATTTCAAGCATTACTCCCAACTCAACAACTATTACTGGAACTTTGGTCAAGGGATCTTGCAGTTGATTTCCTGTATCAACTAAAGAAATTAATTGTAAAGACTGATCATCAAATTTAATTGTAATTGGAATACAAAAAATGTCAGGAATTAATTTACTTTGGATCAATAACCAACCAAACTTACCTATAATCACAACTACTAATGACCCAAGAAGAATAATCCATAACTTATCAGGAGAAATACTCAATACTTGATCTAAGGTATCTAATGGAGAACCTCCTGTGAGATTATAAACAGCAAAGATAACTCCAGCAGTTACAAAAGTAATCAAATAAAAATAACCTACTGTCTTAAAAAACAACCTCCTCGTTAAAGGTGCAAAAGAAAGTAATAACATAATTATAGATACTAAAAGATGACTAGAGACTCTATTCAAAAAGTTAAACCTTGGTAAAATAATCATTAATGTATAAATTGTACTAAATAATGAAGTTATCATTAATCGCCAAATATTATATCTTAAATCAGATAACTTAGCAGTAGCCCATAAAATCAAATAATTCATAATTAAATTAATCAATAATAACAGATCTAAATAAACTATTAATTTCATAATAAATACTTACTTAATCTCCCCCTTATAAACATTTATATTTTTAGAAAACAGAAATATAACTTGAAAAAGAAACTAAAAATAAATCTTTTCTCGTAACTAAATGTCTTTATTTGACGAATAAAAAAATCTCGATACCCCTAAGGCATCGAGATCAAGATCAAACTTTTTTATTTTTACGCAAAAATGCTGGAATATCTAAATCATCATTAGAAAAAGATTTTATATCTAAGTCTTCTGCTGATGGCGTTTCTTTATTAGGCTTCTCTTCAGTAGAAGCAGGTTGAACCTTATCTTCTATCTGCTGGCTTCTATCAAAACCGGTAGCAATTACTGTCACCTTAACTTCATTTTCCATCTTTTCATCAACAACTGCTCCTAAAATGATATTTGCTTCATCATCAGCAACCTCAGAAATAACTTGAGCAGCCTCATTAGCTTCATGCAAGCCCAAATCGGAACCACCAGTTATATTTAATAATACACCTCTAGCCCCATCAATTGAAGCCTCAAGTAATGGAGAAGCAATTGCTGCTTTAGCAGCTTCTGCTGCTCTATTTTCACCATTTGAGTTTCCAATACCCATTAATGCAGAACCTGCATCAGTCATGATCGTTTTCACATCAGCAAAATCTAAATTTATTAGTCCAGTAATCGTAATCAGATCAGAAATACCTTGTACTCCTTGTCTTAATACATCATCAGCAGTCTTAAAAGCATCTATCAGTGATGTCTGCTTTTCTACAACATCCAATAACCTATCATTAGGTATAATTATTAGAGTATCTACCTGCTCCTTTAAATTTTCAATTCCCTGCTGGGCTTTTCTCATTCTCTGCCGACCTTCTACTGTAAAAGGCTTAGTTACAACACCGACAGTTAAAGCACCTACTTCTTTGGCTATTTGAGCTACAACCGGAGCAGCTCCTGTTCCAGTTCCACCTCCCATACCAGCTGTAATAAAGACCATATCTGCACCCTTTAAAGCATCAGCTATCATTTCCTGACTCTCTTGAGCAGCTTGAGCTCCTATATCTGGCTCAGCACCAGCACCTAACCCATCAGTCAACTTTTCTCCAATCTGTAAAGTTACCTCTGCTCGTGATGAAACTAATGCTTGACCATCAGTATTAACAGCAATAAACTCTACCCCTTTTAAACCAGATTCAATCATGCGGTTGACAGCATTATTACCACCACCACCAACTCCAACCACCTTTATATTTGCGAATTGTTCCATTTCAGAATCGAATTCAAACATCTCAACTACCCCCTTTGCCAACTGATTAAAAGATTTCTCTAAACCAGCTTTTAACTTTATCAAATAAATCACTTACTATCTCTTCTTCTCCCATATCTTCCAAAGAATCTTCACCTAAAACCTCTGCCCCATAATGGACCAATCCAACTCCTGTAGAAAAAATAGCTCCATTATCCTTAGAAAACTCAGAATAGCCTTCACCAATATCATAAATAGAACCATCTATATAATTTAATAACGTATCAATATTCTCTGGTACTCCCACTCTAACAGGCAAATCCAATTTTTCAGAAGCTAATTGAGGAATACCATTCAATAAAGAAGCCCCTCCAGTCACAACTGCTCCCGCTGGAATCAAATCATCATACCCTGCCTTTTGAATTTCTTGCTTGACCAATGTAAATATTTCATCAACTCTAGGCTCAATAATATTACATAACATTTTTTGCGAAATACTATGTTTTTTCTTTCCACTAGTATCCAAAATATCTATTTGTTGCTCCCGATCAATCAAACTAGCTTTAGCACAACCATGCTGAATCTTAATTCTTTCAGCATTCGACATAGGTGTTCTTAATCCCACAGCTATATCACTTGTAACATGATCACCACCTACAGGTAAAATAGAAGTATACCAAATACTTCCTTCTTTAAAGATGGCAATATCTGTAGTTCCTCCACCCATATCAACCAAAACTACTCCTAGATCTTTTTCACTTTCTGATAAAACTGCCTTACTAGCTGCTAATGGTTGTAAAACAACCCCCTCAACATTAATCCCTACTCGATGAACACTCTTAACTAAATTCTGAATAGAAGTTACAGAACCAGTAACAATATGAGTCTCAGCTTCTAATCTTACTCCTGACATACCTAGTGGAGACTTAATATCTCCACAGCCATCTACAATAAATTCTCTAGGTATAACATGAATAATCTCACGCTCTGGAGGAATAGAGATAATCTTTGTAGCATCAATTACACGATCAATATCTTTTTGGCTTATTTCCTTATCTTCACCTGTCACTGCCACTACTCCGTGACTATTAGTTGAAGAAATATGAGAACCAGCAATTCCTACAAAGACCGATTCTAACTCTAACCCTGCCATTCTCTCTGCTTTAACAACTGCAGTTTCAATTGAACAAACAGTATCATCTATATCAACAACCATACCTTTTCTTAAACCAGTAGAAGGGCTGGTTCCTACTCCAAGTATATCAGTAATTTTATCACCATTAACTTCTGCAATAATAGTACACACTTTAGTAGTTCCTATATCAATCCCAGCAACTATATCTCTCGGTGCCACTAAACGCCCCCCTTTCTATTCTATATAAAACAAATTTTTCTATTGGATTAGTTTCTAAATTTCCTTTTTAGTTTTAATTTCAACAAATATACTTAATTCCCTTTTTTTTAGCTCTATATTTTTAAAAAACTCCTCTTTCCGTTACTTTGTTTTGACAACCTTGTTTTTCTGATAGGTTAAATCTATATAATCAACTTCTAAGTTTTTATCTTGTAAATCCTGATAAATTGATGTCAAAACCTCTGCTTTATAATTTAAGTTAGACTCATCTCCTAACCTAACCTCCCCACCATCTCTTAAAAACAATTTTATTTCATCCTCAGTAGTAATAGTTATTTCAGAAATTTCTTGTAAGATTGATTTTGATAAAAAACTCAAATATTTAATTGCTTGTTCCGACATTTGGTTTAATTTAACCATGTCATTTTCGATTAAAATATCACTTCCTGTAATTAAAGGTAATTTCCACTCTGATAATCTATAAATATCATCTATAATCCAGCCCTCTTTATCTATCACTAAATAAGAATTATCATCACCTACTATTCCTACTGCCTGTCGTTCATTAATTTCAATAATTATCTGTCGTGGAAAACTACGAGTAACAACAGCACCTTCAATTTGAGGTAATTCAATCAATTTATCAGCTAGCTGTTGAGATTCAAGATTAAAAATATTAAGCTCTTTTTCTAAATCTAAATAAGTAATTATTTCTTCATCAGTTAAAAAATCATTGTCAATAATCTCTATTTTGTCTACTTCAAAAAGTTCAGAATTAATAATTCCAATTATTGCAAAGATAATCAATAATAAAAAAGCAGTTATATATATATATTGTTTGTCCACAATACCACCTCATTTAAAACCCAAAATTAAGGGCCAGTTATCATTAACTAATAACTAGCCCTTAATAATTCATCTGTTAATAAAACTACAAGTTAGCTCTTTAAAGCTATATCTAACAGCAAACTAATTACTCACGGCAGGGAACTTATTTAAGTCATTTTGTAAGTTTAAACTAATCAACTTTAATATTTGAACTCAATAAGATAACAAATCACTCCACCCTAATAATTATACTTCACTTTACATTCAAAAAACCCTTTCTCCAAAATAAATTAAATTTCAGAAAATTATCTTATTGTATGAACAACAACCTATACTATTAGGAATAAATGTAAATAATAGCTTGTTATGTAATTGTTCTGTGATAACCATCGAATCTCCTGCAAGATTATTAAAATTTATATTTAATCTTCACTGGAAAAATCAGACTTCCTGATTATATCTGCACCTAAATTAGATAATTTATCTTCTAAATATTCATACCCACGATCAATATGATAAATATTCTCAATAATCGTTTCTCCTTCAGCAGCTAAACCTGCTAAAACTAAAGCAGCTCCAGCTCGTAAATCGGTTGCTCTAACATTAGTTCCATATAATTTATCTACACCATTTACAATAGCAGTATTTCCTTCAATCCTAATTTTTGCCCCCATCCTTCGCAATTCATCAGCATGGCTTAATCTATTTTCAAAAATATTTTCAGTAATAATACTTGTATCTTCAGCTAAAGATAAAAAAGTCATCAATTGTGCTTGCATATCTGTAGGAAGTCCTGGATAAGGTAAAGTTTTAATATTTATTCCCTTCCAATCTTCCTTACCGATTACTTCAATTTGATTATGTTCCACTTTCATTTCAATCCCTGCTTCATTCAGTTTAGCTATCACAGGCTCTATATGTTCAGGAATAACATCTTTAATAATCACATTACCCTTAGTTATAGCAGCTGCTACCAGAAATGTCCCTGCCTCTATGCGATCAGGAATCACTTGATATTCAACTGCCTGCAACTCTTGAACCCCTTTAACTTTAATTACATTAGTCCCAGCGCCTCTAATGCTAGCTCCTAATCGATTTAAATAATTCTGTAAATCAATTATTTCTGGTTCTTTAGCAGCATTATAAATTAAAGTCTCTCCTTCAGCTTTAGTAGCAGCCATCATAATATTTTCCGTAGCACCAACACTTGGAAAATCAAGATGAATCTCAGCTCCTACTAATTGATCGACTGTTCCTTCTAATGCACCATGCCTTTGTTTAAATTCAACTCCTAAAGCTTCAAGTCCTTTCAAATGCAAATCAATAGGTCGCGGGCCAATACTACATCCTCCCGGCTGGGAAATTTTAACCTTTCCAAATCGGGCTACTAAAGGGCCCATCAAAAATACTGTCGCCCGCATCTTCCGCATCAAATTTTCAGGAATTTCACAACAATTCACTGTTGAGGTATCAATCATAATCTGTTCGGAATCATCTTGAACTTTTGCTCCTAAATTTTCTAGGACCTCTTTCATTACTTTCACATCATGTAACTTAGGTACATTATTAATTACAGATTGCCCGTCACCTAATACAGTTGCTGCTAAGATAGGTAAAACAGCATTTTTAGCACCACTAACCGTTACCTCTCCTTCTAAAGGAGAACCACCATTAATTACAAATTGATCCATCAGCCTCACCTCCAATCTAACTTAAATAAATAATCTCTGTTTCTAACTCAACCCCACATTGCTCATTGACCAGTTTTTTCACCTTACCAATTAAATCTAATACATCTTGGGCAGAAGCTGAACCTAGATTAACTATGAAGTTAGCATGCTTAGTCGATACTTGAGCATCTCCTACCTTTAAACCCTTCCCCCCGGCTTGATCAATTAATCTACCTGCTGAGTCATCCGTTGGATTTTTAAAGATACAACCAGCATTAGGCATAGTTAGTGGTTGGGTTTCTTTTCGTTTTAAGAACAGCTTTTGCATCTTGTTATGTACAGTTTTTGAATCAGTAGGTATCAACTCCAACTCAACCTCGATTATAATCTGCTCATCTTTTTGTAAGTTGCTCTGTCGATAACTAAAATCCAGTTCATTCCGTCGATATTGCTTTAATTCTCCTGTAGATGATATAACTTTAACCCCAGTAATTAAATCTCCAATCGAGCCTAAATTTCCTGCACCTGCATTCATAATCACAGCTCCTCCAATACTAGCAGGTAATCCAGCAGCAAACTCTAAACCACTCAATCCCCGCTCAGCTGCTTTCTTAGCAATTACAGGTAGTTTGGCCCCAGCACCTGCTCTAAGTTGATTACTCTTGAATTTAAACCAATTAAATAAATCAGTCATCTTAATTACAACTTTAGATAATCCTTGATCACTGATCAATAGATTAGTTCCATTTCCTAACACTTGATAGGGAATGTCACACCGGTATAAATAACTAATCAACCTCTGTAAATCAGCTATATCTCTAGGAGTTACTAATACTTCTGCTGGCCCACCAATCTGAAAAGAAGTATACTTCTTTAATGGTTCAGAAAATAATACTTCTCCTTCAACTAACTTCTTAATTTCCTGCTTGATCTGTTGTTTCATATTACCACCTCAATTTATATAACCCCAATTTAAAGTAATTCTCCTATTCAATATACATTATAATATGTAATTAAAAAATAATCCGTTCATCAACTGCTTGTCCATATTGATATCAAGCTTAAGTTTAAGGCTAAGTTTAAGTTTAAGTAAAACCTAAACCCTTATGCTTTTAACGGTTGGCTTAGCCTCACCTTCGGGTTTATAAAAACCCTTCGTAATAAAAACCATTTCCTCAACCTTAGACTTAAGCTGTTTTGTAATAAAATTCAAATTGCCAGTACTAAGAAATCAAATCTTGAATTAAAGCAACTAAGTTCTTAGCTGCATCAGGCTGACCTAACTCTTTACTTGCTTGAGCCATCTTCTTTAATTTTTGTTCATCAAAGATCAATTCATTTACAACTTCAGACAATTTATCACCGGTCAATTCTTGATCTAAGATAACTTCAGCAGCATTCTTTCGTTCTAAAGAACGTGCATTATATTCTTGATGATTTTCAGCAGCATAAGGGTAAGGAATTAAAATAGCTGGAATTCCACAAGCTGTAATTTCAGCTAATCCCGTAGCTCCAGCTCTAGAAATAACCAAATCGGCCACATTTAAAGCCGCTTCCATATTATATAAATAAGGCTTGATTATAATTTGCCCGCTTTCCATATTATTTATTCCCAACTCTTCTGCTTTAGCTTCAACTTCCTCAAATCCATTCTTACCCGTTATATGTAACAGCTGCAAATTAGAACCTTTGATCTCTTTATATAACTTAACTACTGCTTGATTAATGCTTTTAGCCCCTCGACTACCTCCAAAAACTAAAATAACCTTCTGTCTAGGATTCAATCCTAATTCTTTAAAAGCCTTGGTTCGATTCTGCTCTAAAATTGCAGGTCTAATTGGATTCCCAGTTAAAACTACCTTATCTAAGTCCTTTAAATATTCTTTAGCATCAAGATTACTTAAAGCAATCTTATCTACAACTTTAGCCAATAAACGATTAGTCAAACCAGGATAAGCATTCTGCTCATGAATTACCGTAGGGATATTACTTAAAGCTGCTGCTAGAACAATTGGCCCGCAAACATAGCCACCTGTTCCTACTACAATATCCGGTTCAAAATTATTTAAAATTAACTTTGCCTCAAAAAATCCTACTAGACTTTTAAAGGCTGCCTTAATTAAATCTAATGACACCTTACGCGGTAACCCTTGTACTTGAATTGTCTTTAGTTGATAACCTTCTTTAGGAACAATATCTGCTTCTAACCCTTGCTCAGTACCTACAAAAGCTATTTCAACATCATCATTTCTTTGTTCTAAACTCTTAGCTATAGCTAAGCCAGGATAGATATGACCTCCTGTGCCACCACCTGAAATTAGTATTTTCATATTTTAGCCACTCCTAATTAGTAGTAAATCTTGAAATATTCAATAATATACCTACTCCTGATAACATAATTACTAGCGAAGAACCTCCATAACTAATGAAAGGTAATGTTATTCCAGTAACAGGCATTGAACCAGTAACTACTCCCATATTAATTACTGCTTGTAAAGTAATCATCGTTGTAATTCCTACTGCTAAAATACTACCAAATAGATCTTGTGCATGTAATGCAATCTGTAACCCACGCCATGCAAATAAAAAGAATAAAGTTACAATCGTAAAAGTTCCAATAAACCCTAATTCTTCTCCTAAAACAGCAAAAATAAAATCAGTTCCAGGCTCAGGTAAATAAAAGAATTTCTGCCTACTTCTACCTAACCCCATCCCAAATAAACCACCAGAACCTAAAGCATAGAGAGATTGAATAATATGAAAACCAGTATCCAAAGGATCTTGCCACGGATCTAAAAAAGCCAATAGTCTATCTCTACGATAAGGCTCGCTAATAATCATATATAATAATCCAGGTATGCCCATTGCTACTAAACTTCCTAAATGTACATAGCTGGCCCCTGCTGCAACCAACATCACAACTGCCGTTCCTGCTATTGTAGCAGCAGTTCCCAAATCTGGTTCCAATAAAATCAAGATAAATACTGCCCCTAAAATCGCAAGGGGTGGTAATAAACCTTTAAAAAAGCTTTTTAATTGATCATTTTTCAAAGATAAATAACGAGCCAAATAAATTACTAATGCAACTTTCGCTATTTCCGACGGCTGAACCCGCAAACCTAAAATTATAAACCAACGTCTCGAACCACCAATTACATGGCCAATTCCTGGAATCAAAACTAAAATCAATGATATAATACTAACTAACAAAATTTTAGGTGCCCACTTAAGATATCTATGATAATCAATATTCATAAATGTAGTCATTGCTGCTATCCCTAAAACTGACCACCCTAATTGCCTCTTTAAGTAATGAAAACTATCCCCAAATCTCTGGTAAGCTAAAATTGAAGTAGCACTAAAGACCATTGCTACCCCTATTCCTAATAAGACTATAATCACAAAAAAAATTACAAAATCAGGAGCCTTCTGTTGCAAATTACTCCCTCCTCAATTTTTTTACAGTTCCTCTAAACTCCTCGCCTCTTTCTTTATAGTTATTGTACATATCCCAACTTGCACAGGCAGGAGACAATAAAACGACATCTCCTTTAACAGCCAATTTATCTGCTAAATCAACCGCTTCTTCAATACTATCGACATTATTAGTAGCCTGATAGCCTAATTTTTTAACAGCCTGCTCTATCTGAGGTGCAGTCTCTCCTAGCAAGATCAACTCCTTAACCTGATCTACTATAACCTCTGCAAACTTTGAAAAATCAGACCCTTTATCCTTTCCACCTGCTATTAAAATTAAAGGTTGCTTAAATGTCTCTACTGCTTTAGTTGCTGCTACAGGATTAGTTCCTTTTGAATCATTAATATACTCAACTCCATTAACTACTCCCACACTTTCAATTCTATGATCTACACCACCAAATTGATGTAAGGTTTCAACTATAATTTCTTTTCTTATTCCTAATAATAAAGAAGTGGTAACTGCTCCTAAAGTATTTTCTAAATTATGTGGTCCCTTAATCCTAATCTCATCAGTAGCAATAATCTTTTCTGGTTGACCGGTCAAATTAGCAATAATCTCCCCATTCTTAATATATACTCCACGATCTAATTCAGTTTTTTGACTAAAAAAAAGAGTCTCTGCTGCAGTATAATCAGCAAATTCCCTGACTAACTGATCATCATAATTTAAGACTGCATAATCCTGTTCAGTTTGATTACTCAATAACCTTCTTTTAGCCTTAATATACTCTTCAAAAGTACCATGACGATCTAAATGATCGGGTGTTATATTCAAAATCAAACCAATATCAGGTTTGAAATCTGTTATCTCTTCTAACTGAAAAGAACTTATCTCTGCTATTGCTAAATCATCTCTTTTTAAATCAGGTAGATCTTTAATTAAAGGTCGACCTATATTACCACCGACAGCCACTTGTCGATCCAACTTAGAACATATTTCTCCTAACAAGGTTGTAGTTGTTGTTTTTCCATTCGTTCCCGTAATAGCTACAAGCGAAGTAGTAGAAAAAGAATAAGCAAGCTCAATCTCACTCATTATTTTAATTCCTTTATCTCTCGCTTGTTTTAAAATTGGAATATCATACGGGACGCCTGGACTAATAACAATTAAATCAGATTTCAAAATTAACTCTTCAGTATGCCCTCCTAAATCTAATTTAAATTGATAATCTTCTAATCTAGATAACTCTATCATTAATTCTGCTTTAGTTTTGGTATCAGTAACTATTATTTTAGCCCCTTTTTGATCTAAAAATTTAACTACTTCGACCCCAGTCCTCTTACCTAAACCTACAACAGTCACTAGTTTATCTTTTAATTTCATAATATCTTCCTTTCTTAATGCCAATTCATCATGACAAATATAATTAGGTTTCGAATAATTAAACCAATCCTAATAGTCCAATTAATGATAATAGAGTAGTTAAAATCCAAAATCTAACAACTATTTTAGATTCTTCCCAGCCTTTCAATTCAAAATGGTGATGAATCGGACTCATTTTGAAAACCCGCCTCCCAGTCAGCTTATAGAAGCTAACTTGAATCATAACTGATAAAGCTTCTATTACATAAACCCCACCAATAATCAACAAAAAAAACTGTGTTCGAGTTAAAACTGCTATCGCAGCAAGAGCACCTCCTAAAGCTAAAGAACCTGTATCACCCATAAAAACTTGAGCCGGATGAGTATTAAACCAAGAAAAACCTAAACAAGCACCAGCAATAGCAGTTGTAAAGATAGCTAGCTCATACGCTCCAAATTGAAAGGTCATATAAGCATAAGTAATTGTAACAATAATAGTAACTCCCGCTGCTAATCCATCTAACCCATCAGTTAAATTAACAGCATTTGAAGTACCGATTACAACTATAAGTATAAAAGGTATATATAATATTCCTAAATCAATAGTTGAACCTAAAAAAGGAATTAAAACTTCTGTTCCTAAGTTCAACTTTCCTAGAACTACTACAGCTAATAATAAGGCAACCAAAATTTGCCCTACAATCTTTTGCCAGGCTCTTAACCCTAATGATCGATTAGCAATTATCTTTATCGAATCATCCAACAACCCTAAAAAACCATAAGCTACAGTTACAAATAATGCTAACATCACCTTCATGTTTATTTCTGCAAAAACTAAAGTTGAAATAACTACAGAAAGTATAATTATAACTCCGCCCATTGTAGGAATTCCTGCTTTTTCTAAATGGCTTTGTGGACCTAAATTTCTGATCTGTTGGCCAAACTCTAATTTTTTAAACCAACTAATCATGATTGGCCCAGTCATCAAACAAATAATAAAGGCTAGAGTAGTTGCGTATATTAAATTGACCACTATTATCACTCCCTATTTATCTTGTAAAGCATAGGAAATCTGCTCTAATTTCATTCCTCGTGAACCTTTAACTAAAATTGTATCATCTGCTTTAATAATCTTCAATATTTTTTTTAATGCTGCATCTTTGTCTAAGTAACTAAAAATATTTTCTTGCTTCATTCCATTATCTTCAGCGCCGATGGCAATTTCGGAAGCCAATTCTCCAACTGCAACTAGATAATCAATTCTTTTATCAGCAACTAACTTTCCTACTTTATTATGTTCTTCTTTGGCGATTTCACCTAATTCTAGCATATCTCCTAAGATGGCTATCTTCCTGTTAGAAGCTACTTGTTCTAAAGTATTTAAGGCTGCTTCCATTGAAGTTGGATTGGCATTATAAGCATCATTAATAATTTTAAAGCCTGATTCAGATTCTAAAATCTGATTTCTCATCTCAGTTAATTTCAGTTCCTCTAACCCATCCTTTATATCCTCAAGATCAAATTCTAAAGCTATTCCTACACAAATAGCAGCCAAAGCATTATAGACATTATACTCGCCAGGAGCTGGGATATAGACCTCTTTAGAAATATATTCATCATCCACAACTAAATCAAACTTGAGCCCACTTGCTCCTAAATTTTCTATATTAGCTGCTCTTATTTGATTATATTGATTCAAACCATAGGTAATAACCTTTCCGGAGGCCAACGAAGCCATCTGCTTAACATACTCATCATCACCATTTAAGATAGCTACACTATTATCACCTAGATTAGAAACAAGTTCAGATTTTGCTTGTGCTATCCGCTCTTGACTCTTTAGTAGCTCAATATGAGTTACTCCTACATTGGTGACAATACCTAGATTCGGCTCTGCAATCTGGGCCAATTGCTCTATCTGTCCTAACCCTCTCATTCCCATCTCTACAACTGCTGCATCAAAGGTACTATCCAGTCTAAATAAAGTCAATGGCAGACCTATTTCATTATTAAAGTTCCCTGCTGTCTTTAAAACCTTATATTTTTTAGATAAAGCTGAGGCCACTATATCTTTAGTTGTAGTCTTACCTGTACTTCCCGTTACACCAATCACCGGTATTGCAAACTTCTTACGATAATATCGGGCCAACTCTTGTAAAGCTACAGTCGTATCCTCAACCTCAATCAGTGGCTGCTTAGAATCAATCTCTTGAGAGACTATTGCTGCTTTGGCCCCTTTTTCAAAAGCATCAGCTACAAATTGATGTCCATCAAAATTATCTCCAATCAATGCTATAAAGAGATCACCAGACTGTAAAGTTCGTGTATCAATTGAAATATTGGAAATATTTATTTCCTGCTTATTTTTAATCTGACCATCAATTGCCTCTGCTATCTCTGTTAAACTAAGCTCCTCCATTAATTTTCTCCCCTACCTTGTAAAATTTCTCGCGCAACCTTACGATCATCAAACTCTAAAATCTTACCTTTAACCTCTTGATAAGTTTCATGCCCTTTACCTACTATAATTACTAAATCCCCCTCTTGGGCCAACTCAATCCCTTTCTTAATTGCTGCTGCTCTATCTTCAATAATAATATAATCTTCCCCTTCAACATTTCCATCCTCTTTAATTCCTACTTCAATATCTTCAATAATCTTTAACGGATCTTCACTGCGGGGATTATCAGAAGTAACTATTGCAAAATCAGCTAGATTAGCACCTATTTTACCCATAATAGGTCTTTTCTTACGATCACGATCTCCTCCACAACCAAAGACAATAATTTTACGTCCTTCAGTAATTTCATCAGCTGTCTTTAAAACATTCTCCATTCCAGCTGGAGCATGAGCATAATCTACAATCACTCCAAAAGGTTGGCCCTCATCTATAATCTGAAAACGACCTGGTACCCCCTCAGTTTCTTCAATCCCCTTCTTAATTTCTTCTAATTCAACTCCTAAACTATAGATAGCTCCAATAGCAGCCAACGAATTATAAACATTAAATCGCCCAGTCAACTTTAGGTTAATCTCAAATTCTTCTTCATCTGTTTGTAATAAATAAGAAACACCCTTTTGATCAATCTGAATTCTGTTGGCCCTAATCTCAGCTTTTGGATCATCAATTCCATAACCTACTACCTTTCCTCTTGCTTTCTTAACAACTTGCTGACCCCTTGGATCATCAAAATTGATGATTGCAGGATTCTCATTAAACTTAAATAACTTGAGTTTAGCTGCCAAATATTGATCAAAATTCCGGTGAAAATCTAAATGGTCTTGACTTAAGTTAGTAAATATCTGACAATCAAAATCAATTTCTAAAACTCGATCTAACTCTAATGCATGAGAAGAAACCTCCATCACAACATGAGTTACACCCTCTTTAACCATCTTAGCTAAAATTCTCTGCAAATCAAGTGCTTCAGGAGTTGTTCGTTCAGCTTCTTTTTCTTTAGGTCCAATCTTATTTTTTATAGTACCTATCAAACCCGTCTTAAATCCAATATTATTCAAAACTCCCTCAATTAAATATGTAGTAGTCGTCTTACCATTGGTTCCTGTTACTCCTATTACAGTTAAATCCCGAGAAGGATAATCATAAAATTTAGCACCTAGATAAGCTAATGCTTTTCTAGTATCATTAACTTTGATTAGAGTAATGTCTTGCTGAGATAAATCTAGATTAACTTCTTTTTCAACTACTACTGCTGTAGCACCATTAGCAATAGCATCTTTAATAAAACTATGACCATCTTGTTTAAAACCAGATATCGCTACAAATAAATAATCGGCTTTAACAGTTCTTGAGTCATAAGAAATACCTAAAATATCCGATTGTAAATCTCCTTCAACATCTTCAACTGTTAACACTTCAATTAATTCTTGTAACTTAATCATCATTAACCTCCTAATTTAAATAGTTTGTCTGATTCATTCTTCAGATAATTGAACTTCAATATATTCTCCTGACTGAACCGTAATTCCTGGAGCAGGGTCTTGCCGTTCAATAATTCCAGAACCATCCCACCTTACTCTTAAGTTTAATTCTCCTAGTAACTCAGCTGCTTCCCTTATTCTCATTCCTCTTAAATCAGGTACAGTAACTTGATACCCACTCTCTTGACTAGTACCATCTTCAAAAAATAATACTACTGTACTTCCTTCATTAACAACTGCCTCTGGATGAGGAAGTTGATCAACAACCAATTCCCCTTCTCCTTCTAATTTAACATTTAAATCTCTAGCCGCCAACTCTCTTTGAGCTTCTGATAAGTACAAATTTTCTACATTAGGTACTTCTACTTTCTCAATCTCCTCTTCTTCATCTTTTGAACTAGTGGTTGGTGGAATTTCTAAATGACGTAATCCATCTTTAACAACATTATGAAAAATAGGCGCTGCAACTTGCGAACCGTAATAAGGATAACTACTAACCCCAGATAAAACTACTAACACAACCATTTGAGGATCATCTGCAGGTACCATACCAATAAAAGATGAATCATACAACTGAACTCCATAATGCTTAGCAGTCCCTGTCTTACCAGCAATCTCATATCCTTCTACTGCAGCCTTAGTTCCCGAGCCCTCTTCTACAACACCAGCCAATAATTCCCTTGTTTTTTGAGCAGTTTCACTAGAAATCACCCTCTTATTTTTCTCTGGAGTTATCTCCTTGATCAACTCTCCTCTTGAGCCTTTAATTTCACTAACTAAATGCGGCCTTAATAATTCACCATCATTAGCTATCGCAGAAACAGCAGTAGTTAACTGAATTGGAGTTACTGTAATTCCATGACCAAAAGACATTGTAGCTAACTCCACAGGGCCAATCTGATCTAAGCCATATTTTATCCCTTGTGCTTCACCTACTAAGTCAATATCAGTCTTTCTACCAAAATCAAATGCTTCAATATAATCATAAAATACATCAGTACCAATTCGTTGACCAACTTGCACAAAACCTGGATTACAAGAATTTTGAACAACCTCAGCAAAAGTTTGAGAACCATGTCCTCCAGCCTTCCAACAGTTAATAATCTGTCCTGAAACTTCAATATGTCCAGGATCAAAAAACGTATCATTAGGATTAACTACTCCTTCTTCTAACCCCGCTGCAGTTGTTATGATCTTAAAGGTTGAACCAGGTTCATATGTATCTGAAACAGCTCTATTTCTCCAGAGTTCAGGGGAAGAATTGACAAAATCGTTAGGATCAAAAGTAGGTCTATTCGCTAAAGCCATAACTCCTCCAGTTTGAGGATCCATCATAACAATTGTACCACTTTTAGCTTCATGCTCAAGCATAGCTTTATCAAGTTCTCTTTCAGCAATATGCTGTAACACATTATCTATTGTTAAATAAATATCATGTCCATCATCTGGATCAACATAATCTTTTATTCCTTCGGGAATTTCTCGACCTGCTGCATCTCTCTCAACTGATATTCTTCCTGGATTACCACGCAATATATCATCATATGATAACTCTATACCCTGCAACCCTTGACTATCAATTCCTACAAAACCTAAAGTATGAGCTGCTAGATTACCTTTAGGATAAAACCTCTTACTTTCTTCTGTAAATCTAATCCCTGCTAAATTTAACTCTCTAATTTTTCTAGCTTTTTTTTCATCAGTCTTTCGTACTACATAAACAGCCGCTGCTGTTTTTGTCAATTTTGAGTAAATTTCATCCTCCGGCATCTCTAAAATATCAGCTAATTGTTGAGCAGTTTGACGAGGATTATTTATTTCATTTGGTATGGCTACAACTGTATCAGCACTAGCACTAACAGCCAATTCAACTCCATTTTTATCATAAATAATTCCTCTTTTGGGCTCTACTTGTAACTGCCTTAATCGTTGATCTAAAGCTTGATGTTGATATTTCGTATTTTGAATGATCTGAATCCAAGCTAACCTAGCAATTAAGGAAACCATTACTATAACTACCATAACAAAAAGAAAGGTTATTCTCTTTCTAATTTCTAGCTTTAAGTTATTCACCTAGCTAATCCACCTCATTCCATTACAAAATATTAATCTAGCGAACCAGCTTCAACCTGGGTCAATCCTTTAATCAAAGTGGTTAATCTTTCTCTAAAATTCAAACTCTGTGATTCAGATTGAAACTCATCTTGTTCAAAATCTTCTTGTTCTTTATCTCCTTCTAAAGCAAGATAATTAACCTCTTGTGGCTTTACCATATTAAGCTCATCTTTGGCTACCTCTTCAATTCTATTTAAAGATTGCAATCTAGAAATCTGTAATTGTAAATATAACTTATCCCGCTTTAAACTCTGTCGTTCTTCTTGTAAAGTTTCAATTCTTAAATTCTTTCTAGAGATTTGAACATACTGATTAATATATACAATCCAAAATAAAACTATTGAAAATATAATCAATCCGCCTATCAGCATATATTTCAATGTATATCCTTGTTGCTTATTATTTTTAGAACTTCTTCGAGCCCTTTTTGGTTGATAATCTTTGTTCTTTTTTATCTGTAACCCCATTATCAACTTATTCACCTACCCTTTATTTTAGAACTAGTCTACTTCCGCTCTGCTACTCTTAACTTAGCACTTCTAGCCCTAAAGTTATCCTCAATTTCTCTTTCACTAGGAGTTACTGGATTCTTAGTTATAACCTTTACTTTTTGCTTTGTATCACAAGCACAGACAGGAAAATTAGGGGGACAAGTACATTTAGTGCTCAAATCTTTGAAAGTATGTTTTACAATTCTATCCTCTAAGGAATGGAAAGTTATTACACAGATTCTCCCTTTAGGCTTTAATCTTGAAACAGCATCATTAAGAGCAGTTTCAATAATATCTAACTCATTATTAACTGCTATCCTCAATGCTTGGAAAGTTCTTCGAGCTGGATGAGGTCCTGATCTTCTAGCTCCCGCTGGAATAGCAGCTTTAATTACCTTTACTAGTTGGTTAGTTTTAGTAATCGATTGCTCCTCTCGAAACTTAACAATAAATTTTGCAATTCTACTAGCCCATTTCTCCTCACCATATTTTCTTATTATCTCAGTTAACCTATCAGCTGAGAGATTATTCACTAAATCAGCTGCTGTAGTATCTTTTCTTTGATCCATTCTCATATCTAAAGGTGCATCATATTTATAACTAAAACCCCGCTCTGGTGTATCTAATTGATAAGAAGAAATTCCTAAATCAAATAAAAAACCATCAACTTTGTCTATATTTAATTGATCTAAGATAGAAGTTAGATTTTGATAATTATCTCTGACTAACTCAAAATCAACATCATATTTAGCCAACTTCTTTGTAGCAGCCTCAATCGCTGCTTGATCTTGATCTATACCTATTAACTTTCCTCCTGCTTTTAAATTCTTTATTATCTTCTCCGAATGCCCAGCTCCTCCCAAAGTACAATCAACATAAATCCCTTCACTTTTACACTTTAAATATTCAACACTTTCATTCAATAAAACTGAAACATGTTTAAAGTCCATTATAAAAACCCCTTAATTTATTTAATAATCTACTACTCAAGATAATTATCATAGTTTTTTAGCTACCTTCAATCACTCAATGATTAATTATTCTACGCTTTTTTATCTTTCCCTTTAAAACTAATTAAAATTATATAAGATCATCTGTAAATAATTGTATCACATTTGCAGATTAATTGTTAGTCTTAATTAAAACAAATTAATCCTAAAGTCACGCTTATAAGATGTAACATTCTTCTCTCTAATACATAAAATAAATAATAAGTAACCACTACATAAAGGAGGGACACTAACATGAAGATCGATTTTCTATTTGCCTGGTCTAAAAATGAACATGATGATGTAAAATCAGTTAGTGGCGGCTTTAAACTACCCACTCCATTCAAATTAATAAAATCAGTATTTAAAAGAAAATAATTAATCTTATTCTAATTATAAAGAAGAAAGCCTTTCTATTTAAATAGAAAGGCTTTCTTCTTTAATTAAGTTTAATATTCCTTTTTAATTAAAAAGTATTATAAAACAAAAAAACCCTCTATGTAAGGGAAAATAATAATTTGGGGTGGATGACGGGATTTGAACCCACGGCCTCAGGAGCCACAATCCTGCGCTCTAACCAACTGAGCTACACCCACCACAATATTTAGTTAATAGATAATAATTAATAAAAACAAATTCTTTTAAGCTCTTGATTTTCAACTATTCTCTATTCACTGTTCACTATTCTCTGGTTTTAATGGCGTGCCTGGGAGGATTCGAACCCCCGACCCACGGCTTAGAAGGCCGTTGCTCTGTCCAGCTGAGCTACAGGCACACAATAATTCAGTTAATAGATAATAATTAATAGTGTATAGTTCAAACCTTAAATCCAAATTATTTTATGCTTTTTAACTGTTCTCTATTATCTATTCACTATTCTCTGCTTTCTAAATTGGTGGGTCTAGGTGGATTTGAACCACCGACCTCACGCTTATCAGGCGTGCGCTCTGACCAACTGAGCTATAGACCCATATTCTGGAGCGGGAAACCGGACTCGAACCGGCGACACCCAGCTTGGAAGGCTGGTGCTCTAGCCAACTGAGCTACTCCCG
>NZ_JALKBY010000010.1 GCF_023223645.1 Natroniella sulfidigena | reverse complement strand
TATAGTTTGAAGGAAGAAAACGACATTTATTCTAAAAACTGTTTTGAAATATGCTTCATGGGCTTAGAAACATTATAATATTATATCTTATCTATGATTATAAATAAATGTAATATTTCTGGTAATGATGTATTTAGCAGGTATAAATCATATATTTTTATAGAAAAATAATAATGATGATTAATTTAGAGCTAGGTTAAATACAAAGGAGGCAACATAATGGTAAATAATGATATTACAATTCAAAACTTGCAATCAGCTTTTGGAGGAGAGAGTCAAGCCTATCAGCGTTATATTGCTTGGGCCAACAAAGCTAAAGAAGATGGATTTCCTAAGGTTGGAATACTATTTAGAGCAATTGCTTATGCTGAAGAGGTTCATGCTGGTAATCACTTTGAGGTCTTAGATAATATTAAAGGGGATGTCTTAGTTGCTGCAGGAGCAGTATTTGGACTAGGAGAAACTGCAGAGAACTTAGAAGGGGCAATAGCAGGAGAAGACTTTGAAATTGAGCAGATGTATCCTGCATTTCATTTAGTAGCTAAAGATCAAGATGAACAAGATGCAGTCAAATCTTTTCATTATGCTCTAGAAGCTGAGAAGATTCATTCTAAGCTTTTTAATGAAGCTAAAGATGCTGTGGAGTCAGGAAATGATTATGATTTAGAATATGTGAGTGTCTGTGAGGTTTGTGGGCATACAGTGAAAGATGACAAACCGGATCAATGTCCAGTTTGTGGTGCATCAGCAGAACAATTTAAGGAATTTCATTAGAATAAAAAGACCAGCTGCTTTAAAGCAGTTGGTCTTTTTTTATTCTTAAGTTCAATTGATATATAGTGTAACTTTTCATTCGTGCAATAATGTGTTTGTGTAGGGGCGAATCTCTGTGTTCGCCCTTTATTTTTAAGTCCAAGCTACAGGTTTTAACCTGTAGTCCAATCGGGCTTCCGAAATCCCACCACAGGTTGAAACCTGTGGCTCGAGCCTTAATAAATCTTATTTTACCAACCGATCGCCATACGTTAAAACATATGGCTAATTTCTGTTTCACGGGCAGGCACGGAGACCTGCCCCTACAAAATTATTTTTACCCACACTCACACACATAACTGCCACAATATTGTAATTAAATCACAATTAAAGTTATACTTTATCTACTATTGAATATATATTGTAATAACTATTACTAAGGAGGAAATAAAATGAAATTATGCGATGAGTGTATTGGAAAGTTAGCTGCTGAATTGTCCAACCAGGCAGAAGCAATTTTCGAAAATATTTTTCCAATATTAAATCAAGGTAAAGGTTTAACAAAAAGAGAAATTGCTAGATTAGCAAGATTGAATAGATCCGCAACCAACTATCTTTTGCGAGAGTTAGAATCCAGTTTAGTTGTAGCTTATCAATTTCAGGGTCGAAATAAAGTCTATTATCTAACTGAAACTGGAAAGAGATTGTTAGAATTAGAAAAAGAAGAAGCGAACTCCAAAGAAAAAGAAGAGAAGGCTGAATCAAATGAAGAAGTTACAGAAGAAGTTGAAGAGGTTGAAGTCGAAGATTTAACATCAGAAATAGAAAAAGAAACTAATAAAATAATAGAAGAAGAAGTTAATAAAATAAGAACAAAGGAAAATAATGATAAAAATGAAGAGATTGAGGATAATAGCGAAGAAACTTCAGAAGTAAAAGAAAATAAAGATACCAAAGAAGAAACAACTAACATTAATTCTAATGATGCTGATTCTAAACCAAAAGACCAAGAGTTAAATTGGAGTATGTTTGAATAAAGGATTTTTAAATTTTTTTTAGTAAAAAGTAGATTTTGTTCTTGACAGATAATAAATTCTATGATATATTATCAGATGTTGCACCGAGGAAATATATTAATTTTAGGAGGGGTTCCCGAGTGGCCAAAGGGAGCAGACTGTAAATCTGCCGGCGACGCCTTCGAAGGTTCGAATCCTTCCCCCTCCACCATTTAATAGCCAACAGTTTATAGTAAGAATTACTAGTTGAATTTTTTAACTAAATCTTATAGACTGTATAGTAGTGATTATAGTAAGCCGGGGTGGCGGAATTGGCAGACGCATCGGACTTAAAATCCGATGGGACTTTCGTGCCCGTGTCGGTTCGAGTCCGACCCCCGGCACCATCTTTAAGAGCAGTGTATAGTTGATAATTGATAGTTGATAGTTGCTAATTAAAGTTCAAAAGCATAAAAAGAATTTGACTTTAACTATAAATTATACACTATAAACTATCAACTGAATTACTGTCGCGGGGTAGAGCAGCTGGTAGCTCGTCGGGCTCATAACCCGGAGGTCGTTGGTTCGAATCCATCCCCCGCAACCAATAAAAAAACAAATTGACAATTTACAATTGATAATTGACAATTAAAGGTCAAAGTCTTAAAAGATCTTAATTGTAAACTGTACATTATCAATTGTCAATTGAATTTATATGGCGGTGTAGCTCAGCTGGCTAGAGCATGCGGTTCATACCCGCAGAGTCGGGGGTTCAAGTCCCTCCGCCGCTACCAATTAAAATATAATAGTTATTAGTTACTTCCATTCCATTAAGAATGGATTTTTTTTATTTAATTAAAAAAATATACAGGAAAAAAGATAGTTAACCTTGAATTGTTATAATATACTAGATGATAAAAAATAATGATAAACAGAAAGGGGTGGTTAAGATTTCTTTTTATTTACAATTATTGGCTGAAGATTACAATTACCTACTGTTAGTTGCAGGTGGTATAGTTATTATTATAAGTTTGCTTTTATTATTAAAAAAGAAGAAAACAACAGAAAGTAATGATATAGATAAAGATTATAAGAATTTAATTCATTTGATTGAAACTGACTTTAAACAAGCATTGAATAAATTAGATCAAATAGAAGATATTGAGTTTAAAGAAGAGTTAATCTTAAAAGGTAAAAAAGATTTAAAAAAGAATTCTTATCGACAGATAAAAAGCTACTTTGTCAATCATGCTTTTTTAAAAGAGTTATTAGAAGAAACTTTTGCTCAAGATGTAGAACGAAGAAAAAAAGCAGCTTTTGTCTTATTAGAAATTGGAACAACTCAAGCTATTGATTATTTAATACCTCTCTTATATGATGAGGAGAGTGAAATTAGAAATTTAGTGATTCAAAACTTATCAAAACTTGATAACCCTAAAGTAATTACTACTTTGATTAACTACTTAGATTCTTGTGATGACTTAGCAACTTTAAATGTTTTAAAAGAATCTTTTCTAGAGCTTGGTTCTGTTAGTGTATCACAACTATTAACTTTACTAAAATCAAGGGATAAGTCCTATCTAAATTGGGTTGTAGAAATATTAGGGGACATTGGTGATAAGCAAGCTATTGATCCATTAATAAACTTGCTATATCAGCATCCTGATCCACAAATTAGAGTTATGGCAGCTAAGAGTTTAGCAAAGTTTGAGGATGAAAAGGTATTTAAAGCATTACTTCATAAAATTGAAGATGATAACTGTAATGTAAGAGCACAAATAGCTAAACTATTAGGGGAGTTTGATCAAAAAGAGGTTATTCCTTATTTATGTAAAATGTTGACTGATGATAGTGGGATTGTCAGAAACAATGCCTGTCAATCTTTACTTAAATCAGGAGATGAAGGGATTAAGTATCTGATTTTAGCAATTGAAACCAATGATTTAAAGCCTGATGTTATAAATAAAGTAAGAGGCTTAGATTCATTGAAATTATTAAAAGTTGCTAAAGAAATTTATCAAACTTCTAATAATGACGAAACTAATAAACTAAAATTAATCAAACAAAAACAAGAACAAGAAGATGAAGAACAAGAAGAACTAACCGGATAATTATCCAGTTAGTTCTTTTTTGTTTACAGAATAAATAAAATTTATTCTATTTTTTGAAGGAATTTACATATGGATCAAGAAAGATAAACTAAGAACAAATTCCTAAATTTTTTTAATAAAATATTAAATAATTGGGGCATAATAAGCAATTGTAAGAGTTTTAAACTAGATTAATTGGGAGGAATATGTAGGATGAAAAAATTAAAGGTATTATTTATATCTTCAGAAGTAGACCCTTTTGCTAAAACGGGTGGCTTAGCAGATGTAGCAGGTTCTTTACCGCAGGCAATTAAAGAATTAGGTCATGATATTAGAGTAGTTATGCCAGAGTATAGTCAAATCTCTGATGAATATCTTGAAAATTTAGAACATATACTTCATTTTAGGACTAAGGTTGGTTGGAGGGATAATTATGTAGGAGTTAATCAATTAAATAATAATGGAGTAACTACATACTTCATAGATAATAAAAACTATTTTGATCGTGAATCTCTCTATGAAAATCCCGATCAGCATATTCAATTTACTTACTTTTGTAGAGCTATTTTAGAGATGTTACCTAAGATTGGGTTTAAACCAGATATTATTCATTGTAATGATTGGCAAACAGGGCCACTAAGTATTATGTTAAAGGATAATTATCAACTGTATGATTTCTATAAAGATGTTAAAACAGTCTATACTATTCATAATTTGCGTTATCAAGGTCGTTTTGGAAAAGAGATCTTAAGTGATGTACTTTGCTTAGATAGTAAGCATTGGGATTCAGGGGTTCTAAAGCATGATAATTGTGTCAATTATATGAAAATGGGAATTAATATGTCAGATATTGTGACTACAGTCAGCAAAACTTATGCTGAGGAGATTAAAACTTATTATTTTGGTGAAGGGTTAGATTATGTAATGCGAATGAATGGTGATGATTTATATGGGATAGTGAATGGGATTGATTATGATACTTATGATCCAGCAACTGATCAAAGAATTTATGTTAATTATAGTGTTGATAATTTAAATGGTAAATATGAAAATAAAAAAAGGTTGCAAGAAGAGATGGATTTGCCAGTTAGAGATGATATTCCAGTGATTGGATTGGTATCTAGGTTGGTTGATCAAAAAGGACTTGATTTAATCGAAGAGATAATTTATGATCTGTTGCAAGAAAATGAACTTCAATTCATAATGCTCGGTACTGGCCAAACTAAGTATGAAGAGATGTTTAGTAGAGTAGCTCAAGAATTTCCTGATAAAATGGCAGCAAATATTAAATATGATGTTGCAATAGCCCAAAAGATCTATGCAGGCAGTGATATGTTTTTAATGCCTTCAAAATACGAACCATGTGGTTTAGGGCAACTATTCAGTTTAAGGTATGGTACCATTCCAATTGTAAGAGAAACTGGTGGTTTAAATGATACTATTCAGTCTTATAACGAAATTACTGGTGAGGGTAATGGATTCAGTTTTAGCAATTATGATGCTGACGATTTATTATATACCATTAGGCAAGCTATGTTAATTTATCATCAGCCAAAAATTTGGAATAAGCTTGTTAAAAGAGCAATGAGATCTGATTATAGTTGGCAAAATTCAGCTCAAGAATATGTGGAACTTTATTATAAATTAGTTGGAACTGATTCTAATTTTGATTAATTAGAACTAAGAATATAAGTGGAATGAGAAATTAATTTTAAGGAGGGAGTTGGAAATGTCAAAAATGGAAGGATTAAATTTAGATAAAATGCAGAACCAAGAAGAATGCTTAACAAGCTCTAGTGGGAATTTAAAGGAGTCAATTGAAGAGATTGAGGAAAGTAATATTTGGAGTCAATATCAACTAGCAGAAGAGTATGGTGAAAATAAAATAGTGATGCAGGTTAAAAACCCTACTTCAGCTCATATTTATTGGGAATTTACTACTGAACAGGCTAATCATATCTTAGCTAAATTAGGTTATCAGGACTTATCCCAGGTAGCGCTGATTTTAAGGTTGTACGATTTAACAATTAGTAAAGAGTATGATATTAATACTACGTTAGAGCATAGAGACTGGTATATTAATGAGTTGAATCCTGGACATAACTACCTAGTTAAATTAGGAATCATTGATAATGAAACAAAATTTCATCCTATAGTTGAATCTAATCCAATTAAAACACCTCGTAATACAGTCAGTGATAACTTAGATGAAGAGTGGATGATTGTAGAAGATAAATTAGAGAAGATTTATCTCCTCTCTGGAAAAGAAGAGTTAGCAGAAAGAGGATATAGTTCTCCAGAAGTTATCAAAAAAGAAGAGAGAGTGTTTAATTTATCAAGATTAGAGGAAGGATATAGTTCTTTTTCAATATTAAAAGGTAGTTCAGAAATAATCGAATAAATTAGATTCATGATTAATAAATCTAGATAATTAATTTGAGGAGTGATGACTATGTCGGAGGAGAAAGGTTATTTATCTTTAGTTTTACATGCTCATTTGCCTTTTGTACGCCATCCTGAAGAAAAAGATTTTTTGGAAGAAAGGTGGTTATTTGAGGCAATTACAGAAACTTATATTCCATTGTTAAATCATTTTGAAGGTTTACATCGAGACAGGGTAGATTATAGATTAACAATGTCTTTAACGCCCCCATTAATTTCGATGTTAACCGATTCATTATTACAAGAACGTTATATCAATTATCTTGATAAATCAATAGAACTTGCTTATAAAGAAATAGAACGAACTGCTAATCAGTCTAAAATTAATCGAACTGCAAAGATGTATTTAAATCAATTTGAAAAAAGTAAAGAAATTTTTATTAGCCAATATAATAAAAATCTAGTTAATGGTTTTAAGAAGTTTCAAGATTTGGGTTATTTAGAGTTGATTACTTGTGGAGCGACTCATGGGTACCTTCCTTTAATGCAAGAATATCCAGAGGCAGTTAGAGCTCAAATAGAGGTGGCAATACAGACCCATCAAAAGCATTTAGGAAGAAAACCTAGAGGTATTTGGTTACCGGAGTGTGCTTATTATCCAGGAGTGGAAAAGATATTAAAAGAGTATGATCTAAGATTTTTCATTGTAGATACACACGGTATTTTACATGCTGAACCACGACCTAAATATGGAATTTTTGCTCCTATTTATACCGAATCAGGAGTGGCTGCTTTTGGAAGAGATCAGGAGTCTTCTAAACAAGTTTGGAGCTCACAAGAAGGGTATCCTGGTGATTATAATTATCGGGAGTATTATCGTGATATTGGTTTTGAACTACCACTAGATTATATTCAACCATATATTCATGAAGATGGGATTAGAATTGATACAGGTATGAAATATTATAAAATCACAGGAGAAGATTGTGAAAAAGAACCTTATGATCATCAAGTAGCTAGAGAAAAAGCAGCACTTCATGCTGGTAATTTTATGGATAATAGAATTAAGCAGATTGAGAATTTAAGTAGTTTGATTGATCGTAAACCATTGATTGTATCTCCTTATGATGCTGAGTTATTTGGACATTGGTGGTACGAAGGGCCAAACTTTTTAAATTTCTTAATCAGAAAGATTGCTTATGATCAAGATAGTATAAAGTTGATCTCGCCAATTGATTATTTAGAAAAATATCCTAAAAATCAGATTTGTCAACCTCCAATGTGTAGTTGGGGAGCGAAAGGATATAATGATGTTTGGTTAGATGGCAGTAATGATTGGATTTATCGCCATTTACATCAAGCTACAGAAAAAATGATTGAGTTAGCTACAGAAATTAATGAGCCAGATGAATTAACTACAAGAGCTCTTGATCAAGCGGCTCGAGAATTATTGTTGGCTCAAAGTAGTGATTGGGCATTTATTATGAAGACTGGTACTATGGTTGAATATGCTGTAAATCGAACTAAAGCTCATATACATCACTTTTTTGATTTATTTAATCAGATCAAAGGTGAAAGTATTGATCAAGAATGGTTAAATAAATTAGAACATAATAATAATATCTTTCCTGAAATTAATTATAAAGTATATAGTGAGTTGTATATGCCTCAAATTAAGGGGCAAGGCGAAGAAATAGAGGTTCTTAGTTGAAAATTGTTTAAATCTATAAGGAATTATACAAATAGATGGAGGGGTAGAAATGAAAACTTTAGCATTAATTTTAGCTGGCGGAAGGGGAACAAGACTTGATATTTTATCTGATCATAGAGCAAAGCCTAGTGTGCCTTTTGCTGGAAAATATAGAATCATAGACTTTACTTTAAGCAATTGTGTTAATTCTGAAATTTATAATATTGGAATTCTAACACAATATTTGCCGATGTCATTAAATAATCATATTGGGATTGGAAAACCTTGGGATCTTGATCGTAGGATTGGAGGTGCAACCCTATTACAGCCATATACAGGAAAAGAAGGTGGTTGGTATGAGGGGACTGCTCACGCAGTCTCTAGAAATATTAATTTTATTAAGAATCAAAATCCAGACTATGTCATTATTTTATCAGGCGATCATGTTTATAAAATGAATTATAATAAATTAATATCTTATCATGAAGAAAAGCAAGCTGATTTAACTATTGCTGCCCAAAGGGTTCCTATAGAGGAAGCAAATCGCTTTGGAATTTTAGAACCAGATACCGAGATGAAGATCATTGATTTTCAAGAAAAACCAGATAACCCCCCAAGTAATTTAGCTTCAATGGGGATTTATGTCTTTTCTACTGATGTCTTAATTTCAAAGTTAAAAGAATATTGTAGTCGGGAATGTTCTGATTTTGGACATCATATTATTCCTAAAATAATTGAGCAGGATGATGCTTATTTATATGAATTTGAAGGTTACTGGAAGGATGTTGGTACTTTAGAATCATTTTGGGAGACAAATCTTGGCTTATTGAATTCTAATGAAAATATTAATCTATATGATGAAAATTGGAAAATTCATACAAGGAGTGAAGGGAAACCTCCTGTTAAATTTGGGAAAAATGGCTTAGCAATTAATAGTTTAGTATCAAATGGTTCTATAGTTAAAGGGGAAGTAAAAAATTCTGTTATTTCACCGGGAGTAGTTGTTGAAGAAGGAACTGTAGTTAAAGATTCTATAATCTTTAACGATACTGTAATTAAGAAAAATGCTATTATAGATCAAGCTATCATTGATAAAAATGTTACTGTCGGAGAAAAATCTCAGATAGGATTTGGAGATGATTTAACATCCAATTTTGAAAAACCTGAGTTGCTTAATAATGGCTTGAATGTGATAGCTAAAGGGGCTAAAATTCCTTCTGGTGTTAGAATTGGTCGTAACTGTAGGGTTGTTTCATATGTCAAGAAGAGTGATTTTAACAGTAAGAATGTAGCAAGCGGTAGTACTATTAGACCTCGTTACTAACTTTTATAAGTTTTTTAGTTAAAACTATATTCTTTTCTTGAATTGACTGAACTTTAATAGGTTATAATAATCATTAATAATGCAAAAAGAAAATAATTAAGACAGAAGAATAAAAATTAAGTTAATAAGATGGAGGGGTATAATGAAATTTTATGGTAGCTTTTCTATTACTCCAGAAATACCAATTGAGATTCAAGGATTAAAAAGGCTAGCTTATAATCTGTGGTGGTGTTGGAATCCAGAAGCAGAAGAATTATTTAAAATTATTGACTCTAAATTATGGGAAGAGGTCAATAAAAATCCAGTTGTATTTTTATCAAAAGTTGATTATGAGCGTTTAAAAGAAGTAACTAATAAAAAAGAGTTTATTAGAAATTATAAACAGGTTATAAATAACTTTGATAATTATTTAAAAGAAGAAGATACATGGTTTAATAGTAATTTTTCTTCGCTGATCAATGATGAGCAAAAAGTAATTGCTTATTTTTCAACTGAATTTGGTTTTCATGAGTCATTACCAATCTATTCTGGAGGATTAGGTGTTTTAGCTGGTGATCATTGTAAATCTGCAAGTGATTTGGGATTGCCTTTTATTGGGGTTGGATTGTTATATAGACATGGTTATTTCCGACAAAAAATTAATAATAAAGGATGGCAAGAAGCATTACATCCTAATTTGAATTTTAATAGGTTGCCAATTACTACAGTAAAAGATGAAGCTGGAGAGGAGTTATTAATCGAAGTAGATTTATTAGACAGAAAAGTTTATGCTAAAGTATGGGAGGTAAAGGTAGGGCGAATTTCTGTTTATTTATTGGATACTGATTTGGAAGCTAATCAAGGTCATGATCGCCAAATAACTTCTAGATTATATGAAGGAGATCAAGAAAAAAGAATTTGTCAAGAAATAATTTTAGGTATTGGTGGGGTTAAGGCATTATCTAAAATGGGATATGAACCCGTTGTCTGGCATATGAACGAAGGACATTCTGCTTATTTAGGACTAGAGAGAATAAGGGAATTAATTCATGAAAAAGGTTTGAATTTTGAGCAAGCTTTGGAAAAAGTAGCATCAAATACAGTTTTTACAACACATACACCGGTTCCAGCTGGAAATGAAACATTTCCTTTTGAACTTAAAGAGAAGTATTTTTCAAAGTACTGGAATCAATTAGGGATTAGTAAAGAAGATTTTATGCAATTAGGTTGTGTAGATTATCAGAAGTGTGAAGATTTTGGTTTGACTGTTCTAGCCTTAAAGTTAGCTAGGTTTAATAATGGAGTTAGTAGATTACATGGGAAGGTAGCTAGTGAAATGTGGGAGTCATTATGGCCTAATGTTCCAGTGACTGAAAATCCAATAACGTATATTACTAATGGAATCCACACATTGACTTGGTTAGCACCTGAGTGGAAGAAGCTCTTAGATCATTATTTACCGATTGATTGGAAGAATAGAATTAAGCATTCAGAAATTTGGAAGAAGGCTAAGGAGATTCCTGATAATAAATTTTGGCAAGTCCATCAAGATTTAAAGGTTAAGATGATTGATTATATTCATAAGAGTAATTTAGAACGAAAAAGAAGGTATGAAGTTGTGGAAGATGAAGATGAAATAAAATTAAACAAAGATAAATTAACTATCGGTTTTGCACGTAGATTTGCTACGTATAAAAGGGCCAACTTGATCTTTAGTGATTTGGAGCGATTAAAAAAGATTTGTAATCAAGAAGGAAAAGAAGTGCAAATTATCTTTGCAGGGAAAGCTCATCCGGCTGATGTTCCAGGACAGGAACTAATTAAAGAAATTCATGATATTGCAGAAAGTGATGATTTCAAAGGCAAAGTAATTATTTTAGAAGATTATGATATGAATTTAGCGAGATACTTAGTTCAAGGGGTTGATGTCTGGCTGAATAATCCACGTAGACCATTAGAAGCAAGTGGTACTAGTGGTCAGAAAGCAGCAGCAAATGGTGGTCTTAATTTTAGTGTATTAGATGGATGGTGGTGTGAAGGATATAATGGTAAGAATGGCTGGGCGATTGGGCATAAATCTGAATATAGTAATAATCAAGAACAAGATTTGATTGACAGCAATTCTATTTATAAAATATTAGAAGAAGAGATAATTCCATTATATTATGATCATAATGAAGATGGTATTCCTGAAAGATGGATCAAAAGAATGAAAGAAGCAATGGTTACTAATGCCCCTGAATATAGTACAGATCGAATGGTAGAAGAGTATACTGAAAGGTTATATATTCCAGCATTAAAACGCGGTAAAGAGTTATGGAAACATGATTATCAACAAGCTAAAGAATTAGCTGAATGGAAAGCTAAATTAAGAAATAATTGGCATGAAATAAACCTTTCAGTTCAAAAACAAGCAGATCATAATTATAATATTAATGAAAATATTAACTTGAGTGTTCAAGTTAAATTAGGATCTTTAAAGCCAACTGATGTAAAAGTTGAGGTTTATCTAGCAACTGCTAAAGATGATGAGAAAATAGAAAGTATTCCTATGAAATTGAAGGAAGAAAGGAAAAATGGGATCTATATTTATAATGCTAAAGTCAGATTATGCCAGAGTGGAACTTATAATTATACATTTAGAATAACTCCAAACCATAAAAGATTAACCCAAAAGCATGAACTTGGTTTAATTAAATGGCTTTAAAAAACACTGGTCTTCCAGTGTTTTTTTTATGGCAAAACAATTTCACATTTTCAGTGTATAAAATTGTTCAATTTGTAAAAAATATTAGGGTAGAGTTATTTTAGGGAGCGATAAAATGTTTCAATTATTTTTAAGAACAGTCTTTATATATTTTTTGACTTTATTTGCTATTAGATTGATGGGTAAAAGAGAGATTGGAGAATTATCACCTTTTGATTTAGTAGTTTCCATTATGATAGCTGAATTAGCTGTAATTGTAATAGAAAATAGAGGCTCATCATTATGGGATGGAGTTATTCCACTTTTAACTTTGGTAGGAATAGAGATTGTTGTTTCCTATTTATCATTAAAGAGTGAATTTATTAGAAAGACAGTCAATGGAACCCCTAATATTATAATCAAAAATGGAGAAATCATGAAAGAAGAATTAAAAAAATCAAGATATACAATTCATGATTTGTTAGCACAGTTGCGGCAAAAAGATATTTTTAGGATTAATGATGTCGAATTTGCTATTTTAGAAACTTCTGGTGACTTAAGCATTATTCCTAAATCTCAAAAGAGAATGGTAACTCCTGAAGATTTAGATTTAGATACTAAATATGAAGGGTTACCAATAGTATTAATTGCAGATGGAGTGATTAATTATAAGAGCTTAGAAGAAGTAGAACTTAATGAAGAGTGGTTATTAAATAAATTAAGAGAACATAATATTAATCATCCATCTGATGTATTGTTAGCTACTTTAGAAACTAATGGACAGTTTCATGTTACTGAAAAATAGTTTATTTTTAACTTATTCCCAGTTATATTATTTCTTCAAAGTGTAAAGCTAAAGGTATAAGGGGGAATAATTAAATGGCTAAAGATTCTAAGCGTAATCAAGAGCAAGAGAATTTAAAGAGGCTTGAAAATAAGGAAGGAAGTAGATTTGAAGGAACAAGAGATTTGAACCCAGATGATTTTGAAGACTTTGAGGCTAGAGAAAAAGGAGTTACAGCTGAAAGTGAATTTGAAAGAATAAGAAATTTGAACCCAGATGATTTTGAGGATTTTGAAGCAGCGAAGGACTTTAAGACAGAAAAAAGGGCCAACAAAGATTCAAATAAAAAGTAATTTTAAACAGTGATTCTTCTGCTAAAGAAAGAGTCGGCACTTTAAATGCCGGCTCTTTTATAATCTATAACAATCAATTCTAGTGAGTGGAATTATTAATCTAATTGAAATTGAAGGAATTTATTATTAATTCTTGAATAAAGTAAGTGATTATTTTAAATTCAGGAGGAATGATAAAATGAAAACATCCGAAAGAAGAGAGGAACTTTTAAACAGGTTAATTCAAGAACCCAATTCAATTACTGGGTCTAAATTAGCTGAGATATTTGATGTTAGTCGCCAGGTAATTGTACAAGATATAGCTTTATTAAGGGCCAAAGGCCATAAAATAGTAGCTACCTCTCAAGGTTATGTTATGTCTCAGACTACAAATAATATGGTACAAAAGACGATTGCTTGCAAACATAAAGAAAAAGAAATAAGAGCTGAGTTAGAAACAATTATTAAGTATGGTGGAAGAGTCAAAGATGTAATTGTTGAACATCCAATCTATGGCGAATTAAAAGGGTTATTAATGATTCAAAGTAAAGCTGAATTAGAAGAGTTTTTGGAAAAAAGCAGAAATGAATCTAGTAAACCATTATCTTTTTTAACTGAAGGAGTTCACTTACATACAATTGAAGCTTTAAATCAAGAAGTTCTAGATCTAATTGAAAGTAAGTTGCAAGAAAAAGGGTTTTTATTAAGTGAAGATGAGTGATTAAGGATTTATTAAGTTTGTACAGTTGGAACATGGTCACTTATGAATATATAAAAACATAAAGGTGTCTTTACACTTGACATAACAACAATTAAAGTATAAAATTAGTAATTGAAAAAGCACTAAATATTACTTAAGGAGGCTATTATGAAATCAAAATTAATTGAAAAAATTAAAAGATTAAAACAAGAGAAAAATGCGGTAATTTTGGCCCATAACTATCAAATAGAAGAAGTTCAAGCTATAGCAGATTATACTGGAGACTCTTTAGGATTGAGTCAGAAAGCAGCAGATATAGAAGAAGATGTGATTGTATTTTGTGGAGTGGATTTTATGGCTGAAAGTGCAGCTATATTAGCACCAGATAAAACAGTCTTATTACCAGAAATAAATGCCGGTTGTCCGATGGCAGAAATGATAACAGCTGAAAAGCTAAAAGAAAAGAAAAAAGAGTATCCTGATGCTGCCGTTGTTTGTTATGTTAACTCTTCAGCGGCAGTTAAAGCTGAAAGTGATATCTGTTGTACGTCATCTAATGCATTAGAGGTTGTTGAAGCAGTTGATAAGCAACAGGTTTTATTTGTACCAGATCAAAATCTAGGCCATTATGTAAGTCAACAAACTGACAAAGAGGTCATTTTATGGGATGGATACTGTATTACTCATCATCGAATGTTACCGGAGTATATTACTGAGGTTAGAGAGGCTCATCCCGAAGCTCCAGTCATTGTTCACCCTGAATGTAGACCAGAAGTAGTAGAACTAGCTGATTTTGTAGGGAGCACAGGACAATTAACCAAATATGCTAAAGAATCGACTGCTGAAACAATTATTATTGGTACTGAAATGGGGATTTTATATAAATTAAAACAACAGAATCCAGATCAAGATTTTTATCTCTTAAATCAAGGATTAATCTGTCAAAACATGAAATTAACTTCACTGGAAAATGTAGCAGAAGCCCTAGAAAAGATGCAATATAAAATTGAAGTTGATTCTCAAACTAGAATTAAGGCTCGAGAAGCACTGGATAAAATGTTAAAAATCAGTGGATAATTATGGGGGTGAATAATATGATCCCAAGATATTTGACTAATTTTAATTTACAACAAATTGAGCAGATAAAGACTGATTTTTTAGTAATTGGTAGTGGAATCGCTGGTTTATATAGTGGATTAAAATTAGCTAACAGAGGAAAAGTAAGATTATTAACTAAAGGAAAGCTTAAGGATTGTAATACCGAGTATGCTCAGGGAGGGATTGCTGCTGCAATTGCAACTAATGATAATCCTAAGCTACATTATCTAGATACTTTAAGAGCGGGAGCAGGCCTAACTAATTCAGAAGCTGTAAGTACTTTAACTGATGAAAGTCAAGAAAGAATTGAAGAGTTAATTGAAATTGGAGTTGAATTTGATCAAGCCAATGGAGAGTTGGCTTTGACTAAAGAAGGAGCTCATAGCTGTTGTCGGGTTTTACATGCAGGTGGTGATGCTACTGGTGCTGAAATTAGAAAGGTTTTGGGCCAACAAGTTCAAAAAAATAAAAGAATTAAAGTTGACAGTGAGATCTTTGCCATAGATTTATTGACAGAAAATAATAGATGCTATGGTATTTTAGCTTATGATCAAAAGCAAGAAAAATATCTAGCTTATTTGGCCCAAGCAGTGATCCTAGCTACTGGAGGAGCAGGACAGTTATATGCTAAGACTTCTAACCCTGCTATAGCTACTGGAGATGGGATTGCTATGGCCTATCGAGCCGGGGTAGAGGTGATGGATCTAGAGTTTATTCAATTCCATCCAACTACGCTAGAATTAGCAGAAAGAGAGAACTTTTTGATTTCAGAAGCAGTTAGAGGGGAAGGTGCTATTTTACGTAATCAAGCTGGAAAGGCTTTCATGACTGATTATCATCATTTGGCTGAGTTGGCCCCTCGAGATATAGTAGCAAGGGCTATCTATCAAGAGATAAAAAATAGCTCAGATGATCATCTCTATTTAGATGTGACCGAATTAGACCCTAACTATATTAAAGAAAGATTTCCAACAATTTATCGAACTTGCTTAGAGGCTGGAGTTGATATTAGTAAAGATTACATCCCTATAGCTCCTGCTGCTCATTATCTGATGGGGGGAGTTAAGGTCAATTTGAATGGAGAAAGCAGTCTAGCAGGTTTATTTGTCTGTGGCGAAGCTGCTGCTATGGGATTACATGGGGCCAACCGACTTGCCAGCAATTCATTATTAGAAGCTTTGGTATATGGGAAAAAAGTAGCTGATCGAGCAGCTACCTTTTTAGATGAGCCTAAAATGGACTTTAATTGGTTACAATTTAATTATGATCAACAAGTAAGAGGAGATATCCCAGCTGAAAAGATTAAAAATCAGATTCAGAGTTTGATGATGGAGCAGGCAGGAATTGTTCGTAATGAATTAGGATTAAAAAAAGCACTAGCCCAATTAAGTAAAATGACTGACTATTTAAAAATGACACTTTTACAGATAGAAGAGGTTGAGGTACAGAATTTAATTATCGTAGCTTATTTGGCCGTTAAAGCAGCCTTAATCAGAACGGAGAGTAGAGGAGCACATTATCGATCCGATTTTCCTGAGAAAAATTCTAAATGGAATAAGCATATTTGTTTAAAAAAAGAGAATAGACAGGAGGAGTTTAGAGTTGAGGTTAACTAAAAGAAACATTTTAAAGATAATCAAGAATGCACTTACAGAGGATATCGGTAGAGGGGATATTACTACAGAAGCATTGATTGGAGAGGATAAAGAAGGGGTAGGTCAGATAATTGCTAAGGATTGTGGAGTAATTGCTGGTCTAGATGTTGCTAGTTGGGTTTATAAGGAGTTAGATTCTGATCTTAAATTTGAAGCTTTAGTAGCTGATGGGGAGCGAGTTGAACCAGGTCAAGTAATAGCTAAAATTTCTGGTTTCGTTGGCCCGATCTTAACTGGTGAACGGGTAGCACTCAACTTTTTACAGCGAATGTCTGGAATAGCTACTAAGACTGCTAAGTATCAAGAACAAGTAGCAGATTATGATCTAAAAATCGTTGACACACGTAAGACAACACCAGGGTTGAGGGTTTTAGAAAAGTATGCTGTAAAGGTAGGCGGAGGTGCTAATCATCGTTTTGGATTATATGATGCTGTAATGATTAAGGATAATCATATTCAGGCAGCTGGTAGTATTAAAAAGGCAGTTACACAGATTAAAGAAAACCTTTCTCATACCACAAAGATTGAAGTAGAAGTAGAGAACTTAACAGAAGTTGAAGAAGCTTTAGCAGAAGATGTTGATATTATTATGTTAGATAATATGTCCTTTGAGTTAATGGAAGAAGCAGTGGAGTTGATTGCTGGAAAAGCAATTGTGGAAGCTTCAGGAGGAATTACAATAGATGATCTAGTTAATGTAGCTGAAACAGGAGTCGATATTATTTCTTTAGGAACTTTAACCCATACAATAAAATCATTGGATATTAGTTTGGATTTAAAGGGGGAATAATTTGATGGCTCAAAGCATTAAGAATTATTTAGAACGCAAAAATATTGAATTTTCATTAAAGCGGTATGGTATTGAAGCATTAGCTGCTATGACTAAAGGGTTGTTTGCTTCTTTAATTATTGGGTTGATTCTGGAAGTTTTAGGAGAACAGTTAGGTTTATCATTACTAGTAGAGTTTAGTGAAGTAGCAATGGATATGATGGGGCCAGCAATTGGTGTTTCTGTAGCTTATGGATTACAAGCACCACCACTGGTCATCTTTACTTCAGTTATTACAGGAGCAGCAGGGGCCGAGTTAGGAGGACCCGTAGGAGCTTTTCTAGCAGCTGTAATTGGAGCAGAGTTTGGTAAGTTAATCTCTAAAGAGACTAAGCTTGATATAGTACTAACTCCAATGACAGTAATTATTACCGGATTATTAGTAGCTGATTTTGTTGGCCCGGTAATTGATACCTTAATGACTGGACTAGGTCAATTGATTGTTCAAACAACAGAGTTACATCCAATTCCAATGGGGATTTTAGTTTCAGTATTGATGGGTATGGCTTTAACTTTACCAATCAGTAGTGCTGCTATTGGATTGATGTTAAATTTAAGTGGTTTAGCAGCTGGAGCAGCAACAATTGGTTGTAGTGCTCAAATGATTGGTTTTGCTGTAATCAGTTTTCGTGAAAATGGGTGGGGTGGATTGATAAGCCAAGGATTAGGTACTTCTATGTTACAGATGCCTAATATAGTTAAGAACCCTTATATCTGGGTACCACCGACTTTAACAGGTGCTATTTTAGGGCCAATAGCCACTACAATTATTCCTTTAGAGAATATTCCAATCGGTTCTGGAATGGGAACTGCTGGATTAGTAGGACAGTTTGGAACTATTGAAGCAATGGGAACTGAAGTGATCGGAGCAATTATTTTATTACACTTTATTTTACCTGCAGTTTTAAGTTTAATAATTTATAAAATTATGTATAAGTTTAATTTAATTAAAGATAATGATTTATTATTAGATATTTAGCTAATTTAAAATTAAAATATCTATAATCAATTTTTAGTAATATTTTCCCTTTCTAAGAATATTATGTATTAAAGAGCAGTAAAGAAAGGGTGAATATTAATGAAAACTTTAGCATTAATTTTAGCTGGAGGTAAAGGAACTAGACTGGATATTCTTTCAGGACATAGAGCAAAGCCGAGTGTTCCGTTTGCAGGAAAGTATAGGTTAATCGATTTTACTTTAAGCAATTGTGTTAATTCTGGCATCTATAACATTGGAATTCTAACTCAATATTTGCCATTAGCTTTAAATACTCATATTGGAATAGGAAGACCTTGGGATCTTGATCGTAAAATAGGTGGTATAACCTTATTACAACCATATACTGGAGAAAAAAACAACTGGTACCAAGGTACAGCACATGCTGTTTATCAAAATATAAATTATATTAAGAAAAAAGATCCAGACTATACAATTATATTATCTGGAGATCACGTTTATAAAATGGATTATAGTAAATTGATTTCATTTCATCAAGAACAAGGAGCTGATTTGACTATTGCAGCTCAGCGTGTTCCAGAACAAGATGCAAGTAGATTTGGAATCTTAAAACCAGATAGTACAATGAAGATCTTAGATTTTAAAGAAAAGCCTCAAAACCCTCCTAGTAATTTAGCATCAATGGGCATTTATGTTTTTTCTACTAAGGCATTAGTCAAAAAATTAGAAAAGATTTGTGATCAAAAACATTCTGATTTTGGGCACCATATTATTCCGGAGATGATTGAAGAAGATCAAGTTTATGCTTATGAGTTTGAAGGTTTTTGGAGAGATGTAGGTACGTTAGAATCATTCTGGAAGACTAATTTAGATTTAATAAAAACAGAACTTGAAATTGATTTATATGATCAGGAATGGAAGATTTATACTCGAGATCGTGAAGAACCACCTGTTAATTTTGGAGAGCAGGGAATAGCAACTGAAAGTTTAGTTTCTAATGGAGCAGTAATTAATGGTAAAGTTGAAAATTCAGTTATTTCTCCAGGAGTAATTATTGAAGAGGGAGCTGTAGTAAAAGATTCGATCATTTTTCATAATACTAAAATCCAAAAGAATACAGTAATTAATAAATCGATAATTGATAAGAATGTAACTGTTGGCCCTGATGCTCAAGTAGGATTTGGAGATGATTTAACTCCAAACCAAGAAAAACCTGATATTCTTAGACATGGCTTAAATATAATTGCTAAAGGCATTCAAATTCCACCAGAGATAAAAATAGAACGAAACTGTAGAATACTCTCTAAGATAAAGTTAAATGATCTAAAAGAAAATATTATTTCAAGTGGTACTACTATTAAATAATAAAAAAAGAACAGTAAAGCTGTTCTTTTTTTATTAACCATAGTAACTTTATGATTAGTCATTTATGAACAAAGAATAATATATCATAAAAACAGAAAAACTATAATTAATAAATAAACTCTAGGAGGATTACTTTGACTCAAAAATCTCATGTTCATTGTACAGTAGATAATTGTCATTGGTGGGAAGAACCTAATTTATGTATAGCAGAAAAGGTATTAGTTGTTAGTGATGATTTTGCAAAAAAGCTACCAAATGAGATGGATGTAGAAGAGACTAATGAAATAGTCAACCAACAAGGTATGTCTCCTGTAACAGAATGTTATCAAAGCTGTTGTAAGACATTTGTACCTCATGATAAATATGAGGCAGGCTTAGGAGGAACTAACCCTAACAATCCTAATTAATAAGAAAGCAACTGGTTTTAAAACCAGTTGCTTTCTTATTTCCTTTATATAAAAATCCATTATTTACTAATTGATTTCAGTTGCAAAAACTTAACCTTTAACATAAATATAATATTGTTGAATAAATAGATTAAAAGGAGGAAAAATATGAGTGAATCAGAAGAAAAATTAGAAAAAATAGCTGAGTTAGCTGGAGTGAGTCCTGATTTAATTAATGATTTAGGAGTTGGAAATCTAACTGAAGACCAAATAGCAATAATAGAGCAAATTTTTGATTTATATCTAACTGATCAAGAATCTTTTGCAGAATTTATTGCTAATAGCGGCTTAGATAACATCGCTAATAATTTAGATGAAGATATGAAAAAAGGCATTGAAAATAAAGATGACTTAGAAACCCTCAAAGAAAAATTAGGAGATATGGTAAAAGAAGAAGATCTAGATTTGGATTTAGACTCTTAAAAATTAATTATATATAAATATACGAGGAGGTAAAGAATGAAAGATTCCATTATTGCCTTACAAGTTGATGAACGAGATAATTTTGCATCAGATGTTCAGAACATATTAACTAAATACGGAACAAATATAAAAACAAGGTTAGGTTTGCATAATAATGAAAAAAATCAAGGTTTAATTTTGATTGAATTTGCTGGTAAAGATAAAGAATTAAATAACTTTAAAGATGAGTTAAAAGATATTAAACCATTAAACTTTAAAGCAATGAATTTAAACTTTAAGCAATAAAGCACATGTGGAAACCACATGTGCTTTATTTTTTTATCAATTATTACAAAAAAATCAGTTTTTTCGCTTAAATATTTAAGTTTGTCATAATTTCGTAAAATTTATCTATTATAATTTTAGTAAGAACTTAAATAAGGAGTGATTGTTTATGGATAGAAATTCAATTAATATATATTTTAAAGAGACAAGCCATCGTTTACTTTCTAAAGAAGAAGAGGTCGAATTAGGAAAAAGAATTGCACAAGGAGATCAAGAAGCTAGAGAAAAACTAATTAATTCTAATTTAAGATTAGTAATCAGCATTGCTAAAAAATATAATAATCAGGGCTTAGATTTCTCAGATTTAATCCAAGAAGGAAATATTGGATTAATTAAAGCAGTCGAAAAGTTTAAATATCAAAAAGGATATAGATTCAGTACTTATGCTACTTGGTGGATTGAACAAAAAATTAGAAGAGCAATTAAACGACAAGGACGAACTATCAGACTATCTTTTCAAGTTCAAAATAATATTAATCAACTTAAAAGAATTCAAGAACATCTACGAGCTCAACTACAACGTGAACCGACTTTAGAAGAGTTAGCAGAAGATATGGATTTAACTGTACAAAAAGTAAGTGAGTTAATTGAATTAAGTCAAGATATATCTTCATTAAATAATAAAATTGGAGAAAATAAAGATAGTGACCTCTTTTCATTAATACCTAGTGAATTTGATTTAATTAAAGTGATTCTTGAAGATGATTTAAAAACAATGATTAATAAGTTATTAAGTTATCTTACTATTCGAGAAGAAAGAATCATTAAGTTAAGATTTGGCTTAGAAGATGGAAGAGAAAGAACATTCAAAGAAATAGCTAAACAATTGGATCTTTCGCGTGAAAGAATTAGACAACTATTAAATAGAGCATTAGAAAAATTAGAACGGCTTAATTATAACAGAAATCTAGATACATATTTGGGTGTAGTTAGCTAATCAGAAACCATAGAATAAAAAACAATATTTCTAAAATATTTACCCTAAAAAAGAACATACTATAAGAAGTACTATTAATTACTTTTGTAGTTTTTGTAAAAAAATGATAACATTTGTTTATAACTTAAGAAAGGGGGCAGCAAATGCAGAAAAAATCCAAAGGTTTTTTAAACACATTAGCCAAAATACATGATGAAGATTTTATTGAAGCACCAACTCAAGATTTAATTTCACTTAAATCTAATTATTTAAAATTACTTAAGTGTATTACATCGAAAGAACCCCTTGTCAAGGAGAGTAGGTTTGAAAGCATAGTAAGCTACATTAATAATTTATTTGGTTTTTCAAATAATACAACCATAAAAGATTTTTTTATCATTAAATTTATTTTGAATTTCTTAAGTAAAGAACCTCAAAATTAAAAAAATAGAATAATTAACAAAGGAATGCTCTCTTAAGAGAGCATTCCTTTTTCTTTAAGTTAATCATTATCTATTTGACTCTTATACTTCTCAACATCTTCATGTTGTTGAACCATACGTCTAACCATTTGACCACCAGCAGAACCACAGGGGCGAGAATCTATATTTTCCCAATAACTAGACTTATATTCATCAGAGATATTAAAATCTTGAGCTGCTTCTAATTTAAATTTATCCAGTGCTTGTTTGGCTGTTGGATCTTCTAATTGCTTGTGACTCAATTTAATACCTCCCTATTTAACTTTTGGAAGTGATCAGTACCAGGTGGGGAGTTTTAGTTAGTTATTGAGATTGTTCTTGGTTAGCCACTTGATTTTCATATTGTTCAATCATACGCTTGACCATCTGACCACCAACAGAGCCACATTCTCTAGAAGTCATATTTCCCCAATAACCAGACTTATATTCATCAGAGATATTAAGTTCTTGAGCTACCTCTAATTTAAACTTATCCATTGCTTGTTTAGCCATTGGGTTGGCCAACTGATTATTATTATTTCTAATACTCATCTCTTTCACCTCCTTATCTTTATTCGTTATTATATTTCCCTAAAAGAAAAGTTGAATACAGTTAACTTTTAGAATAAAAACTTAAATTTTTAAGTTAGAAAAGATAAATTTGTTTAGTACAAAAAAAGGTATTAATAAAAACAACCAAGAACTAGTAAAGAATAAAGGTATTAAAATTCAAATTAACTATTATTTGAATGAACTATAAAAAGTAGGGATATTAATGAAAGAAAAATTAAAATATAATTCAAAAATTGATTATATAATGGAATATTTACAAAGTAAATACTTGAAATGGTATTGGGGAGTAGGCTTATTATTAGGCGGTTATTTTAATACTTTATTGATGTTAATTGGCTTAATTATTCTTTCTGGATGGGAATTTAGAAGTATTTTAGGTTATAACCCTGAACTAATGTTAGCTTTTGCTAGAATAGATCTACAAAACAAAAAACTAGAAAAAAGTAAAGAAAGATTATTTTTTTTAATTAATAGATATCCTAAATTATTAGATGCTTATTTTATTGCTGGTAAAATATTTATTCAGGAAAATAATTATACTGAATCAGAAAAATTATTTAAACATATTATCAATTATGAGAATAAAAAATATGATTTATTGAACTATAATCAAGAAGACGTCTTTAAAAAATCTTATAATTATCTTTGTGACAGCTTTATTAAGTTAGAAAAGTATGAAAAAGCTATTAATTATTTGGAGAAGATGAAAGATAAAGAAATGTTAGATGCCAAAGTTTATATTAAACTCGGCGATCTTTATGATAAATTAAATAATTCTAAAGCATATATTAATTACTCTTATGCTTATAAGTTAACCCAAGATTATACCACTTTAAAAAAATTAGCTGATTATTGTTATAAAAAAGATAAATTTGAGGAAGCACAAAAATATTATCAACATTTAATTGAACTGAAAGAGAAGGAAGAAGACATCTATAAATTATCTAAGATTTCTTTTAAACAAAGAAATTATCACACAGCAGAGAAGTATTTGAAAAAATTGAGTAAGCAAAAAGAAGATGATCCTTATATTTATTTATATTTAGCTTATTGTAAATTTAAACAAGAAGACTATAATAATAGCATTACATACTTAAATAAAAGTTGGAAAAAAAATAAATTAAATGAAAAGAATGATAAAAAAGTTTTAAATAAAACTGATAGGAAAGATCTTTTTTATAAGTTAGGTGCAGCCCATCTAGAAGTAGGTAATTATGAAAAAGCTAAACAGAATTATAGACAAGTTCTTGGATACGATCATAATAATTTTGAAGCCAGTGTTAAAGTTGGAATCTGTTTAGAAAAAGAGGGCCAATATAATAAGGCAATTGAAATTTATAAAGAAGTACTGGAACTAAAACCAAATCTGTTGACAACTTATTATGGAATTATAATCAGCAACTATCAGTTGGGCAATTATCATGAGGTTATTAAATTCTTAAAAGAATTAATTAGAAAGACTAGAAAACCAAAGATCTATCAATTATATAACCAATTAGGTCGAGAGGAAGAATTAATTTCTTGTTTAAAAGAGCTTAAGGAAGAATTTCCTAAAAATTATTTTATTTATATTAATCTAGCTTTAGCTTATGAAAGATTAAATAACCCACAAGCTGCTCAAAATTATCTGGAAGCTTATCGCTTAAAGACTAAAGAAAGAGTCCTAAAAAGATTGGCTATCTTTTATGCTAATAATGAGAAATTTGAAGAAGCTAAGACTTATTTTGCAGAATTATTAGATATTAATTATAAAAATTTTGAGTATATCTTTAATTTTGGAATAGTATGTTATCGTCTTGGGGATTTAAGAGAAGCTATTAATAAATTTAAAACAGCTTTAGATCTTCGAGGAGATAAATATGTTGAATTTTATCTTCACTTAGCTGCAGTTAAATATAGGGATTTACCACTTTCTCCTGATACGGTTGAAGAATATTTAGAGAAGTTAGGGGGTTCTATATCAACTTATATCGAATTAGGAGATTTAGCTTTAGAAAAAACGAAATATGAATTAGCAGAGCTTATATTTAAGCAAGGTATTGAACAATTTGAAGATGATTTTCGATTATACTATAAGTTGGCTCGGCTTTATGCAATTCAAGAAGATTATAATCACTCTTTAAAAGAATTGAAAAGAGCAATTATATTAAATCGAAATCTAAAAAATGAAATTTTAAAAGATGAAACCTTTGCAGAAGTTTCATCTAGTCGACAATTTAAAAAGATATTTAACTAAGGGTCTAGAGATATTTCTGGACCCTTAGTTATTTTAATAAGTAATATAATACCAAATTAAAGTTAACATATTAAAATTATCTAGTGAATAATATTATAAAAGTAGTACATAAAGGAGGACAAATCAAAATGAAGTTACAACAGAATTTAATCTTGATTTTCTTGATCTTTATTCTACTTTCAGCTATTTTAAGTCTTAATACTTTAAATATTATTTCAACAAGTCCTATTAATGAAGAGAATGCGGAATTAGGAAGAGAAATAAAGGTGAATAGTGATTATATTTCAAACAATAGAGTTAATGTTAAAATTATTTGGGATGTTATCTCTGAAGAAGAAGAATATATTGAAACCTCTAAAGAGGTACTAACTACAATTATTAATGATTTTCCTGAAGATGTATATCTAGGTATGAGAGTCTTTGGTACTATTAATCAAATAACAGATAATTCTCTATTGAGATTTCCTTTGACAATAGATAATCAAGAAAATTTAATAAATTTCATTAAAGAGGTTGAACCAGCTAATGCTAATACTTCTACAAGTAAATTGAATTTGATTAAAACTGCTGATAGTTTAATTGATAGGCAAGGCAAGAAACATATTTTATTAATTACAAATAATAATGACAATCAACAGAAAGAACTTATAAACACAGTAGAGAAGTTAACAAGAAAGGGCATTAGGACTCATGTTATACACACTGGGAATATAAATGACTCTAATCAGCCTCAATTAAAATCATTAGCCGAGAGTGGAAACGGAAAATATTTCACATACTTCGAAAAAGATAGAGTTGTCCCTACAATAAATCTAAACTGATTTATTCTTAATTAATTTTTAATGAATGAAGGAAGAAATAGTGCTTTACAGAATATATATAATAGTCATTAACAGCAGAGGAGAGGTTTTAATGTTTATATCTTATATTGATATGTTGCAAGAAATTAACTTTTTTTATTTTTTAATTATCGGTGCCGGAATAATCAGTCTTTTTTTAATTAAGTATTTCAAATCTAACTCTAAACTTGATTACGAATTAGTAGTTGAAAACTTAAAAAAGAATGATTTAAGTATTTTAGAACAAATTGAAGAAAGTAAGATTAAAAAAAGAGTTTTTTTAGATGGAAAAAAGGATTTAGAACCTAAAATTTATTTGGATGTCAAGAAATATCTTTTAGATAATGGCTTGATTAAAGATTGTTTTAAAGACTTAGTATTTGTTGAACAAAAAGAAGAGAAGATTTTAGCTTGTAAGGTATTATCTAAAGTTGGCACCTCCCAAACTATTGATTATTGTGTTACTGCTTTATATGATCAGGATAGTGAAGTAAAAAATAGTGCTATTAAAGCTTTAACTGATAATGCTAATCCTAAAGTGGTTGATACTTTTATTGATTATATAGACCATTGTAATGATGAAGTATTATTGTCAATGTTGACAAATGCATTTGAAAAGATAGGTTATCAGGCTTTTGAACAGTTAAAAAGGGTTGCCTTTGAAGGAGAAGAGATGCATAGAGTATGGGCAACTAAATTATTACGAGATATTGAAGATGATGAGACCAATGATTTATTATTAAGATTATTGGATGATCATTCTGAACAAGTTAGGATTGAAGCTATCAGGGGGTTGGCCCGACATATAAATCAAGAAAAAGTCTTTAATGCCTTAATTGAAAAGCTAAATGATAGTAATTGGAAGGTTAGAAATCAAGTGGTTACAATATTAGGTGAACTCTCTGATCGGCAAGTTTGCTCTCACTTATTTCAATTAATTGATGATGAACAGCGTATGATTAGAGTTAATGTTTGTCATGCTTTAATTAAGTCAGGTTATGAAGGAATTAAGTATTTAATTAAAGCTACTGAAATTAAAGAAAGTAAACAGGAAGCATTGCAAGCTTTAGATGAATTAGATATAGAATTTTTAATGAAAGCAGTTCAAAATATTTATGAAGAAGATGAAGTAACTACTACAGAAATTACTAAACAATTAGCTGGAATCAAAGGGACTAACGAAACTAATGAATCATTGAAATTAATGGAGAGTTAATAATAGTAGAAATTGTTTTATAATTGAAAGGATGGTTTAGTTGAAAAAAAGTTTCAGTTTTATCTTATTTGCATTTACTTTGGCTATAATTTTAAGCAGTAACTTTTTAGAATTAATTGTTAATTTTTATACTGATTGGCTGTGGTTTGAAAGCTTAGAGTTAGCAAGTGTCTTTTGGACTATTTTTGGGACAAGGTTGGGGCTTAGATTGGGGCTTTTGATTTTATTTACTGCAATTACTTTTGTTAATTTATCATTTACTAAAGATAAAATTTTATCTTTTATAAATAATTTAAAAAAGAAAATGCAAAAGAAAGAAGATGTTATTGAATTAAACCCTATATCTTCTAATAATTGGCTTAATTTAATCAACTCCAACAGAATCAGCCTGGTATATTTAGTAGTCAGTCTTTTAATTGGATTTTTATTTAGTGGTGTTGGGACAACTAGTTGGCAGTTGGTACTTAAATTTATTAATCGAACCCCTTTTGAAATTGTAGATCCTATTTTTAGTAAGGATCTTTCCTTTTATATTTTTCAACTCCCAGTATATGAATTGATTTATCAAATGTTAACTGTTTTAGTTATTCTAAATTTAATTATTGTAGGAGCTATTTATCTGTTTATAGGAACTGGAAATTCTAAATTTAAATTTAGTACTAATAACAAAGCAAAATATCATATTTCAATTTTGCTTAGTGCTTTTTTCTTTTTAAAAGCATGGGGGTATAGACTTGATATGTTCGATTTATTATATTCTGAAGCAGGAGTTGCCTTTGGAGCTAGTTATACAGATGTTAATGCTCAGTTGTTAGCTTTAAGAATACTATTAATTATATCGCTGCTATTAGGAATTGTTACGTTAATTAATAGTTACTTTAAACAGACGAAACTAATTATTGGAGGAGTAGGAGCATTAATTTTAGCTTCTATTTTATTAAATGGTATTTATCCATCTTTAGTTCAAAGATATCGAGTAGAACCAAATGAGTTAGCGATGGAGTCTCCTTATATTGAACACAATATCGATTTTACTCAACAAGCTTATAATTTAGACCAAATTGAGCGGAGGGATTATCCGTTAGAGGAAGACATTTCATATAATGATCTTCGCAACAATCAAGAGACGATCGATAATATCAGATTATGGGATCATAGGGCTTTAAAGGATACTTATAGTCAGTTACAGGAGATTAGATCATATTACACCTTTACTGATATTGATGTAGATAGGTATTCAATTGATGAAAACTTACAACAAGTAATGCTTTCAGCTCGAGAATTAGATCAAGACTTATTACCAGAACGAGCTCAAACTTGGGTTAATAAAAGATTGGTCTATACTCATGGTTTTGGGGCAGCTATGAGTCCTGCCAATAAAGTAACAAGTGGTGGCCTACCTGAGTTTTTAATTAGGGATATTCCACCTCAGAGTGATCTATTTGAGATAACAGAACCTAGAATTTATTATGGAGAAGCAACTAATGATTATGTAATTGTTAATACTGAGGCAAATGAATTCGATTATCCTGAAGGGGATCAGAATAAATTTTATAATTATAAAGGCACAGGAGGAGTCAAACTTGATTCTCCAGTTAAGAGATTAGCTTTTGCGTTTAAGTATCGAACACTAAACATGCTATTGAATGATGACTTAACCACTGATAGTCGATTAATGTTTGATCGTAATATTCAGGATAGAGTTCGTAAGGTTGCTCCTTTTTTAAGGTATGATCAGGATCCTTATTTGGTCATTGGTGATGATGGCAATATGTATTGGATTCAAGATGCTTATACAACGACAGATATGTACCCTTATTCTGAGCCTCATAATTGGGGAAATTATATTAGAAACTCAGTTAAGGTTGTCATTAATGCTTATACGGGGGATATGGACTTTTATATTGTTGATGAGGAGCCTATTATTGAGACCTACCAGAGTATTTTCCCCGACTTATTTAAGTCGTTTGAGGAGATGCCTGAGGGAATTAAAAATCATATCAGATACCCTCAAGACTTATTTAATGTTCAAGCTCAATTATATAGTACTTATCATATGAGTAATCCTAATGTCTTTTATAATAAAGAAGATGTCTGGAATATACCTCGTGAACATTATGATGGGAGCTCGATTATGATGGAGCCTTATTATACAGTAATGAGCTTACCAGAAGAGGATGAAGAAGACTTTATCTTAATGCTACCTTTTACACCAGCTAACAGAAATAATATAATCTCTTGGTTAGGGGCCAAATCTAATCCTGCTAATTATGGAGAACTAGTTTTATACGATTTCCCAAAAGGAGAACAAGTTTACGGGCCAATGCAGATTGAATCAAGAATTGATCAGCATGAAGATATATCCCAACAACTAAGCTTATGGGATCAACGCGGTTCTAGAGTAATTAGAGGAAATCTATTAGTAATTCCAGTTGGTCAATCATTACTTTATGTAGAGCCGATCTTTTTACAATCTGAAGATGATCAAATCCCAGAATTGAGAAGGGTTATTGCTTCATTTGGAGATGAGATTGTAATGGAGTCAACTTTAGAGTTAGCTTTATTACGTTTAGTTGGTGATGAAGAATTAAAAGAGGAACTAGAGGATGGCTTAGAAGACGAGCCAACAAAAACAAGAGAAGCTTTTCCAGAAGTGGATATCAATCTTCAAGAAAAGATCAGTGAAGTTACAAGCTTATATAATGAGGCTCAAGAAGAATTGAAAGACGGTAATTGGCAAAAATATGGTGAGTTGGTAACAAAATTAGAGGAGAAGTTATTACAACTGGAAGAAGAGTTGAATTAATTAAAGTTATCAATAGGGGGAGCAGTTATTTAGCTCTCTCTTTTCTACTTTAAATTTATATCAAAGGGTGAGCTGACATGGATGAAAAAAAGCTTGAAATTATTCAAGAAACAATGGAAGTAAAGCGAAATGAGGCTGAAATGGCTCTTGAATTAGCTGAAGGAGATCTAGACCGAGCATTAGTAATGATTGATTATGTTGATAAAAACTTTATTGTTGTTCATGGAAAATTTAATTATGGTAGCTCAAATAATAGAGTTTATGGCTTGTTTAGTCTAATTGCTGATGGAAAACAAGGTGAGTTTATTAAACATGAATTAGCCTTAAGTAAGCAACGAAAAATATTAAATATATCTTTAAATGTAAATAATAAGGTATTCATGAAGACTTTAAATAATCTTGATCCAGAACAGGTTATTAAAGATCAAGCTGTTAGTTTAAACTTTTTTTCTAGCTTTAATCCGACAGAAATCTTTAATTTATTGAATCTGGTTAAGGATAAACAGCAAGATAAGATAAAAAATTTATTTACAGAAAAATTAGAGGATGTTATTGAAGAAGCGGTTGATTTAGAAATCTACACTGATTTAACTACTAAAGCTCAATTAAAAAATTTTTACTCCGATTTATTTCCAACACCAGATTCTTCTCCAGAAAAAGAAGAAGAGGAAGAGGAAAAGGAAAAAGAGCAGAATAAATTGGAAATGGAGATCCGCTTAGGTTGTACTCCAATTGTTTCTCCAACCCAAGGGCAGAAGGTGTCTCAGCTAAAGATTGGAGATAAGCTAGCAGTTAAAATCACTGATGATAGAGAGATTGGACAATACTTAGCTAAATTGTTACATAATTCTGAAGGGATTACTGTAGGAGAAATAAAGAGTATTAGCTTTAATGAAGATTCTGAGCGTTATTTGATCTTAATTCAATTTGGCCCGAGTATTTATGGACAAGTTCTAATAGAACCTGAAATTAAATTGGCAATCATTACAAATAAAGATAAGGGAGTCAATGCTAACCAAGAGAAAAATAAAGGCGAAACTAGAGTTGATCTGAATATAAATAAGGAAACTATAATTATTGGAAGCTTAATTGTTTTAATAATTTTACTATTAATTATGATTTTAAGAATTTATTAAGTCTTTTGTAATTGAATTAAATAAATAACTACATAGCGATCAATAAGATCAGTTAGAATCATTAATTCACTCTCTTTATTATTTACAAAACGAAAATCTTTTACTGGAGGAAAGACAGTAGCATCTTGTCCCGTCGGAACATAGTTTACTGGCTTACTATGGTGATGATGTTCTGTAACTTTTAATTGAGCTTGATCAACTGCATTATAAAGAGTCGAACTAACTTGACAGATTCCTCCTCCTATTGCTGATGAATACTCTCCTGAATCGATAATTGGAGCTTCTTTATATCCTTTACTAGCAGTAGGAGAACCTACTAGTTGATTAAAGGAAAATTCTTCTGCCTTATTTAGTTGGTATTGATCGATTTCTTGTAAAGAAAGTTCAATATTTTTTCTACGATTAGTCTGATTATTTTCCAAGTACGTAGTATAATTACTTAAAACCTTTCCTGTAATGATTTCATCTTCAACTTCAATTTCAAAATATTGCTTCTCTTTTAATTTTTCTGCAGTAATTGTTGGGGGAATCTTTTTGGTTACAAATTGGACATCTGTTCCTGGTTCAGCCGTTAATACTCTTTTTATCGTGGCAGGAATATCTATTTTTTGGCCAAATTGTTCAGAAATAATTACTTCCTTAAAAATGAAAGAATTTTTTGGTTTAGTCTTTTCTTTTTGGGCCAATTGAGTTATAATATTAGCGAGTTCTTCTTTTGTTTTACCACTTATTTCTTCTCCTTGTAGAGTAACTCCAGTATTAACTTGTTGTTGCTCAGGAGGGTTAGCCTGATCATTAGGAGGTTCATTAGATTGATCAATTAAGTTATTATTTCTAATTAAAACGGTAAATAAGCCACTGATTAGAATAAGTGCAATCAAAATTGGAATATATCTTGCTTTATCTTTTAGATCCATCTTGCATCTCCTTTTTAATATTTTAAAGCCTTTAATTTTAGTTTATATCATCTATTTAATATTATGTATCCTAGATTTTGCTTTTTATCTAATTATTAACTGCAATAAATCATCACATTTAATTACCTTAATCATATAATGTAAATAAGGGGGATGAAGATGTCACTAAACTCCGCATTGGTAAGTACTGAACAGACTTTAAGTAAGTTGATTAATCAGTTAGAAGTATTAGATAGTATAAATTTTAAAGATTGTAAAGTTAAAAAGATTACAAACAATTCAAAAGAAATTAGTCCTGGCTCTTTATTTGTGGCAGTAAGTGGCTTTAATACTGATGGACATAAATACATACCTGAAGCTGTTAAGCAGGGAGCAGTAGCTATTATAGGAGAAAAAAAAGTAACTATTCCACAACAGATTCCATATTTAAGAGTTGAAGATTCTAGAAAAGCTTTAGCCCAACTTTCTAGAGAATTTTATAATTTTCCCAGTCAGAGACTGAAGTTAGTTGGGGTTACTGGGACTTCAGGTAAAACAACAATTACAATGATGCTTGATCATATTATTGATCAATTAGAAGAAAAGACTGGATTAATCGGTACTTTACATACTAAGATTGGAGATGAATATTACTCTAACCCCAATCACTGTACAACACCTGAATCTATAGTCTTAAATCAAAGGTTGGCCCGGATGGAACAGCAAGGAGTTAACTACGTAAATATGGAGGTATCTTCTCATGCTTTGAAATTAAATCGAGTTTGGGGATTAGATTTTGATTTAGCTATCTTCACTAATTTATCCTATGATCACTTAAATTTTCATCAAACATTAGAAGATTACTTTCAAAGTAAAGAACAACTATTTTCTACTTTAAATGAAGATAGAATTGCCATTTGTAATTCAGATGATATTTATACGGAAAGAATCATTAAAAATACTCCAGCTATTAGTTATACTTATGGAATTAAGAGTAATGCTGACCTCACTGCTTGTGATATAAAAATTACTAAGCAAGGAATTAAATTTAAGCTAAAAGTCAATAATAACCTTGTAACTATGGCCGGCAAACTAATTAAACCTACTTCTTTAGAAATTACCATTCCTATAATTGGTTATCATAACATATATAATGCATTAGCAAGTTTTTTAGCTTGCTTGTTATTAGGGTTTCCAATGACTAAAATCAAGTCTGGTTTAGAAAGCTTTACTGGAGTTAAAAGAAGAATGGAATTAACTTATGATCAAGACTTTTTAATTATTGATGATTTTGCTCATAACCCTTCTAGTTTAAGTTCTAACTTTAAGACTATACAAGAACTTAATTATAAGAATTTAGTAATTGTTCACTTTTTGAAAGGGAAGAGAGGGGTTGAAGCTAATCAATATAATGCCCAATTGATAAGTAATTGGGCCAACAGATTAAATTTAAAAGAGATTATTACTACTAGAGCAGAGGAAGAAGTGATTGACAAAAATAAGGTATTACCAGCAGAAGAAGCTGCATTTGTCAAGACTATTAAGGAAGAAGATATTAAAATTACAACTACTGCTAACTTAAAACCTGCCTTACAACTAGCTTTAAATCAGATTGAATCAGATGATCTCTTACTGTTATTAGGAGGGCCAGGTTTAAATAAAGGGCAACAATTTTTAACTGAATTAATGAATTAAATTAAGTGGATATATCGTAAAGGAGGCAATAATGAAGAAAATAAAGATTATTACCACAGGTGGAACAATAGCTATGGGAAAAGATCAACAGACTGGACAGATTGTACCTAAATTATCCGGTCTTGATTTATTAAAACAAGTACCACAATTAACAAAAATGGCTGATTTAGAATTGGTTCAATATGCTAATTTAGATAGTTCACAATTAACTGCTCCAATGTTATTAGAATTAGCTGAATTAGTTGAAGAAGCATTACTTGAAGAAGAAATAGATGGTGTCTTAATTACACATGGAACTGATACTTTAGAAGAGACAGCTTATTTATTAGATCTAGTCTTGGATATAAAAAAACCCGTAGTAATTACTGGCGCATTAAGAAGCTTTAGTCAGCTCAACTCAGATGGGGCAGCTAACTTGGTTCAATCAATTCAGACAATATTAAATCCACAAAGTAAAAATAAAGGGGTTTTAGCAGTTATAAATGAAGAGATACATGCAGCTAGATTTTTATCTAAAATGCATACAAACAATCTAAATGCTTTCTCTTCACTAAATTGCGGGCCAATAGGTACTATCGACCACTCTGGAATCCATTACTCATATGATTTACCTGCTCAAATTACAATTCACCCTGAAGAATTAGAGGAGCGAGTGGAGATTATTAAGTTAGCAATTGGTAGTGATGATCGATTAATTCAAGCAGCACTTGATTATGACTGTCAAGGATTAGTACTTGAGGCTTTTGGGTTAGGTACTTTGCCTGAAAAGATAATACCTGGTCTAACTAGGGCCAAAAAAGAAGGAGTTCCGGTTGTGATTACTTCCCGTTCTTATGAAGGAAGGGTCTATAATCTATATGGTGCTTCTGGCGGAAATGCTGATATTAGAGATTTAGATCTAATCTTTGCTGGGAGTTTAACAAGTACTAAAGCACGGCTTTTGTTAATGCTATTGTTAGGAAAAAATCTCTCTCAAACAAAGATTCGGGAATATTATCTCAAATTGAAATCATAATATATAGTATGGTGATGGTTAACAGCTACTGATTATTAAATCGGTAGCTGTTTTTTTATCGTTATTACAAAACAGCTTAAGTCTAAGGCTGAGTTTGAGGTTAAGTCAACCATTAAAACCATAAGGTCTTAGGTTTTACTTAAACTTAGACTTAGCCTTAAACTTAATATCAATTATTCAATATCAACTATACACTACTTTTACCGAGGGGGATAATCGTTGAAAAAATTCAAACCTAAGCGAGTCTTAATAGAACATGATGCTTTAGATTATAAATTAGGCCAAGAACTTGAGAAGAAATTCAAAGCTGAAGAAATACCAATCGATTATATCAAGTCCCATAACCGAGTCAGGGCAGAAAAGGAAATGAGCCCCATTGAACTATTTAACTGGAATAAGCAAACTCTGGTTGTAGGAGTGAAAAAGACATTAAAATTTAAATCATGTCAACCTTCTGCCGATTACAGATTAGTAACCAGTACTAGTTGTCCGGCAAAGTGTGAGTATTGTTATTTAGCTAAAAATCTCGGTTCAGCTGCTTATCTTAGAATTTATGTCAATCTTAAAGAAATACTGAAGGCAGTCAAGAAACATATCAGAAAAGGCCGAGGGGAGATTATTACTTTTGAGGCAAGTAGCTCTTCGGATCCAGTAGCTGTTGAGCACTTTACTGGTTCTTTAGCTAAAATCATAGAGTATTTTGCTAAACAAGATAAAGGTCGTTTGAGAGTAGTTACCAAATTTGCTAATGTTGATAATTTATTAGACCTTACACATAATAATCATACAAGATTTAGATTTAGCCTTAATTCTAGTTATGTAATTAAAAATTTCGAGCATTTGACTGCCTCTTTAGATGAAAGAATTACAGCAGCAAGTAAGATCCAACAAGCAGGTTATCCAGTCGGTTTTATCTTGGCTCCATTAATGATTTATGATGGCTGGCAAGATGATTATTTAGATTTATTAACTGAATTAAAGGAAAGATTAGTCAATCCGACATCCAATAATCTGACCTTTGAGTTGATCATGCACCGTTTCAGTACTAGATCAAAAAACTTGATTGAAGCTAGATTTCCTAATACTAAATTAAAATTAGATAAAGAAGCTTATCATCATAAAGGGTTTGGTAAGTATGTCTATCCACCTCAACAAGCAAAAGAGTTAAAAGAATATTTAACTAAACAGATTAACGATCTCTTTCCTAAGGCTGAAGTGGAATATTTCACCTAATAAAAGGAGGGTCACAAGTGAGTGAGAATTATAAAGCATTACGAATTATCTCTATCGCTTTTAAAGTCTTAGCTGTATTGGTTTTTTTAGGAACAAATTTAATTACAGTTTTAAATTTTATGCAAGGACCACCAGGAGGGCCAAATCAACATATGGCCTTTAACATCTTTAATCTTTTATTTCCCATCTTTATTGGACTATTTAAAACCTTATTTTTATATGCTTTAGGAGAGTTAATTATTTTATTTATTGAAGTAAAAAGCGATTTAGCAAAGATTAATCATTCTTTAAGGAAATAAAAAAAGGAAATAAAAAAGTTGCCTCCAGCAACTTAATTTAAGTCTAAGGTTGAGTTTAAGTAAAACCAACAAATATAATCAACCTTGCTAATTTCCCCATAAATAACAAGTGCTTAGGAATTTTAATCCTAAGCACTTGTTATTTAAACTTATTCTGCAAAAAATCTGTCAATTTCTGCTTCAATCTCTAACCAATTACTAACGCGGATAACATCTCCCTTATAATGTCGATTATGATGCATATCCATTAATAATGCTTCAACACCAGCATCTTTAACAGCAAGAACATTAGCTAACATATCATCAATAAAGAGCTCAATGCCTTTTTGTTGACAAGCTTCAGCTTTATCTTCATTATGAATCAACTCATCATAATGGATTTGATGTTTTTCTAACCAATTTAATGTCAATTGATTACGCTTATCAATTCTAGCTGTAACTAAAATAATTGTAAATCCTTTTTCTTGCAATCTCTTCAAGACCTCTTTAGCATGAGGTCGAGAATCAGCACTTTCATATATTTTAGGACTATGAATTTCCATAAATTCTTCAACCTGTTTATCTGTCAAGCCATAAGCATCTCCAAAATGATAAACATCCTCTTTTCTTTCTGTTAAATTAAAATGATTGCAGATTGTTTGATGCCAAATGTTGTCTTCTCCTTCACCTTCTGCAGTTAAAACTCCATCAATATCAACACCAATTATTTTTTCCATAATTACCACCTCATTATATAAAGTTATAAATTAAGCAATCGGTCTTTCCTGTTCTTTGGATTCTACTCTAAGCAGAACTTCTAATGCTTTCTGAGCTGCTATTAGATGTTTTGAATCAGGTTCAATTGTAGTAAACTTTTGCACCAAATAAGGAAGATATAAGATCACCTTAGGAGCAATTAAGAGAATCTCATAAGCAATTCCGATAGCCACTAAACTCATTAGATAAGCATTAAAACTTAGTCCAAGTCGCTCAAAGGAAGTAACAATGATTAGATAAAATACAACTAAATTGGTTCCACATCTACGGGCCAACCTAGAATAACCAGTTAATTCTCCTTGAGAATCTCCTTGATAATAATTAACCGCCTTATGTTCAGCCCCATGAAATTTGAAAATTTCCTTTAAAATAGTCATTCTTAATACTATTAATATTCCTCCAACTAAAATTAAATAAGTCAGTAGGTTAAATCTTGCAAAAAAACCGAATAATTGAGCACTTTGGGTAGGAAAGAATCTATATTGAACCTGAAGACCAATCTCTAAAAAAACAAGCAAAATTACGGGCCAAAACTTCTTGGGACTTCCACTGGCTTCTTTAAAAAAAGCAATTAAGGCAAAGATAATACTGACAATCCCTCTTAGAAAAGGGATCTTTTTTAAGAATAGAAATAACTTATTATCTGCTATTTTATTTTTACTGATCGTATATTTTAATCTGTTATTTTCATAGTAAGCTTTAACAGAATAACGTTTACCAAATAATCTAACTCCATTTTTGTAAGCTCTGCCACCGATCTTCATAGTTAAACACCCCCAACTATCTAATAGTTTACGTTTTTTTTACTTAGATGTCAACTTTAATTCTTGGAAAAAACTACTTATAATTAGCTAAGAAATCTGTTATAATGAATTTAGTTAATTTTAAAGAGTAGGTGATAGTAATGACTAAAAAAGAAGAAGGTAGTACATTATCGCGACGTGATTTTTTAACAAAAACTGGACAGATAATGACTGGGTTGTTACTTACTGGAGTTGGTTCTAGTTGGAATAACTCTGCTAAAGCTTTAAATTCTCAAAGAACAAATAAAAACAAGTATCTTTTATTTCATGTAGATGGAATCTCTTCTAAAGTTTTTCAAGAAGAGTTGACTGCTGGAAATTTAAAGAATCTAGAAAGTTTCTTTTCAGATGGGAGAATAATCAAGCACGGAATTACCTATTATCCTCCTTTTACTCAAGTAGTTGTCTCTAGAATTAGAGAAGGTAAGGGGATTGAGGAAGGAAAATTAATAGATTGGTATCGATATGATCCTAAAACTGAAGAAGCAAGAGACAAATTAGGAGTCTTTAGAGATATGGTATCTACAGTTCAAAGACGCTCTAAAAGTAATTTTATCTATGGAGTACCAATGGCATCAACCTTTGGCGGACTAGCAATGTTAAATTTACCTGATTTAATAAAAAAATATGGTGCAATAGAATACTATTGGTTTGCTACAGATACTTATGGTCATATGTTAGGAGAGCAGGCCTTAAAAGAAAGTTTACGAAAGTTTGATACCTTTTTTGGGTTGTTGACCAATAATTTGAGTGATGATATAAATGTTATTGTTTATTCTGATCATGGTATGAGTCATGATGATAGTACTATAGATATCAATAAGAAAGTAAATGCAGTAGTTAAAGATAAAATCTTAAAATCTGCTCATCCCAATCTTTATCTAAAAGATCCTCAGGATAAAAAAATAGTTGCTGAAAAACTAGTAGCTGAAACTCCACTTGATTATGCCTTCTTTAAAAAAGAGGATAAAATAATTGGAATTCATCAAGAGAGCATTGTTATTTTCAAAATTAAAGAAGGAAAAATTAGTTATTCTTATCAGGGCCAAGATACATTTAATTACTATACAGCAGGTTATCAGGGGGAATTTTTAACTGAAGAAGAATGGTTAGATTTTAGTTATGATCTAAAATATCCTTTAGCACCAGTCAATATCTATAAGTTATTTAATAACCTCTATGCTGGAGAAATAATTACTGTTTTAAATCCTCCTCCAATCATAGGTGGAGGCTATGTTAGAAAAGGAAATCATCATGGATTGACTGCTGAAAATATGACTGTCCCTATTCTACTTAAAGGGCCAAATCTAAAACATCTTTATGGGCGAAAGTATATGCGATTAGATAATTTATTTAATGAAATACCAAAGGTAGATTTTGAAGATGTAAAACCAGAAAGAAATAAGCATTCTATTAATTTAAATCAACAGTTTAATTTTACTTATTCTCCGAAATATCGCTTCAAATTAGGTACTGATGTCACAAACGATGATGATTACAGATTCTGGGGTTTATATGAACTTTATAGTGGGCACCTATCTAAATTCTGGTTAGGTGGTGGAGCAAGTAATCAAGCTGGAGAAGATCTGGAGGCAATGGCTAAATGGAAGTATCAGCTTAAAGTCAATAACTTAGGTTTGAAACACAGTAATTCCACTGTAGATAACTCTACATTAAACTTGTTTTATAAACTGAATCAAAATCTTGAACTTAATTTTATTGATTTTGAATCTCTTGGAGTTAGGTATAGGTGGTAGGTCGCTTTTAATTTTAACTCTAACTTGGTATAATAAGACTGCTAGAACAATAGAGAATCTACATAACTATTTATAAAATTAGAGATAATAAAATTAGGAGGGATAAAATGGCTATTGTAGAGGTAACTGTAGTGCCAATAGGTACAGAACAGCCTAGTTTGAGCAAGTATGTAGCTGGCTGTCAACAGATTTTGGAGCAAGAAGAACGAATTGAATATCAACTTACACCAATGGGGACGATTATTGAAGGGGATTTAGATGATATTTTTGATTTAATCAAAAAATTACATCAACATCCTTTTGAAAAAGGAGCATTGAGGGTAACTACTTCAATTAAGATTGATGAACGATCTGATAAAGAAGCTAGTATGGAACAGAAATTAAATTCTGTAGAAGATAAATTAAACTCTTAAGTAGATAAGAAATAATTATTATGGAGGATCTGATTATGGAAGAGATATATTTAGATAATGCTGCAACAACCAAACCCTATCCTGAAGTCATAACTAAAATGAATCATACTTTAACTAAAGCATATGGCAATCCTTCTTCACTACATGGCAAAGGATTAGAAGCTGAAAAGTTAATCAAGACAGCTCGCAAAGAGATTGCTAATAAGTTAAAGATCAAAACTGATGAAATCTATTTTACTTCTGGTGGTACAGAAGCAAACAATTTAGCAATTAAGGGTACAGTTAATGCCTTACATAGATATGGAAATAGAATTATTACCAGCTCAATTGAACATCCATCGGTCTTAAATGTCTTTAAAAGGTTAGAAGAGCAGGGCTATGATGTTAAATATCTTGATGTAGATCAAAATGGAGTAGTTGATTTAGAGCAGTTAGAAGAATACTTAACTGCAGAAACTATTTTAGTCAGCATTATGGGGGTCAACAACGAACTAGGCTCTATTCAACCATTAGCTAAGATAGGAAAGTTAGTAGCTTCTTTTGACAATCTCTATTTTCATGTTGATGGAGTACAAGCTTTTACTAAATTAGATCTATTTCCAGCTAAATTAGGAGTCGATCTCTATTCAATCAGTGCTCATAAGGTTCACGGGCCAAAAGGAGTAGGAGCTTTATATATTAAGGATGGTACTAGAGTTGATAATTTAATCTCAGGTAGCAAGCAAGAATCAGGGGTCAGGCCTGGTACAGAGAATGTTCCAGGTATAGTTGGTTTTGGAGAAGCAGTAAAAGAGATTGAGCAAGAAGATTTTACAACTAAGATGTACCGTTTAAAAAAGCTTTTGGTTACTAGAATATTAAATGAAATCGAAGATAGTTTTTTAAACGGGCCAACCATCGAGCAGGGAGTTCCTCATATAGCAAATATCTCATTTGCTGGAATTAAAGGTGAAATCTTAGTTCATAGTTTAGAAAGGGATAATATTTATCTTTCGACTGGAGCTGCTTGCTCTTCTCGATTGGATACGCCCAGTTATGTATTAGAGGGGATTGGAGTAGAAGGTGATCTGATTGAAGGAGCAATTAGATTCAGCCTATCTTCCCAAACAACCAAACAAGAGATCAACCATACAGTCAATAAATTAAAAAAGCATGTTACTGTTTTAAAACAAATTATACAGAGGTGATAAAAAATGGAACAGTTATATTTGATTCGTTATGGAGAAATAGGGATTAAAGGAAAGAATAGACCACTTTTTGAAGATAAATTAGTCGATAATATTCGAGAACAGTTAAAGAGAGGAGAACCTAAACAATTAGATGTTTATAAAACGTATGGTCGCATCTATGTTAGAACAGACCTTGCCCAAGAAGAGGTAACTACAAGATTACAGCGGGTATTTGGTATCGTAGGGATCTGTCCTACTAGAAGAGTACCTTTGGATATGGAAGAGATTAAGGCTACTTGTTTAGAACTGGTCAATGAACAGTTGGCTACTAAGGAAGGCAAAACTTCCTTTAAGATAATTGCTAGACGTTCTAATAAGGGTTTTGAATTGGATAGTATGGAATTGAATCGAGAATTAGGAGCCCATGTTCTAATTAATACTGAGGATGGTCGCTTAGAAGTTGATGTCCATGAACCTGAGATTCCAGTCAATGTCGAAATTAGATCAAAATATGCTTTCATCTATACTCAAGATCTTAAAGGATCAGGAGGTCTGCCATTAGGTGTGACAGGTAAAGCAGGCTTATTGCTGTCAGGAGGAATTGACAGTCCAGTAGCAGGCTGGATGACTATGAAACGGGGTGTAGAGATTGTACCAATTTATTTTCATAGTTTCCCTTTTACAAGTGATCGGGCCAAAGAGAAGGTCATTGATTTGGCTGAAGTGTTGGCCCGCTATCAAGGTGAGATCGACTTGCATGTAGTTGATTTTACTGCTATTCAGACTGAAATGAATGATAAATGTCCTGCTGATTTAATTACGATCATTATGCGAAGAATAATGATGGATATAGCTGAAAGAATTACTGCTAAGCAAGGTGGAAAGGCTTTAATTACAGGCGAGAGCATGGGCCAAGTTGCTAGTCAGACCTTAGATTCAATGTCTGTAACCAATCTTGTTCCTGAAATGCCTATCTTTAGACCATTAATCGGTTTGGATAAGCTGGAGATAGAAGAGAAAGCTAAAATGATTGGTACTTATCAGACTTCAATTCAGCCTTATGAAGATTGTTGTACTGTCTTTGTTCCTAAGACTCCAGAGACCCATCCAACTAAAGAACAGGTTCTCGCTGGAGAAGAGGATCTAGAGATTGAAGATTTGATTCAAGAAGCAGTGGAGAGTGTTGAAGTGATTTCTATTGTCGGAGAGTAATTAGTGTAGGGATTAGAGCGAAGCTTTATTACAATAATGTGTCAGTTATGTGTGTGAGTGTGTGAGGTCAAAACCATAAGATCTAAGATTTTACTTTTACTCAAACACACTACTCACACTGACACTAAAAATCAAAAAAGAGGAATCTTTATCATCTGATAAAGATTCCTCTTTTTTGATTTTACTTAGCCTAAAACTTAAGCATCGTATAATCTTAGTTGATTAAACATATTTTTAGATAGGATTATTACTTATAAAGGAGCTTATTAATGTCAAAGAAGATTATATTTTTAGCGATCATTATCATGTTCATGTTGATGACTACGAGTCCTATTTATCTTGAAGCTACTGTTGGCCCGGATTATAATTGTTTAGGTACTCGTCAATTATGGCTGCGGGAACCAAAGATGGAAGGCTATGATATTTTAGAGTTGCAGCGTGAACTGAAAGCATTAGGCTTTTATGAAGGAGAATTGAGTTCAATCTATGACCAGACAACTCACCAAGCTGTTAGAAGGTTTCAACTTGCTAATGGATTGCCGGCTACTGGAATGGTTAAAGACCAGACGTGGGCCCAGATTACCCAAGTAGCCAGTCAATCATTACTACAGACAACAGCTCAACATCTAAAGGAACCAGAAGGAGAGGTTTCCTTACTGATAGATGGTTATAGAAAAGAAATGATCGTCTACTCTGATGGAAAGATTCATCATAAATTCCCGGTAGCAGTCGGCAAGTCTTCGACTAAATCTCCAATTGGTGAATGGGCAATTATTACTAAGGATGCAGATTGGGGAGGAGGCTTTGGAGATCGATGGATGAGATTAAATGTCCCCTGGGGAATTTATGGTATTCATGGTACTAATAAGCCCCATTCGATTGGGACGGCAGCTAGTCATGGCTGTATTAGAATGTTTAATCGAGATGTTAAGGTTCTTTATAATTGGGTTGAAGTGGGTACTCGAGTCAAAATTATTGGTAATAGAGATCCAATTGAGATCACCCATAACTTAAGACCGGGTCAGACAGGTAGAGATGTTCTATTGTTCCAAGAAAAATTAAGGGAACATGGTTTTGATCCTGGTTATACCGATGGAAGATTTGGTGAAGGTACTCAAGAAGCAATCAAGGACTTTAAATATATCTATGGTTTAGAAGATAACCTGATTGCAGATGATAATACCTTCTATATTTTAGGGATTAAATAAGAAAAGAGGGGTTTTAAGAATGTGGGAGAAATTGAAATTTAACCTTAGTTGGGCAGTCATAATTGCGATTATGCTCTTAATAACAGTTATTAGTGGAACTGTCACCCTTTTTGTCAAGTTTAGAACAGAGAGCGAGTTTAGTATTGATCCCACTATAGAGCTTGCTCCTAATCAAGTATATCAAATAACTTACTGGGATTATCCACTTTTTTTCGGCTTAGAAGATGACTATCAAGAGTTTCTAGAAGGTGCAATCAAAGAATTTAATAAGTTTTATCCTAATATTGAGGTCACTTATGAGCTTTTATCATTTTCGGAAGGTGAAGCTAAATTGAAAAATGCTCTAGCTGAAGATAGAGGTCCTGATCTTTATCATGATATCTTTGGAGCTAAATTAATCTCTCAAGAGTTACAACTTCCTGTCAGCCCTTTTTTAAATCTAGAGGATGAAGCTGGGGCCAAAGAATTAGATGATTATGATCCTTTAGCTTTACAAGCATTGTCGGGGAAAGAAGAGATCTGGGGCTTGCCTACTTGGCTAGTTCCCCAGGTCTGGGTAGGTAATAAAGAGTTGTTGGCCCAAACTGATCTAGAGTTAAATAAAGTAGTAGGAGAGGGTTGGAGTTGGCAGGAGTTGATAGAGGTTAGTCAAAGGCTTGTTGAAGAAGATAAAGATATAATATTCAATCCTCATAATCCAGAGTTGTTTTATCAATTATTAATCACAGCAGGTAAGGGGGAATGGCTTTCAGCTGAAGGAGAGTTACTCTTAACAGAAAAAGATCTAACAAAAGCCTTTCAATTTTTAGAAGAGTTACGTGCTAGTGATGCCTTCCCTAGAGAAGAAAAGAGGATGAATGAGAAGTTATTGCCATATTTTTGGGAGAATCAAGCAGCAATAATCGCTCCAGTTAACCTGTGGCTATTAAACAATCTTTATCAACGAGAGCTTAAAGAAGGAGTTGAATTAACCTTATTACCACCACCTTCACCTTCTAAATTAGGCAAAGAAAGTGTTCCTGTAGAGATAAAATCTTTGCTTTTGTTTAGACAAGAAGAGTACCAAGGTGATGACCATACTAAAGCTGTTTATAAATTTGCTCAATTTATTACTCAAAGGAAGAATCAATTTTTGGCCCAAAAATTAAATGTAATGCCAGCCTATTTACCATTACAAGAGGAGTGGTCAACTGAAGTTCGGTTGAAAGAAGAGCTTAAGGTTCAACTCTTAGATTATCTGCAGCGAGGTACTTCTCAAGAAATAGATAGCTTTATCAAATTTGATTTAGAAAAGGGGTTTAAGGAAATAATTGAGCAAGGATACTACAATTTTTGGTTTGAAGATAGAGCAATTTCTGAGATTGTTACTGAAATGATGGTCGCTTTTGAAAGAATTATAGCTGAAAGTGAACAGAGAATGTCAGAAAACTAAAAAGTTTGACATAATTCATATGTTATGTTAGAATTAAATAAATATGTGAATTGTCTTATCAAGAGTGGCTGAGGGATCTGGTCCGCTGAAGCCCAGCAACCTCCTAGATTATAGGAAAGGTGCTACTTCCAGCAATACCTAACTTGGTATTGAAAGATAAGAAGAAAGCTTGACAACAACCTCTTCTTATCAGAAGAGGCTTTTTAATTTTATAAGGGAGGAATTTAAAAAGATGAGTAGTAGAGAAGATTATTCATTTGATACTATTGCTTTACATGGAGGATATGAGCCTAAAAATGATCCGAGTGGCTCTAGAGCAGTACCAATTCATCAAACGACCTCTTATGTCTTTGATGATGCAGATCATGCAGCGAGATTATTTGCTTTAGAAGAAGCCGGTAATATCTATACGAGAATTACTAATCCAACCAATGCTGTCTTAGAACAAAGAATTGCAGCTTTAGAAGGAGGAGAAGCAGGATTAGCTACTTCTTCAGGGATGGCTGCAATCAATTTAACGGCACTTACATTAGCAGAAGGGGGCGGGGAGATTCTATCTTCTAAATATATCTATGGAGGTACATATAATTTATTCGCTACCACTTTACCTAACTATGGTATAGAAACTAAGTTTGTTGATCCTCATGATCTAACTGCTTGGGAAGAAGGGATTACAGAGGATACAAAGTTCTTATATTTAGAATCACCAGGCAATCCAACTTTGGATATTGTTGATATTGAAGCAGTTGCCGAAATTGCCCATCAAAATGACTTGAAATTAGTTGTAGATAATACCTTTAATACACCTTATTTATCCCAACCACTTAACTTTGGAGCAGACGTAGTAATTCATTCAGCTACTAAGTATATTGGTGGACATGGTAGTTCAATTGGTGGTGTGATTGTTGGCCCGGAAGAACTACTCTTTAAGATGAGAACTGAAGGTTATCGTGATACAGGGCCAGCCTTAAGTCCAATGAATGCTTGGTTATTTATTCAAGGGTTAGAGACCTTATCTTTAAGAATGGAAAAACACTCTAGCAATGCTTTACAAGTTGCTCAATGGTTAGAAGAGCATCCTCAGGTAGAATGGGTTAAGTATCCAGGTCTAGAAAGCCACCCGCAACATCAATTAGCTCAAAAACAGCAGAAGCACTTCGGAGGAATGGTCTGTTTTGGAATTAAAGGTGGTTTTGATGCTGGTAAGAAGTTAATCAATAGTGTTGAGCTATGTTCATTGTTAGCTAATGTTGGAGATACTAGAACATTAATTATTCATCCTGCTTCAACTACTCATGAACAATTATCAGCTGAAGAACAACAAGAAGCTGGTATCAGTGAAAACTTAATCAGACTATCAATTGGAATTGAAAATGTAGATGATATTATTGCTGATCTAGGACAAGCTTTTGAAAAAGCAACAAAATAGACTGATTTCTATAACGAGCCTCAAATTTGGGGCTCGTTATTTTAATTTGAGAATGAAATTTTTTTCATGCAATTTATTGCAAAAAGAGTTTAACTCTGCAAAATTTAGCATACTTAAGTTGCTTAGCTTATAACTAAACTTTATTCTTTTTGAATTTAATTTAATTAATCCTTACTGTTATAGCAAGGATCACGGATTGAAAGTTAATAATTTTTTGAAAATTTAGAAGAATGGAACATTAATTGCAATAGTTAAGTCCTACATAGTCTATTAGCTATTAAGGAGGGAGAAGAAATGAAGAAGTTTAGAATTTTAACAATTAATCCTGGTTCAACTTCTACTAAATTAGCAATTTATCATCATCAAGAATCTGAATTAGAGTTTAATCTTGAACATGATCCTATTCAACTTAAGAACTTTGATAAAACAATAGAACAATTTAGATTTAGAAAAGAAGTGATCTTAACTGCTTTACAAAAAGAGGGAATAGATCTTGAAAATATAGATGCAATTTCAGCTCGCGGTGGCTTATTAAAACCACTTGTTGGAGGGACTTATATAATTAATCAACAGATGTTAACAGATTTAAAGGCTGGAAGTTATGGCGAGCATGCTTCAAATTTAGGGGCATTGATTGCTCAAGAGATCGCAAAGGAGTATGATATTCCAGCTTATATTGTAGACCCAGTAGTCGTTGATGAGTTTGAAGATATTGCTAGAGTTTCAGGTCATCCTGAATTCGAACGCAAGTCAGTCTTTCATGCCTTAAATCAAAAGGCTATGGCCAGAAAAGCAGCTGATGAATTAAGGGCCAACTACCAAGAGCTTAACTTGATTGTAGCTCATCTTGGAGGAGGTATTTCCATTGGTGCTCATAAGCAAGGTCGAGTAGTCGATGTCAATAATGCTTTAGATGGCGAAGGGCCTTTTACTCCAGCTAGAAGTGGTACTCTACCAACCGGAGATTTAATGAGATTATCTTCTTCTGGAGAATATAGCCCAACTGAACTATATAAAATGATTGTGGGCCAAGGGGGATTAACAGCATATTGTGGTACTTCTAATGTTAAAGAGATAGAAGAGATGATTGACAATGGAGATCAAGAAGCTGATCTTTATTATCGAGCAATGGCTTATCAGGTTGCTAAATGGATTGGAGCTGCTAGTACTGTTTTAAAGGGGCAGATAGATTCAATTGTGATTACTGGAGGGATTGCTTATTCTAAAAAGTTTACAGTATTGATTAAAGAAAGGGTTGAGTTTTTGGCCCCAGTTAAGATTTATCCTGGCGAAAATGAATTAAAAGCTTTAGCGGAAGGTGCTTGGCGAGTTTTAAGTGGTAGAGAGGAAGCAAAGATTTATAAGTAAGTTTAAGGTTGAGATTAAGGCTAAGTCTACCATTAAAGCAACATTTACAAAAAGGAGGAGGGATTTTAATGATTAAGAATTTTGAAGAATTAATTAAACAGGCAAAAGAAGGTCCACCTTTGAAATTAACTGTAGCTGCTGCAGAAAATAAGACGGTTTTAGAAAGTGTTAGGCATGCAGTAGAGTTAGGGATAGTTGAACCAATCTTGATTGGAGATGAAGATAAGATCAAAGCAGAAGCTAAACGGATTAATTATAAACCGCAACAGATAATTGCTACTAACTCTAAAAATGAATCGGCCCACCGGGCAATCGAGTTAATTGCACAAGGAGAAGCTGATTTTCCAATGAAAGGTTTGATAAGTTCTAAGGTCATGTTAAGGGCTTTATTAAATAAGAAATATGATATGTGCCAAAATCGATTGTTCAGTACAGTAACATTGATTAACCTTGCTAAAAAAGGTAGAATAGTGGCTATCACTGATCCGGGGATAAATATTGCTCCTGACCTAGATGATAAAGTGGAATTGATCAATAATGCTGTTGAGTTGTTCCAGGCTTTAGGAGTAGCTGAGAGTAAAGTAGCAGCCTTAGCTGCAGTAGAAGCAGTAAATCCAGCTATGCCAGCGACTATTGAAGCAGCTGCCTTAGCTAAGATGGCTGATCGAGGACAGATACCAGGAGCTATCGTTGATGGGCCGTTGGCCCTAGATAATGCTATCTGTCGAGAAGCAGCAGAAGAGAAAGGGATTACTAGTCCCGTAGCTGGAGCAGCAGATATATTGTTGGCTGCTAATATTGAAGCAGGTAATGTATTATATAAGTCTTTAATTACTTATTCTAATCTGGAAGCTGCCAGTTTAGTTATTGGTGGCAAGGTACCGTTAGTCTTTACTTCACGGGCTGATAGTTCTAGAACAAAGTTTTATTCAATTGTATTGGGTAAATTATTTACATTAGCTAAATTAAATAAAGAGATTTAACCTAAGGTTGCCATTACTAGGCAACTTTCTTCTTTTAAGAGGATTATTTATCTTGAGCTAGAAATTATAGGATATAGATTAAGTTTGAGTCTAAGTCTAAGTAAGAGCTAAGCCCTTATGTTTCTAAAGGGTTGACTTAAACTCACCTTCGGGTTTATAAAAACCCTTCGTAATAAAAACCATTTACTCAGCCTTAAACTTAGGCTTTATATAAATAAAGTTTTATTTTAGATTAATTATCCTGTAAGGAGGTAGTCTTTAAGTGAAAGAAGCAGTATTCATCCACCAGCAAGAGGCTAATATTGATCTTTTAATCGATAAATTTAGTGAAAATTCAAATATTGAATTAGAAGCTATAACTCCTCTAGCTCAAATTGAAGAACTTAATTTGAATTTAGAAAGAATCAACCTCGTTTTCTCTACTGTCACGCGAAATATTTTAGAGCAGAAATTAGAACTATCTCAAGCTAAATTTGATTTTGTTGGCCCTGAAGTGATGGAATTACTATTAGCAACTGTGGCTGAAACAAAGAATTTAACCGATTTAAAAGAAATAAGAATTATGTTAGAAGCAATTATTAATTCTACCCAAGATGCTATCTCTGTAGTCGATGAAACTGGTAAAGGAATCATGATCAATCCAGCTTATACCCGAATTACTGGATTAAGTGAGGAGGATGTGCTTGGAAAACCTGCTACTGTTGATATTGCTGAGGGAGATAGTATGCACTTTAAGGTTTTAGAGACACGCAAGCCAGTTTCGGGAGTACCGATGAAGGTTGGCCCGCAACGTAAGGAAGTAATCGTTAATGTTTCTCCAATCATAGTTGATGGTCAATTAAAAGGTAGTGTAGGGGTGATTCATGATATATCCAAAATCCGGCGGTTAAGTCGAGAGTTATCAGAAGCTAAACGGATGATTAGAGATTTAAAAGCTAAGTATACTTTTGCCGATATCATTGGAGCTACTCCAAAGATGAAGTTGGCCATTAAAAAGGCTAAGAAAGCTTCTAAGACTCCTGCTACTGTCTTATTACAAGGAGATAGCGGGACAGGGAAGGAGTTGTTTGCTCATGCAATTCACAATGCAAGCAATAGAAAGAATAAACCATTTGTTAGTGTTAATTGTCCTGCAATCTCTGATTCTTTACTGGAAAGTGAGTTGTTTGGTTATGAGGAAGGAGCATTTACCGGAGCCAAAAAAGGGGGCAAGAAGGGACTATTTGAAGAAGCAGATGAAGGAACAATCTTTTTAGATGAAATAGGGAAATTAGACTTTGATTTGCAGGCTAAACTATTGCGAGTCTTACAAGAAAATGAGATCACGAAGGTAGGTAGTACCGAACCTAAAAGTATTGATCTGCGGGTCATTGTAGCGACCAATGTTGATTTAAAAGAACAGGTTAGAAAAGGCAACTTCCGAGAAGATCTATATTATCGGATTAATGTTGTTCCCATCTCTATCCCTCCTTTAGCTGATAGGAAAGGGGATATCCCTAAATTAGTCAAGATGTTACTAGGAAAGTATACTCAAAAATATGGAAAATTAGTTAAGGATATTTCTTTACAAGCTATTGAACGGTTGATGGAGTATGATTGGCCCGGCAATGTTAGAGAATTAGAGAATATAATTGGTAGAACAATCATTAATTTAGGACGGGACGAAGAGATAATTACTGTTAAGCATTTACCTGTACTCAAAAATAGCAAACAAAAATTTAACCAGACACAGAATGAGCTTATTTCTGAGGTTGAAGTTAAGGACAAGACTTTACAAGAAGTGGTTGCTACAGCTGAAAAGAGGGCAATTAAGTCTGCCTTAAGCAAGACTGATGGAAATAAGACTAAAGCAGCAGAGTTGTTAGATATCTCGGTTAGAAATCTATATTACAAACTGGATAAATTTAACCTCAACTAAATTGTAATAATTACTACTTAAACTTGTTCTAAAGTTGTGCTATAATTGATAAACAGTCATATGTTTAATGATTCTTTTTAATGATAAATAGATTTAAAGATTATTTTCAGCCCCTTAAATATCGAGTTTTAATATTTTGAACTTGGTTGTAAATCGTGAATTGTGAATTATCAATTGAGGTGGAAGGAGGTATACAGTGGCTCGTAAAGCAAAGATTGAAAGAGCAAACAAAGAAGCTAAATTTTCTACTAGAGAGGAAAATCGTTGTAAGAAATGCGGAAGACCACACGGTGTCTTGCGTAAGTTTGAGCTTTGTAGAATCTGTTTTAGGAAGTTGGCCCATCAAGGTAAGTTACCTGGTGTGAGAAAAGCAAGCTGGTAAATAAAGTTGTCCTAGGACAACTTTAGGCTAAGTTTAAGTTTGAGTATAAGTAGAACTCAAAAACTCTTCTCAATTACTGAGAAGAGTTTTTGTTATTTGATTTACTTAAACTTAGACTTAGACTCAAACTAAAATGAGCACAGCTCATTTTACGGTTTCAATCGTTCTAAGTCCTCTTTAGTTATCCCATTAGTTAGAACTAAAAAAGTAAAATAAAAGCTACTACTTAACGTAATTGAAACAGCTAAGCTGATTAGATCATTGTTAGACATATAATGAATCAACTTATAAACCTGTGGTAAAATAGCCACTACCAAGCTGCTGGCTAGAATGGGTTTGAGAATTAGATTGATGACTGGTATCTGTAACTTAACTCGCTGATTAATTGATCTGTAATGTAAAAGAGATATAATGACATATCTAATTGCAATTGCTAAAATCATTAGATTAAACCCTAGTTGGGGGACAAGAGTAACTGATTGAATAATAGCTAATTCAACTGCTAATCCTACAATTGAATTTCTAACTACTAAATTAGGTGTGCCTAATCCTTGAATAATTCCAGCAAATATTTGAGATAAGTACATAAAAATAGCCGGTATAGCTAATAATTTTAAATAATCACCTGCTTGTGGATAATTAAAGATTAAATCAGTAATTTCGTGGGGTACTAAAAATAAGATGATTACTGCTAGCCAACCTAAATAAAGTGTTAATCTAATTGCTTCTTGAGACTTTCTTCTGACTGCTTGGTGATTATTTTGAGCGATTGATTCAGAGATAGCAGGGACTAAATTTGACATTAACGCGACTGTGATGATTGTTGGTAAGTAAATCAATTGTAATACCATTCCTGATAGTTGACCATATAATGATGTAGCTTCTGAAATACTATAACCTATCTCTTGTAACTTCCCAGGAATAGCTACTGCTTCTACACTATACATTAGTGAAGCTACAAGCCGACCTAAGGTAATTGGTACTCCAAATTTCAATAATTTCTTAACTAAAGTAAAGTTTGTTTTAGTAGCAGTCTGTTGTTGCTTCTTTCTTATTTCAGGTAGATAAAAGAAGAAAATTATCAATAATGTTAGAAAACCAACTGCTTCTCCTACGGTTACTCCCATTGCTACTCCAGTTGCTTGAAACTGAAGTGGTGCATCAAGTAATTTATATAATACAAATAAAGTTACAAACATTCTTGATATCTGCTCTATTATCTGTGATAAAGCAGTTGGAGTCATAATCCTTAACCCTTGGAAAAAACCTCGTAAAATTGAAGAGATACTGACAAAAAAGAGTGCTGGAGCAACTGCAAGTAAAATAGAATGGGTTCTAGGGTCATTTAATAGATTGTTAGCTATAAACTCAGCATTATTAGTGAAAACAAAGACCATTACGATACTACTAACTATTACTATAGAAAGTGCTAATTTGAAATTTTTTAAAACTGTCTGGTATTTATTATTAGCCATTTCTTGGGAGGTAAATTTAGAGATAGCTACTGGTAGTCCCATTGTAGTAATAATAGAACAGGTTATAAAAACAGGAAATACCATCTGAAATAATCCTAAGCCTTCATCTCCAATTACTCTAACTAAGATCATCCTTAAGATAAAGCCTAATACTCTATTGAAGAATCCAGCTATCATTAAAATAAAAGCTCCCTTAATTAATGAATGTTGTTTTATTTTGTAGTCACTCCTTTTTCTAGTATTTATTAATATATAGTTTATTGGCTCTTAAAGTATTAAAAGTAACAAAAATATTTTACCTTCAATATAATATTAGTGATAAAATAAAGTTGATAAGGGGGAGGAGAAATGAAGGAGGATGAGGTTAAGAGATTAATTAAAATAGCCAAGAATTTAAAAGCGAAAAAGGATAATAATCAAATAACAGACTTTGAAAAGGATGAGTTAAAAGAAATATATAAATTACTGATTGTAGATAATGAGTTAAAAGATGAATTTTGACCTACTTACTTATTCGATATTTTTATGTATGTTGATTAACTAGGTTGGATAAAATAATTTTTAGAGAATATGATACCAATATTGAAGGGGTGAAAGAATGAAGTTAAAGTCAGCAGATAAAACAGCGGATTATGATCAACTAATGGATCAGCAATTCGATTTATTACAACAGATGATAGACTTATCAAATGATATTATCCACCAAGATTATAAAGATGATGAGTTGCTAGAAAAAGGAAATGAACTATTATCAACAATGCTAACTTTAAACAAACTTAACTACTATTTAGTTGAAAACTTTCCTGATGAAAAAGAGATCAGGTTCATTCGTGAACAATATCGAACTTCCGATGTTGGCCCGTTAGATAAGATTAAAGAAGAAATTAATATGCTTAACATACATTTGATGGAATTAGAGACTTTAAAGCAAAGAGAAAAGAGGGAAGAGGACTGGGAAAGAGAAGAGGAACTAAATGATCTTAGATGGATAGCTAATCGCAATCTAACTGAATATGAAACCGCCTTAGGAGATATCTTTAAAGAAAATTCAAATTAAAGCTCGGGCATTTGTTGGACAGCGTTCTTACGCTGTTCTTTATCTGTATGAGTGTAAATTTGAGTTGTGGAGATGTCACTATGGCCTAATAATTCTTGTAACACACGCAAGTCTTTTGTTTTTCGATATAAAATCGAAGCAAAGGTATGTCGTAATTTATGAGGCGTTATTTGGTTAGCATTTTTAATCCCTGCTTTTTTAGCATATTTTTTAACCATCTTTTGAACAGTTCGGGTACTGATTCGATTGCCACGATTAGATAGAAAAAGAGCTTCTTTAGCATCAGCATTACTAGGAGTAATTTGCTTGCGATCTGGTAAATAATTTTTTATAGCAGCAATAACTTCTTGATGTAATGGAACATAACGTTCTTTATTACCTTTTCCATAAAACTTAATTGATTGATCTTGATAATTAATATCATTTACATTTAAGCTTACTAATTCAGAAATACGTAATCCGCAATAAAGGAAAGTTTTAATGATTGCTATATCTCGATTTTTATTTTTAGAATCATAATTTTTAATTGCTTTTAGGTATTCCTTTATTTCTTTATAACTAAGGTAAATTGGTTCAGATTTTAATTTTGTTTTAGTTGGTTCAATTGAATCAACTGGGTTTTTCTCTATTAAATTTTTCTTTTTTAAGAATTTAAAAAAAGAACGCAAACTATATAACTTACGATTTCTTGTTGCAGCTGAGTTGTCTTTAATTAAAATAATATCACCTAAAAATTCAGAAATTTGAAATTCATTAATGTCATCAATTGTTAATTTTTTCTCAGAACAATCAAACTCTTTTTTTAAATATCTAGCAAATACGTTTAAATCAAGTTCATACTCTTTAATAGTTAATTCAGAATAACCACGTTCTGCTATTAAATACTTTAAAAAACTTTTAACGGCTTGTTTATATTTTATGTTTTTCATTAATTGAAGACCTCCCTTTATAAATTATATTATTTTTACATATTTATTTCAATGTTTTATATCAATGCACAAAATGTATCTTTTGTGAAGTATTATGTCAGTTAGTTTTATGATTGATAATTTCCTCCCCCAATTTCTTATTACTAGTCAATCTAAAAATTTCTTTTTTGAATATGTTTCGGATTTTATTAAGTGTTAAATCATTTGAACTATATTTTTTTATCATCTTCTGTATTGTTCTTATACTGATTCTATTATTACGATTTGATATTACAACTGCTTTATTATTATTGTCACTATTATTCAAATAGCTTTCAATTTCATTTTTTATTTCCAAATGCATTGGCATAATATAATTACTATTTTTAATGCGAATGTTTATTACTCTGTTTTTCATATCTATATCACTCCAATTTAAAGAAGCTATTTCAGAGGTTTTTAATCCAGCATAAAATGCCAGTTTAACAACTAATAAATCCCTTGTTTTGTAAAATGAATTAGAATTCAATTCATTTATGTTTTTTCTTATTAATTGAAAAAGTTCTGAATAATTACTATCTATTTTATCAATTAACTTCCTTTTGTTTTCTATATTAAATGTTTTCTTGTTAAGGTTAAATTTTATTTGTCTTTGGTTATATAATTCCAAATAATATTTTATATCTATACCTAATTCACTAATGTTCTTCAAACTTGAGAAATTAAGTTTTTCTAACTCAAGTGTTAATTTGCAGTTGAATTTATTTTTAGTGTTAAATACTGGTTTATGCTTATTTATATAAAAAATTTCATACATTGTTAATTCATATTTATTTCTTATTTTAGCATAATCAAAAAATCGTATTTCTTTTCTCCATAATCCTCTTTCATCATATTTTTTGAGATTAGAAAAATGAGTCCAAATTCTTTTATAAATTTTTAATGTTGTCTTTCCTACATAAATAATTTCTTTATCTTTATTATATAACCTATAAACATACACTAAATTACACTTCCTCTATAATATATTTTAGTTTATTAAAAACACTAAATTTAAAAGTTGTATTTATTTTAATCTAACAACCCAAGAAATAATTTATGGATCCATAAATTATTTCTTGGGTTAAACGATCAGCTTAATTAGATTGCGGCTCATCATACTGAACTTCATCTATTTTAATCCCTCTATAATTAGATTCACCCTCAATACATTTCATACAGTTATCACATTTTTTATTAGAGTTCATATCACAAAGTAAACATTCACCACAATACTCACATGCTTTGTGCTCTAACACACATTCTTTCATGTACACCTACCCCCTATATTAGTTATTACCTAAACAAAGTATTATATACACCAAAATAAAACTAATTTAGGCTTTGTTTTTTTCAAGAAATTCATAGTTTATTGCGTTATTAGGACATAATTTAATACAATGCCCCTCTCCTAGACAATCACCTCGATTAACAACTGTTGTTTTAGTTCCTTTCTCAGTATTAACAAATTTCAAAATCTTATTGGCACAAACTTTAATACAGATTCCACATCCTACACACTTATCCCAATTAACTCCAGAAACAAACATTAATCTGTATTTTGCTCCATCCTTAGTTCTTCCAGTATAATAATCAGCCATAACTCCCCTCACTTTTATTATATAATATTCTGATTAATCAAGTGCGAATTATCATAAGTAATTTACCAGTCTTTAATTTAACTGTAGCTTCCTTTTCTACAATAAAATTTCCTAAACCTAGTGTATTCCCTCTAACCATTACTCCATTTTTTAACTGATATTTGAAACCTGTTAGATCTATCCCTGTAGCTTTAGATGTCAATGGTGAAAAAGATACCCGCTTGTTTTGTTGATCCTTTATTACTTTTTGTTCAGTAATCACTTCTATTATTTCTGAAGGAGTAACTAAACTTATATCAAGATCAAGCTCAGAAAACTTTTCTAATAAATATAAGTTTCCTAAAATATGATCTAGACCACCCCCTAATCCAGCAAAGATAATTACTTTTTGAAACCCTCTTTTAGATAAAAGTTCTAATAAAAGCTGAGTATCAGTTTTATCTTTTTCAGACGGATACTTCTTCAATTCAACCCCTTTGTTTTGATAATAACTCAACACTTCTTTAGAGATCGAATCAAAATCACCCAAGATTAACTCTGGCATCAACCCCAAATTATAAGTATGCTTAGCTCCACCATCAGCACAAAAAACCTTATCTTCTTTTTGGATATATTTTAGATAAAATTCTTTCTTTCCTTTCATTTTCCCATTGATAAAAACAATTGCTCTTTTCATTAAACCAGCCCTCTTTTCAATAATAAAGCTACTTAATAGATTAGATTCAGTGGTTATTATTTAAATTCTAATATAAGTAATTTTAATTGATTATTACCAAAAATTATATCAAATAACTACTGAAATTACAAACTAATCAACCAAATAATTATTAACTTTGTATTCTTATATTGCTTCTTTTTAGCTAATATTTTCTATAATAACACACTTATTCATTTTACTTTTATTGGTTTAAAATAGAATTACTATTGAAAAAAACTAATAATATGTTAAAATGTAATTAACAAACAATAAAAGGGGATGATTTAATGAATACAAAATTTATTATTAGTGTTTCTTTTATATTTATAGTACTTATAGAAGCTATAATTCTTCTTAAAAACTTCTTTAATAAAGATAAAACCAATACACAAAATTCTTTGAATTTATTATTTAGATTTATTTCTAATAGTTTTATTTATGTTTCAAGTTTACTTGTTTTAATTGCTACTTTAACTAATCTGAATTTATTAACTATTGATCAATTAACAGATTTAAATGATATAACCTTAGGGCAAACTGCAATTTTAATTATTATCTTCACTAATGTTATTACAATTGTAAGCATCTTAATTGGAGGGCTTAATAAATTAAAGACTAAAAAGCAAAATAACAAATTAGAACATAATATTGTTGATCAAGAAGAAGCTAAGAAAATAATTTAGAGCTAATTTAAAAAAATAACACTCTTTAAAGAGTGTTATTTTTCTTTGGTTATATAATGTGCATTAAATCTTTCAAAACAAATAACTCCTACTAAAATCAAAGTAACTACTAAACTTATTAAACCAAATAAATCACCATATTTATGATATAAAGTCGTTTTCCTAGTAGGTATTGTTAAATCAAAGGTTTTAGAATCTCTTTTAAAAGTTTCAGTTTTAGTCAGGATTTCACCTTGATTACTAACAACAGCACTGATTCCTGTATTCCCTACTTTAATGATTGGAAAATTATGTTCAACTGCTCTAAAGATAGTTGCTTGAATCATTTGGAATGGTAGATTGCTCTTTCCAAACCAAGCTTCATTAGCAATGGTAATTAATAAATCGGAACCAGGATCTAAGCTCCTAACCAAAGAAGAATTTAAAATTTCCGAACAAATTGGACTGACCCAACTAAAATCATTAAATACAAATTTTTCTTTCTCTATACCTGGTACTAAGTTGTTTAAATTGCCTAGCATACTATCAGGGATCACTTCGGCAAATGGAGTATATTCACCAAAAGGAACTAAGTTCATTTTACTATAACTAGTCATTATATTCCCATCAGCATCTGCTAAAAAACTACTGTTTAAATTTCCTTCACTACTTCTAATAAATCCTCCAAAAAACAAAGGAGTCTCTTCAATAAAATCAAATGGTATCTTTTGTTCTTCATTATAAGTCCTTAATATAGCAGTTTCGGGCCAAATTAACAAATCTGGACTATTCTCTTCTATCTCATGATTTGACAATTCCAATAACCTTTCAGCAATTAAGTCTTGATATGCAGGATCCATCTTTATTTGCTGAGGGATATTAGGTTGAATTATTCCTACAGCCAACTCCCCTTTTTCAGCAACAGGTTGGGCCAACTTTGAACTCCCTTGATAAAAAACTAAGCCAACAATCAATAGACTAATTAAAATATAATGAGCTTTTTTCTCCTTAATAGCTAAAAATAATAACGTATTAACTATTACAATTATAAATGTAACTAAATAAACTCCCCCATACTCTGCTAGCTGAATTAGCTCAGGAAGAAGACTTTGTGAATAACCAAGAAAACCAAATAGATAACTAAAAGAAAAAATTGTTCGTAAATATTCAATCGCTGTCCAACTGACAGGCACAAGCAATAAATAATGCAAGTTAAATCTAGCCTCTAATAACTTTAATATAATTGCAAACAAACCCAAAAAAGTAGCAAGAATAAATAGTGCCAAAACAAAAACCAAAAGAACAACTACGATAGGCAAACCACTAAAATCAAGCAGCGGATAAATTATCCACTTTCCACCAATACCAAAGAAAGTTAAACCCATTAACCATCCTAAGAAAAATGATTCTTTTTTGTTCTCCTCTGCTAAGGAAAATAAAAAAGGAACCAAACCAATCCAAGCTAAAAAGAACAATTCAGCTTTATAAAATGGTAATCCTAATAAAGTACCTGACAAAATTGCTAAGAAATATTTCATAATAAATATCCTTTCTTTTCGAAAATTAATTCTATTATTTAATAATTCCCGATTGATTGCTATTTTCCTCTTTTATTTTTAATATAAAGAACGAGCAGTCAATTGACCACTCGTTCTACTCAAAATTATATAATTTATTAATGATTTTACTTAAACTCAAACTTAATCTTAGGACTTAGTCTATCATCTTACATTTCCAAAGTGATGACTTCCAATCACTGATTCAGTTACCATATTATCGAACATCCATTGTGCTGTAGCTGTAACTGGATTGTAATAATAAAGAGCCCCATTTGATGGATCCCAACCATTTAAAGCATAATCTACCGCTTCATAAGCATCTTCATCTGGAGTTAAGTCAATTTGTCCATCCAAGACTGCAGAAAAGGCATAATGTCCTCCACTAGTTTGTTGGAATACAACCCCTTCAACATCATTAGGAAACTCTGGACTTTCAACTCGATTAATAACAACTCCTGCTACTGCTACCTGCCCTTTAAAAGGTTCTCCTCTAGCTTCTGAATAAACAGCTCTAGCTAAAATATCACGCTCTTCAGAAGTTACATACAAACGTTGATAACTAGATTCAGCCGGTTCTTCATCACTAGCAGCTGACTCATATGAGTCTTCGATATAATCTTCATTACTACTATCACCAGTAAATGAAGAAAAGAAGAATAACATAAGTAAACTTTGCACAACTGATAAAAACCCTTGATTCTCTGTTAAAGAACTTAATCCTCCTTCAGAAGCATAAGCAGGTGCAACCAAAACAAATCCTGATAAAAATGGAAATAAAATCGCAAATACTAGTAAGCTAGCTATTAGTTTATAGTGTTTTTTTCTCATAGGCAGATTTCCTTTCTCTTTTAATAGTGCGACTATGTACCTTGATTTAGAGTTTGAATATTAGAATAGAGTATATATCATTAGTTATAAATATATCATCTTTCCTTACAAATTTCATTAGAAATTATTGTTTTAGAAAATAACACCATCTTATAGTTAATTGCATAAACTGATAAAAAGCAATTAATAATGAAAGGAGGAATTTTAGATGGGAAATTATAGAGATTGCCCCCGCTCCAATCCAAATGAAGCAGATCTACAACAAAGAGTTCCTGATTTTTGTCCACCTCGCTTTGGAGTTTTATACACAGTGAGGCCCGAAGATACCATGTGGAATATAACACGACGCCTACAAAGGCGTGGCATTGAAATCAGTTTAGAAGGTCTAATCGCTGCTAATCCACATATTCCTGACCCAGATGTTCTATTTCCTGGCGATGTGCTCTGTTTACCAGAACCACCTCCACCACCTCCAGATGTAACACCAAGAGTTCCAGCAGAGTGTCCTAGAGGATACGAGTCACGTTACACTGTTAGAGCAGGTGATACCATGTGGAATATCGCTCGCCGTTTTGGGGTCAGCTTAGCTGGTCTAATTCGGGCCAACCCCCACATCACAAACCCAGAAATTATTTATACTGGTGATGTATTGTGTGTTCCATCTCCATTTTAACTAAAAGATAAAAAGTTGCCGAAGGCAACTTAGTTTAAGTTTATGATTAAGTTTAAGTAAAACTAACAAACACTATCCACAATCCCATAATTTAATAAACAATAAAAAACTAGGGCAACTAAAATTGTTTGCCCTAGTTTTTACTCATTTGAAATCTTTCGTTGTAAATCAAGATATTCTTCTTTACTCATCGTCGGTTCAAAATTTGTAATAATCTCTTCAGCCAAACTAGCTTGATCAAATAAGAGATCAATAATAGTTGTAGCCATCGCCTTAGCTGGAGTAATGATTGCTAGCTCTCGATCCTCTAAGCTAAAATCACGAGTATGTAAAGCACCACTAACTCCTGCAAAGAAAGGATGTAAAGTCGGAATCAAATGGGATAGATCACCAAAATCAAAGGAACCGGAAAAATCTGATCCGTATTGGATAGTATCTTGCGGAATGAATTCTGTTAAATTATCGACAAAAAGTTGATCTAATGCTTCATTGTTTAATAGAGGTAAGTAACCAGGCAGATCAGAAATTTCCACCTCGGCTCCCACAGCCATAGCCCCTGCCTGCAAAGCTCTGTCGACCTTTTGATTAGCATCCAAAATACTATCAATCGTCCTTCCTCTAACATAAGTCTCCATCCTTACATCAGCAGGAACAACGTTGACCATATCGCCACCTTTTGTGATGATCGGATGAACCCTAATCCTGTCTTGATCAGCAAAGGTCTCACGTTGAGCATTAATATTAGAAATAGCTAACATAGCTGCATTTAAAGCATTGACCCCTTCTTCTGGAGCTGAACCAGCATGGGACTCCTGCCCAATAAACTTCACCTTCTTACCAATAAAACCATTACCCGTTCCACCGATTAAAGCTTTGTTGGCCCCTAGATCCAATGAATGAATCATCATAGCAAGATCTACATCATCAAACTCACCACGATAGATCAATTCTTGCTTTCCACCAAAAAATTTAATCTTCTTCTCCCGGGCCAACTCCCCTCTATACTCCAACTCTACATATTCCTCTGCAGGTGTTGCCATAAACTCTACACTGCCAGCTAAATTTTCAATTACTTCTGTAGTCGTTAGTCCAATCGCTACAGCTAACATAGTAGCCAGTTGAATATTATGTCCACAAGCATGAACGGCCCCTGTCTTTTGTTTAGCATCTGGATGTTCCTTACAAATTACTGCATCCAATTCCCCTAAAACGGCAACCTTAGGGCCAACCTCTCGGCTTGCAATTGTTGCTTTACAGCCGGTTAAAGCGAAATCTCTCTCAACCTCAAGCCCTAAATCAGCCAATTGTTCAGCTATCAGTTCTGTAGCAAAAGATTCTTTATAGCCCAGCTCAGGATAATCATAAATCTGCTGATTGATCTCGAATATTTCTTCTTTATGCTCTTCAATTACTTGACAGACCCTTCTTTTTAATTTAGTTTTTTTCATTATTCTTCCCCTTCTGTAGCAAGTACTAATTTAATCTGAAAGTAACTTATCTCGTCAGGTAATATCTCTTTTAATGGTTTCAAACGTTCTGCTCCTACTTCTTTTATCTTTTTTCTAATCAATTCTTTCTCTTCTTGTGAAATAAATCGATCAACATCCAATCCAAACCCTTCCTGTAAAGAACGAACCAGATGACTTTGGATCGTTGTTAGAGCAAGATCCCTTAAATCAGCTATTTTCGATAAACTCTTTCCTTCTTGTAATAAATTATAACTTATCAAATGGCTTGGAGTATCAGTTGTAGTTGCTACCTCTTGACTAGAAGCCTCTCGAGTCTTAAATTCTTTGATCTTTTCTAAAAATAACTTACCATAGCGTTTGAATTTAACCGGGCCAACCCCTTTAACCTCTAACATACCTTCTTTGGTAACTGGTTTTCGCTGAACCATCTCCTGTAAAGTACTATCATGAAAGATGACATAAGGTGGTAAATCTTCTTCTTTAGCCAATTTGGATCTGAATTCTCGTAAGATATTAAATAACAAATTCTTTGCAGTAATCTTTTTAATCTTCTTTCTAACCTTATAATATACCTGTTCATTTCCGGATAATACTAACTTAGCTTTATCAGTTAATTTAGTCACAGGATATTTGCTCTTGGTTAATTGGATATATCCTTCCGCAATTAAAAAATTAATCAAATCCTTAATCTCTTTAATAGTATGGTCCCGTAATAAACCATAAGTTGATAGTTGATCAAAACCTAAATTTAATATCTTTTTTTGCTTAGAACCTTTGAGTACACAAGCAACCGTTGTGACTCCAAATCTCTGTTCAGTTTTATAGACACAAGATAAGATCTTTTGTGCTTCTGTTGTTATATCGACTAATTCCCGTTGATCATTACAATTACTACAATTATCACAACCATCAACTGACTGCTGATCATCGAAATAATCTAAAATAAACTCCCTTAAGCATTTTGAGGTATGGCAATAATCGATCATCTTCTGTAATTTTTGATATCTGCGCCTCTTTAATTCAGGATTTAAATTTGACTCTTCAATAAAAAACTTAGGTAATCTAGTATCAGCAGGGTGAAATAATAAGATACATTCACTCGGTTCACCGTCTCGCCCTGCTCTCCCTGCTTCTTGATAATAATCTTCTAAAGTCTGAGGTAGATTATGATGGATTACATACCGCACATTTGATTTATCAATCCCCATTCCAAAAGCATTGGTTGCTACAATAATCTTCAACTCATCAAAGATAAACTCTTCTTGAACTGCTTTTCTTTCTTGATTGCTCAAGCCAGCATGGTATTTACCGGCTGAAAAGCCTTTCTTCCTTAAAAAATTAGTTAACTGCTCAACCTCTTTTCTAGTAGCTGCATAGATAATTCCAGAGTCATCTTGATTAATTTCTACATATTCTGCAATAAAATCCTTCTTATTTTCTCCTTTAATTGAAGTAAACTTTAAATTAGGGCGATCAAAACCAGTTACATATGTGTTTTCTTCTTCAATTCCTAATAAATCACTAATATCTGCTCTAACTTCTTTAGTTGCTGTAGCAGTAAATGCAGTTACTATCGGCTCTTTTGATAGACTTGCTATTAATTTAGGAATCAAACGATAACTAGGTCGAAAATCATGGCCCCAACTTGAAATACAATGGCTTTCATCAACTGCAAGCAAAGAAATATCGGTAGCTTGTAATTGAGAAATAAAATCTTTAGATTGCAATCTTTCAGGAGCTATATATAGTAAATCATATTGGCCCTCGCATGTCTTAGCAATTCTTTCTTTAATCTCTAATCTAGTCAATGAACTATTAATAAAAGTAGCTGCAATTCCTAAAGTGCTCAAAGAATCAATTTGATCTTTCATCAATGAAATCAAAGGAGAAATTACTAACGTAACCCCTGATAAACAGAGTGATGGAATCTGAAAACAGAGTGATTTTCCTCCCCCAGTCGGCATAATCCCTAAAGTATTATTACCGGCTAATATATTTTCAATAATTTCTTCTTGTCCTTCTCGAAATGACGGATAACCAAAATAATCCTGTAATATCTCTCTAGCCTCTTCTAACATAAATCCACTCCTTAAACTAAAACTAATTTAAGATTAATTAGTTAATAATTCCTTTACATATTCTTCGAAAATTTAGTTCAAATTATACGATCTCACTGACTTAATTTCAACTTAGCCACTAATAATTCCTTCTTTAAAATTCAACAATTAAAAGTATTGATCTTTCTCAATAGGTTATATTAAAATTATAATAGAAAATTGGTAATTAATGCAGGAAAACAAATAGCAATAACTAATATCTAAATTTAGAAGATAAAATAAGGAGGCATAAAAAATGAGTTTAAAAGAAGACGCACTTAAATTACACCAGGAAAATCAGGGGAAATTAAAAGTAAATACTAAAGTAGAAGTTAATGATGAAACTGATCTATCACTTGCTTATTCCCCAGGGGTTGCAGAACCTTGTTTAGAGATTGATCAGGATGAAGAAAAAATTTATGAGTATACAAATAAATCTAATTTCGTAGCTGTTGTCAGCAATGGAACTGCCGTTTTAGGTTTAGGTGATATCGGGGCCAAAGCTTCAATGCCTGTGATGGAAGGAAAAGCAGTTTTGTTTAAAGAATTCGGTGGTGTTGATGCTTTCCCTATCTGTATCGATGAAACAGATTCAGATGCATTAATTAAAGCAGTTAAACAGATTGCACCTACTTTCGGTGGAATCAATTTAGAGGATATCAAAGGGCCAGAATGTTTCTATATTGAAGAAAGATTAAAAGAGGAATTGGATATTCCAATCTTTCATGATGACCAACATGGTACTGCTATCATTACCTTAGCTGGTCTATTAAACGCTCTAAAGATAGTTGATAAAAGAATGGAAGATCTTAAAGTAGTGGTCAATGGTGCAGGAGCTGCTGGAGTAAGCATCATCAAATTATTACTATCTGAAGGGGTTCAACAGATCAAAGTCTTAGATAGTAAAGGATTGATTTATCAAGGACGAGACAACTTAGATGAAGCTAAAGAAGAGTTAGCTGAATTGACAAATAAAGAACAGGAACAAGGCAACCTTGCTGATGCAATTGTAGATGCAGATGTCTTTATTGGCGTTTCTGTTGCAGGAGTATTGAGTAAAGAGATGGTAACAGATATGGCTGATGATCCAATTCTATTCCCAATGGCTAACCCTGATCCTGAAATCTGGCCTGAAGATGCTTTTGAAGCTGGGGCCAAGATAGTAGGTACCGGTCGTTCTGACTATCCAAACCAAGTTAATAATGTAATGGCTTTTCCTGGAGTCTTTCGGGGAGCATTAGATGTCAGGGCCAAAGATATCAACCAAGAGATGAAAGTAGCTGCAGCCTATGCCTTAGCAGAGTTAGTAACTGAGGATAAGTTGGCCCCTGACTATGTAATTCCAAAGCCGTTCGATGAACGTGTTGGCCCGCATGTTGCTGCTGCAGTAGCTCAAGCCGCTATTGAAAGTGGTGTAGCTAGAATAGAGATCGATTATGATACAGAATTAGAGAACGCTAAAAAATTGATGGCAAAATAAGGTGAGGTTAAGTAAAAAGCAAAACAGTTATAAAACCGATCGGTTTTATAACTGTTTTTTTATTTAAAGTAAAGCTTAGTTACAAAATAGCTTAACAATTTACAATGGATAGAAAAAATCTAAGAGATGATTTTTTCATCACGAAGGGTTCAAAGAACCCGAAGGATAAGAGCAAGTTCTTAAAAGCTTAAGTTTTTTGAGAAACATTGTGATAATAAACTTTGATTGATTTTGATTATAAGATTTAATGGTTTTAATTGTCAATTGTCAATTTTGTACATTGTAAATTAAAGTTAAGCTTTATATCAATAGTTTTTTTCTTTAGAAGCTCTTTTAACTGTCAACCGTCAACTATCAACTGTCAACTGATATTTAAAGTACAGCCCCGTCAACGGTGGCAGTGTAATCTCAATCGAATGCTCTCGCCCATGCCAAGCAATAGGCTCTGAGTGAACCCCACCTAGATTCCCTAGGTTAGTCCCTCCATAAATCTCAGCATTAGTATTTAATATTTCTTCATAAAATCCTGCTTGTGGTACAGCCAACCTATAATTCCCCCTAGCAACAGGTGTGAAATTAAAAACACAGACCATTCTTTCCTCTGGATTATGACCCTTGCGAATAAAAGAAATAACACTCTTCTCAAAGTCATGACAGTCAATCCACTCAAATCCTGATTGATCAAAGTCCTTCTCCCACAAAACATTATGTTCTTGATAGATAGCATTTAATTCACGAATAAATCTTAATAACTTCTGATGTGGTTTATAATCTAACAAATGCCAATCAAGACTCTTAGTGGCATTCCATTCATTCCACTGCCCAAATTCACCACCCATAAAGAGAAGTTTCTTACCTGGATGGGCAAACATATAAGCATAAAAGAGTCGTAAATTAGCAAATTTCTGCCAACGATCCCCAGGCATTTTCCCAATCATTGAGCTCTTTTCATGGACTACTTCATCATGGGACAATACCAAGACATGATTTTCATTAAATGAATATAATAAAGGAAAAGTCAATTTATTATGATGATACTTCTTATAAAAGGGATCGACTTCAATATACTCTAAAGCATCATTCATCCAGCCCATATTCCACTTCATCGAAAAACCAAGCCCTCCTAGATAAGTAGGCTTAGTTACTCCTGACCAGGAGGTTGATTCTTCAGCAATTGTCAAAATACCAGGATGATTTTGATGGGTAATCGAATTAAAAGACTGTAAGAAATCAATTGCTTCTAAATTCTCTCGTCCTCCATATTGATTGGGAATCCACTCTTCTCGCTTATGATCTAGATAAAGCATAGAGGAGACAGCATCAACTCGAAAACCATCTATGTGAAATTTATCTAGCCAATATAAAGCATTAGAGATCAAGAAATTTCTAACTTCTTCCCGACCATAATTAAAGACATATGTACCCCACTTTTTATGTTCTCCTAAGCGAGGATCTAAATGTTCATAGAGAGCAGTTCCATCAAATCTAGCTAAACCATGAGCATCTTTAGGAAAATGCCCCGGTACCCAGTCTAAAATTACCCCAATGCCATGTTGATGGAACTGATCAATTAAATACATTAAATCTTCTGGCCTGCCAAATCTACTAGTTGGAGAAAAGTATCCAACTACTTGATAACCCCAGGATTCATCCAACGGATACTCTCCTAAGGGCATTAACTCTACATGAGTAAAGTTATTCTCTTTAACATAATTAACTAATTTAGTAGCCAACTCACGATAAGTTAAAAATCTATTATCTTCTTCTGGAACTTTGGCCCATGAGGCTAAATTCACCTCATAGATTGAAATCGGTCTCTCTAACCAATTGATTTCTTCTCTTTTTTTCATCCACTCTTCATCTTGCCACTGATATTTATTGGATAGATCATAAGTCAGTGAAGCATTATCCGGCCTTAATTCACTATAGACAGCGTAAGGATCCGATTTGATTAATCTCTGCCCTAACTTAGTCAAAATCTCAAACTTATACAATTCTTCTTCCCCTAAATCTGGAATGAATAACTCCCAAACTCCAGAGTCTTCTAATAATCTCATCTGATGAATTCGCCCATCCCAACTATTAAATTCACCAACTACGCTGACCCTCTTTGCTTCTGGAGCCCAGACAGAAAAATGAACTCCTTTACTCCCTTCGTGGGTCATAATTTTGGCCCCCATCTTTTCATAAATACGATGATGATTCCCTTCATTAAATAAATGCAAGTCATTGTGAGATAAAACAGGGCCAAAGCTATAAGGATCTTCTTCTAGCCAACTCTTCTGTTCAGTTTTAAACTGTAATTGATAATCAAATATCTCTTTTCTTTCAATCACTTTCTCAAATAACCCAGCTTCTGTTATCTTATCTAGTTTAATTTTCTCAGTTAAACAATCAGAAACAATAAAGACACTAACTACATCTGGACGAAAAACCCTAACCACCACTTGCTCTCGATTGATCAGATTAATCCCCAGAAATTTAAATGGACTCTCTAATCTAGCATTAACAATCTGCTCTATTTCAGTTTGATTTAATGTACTCATTATGTCCTCCCTTCTCACTATGAATTTCGCGAATAACTATTTTTATCCTTTTATTTGAAAAAGATTAAACCAAATCAAAATAATCCTATAGACTTAACATCTATAGGATTACACTTAAATTCAAATCTTTAATTATTAATTTCATCTCTATAAAATACCCCTTCTAAATCAACAGCATCCCAATCTTGCTCCCGGATTGGCTGCCCTTGATAAAGAAATCTAACTCCATCAATCCAATCTCCGTCATACTCTGGTTGCAAAAAAGAACTGATTAAGGTTTCCGATGTAAAATATCCAGTAGCTGCCCCCTGAAAATGATCTAAATACCAGGTAACCCCAGCATTTCCTCTAAATTCAGGTGTTTCATCCCCATTTCGATTCCATTGATGCTCTTCTAAATTTATAACTGCTATCTCTCTTCCGTTCTCTTCTTCTATCTCTAGGACCTTAATTGGCAAAAAATCAAATCTAAACCTTGATAATCTATTAGCAATTACCTGTAATTTTTCAAACTGCTCTAAATCATCAGCAAGCTGAATATAAAAGTTAACTTCAGTCTCATCAAGATTTTCATCTGGCCCATAAATAGGAAAAAGAGTACCTTCTACCTCTTCAGTATCAAAACCAACTATATTTCCAACTTGGCCATCACCAAAATTAACTTTATAAAAGATTGCTCCTAATAAAACTAGTACTAAAAAGACTACTACAGTTAGTGGATAATTATTTTTGTTCAATATTTTCCCACCCTCTTTTAAAATTTTCAGCTCAGTATTATTTTTAGCTTAACTAAGCTTTTTATGTAATAAAGGGTAAGAACAATAATTAATTTTCAGCTAAAAATCTCCACAATTCATCCTGAGGAGCTTGGTTGAGTTCAATCTCTCCTTGCTCTGTAACAACTACTCTCTTTTGTGCTGTAATTTCTCCAATGGTTGTAGCATTAATTCCAGCAGTAGTTAATTTATCTACAACCTTTTCTCCTTCTACAGCAGTTAAGAGCATTGCTCCGGAACCGATTAATTGATAAGGGTTGATATCTAACAGTTGAGTTATCTTTTTAGTTGTCCGATGTAAGGGAACTGAGTCTTCTTCTATTTCAAATCCAACCTCAGCTGCTTCAGCCAATTCAAACAGCGAGCCATATAAGCCTCCTTCAGTAACATCATGCATTGCATTGACCTTTAACTCTGCTCCTAATAAACCTTCTGGAATTACACTTAAGTACTCAGTTAATTGTTGGGCTTCTTCTATTATTTCAGTTTCCATCCCTAATTCTGACAATTGATCAGAAAAATCTGTAGCCAAAATAGCAGTCCCTTCTAAACCAGCCCATTTAGTAAGGATTATTTGATCCCCTATTTGAGCATCAGCCGAAGTTACAAAGTTATCTTTAGTGGTTTTGCCGATTGCAGTACAAGAAACCAATGGTTGTTTAACGATATCAGTTATTTCTGTATGTCCGCCCAAGATATCAATTCCTAAATCTTGAGCAGCTTGATTTATATCTTTTACAATTGCTGTTATTTCCTCTTCGGCTGTAGTAGGCGGAAATAATAAAACCTGTTGAATTCCGATTGGTTGGGCACCATTAGCTGCTATATCATTACAAGCAACATTAACTGCTAAACTTCCCATCCCTTCTTGTACACCAGTAATTGGATCGCTAGACATGACAGCAACGAATTCTCCAAAATCAATTACAGTCGAATCTTCACCAATTTCTGGTCGAACTAAGACATCTTGATTGTTTGAAGAAATTTGATCTAGAATTAACTCTTTTAAATTATTAATATCAATCTTACCTGCCTTCATAAATTATCACCTTCAAATCAAATTATATATTATCTCTTATACTTTCTAAATCCTCTATTAGTTCTGTCTTTAAAAGTGCAAATAATATTGGAAAGGCAATGATTGCTCCCATACCTGATTGAATTACATTCCATGTAATGCTTTGTAAAGGTACTATCAGACTACCTACCATAATACCTTCCGCAAAATAATAACCAGCTATCATCCAAATAGCACCTATTAAGACACCTAAAATATGCTTTAGCTTTAATGTTTGCTCTTCTTTAGTCATAAAAGCAATCTTTCCTATAATCAATCCCATAAGCCCTTTAATAATTAAAGTAAATAATGCCCACTGACTATACCCTGATAAAATATTTGCCATAGCAGAACCAACTCCTCCTGCTAATGCTCCAAATTTACCTCCAAATAAGATAGCAATTAAATAGATCATACTATCTCCTAGGTGTATGTAACCACCTGTAGTTGGCATTGGAATATTAATGGCCATAGTTGCAATTGCTACTAATCCGATTAATAAGCCGCCTAATGTTAATTTTTTAGTTTCATGCATTAATATAACTCCTCTCTTAAATTAATAATTATATCAATTCATCTTAACATAAAACTAAAAAATTGTCAAAATACAACTTATTTGAGTTGTTTACTCAGGGATTAAAAATTGGTTAGCATTGCTTCTTTTAACTCTAAAGCAGCATCTTGGTTAGCTAGATATTTAACTATTGTTAGGACAAACTCTAAAGCAACTCCTGGACCACGGCCTGTAATTAAGTTATCATCAATTACTACTCTATCTTCTTGGTACTTACAAGATTTCATTCTAGGTTTAAAACCTGGATAACTTGTAGCTTCTTTATCTTTTAAAACTCCAGCCTCTTCCAAAACAATTGGTGCAGCACAGATCGCAGCAATTAACTTGTTATCGTCAGCAAGTTCTTGAATTAAATTGATTACCCGTTCATCCTCTCTTAAATTAACTGCTCCTGGCATCCCACCTGGCAAAATAATTCCTGTTAAATCAGTGCTTGTTATCTGATCAATACTTTGATCTGCTTCAATTGTAATTTCATTAGCTCCAGTTACTTTTAAATCACCTAATGATACAGTAACAACTTCAATCTCTGCTCTTCGTAAAACATCAATACTGGTAACTGCTTCAATTTCCTCAAAACCTTCTGCTAAAGGAATAACAATTTTGCTCATATAAACCTTCTCCTTTCTTATTATATATATCATTGACTTATCCTTAATCATATATTACTGTTTCACTTATAAACCTCCTGCAAATTTAACAAATTTTTAATTAATTAAACAAATATTCTAGTTATATTAAATCAGGCTCTAGGTTATTATAACTAATGTGCTGAAAGGAGGTGTTTAAATGACAGTAGGTGACGATTTACACCAAGCCTTAACAGGATTAGAAACTGCTAAAAACACTTTAGAAGGATTCTCTCAAGATACTAATGATGACTTAGCTCAAGATATGTATACTCAATGTGCTCAACAGATTCAACAGGTAGCTCAACAATTAGAAGAGAGAGTCAATTATGTTGAAAGTGAAGAACCACAATATAAACAAAAGCAACAAATGCAAAATCAACAGGGACAAGGACAACAGCAAGAACAACAGGGCCAACAAGAACAACAAAACCAACAACAATAAATTTAAACATTAAAGAAGAGTAAGAGGATTAATCCTCTTACTCTTCTTTTTTATCGTTAGGAATTTATAATTTTTAGAGACTATAGATAACTTTAGACTTAAGCTGAGTTGACGAAGCCTTTTAAATCATTTGGTAATTTATTACAGGTATATTTCTTAATCTTCCACTCCAAAATAATATGAGAGGGAGGTAATTTTATGAATACAGAATCATTAGCTATTTTAATAGATAGAGTTTTGAAAACAGTTTTATTTACATTAATTATTATTACAATTTTTATTTCTATCCAATTAGTTATGGATAATTTAAATAATAATCCTGAATTTTTTAATCAACTACCTGCCAAATTGGCTTCACTTTTAAGACAGCTCCCTCGACTCAATGGATAACAAAACTAATCTAATAATTTAATTTGCAATCTTTGTTGTAACCTTTCTAAAGAATTTCCTTCTTTCTTCTTTTTCTTCATACTATCTTCTACTTTTATATCTGACCTTTTATCTTCAACATAAATCTTAACCTGATCTCCATCTTCTAAAGGTTCAATCAATTGGGCAGCTTGACCATTCTTCTCAATGATCAACCTTCCATTGATATTAGTAGGAAGTTCATAATTAATATGGCTTAATAACTGATTTAATTGTACAGTGCCTGGTTGATAAACGATCTCATCACCAGTAAAGATTTGATCCTCCAACTGAGCCGTTTTGCCATTCTTTAATAGCTGAAAATCAACAAGTGGTACTTCAACTGGCTGATTATTGAAAGTAACATTAATTGTACTATTAACTTTTACCTCATCTAAAAGATCTTTAATCTTTAGATCACTCTTATTAACTTCTTCAAAGCTCAAATGATCTCCACTATCCACTTCCTGATCTAATGAAACTTCCTTCCCATTGAGCAAAATACGATAATTTTGGTACTGATATTCCCTTTCTGCTCCATTGAAAGTATAACTGATCTTTCTTTTTTTTATCTGCTCAACAGGAAACTCTAAGATTTGTTCAACCACCTCTTTGACAGTCTGAGGTAGTGTATAAGTAATGTTGGCCCGATCTTTAAGCTCCGTATCTGCACTGACTGGTTTCTCATTCATATAATAAATCGGTTCTAAAACAACTTCTGTTTCATTAATATATATCTTACGACTTGGTAATTCAGGAACTACATCTGCTATCACGCCATACGCATTTTCACCTTGTTCACCTAATTCAACTGTTAACTGATCGCCATGACTGATTTCATCTTCAAGCTCTGCTTCTGTTCCATTGACTAAGAGCCGTCCAGCTGTTCCTAATGAACCTCTAATCACCTTTAAATCACCATTAACCTCTACTGAAATAGCTAGTCCAGGATTTGGTTTTAAAGCTGTAATATCAATTTCTGCTGCTAAAAGTGCATCAGATACCTTAGGTTTTCTTAAAGTAAATAAGTGAATTAGATCTCCATTAACCTCTATATCTATAAAATTAACTTGTTTATTATTTTTATAACAAGTAATCCCAATCCCAAAAGGAGTTATTGACTGTGTCTCTGTCACTCCATCAATTGTTCCTTCAATTTCATTAACTTCTTGACAATCCTTAACCCCTACTCTATTTACGGGCAACTCTAATTTTTTAGCCAGCTTTTCTTTCAATAATGGAGTTAAACTCCCTCCTCCAATACAAATAACTGCCTGAGGTTGTTGTTGATTTAAACTTAATATCTCATCAGCAATCTGCTGGGCCAAACTCTCTACTTCATCTTCTATCATCTTAATAACACTACTAGTGGCGACTGTTGTTACTTGATCTAAGATGTCTTTTATCTCTACTTTATCTTCTACGAGTAGCTTCCTTTTAATCTCTTCAGCTTTATGATAATCAAGCATATAGCTTTGACAGATAGCTTCAGTAATCTCATCTCCTGCTACTGGAACCATGGCATAACCAATAATCGACCCTTCTTTAGTTATAGCAATATCTGAAGTTCCTGCCCCAATATCTACTAACGCCAAATTGAAGTTATACATCCGCCGGGGTACAATTAGATTAGAAGCAGCAATCGGCTCTAAAGTTAAATGATCTACTTCTAAATCTGCTTGACGAATGACAGTCAATAAAGAATCAATTACTATCCGTGGCAGAAAAGTAGCTATCAAGTCAACTTCTATCTTTTTACCACTCTGCCCTACTAGATTACCAAGCTTCATTCCATCTAACATATTCTGTAATAAAGTATAACCTACAAAATGATAACCTTCAGCTTGATCACCTTTACTAACTAACTTCTCTTGAGCATTTTGAACAGCAGAAAATTCTAAAGTTTGCACATCACTAGTAGTTACTTCTCGTTTATTATCAAATTCTAATTGACAATGACCAGTCACCGTCTTTAGAGCACGTCCTGCAGCAGCAATTCCAACCTTATTTAAAGTGGTATCACATTTTCTTTCTAAACTTGTTTTAATCTTTTCTACTTGTGTAGCAACCTCTTCTACATTATGTATTTGACCATCAATCATTGATCTATTTTTATGTTCAATTACTTCAGATGCTTTCACAATTAATCTATCATCAGCAGTAGGTTCTAATAGAACACCAACCACCGTTCTAGTTCCAATATCTAAAGCAAAAATTAAGTCATCCTTTTCTTGCATTTAGAAAACCTCCTAATTTATAGTGTACAGTTTACGGTTTACAGTTGACAGTAGATACGATCTTTGTGGATATGATTTCTATGATTTTCACGAAAGGGCTGATAAGCCCTGTAGGGGTTTCATGGAGGGTCTTGATAAAGACCCGTAAGGATAGAAAAAAATCTAAGAGCGAATTTTTTCATCACGAAGGGTTCAAAGAACCCGAAGGAAAACCATTAAAAGCCTAAATTCAAAACAATCAAAAACCGTATCCACTGTAAATTGTACATTATCAACTGTACATTGATTTTTTAATCCACTTCATAATAAATCTTTAACGTTGGTGTTAAAGCAAAATAATTGCCTTCATACTTTAACTCTTCAACATAATAACGTATCGACCATTCTTGCTCAATAGATGCTCCGTTGAAAGCTGTAGTAGTTCCCTCAGCTACAAACTGATCAATATTCAACTCTACCTCTTTCTTTTGATTGGAAACTACTACTGTTAATCCCGTATATTCTTGAGTAGATAAATTAGTAAAAATATCCCATTCCACTTTTAGTTTACTAATAGTAGCTTCTTGTGGTAAACTAAGATTAGTTAAATCCCATTTTGCCATTGGCGACCAGCGATTTGATTGATAAATAACCAAATTAGCTGGCTCAGAGTTATTTCTAGTAATACTCCCACTTGCTAAAGTTGGAGTGACAAATAAAAGAATAATTAGCACTAAGAAAAATAATTTCTTCATTATGTACCCCTTTATCTAGAATTTATTTGCTAGCTTATTCAATTATTTAACGATTTATAGTATATTTCCTGCTTGTAGCGATATATATTTGATAAATTCCAATAAATTTGTTTAATAATTCAAAAGTAGCTGTTATAATAATAATATTCCTTATCTTCCACAACATAAATTACTTTAAGAAATTTAACAATATACTTAATAAATTATTAAGGAGGAGAAACTAATGAAGTTTGTACTTTTTAAATATCAAGGTTCCGTATCATATGGACTACTAAAAAATGAAGAAATTCATGCTATCGAGGGCCAAATAACTGAAGAGTATGATTTAATTGATCAACATTATCAACTATCTGAAGTAGAGTTATTAGCTCCCTGTAAACCTAGCAAAATTGTTTGTGTAGGAATCAATTACAAAGACAATGCTAAACAAAATCGCAAGAAAAAAGAAAATAAAAAAGTAGGGGTTAAAATACCCGATGAACCACTTACTTTTCTTAAACCAGAAACTGCTGTCGTTGGCCCTAACCAAGATATAACCTATCCTCAAATGGCTAATGAAGTACATTTTGAACCAGAATTAGCAGTGGTTATTAAAGATACTGTTAGAAACATCAAAGAATCTGAAGTAGATCAACATATCCTAGGATATACATGCTTTAATGATCTAACTGCTATTGATTTAATAGCCAAAGATGGAATGTTTACTCGGGGTAAGTCTTTCGATGGTTTTGCACCTTTAGGGCCAACAATTGTAACAGATATCGACCCTAGCTCACTTAAGATTCAATCATTTATCAATGGCAAATTGAAACAAGACTCCAATACGTCCCAAATGATCTTTAAGATTCCAGAGATTATCAGCTTCATTTCTAAAATCATGACTCTTAGAGCCGGTGATGTAGTTACTACTGGCACACCAGGAGTAACTAAAATAAACCCTGGTGATCAACTTGAAATTAAAATAGAAGAGATCGGTAGCTTAAAAAACAAGATAATAGAAGAATAAAAAAGTTGCCTCCAGCAACTCAGTAATGATAAATAAGATACCCAGTCTATAATAGACTGGGTATCTTATACCACTTTATTTCTAAATCTTCTTATAAATAAAACCACTATATGGTGGCAGATTAAAATCAACCTTTTTATTTTCTCCTATAATTAATGTATCCATCGGGCCAACTTCATCTTCAGCAGAAAAATCATTTACCTGATCAAGATCAGCAAGCTTACCCCACTTTCCTTCAAAATCAAACTTTAATTCTACTTTAATCTCTTCCCCTTCAAAGTTAAGCAGAATCAACATCTCATCGTTATTGTTTTTATCCTTCGTTCTCCAACCGATCAATCGTCTGTTCTTTCCTTGCTCTGGAGGTAACCATGGCCCTAACATCCAATTAAATTCACCAGTCTCAATTGGATTGTCTCCAGAAATCTTTAAAGCTCCATACTTTCTGCGCAGATTAATCAATCTCTGCGTCCAATCAAAGAATTGATTATACTCAAATTCTGGACAATTAGGATCAGGGCTGACTTTATTAAGATCAATATTATTGGCATCTCGATTGACCCCAAACTCTTGGCCCATATAAAGCATTGGCTGACCTAACGCAGTCATAGTGGCCATCATGGCCAGTTTAGCTTTTTTATCCTTAACATCACAATCAGTTATTTCATTAGTCTCAATTTCAAACTTAACACTCGGTTCATCATGGCTTTCACTATAATTAATCACATTATTTGTATGATCAGCAAATCTATTTTTGGAAAAATAAAAGATATCCCCTAAACCTTGTGGTGTATTATAGCACCAATCTCTATAAACCCCTTCCCTTAATAATGCTTTAATCTTATCATGGAACATATCACTCCATTGTGCATAACCATTATACCCTTCAAAATTTAAATCTGGTTCATTTGGTAAGTTTTCAGCAATTAAAATTGTATCAGGTTTAAATCCACTATCCCTAATTTCATCTTGAATCTCATATAATAATTGATGATCTAAATAATTGCTATGGGTAGCATCAAACCTAAATCCATCCACATGATATTCTTCAATAAATAATTTGCAAGAATCAATCAACATATTGTCAACTTCTGGTATACCTGTAGCAACTCGATTACCCCACTTAGTACTCCCAGAAAAATAAAGACCACCTGGCCCTGAACCATCATCAATTAGATCCCATAAAGGGTTAAATTGATTAGATGTATGGTTAAAGACTTGATCGACAATTACTGCCAATCCATGATTGTGAGCAGTATCAACTAACTCTCTAAAATCATCTAAATCACCAAAGTCCTTCTCGATTGACATAAAGCTACATGGATCATATCCCAAACCAAAATGGCTCCAAGATTCAGAAGTTGGCATTAAAGCTAAAGCAGTAACTCCTAAATCATCAAAATAACCCTCCTCAATTCTACGAATAACTCCTTTAAATGTACTCTGCTCTTCTATAGAAAGATCAGAATCTTCATCTGTAAATCCATAAACATTCAATTCATAAATAATCAATTCACTAATATCAGGCGTTTCCCAATCATCATCTGTCCATTCAAAGTTGGTCGGATCTGCAACTACACAATTTTCTCGTTGGTAGTTATCACTATAAACTCTAGTATAAGGATCCCAAGCCCATCTTTGATTTCCCCCGATTCCACCTTGAACAAAGAATTTATATTCAATCTCCGAAACTTCAGAATCGATTCGCTCAGCTGGCACCCTTGTCCACCAAATATTCGGTTGATTATAATAACCTTTATATAAATCAAGCTCAATAAATGAGTCTTCTTCATCAGCACAAGCAGGACAATTGCCAGGTGTTTGAAACTTATTAAGATTAGATCCTAAATAAACTCGACCTGCTCGCGGGTGAAAGAGAGCAAAACTGACTGAACCATCAGTTAATTTATGAGCTCCTAATAAAGAAGGAGTCTTAAATTTCGATACATCTGTACCTGGCAGATAAAAATTTTCTTGAGGAATTAAATCTTTAATCTCTTGATATGCATCTTTAATATGCCCTACAGGCTCTGCTGGTCTGACATTATAGACATTATGCCAGCCTGCTTTACACCAAATCTCCCCCCCTAATCCAGCATTATAAAAGCGGTTGTTTCGTTCATCTTCCCAGATCGTATGATCACCTAACTCATCCTTGAATTTAAAATTAAAGTTGGCCCTATTAACTACTAAATCATAATAAAATCCATAATCATCCCTACCATCAGGATAGACCTTTTTTTCAAATCGCCCCGTTCCATCCAGCCACGCCCATAGGACTGGATTTCTAAAATTATTTTTATTGTCATAATGAATCCGTACCTTTGTCCTCATCAAATCCTCCTTTAGTCAATTATTACTAATCCTTCTTTATCGTTTATATTATTAACCAAAAGGAGATAAATAATTAATTAAGTTTAAGGCTAAGGTTGAGTTTGAATAAAAACAAAATTTCTACTTTTTTAACCCCTTAAAACTTTAGTTTTAATCTTAATCATTAAGTTTGATAATAAACCCATTGGACAAAAAGCACACCAAATTCTCTCCTTAAAAACCAATCCCAACAAAATTCCAAATAATGTAGTGGCTAAGATCAAGCGATAAAAAATAAAGCCAATCTGTACCCAATCTCCCGCAGCTAAATAAATTGCTAGCAATAAATTCCCCATCAATAATCCTAAAAAACCAACTTTAAAATATGATTTTTTAAAAATAGAAGGTATTTTTCGCCGTAAACTGACCTTTTCTATTAAGTTGTCATATAAGCTACCCCGTGGACAAAAAAAGCCACACCAGACCCTTCTTCCTGTTATAGCAGAAGTAAATAATGGGGCCAACATACAAATCACAACTAGATTTCCTAATAAAAAATTCACTCTTCCCAACAGCAAAAATAATACTAATAAAACCCAACTAACACTTCTAATTAATCGCATTAATTTATCTTTCAATTTCATCCCCCAGTATACATTAATTACTTAATATATACTATAATAAATCAAGGGCTATACTTGAACCCAATTAAAAAAGTTACCTCCGGTAACTCAGTTTAAGTCCAAACCTCTAAAAAACATAATTTCCTTAATGACAAAAAACCTTCAATTTTTATATTGAAAGTTTTAATCTCTTTACTAATCACTATTCATTAAAATCTATCCTATCAGAATGAGTATAGACATTTAATCTCCTTCCTCTTGCAAAACCGATCACAGTCAAATTCAACTCTTCAGCAATCTTGACTGTTAAATTTGTAGGTGCAGACCTAGAAGCTACAATTGGAATTTCTTGCTTAGCAGCCTTAAGTAGCATTTCTGAAGAGATCCTTCCACTAGTTAGTAATATCTTATCTTGTAGATCATTTCCTTTCATAAAGGCCTCACCAATAACTTTATCTACTGCGTTATGTCGCCCTACATCTTCATGAAAAATAAGAATTTCTTCTTGCTTTGCCAAACAACAGCTATGTACTCCACCAGTTTGTTTAAAGAGTTCAGATTGCCGACTCATCTTTTTGATTAAAGTTAAAACCTCTTCAGCACCAATTTTTAGATTATCTTTATTAAGCTTTTTAGTTCCTAAAGAATCTAATACATTATAAAAAACAGTTCCTTTACCACAACCAGTAGTCAAAGTTCTCTTCCCATGTAATTTTTCTCTCATATCTAACTTTTTATTGGTTTCTACTCTAACAACTCCATCTTCTGCAGCAACCTCTATTTCTTTTATTTCTTCAGGTTTTTTTAATAAACCTTCTGAAACTAAAAATCCAACAGTCAAATAATTAAGGCTTTGTGGTGAACATAATAACGTAAGAAACTCTTTCTCATTTAAAAATATAGTTAAAGCATATTCTCTAATTAAAAAATCATCTAATTCTTCAATCTCACCCCTATTATAACGAACAATTTTATTTTCAATTGATAAATCCATAATAAGACCACTACTCCCTCTCACATTGATTCATTTTATTATTAATTAAACCAAATAAATTAATTAAATGAAATAATTATTAATTTTCTTAGTATTAAGTATCATATAATAATTATAGTATAATTACTAGTAATAAGTCAATTATCTTCAACTAACCATTTAACTTTAAATTTTAACTAGAAGGGAGGATTTTAATGCACTTAATAGAGTGTTTAAAAAAGAAGGATAAAGAGGATTTAAGCCAAGTTGCAACCCAACACCATATTTATTATAACCCTAATTTTTCAAAAGCATGGGTTAGTAAAGAGATAAAGCAAAAATTATCTGACCCTGTTTATCTTAAAGAGTTCATCAAAAAAGAATTGAAACCCAAAACTCTATCTACTATAAAAAGGTTGCTTTCAACTGAGCCAATTAATAAAGAGAGTTTACAACTTTCTACTTATCAAAGATTAATAGAATTAGGTTTAATTTATGAACAGAATAATTTTTGTTATTTTCCCTACGAGATCAAAAAAATCTTAATAGACCTTTTTTCAGATGACCAACCGCAAAAGACAGTTTCAGAATCTAATCCTACTGAAACTAAAACTACTAAACAAGAATCTTACTCAGAAGCTCCTGAGGTAAGAATTAAATGTACACCTTCATTTTTTCATTACTTATTGCTTTTTCTAGGTCATATTCATATTTCAGATGATTCAAATAAAGATAAATTACAAGCTTTCATCAATAAACTTAATCAAAGTTCCATCTCCAATTCAAAATTATTTAACTATCTTAAACAATATTCAGCACAGAATCAACTTTTGGAAAAATCAAACTATACCGTAAAAGATAATATTGATAAGTGGCTTGATACTTCATATAAACAAAAAATATTAACTGGAATTGAAACATTCTTTCCTCGATATGCTCAAAAGTTAAGAAATACTATCGCTGTCTTGAGTTATTATCCATTACAGCAACAAATCCCTTTCAACTTCTTCATTAAACAAGTTGATTATCATCACTCCAACCTTGAACAACTTAAATTATTAGAATTAATTAACATCTTCATCATTGAAGATAAACATATTAAGTTGACTCCATTATGTTGGAAATTATTCAATTCCAAAACCAAATGTAATCTAAGTAAACCTAAAATTAATAATCAGCAACTCATAATTGCTGGAACTACAGAATTAAAATCACTTTGGCCCATCTTCCAAATGAATTCATCTCTAAAGATAGATAAAGATGATATTACAATGAAAATAGATGCCAGAAGTAATTTAAGCCTATAAACTTTCAAAAAATTCACCCCATCTATGTAAAGACGGGGTGAATCAATCTATTTTTCTGCTCTAACAACTAATGGAAAAGATTCTAACGGTTTATAATCATCAAGTTGAAAACTACCATATAACCTTACTTCTTCAAAACCAACTTCAAATAATATCTCTTTTAACTTATCACTAGTTAAAGGATACAACAAGACTGAATTATTAAATTCACCTTCATCTGTCTTTAAAGTAGTCTTAAATTCAACCCTTCCTTCTTGGAGTTCATATTTCCTAGTCAATTTTACACCATTTTCTGCTTCAATAGTAGGCAACTCTGTAATGTTTTTAGCTAAAATACGATCATAATTAACAATCTGTAAAGCAAAAGTTCCTTCCTCTTTCAGTAATGAATAAATCTTAGTGATAACCTCTGTAAGCTCCTTTATTCCATCCAAGTGAACTAAAGAATTTCCAATACAACTAATCAAATCAAAATCTTCGTTAGAATATAACTGATCAATTTCTTTCATATCTGCATTCTGAAAATCAATATTGACCCCTTCTTGTTCCGCCTTTTTATTAGCAATATTAATCATCTGCTCACTTAAATCAATTGCTGATATTTGATACCCTTGCCCAGCTAAAGCTATTGGATAAGTCCCCGTACCTGTAGCAAGATCTAACAACCTTCCTTTCGCAGGTAATTTTTCTTGCAAAAAGTTTAATTTAACCTCTTTGAAAGGAAAGATGAAATCATAATAGCGACTAAATTCTTGATAGAACTTCATTATTCTTCCTCCTCCAGAACAAAAATATCATCATAATACTCCTTTTCAATCTGGCGTTGATAGTTAATTGATGGATTAATTGCTTCTATAAAACCTTCTATCCAAATTTGATATAATTGATGCATTAATTTGATTGAAACATCAGTTTGACTCCAAAATTCAGTATGTAACCTTGAATCATGACGCCAGACAATTTTATCTTCTTCTTTTACAAGAATGGTTGACAATTGATCACAAGGCATTCTTTCCAAAAAATTATTTTTTAATGCCCTAAAAGTTAATTCTAAATTATTTTCTTCATTTTTCTGCCAAACTTTCCGGGCCAACTCTCGCCCTTGATTATAATATACTTTTCGTAAGAGGGTTTCATTAGAAAACTCTTCAAGCAACCTCTTAACACAGACTGCTTCTCTAATCTGAGCAGTGGTAATTGCACCTTCTAGCCAAGGATGAATATGTTCATCTCCGATCAAATCTTCTAATGGCTCTTCAGATTTCAACTCTCCATACTCTGCCCGCAACTCCTTTGCTAGCTTACCAACCTCTTGTTCACCATAACGTTCTTTAAAAGCAGTTATTAATTTTACTTCACGCTCTTCAATAATCTTAATCTGTCTATAAAGCCAATAATGAATTTCACCTAATCTTAAACTCATTCTTCCACTCCTTATTTCGATTATTAATCCATATTATTAAGGTTTAGTATAAGTCTTATTACTTAATATTATAATCTAAATCAGACAATTTGAAATTGATTTAAATCACATCAATTAATTATTAGAATACTTTATCTAAATTAAGCTAATAATAATTATGACTTTGAGAGGAGGAATAAAAATGCGTTTTAGGAGTTTATTCAATCGCAGACAGGGCTTTCTAGATAAAATCTTTAATAGAAAGCCCCAAACTTCAAAACCACTCTACACTAAAGCCCTAGCAGTTACAGGAATTTATCTGCTCAGGCGAATGATTAAAAAGTAACCTTCTTTCAAAGAACAAATAACCCAGGGGAAAACCCTGGGTTTTATTTATTATAGTAAAAAGTGCATAATTTTTCAATTTATTTTAAATACTAAAGTTAGCTTTTAACACAATCAAGGAGGTAGATTAATGGCCAAATCAATACCAGGTATTGAAGAATTAACTGATGGTAAGGTTAGTGTTCATGAGACAGTTAATGAAATGTATGAAAAGATCCATCAAGATGGACTAAGCAATGTCTTCGATCGTTTTGATCCTCAAGAGAAGATCCGCTGTGGATTCTGTAGTGATGGAGTAAGTTGTCAATTATGTACAAATGGTCCGTGCCGAATCTCAGAAAAAGTAGGAGCAGACCTTGGTGACTGTGGAATTGATCCCGATGCAATGGCAATGCGTAATATGTTGCTTAGAAATATTATGGGAACCAGTACTTATGCTCATCATGCCTATAATGCTTTTAGAACTCTTAAATCTACTGCAGAAGGAAAGACTCCTTTCGGAATTACCGATGAAGAGAAATTAAATTGGATGGCAGAAGCTGTAGGAGTCGATACTTCCCAAAGTAAAGAAGAAGTTGCTATTCAATTAGCAGACTTTTTAATCGATCAATTAAGCAGTGATTATGATGATCCTCCTGCAATGGTCGAAATCTTTGCTCCCGAGCCCCGTAAACAAGTATGGCAAGACTTAGCCATCTATCCTGCAGGAGTAATGCATGAAATCAAAGATGCTACTGCTAGTTGCTTAACAAATGTCGATGGAGACCATGTCTCAATGGCAAAAAAGGCACTAAGAGCAGGAATTGCTACAATTTATGGGGCCCAATTAGGATTAGAGATGGTACAAGATATCCTCTTTGGTACTCCTACTCCTCATGAAGTCGATACAGACATGGGAATTTTGGATCCTGATTATGTAAATATCATGTTTAATGGACATGAACCGTGGACAGCAGTTGCTACTATTTATGCTGCTCGTGATCCTCAAATCCAACAGAAAGCTAAGGATGCTGGAGCAAAGGGTATTAGGATCATTGGATCGATTGAAACTGGACAAGAACTTCTACAACGCTTTGAAATAGATGAAGTCTTTAGGGGACTAATCGGTAACTGGTTAGCAATTGAACCTGTTCTAGCCACCGGTGCAGTAGATATCTTTGCTATGGATGAAAACTGTTCCCCTCCTAATTTAAAACCTTACGAAGAGAAATATCAGGTCAAACTCGTTTCGGTTAATGATCTAGTAAGAATTCCAGGAGTAGAAGATAATTATGACTATAAACCTACAGAAGTAGCAGATACTGCTCAAAAATTGATTGATATGGGAATCGAGAACTTTAAACAACGAAGCGAGAATGTAACTCCACATGTACCTCAAAGAATTCAAAAAGCTATTTCAGGTTTTTCTACTGAAGCAGTTGTTAATGCTTTAGGAGGTAAACTAGATCCTTTAGTCGATGTTCTTAAAGCAGGTAGCATTAAAGGGGTTGTAGGATTGGTCAATTGTACCAGCTTAGCCAATGGACCACATGATTACATGACAGTCAATTTAGCAAAAGAGTTAATTAAACGAGATATATTAATTGTCAGTGGTGGATGTGGTAATCATGGATTAGAAGTAGCCGGTTTAGCTGATCTTAAAGCAATGGAACAAGCTGGTGATGGATTAAGAGCTGTCTGTGAGCAACTCAATATTCCACCAGTCCTTAGCTTTGGAACCTGTACTGATACTGGAAGAATTTCAATGTTAGTAACTGAACTTGCTAACTTCTTAGAGGTAGATACTGCCCAATTACCGGTAGCAGTAACAGCACCTCAATATCTAGAGCAAAAAGCAACTATCGATGCTATGTTTGCCTTAGCATATGGATTATACACTCACCTATCTCCTACTCCCCCAGTCGCCGGCGGGCCAAAGTTGGTTAAATTACTGACTGATGATTTAGAAGATTTGACAGGAGGAAAGGTTGCCTTAGGGAATAATCCTCAAGAAGCTGCCGATGGAATCGAAGCTCATATTATGAAGAAAAGAGAAGAACTTGGTATTTAACTAGTAAAACAAAAAGTTCCCTTAGAGGGGGCTTTTTGTTTTTTTAAGTTGTGCTTTATTACAATTTTGTGGCACAAAAGTGCCACAAAATAATGTACAGTTGACAATGTACAATGTACAATTAAAGGTCAAAACCTTGAAAAAATAAGATCTCTGAAAAACCTATATATCTACAGGTTAGATTGATTTTGATCTTTAGGGTTCTAATTAGGTTTCAGGAAAATTTTGTTTGAGCTGAGCATAGATTATGCAATTAATTTACTTAATAGTAATTAATTTCAAATATTAGGTAGTAAGATTAGCTTGAAGTAAAGAGTTAGCTCGGGTAGCGAGTTTAATTTTCCTTTGGTTTTTTAGCTTTTTTTCCTGACTTTTTTTACAGTAAAAAAAGTTAGTCGAGGAAAGGCTGGTTTTTAGCCACCTCGAAATTGATTTTAGGTTTTATGTTTTAAGATTGTAATTTTAAAAGTTAAGCTATATATCAAAACTTACCAAGAATAATCTAACCCTTACTTTTCGATACTAAATCTAAAGGTTAATGTCAGGGGGAGATCAAAATCACAGATAAATCACAAGTTGAAGAAAAGATTATCAATCTAATTGATACAGCTAAAGAAGCAGAAGCTCAATTAGCACAGTTAAATCAAACTGAAATTGATCAAATAGTTCGTCAAATGGCTCTAGCAGGCCTTGAAAATCATATGAATCTAGCTAAATTATCTGTTAAAGATACGGCTATGGGACTTTATGAAGATAAAATTGTGAAGAATATATATGCAATCGAAAATATTTATAATGATATCAAAGATAAAAAAACTGTAGGAGTAATTAAAGAAATTCCAGAAGAAAATTTAATTGAAGTGGCTGAACCAGTAGGAATTATTGCTGCACTTGTTCCAATGACCAACCCTACTTCAACAACAATGTATAAAATATTAATTTCCCTTAAAGCAGGAAATCCTATTATCTTCAGTTTTCATCCTAAAGCTCAAACCTGCTGTGTAAAAGCTGCAAAGATTTTAGAACAAGCTGCACTCAACGCTGGGGCTCCAAAAGGTTGTATTCAATGGATCGATCCTCCTTCAATTGAAGCAGCTAATAGCTTAATGAACCACAGTGACGTAAGTCTAGTCTTAGCTACAGGTGGAACTAAGATGGTCAAAGCAGCTTATAGTTCTGGTACTCCTGCCATTGGTGTTGGCCCGGGTAATGTTCCTGCTTATCTAGAAGAAAGTTGTGATTTAAAACAAGCGATTAATGATATTGTAATGAGCAAGACCTTTGACCATGGGACTGTTTGTGCTTCTGAGCAGACCTTACTTGTGGATCAAAAAATAATGGAAGAGACTAAACAGTTATTGACAAAATACCATGCTTATATTTTAAGTCCTAAAGAAAGTAAGAAATTAGAACAAGTAGCTATTGATCCTAAAACCCATGCTATGAATCCAGCTACGGTTGGAAAAAGTGCTACGGATATTGCTCAAATGGCAGAAATTGAAGTCCCTTCTAATACAAGTTTGCTAGTAGCACCACTAGAAGGTATTGGCCCTAATTATCCTCTCTCCCGTGAAAAGTTAAGCCCTATTCTTGGCTTAATGCAGGTCAAAGATTATCAAGAAGGAATCAAGCAGGCAATTGCAGTTACTGAATTTGAAGGCTTAGGTCATACTGCAGCTATTCATTCTACTGATCAACAAATAATCGATCAGTTTAGTAAGCAATTACAAGTCGGTAGATTATTGATCAACACCCCTACCACTTTTGGAGCAATTGGAGATCTTTATAATCATTTAACACCATCTCTAACCTTAGGCTGTGGTACTTATGGTGGAAATTCAACTACAGATAATGTCAGTGTAGAGCATTTATATAATATTAAACGGATTACAGATAGAAAAAGGGAACGTAAATGGATTAAGATCCCTTCAGAAATCTACTTCGAACCAAATTCTTTATTTCAACTGCGTAATTTAGAAGGAAATAAAGCTGTAATTATTACTGACCAAGTGATGAAGGATTTAGGATATGTTAAGAAGGTAACTAAGCACCTAAAAGAAGCTGGCATAGATTATAAAATCTTTAGTGGCGTTGAGCCTGATCCTTCTGTAAAAACCGTCTTAACAGGGACAGAATTTGTTAAGAATTTTGAGGCTGATTTAATCATTGCCCTTGGCGGAGGATCTCCTATGGATGCAGCTAAAGGCATTTGGCTCTTTTATGAAAATCCTGAGCTCGATTTTGAAGATTTAAAATTACGCTTTGCTGATATTAAAAAACGAACCTATCAATTCCCTAAATTAGGACAGCAAGCTAAGTTAGTCGCAATCCCAACTACAAGTGGTTCAGGATCTGAAGTAACCTCATTTACTGTAATTACTGATAAAGAGAATAATATTAAATACCCCTTGGTTTCTTATGAGTTGACACCAGACATCGCAATTATTGATTCTGAATTGACTATGACTTTACCCCCTCAAGTAACTGCTCATACTGGATTAGATGTCTTAACCCATGCCATTGAAGGTTATGTCTCTATTTTAGCTTCTGATTATACAGATCCATTAGCACTAAAGGCAATTAAATTAGTCTTTGATTATCTACCTCAAGCTTATCAAAAGGGCCAACATAATCGCTTAGCTAGAGAGAAGATGCATAATGCATCATGTATAGCAGGAATTGTCTTTACTAATGCATTTTTGGGGATCAATCATAGTTTGGCCCATATCTTAGGAGGTAGATTTGGAATCCCTCATGGTTTAGCAAATGCTATCTTATTACCCCATGTTATTAGATATAATTCAAAGATGCCAACTAAAATAGCTCATTATCCTAATTATTCTTATCCTCAAGCTAATAAAAAATATAAGGAAATTGCTAACTGGTTAGGACTAGATACTACAGGAGATGAAATTGAAAGTTTAATTTCTGCTATTAAAGGTTTAATGAAGGAGCTAAATGTACCTTTAAACTTAGCAGAAGCAGGTATTAAAGAAGAAGAGTTTAAAGCGGAATTAGAGGATATGGCAACCTTTGCCTATAGCGATCAATCAACAGTTGCTAATCCAAGACGACCTTTGATTTCGGAGTTGATAAAGATTTATAAACAAGCCTATCAAGGGTTAGACTAAATTAAAAAGGAGTGAGATAATGAAGAAAGTTCAATTTTGTGAAAATAATTTGTCAACTGGTAGTGGTCAAATAGCTGAGAAGATTCAGCGTGAAGTAGAAGATATTCAACTAGAGGTCAAGGCTTGTTTAGGCCTTTGTGCTGATTGTGCCGTTGGCCCTTTTGCTTTAGTCGATGGTGATCTAATCCAAGCTACAAGCACTGATGAACTCCATCAAAAACTGCTTAAGGAATTAGAGCCTACTACTGTCTAAACAGGAGGAAATGAAATTATGAGTTCAATAGATTTATTAATTGAAGAACACAACAATATCAAACGTGTTTTAAAAGTTATTAGAAAATTATGCTTGAAAATTTTAAATCAAGATCTAGTAGACTATCAAAGTTTTTATGATGCTATAGATTTTGTTAGAAATTATGCCGATCAACATCATCATAATAAAGAAGAAGAAATCCTATTTGAAAGAATGAAACAAAAATTAGATCAAGATCTAATTACTGAACCAATTAGGGGAATGTTTTCTGAACATGACTTAGGCAGACTCTTTATTAGCAACTTAGAACAAGCCCTAACTGCTGTAAAAGAAGGCAACAATGATGCTAAAGTTGACATTATTGCCAATGCAATTGCTTATACTGATCTGCTTTATCGCCACATAGATAAGGAAGATAACGCCATTTATAAATTTGCAGAGAACAATCTTCCTCAAGAAATTCTTGAAAAAGTTGAGAGAGAATGTGAAGTAGTTGAACAGAGTGCTCAAGACAAAAATTTACAACAAAAATATCTTGACTTGATTGATAAATTAGAAAAAAAGACTTAAAAGGTTAACCTTTTAAGTCTTTCATATTATGGATAATTATTTGTTTTTAAGGTCTTTGGTCTTTAAATTGTTTACTTAACCTTAGACTTAACCTTAGACTATATTATTCTTAAATAAACTCTTTTAAGCCTTCTAAATCTGTAATAATTATCTTCTGTCTTGAAGTATCAATTAACTCTTCTGTCTTAAATTTATTCAAAACTCTAGATACTGTCTCACGTGAGGTTCCAATCATACTAGCCAATTCTTGTTGAGTTAAAGATAAATTTATTTCTAATTGATCCTGATCAGTAATTCCATGTTCTTTTACTAAGTAAACTAAAATACTAGCTGTTCGACTGGTAGTATCTCTTAAGCCTAGATTTTGAACCATTTTTTGAGCTCTTCTTAATCTTTTACTCATCACCTTCAATATCTTTAAAGCAATATCGGGGATTCTTTCTATTAGCTCTATCATATCCTTTTTATTAATAACTCCAATCATCGAATCTTCTAAGACAATAGCAGTAGCAGGATATGTTCCTCCATCAAACAAAACAACTTCAGCAAACATACTACCTTGTTTCAAAATATTAAGGATTTGTTCTTCACCACTCTCTATCATCTTAATCAATTTTACTCTGCCTTCTTGAACTAAAAATAATGCCTCCCCTGGCTCTTCTTCAAAGAAGATGATTTCCCCTTCTTTATATTCTTTAATATGAAGAATGTTTTGGATCTCTTCTAATTCATCAGCTGTTAATTCAGAAAAGTAATTATAATCTCGCAATGAGATTTCAGCCATTTAACTATCCCCCCTTTTATTTATTATTATAACATAAATAAACCCCTTTTCAGGGGTTTAAATTAATAATCACTAAATCTTTTTGTTTAAAGCTGACATTAATTCTTCTAAATCAAGCCCATGAACTTGAGCAGCTTGCTCAATAGATTCTCCTGTAGCAGTTGGACATCCTAAGCAGTGCATTCCAAATTCTTGAAAAACCTCAGCTGTTTCTGGATGCTTCTGCAATACTTTAGATATGATTTCATCTTTTTTAATCTTCATCTATAATAAACCTCCCTTATTAATTATAATATTTCTTATTTAGTAATTATTTATTCTTGTTAACTCTCTTTTGAACTGCTCCATCCCTTTTTCACTTAACAGACTTCCAAACTTCATATGCTTGTCCAATTGATTTAAGTACCATTTCAAGCTATCTTCTAGTAGCAATACTAAATTTTGTTCATTTATAAGATCAGAATGTATCTTTTGAGCAAATCTAGGATGGCGACCTAATTTCCCCCCAATTAATAACTGGTAACCTTGCTTTTCTTTTTCTAAAGCTTCTACAGGACAGACCGCTTCACATTGTCCACACTGAAGACACCTCTCTGAAATAATTTGTTGATTAGCTAGATCAACAGCTCCTTCTTTACACGTCTTGACACACTTTTCACAGTCAATGCAGTTGCCTTCTCTAAATTTTATCTTCTTGTTAGCTATAATTCCTACATCTTTGATCTGAGGTCTAGCACAACCATTAGGACAGGCTGCAATTCCAATTTTAAGTAGGTGATGATGCCTTTGCGGGCCAACAATTGTAGCTGCTAATTTATTTGTAAAATTAAGTTGATCTAACATTTCTTCAATTTTTTCTTCCAATCCTTCGAGATTAGCTAATCCATTAGAGCAATTCCCTTCTAAACCTCGACAACAATTAATCTGATACATCTCTTCCATTTTACCCCTCCGTTTATTATCTTGATCTTTTATTAGTATTTATCATCTCTTTAATTATAAAGAATAAGTGTTCCTTCTTATATGATTAAAATCACATTATTATTTTAAAATTAAATCAAAAATAAGGGGTTGAGCACTGTCAACCCCTTATTTCAAGGAAGTTATGCTTTTAAAATGGGTTAGTTAACTTAAGTCTAACCTTAAATATGGCCAGAGAGAGTATTCTCACTAAATTCCTATTTATTTTCCTCCTTTTTATCCTATGTGATAAGATTTAATTGAGAACTACCTCTTTGATAAATTACCAAATTCCTACTACTAATAAAATCAAGATCAAAAAGAGCATAAACGCAAATTCATCACCAACTACAGGTCTTCTTCTTCTTTGGCTTTCGGCCATGCTATTCCCCTCCTTTTTCATAAATTCATTATAATATATGTAATTGTTATTAATTGTGTTAGTAAAAATTTTATTTATCAACTAAATCGCTAACTCCTATAAATTCTATTCCTTTATTATCTAATTCAGGTAATAATCTTTCCAATATAGCTAGAGTTTTTGCTCCGCCTTGCGGGCCAACGTGTCCAATTCCTATTGCTTCCCCCTCTTTAATAGCCATTCCTACTAAAGTTAAAACTGCTTCTTCTACCTGTTTACTCTCTGACTCTAAATCTAGAAAGAGATCCCTTGTTAATACTGGAACATCCAATTGCTCTCCTAGCTCCCCAATCACTGAATCGGGACTGGTTCGACTATCTATAGCTATTAAATCATTCTCTTTAGCAACCTCTAGCACTGCTTTAACAACCCTTTTATCAGCAGTAGCCTTCGAGCCAGTATGATTATTAAAACCAATTGCTTGGGGGATATCTGCAATTGCATCCTTCATTCTTTCCTTTATCTCTTCATTGGATAAGGTTGTCATAATTGGCTTTGGCCCTAACCAGCTTCTTTTTCCATTGTTTGGTTCCATCGGCAGATGAATAATTACATCAAATCCAGCTGCAATCGCTTCTTTTGCCTCTTGTTGGGTTCTTTTTTCAAAAGGCATAATAGCAGTTGTTATCTTCTGTTCTAGATTAAGCATTCCCTCTGTTCCTTCTGCTCTATTTCCAAAATCATCAATCACGATTGCTATCTGAGCTGGCTGGTGACGTGGCTTAATCGGTTTTTTTAAATTTAAATAAGGAGAAATTCTTTTCTTTTCTCCTGCAATTAAAAATTGAATATATTCTATCTGTGGTAGATCTGCTAACGTTGTCAATAAAGATTCAACCAGAAAAAATTGCTCTATTATTTTAAACTCTTCAACTTTAGTTGCTAAATCAAGATAAAGTACCCCTTCTTGATAGCCTATATTTTCTATTAATTTATCTTCTGGTACATTATTTTTTACCGTCTCAACTAATAATTCCTCTTCTTCTCCATTAGTTATAGTTAAATAACTATAAAATGAAAAAAACATCCCCAAAATTAAAACAATTAACAAACACTTTAGATATTTCCCCTTAATAATAAAGATCATTTCATCTCAACACTCCAAACTCCATTTAATTTAAAGTTAAAAACTCCCCGTTAAAAAGCTGAAACTAGAAAAATACTCTTCAACCCCTTCATAGATTGCCTTAGCCAGTGCTTGTTGATAACTATCTTGTTGTAATAACTTTCTATTTAGGTGATTAGTAATGAATCCTAATTCAACAATTACTCCTGGTGTATTTTTAGCTTTTAGGATATAAAAATCTCTTTGGCGAGCTTGATGTGAAGGAGGATTAAAATTAGGATAATCAATCTGATTAAGATACTTCTGTAATATCTCGGCTAGCTTTTGATTTTCTCTATGGCGAGGGTAGTACAAAACCGTTGGCCCTTGCATTTCAGGTTGACCAGTTCGAGCATCAACATGTAAGCTGATAAATAAATCAACCTTTTCTTGATTGACTATATCTATTCTAGCCATTAGATCACGTTGGTGTCTGCTTCTTGAATATTGATTAAGGTGATCTAATGCAGTATCTTCATTCCTAGTCATAATTACAGTTAGATTATCTCTTGCTTCTAATAACTCTCTTAATTTCAAACCAACTTCTAAGTTAAGATCCTTTTCTAATAAGTTATTGTAGCTAGTTCCTCCATCTATTCCCCCATGCCCTGGATCAATTACAATAGTCTTATCAGCGAGTGGATCACTTTCAAAAATTTTTTCAACTAATTTAAATTGTTGTAATGAAAAGAAGAAGATAAGAATAAATAATATAGTCAAATATAACTTCCATCTTTTAAAAATCATAATCATAATTACACGCCCTTATTTATTTTAACTATTTCTTATTCTTAATTCTAAGCTATTCAAGCAAGTTTGAAATTATAATTGATATTAAGCTTAAGTTTAAGTAAAATCTAAACCCTTATGCTTTTAACGGTTGGCTTAGTTTCAAACTCAAACTAAAAGGTTTGTTTTTTATTATAAAAATAGATTTAAATCTATTTTTATAATAAAAAACTTGACTGGAGAGGTATTTTTAATTTTTTATATTCATAAGTGACTACATAAGAAGTGAATATTATACGAGTAGAATAGCTATTAACTATTCTACTCCTCGGTTAAAATGACCTGTAGTATATCCTTCTTTCTTAAACTTATAATTAAGTAGGTTCATTTCTTCAGTAATCATTTCAGGATTATTAATCTTTTGATAATAGTTTTTAATTATCTTGATCACTTCTTCTTTTTCCTCCCAGTTAATATCTAAACGATAAAATTCACATCCTGTATTAACAATTTTAGGTAAGTAATCTAAAACATAAACAGGATAACAATTATAAATAGTAGATCGACAGCAAGTACAATCTGTAGTAATCGGGAAAATATAATCTTTGCGATCCATTAAACCATATTTTCTCTTTGTTACACAGTCTTGATTACAATCTCGCCTAGAATCAAAACCTTTATTAACAGCACCAATTGGACAATATTCACTGACCATGACCGGCAAATAACCATAGACAACTACTTCAGTTTCAATCTGACTATTAGCAGTTATTTCTTTTATCTCCTTCAAATTAAGTTCAGGTGACAGAGTTACTGTTTGATAATCTTTCTGTTGCCAATGATTAACTGTATAACTATTAAAATTATTGAGTGGGTAATCAGCTATTAATTTCTTGTTAGTCTTTGTTAATAATTCTGCCATTCCTAGTTGAGAAACTAAATAACCATCTATTGCTGTTTCTTCTAATAACTCAACTTTTTGTTTGAATTCTATCATCTCTTGTTGACGAGCAACTCGGGGAAATTTAATAAATAACTCTTCTACTTCAGTTTTAATTTGATCAACTAAGGTTAAAATTTCCTGATCAGTTAAATTACCAATTTCATAATAAATTCTATCTACTTCAGATAAACTAGCAATTTCAGTTAGATGATCTCGTTTATTACAACAAACACTTAATTTTGGTTTATCACTAGTCGGTAATTTGTTCTCCAGTTTAGGAAGTTCAATTTCCAAGTCATCCTCAGTCGGTAAAAATTCCTTTAATCGCTTTTCATTTAACCTTTCCACTGCTAGTTGTCGCAATTGGTTTAACTTAGATACTGGAATAAAAATATTTTTATCGAGTTCAATTCCCAAATCAAGTAATTGATAAGGAGTTGAACCTAACCTAGTCAACTGTTCTTTAATCTTCTCTATTGTAACTGGTTCTTTTTTAGCCCTTTCTGGATAAAAGTCACTCTTAACAGTAACATGATGACCTGCTTGGTCCCAGAGGTTAAGCTGTAGTGGTTGATCTAACTGAGCTGATAAATGCCCAAAGACCTCTATCTTCTTCCGCTGATTTAAATCTTGATAACTCTCCTGTAACCTATCTAATAATTCCTTTTGCGAAGTTCGATATACTAAATCCCCTGGTTTTATCTGCCCTTTGGTCTTTACAACCAATAATTCATCAGTTAATTTTTCTGGCTCAGATAAAGTTAAACCAGGGTTTCTACCCTCTTCAGTCCAAATCTCAATCCCATCCCCTTCTTTAACAGCTCGTTCCAATTTAATTCTACATTCCATACTCTGCTGATCATAAGCAATTACCTCTCCAATCTTAACTCCCCAATTTTTTGGTCGTTGATAACTGATCAACTCTAAGTTCTCTTTTCCTAAGTAATAACCGGGAATAAATCCATTGCGATTAAAGAGTTGTTTAACCTCTTTTTGATCTTGATTATCCACTACAAAATTTCCCTGCTGATTAAAATATTGATCTATGTAATTACGATAGTTTTCTGTTACTACTGCTACATACTCTGGACGTTTCATCCGTCCTTCTATCTTAAAGGAAGAAATACCTGCTTCAATTAAATCAGGTATCAATTCTAAAGTATTAATATCTTTAGGGCTGAGTAGATGCTGTTTAGCAAACTCATCATTAATAACTTCTTCAGTTTCTAAGTCAACTAGAGTATAAGGTAAACGACATGGCTGAGCACATAAACCACGATTACCACTTCGCCCTCCAATCATACTACTTAACAGGCATTGACCTGAATATGAAACACATAATGCTCCATGAACAAATGTCTCAATCTCTAATTCAGTATTTTGAACGATCTCCTCAATCTCAGTTAAAGTCAACTCCCTAGCTAAGACAACTCGAGAAAAACCTAAACTTTCTAAGTACTTCACTCCTTCCAAATTATGAACTGTCAACTGAGTACTAGCATGTAACTCTAGGTTAGGAAGAACTTGATTAACTAACCGGGCCAACCCCAAATCCTGAACTATAATTGCATCTATTCCCAATTTATAAACCTCTTTAATAAATTTAACTACATCTGCTAATTCATCATCCTTATATAACGTATTAACGGTCAGATAGACCTCAACCTCTCTTAAATGGGCATATTCAATCGCTTCTCCCAGTTCCTCTAAATCAAAATTATCGGCTCTTCGGCGAGCATTAAAAGCTTTACCTCCTAAATACACTGCATCACAACCATTACTAATAGCTGCTAATAGACTTTCTTGATTACCTACTGGTGATAATAACTCTGGTTTATTTTCTGTATAGTTATACATTTTGATTGTAACTCCTCTCTGTTTTTTTATTATTAACAATTAAAGTTGAAATTATATTACAATATTGTGTAACTTCAATTGATAATTGATAGTTTAAAATTGATAGTTAAAATTTAAAAGCTAACCCTTTTAAAGCCTTTATAACTAAGGGAGAATGTGTTTTTTATGTTTTATGGTTTTAACTATCCACTATCAATTATCAACTATAAACTATTGATATAAAGTGAAGCTTTATATCAATTAAGCTCGAACATATATATAATATCCTACTCTCAACTAAAATTAAAGAATTATTTCCAATTTCAATCAAATTTATTGGATTATTTTTCTATTGTAATTTAAGATAATCCACGTAAAAATAATAAATGAACCCTATTATTTACAAGGAGCTGATAAAATGTTTGATAAAAGAATAACAATTTTAATAATTACTCTAGCTTTAGGTTTGATTTTAGCTGGTTGTAGTACTTCTAGCAGTAATGGCGGTGAGTTAGCTTTATCTTTAGCAGATGCACCCGTCAATGAAATAGCTGAGGTTAATGTAACTTTAGATGAGGTGCAAGTTAAAAGAGATGGGCATAGTTGGGAAACTATTAATGACTTTAATGATCAAGGTGGTGAATTTCGGATTAATCTATTAGATTTAAGATTTGATGAAGAATTACTAGGACAAAAAATGTTAGAGTCCGGTAATTATAATCAAATCAGATTAATCTTAGCCGATGGAAATGAATTAACTGACGATGGAGAACTGAAATCCAATGTAGTCTATAATGAAGATCTTGATCAAGAATCAGAAGGTTTATTTGTTCCAAGTGGAGAACAAACTGGATTGAAAATTAATCACAACTTTACTATTGAAGATGGAACAATTACGCGTTTACTTCTTGATGCTGATGTAAGAGAAATATTAAATTCTAGAGGAAATAGTAATCAAGGTTTCTCATTAAAGCCTACTGCTATTAATGTTATTAATCAAGTTGTTTCAGGTGATATAGAAGGTAGAGTAACAGATGAAGACGGAAATGCAATTACTGATCAAGATGTGATCGTAGAAGCTATAGGAACTGATATTTCTACAGTAGCCACTACAGAAGAAACAGAAACTAAAAATGGTGAGATTAAACCAGTTGGCTCCTTTAGATTACGAGGGCTAGAAGAAGGTACTTATGATATTATAGCTTATATTGAAGATGAAGGTACAACTTATCAATCTCAAACTCTAGAAGTAGAAGTTACTGCTGAAGAAGTAACTAAATTAGAAGAAAAATTAACTTTGGAAGAAACCGAGTAACTCTAAACAATTGATTTAAGTTCAAATATAGACCAATCAAGAAGAGGGGTTAAATCCTCTCTTTTTTACTGTATAAATAGATTTAAATCTATTTATACAGTAAAAAATTTGAGCCTAGGTTATTTTTTATTTATATCTGTTCATAAGTGACCATATAACAAGTAAACATGGCATCAAAAAATTTTGGTTAAAATTACTATAAACCTTTTTAAATGAACTTGAATAAAATAAACTAATACTTCTTTAAGGAGGGATCATCTTGCTTAAATTAATCTTATTATTTACAGTCATTCCATTACTTGAGTTAACCCTTTTAATTAGATTAAGCCATTTGTGGGGGACAACTTCTACTATCTTATTAGTTGCTATTACAGGAATTATCGGGGCCAAATTAACCAAGTTAGAGGGAACATCAACGATTAGTAAGATAAATGCTTCTTTAGAACAAGGAAAGATGCCCACCGATAATCTAGTCGATGGCTTATTAATCCTAATTGGAGGGGCAATGTTAATTACACCAGGTTTATTGACTGACTTAGGTGGGTTTTCTTGTATCATTCCACTAACTAGAAGTAAAATAAAGATATTGACTAAACATAGATTAAGCAAATTAATTACTACTGGCAGAGTTCAATTCTCTTCTAATAATAGTCAAGAAGAAGTAGATATCAAAATAGAAGATGAATAAATCAACCTTGATTTGTTTCTACCTCTAACTTTCTTTTGACATCTACAACTAACTTAACAATTTTAGAATAGGCATTTAAAACACCATTAGTTACAATCGGTCTTCCTACTCCTACTATTCCTAAACTTCGTGATAAAAACCCACCTATCTTCATTGTATAATTAATTGTTGGTTTAGTATCTACTAATAACAGATCATCATTTGCATTTCCTATCAGATTATAAGTGTCTTTAATCAATGGTAAAGCAATTTTACTAGAATACTTATACCCTACTGTATAGACTGAATTTCCAAACTCATCATCACCTTGATATAGTAAGTGTCCATGTTCTTGTTGGTTTACCTTATCAAACCTAGGTAAATTTAAAATTTCTTCTTTCGTAGGCCTTTTATCTGTGGGTAATTTATTTAAATGAATTGCAGAGGCTACTATTACTGAATGAGTACCTCCTACATCATGATAAATAATATCCATTATTTTTCCTCCTAGATTACCAATAATATTTTTTAGTTTATCCTCTAATCCTAAAATTATAAGTAATCTAAGATTCCACGATAAATCTGTTGGGCCAATAACTTTTGAAATTGATGATGAGTCAATAGCCAACGGTCAATTTCCTTATTAATAAAGCCCATTTCAACCAATACACCAGGATATTTAGTATTATTTAAAATATAATAATCTCCCTTACGACTCGGGTTATTAAGCATCTCAACGCCTTCATACTCAATTGAGTTCAATCTTGTCTGTAATTTATCTGCTAAAACTTTATTCTCAGTTTTATGATCTTGATAAAAGACAATTGGCCCTCTAATTCTAAACTTTCTTCCAAAATAATTGACATGTAAACTAATAAATAGATCAGGTTGATTATGGTTAATAATATCAACTCGTGCTTGTAGATCACGTTTATGTCGATTAGTATAAGTTCTATTTTGATCATCTAAAGCTATATCAGATTGTCTAGTCATAATTACTTTTGCTCCTTGCTCAATTAATATTTTTTTCAGTTCTAAACCAACCTTAAGATTTAAATCCTTTTCTAATATATCCTCATAGCTAGAACCTTTATCTATCCCGCCATGTCCTGGATCAATAACAATTTTCTTTCCGTATAGTGGCTTATCAGAGCTAACTGCTGGTATAGTAGTAATTACTTTATCTCTTGTCAAGAGTATAATTCCACTTAAGATAAAAGAACAGGCAAATAAAATAAATAGCTTCTGTTTTCTAATTAAAAGTATCACCTTTCTCCTTTCTTTTGTTTAGATCTGTTTTTAATAAGTATGTTATTGATCTTTTATTTATTAATTTTGGTCATAAGTGACCATTTAACAACTGACTTCTAAGATTAAAATTTTCAAAAATCAACTCTAATACATCACTTAACCTTTAATTTCCAACGATAATAACCTCTGGTTCAGGAGTAAACCCATAATTTTTAACAATTTCATCTGTAATTAAATCAATTAAATATAAAACATCTGATGTTTGGGCTTGATTATAATTGATTATAAAGTTACCATGATATGGTGCAATCATTGCTCCACCATATTTTTTTCCTTTTAAACCTAATTGATCAACTAAAGCTCCTGTAGGAGTACCATATGAATAATTATTCTTAAAGACTGAACCACAGCAAGGATATTCAAAATGATTTCTCTCTTCCCTAAATTGTTCAATCTCTTGTAGATAACTACAGTCAATATCTAATTCACCTTTCAAGTTATTCATTTCTGTTGTAAAAAAGGATTTAAATTCTGTTAATGATGACAAGTTTAATTTCTTATCTCTTACTTTCGCTAATAAACTATCTATTCTTTGCAGCTCTTGTTGACTACAATCAGTCAAATTAAAGTCAGCACCAACGATCAGCCATTGCTTATCCTGAAAAATAGAACTTTTATAATCAAATTCACATTCTTCAACTGCTATCTTTTCTAAGGATAATCTATCTTTAGCTAAATCAAAATAATAAATAGTATCCACTAGATCAGAAAGTTGATCATCATAATATTTAGCATTAATATAAATCCCTGCTCCTACAGAGCCAGGCAATAGATAGGTAAATTGAAAATCAGATTTATCAACTATAATCCCCAACAATGAAATCAATGATAAAGGAATCCCAGCCGAAAGAAATAATTTGCCATTAATCAATCTACTCTCAATATATCTCTTTAGTGAAATAAATATCCTGTCATCCCTAGGTTGATCAGGAAAGAGAATATTAGTACCACAGCCAAAGAGATAATAATCCAATCCAACTTTCTTACAACTATTAAGTAAATCAAGCAACTCTTTTGTAGTTTCTGGTTCAGCAAAATAAGCTGCTTTACCTCCAATTTGATAAGAAGAGTGTAGTGCTAATGGTACATTCTTCTGACAAAGTTTTTCAATCCCTATAGATTTATTCATCTTCTGCCCCCCTAATTATTAGCTATTAATCTTATTATATTTAATTCTGCTAAATTATAATAGTCTTTTATTAATTTATTAATACCTAAATCCATCAATCAAGTGCTTGACTGCTAATATAGGGTGCTTAAATAACATTCTAGGTCCTGCATATCTCATAATTTCAATAACTTTTTCTCTCATTTCAGATTTATAACAATGAATCTCACATTTTCCACAAACAGGTTTTTCTTCACCGTAGTGACAGTTGTCAACTCGCTTAATAGCATACCTAAGTAATTGATTACACTCCTGGCATAACCCCTCTTGTGAACTATGATTATTTTGACAAAATAGTTTAACCATCTTTTTTAAAGTATCTTTTTCTCGGGCTAATCTACTCATATTATAATAGCTCCTTTTCTGATAAGAAATTAAAGTTCTATCTAAAGAATAAAACAATTATAGCTTTTTTGCAATTATAAATAACAATAAAGGTAGCAGATAATCTACTACCTTTATTTCAATCTTTCACTTATTAGTTTAAGTTATATAATTTAAACATCTAATTTTCCACTTTTAGAAGCTTGAATATAATTAGCACAGTACTGATCATGTCCTAATAAAGTCTCAGCAGCAGTTACTAAAGCCATAATCTTTGGATCTAATGGATCTATAATAGCACTATCTAATCCTCTACCCATAGCTAATGTTACAAATGTTCTATTTAATAAATGCCTCTGCGGTAATCCATGAGAAATATTGCTCAACCCACAAGTAATATGAACATCTGAATACTCATTTGCAATCTCTGCAATTGCATCTAGAATATACTGGCCTACCTGTTGGTCAGTACCAATCGGATTGATAATTGGATCAACAAAAATATCAGCTTCAGCAATTCCTGCCGCTGTTAAATCCTCAATCAACTTTTTACCTACTCTAATTCTATCTTCTGCACTTTTAGGCATTCCCTCATCATCCATTGTTAAGGCCACTACTCTTGCATCATGCTCTTTAAGTATCTCTAAAGTTTCAGTAAACCTATCCTCTTCAGCAGAAATAGAATTGACTAATGCTTTACCTTCATGCACCTCTAAACCTCTCTTAAGTGCTTTAGGATTTGGACTGTCAATACAAAGTGGTACATCAACTACCTCTTGAACTGTCTTGACTAGCCACTCCATAGCTTCAACTTCCTCTTTAAGCAAAGTACCACAGTTAACATCAATATAATCTGCCCCTGCTTCCTCTTGCTGCTTAGCTAAATCTTGAATGAATTCCACATCTCTATTCTTTACTGCCTCTTCTAGTCCTTCTCTACTTGTATTGATTAATTCTCCAATAATTATCATTTTGTTATCTCCCCTTATTTTTTTATATTATAGACATTTAGACTCAAAGCGAAATCCAATTAGAATTATGCTGTAGTTTTTACTACAACGTAGTTGACAGTTTACGGTTTACAGTTTACAATTTAATTTCAAAATTTTAGAACTTTAAACTTCTTAGATATTTAGTCTTTTATATGTTTTTAATATTTTATGACCTTAATGTTCTTAACTGTCAACCGTCAACTGTTCACTGTCAACTGATATAAAGTGGCAAAACGCCACTTTATATCTATTTAATTAACAAACTCTCTAGCTATTTCAGTAGCAGTGCTTCCATCTGCAGCATAACCATCAGCATCGATCTCATCTGCAAACTCTTGACTAACTGGTGCTCCTCCAACCATAACCTTAACTTGATCTCTAACCCCTGCCTCTTCTAAGGACTTAATAGTCTCTTCCATAGCTGGCATTGTCGTAGTTAATAATGCAGATAGACCAATAATATCAGGTTGATGTTCTTTAACTGCTTCTACAAATTCATCTGCTGATATATCTACTCCTAAATCAATCACTTCAAACCCTGCTCCTTCTAACATCATTGCTACTAAATTCTTACCAATATCATGTAAATCCCCTTCTACTGTAGCCATAATTACAGTTGCAGCAGAACTACTCTCTCCCTCGGTCAATAATGGCTTAACTATATCCATTCCTGCATGCATCGCTTTAGCAGCAATTAAGACCTCTGGTACAAACATTTCATTCTTCTTAAATCTAGCTCCTACTATATCCATTCCTGCAACTAATCCGTTTTTAATGATTTCACTTGGATTTGTTCCTTCATCTACTAATTCTTGGGCCAACTCAGCTACTCCATCAACATTTCCTGTAATAACTTCTTCAACAATCTCTTCCATTTTACTCATTATTATCAATACCCCCTAGTAATGAATTTATTTAGATAATCTTGTTAGCTTGCTTCTTATTGTAATCAAAAAATAATATTTATTCAAGTTTTAATTGCTCTTTTTTAACTATTTTTCTTCATTACTTTGTATTATCAAAGTATACAAGTAATTTTTATTAATTTTTTATAAGTTTCAATATTTTTAATCAGTAGTATTTAACTTTCTGTACAATTATTTTCATATTTAGGGTCATCCACTTTAAACATTAAAAAGATCGCCCCTAAGCTAATCATCACAAATGTAATGGCAAAGACAAGGCGATAATTATATAAATCAACTAACAATCCTCCTAATAAAGAAATAATAGTTACAGTTAATCCAACAATAGTATTGGTCAATCCAATATAAAGCGGTCGTTCTTCAAGCTCAGGACAAAAGTCAGGAATTATAGTCATAAATGAAACACTATTTCCGCCTAATGCTATTCCAGTTAAGACAAATACCAAATAAAAAGCAAAACGCTGCTGTGCAAAAAAAGCAACCAATACTCCAGTAGCATTAAAGACAGCTGCTAGTAAAATAACTAACTTGTGTCCATAGTTATCCCCTACATACCCCCATAAGATATTGGTTAAACTCTTACTTGCAATTGAAATAATTGTAAAAGTCCCCACTAAATCATTAGCTACCTCTACTGATAAATCCAACCGCTCTATTCCTGCCACTGTAAATAGTCCATTGGACATACCGATAAATTGCACTAAAATAGCAGCTAATATATAGTTGCGATAATTATTCTGACTTTGTAAAATCTCCTTCAAATGTTGTAGATACTCTATAGTACCCTCTTCTTTCTGCTCAATATTATAAGCTGGCTCCTTGATAAAGACTAAAAATAAGTAAGAGATCATCTTACTAATAAATGCTAGAGCAAATAACAAAATAAATCCCATTCTAAATTCGAAAAATTTAATTATATATCCTGCTCCAAATGCTCCTAAAACCTCTAAAATACTACTCATAAAGGTTCGATATCCAAAAAACCGCCCTCTTCTTTCTTGTGGAATAACTTTAAAGACCATATCAAACCATGGCGGGCCAACCAATCCAGAAGAAATATTCTCAAATCCCCATAATATAAAAAAAGCAATCAATAATAAGCTCTGATTATCAGGAAATAATAAATAAGTTAAAACTGCTAAAAACAACCAAGGTAACCTCTGAAAGATACCTATTAACAAGACATACTTTTTCTTTATTTCAGCTCTTTTTATCCATTTAGCAGAAAAAAGCTGTGGAAAATGAATTCCAAACATATGAATTGCTACAATTAGACTTACTAAAAACTTCGATTCAGTCAACTGGCGAACAAACAAAGGTAAAATTGTATTAATCGCTACCAGTCCTAAACCTAGTGTATAAAATGCCCCATCCCCAATATTAATCCAAAAGTTAAATTTATAATTTTCCTCAATCTTTTCTCGTATTTTCTCTTTTTCTTCTTGTTCCATCATATCTCCTGCTTTCTAAAAATTATAACGCTATTATTTATGATTAAACAATTTTTGCAGACTTATACTTGAAATTAAACTTTATTGATATAAAGCTTAAGTTTAAGGCTGAGGAAATGGTTTTTATTACGAAGGGTTTTTATAAACCCGAAGGTAAGTTTAAGTCAACCACTAGAAACATAAGGGCTTAGCTCTTACTTAGACTTAGACTCAAACTCAAACTTAAACTGAATTGTAATTAAGTTTTTCAATCTTCACTATTATCTATTCTTGCTTTTACTAATGAATTCTAAAATTTTCAATTGGCTTAACAGACCAAAATAAGATAAAATATAGTTACCAGCTATCACTCTAAAATCTTAAAAGCTTTTATTGTTTTGTTGACGGTTGATAGCTGCGACACTGAAAGCACCATAATTCTCTAAGGAGGCAACAAAATGCTAAAAAAAACTAATCATCTCCGTTTATTATTTGGCATATTCTTATTAACTACACTCTTACTTACTACAGGCTGTCTTCCGTCCTTCGGTAGAAATGATTCTGCTCCTGCTGTAGAGACTCCAGGGGAGTCGATGGAGTTGGCCCGGAGAGAAAGCGTAGAACCAGCAACTGATGCTATCGCTGAGAATGATGCAACAGTTACTAAATCCGAGCGAAAACTGATCACCACTGGTAATCTAGAATTAGAAATTACAGATTTAGCAGACAGTGAGGATATAGTTGAAGAATTAATCGAAGAGTATTCTGGGTATCTATCCGATTCACGCCAACAACAACTAAGAGATCAACGCCAATCACACTCTTATACCATCCGAGTTCCTGCTGATAACTTCTCAGCACTTATCTCCGACTTACAAAAGCTAGGAGAGCTGAAAGATAAGCAAATCAGCAGTCAAGATGTTACTGATAACTATATCGATCTAGAAGTACGACAAAAAAACCTATCCGCCCAAGAAGATAGGTATCGTAAACTGTTAAATGAAGCTGAAGTAGTTAAAGAGATCTTAGAGATTGAAAAGGAATTAAATCGGGTACGGACTGAAATTGAACGAATCGAAAACCAACTAGAACGTTATGATGATCAAATCAACCTAAGTACAATTCGGCTGAGATTGACCGAGCCAGCACCATTATTTAATAATTATCGACTGCCAGAAACATTCCAACAAGCAGTCCAAGGATTTATTACTAGTATTCACCTAATCATCATTTTCATCGGAAGGATACTTCCTTGGTTACTTATGCTAGTGATAACTATTTTCTTAGGATACAAAGTAATTAGTAAATGGCGGAATTAAATATTAAGTTTAAGGTTAAGTCTAAGTTTAAGTAAGACCTAAACAATTATGTTTTTAATGGTTGACTTAGCCTTAACCTCAACCTTAAACTTAAGCTATTTTCCCTTTAATTCCTGCAATCCCTGCCGACAATAACCATACTCCCTCCACTGGCAGGAACCACAAAACTCCTCTAAATCTCTTTCTGTAAACAGCTTGGCTATTCTCTGCTCAAGCTGTGCTAATGAATAAATCTGACCTTCTGTTAAACCAAGCTTATCGATTACAAACTGATCTAGCTTTTTTATCTCTGCTTCCTGCTCTGAATCTTGATCCTTAAAACAACCTGCCCCTTTTCTATTAGGGCAAGCAGCACAGAGAATATCTGCTTCCTTGACTATCTTCAATTTAAGCTCTGGATTCAGCTTAAAGCTAGCCAATACTTCTTTCATTACTCGAGCAAAACGCTTATCATATCCCAACCCTCGAAAACCTAGTCTACAGATCAAATGATGTGCTCTAAACTTCATTTCTTGCTCCTCCTCTATAGATAAACAACTCTCAATCAGCAACTATCAACTGTACATTGTAAGCTATATTAACTCTTCCCGACATTTCTTTTAAAACCTTTGTTTTTCTTAGACTAGTCTAAATATCCAGGTAAATATTTTGAGATCTAAGTAGTTAATATCTTGTTAATCACTTTTTAGAAAATTATTAATCTTCTATAAGTATATATTTTCGCAGGATTTTGTCATGTTTTGTAGAAAGTTTTTTTATTACATACTTAATTCAAATAATAGTTGTACTAAAATTAGGAGGGCTTTTAAATGATTAAAGAAAAATTAAACAACAGTATTGGCACTAAACTTATGTTGACCATAGCAATTGTAAGTGTTGTACTTTTTCTAGCAATTATACTCATCTCAAATCATCTAGTCAGTAATGGGATACATAATATAATTGACAATACAGTAACAGAAAATACAGAACAAAATGCTGACTATATCAGTGAGTGGTTTACAGATAAAAAAAATCAACTACAAGACTATGCAGCAACCCCTGTTGTTCAGAGTATGGACTGGGATCAAGCTGAAGATTTTCTAAAAGAACGCCATCAACAATACTCTGATATCTATGAAGTATTATTTATGGCAGATACGACTGGAGAATATAATGCAACTGCTGGTGAAGATGGTAATGTAGGTGACAGGGATTACTTTCCACAAGTAATGGCAGGCGAAACTGTACTTTCAGAACCTTTAGTCTCAATTTCAACTGGTAATCCAATTGCAGTAATTGCTACTCCAATCAAGGAAGACAATGAAGTAATTGGATTAATGGGTGCAACAGTCAATCTAAATGTCTTGACCGACTTTATTTCTGATATCAATGTCGATCATGATGACTCTTATTCATATTTAGTTAATAGTGAAGGCCTCTTTATTACCCATCCTGATTCAGAATTGGTCTTAGAAGAAAATCTAACAGAAATAGGCGGTCTTAAGGATGTAGCAGACAGAATACTCAATCAGCAATCTGGAGCAATAGAATATACCTATGAAGGTATCCAAACTCGTACATACTTTCAAGAAATACCTGAGAGCAATGAATGGAGATTATTAACCAGAGTACCACGTGAATTTATTGAAGAACCAATCAGTAATGTTAGAAATATTTTGATTATTTTATTGGTGATTGCCTTAATAATTTTATTAGCTGTCAGCTTTAAGATTGGTAATTACATTACCAATCCTTTAACTATTATCAGTAACTATAGCCAACAGATAGCTAATAAAGATTTCTCAGCTCAATTAGATAGTAAATGGACAGACCGCAAGGATGAATTTGGGACTTTGGCCCGATCTTTTAATACAATGAACAATAATCTCAAAGAGGTAATCAAGGAATTATCAACTAGCGTACAAAATCTATCAGCTTATAGCCAGCAATTATCAGCTTCAGCAGAAGAAGGCAATGCAACGATAGATAATACTAATGGCTTAATTGAAAATATGTCTGCAGCAATCCAACAGATTTCAAGCAGTGCTCAAGAGGTAGCCAGTTACTCTGAATCAGCCACTTTTCAAGCAGACTCAGGGGCCAACGATATCGAAGCTACCGTCGATAGCATCACTGAGATTAATACCTCAGTTCAAAAAACTGTAACTATCATCAATGATTTAGATACCAATGCCAAAAAGATTGAAGAAATCATTGAATTAATTACAAATATCGCCGAACAGACTAATTTATTAGCATTAAATGCAGCGATAGAAGCAGCTAGGGCAAATGAACATGGACAAGGCTTTGCAGTGGTCGCAGATGAAATTAGAGAATTAGCAGAAGAGACTTCACAGGCAACTAAAAACATTTCTGATCTAATCAATAAAGTCCAACAACAATCTAGCAAAGGATTAACAGCAGTCACTGAGGTAGAAGAAAAAACCAAAGAAGGAAAAGAGATTGTGGAAAGAACAGGTGCTAAGTTTAGAGAAATCCAAGAAACAATCACAGAAACCTCAAATCAAATTGAACAGACTGCCAATGCTACCAACGAAATAGCACAAAATAGTAATGAAATAAACAATGCTACAGCAGAAATAAAGAATATGTCTGATGAAGTAACTAACTCATCTCAAGAATTGGCCAAAATGGCTCAAAATTTACAAACCCTCGTGGAGGAATTTAAGATTTGAGGTAGTAATTAGTAACAGTAAGTGAGTATCTTAAATTTGAACTGAATTGATATTTAGTGGCACTTTGCCACTAAATATCAGTGTACAGTTTACAGTGTATAGTGTACAGTTAAAGGACTTAAAACCTTAAGATCAAAACCACTTTAAATCCTTAGATATAAGGTTTTTCAGAGATTTTTGCCTTTTATGATTTTGATCTATTCCTTCAGGTTCTTTGAACCTTTCGTGATGAAAAAATCAGCTCTTAGATTTTTTCTATCCACTGTAAACTGTACCTACGGGTCTTTATCAAGACCCTTCGTGAAAATCACAAAAACCGTATCCACCGTACACTGTCAACTCAATAATGTGGCACGAAAGTGCCACATTATTTAACAATCAGCTACTAACTCCCTTTCTTCTTTCAACTCATACACCTGCTGCCATCTATCAGACTCATATCTCCAAACTAACAAGATCCCCCTTACTACCATCTCACCTGCCATTCCAATCCAAAAGCCTATAAATCCATAACCTAAATAATAGCCAAATATTAGACTCAAAATCAACCTAACTCCCCAATTACCAATAGCAGTAATATACATCGTCCATTTTGTATCTCCTGCTCCTCGTAAGGCTCCTTTCAAAACCATCACCACCGCAAACAACGGCTGCATGAAGATCACACCCCTTAAGACTGGCTCAGCAATCATAACTACTTCAGGGTTATCAGTATATAACTTAATGATCGGTCTAGCCCAAATAAACATTGGAACAGATATTATACTCATCAATACCATCGTTATATAGGTCGACTGCTTGCCATATGCCTTAGCTAGCTGATGTTTTTTGGCCCCTAAGCTTTGACCTACTAAAGTCGTAGCAGCTACAGCAAAGCCAAACCCAAACATCACAGGAATCATCAACATATTGATAATTATAGCATTAGCTGCAATTGTTAACGTACCTAATCCAGCAATCAAAGCAGTATATATAATTTGACTACTCTGTCTAATAGATTGCTCAACTGCCGAAGGAATACCGATACTGAATATCTCCTTAATCACCTTCCAGTCAAGTTTCCACTTAATGTTGGCCCAATTTAATCTAATCGAAGTATCACCCTTAATTAAGACTACAAAACTTACTATCGCTCCTACCAATCTACCAAATCCTGTTCCCAGTGCAGCCCCCATCACTCCCAACTGAGGAAAAACTCCAACCCCAAAGATCAAGATATAATTTCCTATTACATTAGCCAAATTGGTAGCTAACATAATATAAAGTGGAGTCTTCATATCACCAAGCCCCTGTAAGACTGCAGTAACTACCATTACAGGCAAACCAAAGATCATAGAACTAAAAACAATCTTGATATAAGTACTTCCCTCTTCTAAAATAACAGGATCTACCTCTTCCATTAAGATCATCATTAATCTCAACATATCATCTGCAAATAAAAAACCAATCACTACTAAAGTTAAGGGTAATAAAAACCCAATCAGTAGTGATTGCCAAATAACATCATCAACTTTTTGTTGATCGTTGGCCCCTACATAACGAGCTACCAATGCAGTAGAACCGATCGTTAAAGCTGTTAAAGAACCAACAACTAAAAGAACTATCCGGTTACTGACATCAACTGCTGCCAAAGAAGCTGCCCCTAAACTGCCTACCATAATAATATCTATCGTCCCTACTATACTTTCTAATAACATACGCAATACAGCGGGCCAAGCTAACTGAATGATACTCTTTCTCATCTCTTTTAAATTTGATTGTTCCGTCAATTCGATCATCTAAATCTGCTCCTTTTGTTTAGTATTTATAAGTAGTTTATCATAAAAGAACCTATAATTCTACATCTCTTCATAATCACTAAAAATCCACTGCAAAAAGTTTGCATATTCTTCTCTTCTTTTATCAATACTAAAGATATGATTATTAGATTTGTTATTTACGGTTTGCTGGGGTGGTGTCTAGAAGTCTTCTGGACTGGATTAAATTCTTTAATAGAAGGCAATCTCGTTTTAAGAAGTTGGACTTCTCTGTGGATGTTTCCAATCTATGGATTAGCAATCTTCTTAGAACCGATTTATAGAAAGATTAAAGACTGGCCAATTATCTTACGAGGAGGGAGTTATACGGTACTTATCTTTGTCGCTGAATATATTACTGGCTGGTTATTATTGACTACATTAAATGTTCGCCCTTGGGATTATACTCATGCACCTCTTTCAATCGATGGGTTGATTAGATTAGATTACGCTCCATTGTGGTTTATAGTAGGATTATTATTTGAAAGACTTTATAAACTATTGATCAGATTAAAGATTGAAGTTAATTAAATAATTTTAAATTAAAACCAAAGGTAGGTTTATTTTGTAATACTTGAATGATATAATAAAATAAAACTACTGGAGGGATAGCTATGAATAATGAAATATTTAATAAGATTCAGCAGGAGAAATTACATAATCATACTGAAGATGTAGTCTTAGATAAATTAGAAAAACTATTGACAGAAAAAGAATTTGAAAATATCTGTACCTGTGAACAATGTCTATTTGATATGGCTTCTTATGCTCTCAATACTCTTCCTGCAAAATATATTACTACTGCCAAAGGCGATGTAATGACTAGATTAGATGAATTCGAAGAACAGTCACAGATTGATTTCGATTTAAAGGTAATTCAAGCAATTCAAACAATCTCTAAAAACCCTAGCCATGCTTAAATAAAAATAGCCTTCGGCCATAGTCTAAGACTAAGTCTAAGTTTAAGTAAAATCAATAAACATAAACTGAGAAAAGTTATCCATAATCTTCAAAAACATAACTTCCTAATAAAGTAAGACAGCATCCCTAAGGATACTGTCTTATTTCTGCTAAAGTAATTCTTTTCTTAACTCTGCTGCTGATTTATCAGATAAATAGGACAAGGGAACATCAAAGACTGTCTTAGCCCCTGTCTGTCCTTCTTGATTCAAACGATGTATCGCTCGTGCATATGCCACTAAGACACTGGCTGTAAATTCAGGGTTACTATCAAGCTTCAAAGAGAACTCTATAATCTGATTATTCTCTTTATCTTCTCCCGTCTGCCCACTACGAATTACAAATCCACCATGAGGCATTGCAGAATGATCTTCTGCTAACTCTTCTGCACTAACAAAACTGACTGTCGTCTTATAATCTGCAAAATAATTAGGCATCGTCTTGATCTCTTCAGCAATTTTATCTTTATCTGCTCCTTCTTCAACTACTACATAACAATCTCTTAGATGTTTTTCCTTAGTAGTCAATTCAGGATTTTGGCCTTCTCTTACCTTCTCAATCGCTTCATCAATCGGAATAGTATATTGAACTGCATCCTTAACACCATCTATTCTTCTGATCGCATCAGAGTGACCTTGGCTGACTCCTCGTCCCCAAAAAGTATATCCTTTACCTTCAGGAAGAACAGCTCCTGCCAACATTCTATTCATTGAGAATAGCCCTGGATCCCAACCAATACTGATCGCACTAGTGTTCCCATTCTCTTCAGCAATCTGATTCATCTCTTCATAATACTCTGGAATCTTAGCATGGGTATCAAAGCTATCCACCGTATTGAACATTGCAGCGAACTTTGGCCCTTGCACAGGAAGATCAGTAGCTGAACCACCACACAATAACATTACATCTATCTGATCAACATAATCTTCTGCATCAGCTACATTTATAACTTCGACTCCTTCTTCATTAACATCTACAGTATCTACAGGCCTTCTAGTAAATACACCTACCAATTCTATATCTGAATTTTGTTTGACTGCAGACTGAACTCCTTTACCTAAGTTACCATATCCTACAATTCCAACTTTGATTTTTTCCATCTGCTTTCCCTCCTATTATCAATAATATTGCTTAGATCTTAATTTGTTATGTATTTTCCTATAGCACAGACTGTTTTTAGCATAATGAAAATCATTTTCATTATATATAATAATATATTAATATTCCCTTGTCAAGTCTAATCTCTATCTTTTGACTTCATTTAAAAAAGGATACCAGCCTAGACTGATATCCTTCAGTTTCTCTATTTATTTTTAACAGTTTAAATCTCAAATTTATTGACCAATTGATTTAACTCCTCCGCTAGTTCAGTCAAATCTAATGAAGAACTAGTAACCTCATCAGTTACTTTAGTTATCTCATCGGTTGCCTTGACTACTTCATCACTACCTGTAGCCAACTGTTGAATTACAGCGGTTGTATCTTGAAGTTGAGCAGTCGTATTATTAATCTCCTCTACTATCTGATTAAATGCTACTCCTGCTTGATTAATAACCTCTTCTCCTTGCTCTACCTCATCAGCACCTGTTTTAACTGCTGAAATAGCATTATCAGCTTCTGACTGGGTCTGCTTAACCAAACCAGAAATTTTATCCGTAGCAGCAGTAGTCTCTTCTGCTAACTGACGAATCTCTTCCGCCACTACCGCAAAACCTTGTCCATGCTCACCTGCTCGTGCTGCCTCAATTGCTGCATTTAAAGCCAAAAGGTTGGTCTGTTCTGCTATATTAGTAATCAACTCGATAATCTGACCGATCTGATCAGAGCTATCACCTAAATCATTAATACTTTCAACTGCTTTAGTTACAGTTTCTTTAATGGATTCCATCTCAGAAACTGCCTCTTCAATCTTAACTTGCCCTTCTTCAGCACTAACCGCAGTCTCTTCAGCAAAATCATTTATCTTCTCTGTCGTAGCAGATACTTCCTCTATTCCTGCTGACATCTGCTGCATATTTCCTGCTGTAGTCTCAACATTCCCGCTAGCTTCTTCAGCAAGAGCAGATAACTCTTCTCCAGAAGAAGCAAGTGTTTCTGTAACATCAATTATATCAGCAACAATCTCAGCCTCTTCAGTTACCATTCGATTAAAGTTATCAGCTAACTCCCCTATTTCATCACTACGATCAATATCAACTCTAGCTTTTAGATTTCCTTGACCTACTTCCCGCATCTTAGTTACTAGTTCCTGAATCGGCTTTGAAAAATTATTAGCTATAAACAAAGCCACAATTATTGCAATTATAATTGCAATAACTAAAATCAAAATTGTCTGCCACAAAATATTATCAACTTGACTGAAAGCAGACTCAGTAGTAGCCTGAGCAACTACAACCCAATCTAACTGATCAACTGGAGCATAAGCTCCCAACATCTCAACCCCTTGGGTATTGTAATACTCCCCAACTCCACTTCTTCCTTCCAACGCTTCAGCTACTACCTCATTTGCTTCACCAATATTATCTTGGGCCAACACCCTTTCATAATCGGGATGGGCAACCAATGTCCCTTCACTATCAGTAATATAAGCAAATTCATCCTCTTCACTAAAATCATCAATAATCTGCTGTAACTCTGCAAAGCTGACAGTAGCTGCTAATACTCCAACTTGCTCACCATCCTCTTCAATCGGAACAGCTAGACTAGAGGTTGGTAAATCTGTTTGGCGTGAAATCATAGAATCAGAAAAGAAGTGATCTCCCTTAATCGCTGCTTGAAAATAATCTCGATCACTAAAATCTCCTCCTATTAAAGCCTCATTTTCTTCCGATTCTGAACCATGAGCAATCAGTGTACCATCTTGATCAAGAACAAAGAGTAGCTCAAAAATTGGATTGCCTCTCTGAATATCCTCTAAAGTTCCTTCCTGTTGCTCTGGCTCCATACTTACTACCTCACCAATTCCTGCAGTTACCTCCAACAATTCCATTTGAGAGACCATCGTCTCTTCAACTCTTTCTACTAATTGATTAACTATAGCTTCCTCCTGCTCCATTACCCCAGTACGAATATTATTTACTTCACGATTATAAGTAATCCATCCGTAAATCAATAACGGTACTGCTACCAGTAATGAAATAGAAAAGATTAATTTCTGTTTTAAACTTAAATTCAACTTCATCATTCCCCCTCCTAAAGAATAACTATTCTTGATTAATACTTTTTTAGTTTATTCAACATATTTATGTAAATAATTACACAACTTCATATTGTTATTAATTCTACGACAGAAGTTATTTCCCTTTATTTAAATCAAAATATTCAGAAAATAATTTGATTCTAACTAACAAAACCAATTATTATAAAAAATCTCTTTTTTGACAATAAAAATATTAAATGCTAAAATAGTTATTAGTGATTAGTGACTAGTGATTAGTGACTAGTGATTAGTGACTAGTGATTGGTTACTAGTGATTGGTTACTAGTAATTAGTGATTAGTAAAAATCAAAAACATTAAAATCTAATTCTAAATTAAAAACTAGTTATATAAAGGAGGAGTTCACAATGACTACTCAACAAACAGAAACCAAAGAGTTTCAAGCTCAAACAGAACAACTACTAGATCTAATGATCAACTCTATTTATACCAATCAAGAAATCTTTTTACGCGAGTTGATCTCTAACGCTTCTGATGCTATTGATAAGATTAAGTTCAAAGCATTGACTGAACCAGAGTTGATCGCAGATGATTCAGAATTTGAAATCAATCTCGAAGTAGATCAAGAAAATAACCTATTTATTATCTCGGATAATGGAATCGGTATGACTTACGAAGATGTTATCGAAAATATCGGTACTATTGCTCAATCCGGTACTAAAGAGTTTCTCAGAAAGTTAAAACAGGATAAAGAAAATATCGATCTAATCGGCCAATTTGGAGTTGGATTTTATTCTTCATTTATGGTTGCTGAAAAAGTAACATTAATTACTAAAGCAGTAGGTGAAGAAGCAGTCAAGTGGGAATCAACAGGTGATGGTACTTATTCAATTGAAGATGCTGTTAAAAAAGAACGAGGAACTACAATCAAACTCAAATTAAGAGAAGAATTTACTGCTCAAGGAGATGAAGAAGACTTTACTGATCCGCAGACAATCAAAAACTTAGTTAAGCAGTATTCTAATTATGTCAGATATCCTATTACAATGGAAGTTCCTACAGAAGAAGGAACAGAGGTTCAAACTCTAAATAGTATGACTCCGCTTTGGAAGAAGAATGAAGATGAGGTTAGTGAAGAAGAATATACTGAATTTTATAAAAGAAACTTTACAGATTGGCAGGAACCATTAGAGACTATTCATTGGTCAGTAGAGGGTCTAGTCAAATTTACAGGTCTGTTATTCATTCCTCAAACAGCACCTAATGATCTCTTTTCACCAGACTTTAAAACTGGTATCAAGCTCTATTCTAAAGATAATCTGATTATGGAAGAGTGCCAAGAACTACTACCAAATTATTTACAATTTGTTAAAGGATTGATCGATTCACCAGATTTCTCTTTAAATATTTCACGAGAAATGTTACAAAACAATAAACAACTTAAAGTAATTGCTAAGAATGCAGAAAAGGTAATCCTAAGAAATCTAAAGAAGATGCTCAATAACCAACGTGAAAAGTATGAAAAGTTTTGGCAGGAGTTTGGTAAAGCAATTAAAGGTGGGATCTATTCTAATCCTGATAAACAAGACAAATTAGTCGATCTGTTACTTTTCTCCTCTTCACACCTAGAAGAAGAAAAGACAACTCTAGCAGAATATGTCGAACGAATGCCAGAAGAACAAGAGTCCATCTATTATGTAGTTGGTCAAGATCGAACTAGTATTGAAAACTTACCACAAATGGAGTTAGTACAAGATAAAGATTTAGAAGTACTTTATTTACTTGATGAAGTTGCTGAATTTGTAATCAATATCTTAGGTGATTACCAAGACTTTGAGTTCAAATCTGTCCTCCGAGAAGATCTAGATCTAGAAGATGAATCAGAAACGGAGGAAGAAGAAGAGGTTGAAGGATTATTAGAGAAGATTAAAGAACACTTAGCTGATAAAGTAGATGATGTTCGCTTAAGTAAAAGGTTAAAATCAAGTGCTGTCTGTCTAGTCAGTGGTCAACAAGGATTGAGTATGTCTATGGAAAAAGTATTCAATCAGATGGAACAAAATTTAGGTCAAGCCCAACGAATCCTTGAGCTTAATCCTAATCATCAGCTATTTACAACATTACAAGAGATCTATAATCAAGATCCAGAAGCTGAAACTTTACAGGAATATAGCGAATTACTCTATAATCTTTCTTCTTTAGTTGAAGGATTTACCCCAGAAGATCCAGTTGAATTTACTACTAAGATTACCGATCTAATGAGCAAAGCAAAATAAGTTAAAGGCGAGGCTGTTAATAGCCTCGCTTTTATTTATTTTAATTAAGAAAATTATTTTTTATAGTTAAACTCTCAGTTTAAGGTTAAGTAAACCATTAAAAAATAGAGATTTACTCTTTACTTAGACTCAAACTTAAACTTAACAGTAATAAACTTTATTGTGGCACTTTCGTACCACAATAAAGTTTATTATTTATGACTCATATAAATTTTAACCTTCAATATATCATCTTCATATTCAATTTCTGCTTTATCAGTTATCATTCCAATCAAAGATAATTCTGTAGAGCGATTACTCTCACCTACTAACTCCCAATAATACTCTTCAACTTGAGTCACCCGCGCAGTATTTAAGAAATCATCTAACTCATCTACCTTATCAGAAGATAGATCTTCTTTCTGACCTTGAATACAGGTTATCACTTCATCAGGCTTATGTTCTACATCAACTTGAACCTCCTTAATCCCCAATTCAAAATAAAAGCTCATCAATTCACTGACCAATTTATTACTCTTTTTAAGCAACTTCATTTGACTACCTTGTTTAAGGGTTGGAGTTAATAAACTGGCAGATGGAAAGACCATCAGATCTCTTTTAGAGTTTCTAATTACTGCATTTGCTGTACTCCCAATCATAATCTCGCGAAGTTTTCCTGCCCCTGTTGTAGGCATCATAATTAAACTTACATCTTCTTTTTGAGCAACCTTTAAGATGTTTTGAGAAGCTATACCTACTTTAACTTTAGTCTCAACATTAATCTCCTCTTCTTCTAACTGAACTTTTAATTCTTCTAACCGCTCTTTAGTAGATTTTTTTATCTTGTTCAATTTATCTTGATTAGTAATTTGTTCTATCACAGATAAAAGCACAAGATTTTTAATAGTACCTTTAGCACTTTTAACTTTATCAAATAACTTTTCAGAAAGTTTAGAGGTATTAATTGGAACTAAAACCTTCTTAAACTTATTATTAGAAAAAACCTCAATTTTTTCTTTAACCCCTGTATGTTTCTCTATTAGTACAGGAACATTACTAGTTCTTATCACATTGAAGGTAATACTTCCTAATAATAACTCTTTGATATATCCTTTTCCCTGTGAAGCCATTAAAATCAAATCAACACCTTCCGACTCTGCAGTCTCAACTATCTTATCAGCAGGTGAACCAACTAAGACAGAAGTTTTTACATCAAGACCTAACTTCTCAATCTTCTCTTTTTCTTTCCTCAGCAATTCTTTTTCTCGTTCTTTATAGTTAGGATTGACCGAATTAACTGATTCAAAAAATTCAAATTTAACCCTTTCGATCACTAGCGTTGCATCGTTTTTTATAAAAAGTTCTTGAAAAAATAAAACTCCTTTGATTAAATGGATACGTACTCCCCAGTACAAAATCCATGAAATCAAAGGAGATGAAATCATGAATAATTGTACCATACTTTTGACTAAACTTCTAGATG
>NZ_JALKBY010000001.1 GCF_023223645.1 Natroniella sulfidigena | reverse complement strand
AGTCTCTCAAAACTAAACAATGCAAGTTCCAACTACGACTAGAGTTGAAATAACTCCTTAGAAAGGAGGTGATCCAGCTGCACCTTCCGGTACGGCTACCTTGTTACGACTTCACCCCCCTTACCAGGCACACCTTCGGCGTCCTTAGACGACTTCTGGTGCCCCCAACTCGGGTGGTGTGACGGGCGGTGTGTACAAGGCCCGGGAACGTATTCACCGTGGCGTTCTGATCCACGATTACTAGCGACTCCAGCTTCATGCAGGCGAATTGCAGCCTGCAATCCGAACTGGGATCTGCTTTTCAGGATTTGCTAAACCTCGCGGTATCGCTTCCTTCTGTACAGACCATTGTAGCACGTGTGTAGCCCAGAACATAAGGGGCATGATGACTTGACGTCGTCCCCACCTTCCTCCGCGTTTTTCCGCGGCAGTCTCCTTAGAGTCCCCACCTTGACGTGCTGGCAACTAAGGACAGGGGTTGCGCTCGTTGCGGGACTTAACCCAACATCTCACGACACGAGCTGACGACAGCCATGCACCACCTGTCTTCGTGTAATCCAAAAGATTAAACCCTGCTCTCACAGGTAGTCACGGGATGTCAAGTTCTGGTAAGGTTCTTCGCGTTGCTTCGAATTAAACCACATGCTCCGCCGCTTGTGCGGGCCCCCGTCAATTCCTTTGAGTTTCAACCTTGCGGTCGTAATCCCCAGGCGGGATACTTAATGCGTTAACTCCGGCACCGAGGGGGTCGAACCCCCAACACCTAGTATCCAGCGTTTACGGCTAGGACTACCGGGGTATCTAATCCCGTTTGCTCCCCTAGCTTTCGTACCTCAGCGTCAGGTATAAGATAGAAAATTGCCTTCGCCATTGATGTTCTTCCTAATATCTACGTATTTCACCACTACACTAGGAATTCCACTTTCTTCCCTTATCCTCAAGTCTAGTAGTTTCAAAGGCAGTTCACCGATTGAGTCGGTGGATTTCACCTCTGACTTACTAGACCGCCTGCGTACCCTTTACGCCCAATGATTCCGGACAACGCTTGCCCTCTACGTATTACCGCGGCTGCTGGCACGTAGTTAGCCAGGGCTTCCTTTATAGGTACCGTCAACCCTAACTGTTATTCACAATTAAAGTATTCTTCCCTAAAGACAGAGCTTTACGATCCGAAGACCTTCTTCACTCACGCGGCGTTGCTCCGTCAGACTTGCGTCCATTGCGGAAGATTCCCCACTGCAGCCTCCCGTAGGAGTCTGGGCCGTGTCTCAGTCCCAGTGTGGCCGATCACCCTCTCAGGTCGGCTACCCATTGTTGCCTTGGTGAGCTGTTATCTCACCAACTAGCTAATGGGACGCGGGCCAATCCTTAAGTGATAGCATAAAAGCCACCTTTGCTCCGAAAGGAGATCATCTGGTATTAGCTTCCCTTTCGAGAAGTTATCCCAAACTTAAGGGTATATACCCACGCGTTACTCACCCGTCCGCCGCTTTACTCACTACCCGAAGGTAGCTTTCTCGCTCGACTTGCATGTGTTAAGCACGCCGCCAGCGTTCGTCCTGAGCCAGGATCAAACTCTCAAATAAAGTTTATATAATGTAAACAGTAAACTGTTTACAAAATTACGAGTTTGACTAGCTCTTCTTGCTTAGTTGAAACATTGCATTGTTTAGTTTTCAAAGACCGAATTGCTTCTTCAATTTCTGACGCTTTCTCAAGCGACATTTAATATACTATCAAATTCGTTCTTGTTTGTCAAGAACTTTTTTGAAATCTTTTTTGTCGCCAAACTTCCTTTTTTTGCGGCAACATCAAGTAGTATATCACTCCATTCTAAATCTGTCAAGAAAAATTTAAAACTTTTCTTCCTTGACCAGCACTGCTAACAATTTAACATATTAGCTCAAACTTGTCAAGAAATGATTAAATTTCTATATTTCTTGCAAGCGACAATTAATAGAATAACATCTACCTTCTAAAATGTCAAGCACTTATTATAATTTTTTTCAAAAACAGATTACAACCTTAGAAAAGAGGGGATCCCCTCTTTTCTATTTAATTAATCCTCCCCCTACAACTATATCTTGATCATAAAAGACAACAGACTGTCCCGGAGTAATTGCTCTTTGAGGATGGTCAAATACTACTTTGACCTGATTATCCTTTAAAGGATAGATAGTCGCTTCAGCAGCTGATGTATTATATCTAATTTTAGCTTTTACCTTCATAGAATCAGATAAACTTTCAATTGCAATCCAATTTAAATCATCAGCAATTAAACTTTCAGCAAAGACATCTTCATTATCCCCTACAATCACAGCATTTCTTTCTTGATCTAACTCAACTACATACCACTTTTTATGCGTTTGTAAATCAAGACCCTTTCGTTGTCCAATAGTATAGAAAGGAAGACCGTCATGTTCTCCTAATTTATTACCTTCTAAATCAAGAATTGGCCCTGGTTCAATGATCTCAGGATAATTTTCTTTTAAGAACCTATTATAATCATCATCTGGAACAAAGCATATCTCTTGACTGTCAGGTTTATTATGAACCCTTAACCCAAACTCTTTAGCTAGTTCTCTAGTCTGAGTTTTTTTATACTCAGCTAAAGGAAAGAGAGTATGCTTCAATTGCTCCTGAGTCATATTATATAATGTATAACTTTGATCTTTACTTTCATCAATAGCTTTTCTGATTATATATCTTCCTTGTTGGTTTTGATCAATTTTAGCATAATGACCAGTAGCCATATAATAAGCATCTAACTCTTTAGCTTTCTGTAAGAAAGCACCAAATTTAATCTCCCTATTACACATGATACAAGGATTAGGAGTTCTAGCTTTTGCATATTCATCTTTAAAATCCTGAATAACTTTTTCCTCAAATAAATCTTTAAAATTAACAACATAAAACGGAATATCTAACTTATTAGCTACTCTTCTTGCATCCTCTACAGCTGATAAAGAACAGCAACCTCCTTCATCCTCCTTAGGATTCTCAGTTGAGGGCCAAATCTGCATAGTTATTCCGATTACTTCATACCCTTCTTTCTTCAACAAAGCAGCAGTTAGGGAGCTATCAACTCCTCCACTCATTGCTACAACAACCCGCTCCTTATTCAACATCTAATTCACCCTTTATTATTAAAGTTTATTAATTCATATCTAAAGTACACTCTTCTCCATGATCATGTGCATGATGATCTTCTTCACCATTAGCTTCTTCCTCTTCTATACCTAAATAATTATTGATAGCTTTATGTAATGCATCTGCTGCTAAATTAGAACAATGCATCTTAGCCGGAGGTAATCCATCTAACGCATCAGCCACAGCTTGATTACTCAACTTTTGAGCCTCTTCGATAGTTTTTCCTTTAACTATCTCAGTAGTAATACTACTTGTAGCTATAGCAGCTCCACAGCCAAAAGTTTTAAATTTTATTTCACTAATCTTTTCATCTTCAACTTTAATATACATTTTCATAATATCGCCACATTTTGCATTACCAACCGTTCCTACACCATCAGCATCTTCAATTTCACCTACATTACGTGGATTCTCAAAATGATCCATAACTTTATCACTATACATTCACAGCCACTCCCTTATTATTATTTTCTATTTAATAGAATTTTATAAGAATTATCGATTATAAATTGGTGACATAGCCCTTAAATCCTCTACAACTCTAGGTAATACTTCTAACACTCTATCTACTTCCTCTTCTGTATTATATTTACCTAATGTCAACCGTAAAGAACCATGAGCTATCTCATGAGTTAATCCCATTGCTAATAATACGTGTGAGGGATCTAATGATCCTGAAGTACAAGCAGAACCACTTGATGCAGCTATCCCTTCTAAATCTAGCTTCATTAAGATAGATTCACCCTCAATATATCTTAAACTGAAATTAACATTACCAGGTAATCGTTTAGTTCGATGACCATTTAATTTTATATGATCTATCTTCTCTTCGATTCCATTAATCAACTTGTCTCTTAATATAGTTAACTGCTCTCTTTTCTTATTCAAACTTTTCCTAGCTAACTCAGCTGCTTTTCCTAAGCCTACAATTCCAGCAACATTCTCTGTTGTGGCTCTTCTATTTCTTTCTTGAGCTCCACCATGTAAAAACTTTTTAATTTTTGTACCTTTTCTTATATATAGGGCCCCTACCCCTTTTGGCCCATTAAACTTGTGAGCAGATAATGCTAATAAATCTACATTTAATTGATTAACATCAACTGGAATCGTTCCTACTGCTTGAACAGCATCAGTATGGAAGATTACCTCAGCATCTTTAGCAATCTCACCAATTTCAGCAATTGGTTGAATAGTACCCACTTCATTATTAGCTAACATAATAGTAATCAAAATAGTCTCTTCACAGATTGCATCTTTTACATCCTGAGGATCAACAAGACCATCCTCATCTACAGGCAAATAAGTAACTTCAAACCCTCTTTCTTTTTCTAAGTATTCACAAGTATGCAATACAGCATGATGCTCAATAGCAGAAGTAATGATATGCTTCCCTTGCCCCTCTAAAGCAGAAGCAACTCCTTTAATGGCATAATTATCAGCCTCAGTTCCTCCACTAGTAAAAACTATCTCTTTTGCTTCATCTGCACAGATTAGCTGAGCAACCTCATCTCTAGCTTCAGTAATAGCATTCCTAGCTTCTCTTCCAAAGGAGTGAAAGCTAGAAGGATTTCCATATAATTGATCAAAATAAGGTTCCATTGCCTTAATAACTTCCCTATCTACTGGTGTTGTTGCTCCATTATCCATATATATATTATTCATATCTATTCCTCCCTTGTTAGTTCAGTGACTAGTAATTAGTGACTGGTTACTAATTGCTAATTACTAATTACCAGTTACTAAATATGATACATGTAACCATGCTGTGCTCCATTTTGTTTAGCATTAATAGCTTCTTGTCTCAAGTCTTCTAATGTAATCTCATCTAACACCTCATTAATACTATCTTTCATCTTTTTCCAGATCATTCTAACAACACAATCAGTAATATTTTCACACTTATCCTCTTCCACTTTATCAGATACACAATCTACTGGTGCAATTGGCCCTTCTAACACCCTAATAATATCTCCAATCGTTATCTCAGCAGGTTCTTTAGATAATAAATACCCTCCATGAGCTCCTCTTACACTATTGACTAGACCCTCTTTTCTCAAGTTAGCAATCAACTGTTCTAAATAATGTTCAGATATATTTTGTCTTTCAGCTATACTCCTAAGTGGAGTTGGCCCATCACCTTGGTGTAAGGCTAGATCAAACATTGCCCTTACCCCATAACGACCTTTAGTTGATAACTTCATTAAATCCCTCCTGTTAATCCCGACCTTTATTGTTGGTTTTGCTAGAATAATCATACCATAGCACTAGGAATTTGTCAATGATAGTTTGAAAATTATATCTTATGTATCCGTAAAGTTACTTGGTTCTATTATTATTCAATTACATCTGATAATTACCAAAAATAGACACTACTTTCCTACTTATAATTATTAACATTCTCAATTATAATTATGTATTTGCTCTGCTTCTTCTTAGTAATCTTTTTAACCTCACTTAAGCTTAATTATAACAATCAACCTTTGGTCGAAACCTATTTTTCAATTCATTTATTTTGGTTAAGGAATAACTAACAACCGGGCCAACACCTAAAGCAACCAAGATAGTTCCAATCCCAACTGGACCACCTAATAAGTAACCTACACTCAAAGCTGTAACCTCTATTCCTCCTCTAACTATCGAAATATCACAACTTAAATTTCTATCTAACGCCATCATCAAACTATCTCTTGGCCCAGTTCCACAATGAGCTGAAATATACAATCCAACCCCAAAGCCTAAAATAATAACTCCTAAGCCTAAATAAAGATACCGAATAATTAAATTTGTGGGACTAGAGACTACTAACATTAATCCATCAATCATAAAACCTATTAGCAACATATTAGCTATTGTACCTAAGGTTGGCTTTATCTTGCCTACCACAAAACTTAATAAAATAATTACAAAGCCAGTTACTTGACCAGCTCTACCTACAGTCAAACTAAATTGATTGGTCAACCCAATATGAAAAACATCCCAAGGAGCAACTCCTAGCTCTGCTCTAATAGTCAACACAATTCCATAACTAACAATCAAATGACCTAATAAGAATACAGTCCACTTTTGTATTAACTTCATCTTTTAAACTCATCTCCTTTAACTTCAACCTCTGCTTCTCCTTTAGTAGCTTCTTTAATTTTAGCAGTTAAGCCAGTAAAAAAGCTGGGTTTAATTAGGCCAATCACTTCAACTCCATCAGCTTTATACTCCACATTCTTCACTTGACCTAAACTACCTTCTAAATAATTAATAACTTCCCCTAATAACTCATAAGAAATTGCAACACTAAATTTAAAATACCTAACCCTCTCTTCAATCCCAGCTTCCTTGACTGCTTCCCGCACTGAATCACCATAAGCCCTAATTAACCCTCCTACCCCATGTTTAACTCCACCAAAATAACGGGTCACTACTACTGCAACATTAGTAATCCCTTTACCTTCAAGTGCCTGTAAAGCTGGAGGTCCTGAAGAGCCAGCTGGTTCTCCATCATCACTACAACGGGTAATTGCCTGATCAGCTAAACCAACCTTAAAAGCAAATACATTATGAGTCGCATCCGAAAATTCATCTGCAATTTGATTGATAAATTTCTCTGCCTCTTCAGTTGTCTTTACATTTTTAATAGAAGTTATAAATTTACACTTCTTTATCTTTCTTTCTATTCGAATATTACTTGCTACAGTTTTATAATTGTCTTCCATTTTATCCCTCCGAATAACTCATTCATCTAGATCAACTTAATATATATGTTCTTAATTGATATATAGCTTAAGTTTAAGACTAAGTCTAAGTTTAAGTAAAACCTAAACCCTTATGCTTTTAACGGTTGGCTTAGCCTCAAACTCAAACTTAAACTAAATTGTAATATAGTTAAGATAACAAAATTCAACTTAAGTTAACGCTCATGATAATGTACTGTAAAGCTATCAAAATTACTCTAACTGCTTTAAAAATTCTTTAATCTTCTCTTCATAACCGTTCTCTGTCGGTTGATAAAACTTCTCCCCTGCCAACTCTTTAGGTAAGTATTCTTGTTCTACATAATTATTATGGTAATCATGAGGATACTTATAATCAACTTTTCGCCCTAATTTAGCACCTTGATAATGATTATCCCGCAAGTGAACTGGCACCCCTGATGTTGGTTTTGATTTAACTGCTTCTAAGGCACGATTAATTCCCACTAAAGCAGAATTACTTTTAGGGGCAGTTGCTAAATAAGTGGTAGCCTGGGCCAACGGAATCCTCGCTTCGGGCAATCCTACATATTCAACTGCTTGTGCTGCCGCATTAGCAATCACCAAAGCATGAGGATCAGCATTTCCTATATCCTCAGCTGCATGAACAATCAATCTACGAGCAATAAACATTGGCTCTTCACCAGCTTCAATCATCTTAGCTAACCAGTATAAAGCAGCATCTGGATCAGATCCTCTAATACTTTTGACAAAAGCTGAAATTGTATCATAATGATTATCTCCAGTCTGATCATAATTAATTGCCTTTTGTTGGATTGAATCTTCTGCCACCTCTAGAGTTATCTTCTTGACTCCTTCTTGTTGCCGAGTAGTTAATACCGCCAACTCCAAAGCATTTAAAGCAGTTCTAGCATCTCCATTAGCAACTCTAGCAAAATGATCAACTGCCTCTGGAGTTAACTTAACCTTATAATCTTTACTCTCCACTAACTTATCTACAGCACGTCCCAAGATAATTTTAATATCCTCTTCAGTTAATGGCTGCAAACGAAAGATTCTCGAACGTGATAATAGTGGTGAATTAACTTCAAAGTATGGGTTTTCAGTAGTAGCTCCAATCAAAATAATTATCCCTTCTTCAACTGCTGGCAATAAAGCATCCTGTTGAGATTTATTAAATCTATGAATCTCATCAATAAATAAAATAGTTCTTTTATTATACATTCCTTGTCGCTCTTTAGCTCTACTAATCACCTCTCGCAAATCTTTAACCCCTGAAGTTACTGCATTCAAACTCTCAAATTCTGATACTGTAGTATTAGCAATTATCTTGGCTAATGTTGTTTTACCAGTTCCTGGTGGCCCATGTAAAATAAGCGACTGCAACCTATCAGCTTCAATAGCTCTGCGTAACAATTTTCCTTCTCCCACTATATGTTCTTGCCCGACAAACTGCTCTAAAGTCTGTGGACGCAGATTAACGGCTAAAGGCTGATTGTTATCCTTAGCTTGATAGCTAAACAAATCCATTCTTTCACCTCTCTTTTTTAATCACGTTATACTTATAATTAACTTTTAGAATAGAACAAGGATATCCTCTAAATAAATTAAAGGATATCCTTCCTAGTCTTAAAATAATATATTAAAGCCAATTAATTTAAACTCCTTCATCTATGTAGTCCAAATTACTCAATAACTTCTTGTTCCGTAACTACTTTATCCATTGGAATGTCATAATCCCCTACAACAACTTCATCTACAATCTGAATATGAAAAGCAATAGCAACTTTATCTGCCTGCGGTGCTTGAGATAACAAGCGATCATAATATCCCCCACCATAACCTAAGCGATTCAGTTCTCGATCAAAAGCTAACCCTGGAGAGACTACTAAATCTAACTCAGTAGGTTCTATTAACCTAATATATTCTTCTTTAGGTTCTAAAATCCCATAAGTACTCTCCTCTAACTCCTGATCATAATCCTCTAATTGAGATAGTAATAATCTATTCTCTTCTCGATCAGTAATCGGAAGGATTACATTCTTGCCCAGTTTAAGAGCTTCTTTAATCATAAATTCTGTTCTAACTTCATTATTAAAAGAGACAAAGAACATTATATTTTCTGCAGCCTCAAACTCCTCTAACTCAAATAACTTCTTTTTAATCTCCATACTCTTTTTTAGCAATTCTCTATCTGTCAACCTTTGCCGATACTTCGTCGCCATTTGCCGCTGTTCTTTCTTCTTTTCTGCTAACATCTAACAGCCCCCTTTTGACAGTCAAATTATCATCTAAGAACAAAGTTATTACAAGTCTAAAAAGATAGTCCATATAATAGTAAAGTCTAGCCATATATGGCTAGACTTTAGAATAATTCCACAATGCCGCATTAGACTTATTTATTTGCTCTCAATTGTTTAAGTGGGTGCCCTCCCATCTGATTTATATGTCCATTCTAAGATGGCTTATACGCCACAAATGGAGACCAGGCTCCCTTATAATAAGCTGTTAGGCAAAATATAAATCCACTCACGAACATCGCAGAACAAATGTTCCCTCTAACTTTATATAAATAATATCATACTTTTTCAAACATCTCAAGTAAAATTAGTATCTAAAATAAGATTTTCAATTAATGAAAAAACTGTCACTCAAAATAATTTAATCTAACTCTATCTCTTCCTCAACTTCAAGATTTAACTCCTCTAATTGCTTTTCAGCTACTGGCGAAGGAGCATCAGTCAAAATACAGGTAGCCCGCTGAGTTTTAGGGAATGCAATTACATCACGAATACTCTTTAGCCTACCAAGTAGCATTACTAAACGATCAAGACCAAAAGCAATTCCTCCATGTGGTGGAGCACCATATTCAAAAGCTTCTAGCAAGAAGGAAAACTTTTCTTCAATCTCCTCTTGACCCATCTCTAATAATCCAAAGATCTTCTCCTGTAATTGACGGTCATTAATTCTAATACTTCCCCCACCAATTTCAATTCCATTTAAGACTAAATCATAAGCTTGAGCTGTAACCTCTTCAGGTGCCGTATCTAATAATGAAATATCATCCTCTTTAGGCATAGTGAATGGATGGTGTAATGAAACATATCTCTTCTCTTCATCATCCCACTCTAACAATGGGAAATCTGTAACCCATAAGAATTCAAATTGCTCATGATCAATTAGATCTAATCTATCCGCTAACTCTAATCTTAAATTACCTAATGCAGCAGCAACGACAGTAGGATTATCCGCTACAAATAATAATAGATCTCCAGCTTCTGCTTCCATTTCATCTAAAATACCAGTTAACTCTTCTTCAGATAAGAATTTAGCAATTTGAGAATTAACTCCATCCTCTTCAACTTTAATCCAAGCTAACCCTTTAGCTCCATAAATACCAACAAAATCAGTTAGTTCATCGATATCTTTTCTAGAAAAATCAGCAGCTCCCTTAGCATTAATCCCCTTGACTAATCCACCATTAGCAACAGTCCCACTGAAGACGTTGAATTCACTATCTTCTACAACTTCTGAAAGATCCACTAACTCCAGTCCAAATCTAGTATCCGGTCTATCAGTTCCATAACGCTCAATTGCTTCTTGATAAGTCATACGTGGAAATTCAGCCGGTACTTCAAAACCAACTGCTTTAAACATCTCTTCCATCATCTGCTCTACCAATTCTAAGATCTCTTCTTGGTTCATAAAGGACATTTCTAAATCAATTTGAGTAAATTCAGGCTGACGGTCAGCTCTTAAATCTTCATCTCTAAAACAACGGACAATTTGATAATACCTTTCCATTCCAGAGACCATCAATAACTGTTTAAATAATTGTGGAGATTGGGGTAGAGCAAAGAACTCTCCTGTATGTAAGCGACTAGGCACCAAAAAATCACGAGCTCCCTCAGGGGTGCTTTTAGTCAACATAGGTGTTTCTATCTCTAAGAAATCTTTCTGATCTAAATAATCTCTAACAGATTTTTTTACTTGATGTCGCAACTTTAAATTTTCCTGCATCTTATTTCTTCTTAAATCCAAGTATCTATACTGTAACCTTACTTCTTCCCCTACATTAATTTCATCTTCAATTAAGAACGGAGGAGTCTCAGCCTCATCAAAAATATGTAATTCTTCTACATGAACTTCTATCTTTCCAGTATTTAAATCTTCATTAACCATCTCTTCAGGCCGAGCTATAACTTCTCCTGTAACAGCTATTACATATTCTTTTCTCAATTGATTGGCTAAATCAAATGTCTCAGCTGCTATTTCAGGATTAAAAACAACTTGTACCAATCCATATCTATCTCTTAAATCTACAAAAATAACTCCTCCATGATCTCTTCTTCTTTGTACCCATCCCATCAGAGTAACTTCTTCGCCCACCTGTTCAATTCCTAAATTTTTACAGGAATGGGTTCTTACTAAATCTTTCATTCCACTCATTATATTCCCTCCTAGACTATTCTATTAGCTCTTTCATTTCTTGAACTAAGTTATCTAATTTAATCTCTACTTGCTCTCCAGATTTCATATTTCTAATAGTAGCTACACCTTTATTTAATTCATCTCCACCTAAAATAATACTATAATTAGCATTATTACGATCAGCACATTTCATCTGCCCTTTAACACTACGACCTAAATAATCCATTTCAACCTTTAAGCCAGCTTGGCGTAAAGAGTAAAGATACTTAAAGGCAGCTTGTTCAGCTTCCTCACCAATTGTAGTAATAAATAAATCTATGCTTTGATCAATTGGTAATTCAATACCTTGCTCTTCTAAAGTTAATAAGATTCTTTCTACCCCCATAGCAAAACCGATTCCAGGAATATCACGCCCACCTACTTCTTGGGCCAACCCATCATACCGACCTCCACCAAAGATAGTATCTTGGGCTCCTAACCCTTTATAGATCACCTCAAAAGCAGTTTTGGTATAATAATCAAGCCCTCTTACCAATCGAGCATCCAACATATAATCAATATCTAATAGATCAAGATGTTGTTGCACTTGCTTAAAGTGTTGATCACATTCCGTACATAACTCTTCATATATTTTAGGAGCATCTTGTATAAATTCTTGTCCACGATCAGCTTTACAATCAAGAATTCGTAATGGATTACGCTCATATCTATCTTGACAGTCTGAGCAAAGCTCTTCTAAGTACGGTTTAAAATAATCTAATAATTTATCTCTATAATTCTTACGACATTCTGGACAACCTACACTGTTAAGGTGAACCTCTAAATCTTCTAATCCTAACTCAGTCAAAAACTGAATTCCTAAAGCTATAATTTCAGCATCAATAGCTGGATTATCAGCCCCTAAGGCTTCAACTCCAATCTGATGAAATTGTCTATAGCGACCTGATTGTGGCCTTTCATATCTGAACATTGGCCCTGTATAAAAATATTTAGTTGGTTGTGCATGTCCATAGATTTTATTCTCTAAAAATGACCGCATCACTGAAGCAGTTCCTTCAGGCCTTAAAGTAATACTTCTTCCACCTTTATCAGTAAAAGTATACATCTCTTTTTCAACAATATCAGTTGCTTCTCCAATTCCTCGCCTAAATAAATCTGTTGCTTCAAAGATTGGAGTTCTAATCTCTTGATAATTATAACATGTAAATATCTCTCTTGATTTATCCTCAAGATACTGCCATTTGGCAGTATCTTGAGGTAATAGATCATTAGTTCCTCTTGGAGCTCTAACCTTCATTTTAACCCTCCTCTAAAACTAGCAAACAATTTATTCTAACTCACTATCTTCAATTTCTAGAGCTTCACCTTGTTGCTGTTGCATCTGTTGTTGCATATTTTGCTGTAACTCTTCTATCTTATTTAATTTTTCTTCAGCTTTCTCTTCTAATCCCATCTCTTGATAAGCATTATGCAATCTATAATAACCCATTAAATCATCACCGGATAAATTAGCAAATTGCTCATAATTTTCAAGTGCCTTTTCATCATCTTCCTCTTGACGATATAAATCTCCGAGCAATAGATACAATTCAGCTTCATCTTCATTCTCAGCTAAACCTTGCTGATAAATATCAATTGCTTGTTCAACCTCATCATCTTCTAAATATAACTGACCTAAATTCTTATAAAAGCTTACTTGTTCAGGATATCTATCAATAGCTTCTTGATAAGTTGTAACTACTTCTTCTCTATCTCCCTTTGCTTGATAGACTTCAGCTAAATTATTATACAAATAATAAGCATTTGGATTTTCAGCAATAGCATCTTTATAACTAGCTAATGCTTGCTCATAGTCACCATCTTGGGCAGCATTAAATGCCTCAAGCTCATTATCTTTAACCTCAATTTCAGCATCTTCTTTCAATTCAGCTACTAAATCATCAAGTGTCTTCCTTTGTTTTTCTGCTAACATTTCGTCTATTAATTCTTCTCTTCGCTCAGCAATCTCTTCATCAGAAACTTCATATCTATCAGTCACTTTAATAATATGATATCCAAACTCACTTTTAACTAAATCACTTATCTCTCCTACTTCTAAAGCAAATGCTGCATCTTCAAATTCAGGAACCATTTCTCCTTGCCCAAATGAACCTAAATCTCCACCTTGTTGAGCAGATGGTCCTTCAGAATATTCTTCTGCCAATTCAGCAAAATCTCTTCCTTCATTGACTAATTCCAATACTTCTTCTGCTTTAGCTTTAGCTTCTTCGTCAGTCTTATCATCTGTTTGGATTAAAATATGGCTTGCTGTTACCTCTTCAAGACTCTGAGTTAATTCATCTTCACTTACTTCAGCTCCATCTTGAACCTGGTCTATTAACTTTTCTATTCCTTTTTGGTGTGCTAAATTAATTCTAAGATCTTCTTTTACCTGTTCAATAGTAACTCCACTTTGCTCTAATAACTGCTCAAATTCTTCTTCAGATGATGCATACATCTCAATAATCTGATCTATTTGTTCTTCTACTTCCTCGTCAGTTACCACCGGATCAATTCCTCTATTTTCAACTTCTTGTAAAACTAACTCCTGTTCAACCATACTATTTAAAACTTGAGCTTTCAATTCTAAAATCTGATCTCCACTAACTTCTCCACCATATTGTTGCAAATAATTATTTAATTGCTGGCTATACTCTTGATAAGGAATTTCTTCACCATTAACTACTGCTATTGGCCCACTTTGCCCTTGTGGATCTACCTGTTGTTCTCCTTGTGTCCCAGCAGAATTACCACTCCCAGAGAAACCTAAAAATGCTACAGTTCCTCCTAAAGCGAAGGTAATTACCACTACATAAATTACAATCTTCATATTACTTCTCAATGAATTAAAAATCATCTCACTTTCCTCCCTATCTAATATAAAAATAAATTTAAACTAATCCCTAATCGACTTAATAACAATTTAACAACTCAAAAACTCAACTACTATTGTAACTTATCTAATTAGACTTGTCAATTTAGTCATCTTTTTAGTCGTCCTCTTCTCAACCTCTCCAATATATTGGTAAGGAGACTTAGGGTTAATTAATCTTTGTAATGACCAGTCTGAAGGATCAACCAGCTTAGTTACTGCTCCTCCTCCTAGACCAATTGTTGTTTGGTTTTCTTCCATCATCAAAATATTATAGATTGATTCCTTACCTTCTTTTGCAAATCCTACATTTTCTAAATTAGCTAAAGTATTTTTTTGCCGATACATATAATAAGGTTTTAATCCTAATTGCTCAGCAGATTCTTTGGTTAATGCCAACATCTGCTCAACTTCCTTCTTAGCTGGTAGTTCAGATTGCTCTAAATCCCGGTTTAATTGAGAAGCTCTTTTGATCGCCATGGTATGAACAGTTAAATTATCAGGTTGTAATCTCTTGATTTGCTGTAAAGTCCCAGCTAAATCAGAAATTTTTTCTCCTGGCAAACCAACTATTAAGTCCATATTGATATTATCAAACCCAAGTTGCCGGGCCAACTTAAAAATTTCCTCCACTCGCTCAACTGTATGTTGTCGACCAATTCTATCTAACGTAGTCTGATTCATTGTTTGAGGATTAATGCTGATTCGAGTAGTAGCAAACTCCTTTAATAACTTCAACTTAGTCAGATTAATTGTATCTACTCTACCTGCTTCCACAGTACATTCTCTTAGTTTAGCAGTAACAAACTTTTCAGTTAACTTACTTAACAAATTCTCTAATTGATCAGCAGATAAAACGGTAGGAGTTCCTCCACCAATATAAATTGTATCAACTATCAATCCTAAATCCTTAATCTGTTGCCCTATAGTCTCTAGCTCATAATTTAAAGCAGCTAAAAAATCACTTAAACAATCCTTATGTTCTTTAATCGGATAAGAAGCAAAAGAGCAGTAATTACACCTGCTTGGACAAAAAGGAATTCCTAAGTAAATACTGACTCTCTTTTTTACTTCTTGAGGCGAAAGCAAATAATTTCGTTCTGTTTTAATAACCTGAATTAATAACTCGCTCTTTTCTTGGGCAACACCATAAATATCTTTAAATTTCTTTTCAACCTCTTGATAACTAAAGCCCCTCTTTAATAAATAATGTCCCAGCTTAGTAGGACGAACTCCAATTAAAATACCCCAAGGACTTAAAGGATAATCAAAATAATCACTTAAAACTCTAAAAATAATCAGCTTAATTCTATGTTTAACTCTTTTAGCAAAATCCTGTTGATCATAAATATCAGCTAAAATTTCTTGATCTGTGATCTGTTTTTGATAGCAACTATTTCCAATCAAACTAGCTTGAACTTTAATTCCTTGACTGAGATCTAAATCAACAGTTATTGCTAAATCAACTTCTGCAGTTGATAACTTACTTAACTGATAAAGATCCAGCTGAGGAGTTAGAATTTTCAACATACTTTTAACTGAATTATAATATTTATCTTCTAAATCTAATCCTAGTTTCACTTTTAAAACCCTTCCTAGATATAAGAATTCTGCTTTTTAGTCTGCTCTAAAGTTGAACTTGGCCCATGACCAGGATATAATTTTAAGTCTTCTTTAATTGCTAGAATTTTATTAATTGAATCTCTCAAGGCTTGATGAGAACTTCGTGGTAGATCAACTCTACCAACTCCCATTGCAAACAAGGTATCTCCACTAAATAGAATATCATCTACCCGCAAAGAAATACCACCTGGGGTATGACCAGGGGTATGGATCACTTCAAAAGTTAACTTTCCAACTTCAATTTCTTCACCATCCTTCAGTAAACGATCTGCTGGAGGACAGTCTAGCTCTTGTCCTATCAGCCCAATAAAAGAAGAAAGATTTAACTCTGAGTTCTGTAAAAACTCCGCATCCTCTTCATGAATCAATAATTCTGCCTTAGTTGCTTCAATAATATCTGAATTAGCTGCAATATGATCACTATGTCCATGAGTATTAATTACATATTTAACCTGAAAATCATTATCATCTATAATTTCTAAAATCCTATTAGCTTCAGCTCCAGGATCAATCACTACCGCTTCTTTAGTTTCTTCATCTGCAACAATATAACAATTTACATCTAAATTGCCCACAGATAACCTTTTAGTAAACATCTACTCTCCTCCTTTGATATTTAGGCTGGGTTGGCCCGTTGAACACTGAGCACTCCTTCTGTTTGTTCTAACTTTTTCATTATATCTTTCATGTGTTCTAAGCTACTTATTTCTAAAGATATATTAATATAAGCTAATCTATCTTTAGTTGTTCGTACATTGGCTGAAGTGATATTTATCTTAGCTTCTGAAATTACTGATGTCAAATCATTGAGTAATGAACGTTGGTTCCATGCTTCAACTTCAATTTCTACTTCATAAGAAGTTTCTTGATCTACATGCCACTCTACATCAATAATTCTTTCTTCTTCTTGCTCGATTAAGTTTTTTAAATTTGGACAATCAGAACGATGAACAGAAATTCCTCGCCCTCGAGTGATATAACCAGAAATTTGATCACCAGGAAGAGGATTGCAACATTTAGAAATCCTAACCAAAAGATCATCCATCCCTTTAACCCTAACGCCCTTATTCCTAGAGCGATTACTGATATTGCTGTGTTTTTTTAATTTCTTTAATTCAGTTTCAGGAGATGGTTTCTTTTTTTGTGGCTTTAATTTCTTTACAATATCTAAAACAGAGACTTTATTATAACCAATCTTAGTATATAAGCTTTCAATTGTAGTAGCCCCTATCTTCTCCGCTATTTCCTTTAGCTTTTTATTCTTTTCTTCTTCCTTCAAATTGACATCCTCTTTATTTAACCTTGTCTCTAGCATTTCCTTACCCTTAGCAGCAACCTCTTCTTTTCTTTGGTTTCTAAACCAGCGTTTAATCTTACTTTTGGCCCGTGAGGTTTTAACAAAGTTGACCCAATCTCGACTTGGCCCACTATTAGCAGAAGTTATAATCTCAACTATATCACCATTTTTTAATCTATATTCTAGAGGAATCATCTTGCCATTAACTTTGGCCCCTACACAGTTATGACCAATCTCTGTATGAATATTATAGGCAAAGTCTACAGGACTGGCTCCTTTAGGTAAGGAAACAACATCCCCGTTAGGAGTAAAAACAAAGACCTCATCCTCAAATAAGTCAACCTTTAAAGTTTCCATAAACTCCTTGGCATCCTGTAAATCCTTTTGCCATTCTAATAACTGTCGTAACCAGGATATCTTCTCTTCAAAATCCTGTTCTTTTTGATTCCCTGATTTATAACGCCAATGAGCAGCAATTCCGTATTCAGCAGTCCGATGCATCTCCCAAGTTCTAATCTGAATTTCTAATGGTTCACCCTTAGGGCCAATCACTGTTGTATGTAGTGACTGATACATATTTGATTTAGGCATTGCTACATAATCTTTAATCCGTCCTGGCATTGGATTCCACAAATCATGAATCAACCCTAAAGTTTGATAACATTCTTTAACTGAATTAACAATCACCCTTAAAGCCGTCAAATCATATATTTCCCTAAATTCTTTATCTTGCTTGACCATCTTTTGATAAATACTATATAAATGTTTCGGTCTACCATATATTTTAGCCTTAATCCCTACTTCAAGTAATTTATTATTTACTTGATCAATAACATTTTCTATATAGCTTTCTCGCTCATCTCTATTCTTAGCTACTTTATTAACTAGTTCATAATATTTATTAGGTTCTAAATATCTAAAGCTTAGATCTTCTAATTCCCATTTCAAACGAGACATCCCTAATCTATGGGCCAAAGGAGCATAAATTTCAAGGGTCTCCGTAGCTTTAATCTTCTGTTTTTCCTCAGATAAATACTGTAAAGTACGCATATTATGCAATCTATCCGCTAATTTTATTAAAATCACCCGAATATCTTTAGCCATAGCCAAAAACATCTTTCGCAAGCTTTCAGCTTGATGCTCTTCTCGCGACTTAAAGTCAATCTTACTGAGTTTAGTTACCCCACTGACAAGTAATGTAACTTCTGATCCAAACTCTTTTTCTAACTCAGCTTCAGTCACCTCTGTATCTTCCACTACATCATGCAATAATGCTCCTACAATTGAGATTACATCCAACTCTAGTTCAGCCATTATTTGAGCTACATTCAGGGGATGACTGACAAAGGGCTCCCCTGAAACCCGATACTGTCCTTGATGAAACTCTTTAGCATAATGATAAGCTTCTTCAATTAATTCTAAATTAGGATTTTCAGTATAAGATTCTACCTCCGTTAATAATTTTTGTAGAGACATCTTTATGCTCCCCCATATTTTTAAAATTACTTAATCTATAATTAGTGAAAAGACCTCATAATCCTCTAACTTCGCTCTACCATCTAAATCTGCCAACTCCATTAAGAAAGCAACTTCTACAATCTCTCCACCCAACTCTTCTACTAATTCTAATGTAGCTTTGACTGTTCCTCCTGTTGCTAATAAATCATCTACAACTAATATTTTATCTCCAGTTTCAATAGCATCCTTATGTAACTCTAAAATATTACTACCATACTCTAAATCATACTCCATCTTAATAATATCTCCAGGCAACTTGCCTTCCTTTCTAACAGGAATAAAGCCTTTATCTAACTCCAAAGCGAGAGGAGCTCCAACTAAAAAACCACGTGCTTCAATTCCTATCACATAATCTATCTCATCCTCTTGATAACGCTCAGCTAATTGATTGATTGCCTCCTGATATGCTGCTGGATCCTTTAATAAAGTAGTAATATCCTTAAATTGGACTCCTTCCTTTGGAAAATCTGGAATAGTTCTAATTTTATCTGTTAAATTCAAATTTCTTCTCCCCTTTCAATGAAATATCCTTTTTATATTAGACTCAATTAATCAAACTTATTAATTTTTCTGTTTGATTATTAAGAAAAGCCTCTTTAAACTTGTCAAATCTCTTTTTTTCCTTAACACCTTCATTATAACGCATTGAACTTGCTAAGTCTAGTTTAGCCTTAGGTTGAGGATATAATTTAATCCTCAAGTTATGTTGCTCTCGTTTTAAAACATTTATTAACTTCAACTCCATAAATATATCTAATCCAGCTACAATAGTCTTAGGGATAACATTTTCTCCTACTCTTAGGGCCAATAAATCGACCAGCTCTTGTTCAGCTATAACCAACACTCCATCTTCACTACTCTCTTCAACCAGCAAGATATATAATTGAACCAATATCTCTCGTCCAGGATTTAATCGCTCCAACAAGATTTGATTAGTCTCTAAATCCTGGTCTTGATACAACAGATGAACTGTAAGTTCTTCTTCATTCTTTTTAACTTGAGCAATATAATCATTAAATTCAGATTGGTTAAAAGGTGGTTGGACAAAGATAATATGATTAACCCCTCTAATAACTTCAATCAAACAAAGTGGCTCAGTAGCCACAACAGCCTCTAGTTCTCCAGTTTTAAATTTATCCTTAATTAGATTCTTTTCTGTAGTAGTTAAAGCTGAATGATAATAAATAATCTTATCAGTCACATCTGGATTGTTGGCCCTTAGCTTAATAGCTAAATCTATAGCTTGTTGTTGAGTATTGACATAGATCATCACCTTTTCTTCTTGAGCAATAAGCTGTTTAATATAACCTATTTTATTAAAATGATTCCTATTATCTAATAAACAATAGTTGTTGGGTTCAACATCAGCAATTACAGTTTCTTCAATTTCCAACTCAGTAGTTATTTTCTTCTTCAACTCAGAATTAACTTTAGCAAGCAATGCTAAAATTGATGATTCAGCAAATAAATCAATTAAATTTAATGCTACTTGATGGAATTGCTGAAATTGCGATCTAGATAATTCTAGTTCATAATTATAATCTAGTGCTAACAGACCAACTTTGTCTTTAATTTTATCTAAAGCTTCTAAATGAGATTTAACAAATTCAGGTGTAACTAATAAGAGATCAAGTTGGCCCGTATGCAACCTGAATTTTAATTCCTCCTTCTCCTCTAAAGTTAGCGAAGAAGAACCTCTAAATACTTTAATACCCCAAGATGATAGTTTTTCTTTAAAGAATCGATAACGCTGCTTAGTTAATCTAGCAAATGGAATCACCACAACAACAATTTGAGCAAGTTTTATAACTTCTAAAGCGCTAACTTCTGCTAACGTATTCAAATTAATCTTTTCAGCAGGCCAAACTGCCAAAGTATTCTGCTGTTTGATTAAACTGTCATAAATTTGCTGAGAATCAAACTCAGTTAAAATTTGTTGCTCACTTTCCAGTTCAGTCTCACTTATTTGCTCCTTATCTGTTGCCTGTTGAATAAAAACCTTTAACTGTAATCCATCATTATGATCTATTATTTGAGATATAACAACATCATACTCAATGCCTAAGATAAGAGAAGGGATTAACTGCCTACTTAATTTTTCACTCAAATAACCAATTATCCTCTGCTCAAAAGTCAACACCTTGATTGATAAATCATCTACTTCAGAAACTAATAACAATCTATCCCCAACGGCCAAACTTTCCAACTGTTGAGAAGGAGTGCTAGATAATAATTCAACAAATTCCGTATAACAATTTTTTGGTGTAACTAATTGAGCAGCATCTGTTTTTCTTCTTCCTCTAATAAACATATTAGTTATAAAATCAGATTGAGGAAACTTAAAATCTTTAACCTTTAACTGTAATGAGCTATTTCCTTGCCATTGATTAATCTCTACATTAAATAACACTTCAATCCCCTGCTTTTGTTCCAGTAAGTCTGCTTCTAGGACTGCTTGGTTAAAAGCAATCGCATCAATTACCTCTCCTGCTGAACTTACAGTCAATTTAAGATGTTTACCATCTTTACCTACCACTCTAAAATTCTTGACAGTAACATCTTTGCTCATTAATACAGGACGAGGATTTCGCAAACCAAACGGAGCCAATTGTTCTAATTTATTGACCAAAGCAAAGTCAAGCTGATCAAATCCTACTTCAACATCAACTCTTGATACAGGTTTTAAATCACTAGCTTCTAAGCTTTGCTTAATATAATCATTTAAATTAGCTCGTAATTTCTTAATATTCTCTTCAGTAATTGTTAATCCAGCTGCTTGCTTATGCCCTCCAAATCGTTCTAACAGTTGTTCATTAGCTAATAAAGCATCATAAATATTAAACCCTTTAATACTTCTTCCTGACCCCTGCCATTTTCCAGCACTATCTTGAGAAATCAAAATGGTAGGACGATGATACTTTTCACAGATATCAGAGGCTACATTTCCAGCAATTCCAGGATGCCAATTAGGAGAAGCAAGAACAAGAAACCACTCTTTTTTCAAATCTAGTTGTTCAATAATCGCTTCAGCTTCCTCAAACATCTGCCGACTTATCTCTTGACGTTGCTTATTTAATTGTTCTAACTTTTTAGCTAACCTTTTAGCTTCTAATTTTTCTTGAGCTAATAATAACTCAACTGCTAAAGCTGGATCACCTATTCTACCAGCAGCATTGATCTTAGGGGCCAAATTATACCCTACTCTTCCTGTATTGATCTCTTTATCCGCCAATTGAGAAACTTCAACCAAAGCAGCTAAACCTAACTTAGCTGTATTTTTAATTTTGACCAAACCATGCTTGACCATAATTCTATTCTCTTTTACTAGCGGAACAATATCAGCTACTGTCCCTAAGGCTACTAAATCTAAGTACTCTTGATATAATGACTCTAAATCCTTATTTCTTACTTCTAATTCCAAAGCAGCAGCCAATTTAAAAGCAACTCCAACTCCTGCTAATTCAGAAAAAGGATAGGAAGAATCAGCTCGTTTAGGATTAACAATTGCTACAGCATCAGGAAGCTGTTGTGGAGCATGATGATGATCGGTAATAATCATATCCAATCCTAATTGATTGGCATGCTTTATCTGTCGGTGGGCTTTGATTCCACAATCAACAGTAATAATTAACTTAGCACCTTTCTGGGCTAATGACTCTAGAGCAGATACGTTCAAACCATACCCCTCTTCTAAGCGATTAGGAATATAATAATCAACTTTAGCTTCTATTTTTTTTAAATAATCCACCAATAATGAAGTTGCTGTAATCCCATCAACATCATAATCACCATAAATAACTATCTGCTCATTACCTTTTATAGCCGCTTTAATTCTAGCTACCGCTTGTTTCATATCTGGTAATAAGTAAGGATCATTTAACCTTTCTAAACTAAAATCTAAAAACTCCTCTACTTGCTGAGGAGCTTTTAAACCTCTATTGGCTAATATTTTGGCTATTACTGGATCTAATCCTAACTCCTTGACCAAATCGTTGATATTTTCCTGTTCATCATCCTTTAATTTCCATTGTGCTCCCCGTTTGCTTAACATCTTAACCCTCCATTAGCTCTATTAAAAATTAAATAGCCTTGATATAGATTCTAGAACCAAAATAAATTTCCTGCCTGAACTACAATTTAATCTAATATCTACCTGAGCGAATAATAGAAACTACTAACCAAATCCCCAATAAAGCTGCTATTAAATAACCTGAAATTCCTATGATTGGATACCCCAATAAAGTAGCTCCTCGATCAGATAACATAATCAAAGAAGAACCAACCACTAAAGCTGAAATAATCATTGAAACAGATAATCTATTAGTTATTATATCTAATTTAGATATCAATCTCTTAATTCCAATATGACGTAAGGTTATTTCCAAATTATCATTTTCAACTAATTTAAATATAGTATGTAACTCTTCTGGCAATTTGAATAAGACAGTTATTAAATCCTCAATTTGACTGTATATATCCTGTGCTAAACGCTTAGGTCGTAATCGCTCTTTAATTATCTTATAAATAAACGGTCTAGCTACTTCTAAAATATCAAATTCTGGATCTATCTCTGTAACAATCCTTTCAACCGTCATTAAAGACTTGCCTAATAGTATAAACTCTATCGGTAATTTTATCTTATACTTAAAGGATAATTCTAAAATCTGATTTAAAACAGGAGCAAATTCAATCTCTTTTATTGCTAGACCATAATAACGATCTATTAATTTATAAAAATCACGTTTTAAAGCTTTAATATCTATTTCCCTAGTTATCATTCCAAGTTCTAATAACTCTTCAATTGCTTGTTCCATATCTTTTTTAATCAAAGCTATAAATAAACTGGCAACCTTCTCTCGATCTTCTTGACTCATCTGACCTACCAAACCAAAATCAATTAACGCTAATTTATAATCAGAAGTAATCAAAATATTCCCAGGGTGAGGGTCGGCATGAAAGAAGCCATCAATTAAAATCTGTTTTAGAAAGGATTTACTAATTAGTTTAGCCAAATAACCTTTCTTTGATTCTTCAGTCAGGTTATTTATTTTAATTCCATCTATAAATTCCATGGTCAACATTCTTCTAGTCGTCAAACCCCAAAATATTTTAGCGATTTTAACTTCAGACTCTTGACTAAAGTTATTATTAAATTTAATGGCATTTTTAGCTTCAATTCGATAATCTAATTCTTGTTTGATATACTTTGAGAAATTATCTACTATTTCAACTGGATCAATCACTCCATCAGCAAAAACTCTATTCTTTAGCACTACAGCCAAGTCAGACATAATCTCTAGATCTGTTTCCATCCTACCTTCAATACTCGTCCTTTGAACCTTGATTACTACTTTCTGCCCATCCTTTAAAATTGCTTTATGAACTTGTCCAATTGAAGCACTAGCTAAAGGGAGCGGGGAAATCTCTTTAAAATGGTCTTGATAAGTAGTACCTAACTCCTGCTCTATCTCTTCTAGCACCGTTTCAAACTCCATCGGTGGTACTTGATCTTGTAATTTCTCTAATTCCTCAATATAACGTTTCGGAACCAGGTCAGGTCTAGTACTTAACAATTGACCTAATTTAACAAAGGTTGGCCCTAGCTCTTCTAATACCTTCCTAACTCTAATAGCTTTAGAATCTTGACTAGAACTAGATGATTTTAACTTTTTAATTCTTTTGCGTAAAGGAACAAATTGATGTAAATCCATTACCTCTATTAAGTAACCAAAACCATGTTTAATCAATACCTCTACTATTTCCCTATAACGCTTAATATGCTTATAACGCTTGCTGATTCTTCGAAAGAACATAACTCCACCATCCCGCTTTATAATCATTCAAATCAATAAAAAGGGTTAGAACTGATCTTCTAACCCTACAGTTGAATTTTAATTATCATCTATTACTTCTATACTCTCAGTAGATTTTGTTGCCTTAATCTCTTCTTCCAATGCTTGAATATGTAACTCCAAATGCTCAATCTTCTTTCTTAGTGCTTCTACTTCTTCCTTCTTAGCAAAACCAGTCCTAGCTAATTTTCTTTCTACTTCCAACGAAATCTTCTCCCTCATCTCTTTTTTTTGTTGTTGAGCTTTACTAATCATTTCATCGACTAATTGCTCTGCCTCTTCACGATTGACAGCCCCTTCATCAATAAGCTCCTGAACCATATCCTCTACTTTTTCTTTTGTAAATAATAACGCACCTAGCCCAGTGACCATTGTCTCTTTAAAGAGTTTTATCATTGGCTCTACACCTCCAATATTTGTAATTTATTATATCATACCCTTGAAAATTTGCCAACTTCTAAAAAAATATTATCCATTACTCAACAAATTTATAACAAATTAACAGAAAAACCCCAGTCCTAATTAAGACTGAGGTTTTTATTTAAGCTTTAGCTTTACTTCTTTCATCCCACTCTACTAAGACTGGACTTGCTACAAAGATTGATGAATAAGTCCCTGCTAGCATTCCAACTAATAAAGCAATCATGAAATTCTGAATAGTTGTACCACCTAAAAATAGGATTGCTAAAATCGGCAATAAAGTTGTTATAGATGTATTAATTGAACGAGGTAAAGTCTCTACAACAGCTTGATTAGCTGACTCTGCAAAGGTCTCTTTCTTACTAGCAAAGTTCAATTTCTCTCGAATCCGATCAAAAATTACGATCGTATCATTGATTGAATATCCAACTATTGTTAATAAAGCAGCGATTAATGGTTGGTTAATTTGCCGCCCTAAGATTGAGAATGCCCCAACTACAATTAGAACATCATGCAGCAAAGCTATAATAGCTGCCATAGCAAATTTAAATTCAAAACGAATACTAATATAAATCACAATAGCAACTGCTGCTACTAGTAAAGACAATAAGGCACCCCTACTTAATTCTTCACCAATTGTAGGGCCAACAACATCTGTCCTTAATAAAGTTGCAGTTGGAAATTCTTCTTGAATTCTATTTTGAAGATTGACTAATTCTTCTTGTTCTAACTCATCCGTTCTGATTAAAACATCATTATCTTCAACTTGCTGGACAGTACTTCTTTCTTCTAAGTCAAATTCAGCTAAAATCTCATTAATTTCATGAGCCTCTACTCTATCTTCAAATTCAAATTCTATGATTGTACCACCAAGAAAATCTATCCCTAAATTTAATCCTTGAGTTAGTAATGAAGCAATTCCAATTATAATTAAGATGGTTGACATCGCCATCCAGATCTTTCTTTTCCCTATAATATCCACATTAGTTACCTCCTTGACAGAGCAAAAATCTTCTCATTATCTACTAATTTTGTATCTAAAACTAAATCCATAATCAGTTTAGCCACAATAATTGCTGTAAACATACTGGCAATTATTCCAACACTTAAAGTAATAGCAAACCCTCGAATAATACCTGTTCCAAAATAAGCTAAAATAGCTGCTGTAATTAAAGTAGTGACATTAGAGTCTAAAATCGTCTTAAATGCCCGTTTAAACCCAGTATTAACCGCTCTCTTTAATCCTTTACCCTCTCTATATTCATACTTGATTCTTTCAAAGATAATTACATTGGCATCTACTGCCATTCCAATAGATAATAATAAACCACCAATCCCAGGCAAGGTTAAAGTAGCATTCAAGCCAGCTAAAATACCTAGTACAATAATACTATAAATCCCCAAGCTGATTGCTGCCACTAAACCAGGCAACTTATAACTAAAGATCATAAACAGAATTATTAAGGATAGTCCAATTAATGCTGCTTGAATACTTTGATTAACTGCAGTAGCTCCTAAAGTTGGCCCTACTGTTCTATTTTCAATGATCTCAATTGGAACCGGTAAGGCTCCTGCTCTAAGCATCAAAGCAATCTGTTGTGCTTCCTCAATAGATTCAAAGCCAGTAATTTGACCTTCTCCTCCAGGAATTTCTTCATTTATTACTGGATTGGTCAACAGCTCATCATCAAGATAAATTCCTAATCTACGTCCAATATTCTGTCTCGTAATTTCAGCAAACCTACGTCCACCTTCTCCCGTCAATTGAAAAGAAATAATCGGTTGATTAAACTGTGCTTCATGACCTGCACTAGCATCATTTAAATGCTCCCCAGTCATTAAGACTTCTCCCTCTTCATTTTTAAATTGAAGCTGGGCTGTTCTACCGATCGTCTCAATTGCCTGATTAGGATCTTCTACTCCAGGTAGAGCTACAAGAATCCTACGCTCACCTTCACGCTGAACGATTGGCTCAGCTAATCCCATCTCATCTACTCGATTTTGAATTACACTCATCGACCGTCTCATTGCATCATCATCTACTTGAGTATCTTCAGTATCTTGTGCTTCTAAAGTAACCTGCGTACCCCCTTGTAAATCTAAACCTAAATTAATACTTTCACTTAAAGGATACAAAAAATATGCTGCTAATAGTAAAATTACTAGCACACTTGCTAGTCTCAACTTCCGTTTTTGTTTCCATGTCATAGCTTAAACTCCTTTCTTCCACTAACTCTAACTTAGATTTATATTATCTACCGCTCTAATTATATCCTTTCTTAAATAGCTTGTCAATTGAATCAATAGTTAGAATAGATCTACATCATTAATGATCAAATTAAAATCACAATCTAAAGTTTCAGCAGCTTTACGAGCCATTAACATCCGAGTCAAAAAGATTTCAAAATATTCCATAACTATACTCACTTCTGTATCAATTTCCAACTCTAATGAAATAATTTCAGCCTCTTGATCAATCTCAATAACTGATTTCTTAGCGGCATAATTAACTCGATCATGAATATCAAAAGTAGCAATATCTTTATTTCGCACTCTAGTACAATGCACATCAGATTTATCTGCAATAATTAAGGCCGCAGCAACTGGATTGACAGGCTTTCCACAACCTTCATCATGGTTTCCAATAGCTCCGATAATCAGACTAATCTCATCATAGGGCATATCTAAATTATCTAAAACTCTTTCAGCTAATAAGGCAGAGGAGTAGGCATGTTTTTCTCTATTAACAACATTACCAATATCATGTAAATAACCAGCAATCTGGGCCAACTCAACCATTCTTGCTGAATAATCGAGTTCTGATAGTATATTTCCAGCAGTATCAGCTACTAATCCAGCATGCCTAAATCCATGCTCTGTAAATCCTATTTCCTTTAAATGTTTATCAGCTTGTCTGATATATGATCTGACTTTGTCATTTTTTTTGATATCCATCACTGTAATTTTTCCCATAGCTTTCCTCCCTATTTTTAATGAATCTTATCAACTGCTGTGAAAAAAGCCACCTCAAATCAAGGCAGCTTGTAAAGTTATTCTAAATAGTTATTCTAATTCAGGATAAGAAGTACTTTCTAGTAACCTAATTCGATTCAAAGGCCAATAAACCCAAAAGGCCTTCCCATCAATCATATCATAAGGAACATAACCAACTATAGATTCCATTCTACTGTCTGAACTTTGATTTCTATTATCACCTAAAGCAAATACATGCTCTTCAGGAACTTGATAAGGCCCATAACTTCCTCTCATCTCTTCTGGAAGATAATCTTCATTAATTTTGATTCCATTAATAATTAATTCTCCAGAATCAATCTTAATCTCATCACCTGGCAATCCAATGACCCTCTTTATATATCTATAATCAGGATTTTGTTTAGGTTCTAAAACAATTATCTCTCCACGATCAGGCTCCCTAAAATTATAGGTGAACTTATTAACAAATAATCTCTCTCCACTATTTAATGTAGGATCCATCGAATGTCCTTGCACAACAAATGATTGGACTACAAAAGTTATAATGAAGAAGGCCAAAACCCCTGCAATTACAACTGATTCAACTAATTCTTTAACACCTTCTTTAGTTACTAGCATAATGGCCTCCCATTGCCTTAATTTTCTATACTATCTTGAGGTTCATTATCCAATCTACCAATTGCTCTTTTAGTAACCTCAATCTCTATATCAGGAGCAATCTTTAATTTCAAATCCTCTTCATCACCAATAGCAGTAATTGATCCTTTAATCCCTCCAATTGTAATCACCTGATCTCCTACTTCCAAATCCGATAACATCTCCTGATGTTCTTGTTGCTTTTTCTTCTGCGGCCTAATAAACAAAAACCAAAACACAGCAAAAATACCTGCCCATATCAATAAATTTACTAATAGATCCATCATCATCCCCCTTTATTTTTTTACATTTCTATTTTTATATTCATTATCTCTTAAATAAATCCTTTATTTAATTACTTCTTTTCCTCTTTGATACCATATTTTTGATAAAATTCAGCTCTATACTCTAAAAATTGATCATTTTCAATACTTTTTCTGATCTTTTCCATTAAGTTAGTTAAAAAATAAAGATTATGATAAGTAGTTAGTCTAATTCCTAACACTTCCTTTTGTTTGATTAAATGCCTAATATAAGCTCTAGTATAATTTTGACAAACATAACAATCACATTCAGGATCCATAGGAGTAAATTGCCGTTTATAAGTTGCATTTCTAATCGTTATCCTTCCTTGACTAGTAAATACCGCTCCATTGCGAGCTACTCTAGTTGGAAAGACACAATCAAACATATCTACTCCCCGCATCACACCTTCAAAGAGATCAAAAGGTGTTCCTACCCCCATTAAGTACCGTGGCTTATCTTCCGGTAATAAATCTGGCGCATAATCTAAAACTTCTAACATCTCTTCTTTAGGCTCTCCTACACTCAATCCTCCAATAGCATAACCTGGTAGATCAAATTCTACTATCTGACGAGCACTCTCTTCTCTCAACTCCCGATACATTCCTCCTTGCATAATTCCAAATAAAGCTTGATCATCACGTCCATGCTGCTCAATACATCTTTCTAGCCATCGTGTCGTCATCTCTAAAGAATCCTTAACATATTCTCGATCAGCTTCATAAGGCGGACATTCATCAAAAGCCATGATGATATCAGCCCCCAATGCTTCCTGAATCTCAATTGAACGCTCAGGACTGATAAAATGTTCAGAGCCATCTAAGTGTGATTTAAAGGTAACTCCCTTTTCAGTAATTTCATTCATATCGCCTAAGCTAAAGACTTGAAACCCTCCACTATCTGTCAGGATAGGTCGATCCCAATTCATAAACTGGTGCAAGCCACCTGCCTCTGCAATTAATTCATGACCAGGTCTTAAATAAAGATGATAAGTATTTCCCAAAATAATTTGAGCATTAATCTCCTTTAATTCCTCTGGTGTCATTGTCTTGACTGTGGCCTTCGTTCCCACAGGCATAAAAACAGGCGTCTCAATCATACCATGTGGAGTAGAAAACTCCCCCACCCTTGCTTTAGTATCATTACATGTTTTATCTAATTTATATTCAAAAGTCATTTGATTTAACTCCCTTCAGTAATTTCAGTGTATAGTGGATAGTTGATAATTGATAATTGATAGTTAAGACCACTAGAAAGATTTTAAGTTTTTGAATTTAACTATAAACTATACACTATCAACTATCAATTATAAAATCAGCATTCCATCTCCAAAGCTATAGAATCTATACTCTTCTCTAACTGCTTGTTGATATGCCTTTAAAGCCAACTCTTGGCTAGCAAAGGCACTGACTAACATTAATAAGGTAGATTGTGGCAGGTGAAAATTAGTGATTAAAGCATCTACTACCTTAAATTCATATCCTGGATAGATAAATATATCGGTCCAACCCTTCTCTGGTTTTACAGTGCCATCTTCATCAGCCACAGTTTCTAAAGTTCTGGTCGAAGTTGTTCCAACACTGATCACCTTCTTGCCTTGCTCTTTAGTCTGATTGATCACTTCAGCAGCTTCTGGAGATACTTCATAGTACTCTGAATGCATATCATGCTCCTCAATCTCATCTACCTTGACAGGTCTAAAGGTACCTAAGCCGACATGTAAAGTAATGTCAATAATATTAACCCCTTTAGCCTTGATCTTATCTAATAGCTTATCAGTAAAGTGAAGTCCAGCAGTTGGTGCTGCTGCAGCTCCTCTTTTTTGAGCATAGACAGTCTGATATTTATCAGCTTCTTCTAACTCTTTAGTAATATAAGGCGGTAAAGGCATATTGCCTAACTTATCTAGTATTTCTTCAAAAACACCTGTATATTCAAACTCAACTACCCGACCACCAAAGTCAGTTTCTGCTTTGACTTCAGCAATCAACTCTCCAGTTCCAAAGACTACTCTAGTACCTACTCTAACTTTTCCATTAGCCTTAACCAAGGTCTCCCATCTATCTAGTTCAACTCGATTTAATAATAAAAATTCAACCTTACCACCTGTCTCTTCCTTATGGCCAAATAAGCGAGCAGGAATAACTTTAGTATTATTTCTGACTAAGGTATCTCCAGCTTCAAAATAATCGATGATCTCTTTGAAGATTCTACCTTCAATCTCTTCTTTTTCTCTATTAATTACCATTAATCTAGATTCATCTCGTGGTTCCATTGGTTCTTGGGCAATTAATTCATCTGGTAGTTCAAAATCAAAATCTTTAACCTTCATCTGCAATTCCTCCACTATCCTCTTTATTTTCTCCAATTTCAACATCTGTATAATAATGTTTTAATATTTCTCGATAGTTGGCCCCTTCTTTTACAGTCATTTGATAAGCTCCCCACTGGCTCATCCCTACACCATGACCCCAACCATAACCCTTGAACAAATACCGTTGTTTAGGAGTCAGATTATACTCTTGATCAAGCCAACTAAAATTAAAATCAAAGTCGAAGCTATCATCAAACTGATTAAACTCCAAAATATTTTCTCCAATAATAGAAAAGTTAGTACTCTTTAATTCTAGCCAATCTCTAATTTGTGAATTATTAACAATATATTCATCATTTTTAGCATGAATTATAACCTCTTTAGCTCTTCCTGACGGGCCAACACCCTTTAGTGAAATCCCTTTCAGCTTAGATATCTCCAGTCCGTTGGCCCTTAATATATCTTCAAGCTCATCTTTAGTATATTCTTCTTGCCAACTATAATGTGGAGATAGTTCATCATTTGACACTACACTCTTTAAATAAGGACTACCCCCATTCCAAACAGTAGAGGAGTTAGCAGTCTTACCTCCCGCAGTAGAATGATAAACTGCTGAAATCAACTGATCATCATATGTAATAACTTGACCTTTCGTCTCTGCAACCGCCTTAATTGTTCGCTCAGTTTCAGCACTGACCCCTCTATAAACTTGACATTTTACAGTATTAGATAAATTATACCCTCTACTTTGATATTTATTTAAATTTCTTAAGGCATAAGTTCGAGCAACAATTGCCTGAGCTTTCAAAACTTCCGTTGGCCAACTAGAGATAACCTCACTACCTACTACACTAGCTAAGTAATCACTCATTTTAACATGATTAATCACAATCAATCCAGCTGCTGAATTTAAAATTTCTATATCTCCGCGATATTTTTGACCATTAACCTCAATTAAGTCATCACTTTCAGCTGTCCTAAAAAGAATTTGCTCCTTCTTAAAATTATTATTACCATCTTTACTCAAATAATCATCTTCTCTACTAATTTCATATCTTGATTGAGACAATAACTTCTCTTTATCATCTGCATTTAAAAGTTCAAATCCTGATTCAGCTTCTAATTTAACCTCTTCAACCCCATCTAATAAACCAATCTTAATTACTTTTTCCTCAGCATTGGCTGGACTTATAGCTACAACTAATAATATAAGCACTACTAAAACTTTAATTTTCAACTCAATCAAGCCCTTCTATTTTAATAATCTAAACAGTAATGAGAGTATCACACTAAGCAGTATTGAAGTTGTAATCGGTAAGTAAAGGCTAAAATTTCCTCGTTGAATATGAATATCACCTGGTAACCTACCTAATGGAAAGCCTAATCTAACTATCAATCCTCCCACAATTAATAAAACTCCTAATAAGATTAAAAGACCTCCACCATCTCTCATTCATCCGTCACCTCGATTCCTAAATGCTGATAAGCCAACTTAGTTGCTATTCTACCCCGTGGAGTTCGATTTAAATAGCCAATCTGTAATAAATAAGGTTCATAGACATCCTCTATCGTCTCTTCTTCTTCACTGATTGCTGCAGCTAAGGTAGATAAACCAACCGGACCACCGGCGAAGTTTTTAATAATCACATTCAAAATCTTACGATCGACCCTATCTAAGCCTAATTGATCAACCTCTAATCGTGCTAAAGACTCTTGAGCAATCTCCTCAGTAATGATTCCATCACCCTCTACCTGAGCAAAATCTCTAACCCGCTTTAAAAAGCGATTAGCAATTCTAGGAGTTCCTCGTGAACGCAGGGCAATCTCTTTTGCTCCTGTTGGTTCAATTCCTACTTGTAATACCTTAGCAGCTCGCATGACAATCCGTTGTAACTCTTCTGTTGTATAAAATTGTAATCGACTGATCACCCCAAATCTATCCCGTAAAGGTGAAGATAAATTCCCAGCTTTAGTCGTTGCCCCAATCAAAGTAAAATGAGGCAAGTCCAATCTGACTGAACGAGCACTAGGGCCATTGCCAATCACAATATCTAACGCATAATCCTCCATACTAGGATATAAAACTTCTTCAACAATTCGATTCAAACGATGGATCTCATCTATAAATAAGACATCTTGTGGTTTTAACTTGGTCAAAACAGCAGCCAAATCGCCAGGCTTTTCAATAGCTGGCCCAGAGGTAGTCTTGATATCAACCCCCATTTCAGCTGCAATAATATTAGCCAATGTCGTCTTCCCTAATCCAGGAGGGCCATATAATAAAACATGATCTAAAGCCTCTCCTCTCGCTTTAGCTGCCTGGATGAACACCTTAAGGTTCTCTTTTACCTTTTCTTGTCCAATATATTCATCTAATCTATTAGGGCGTAAACTGTATTCTAAATCCTCTTCCTTTTGAGTCGGAGAGATAAATCTATCCTCCATTTCTGCACCCCCTTAACTTAAATCAGCTAGAGCAGTTTTAATTATTCCTTGTACATCCAACTCCTCATCTCTTTGAGCTACCTTAAGTACTACTTTACGTGCTTGCCCCTGCTGATAACCCAAACTAACTAATGCTTTAATAGCATCTTCTGCTTTAGTATCAACTTCTGTTTGTGAAAAATTAGCGTCTTCTTCTATATTATCAAGCTCTACTTTTTCTTGCAACTCTAAAATCAACCGCTTAGCTGTCTTATTTCCTATTCCTTTGACCTTCTTTAAGGTTGCAACTTCACCATTGAGAATTGCTAACTTAAAGTCTCTACTTGAAATAGTAGCTAAAATATTTAAAGCAACTTGCGGGCCAATCCTAGAAACACTCAATAACTGCTCAAAAGTCTCTAACTCTTCTAAACTAGAAAAACCATACAAACTAATTTTATCTTCCCGAACATAATTATAAGTATGTACTTGGACTTCATTTCCCACTTCCGGTAGTTTATGACTTAAACTAGCCGGAATATAAACCTTATAGCCTACTCCTCCTACATTAATTATGATATAATCAATTCCTGTTCTAATTAACTCCCCTTCTAAATAAGCAATCATTATTTGTCCTCCTTAATTTACTCCCATTGCTAACTTCAACATGGAGAGTAAATTTTCCTGTCCAAAAGAAAAAACAGCCTATAAAGACTGTTTACAACAACTATTAATCTCTAGCACTAGCAAACCCTTCTAAGATTCTAAGTAATTCCTCTTCACTTTCAACCTCTAATCCTACTTGTAAACTCTCAATATCTTCTTCAGAAAGATGTTCTAAAGGTATTTCTTCCATCACCTCTACTAACTCTTTTTCTTCTAAAGCATCCCCTTTATAAACTGCTACTTGACCATCTTTCATCCCTAAAAAGAACTTATCTTCTACTTCTTCCTCTAATTTTTCTTCTGTATCTTGCTCTTCTAGCTGTTCATTGAATTGATCATCAGTTGGTTGTTCATCTTTCATTTCCTCTTGGTCTTCAACCTCATCAGTTAAAATACCTTCTGTATCAAGTTTCAACTCACTTTGTTGATTTAGATTCAACTGCCAATCTTGCTGATCTATTTCATTAAATTCCAACTCAATCTCCTCTTCTGAATCCAAATCAATAGAAGAATCTAATTTTTGCTCTATCCGGTCTTGTTCTTGCTCAATCAAGTCCTTAAGCTCAAAATTCTGTTCTTCATTTAATTCCACCTCGGAGATCTCTTCGTTTGAATCTGATTCAGTGACATAATTTAAGGTCAAGTAAGTCAAACCAGCAACTGCCACAATCAACACAGGAATTAATAAGATATTACGAATCAATTTCATATTTAATCCCCCTACTCCTAATTAATACTAGCATAACCAATTTTTAAATAAATTATTAATTTTCAAGGGGATTTTTCCATCTAAAAATAGGATTTAGCTCTTACTTAACCTTGGACTTAGACTTAAACTTAATTATATTTCATCCTGAATATCTTCCATTACTTCATCTGGAATATCAAAATTAGCATATACATCCTGAATATCATCATGATCCTCTAACTGATCCATTAATCTCAATACTTTCTTAGCATCAGTCGAGTTATCTAATACAATTTCATTTTGAGGGATCATAGCTATATCTCCACTATCAAACTTATAACCATCTGCCTCCATTGTCTTTCTAACTTCTTGTAAGTCTCCAGCTTCAGTTAGAATCTCTACACTATCTTGATTAACATTAATATCCTCTGCCCCTGCTTCTAACGCAGCAAGCATCAATTCATCTTCATCAATCTCAAATTGACTACGATCAATAATCAATTGTCCTTTCCGATCAAACATCCAGGAAACACAACCATTCTCTCCTAAGTTTCCATCATTTTTAGATAATATATGTCTAATCTCAGAAGCAGTACGATTACGATTATCGGTCATGATATCCATATATAAGGCTACTCCAGCTGGAGCATAACCTTCATAAACAAATTGTTCATAATTGACCCCTTCTAAATCACCAGTTCCTCTTTTGATTGCCCGTTCAATATTATCCTTAGGCATATTAGCATCTTTAGCTTTTTGAATTGCTAAATCTAAATCATTATTAATTTCAGGGTCGCCACCACCTTCTCTAGCAGCAACAGTAATTTTTTTAACTAACTTAGAAAATAACTTTGCCCTTCTTTTATCTTCTTTTGCCTTTTTATGTTTGATGTTGGCCCATTTAGAATGTCCAGCCATTATCTTCTACCTCCTTTAAATTGATAACTTAAGTTTAAGTCTAAGGTTGAGGCTAAATCACCCATCTAAAAGATCAAGTTCTAGTTTTTACTCAGACTTAGACTTGAAATCAAACTTAATTAAAATTCACCTTATTATTTTAACATAGATTTTTAGCTTTTTCAATCCTATCATTAGCCTCCACTTCCTTGTTTTAAAGTATTCTAGTCCAATTAAATAAATCTAATCTAAAATAAAAAAGTTGCCTCTGGCAACACATTTCCTTACTGATAAGGAGACCAGGTTAAAACCTGGTCTCCTTTTTCAATCATATTTATCTAATTTTTCTCATTAAAAAGATTAAGATTACTACTATAGTCTCTTTTCTCAGCTAAAAAATCCAAATGAAGTGTTTCTAGATATAACATCCAAGGTGATTTTGGGGAGGTAAGGTTCAACTTCCTTTCATCTAAAATCTTCAAATAAGAATTACACTTTGAACAGTGGTTAACAATCAACCCATCATTACCTTCTACATAAAAATAGTTCTGCTTACCTTTGGAAAATTGCTCTCCACAGCTAGAACAATGTAACCTACTATACAGCCAATCTGTATCACAAAGAGGACAGAAAAGAGATTTGGCCCCTGCGGAATTTTGAGTACCAAAAGTATCATCTCCAGCAATAAAATGTCCGATTAAAGGAGGCCAACCACAGAGAGGACATTTTTCTTCTTTCCATTCCCCCTGCTCAAGGTAGCGTTGATAAAATTGACTATACTCTTTTAAGAATATTCGTAAAGACTGAAGCAACACAAGTAGCAGTGAAGATATTGGAATCTCTTTTTCAATAGTTAATTCCTTAATCACATCTTCTTGTTGTAAAATCATCTTTCGCCCAAGTTGGCCCCAAAACTGATTATCTTCAGCTAAAAGTTGATTAAATTGCTTACTTAAAGAATCATCTTGCTTATCAGGTAACAATTCACAAACTTTAGAAAAAGCAGTTTTAAACAATCTTCCTTCTATCTTTGGAGTTTGGAGATGAAATAAAGGAGTCTTCTTCTCCTTATGCTCCTTAATAACTTCATCTGCAATTATCTCTTTTTCTACTTCAAACTCAATCTGATTAGTTATATCTTCTGTTTCTGTAATGAATTTGATCAATTCGGTTGGTAATTCAACCATGTTCAATTTTAGTTCAGTATTCAAATTAAATCAACCCCCTTTGATTGTTAAAGAGGAAGGTTTGAATCTCAACCTTCCTCTTTAATGATTAATTAAACCAATATAATTGAGCAGTCAATATCTCATATCGCAAGAGAAATGCCTCAACTAATATTATCATTGCAGCTAATGTAATCAGAGTCGATACTTTCGGCATATTAGCTGGATTAACCCGTTCATGAAATAAATCTTTAGCTAAAGGAGCAAGAATAACTATAGCTATTATACTCAATAAAAAGCCAATTACTTGACCCGTCACTTGTCCTGAAGATAATAATTCAAGATTAGTTAATGCTAAAATATTAATAAAGACTACATTAACTACTATTTTAATAATAACTGTTGCTATAGTTGCTCGAGCCATAAGCCCTAAAGTTCGCTCTTTAACATCACCAGCAGAAGTAGCCACAGCAAGCAAGACAGCCAAACCAGCAGCAGCAGATGAAATCATAAACAGAACTCCTAAATAAGGAGTAGCTCTCCACAATGGAACAGCGGTATGGCTTAATAGATTTCCTGTATAACCAGCAACTAAAAAAGAAAAAGGTAATGCAATATAGGAAAATAGTTTACGCAATCCATCTTTCCAACCTAGATACCAACTTGCTGCACTAAGAAAGACACAAATAGTAAAGACCGTACTTATCCAAGCTCCAAGAGAAATGACTGATGTTGAATTGAAATTAGTCATTACCCGCCAAAAACGAAAAGTCTGACCCAAGTGGATTGCTAATATCAACAGAGCTATTGGCATTAAAACCAAACTAGTGTAGGAGGCATATTTTTGCAATCTCTTATACTTGCCCTTACTAAAGATTTCTGCCATAGTCCCGCTAAAAAAAGTACCAGCAGCCAATCCACTCAAAACCATATAACTAGCAATACTAAAACCCCATTCCATCTTAACTAACCTCCTTTTCACTAGAATTACTTTCCTCATCGTCTGCTTCTAAATCTTGCGGTTCTTCTTCACTGTTGAAGAATAGATAATAAGGAATTGCTGTTAACAAACCAGTACCAAAGAGTATGTTGGCCCACTTAGCTAACCAAAAAACATCGTTATCAGTAAATGTTGGTTTAGCAGGTAAGCCATAAGTTTCTGACGGTTCATCTAAGATATAAAAGACATTCAATCCCGACAATTCCTTCTCTCCATAGACATAAGCTTCTGTTCCTTGGCGAGCTAAATGATTAACCCTAGCTTTAGCATCATTAAGCAACTCTGCTCTATCTCCAAAAATAAGTGCCCCAGTAGGACAACTACTTACACAAGCTGGCTGTAATCCATTACCAATTCGATCTCTATCACCCTCATTACAAAGGTGACATTTTGCTACGGTACCTGCTGTTTTACTATACTGAGGTATTTGATAAGGGCAAGCTGTAACACAATTTTTACAACCAATACACTCATCTCTATTAATTATAACTGCACCAGTTTTATCTTTCCGATAAATCGCATTTGCAGGACAAACTGCCATACAGCTAGCATCAGTACAATGCTTACAAGTATCTTTTCGAAATAAAAATCTTAATCCACCATCTGTTTGCTCTATAAATCTAACTCTAGTCCAAGTTTGAGCACTCAATCTAGTAGGATTTTCATACGAGCCTTCAAATTGAGTTAGGGTTGCTTCTAGGTCATTCCAGTTCTTACAAGCAACCTGACAACCCCGACAACCATGACATTTACTAACGTCAATAAGTATAGATTTTGGCATTATCCCAACCTCCTTACATTAACCAGGAAGCCTTTATATTCAGGTATCGTCGTATTGGCATCTCCTATGGTTGGTGTTAAAATATTTCCTGATCCTCCAGTAACCAATCCTTTATAGCCAAAGTGCCAAGGAATACCAACATGATGTGTTCTTTTGCCATTAATCAACATTGTCTTGACTCGAGGTGTAACTAATGCTTTAGCCTCAATCTTTCCGCGAATAGAACTGACTTCCACCTTATCACCAGATTTTATTCCTTTTTGTGCTGCTAGTTCAGTACCAATCTCTACAAAAAGTTCTGGTACTAACTCAGCTAGCCACGGAATATTACGAGACATAGCACCACTTTGATAATGCTCTGATAAACGATAAGTAGTAGCTACATATGGATAATCATCAGCTTCTCCTCTATTGGAACCATCCCAAAGCTTGACTGCTGGATTATACTGTACTGAAGAAAACTGATTTTCAGTTGGTGATTCGTAAGGCTCATAGTGCTCAGGAAACGGTCCTTCTGCTCTTAAGGCAAAAATACAGCCCACACCTTCTGGTCGCATAATGAATGGATTTCTTCCAGCTTCACTGTCAGGCTCAACTGTTGGCCCGAAGTCAGGAACATCATAACCAGTCCACTCGGAACCATCCCACCAAATATAAGCCTTTTCACTGTGCCAAGGTTTACCATCTAAATCAGCCGAAGCTCTATTGTATATAATTCTTCGGTTAGCAGGCCAAGCGAAAGCCCAGTTTGGATAAACCCCCATTCCACTAGGGTCACTATTATCTCTACTCTTTGTTCTATTTTCATCATCTTCTGTAAACATACCACAATAAATCCAGTTACCACTAGCAGTAGTACCATCATCTTTCAAATTACCAAAGCCAGCAATCGGCTTGCCAGTTCTAGTATCATAACCATTTATTTCCCTAGCTACATCATTTGCATCTGGAGTAGCACCATAATCCCAATCTAATTCAAGAATTGGCTTATCTGCCTCTTTATCACTACCTTGATATTGTTCTCTAATCCGCTTAAACAACTGATCAATAATCCAAAGATCCTCTTTAGCTTCTCCAGGTGGATCTACAGCTTTCCACTTCCATTGAATTACACGTCCACTATCAGTATATGAACCTTCCTTTTCAAAAGAAACTGCTGTTGGTAACAGGAATACTTCTGTATCTATAGTCTCTGGCTCAACCCCTGCTTCTTCTTTCCAAAAAGCTGCAGTCTCTGTTTCAAAAGGATCAGCCACTACTAGCCAATCTAAATTCTTCATAGCCTCATGAACTCTATTCAGGTTAGGACTATCAACCATAATATTCTGTCCATAAGCAAATAATCCCTTAATCTTACCCTGATACATATCCTCAAAGATACCGATATGAGAATAATCTTTTCCAGCTTTTCTCTTAGATAAATAATGATAAGCAAAATCATTATCTTCATCTGCTGCATCACCCCAAAAGGCCTTAAGCTGACTGACAAAGAAGTTGGGGGTATTGACCCAAAAACCCGCATCAGGTGTTTCAGCTTCTAAGTAATCTTCTAAAGTAGCATACTCAGGTGCCGCCACTGGACTGCCTAAATAACCAGGAAGTATATGATTCAGAAGTGCCATATCAGTAGATCCCTGTACATTACACTTTCCTCGCATAGCATTTACTCCACCACCTGGTTTACCTACATTACCAAGCAGTAATTGAAGCATAGCATAACTACGTACATTTTGCGTTCCAAAAGTATGCTGTGTCGTTCCCATAGCATACAAGATTGAAGATGTCTTACTAGGATCGAGAGCTATTTCTCCTAAAGTCTCTGCTACTTCTTCAATCAATTTTCTAGAAGCTCCAGTAACTCTTGCTGCTTTATCTAAGTCATAACGAGAATAGTGCTCTTTTAAGAGTTGAAAGACTGACTGTGGATGCTCCAAGCTTAAATCCTTCTTATAATCTCCATTATCTTCCTTTTGATAAGACCAGCTAGAAGTATCATAAGAACGAGCTTCTTCATCATAACCTGAAAATAAACCATCTTCAAAAGAAAAGCCTTCATTAACTAAGAAAGAAGCATTAGTATAATTAGCTACATACTCCTTATCATAGAGTTCATTTTCTAAGACATAATTAATAATCGCACCGATAAAAGCAATATCAGTGCCTGCTCTCATAGGAACATAGAGATCGGCTTTGCTAGAACTTCTAGTAAACCGAGGATCAACACTGATCACCTTTGCTCCTCTTTCTTCTTTAGCCTTTTCAATCCACTTAAAAGAAATTGGATGATTCTCGGCAGGATTACCACCAATAATCAAAAAGCAATCACTATTTTGATAATCTGTCCAATTATTAGTCATTGCTCCTCTACCAAACGTGGGGCCAAGCCCGGCCACCGTGGAAGAGTGTCAGATACGGGCATGATGCTCTATATTTACTAAACCCATCGCTCGCATCATCTTAACTAATAAATAACAAGCCTCATTTTCTAAAACTGCTGAACCAATACTGGCAATACCTTCAGTACGATTGACTGTAATTCCATCTTCTTCTTCAACAAAAGTCTGATCACGAGTATCCTTCACTCGCTGAGCAATTTTATCTAAAGCCCAATCCCAACTCTTTTCTTCCCAATCAGTACTACCAGGAGCACGATATTTAACCTTTGTTACTCTCTGCTCATTATCAGTCCACTGACGCATTGCTGACCCTTTACTACATAATGCCCCCCTATTATTTGGATTTTCAGGATCACCTTCTGTATAAATCACTTTGTTATCTGAACTATGAACAATGATCCCACAAGCAACACTACAATAATGACAAGTAGTCGTTGTTGCAGTAGCATCAACTGTTTTCAATTCACCTGCTTGGTTTTTAGCTTGACTCACATTAAAACCTAAGCCAGCAAAAGTCGTCGTTGTTGCTGCTGCACCTGTTAACTTTAAAAATGTCCTTCGATCAACTTTCACTTCTACTCCCTCCTTACTTTTATAAGTTATTGTAAGTTGTGAATAAAATTTATTACCTTCTAAAAATCTAGACAATCTTTTATTTCAAATAAAAACTTTGATTATTTCAATATTGTTAATTTTCAGATAATTTAAATAATAATGTAAAGCTCATTTATTCACAACTTCTTGTAGATATTATATCATAACAAACTTATATTTCAAGATAATAAATCAATTTTTAGTTTTTTTGTCTTTTTTTGAATAATGTTGTCATTAGAAATAATTTAGAGAGATGTATTGCATGCAATACATCTCTCTAAATTATTGAACACTATTACATTATAACCATTTTTTAATTCTCTAACTTACCACTATATTCATCAATTACAGTTGAACGAGGATAAGAACCTAATAGCTTACACCAAGCTGTCTTAACAGCTAATATTTCCAAAGCCTCTTTAATTTCAGCATCTTCACAATGCCCCTCAAAATCAATGAAAAAAATATAATCTCCTAATAATTTTCTAGCAGGCCTAGATTCTATCCGAGTCAAGTTTATCCCCCTAATTGCAAATTCATGTAAAATATCATATAAAGCTCCAGGGTGATCTTTCTTTTGCGGAGAACAGACAATTGAAGTCTTATCTTTTCTACCTTTAGTCTTCTCACTAGTATCTAATACAATAAACCTAGTCCAGTTCTCACGATTATCTTGAATTTGATTAGCTAAAACTTCTAAATCATAATAATTAGCAGCCTGTTGATTACCAATTGCAGCCCAACAACCATTAAAATCTTTGAGCTTCTTAATAGCTTCTGCTGTACTATTTGCAATATGAATCTGATAATCAACTAAATTCTTCTCTAAAAATTTACGACATTGGGCCAACGCCTGACGATGTGAAATCACATGCTTGATCTGGTCTAAATTTACTTGCTGTTTAGCCAATAAACTATGTTCAATTGGAATTATCACCTCATTATTGATCTTCACATCTAGCTCTACTAACAGATCTAAAGTCAATGTTACTGCACCTTCTAAAGAATTCTCAACAGGAACAATTGCCTGATCTACTTCTTGCTGAATTACTGCTTCTAACAAACTCCTAATGTCAGTATAAGGAACATAGTCCGTTACCTCTTGCTGATACTTCTTAGCTGCTATTTCAGTAAAAGTTCCCTTAGGGCCCAAATAACCTAATTTATCCACTATTCTCACTCCTAAATTTTGATTAACTTTAAATATATTTTATAATAATTAGATTTATCTATCAAATTTGCTAACTATTATATTCAATGGAACAATTATTTTTTATAGGCATACTTTATAATAAGATTACCTAAATAACTTAATAAGGAGGGAGACAATTATGATTTTTTTCAAACTAGATGAGGATGATCAAAAAGAAGAAGACTACAAAAAATATCCCCCTGCCAACCCTTATACATTATTTTTAATCTTTATATTATTATTGTTATCTGATATTACTATTTCAACAATCCAAATGATGTTAGAAGATAAAGAACACTTCTCAATCTTTAGATAATACTCATTTTTATAAAAAAAACATCCACATTAATGTGGATGTTTTATGATTATTAAATTTACAAGTAGATCTATAAGCCGGGTTCTGTATACCCTCACGGGCGATAATCATCCATCTAGGATAATAGTTGCCTATTACCTCAAGCGACCTTACCCGAGAAGATGGGCGGACAACCCTTAACCTCCTCCTATTTGGTCTTGCTCCGGCTGGGGTTTACCATGCGGTCTCTGTCACCAAAGACCCGGTGCGCTCTTACCGCACCCTTTCACCCTTACCTGTGAGATACTCAATACAGGCGGTATACTCTCTGTGGCACTTTCCCGCGGATTCCTCCGGCTGGCCGTTAACCAGCAACCTGTCCTACGGAGCCCGGACTTTCCTCAAATACAACTTTACAGCTGTACTTGCGATTATCCGATCTACTTGCTATCTAATATCCAATTGCTGACTAAGATTATAACATCCTAATTATTGATTGTCAATAATAATTTTTTTTTCTAGTTTCTATTTTAAAGATCTGCCTCAAACTTATTAGCTAATAAAATTCCATAATGAATACCTTGTTTAAAACTAGCCTCATTCTCTACATCATCATCTTGGACAAGCAGTTCAGCTATTAAGTCTTGATACTTAGCAGCTAGATTGACTTTCTTCTGAGCTGCTAATAATTCTTCAATAATCTTTTCTGGCTCCCAATTTTCTTTCCCGCGTCTATCCATAGCAATATTTGCTAACCGATCTGCTTCTTTATTCTCTTCTCGTGGAATATGAACAAAATCAACACCAGCAAATCCTTCAACCAGCTTATTAATTCGATCATACAACTTCTTCAATCGTTTATTTTTAACTCGATATTCACCAGTCAATTGCTTGACAAGTAATTGACTATCAGATCTAACCTCTAAACTACTGTCACTATATTTTGCTTCTAATTTCTCTAAAATTTGAATCACAGCTTTATATTCAGCTACATTATTTGTTGCTTGACCGATATAGTTGGCAATCTCTTCAACCTTTTTTCCAGTTTGATCGTAAGCAACAGCCCCAACTCCAGCAATTCCAGGATTGCCTCGTGAACCTCCATCAGTATAAATGGTTAATTCAGTCAAATTATTCTACCTCCTCTTCCCAATATAAAATTCTACCACAATTCTCACAAAAAACTAAATCAACACTCTGCTTAACTTTATTAATCAAATTTCGTGGTAATGTCATTCTACAGCCCATACAATAATTATCCTTTAATTTTACTACTGCTCTAGCATTCTTATTAAGGTACAGTTTATTATATTTTTCTACTAATTCTTCTTCTATTCTATCCTCTAATTCTGCTTTATTCTCCTTTATTTCATTCAGTTCTGCTTGAATATCTTCTTCATAGCTCATTAATTTTTCTTTTAGTTTCTTAACTTCACCTGACTTATTGCTAATCTTTTCTTCTAACTCTGTTAATTCTTCATCTTTTTGCTCTAAATCCAGCATTAATTCTAACATCTCATCTTCTAGTTCCTCTTTATTCTCTTCAGTCTTCGTTAATTTCTTTTGAAAATCTTCTAATTCTTTGGGGCTATGATCTGTTTCTCCATATAGCTTATTCTTATACTCTTCTTCTTTTCTTATTACACGAGCATCCTCAAATTCCTTTTCTTTAATTTCTGCCTTTAATTTAGTAATCTCTTCTTTTTTAGTTTCAAACTCAGCCTTAAGTTGCTTTAATTGTTTTGTAAGCTTTAATAACTTTTCGTTCATTAATTCATTTTCTATCGAATCCTTTAACCTTTCTTTTTCAGTATCTAACTTTTGTAATTGATATAACTCTTCTCTACTCATTCAATCCCTCCTAATATTTTCTTAGTGCTTTCAAGCAAATTCAACCTTTTAACATAATATTTATATAATAGAAAAAAGCAGGTCTGCTTTTGACCTACTTAAATTACTTGAAATGGATTGGTATTCACTTTTGATCTTATAATTTCTACCTCTAAATTATTACTTTTAATTTCAGCTGTTAAGTATTCTACTACTCCTTCTTCCATAATCTTTTCTGTACCATAATGACCAGCATCAACTACAGCTAATCCCTCTTCTTGAGCTAGTTGGCCCTGATGATACTTCAAATCTCCAGTTACTAATAGATCAGCTCCTTTAAATGCAGCTGTTTTAATATAATCTGCTCCACTCCCACTACATAAAGCTACTTTTTTAACCGAACTTGTTAAATCACCTACAATTCTAACGGTATCTAAAGCTAACCTTTCTTTAATTAAATCAACATATTCTTGCAAAGATAGACTCTGTTCTAAGTATCCTATCCGACCCAAGCCAAATTTTTCCCCTTCATTCTCTACAGGGTAGATATCATAAGCAACTTCTTCATAAGGATGAACTTTAATCAACTCCTTAATTACCTTACCTAAAATTTGACTAGGTACAATTGTTTCTAAACGAGATTCATTAACTTGATTAATCTTGCCTTTTTCTCCAGAATAAGGAGTAGTATCATCTAACGGTCTAAAGCTACCTATTCCTTGCTGCTCAAAAAAGCAGTCACTATAATTTCCAATCCAACCTGCTCCTACTTTTCCCAACGCAGCCTTAACTTCTGTTACTGCTTCTTGAGGTACAAAAACAACAAGTTTTTTATACTGCTCTCTCGAGGTAATATCTAAAATATCCAAATCATTAAGTTCCAACTTAGCAGCTAAGATATCATTTAAACCTCCAGGTGCAATATCATAATTAGTATGAGCAATATAAATAGAAATTTCTGCTTTGATTGCTTGTTGAATAATCTTACCTAAAGGTGTATCAAATCTAATTTTAGAAATTTTATCAAAGATTAATGGATGATGAGCAATAATTAAATCAACATCTTCATCCTTTGCTTCTTGTAATATCTCTTGATTGATATCTAAGCTAACCAAAACTTTTTTAACTTCTTGGTTATAATCACCTAGCTGTAAACCAATATTATCCCAATCTGCTGCTAGATTCTTAGGGGCCAATTGATTAAGTAAATTAGTTATCTGTTGTAACTTAACACTCATAATTTCCCCTCCTTCGCTGTTAAAATGAAGCCTGCTAAAAATAAAATCATTATTATATACCTTCACTAGTCACTTCTTAATCCCTTTTATTTCTTTAATTTTCTTGATCTTTTCATTCAATTCTGCTACTTTAGCATGTTCAGGATTATTCTCAATAATTTCATTCTTAATCCTGTTCCACTTGTTAATCAATTCAGTAGTATACTCTTCCCATAACTCTTCTCTTTTTTGAATCAGAATTGGCCCTAACTCTAATAAAAATTGATCATTAAGTTCCATACTTCCTGGTTCAACCACTATTATTTGATAAATTCTTTCATCCTTAACTAAACTTTCATCTATAATTTTAAAATTATTCTTGACTAGCCACTTCCTTAAAGAAGCAGCTCCTGCCATTGGTTGTAAAATAATTCGTTCTAGATTTTGGGCCAACTCATAATCAGCAGTAATTATATCCTGCATCGTTTGACTACCCATTCCAGCAATAATTACTGTCTCTACCTCTCCCTCATTCAATACAGATAAACCAGACCCTAACCTAACATCTATTCGATCAGCTAATCCCATCTGCTTTACATTCTCTATTGCAAACTGATAAGGGTTTTCTTTAGCATCACTAGCTATTATAGTCGAACAGGAAGTATTTTGGGCCAAATAAATAGGTATATATGCATGGTCCGTTCCAACATCAGCTACTTTAGTCGGTAAGTCAATCATTCTAACGATAGCTGCTAACCTAGGTGATAACTTCATAATCTTCTCCTTTTAACAATTTAAAATAGACAACAAGGAAAAAAGTGGCTAATGCCACTCTCAAAACAACCCTTTAATTTAAATAATCTTTTAATTTTTTACTTCTACTTGGATGTCTTAACTTCCTCAATGCCTTAGCTTCAATCTGTCTAATTCTCTCTCTAGTTACTCCAAACTCTTTTCCAACCTCTTCTAAAGTTCTAGAACGTCCATCCTCAATTCCAAATCTCAATTCCAAAACCCTCTTTTCTCGATCAGTCAGTGTATCTAATACCCCATCTAATTGATCCTGTAGTAGCATAAAAGAGGCAGCTACAGAAGGTGCTGGAGCATCTTCATCCTCAACAAAATCACCTAGATAGCTATCTTCTTCCTTACCAATCGGTGTCTCTAAAGAGACCGGCTCTTGAGCAATCTTTTTAATCTCACGCACCTTCTCTTCAGTAATATCCATCTCTTCTGCAATTTCTTCAGCAGTTGGTTCACGACCTAACTCCTGTACTAAATGCCGAGATACTCTAATCAATTTATTAATCGTCTCTACCATATGAACTGGAACTCTGATCGTCCTTGCTTGATCAGCAATAGAACGTGTAATAGCTTGTCTAATCCACCATGTAGCATAAGTACTAAATTTATACCCTTTCGTATAATCAAACTTCTCTACTGCTTTAATCAAACCTAAATTACCTTCTTGGATTAAATCTAAAAATAGCATTCCTCTACCTACATACTTTTTGGCAATACTTACAACTAACCTTAAATTAGCTGCTGCTAGCATCTGCTTAGCATCTTCATCGCCTTCTTCCATTCTTTTAGCCAGTTCTTTTTCTTCATCTGCAGTTAATAAATCAACCTTACCTATCTCTTTTAAATACATTTTGACAGGATCATCAATCCCAACTCCACTAGGGACACTTAAATCTAAACTACTATCACTTGTATCCGCATCTGCTTCTTTTTTATCGTCTGTTTCTGCTTCTGACTCTTCTTCATCTGAAACCTCAATCCCCATTGAAGAGAAGGTTTCATAAATCTCCTCAATCTGTTCCGTATCTAAATCTACATCAGATAATGTATCCATTATTTCTTCATAACTAAGTTCGCCTTCTTTTTCACCCTTAGCAATCAAACCTTTTACCTTTTTTTCAATCAACTCTCTTTTATCTGGCATTTACAGACCCTCCTTTCTTAATAAGTTTTGATATTCTTTTAATAAAGAACTAACCTGCTTAAAATTACCATCCGACTCTGCCCGCTTAATTTCAGATTCTAACTGTTTTTTCTTCATTACGTTCCGATACTCCTTTATTTTTTTTATATAATCAGCTATTGCACCTTCATAGTCACAATCAATGCCTTCTCCAACAGTTAACTTCAATAACAGCTCTTGTTCTTCCTTCCCATTTAACTCTGCTAATAAGTCGTTTGTATCCAACTCATCTTGTCGTTTATAAAAATTAAATATAGCTGCAAATAGATTCTGATATTCTGGCTTAATAAAATCAGTTGGTTTTAAAAACTTCTGCAACTGTTCAATCAATTCAGGTTCGTTAATAATAATCTTTAATAACCTTTCAACTGATAATCCATTAACAGCATCAATATAATCACTTAAATTGACAGTATTAAGTTTTTCTTTAAGAGCTGGCTTATTCTTATTATTCCTATTCTTCTGCTTTCTATCCTGCCTTTTGTTCTTTGCTTTATAATTTTTTAGTTCAGATTTAAGTACCTCTTCTGTAATATTCAATTTTTGAGCAATCCTTTTAATATACTCTAGCAACTCAACTTCATTTTTAATCCTAGCTAATACCCTAACAACTTGATTAACTACCTCTACTTTATCATCTATATTACTAACTATCCTTCTCTGTAAAATACTATCTAACTTAAACTCTATTAATGTCTTCGCCTCTTTTTTTAAGCTTTCAAAACCATCTTTTCCTGCTTTCTTAATAAATAAATCGGGATCTTGATCAACAGGCAGATCAATAACTTTAACAGTCAATCCAACCTCCTTTAAAATATCCAAGCCACGCAATGTAGCTTTTGTCCCTGCTGTATCGGAATCATAAGCAATATAAACTACTTGACAGTATCTTTTGAGCAACCTAGCTTGCTTTTTAGTTAATGCTGTCCCTAAAGAAGCCACTACATTCTTGATTCCAAATTGATAAGCAGTAATTACATCTGTATATCCTTCTACTATAATTGCTTCCTCCTGTTTTTTAATCTCTTTTTTGGCCGAATTCAAACCATATAGATTCTTACTTTTATCAAACAGTAAGGTTTCAGGTGAATTAAGATATTTAGGCTGATTACAATTTTCTAATATTCTACCTCCAAATCCAATCACCTGATTACGATGATTAAAAATAGTAAAGATAACTCGATTACGAAATCGATCATAGTAACCACTTGATTTCTTCCTAGAAATAACTAAGCCAGATTCCGCTAAGATCTGATCTGAATAACCCTTATTCCGTAAAAATCTATACAATCCCTGCCAGCGGTCAGGAGCAAATCCCAATTTAAACTGCTCAATTACCTCTTGATTAAACCCTCGTTGTTGTAAGTAGCGATGTCCTGCCGCTCCAATATCAGATTCAGTTAATAAATAATTATAAAATTTAGCCGTTAATTTATGGATCTGTAATAACTTTTTTTTCTTCATTTTTTGCTGTTTCATCTTTGGAGAGAGGTTCTGAGCTGGTAATTCTAAGCCTGCTCTCTCAGCCAAAAACTTAACTGCCTCTACAAAATCGAGCCCCTCAATTTCCATTACAAAATTAAAAATATTTCCACCAGCTCCACAACCAAAACAATAATACAATTGCTCCTCAGAGCTAACATTAAAAGAAGGTGTCCTTTCATCATGAAAAGGACATAACCCCCTGTAACTTTTACCAGCTTGCTCTAACTTAATATACTCTGATATAATATCAATTATATTATTGCTAAACCGAACCTGTTCTATAAACTCTTCACTGTAGGAACGAGTCAAATTTCTTCACCCTCTAATTAAATGTTACTCTTATTTTCTATTAGCTTAATCAAACTCTCTTTGAATCTTTCTCTCTTTTCTTTAGTATATTTACTAGCTTTAGAAATATATTTTTTCTGCCTCCTTAATCGCCCCATAAAATGATTCCTACTCAATAAATAATCGATATTTTTTTCAGTAAAAACCTTTCCATAAATTGAAATAGCTGCAGCATCAAAACCCAATACTAAAGCTGCTAATCCATAATCATTAGTTACCACTAAATCCTGTTTAGTCAATTGTTGGACTAACTCTAAATCTACAGCCTGATAGTTACTATCAACAGTAATATATTTTGCTTCTAGCCTATTATCAGTATAATGAGCAGTGCTACTAAAAATTAGCACCTCTATCTTATAAGTTTTGGCAATCTTACATATCTCTTCTTTTACTGGACAGGAATCCCCATCAATTAAAATTCTCATAAATCTCCCCTTAGAATTATATATAATTGACAGCAGTAATATTGTTTCGACAATACTACGCAAAATCCTTCCTCTAATTTAAAATTAACTCTTACTCTAAAGTATTTTTTCCAAAATCATTAAAATTATTCTATTTAAAGTCTATTTTTTAGCAACCCGAGCCACTCTCTTACCTAAAACCATTGCTTGTTGCTGTGCTTGTTGATCTATTTTAACTTCCATCTGTCCACAAGCTCCTTGATGACCTGCACCATCTTCAACAGTACCATCACCTACTACAATCATTCCTTGTACCATCATCATATCCTGTAAGGCTCGTACTGTAGTCTCTTGGCCCCCAAATCGTGATGCTCCTACTGCTAAGGCTCCACCTACTGTATTGGTCAAACTTTTTTCACTTCTTAAAGCTCGTGTCAAATCCCAAAATGACTTTAATTGACCACTCACTGTCCCAAAATAAACTGGACTCCCAATAATCACTCCATCGGCTGCCCCTAATAACTCTAAATAATCCTCTACTAAAGTTCCTTGATAACAGACTTTAGCACAAGGACTTGAACAATGCTCACAAAAAGGAACCTCTAATTCTTCTAAGGCAGTAGCTATATTGATCAATTCCACTTCTGCTCCTTCATTTTTAGCTCCTTCTAATGCCTTAGTTAACATTAACGCTGTATTTCCATCCTGATGTGGACTACCATTAACACCTATTATTTTCATTATTATTACCCCCTCAATTTTTAAAACTTATTAAGTTTGCAACTAACTATTATATATTAAATACAATCAGGCAATACTCCTTTATTGATAAAAAAATAGCCGACAAAATTAATTGTCGGCCGGGTAAATAATTAATTTAAGATTTTTTAATTTTAGCTTGTGCTGCTGCTAATCGAGCTACAGGTACTCGATAAGGAGAACAACTGACATAATCTAAACCATATTCTTGACATAATGCAATTGATCTTGGTTCTCCACCATGCTCTCCACAGATACCTACTTTTAAATCTGGGTTAGCTTGACGTCCTGATTTAGCAGCCAAATTAACTAGTTTTCCTACTCCAGCAGCATCTAATGTAATAAATGGATTATCTTCAATTACTTCTCTTTCTAAGTACTCATGCAAGAACTTACCTTCAGCATCATCTCGACTGAAACCAAAAGTAGTTTGAGTTAAATCATTGGTTCCAAAGGAGAAGAAATCAGCCTTTTGAGCAATCTGATCAGCTGTCATACATGCTCGTGGTAATTCAATCATCGTTCCAACTTTATAATCAAGCTCTAAATTTGCTTCAGTCAATAACTGGTCTGCTATTTCTTCAATTCTCTCTCTTAAGATCTCAAATTCAGCTAACTCTGAAACTAAAGGAATCATAATTTCTAGCTCAGTTTTAGTATCTTCTTCTGTAGCTAACTTAATAGCTGCTTTAAAGAGAGCTCTAGCTTGCATTTCATAAATTTCTGGAATGATAACTCCTAGCCGACAACCTCTAAATCCTAACATTGGATTTGATTCATCCATATTCTTTACTTTTCTTAATAGATTCTCTTTTTCTTTTAATTTCTCTTTCTCACCTTTTACTCTCAACTCTGTTACCTCTTCTATCAACTCAGGTAAGTTAGGTAAAAACTCATGTAATGGTGGATCTAATAATCTTACTGTTACTGCTCGCCCTTCCATTTCAGCAAAGATTTCTTCAAAATCTTGGCACTGAATCGGTTCTAATTCTGTTAGTGCATCTCTTTTTTCTTGATCGGATTCACTTAAGATCAATCTTTGTACGATTGGCACTCGGTCAGCTGCCATAAACATATGTTCTGTTCTACATAATCCAATTCCTTCTGCTCCAAATTCAAAAGCCTTACTAGCATCAGTACCATTATCAGCATTGGTTCTCACCTGTAAATCCCTACGATCATCAGCCCACTGTAGAATATCTTTACACTCTTGACTCAACTTAGCTTCAGTCATCTTTACTTTTCCTAAGATAACTTCTCCAGTTCCACCATTAATCGTAATGCGTTCTCCTTCTTTTACTGTCTGACCTCCTACTGTAAATTCTCCTGCTTCAAAATCTATCTTAATTTCATCACAACCACAGACGCATGGCTTACCCATTCCTCTAGCTACCACTGCTGCATGGCTAGTCATACCACCACGAGTAGTCAATACACCTTCAGCAGCTAATACACCATGAATATCTTCAGGAGTTGTTTCTAAACTAACTAAGACTACCTTTTCACCATTTTCAGCTATCTTTTCAGCTTCATCTGCTGAAAAGACTACTGTTCCCGCTGCAGCTCCAGGAGAAGCAGGTAACCCTTTAGCGATTACTTCTGTTTCAGCTTCTGGATCAATTTGGCGATGTAATACTTTTTCTATATGCTCTGGCTCTACTCTTAATAATGCTTGATCCTGATCAATCAAACCCTCTTCAGCCATATCTGCTGCTATTTTAATTGCAGATTTAGCAGTTCTTTTACCAGTTCTAGTCTGTAATAAATATAATTTACCCTTCTCTACTGTAAATTCTATATCCTGCATATCTTTATAATGCTTTTCTAACGTCTCTGTCACCTCTACTAATTGCTCATAGACCTCTGGTAGTGAATCTTTGAAAGTTTGAATATCTTCAGGAGTTCTGATTCCAGCTACTATATCCTCACCTTGAGCATTCAATAAATACTCTCCGTATAATTTATTCTCTCCTGTTGATGGATTACGAGTAAAGACAACACCTGTTCCTGAATCTTGGCCCATATTTCCAAAGACCATTGACTGAATATTAACAGCTGTTCCTAACTCATGATCGATATCATGAGCATCACGATAAACAATTGCCCGCTTATTATTCCAAGAACCAAAGACTGCTTCTACTGCGGTAATCAACTGCTCCATTGGATCTTGAGGAAAATCAACTTCAGCTTCCTCTTTAACAATCAACTTAAACTTATCAATCAACTCTTTTAAGTGATCAACAGTCAAATCAATGTCTGTTTCTGCCCCTACCTCTTCTTTTAAGCTATCTAATTTCCGACTGAATTTATATGCTTCAACATCTAATACTACTTCCCCAAACATTTGAATAAATCTTCGGTAACAATCATAAGCAAATTTTTCATCTCCTGTTTCTTTAGCTAAACCTTTTACAGATTGATCATTAAGTCCTAAATTTAAGATGGTATCCATCATTCCAGGCATAGAAATTACTGCTCCAGATCTAACTGATAAAAGCAATGGGTTATTATCATCACCAAAACTCTTATCCATCTTTTCTTCTAACTCTGTTAAATAACTTCGAATCTCTTCTCTTGAGAATTCTGGTAATTGTTCACCACTTTCATAATACAGATTACATGCTTCTGTAGTTACTGTCATTCCTGGAGGCACTGGTAAGCCTAAACTTGTCATTTCACCTAAGTTGGCCCCTTTACCACCTAATAATGATTTTAACTCTAGTGATCCTTCTTCAAATGAGTAAACATACTTTTTTTCAGAACACATCTTTTATCAGCTCCTTTTTATTTATGTTTAAATTAAAAAAACTTCTCTTTTATAAAGCAATCTGTTTTTATTTCTTTATGACTCATTAGCTTCTGCTAATATCTTACTAGCTGTCTCTTCAATTGACTTATTGGTTACATTAACCACCATACATCCTACTTTTTTCATGATTTCTTCAGCAAAAGTAAGCTCTTCTAATATCCTATTTACCCTTGCATAGTTGGCCCGTTTATTAAAGTTCATTACTCTTAATCGCTCTTCTCTAATTCCTCGTAAATTATCAGGATCAATTGTCAAACCTACTACTTTTTTAGAAGGTAATTCATATAACTCCTGTGGTGGAGTTACTTCAGGGACTAAAGGAATATTAGCAGGTTTATATCCTTGATTAGCTAAATACATACTTAATGGAGTTTTAGATGTTCTCGATATGCCAATTAAAACAAAGTCGGCTTGATCTAATTTACTAATATTCTTCCCATCATCACATCTAACAGCAAACTCTATACAATCAATTCGTTTGAAATATTCTTGATCTAACCTACGATTTAATCCTGGTTCTCTTTCGGGTCGCTGGCCTACTAGATCAGAAATTTTATTTACTGCTGGCCCTATAAGATCTACACTAGGAAGATTTAATCTTTGTACTTCACTTTCAATATACTTACATAACTCTGGTAATATAATTGTATAAGCTAATAAGACATTATCTTCTTCCAAAGCTTTATTGATCACTTTAGATAATTTTGCTATATTAGTTACATTATTAAATTTTTTAATCTCGATCCTATTAGTTTCAAATTGACTAGTTACTGCATTAATTACATTTTCTGCTGTTTTACCCACAGAATCTGAGATAATAAAAATTATTAAATCCTCATCTGGTTTTATCATAGAATGTCTGCCTCCTTATACCTCTAATAAAAATCAACAAAAATCCTAACTACATCAGTCTTACTAATCCTACCAACTACTTTTACTTTTCCATTATCTTTAGTTTCAACTACTGGTAGAGTGTCTATCTCATATCTAACTATCTTCTCAGCAGCTTGAAGAATAGTATCTTCTCTTTCTACTGTAATAATATTAGGCATTCTAGTCATAGTTATACTAACAGGAATTTGGTTACAATCATTTTCTCCCATGGTTACTTTTAGTAAGTCTTTTCTAGAAACAATTCCTAACAATACCTGCTGATCATCAATCACAAATAAAGAACCTACATCCTCAAAAAAAAGGGTGACGATAGCATCATAAACTGAGGTTTCTTCTTTGACTACTACAGGAATTGATTTTATATCTTCTACTTTTTTACCGTATAATTTTTCTAAATCTATAAGTTTATTATCTTCATTGGAATAAAAATATCCAACTTTAGGCTTAGCCTTTAAAATATTAGTCATAGTTAATACAGATAAATCAGCTCTTAAAGCCCCTCTAGTCAAGCTCAATTTTTCAGCTATTTTATGACTTGTAATTGGTTCATTGTTTTTTACTATTTCAACTATCTTTTTTTGCCTAGTATTTAATTTAATCTTCACCCCTCCTTGCAATCAAATATTACTCTGAAAATTATCCCACAAATATATTGTATGCTATATGTTGTATTAATATTATTTATGTTGAACTATTTATTATATATACTATACTAATTGTTTTTTTCCTGCATCTTTTATAATTTTTATCTAATTTATCAACAAAAATTCAACTAAGTTTTGGCATCTTTTATAATCTAATCGCTTCTAACACTTCTATAGCCAACTTCTCAATTGATTTGTCAGTAACATCAATCACAGGAGCTTCTAAATCCGATAAAATTTCTTCAGCATAATCAATTTCTTCTAGTATTCTACTTTCCTGTGAATATTTAGAATTAATAGGTAGGCCTAACTCACTGATTTTTCTCTTTCGTAATTCTTTTAAATAATCTTTCTTAATTGTTAAACCTACAATTTTATTTTGATAGAGTAATAACTTATCTATATCTAAACTAATTTCAGGAACTAATGGTAGATTAGAAACCTTATAACCTAGATACCCTAAATACAGAGCAAGAGGTGTTTTAGCAGTACAGGAGACTCCTAATAAAATGATATCTGCTTCATCTAATTTATCCCAGCTAACTCGTTCATCAGCTTGTAAAGAAAACTCCATTGCCTTTATCTTTTTGAAATAATCAAGCTCAGTCTTAATTTGCTCTCTTTTGTGTACTCTAAATGATTGAAATAGTGTACACAAACCAAATTCTAAAAAATTAAAAGAAGCTAAATCAGTATCATTTAAAATATTCTCTACTTTCTCTTTTAATAAAGTTTGACTGAAAGCATAAAATAAAATTGCTCTTTTCCTAATTGCTCCTTCTATAATTTGTTCTATATTATCTTCAGTTACTTTACCTAAGTAATTATTAACTACTAAGTCTTCACTTCCGCTCCAACGATAAACCTTCTCTAAATTAAATTCTAATGAAAAATCTGAAAGCAAATAATAATTAATTTTCATTTTTTCTCCCCTTTCATTTAGTGTAATACATAATATTACTAAATCAGGGGAGATATTAATTCTTAATTATTATATTTCTTTAGTAGCTAAAACCTCTTTTTTAAAGTAAGACGGCTTATACTCAATTCTATGCTTAGCTTTAATATGTCTGATTGTTCTCGTTTTACTTCTCATTACAATAGAATGTGTTTCAGCTTGGTCACCATGGTATCTAACTCCATTTAACATTTCCCCATCTGTTATTCCAGTTACTGAAAAGAGTGCGTCATCTCCTTTTACCAAATCATCTATACTAAATATCTGATCTATGTTATCAATCCCCATTTGTAAAGCTTTTTCTGTTTCAGCTTTATTGCGTGAATGTAATTGGGCTTGCATGTCACCACCTAAGCATTTAAGAGCTGCAGCAGTCAACACCCCTTCTGGTGCTCCACCAATTCCAATCAGCATATCAACTCCAGTATACTCTAAAGAAGTAGCAATCCCTCCTGCAACATCTCCATCAAGTATGAACTTAATTCTAGCTCCTGCTTCCCTAATCTCCTTAACTATCTCCTCATGACGAGGTCGATCCAGTATAATAACTGTTAAATCTGATACATCTTTACCTTTAGCTTTAGCTACAGCCTGTAAGTTTTCAGTCGGAGAAGCCTCCAAATCAATTACTCCCTTAGCTTCCGGGCCAACAGCAATCTTTTTCATGTACATATCAGGTGCATTAAGTAGATGTCCTCTCTCAGCTGCACCAACAACTGCTAAAGAATTAGGCAAACCTTTAGCTACTAGCCTAGTACCTTCTACTGGATCAACTGCGATATCTAATTCAATATCTCCTCCAGCTCCAAGCTCTTCACCAGTATACAACATTGGAGCTTCATCCTTCTCTCCTTCTCCAATTACTACAGTCCCTTCCATATTTACAGTATCAAAAGTAGCTCGCATTGCATCGACAGCTGCTTGATCTGCTGCTATCTTATCTCCTTTTCCCATCCATGGTGCTGCAGCCAAAGCAGCAGCTTCCGTTACTCTAACAAGTTCTAAAGCTAATTCTCGTTCCATTTAATATTAACCCCTTTCAAAAATTTAATGTATTACATATCTAATATAAAGCAAAAAACATAACACATTTTTGCCTTTAGTTGATATATATTATACTAATACTATATTTAATAACCTTTTCCTGCCTTTATAACAAATATTTCAAATTCTAAATTTTAATAATATTATGACAATTATACTCATAAAAAAGTTGCCGGAGGCAACTCAGCTTAAGCCTAAGATTAAGTTTAAGTAAAACCAACAAATCCAAACTGATAAAAGTTATCCGCAGCCTCTAAAAACATAATTTCCTGAACAATAAAAAAGCAACCTAAGCTTTAACTTAGATTGCTCTCTTGATTAATCAATTACTATTTTAGTCAAATCAGCTATCCTCGATAGTAATTGTGAAACAACCTTTAATAATCCTAATCTGTTATTTTTAACTTGCTGATCATCAGTCATCACCATTACAGAGTTAAAGAAGTTATCAATTGGCCCTTTTAGTTTAGCTACTTCTTGTAAAGCTTGTAAATAATATTTTTTAGTAGTCAACTCTTCAATCTCTTCTTTAACCTCCTGATAAGCAGAATATAACTCTTTTGTTGCTTCTGCTTCGAACAACTCAGGGTCAAGTTGCTCACTTTCTGCTTTAGCTGCCAGATTACTTGCTCGATTAAAGGCAGTGATCAACTCTTCAAACCCTTCTTCTCCTCTAAACTCCATTACTGCATCTGCTCTCATTAAAGTATCATTAACATCATAGTAATTAGTCGCTAATACTGCATCTGATACATCATATCTAATCTCTGCTTCCTCTAATAGATTCTCTAATCTCAATTTAAAGAATTCTAATACCTCTTCTTTAACTTCTGCTGCTGAAGCTTCTAATTTATCCTGCTCAGCTAATGCATCTAAAGCTGTATCGATTAGTTGATCTAATTTAAGATTTAAACCAGCATCAACAATAATCTTAACTATTCCCTGGGCTTGTCTACGTAAAGCATATGGATCTTGAGATCCAGTTGGAATAATCCCCACACTAAAGCATCCTACAATATTATCAATCTTATCTGCTATACTAATTACTCTAGAGATTTCTAATCCAGGTAATTGATCTGTCGCATGGCGTGGTAAATAATGTTCAAAGATTGCTTGGGCAACCTCTTCATCTTCACCATCTAAGAGAGCATACTCTTTCCCCATCGTTCCCTGCAATTTAGCAAACTCATTGACCATCTCTGTTACTAAATCTGCTTTAGCTAACTTAGCAGCCCTTTTAGCTTGCTTAATCTCAGCATTGGACAACTCCAGTAACTGACCAAAATCCTCTGCTAAAGTGACCATCCGTTCAACCTTTTCATATAAAGTTCCCAATTCTTTTTGGAAGATAATATCTTTTAACTCTTCAAGCTTTTCCTCTAACTTTTCTTTTTGATCCTCTTGATAGAAAAAGATCCCATCAGATAAACGAGCTCGCAAAACCTTCTCATTTCCTGCTCTAACCGTATCAATATACTCATCCGTTCCATTTCTAACTGTAACAAACATATTCTTTAACTCACCTGCTTCATCTTTAACAGGAAAGTACCTTTGATGCTCCCGCATCGATGTAATTAATACCTCTTCAGGCAATTGCAAAAATTCTTCTTCAAACTTTCCACATAAAGCAGTAGGATATTCAACTAAGAAATTAACCTCATGTAATAGCTCTTCCTCAATAACTACCTCTACATCATGTTGCTGTCCAATCTCTTTAATCTGTTCAACAATCATCTCTCTTCTTTGTAAATGATCTGCAATTACATATTCCTCTTCTAATTTATCAAAATAAGTAGCTGCTTTATCTATCTTAACTTGGCCATCACTTAAAAATCTATGACCTAAAGTCCAATTATCTGATTCAACTCCAGCTAAGGAAAGATCTATCTTTTCCGTTCCATACAGAGCTAACAACCACTTAATTGGTCGAGCAAACCTCAATTCTTGGTTGGCCCATCTCATTGATTTAGGGAAGTTTAACTCTTTGATAATCTTAACTAACAATTCAGATAATAACTCAGTAGTAGCTTTTCCTTCTTCTACAGTTACAGCAAATACATACTCTCCATTTTCCGTGTCTCTAATCTCTAATTCCTCAGGAGTAATTCCCTGTCCTCTAGCAAAACCTGCTCCTGCTTTAGTAGGGTTTCCTGATTCATCAAATGCAACACTTTTAGCAGGACCTCGTACTTCTTTCTTTAAATCACTTTGTTGTTCTGCTACATCTTTAATATATAAAGCTAATCTACGTGGAGTTCCAGTAGCTTTAACTTCTCCAATTTCAACTCTATTATCTGTAAATAAATCACGGGCCAACCTTTCTAACTGCTCAAAAGCACCTTCCATAAAACCAGCGGGAATCTCTTCAGTTCCAACCTCTAATAATAAGTCATTACTCATTATCTTGACCTCCTTTCAAAAGTGGATACCCTAATTCTTCTCGCTGCTCAACATAGGCTTGAGCACATAAGCGAGCTAAATCACGTACTCTACTAATATAGTTTGTCCTCTCTGTCACAGAAATAGCTCCTCGTGCATCTAAGACATTAAAGGTATGAGAACACTTTAAAACATAATCATAAGCAGGTAAGACAAGATCTTCATCAATTGCTCGCTGAGCTTCTTTCTCATATAGATTAAAAAGCGTCAATAATGTTTCAATATCTGCTACTTCAAAGCTATACTTAGAATGTTCAACCTCTGCTTGGTGATGAACATCTCCATAGCTTACTCCTTCAACCCACTCAATATCATAAACACTATTTACCTCTTGTAAATACATTGCAATCCGCTCTAAACCATAAGTTATCTCAACAGCTACTGGCTTACATTCAAGCCCTCCTACCTGTTGAAAATATGTGAATTGGGTAATCTCCATTCCATCTAACCAGACTTCCCAACCAAGCCCCCAAGCTCCTAGGGTAGGTGCTTCCCAATTATCCTCAACAAAACGAATATCATGCTTCTTTGGATCGATCCCTAAAGCTTCCAAACTCTTTAAGTATAACTCTTGAATATTATCCGGTGATGGTTTCATAATCACCTGAAATTGATGATGTTGATAAACTCGATTTGGATTATCACCATAACGTCCATCATCTGGTCGACGAGATGGTTCAACATAAGCAACATTCCAATCTTCTGGCCCTAAGGCCCGCAAAAACGTAGCTGGATTCATTGTCCCAGCACCGACTTCAACATCATAAGGTTGTCTAATAACACAATTTTGTTGATACCAGTACTCAGTTAAAGTATTAATCATTTCTTGAAATTGCATCAAATCCCCCACTTTCCTGTTTACTATTGATATAAAGCTTCACTTTATATCAATAGTGTATAGTTGATAATTGATAGTGGATAGTTAAGTTCAAAACCTTTTAAACCTCTACAAATAAAACTTTAAAAGCACTTGATTTTAAGATTTTCAACTATACACTATACCCTATACACTACTAACTGAAGTGAAGCAATATTGTAATTAAACGTTACCTCAAATTTGAACATCTACAAATTCAAAAACTTTAAGAACACAATTCTTTAAGATTTTTAACTATACACTGTTCACTGTACACTATCAACTGAACTTAAAAAACCCCCTCCCTAATAGTATAATTAATACTATCAGGGACGAGGTTTCCCGCGGTTCCACCCTGCTTAATCCTCAATCACTAAGGATCCACTTTATAAAGATTACTCCCAAATGCCTTCATTAGCTTACTATGCTAGACTCCCACCTGCTCTAGCTCGCTTTAATAGCAGTGGCTAATTACTACTTTTGTTCATCATAATCTAGAATATTCAAATTTGTCTTAAATATATCAAACTCTCTTCTATTTGTCAATAGGAATTAGTGACTAGTAAAATCTAAAGAGCAAAATGGGCAATTGCCCATTTTAGGTTAAGGTTAAGTCTAAGTTTAAGTTTAAGTAAGAGCTAAGACCTTATGATTTTGATGGTTGACTTAACCTCAAACTCAACCTCAGACTTAAGCTATTTTATAATTATTCCTTCTTTACTCGCTCTACCTCAATTGTACACTCAGTAGCCAAAGCAGTTACTGAACCTAGTAGCAATAATGAAGGATAGAGAACTGTTCCAATCACCCCTGCAGTAGCAGGAATATCAACTAATACCTTTTCACCTTTCTTGACCTTAATCCGGGTTATATTCCCTTCTTTGATCAACTCTTTAACTTTGCCTAATATCTTTTGACCCTGTACCTGAAACTCCTCTTTATAGTAATTGTAATTATTATTAGAAGAATTATCAGTATTATTTTGCTTGCTATTTTCCTCTTCTAGCTGAATTATAGCCTTTAAAACATCACCATTACTATTTTTCAAAGCAGTGATTGCCTCTTCATAACTAGCTCCCGTTCTTTCTTTAATCACATCTAACTTCTCTAAATCTTCCATGATCCTCTTCCTCCTTAACTTAAGTCTCTTAAACTCCGCAAGAAAGCCACTGTTTCCAACTTACTGTCGATTAAGGTTTGAATATAATGAGGAATTATAATTAACAGTTCTTGATCAATTTGAGCAGTCATCCGCAATCTAAATAGCTTCTTATAATCTAATTTGAGCAACTGTTCCATAAATTTTACTGTTCCTAAACTTATATTTTTGCTAGTATAACTAGCACAGTCAGCACAGACAACTCCTCCAGCTAAAGCATCAAATTTAAGCCCTTGAGTTAGCTTACTATTACATTTAATACAGTCTTTTAGATGAGGACGATACCCTAAAATCTTGAGCAATTTTAACTCAAAAGCCTTAACTATTAAATCTGGCTCATCAAATTGATCTAATAACCTTAAAGTCAATAATAACAAGCTAAAAACTAACTGATTTTCCTCTCTATCCACCGTTAATTTAATGATCAACTCAACAATATAAGAAGCATAAGCCATTTTAAATAGATCATCACATAAAGTACGAAAGTTTTCTTTGATATCACATTGGCTTAACTTAGCTAACTCCGATTTTCCTTGATAAGCAATAATCTGATTATAAATAAAAGGTTGCATTCCTGCTGCTAAAGTACTTTTAGTCTTCCTAGCTCCATTAGCAACAACTTTAATCTTCCCTTTTGTTTTACTAAATAACAGAACAATCTTATCTGCCTCTCCTAATTCATAATCTCTAAGCACAATCGCATCTGTAGTAAACAATGACATAATTCTCAATCCCTTTAATCAATAGTTTATGCTAAATCAATATATAATAAACAATAATTAAAAATTTGGCACCCCTTAAAGGTACCAAATTTCAAGTTCAGCTATTCATCTTCCCCTGTTACAATTGCTATCCCATGACTGGTTCCAATACGATTGGCCCCAGCATCTAACATATCCAAGGCATCATCAAAGTTTTTGATTTCTCCTACAGCCTTAACACCTATCGAACGTCCGACTGTCTTTCTAATTAAACTAACATCTTCCATAGTAGCTCCTCTAGAAGCAAAGCCAGTTGAGACCTTAATAAAATCTGCTCCATTCTTTTTAGCAATTTCAGAAACTTTTTTGATCTCATCTTCATTCAAATAAGCAGGTTCAATAATTACTTTTGTAATAATATCCTTTGTGACCCCTGCAATTTTAGTTGCATCTACTACAGCCTTAACCTCTCGCTTGACAAATTCCCAATTATGCGACCTTATCGGGCCAACATTGAGTGCAAGATCAATCTCTTGAGCTCCATTATTAACAGCATTTTTAGTTTCATAAGCTTTAGTTTCAGGAGTACTAGCACCAAGTGGAAAACCAATTACTGTACAAACCTTAACAGAAGTCTCCTTTAATAATTGAGTAGCCAAAGGTACAAAACAGGGATTAACACAGACTGAAGTAAATTCATATTCCTTAGCCTCATCACATTTTTCTTTAACATCATAGACAGTTGCTATTGGCTCTAAAATTGTATGGTCGATCATTTTAGCCATATCTTTAGGTTTAATCGCCACGATTACAACACCCCTACTTCTTTTAGTTATTTATTTTGCTAAACCTCTTTTCTTAATCCTTATATCCTAACATCTTTAATGCATCATCTTCATCACGCCAATCTTTCTCTACTTTCACCCATAAATCTAAAAAGACCTTAGTACCTAATAAATCTTCTATATCCTGTCTTGCTTGAGTACCAATTTTCTTTAACATTCTTCCATTCTTACCAATTATGATCCCCTTTTGTGAGCTCCGCTCAACATAAATGTTGGCCCTGATCTCAATTAGCTCCTTATCCTCTCGCTCTACAAAATCTATAATCTCAATTGCCACAGAGTGTGGTACTTCCTGATGAGTATGAGCAAGAATCTTTTCTCTGATCATTTCCGCAATAATAAACTGCTCAATCTGGTCTGTTACCATCTCATCTGGATAGTATTGAGGTCCTTCAGAAAGAAAATCAACCATCATCTCCACTAGCTCTTCTAAATTTATTTCTTGCTTAGCAGAAATAGTCAACAGATCATTAGCTTGTATTATTCTTTCATACTCTTGGATACGTTGGCCCAAGCTAGATTTGTCCATATCATCCACCTTATTTAGAACCAGTAAAATAGGAATATCAAACTTCTCTAATTCATTAGCTATTCTTTTATCTGCAGCATTCGGTGGATAATTAACATCAACCATAAATAAAATCAAATCAATTCCTTTAAGTACATTATATGCTGTCCTATTTAAGTGTTTCCCCATCTTATCTTTTGGAGTATGAATTCCTGGCGTATCAATAAAGACCAACTGAGCATCATCTAGTGTCAAGATACACTGAATCTTATTACGAGTAGTCTGAGCTTTTCGAGAAGTTATTACCAACTTCTCTCCAATCAAACTATTAATTAAAGTTGATTTACCTACATTAGGTTGTCCAACAACTGCAATAAACCCTGATTTAAACCCCTCTTTTTCTCCTAATTGATCCACTATTCTAACTCCCCCTTTCTAGTGATTAATAATTCTAGTTTGTTATACTAATTAGAAATTTAAGATTAGTTTTCCCTCAGCAAAACTAGATATTCAATAATTAAATCCACTAATAAATTACCAGCTAATCCAATTATATAAGAAGAATTATTATAAATTAAGTTCCATAATCACTCTATCTTCCCCTGGCCCATACTCATCTTTACGAAAATCTTTCTTCTTAAAACCGAATTTAGTCTGATAAAGATAATTTGCTTTTTTGTGATCAGGAGCTACTGTCAACTCCACTCTTTTAACACCATATTTTTTAACTTCAGCTAATGAATAGTCTAACAATTGACTACCAAACCCTCTATCACGATACTCATCAGCAATTACTAAACTATATAAATAAGCACTATCTGCTTTAATCATCTCTCGCATATAATATACCAAACCAGCAGGCTTACTATTAACATAGATAATATAAACTAATCCATAATGAATCATCTGAACTACTCCCCAATAATTGAGAGCACCCTCACCAAAAGCCTGCCGTTCAATCGCCACTACTTCTTTAATTAATGCTTGTTCAGTATGATCTGTTAACTGTTTAATCTCAACTTCCACTATTAATGCTCCTCCTTTTCAGGCACTATTGTCCCTCCAGAAATAACCCATTTTAAACCTTCTTCAATTGTCATATCTAAATAAATTATATCCTCAGTAGGCACTAAAATTAACATTCCCGATGTAGGATTAGGAGTAGTAGGCATAAAAACATTGACTACACTTTTATTCAACTTATTTTGCACTTCCCCTTTACCTTCATAAGTTAAAAAGCCAAGCTGATAAATTCCTTCCTTAGGATACTCAACCAAGACAACCTTACGAAAATCAGTCTTCTTTTTTAACAATAAAGCATCTAAAATCTGTTGAATGGTTAAATAAATCTTTCTGACAATAGGTATTCTAGTTAATAATCTTTCTCCAATACTAATTATCTTTTTTCCCAACACATTTGTTGCTACTATTCCTACTCCTAAAACAATCACAAAAGTAATTATAAAGCCCAAGCCATAAATTTCTCGCCCAATTATTAACCTGATTATAGGACTAAAAATACCATCTACCAAACTTACTATCTTCAAAATAATATAGCTAGTTGCCAACAAAGGCAACAGAACAATCAGTCCTGTAATCAGATAATTACGTATCTTCTTGAACATCTTTATCCTCCTGAACCTCTTCTAAAACAGCTTGATTCAACCTCTTTACTATTACCTCAGAAATTCTACGTCTTACGATTTTTTGTACAATAATCTTTAAATTTTGATACTCAATCTCTTCTTCTTCATCAGGAACATATCCTAACTTGCTTAAAATAAAACCACTAATTGTTTCATAGTCCTCTTCTGGTAACTCAATATCTAACAAAGCATTAATTTCATCGATATCAACCCGACCATCAACCAAGATTTCACCTTCATTAATCTCTTTAATTAATTTCTTTTCCTTATCATATTCATCTTGAATATCTCCTACAATCTCCTCTAGTAGATCCTCTATTGTAACTAAACCATCTGTTCCCCCATATTCATCCAACACAATTGCCATATGTATCTTTTCTTTTCTCAATTCACTTAATAAGTTATCAACTTTCTTAGTAGCTGGAACATAATAAGCTGGTCGCATAATCTCTTTAATATCTGCTTTGAATTCTTCTTTTTTTAATAATGGCAATAAATCCTTAGCATACACAACTCCAACTATATTATCAATAGTTTCATTATAAACTGGAATTCTAGAAAAACCTTTCTCTATAATTATATCTATTAAACCTTCTAAATCATCATTAATTTCAATACAAAGCATATCTATTCTAGGAACCATAATCTCCTTAACTAAAGTATCATCAAACTCAAAGATACTATTAATCATCTTCTTTTCATCACTTTCAATAGTACCTTCTCGCTCCCCAACAGCTAAAAATTTCCTGATCTTTTCCTCACTTACAAATGATTTCTTATTTATTGCTTCATCTTCATTTCTTTTCATCATAAAATTAGTCAAAATAGTCAACGGTTTAATGATCGGAGCCAACAAATAATAACAAACTTTGATATAACGAGCCACCTTCATCGAAAATATTGTCGCTTCCTTATTGGCAAAAGATTTAGGAGTAATCTCACCAAAAATCAAGACAAATAAAGTAACTGCTCCAATTGCAATCCCCACTCCCTTATCTCCAAAAGCTTCCGTTGCCAATGCTGTTGCAATCGAAGAAGCAGCTATATTAACTAAATTATTTCCTACTAAAATCGTAATCAATAACTTATCTGGTCTACTCAATAATTTATCCACAACCTTAGCTTGCAGATCTCCTTCTTGTCTTAAGTGCCTAATCTCAACCTTATTAACTGACATCAAAGCTGTTTCTGCACCAGAAAAAAAACCAGATAAAATTAATAGTATAAATAATAAAACTACCTCCATTATTTCAATTGATCTCATCCACCTACGCCCTCCTAATCCATCATATTGCTTGTGCTCTGTTATAGTAATTGAAAAATCAAAATCCCTACTATTAAACCTATAACTGCCCCACAAACAACTTCCCAGAAACTATGAATTTGACCTTCTACCCTACTTTGAGCCACTAGTAAAGCTAATAAAAGAGCCAAAGTAGCTACTAAAGCATTATTGGCTAATATAGAAATAATAATCATCAAACAGAACGCAATTGCACTATGACCGCTAGGCATCCCTCCCTGTAATGGTGTTCCTTTATTAAACCTTGATTTAACTGCTATTATAATTAATAATACCACTACTAAGGCTACAAAGGTTAAATGAATTGGCGTCTGATGTATTTGGTATAACAAATCCAATGTTACTGGTTTAAAATTCCTAAAAAAGATTACATACCCTACTATTAAAGCATTTAAGGCCGTTATCAATACAGCTCCTGCTGCAATATCTTTAATTAGCTTAATCTGTTGATTAAATTCTTGGCAGACTAGATCACTTAACTCTTCAATAGCTGTATTAATCATTTCTGCAAAAATTACTAATGTTATCGTCAAAAATAAGATTAAGACCTCTACCTTAGACAAATTAAATAAGACCCCACTACTTAAAGCTAAAATTGCAAAGATAAAATGGATCTTCATATTTAATTCGCTCTTTAAAACCTTAATTATACCTGTAATAGCATAATTAAAGCTATTAATTAACCTTTGAATAAATTTCATTACTCTCTAGTTAATCCTAGTCCAGCTAGAATTTCTTCCTCCTTTGTACGCATAATCTTTTTTTCAGCAGCTTGATAATGATTATAACCTAGCAGGTGTAACATTCCATGAACCGTCAAAAAACCAACTTCTCGCTGTAATGAATGATTATACTCTGTAGCCTGCTGAGCTGCCCTTTCTAAAGAGATAATAATATCTCCTAACAATAACTCATCTTCTTGGGGAAAAGATAAAACATCGGTAGCTTTATTTTGATCGCGATAGCGATGATTTAATTCTTGAATATATTTATTATCCACTAAAGCAATACTAACCTCTTTATTCCGTTCATTTTTTTCTAACAAAACTTTCTTAACAACCTTTCTGATTAACCTTTCTAATTTCTTTTCTACTTCTAACTTATCTTGTAAATTATTGATCAATATCTCCATCAGGAATCTCTTCCTCCTTTAAGTGTTGAGCAATATCATCAGGGTATTCAACCCGACTATGAAAAATTCCTTGTAATATATTCACAAAAGAATTTGCTATCTTATCTAAATCCTTTAAAGTTAAATCACACTCATCTAATTGCTCATTATTTAGTTTATTTTTAATCAAGTCTCTAACTAAGCCTTCTAATTTACCAGGGTTATTATGTGCTGAAACATTCGACCTAACAGCAGCTTCCACCACATCCGCTAACATAATTAATGCCGCTTCTTTAGTCTGAGGTTTAGGACCATCATACCTGAAATCATCCTTATCTACATTCTTATACTTTTCATCATAAACTGCTTCTTGATAAAAGAAAGATACAAGACTGGTTCCATGATGTTGAGTAATAATATCTATTACTACTTCAGGCAGTTTATGCTCCTGAGCTAATTCAATCCCATCCTTAATATGAGAAGTAATAATTAGAGTACTCAAATTAGGTGACAATTTATCATGAGGATTCTTTTTACCAATTTGATTTTCAGTAAAAAAATAAGACCGCTTAATCTTACCGATATCATGATAATAAGCACCTACTCTAGTCAATAATGGGTCAGCATTTACCTGATCAGCAGCTGATTCAGCTAAATTACCAACTATAATACTATGATGATAAGTTCCTGGAGCTTCTACCAATAACCTTTTCAATAATTGATGGTTTGGGTTGGATAATTCCAACAATTTAACCGGTGAAGTAACCCCAAATATATTTTCAATATAAGGTAATAAACCATTAGTTACAATCGCTACTAATACACCATTTAAAATCCCTAAAGGAACTATTTTTAGAAGCCTAATAACTTCTAAAGGGGTTTCAATCAATAAAAACGCTAAAATAGTAAAAGCACTCGTGGCACTAACAATAAAACCAGCCCTCACTAAATCTGAACGTTGACTTACCTTAGAAACACTATAAATTCCTGTTAAACCACTAACTATTGCTACTGCTACATCAATAATCCCTCCACCACTAACTATCGCTACTAAAAATGATAATCCAATCGTAAAGATTACAGCCAACCTAGTATTGATTAAAATAGTAATGATTATCGAAGCAGCAGCTACTGGGACAATAAATGAAGGATATTCAATCGGTAGATAATTAGCTATCTTAGCCAATAATAAAATAATTATTGGCAACAGGCCTAATAAGGCCATAATTCCTTCATCTTTTAAAACTTTAGCCTGATACTGATAAATATAAAAAGCAACACTTGAAAAAAAGATTAATACAATCAGTATATACCCTAATAAACTAAAGTAATTCAATTTACGATCCCTTAAGCCTAATGCTTCTAAGACTTTGACATCTTCTTCTGTTACTACCTTCCCATGTCGAACAATAACCTCACCTTTATAAACAACATGCTTAACCGGTTCAACTTGCTGACGTGCTAACTCTCTTCGCTGTTCAGTCTCTTCTTGGTTAAAGATCAGATTAGGACGAATAACTTGACTACTGATTTGAGCAGCAACATCATTATATTCAGCTTCTTGCTCTAAATCTACCTTCTCTTCTTTAATTTGTTCTTTAATCTCTACTAAAGAATCATCTTTAATCCCTTGATTTAGATAGTTCTTTACTAAAATCAAAGTATCACTTTGTAGTTGCTCCAATATTCCTTGGTCAACTTGTAATAAATATTCCAACTCCTTTGAAGATAATTCTATGTCTGCTTCTTTTATTACAATCTCAAGCTGTGACTCTAGTTCTTTATCTTCTAACTCCCTAGTCTCTCTTATTAATTCAAAAAAACCTCTTATTTCAGCCTCCACTTCATCCCAGACAGTTGCATCTTCTTCATATACTTTTGCTATAGCCTCTGCAGCTTCTTCTTTTCGCTGTTCAGTCTCTTCTTGATCAATATACTCTATAGTTCTAGGGGCTATTATATCCCTTTTACTAACTTGTCCTACATCTACTCCTACTCTCTCCGGCAAAAAGTTAAAAATTACTATTGTTATTAAAGCAATCAAGACAAATAATCCCCAGCTGACTCTTTGAAAGGTCTTCTCTTTATAAAAATCAACTTCATCTAATCTATCCAATAAATCACTAAAAAATCCCATTATATTCACTCCTAAAAGCATTACTCACTCTCATCATAAGCTTTAACAATCTCTCTTACCAACTTATGTCTAACTATATCTTGGTTGCTTAAATAAACAAAACTAATACCCTTTATTTGTTGTAGTATACTTTCAGCATGGGCCAACCCTGATCCTTTTCTCGTCGGTAGATCAACTTGGGTAATATCTCCAGTAATTACTGCTTTAGATTTAGAACCCAATCTAGTTAACAGCATCTTCATCTGTTCTTTAGTAGTATTTTGTGCTTCATCAAGAATTACAAACGAGCTTTTTAAAGTTCTCCCTCTCATATAAGCTAATGGTGCAATTTCAATAACTTCTCTTTCTAATAATTTATTTACTTTCTCAACCCCTAAAATATCATATAAAGAATCATATAACGGACGTAAATAAGGATCAACTTTTTCTTGTAAATCTCCTGGTAAAAAACCTAGATTTTCTCCCGCTTCAATTGCAGGACGGGTTAAAATAATCCGCTTGACTTGATTGCTCATTAAAGCATTAGTTGCCATTGCTACTGCTAAATAAGTTTTTCCTGTTCCTGCAGGACCAATTCCAAATACAATATCATCTTGGCGTAAAGCATCTAAGTACACCTTTTGTCCTAAGGTCTTAGGTCTAATTTTTTTTCCAGAGTTAGTAACCTGTACTACATCAGAATAAACCTTATCTAATGAAAAATCACCCTCTTTAGCTATCTCAATAGCATACTGAACCTCTTTTTCAGTCAAATTATTTTCTCGCTTAGCTATCTTTTCCAACTCATTGAATAACTTAGCTACTTTATCTATAACCTCTTCTGCACCTGTAATCTTAATCAAGATTCCTCTAGCAACAATCTCAACAGAAAAATTATCTTCAATTAATTTTAAATTTTGGTCTTGTTTACCAAATATAACCTGTGCTGCATGGTTATTATCCAGTCTAATCTCTTTAGTCAACTTCAATTACCTCTTCCCTCCTAGTCCCAATATCTTCTTCTACTTCTAATAAAGCTTTAACTCTAATTAAATTATCATCTTCTAAATTAATTAATCTCAATTCACTATTTAATATCTTAGCTTCCTGACTTACTTGCTGTAATAAATTATCTATCGCCCTTTCTTTAGCTACTTCTTTAGCAATTTCAAGATCTTTTTTGACCTTAAATTCTTTAAGCTCAATATATCTTCTTCTAACTAATTCGATAGGCAAGTCAATATTCCTCCATTCAGGCAGAGATTTAACTTCTTCTTCAACCTTAAATTGACTATAAGGGGGCTCCTTAGGCCCTGTAACAATAAATTCATTATCTTCAACTCTGATAATATTATTATGCTTCACATTAGCAGTAGCTTGTAAAAAAGATTTATCTAACTCAATTTCAGCATAACTTTCATACCAGACATTGGCCTTAACAATCCCTTCTGCTTTGACCTCCTTAGTCTCTACCCCTATTTCTTCTATATCTTCCTCATCCTCTAACTCTTGATCTGATTCAGTTTTTTCACTCTTCACTACTACTTCCTTACTGATTAATAAATCTCCTGCTTTAACTGTCATTCCTTCTTCAACAGCAGGTGTTCCTTGTAATACAATCAATTCAGTAATAATCCCCGACTTATCAGCAATTATATCACTAGGAGTAATCTCTGTCTCTATCAACTCCTTTTCTGCTAGCTCAATTACTAATTTAGTTCCTTGAAAGTAAGCATTACTCCAAGCAAATTGAGGACTTTTCTTTAAGATTAAATCCTCTAACGTATCTAAATCTATACTTGATTTCAATACTCCAGGACGAATTTTAAGTTCAGTTAATAACTCCTTAACTTCTTCTTTATTTTCTACAGTTGCTCCTTCAATTTCAATAAAAAAAACAAAAGAAGATAAAGTATAAATAGCAATCACTAAGATAATAGCCCCCACTACCAACATCCGTCTATTGATTAACCTTCTTATTAAAAAAGGCACTCCCTCTTTTTCTTCAATTCTAACTTTACATTTTGAAGCTCTAACATATTTTCTAATCTCTTTAAAATCTTTTAGTTTAATATTGACATAAATAATATCCTCTATACGAACAACATTCCATAACTCTATATCATTTCTAACTAAATAATTAAGAAATTTTTCTAAATCTTCTCCCTTAATCTGTAATCTAATATACCCTTGAATTAAATCATAGAGTCTTCTCAAAGTATCTTCCTCCTTAATCTAACTTAAAACTAAAATCATTTAGCACTCCATTAATCACAATAGTATCCTTATCTAACTCTTCAATTAACAATTCACTACCTTCAATCAATATCAGACCATGATAAATTCTAACCTTGATTAATTCAGGGGAGTAATAAATAATACCTCTATGATTTTCAATCAATAAATCTAAATTTCCAATTAATACTAACCGGGGCAAATTTAAAACAACATCTTGAGGAAGGTTAAACATCTCTGTAATTTTAGCTTTAACTTCTTCTTTCCTTCCCATATAAATTCCTCCTTGATTTACTTTATAAATATATGTAAAGCTCTGATTATTAATTACTAACTGTTAAAGATCGCTTCGGCAGAATTAATCTTTAGGTTGAGTTTCCTGTTACTTAAACTTAGACTCAAACTTAAACTAAAAAAGAACCTGTTATGTCTGCAGACATAACAGGTTCTTTTTTATTCTATCCTAGACGCTCTCGTACTAATTGATTAACTATATTCCCATCAGCTTTCCCTTTTACTTGAGGCATAATTGCTCCCATTACTTGGCCCATATCACTCATATCTTGAGCACCAACTTCAGAAATCACTTCATCGATCAACTCTTCTAGCTCCTCTTCAGTCAATTGCTCAGGAAGATACTCCTGTAAAATCTCAATCTCCTGCTTAAGCTCTTCTACCCGTTCTTCTTGTTCAGCTTTTTCATATTCAACCAGTGATTCTTTATTCTGTTTGACTAGTTTAGCTAGGACTTCAACTATCTCCTGATCAGTCAACTCCTTACGTTGATTGATCTCTTGATCTTTAATTGCTGCTCGAGCCATTCTGATTACAGATAACTTCTGCTTGTCCTTATCTTTCATAGCAGCTTTCATATCTTCTACTAGCCTTTCATGTAATGACATTTTAATTTCCTCCTAGTTAACTTAATTTTATCCTGGAGGCCATTGTAAATTACGCCCTCCTAATAAATGATAATGGATATGATCAACTATCTGTCCACCAGCTTCATTACAATTAGAAACTATTCGGAACCCATCCTCTGCAATTCCTTCTTGTCGAGCAAGTTGATTAGCTACTTGGTGGATATGCCCTATCAATTCATTATCTCCCTCTTCTATATCCAATAAAGTAGGAATATGCTTTTTAGGTACAATCAAAAAGTGAATTGGAGCCTGTGGTTCAATATCCTTGAAGGCGATTACTTCTTCATCCTCATAAAGAATCTCACTCTCCATTTCTCCGGCAATTATCTTACAAAAAATACAATCTTCCATCTCGTTTCCTCCTTTCCAGATTTTAATATTATTATTCTAAACTACCAATTATTCTTCCTGCTTCTCCTCTTATTTTCACCTCAACTAATTGTCCAGCTAAATCATCTGCCCCATCAACAAAGACTCGCAAGTAATTATCAGTTAATCCTGTCAATAATCCCGTCTTATAATCACGACTCTCTTCTAATAAGGCCTTTAACTTCTGTCCAAAAAACTGCTGTTGATAATTACGGGCCAACTCTGCTGTCAACTCCCTCAACTTCTTGCTTCGTTCTTTCTTAACTTTAGAGTGAACTTGATTTTCATAACCAGCAGCAGGGGTTCCTTCTCGCTTAGAGTACTTAAAGATATGAGCATCACTAAATTCAAGCTCTTTCATTAGTTGATAAGTCTCTTCAAAGTCAGCTTCACTCTCCCCTGGAAAACCTACAATCACATCAGTTGTAATTGCAATCTCTGGCACCTGCGCTCTTATTCTGGCAACCATCTCTTTAAAGTCTCTAACTTGATAGGGACGGTTCATAGCTTGTAAGATCTTATCCGAACCACTTTGTAAGGGTAGATGAAGATGGCGACATAATTTATCCGACTCAGCAATCAACTCAATCAACTCTTGACTAACCTCTGTTCCTTCAATTGAACTGAGTCTAATTCGTTTTAGACCAGTTATCGGTAATAAATTTTTAATTAACTTAACTAGGTTTAAATCCTCTTTATCAGCTCCATACTCCCCTAAATGAATTCCTGTTAAGACAATCTCCTTAAAACCATGCTTGACTAACCGCTCAACTTCAGCTATTACATCTGCTAACGCTCTACTTCGTACTGAACCCCGAGCATAAGGAATGATACAATAAGAGCAGAATTGATTACAACCCTCTTGAATCTTAATTGTTGCTCTAGTTCGTTCCGTAAAGTTTTGAATCGGAACCTCTTCAAAATCTTCTTCCTCATCCATCTCTTGAACAAAATTGAGTTGATGCTTCGAATTAATAGCTTGTTCAACAAACTCTAAAATCTTACTTCGACCTTTAGTACCTACTACTAAATCAACCTCTGTTATCTCCATTACCTGCTCAGGATCTACTTGGGGATAACAACCAACAACTGCAACCAAAGCTTCAGGATTTCTTCGCTTAGCTCGCCGCGTTATTTTACGTGATTTACTTGCCCCTTGCTTAGTCACAGTACAGGTATTAATTATGTAAATATCGGCCTCCTGTTTAAAGTCAACGATTTGATATCCTGCTTTTTTAAACTGAGCAATCATCGCCTCAGTATCATAGCGATTAACTTTACATCCTAAAGTATAAAAGGCAATCCGCTTCATAAATCACCTCCAATCAATTAGCAATTCACCCCAAATCTCCAGTCTGATATAATAACATTGATAAAGTAGCCAACCCTGCTGTTTCAGTCCTCAAAATACGTGGTCCTAAACTGACAGGTTTGATTCCTACTTCGTTGGCCCGTTCTACTTCTTGCTCACTAAAACCACCTTCCGGGCCAATGACAATCATTACTTGCTCCATTTTATTATTACCTACAATAACATCTTTTAAACTTGCTGATTCTTCTTCCCACGGCATTAAAGCAAGATCATAATCAGTAGCTAAGGCGATTGCTTCTTCAAAATCAAGCAGTTCCTTAACCTCTGGTATCTTGGCCCTACCAGACTGTTTAGCTGCCTCCTTAGCTATCTTCTGCCATCTTTTTTGCCGCCGTTTAGCTTTACTAGGCTTTAATTTCACAATACTTCGCTCTGTCTCGACAGGTATAATCTGATCAATACCTAGCTCAGTCGTCTTTTGAGCAATCAAATCCATCTTTTTACTTTTAGGTAGACCTTGTAGCAAAGTTACTTTTGTAGCAGGTTCTACAGTAGCTACAAAATCCTGACGAACCTTTCCTTTCACAAATTGATCTGTCAATTCAACCAACTCTACTATATATTTCTTCCCTTCTCCATCAGCGACACTTATCTTATCCCCAGAATCCAACCTTAAAGAACGAGTAATATGCCTAACATCTTGTCCAGTGATAGTAACTTGTCCATCAACTATAGCAGTTGGCTTAACAAAAAAATGATGCATTTTATCCTCTCCCGCGTATTACAGTTTACAGTTTACGGTTTACAGTTGACAGTTGCAGACCATTAAAGTCTTAAAATCAAAAAGCACTATAATCCTGTAGGCATATGGCTTTTCAGGACTTTGTTTTATTAGTTTTTAAATTTATCCTTCGGGCTCTTTGAACCCTTCGTGATGAAAAAATCCGCTCTTAGATTTTTTTCTATCCACTGTACACTGTCAACTGTCAACTATTTTTTGGCTCCCAACAATCGTCACCCATTCATTCTTCTGAACTACTTCCTCAACCTTAAACTGATATTCTTGTAATCTTTCCTTAACTCTATCCAACTTCTCTTCAACAATCCCTGATAAAATAAACTTTCCATCAGGCTTGATTACTTCTTTAAGATCAGGAATTAAATCTAAAATTATATGGGGTAAAATATTAGCAATTACTAGATCATAATCTTGGTCTACAACTTCAACCAAATCCCCTTCTAGAAACTCTATCTCGTCTGCTACTTGATTCAACTGAGCATTCTCTTGAGCAGCTGTAATAGCTACTGGGGAAATATCGATTCCCACAGTAGCTCCAGCCTCTAACTTAGCAGCAGCAATGGCCAAGATTCCTGTTCCTGTTCCAATATCTAAACAATTCATTTCTGGCTTAAGATATTTTTCAATCATTTCCAAACAAGAGGTGGTCGTCTCATGTTGGCCCGTTCCAAAGGCTTGCCCAGGGTCAATCTCAATTATGATTTCGTCTGCACTGGCTTGATAGTCCTCCCATGTTGGCTTGATTACGATCTTGTCCGTCACCTTAAGTGGCTTAAAATTTTCTTTCCAGTTGTTGGCCCAATCCTCTTCTTGGAGCTCATTTACTCTTAGTTTACCACTACCAATATCTAAATCATACTCTTTTAAATTAGTTATCTTCTTTTTTAATTCAGCAAACTTGCGTGAAGAAAAGGAATCCTCATCACAATAAGCTTTAACTAAAATTTCATCTTCACTTTCTTGAGATAGCGCTTCTTTAAAAATACTTCCAATCCCAAATTCATCTAACAGATTAGTAATCGCTGCAAAAGCTTGATAAGTCGTGCTAATCTCCAATTCTTTCCATTTCATCTCAATTACCTCACTTTACATGCCAAAAGCATCTTTGATTTTTTGCAAAAATCCTTTCTGTTCAGGGTTTATCTCTTCACCACTTATATCAGCAAATTTTCGTAATAATTCTTTTTGCTCTTGATCTAACTGTTCAGGAATTATAACCTTAACTTTAATATGCTGATCTCCACGTCCTCTTCTATTCAAATGAGGGACCCCTTTGTCTTTTAATCTAAAGGAAGTTCCTGGTTGAGTTCCTTCAGGAATTTCAAATTTGACCCGACCATCCAATGTCGGTACTTTAATCTCATCTCCCAAAGTAGCTTGCACAAAACTAATAGGAACCTCACAAATTATCTCATCACCTTTTCGTTCAAAGATTTCATGAGGCTTAACATTAATTACAATATATAGATCGCCATTAGGCCCACCATTCTTACCTGATTCACCTTCTCCTGACATTCTTAATCTAGAGCCATCACTAACACCAGCCGGAATATTAACTGTTATCTTTCTTCTTTTCTTTACTTTACCTTGACCATTACACTCAGAACATGGATTGTTGATAAACTTTCCTGTTCCATTACAACGATCACAAGTACTTGTTTGAACCATCTGTCCAAATGGAGTATTCTGCTTAAACTTGATTTCACCTGTTCCATTACATTTAGCACAACTTTCTACATCATCACTATTTTGAGCACCAGAACCATTACAACTAAAACATTCCTCTGTCCGAGGAACAGTTATCTCTTTTTCTGCTCCAAAAGCAGCTTCTTCGAACTCAACAGTCAAATTATATTTTAAATCTGCTCCTTTACGAGGGGCATTCTTACGCCTACGTCCTCTACCCCCTCCAAAAAACATATCAAAAATATCATCAAAACCACCACCAAATCCACCTTGACCACCAAAACCGCCTTGACCAAATCCTCCATCTTGATCTACACCTGCATGGCCAAATTGATCATATCTAGATCTCTTTTCTTCATCACTTAAGACTTCATACGCTTCTGCTACCTCTTTAAACTTTTCTTCAGCATTAGGATGGTCACTTACATCGGGATGGTATTTTTTAGCTAATTTCCGATATGCTTTTTTGATCTCTTTCTTATCAGCATTACGATCTACACCCAATATTTCATAATAATCTTTCTTAGCCATTTTAGTCACCGCCTTTCAAATAATTGGTCATAAAAACAGAGTCAAAGCCAAAATTTTTGGCTTTGACCCTACTGATTCTAAATTAATCTAAATTGGTTTTACTCTTCATCATCAACCTCTTCATAATCAACATCTACCACATCATCATCATCTTGCTGTTGAGCTCCTGCAGCTCCTGCTGCTTGTTGAGCTTGCTCAGCTTGTTGATACATTTGAGTTGTTAATTCATGTAGCTTTTGACTTAATGCTTCTTGCTTTTCTTTAATCTGTTCAACATCAACTTCATCTGGATTGATATTATGCAAATCAACACCCTCTAAAGCTTCTTGCAAGTCATCTTTAGCAGTTTCAATCTCACCTACTACGGATTGATCGACCTGCTCACCAGCCTCTTCTAGTGTCTTTTCAACCTGATGTACTAAACTATCTGCACCGGTCACTGTTTCAACAGCTTCCTTCTTCTTCTTATCTTCTTCTGCATGCTCTTCGGCTTCCTTAACCATCTCTTCAATCTCTTCATCCGATAACCCTGTCTCAGATTTAATTGTAATATCCTGTTCATTTCCTGTTCCCTTATCTGTAGCAGAAACATGAACAATACCATTATCATCTATCTTGAAAGCTACCTCAATTTGCGGTACTCCTCGTGGTGCAGGTGGAATATCTGTTAATTGGAATCTACCCAATGTCTTATTATCTCTGGCCATCTCTCTTTCTCCTTGTAAGACATGAATATCAACCGTTGTTTGATTATCAGCAGCAGTAGAGAAGACCTTACTCTTTTCAGTTGGGATTGTAGTATTTCGATCAATTAATTTAGTAAATACTCCTCCCATTGTTTCAATTCCTAAAGATAGTGGAGTTACATCTAATAAAACTATATCATCAACTTCATCATTTAAAACCCCACCTTGAATAGCAGCACCCATTGCTACACATTCATCAGGATTGATCCCCTTATTAGGAACTTTTCCGATCTTATTTTCAACTGCTTCTTGAACTGCTGGAATTCGAGTAGAACCACCCACCAACAAGACTTGATCAATTTCAGATTTAGATAAACCAGCATCATTTAATGAACGCTGAGTTGCTTTTATCGTTTGGTCAATTAACCCAGAGATCATTTTTTCAAACTGAGATCTTGTAATATCTACATCTAAGTGCTTTGGCCCTTCATCAGTTTGAGTAATATATGGTAAGTTAACATTTGTTGTAGCTACACTGGATAATTCAATTTTGGCTTTTTCTGCTGCATCCTTTAGACGCTGTAATGACATCTCATCTTTTCTTAAATCGATGCCATGTTCTTTTTCAAACTCTTGAGCAAGATGATCAATAATCTTTTCATCAAAGTCATCTCCACCAAGCTTATTATCACCATGAGTGGCAACTACCTCAAATACACCGCCACCAAGTTCTAAAATAGAAACATCAAAAGTACCTCCACCAAGATCATAAACTAAAACTGTCTGGTCTTTGTCATCCTCTAAACCATAGGCTAAAGATGCTGCAGTCGGCTCATTAATAATCCGCTCTACTTCCAATCCTGCAATTTTTCCAGCATCTTTAGTAGCTTGTCGCTGAGCATCACTAAAGTAAGCAGGAACTGTAATTACAGCTTTTTTGACATCTTCTCCTAGATAATCTTCAGCATAACTTCTTAAATCTTGTAAAATCATTGCCGAAACCTCTTGTGGAGTTCTCTCCTTGCCACCTAACTCAACTTTATGATCTTCTCCCATATGCCTTTTAATAGATTGTACTGTCTGCTCAGGATTAGTAATTGCCTGTCGTTTAGCAGGTTCTCCAACCAATCTTTCGTCCTTTTTAGAATAACCAACAACTGAAGGAGTCGTTCTTGCTCCTTGTTTATTAGGGATAACCTTAGGCTCCCCACCTTCTATAACTGCAACACAAGAATTAGTCGTTCCTAAATCAATACCAATTATTTTTCCCATTTTCCATCATCCTCCTTATTACTAACATTTATATATTATATCTATATAAGTTAATTTTAACTTTCTCACCTAACACTTTCAGATTTAAAATGATTTATGTACTTCTCTTTATTCTGCTACTCTAACCCACCTAGGATAAAAAACACCCTAGTTGTATTGGTTGTAATTTGATTGCTATTATTAATATTCCTAGACCAAGCAATTGCATTACTTTCTCTTTATTGTGCTACTCTAACCATTGCTGGTCTAAGTAACACACCATTAAATAAATACCCTTTCTGCATCTCTTCTGCAACTATTCCTGAATCATATTCTTCACTCTCTACCTTACCTACTGCTTCATGATAATTAGGATCAAATTCTTCTCCCACAGCTTCAATCTCTTCAACCCCATTAGTAGTTAATACTTTGAACAGTTGCTTATAGATCATCTCTACTCCCTGCAAGACATCAGAAGAATCATCACTATTCTTAGAGCTTGCTAAAGCACGCTCAAAATTATCAATTACAGGTAATAAATCTAAGAGAAGCTCTTGGTTAGCATTGCTGACTATCTTCTCTTTTTCCTTAGTCATCCTCTTTTTATAATTAGAAAAATCAGCTTTTAACCTCTTTACTCGTTGTAAATATTTCTCTTTTTCCTCTTTTGCAGAGGCCAGCTCTTCTTCTAACCCTTTAATTTCTCCTTCTAACTTCTTGATCCCCTCTTCAGAATCTACTTCATTTTCATCAGTTGTATCCTCAGCTTCTACTTCATCCTCTTCAACTTCTTCAACCTGCTCTTGTTGAAGCTCTTCTTTCTTTTCTTTCTCCTCCATCACTATCACCTACTTCCTCATTATTGATTTGTTAAGATATTACTCAAAATTTCAGCCACATACTTAACAGAACCTACTACTTTAGGATATTCCATCCTTGTTGGCCCTAATACTCCTATCTTTCCAATTGGCCTATTATTTAAATGATAGGTAGCTATCACCATACTACAATCTTTGATCTCCTCAAAATTATTTTCACTTCCTATCAGTATTTTAAGCTCTGAATTTTCTTCATAGTTCGCTAATACATCACGTAATAACTTTTTCTGCTCCAAAATTTCTAATACAGTCCTTAACTTTTTAATATCACTAAATTCGGGCTGATCTAATATATAAGCAGTTCCTCCTAAATATATTTTCCCAGATGTAGAAAAATTATTCTCAAAGATCTCCTTATTCAGTAATTTCAATCTTTCAGCCAAATCAAATCTACTGACAAGCTGTTTATTAATTTCCTCTAACAGTTGATCATTAATTTGATGTAGTGCTAAACCATACAGCCTTTCATTTAAAAAACGTGATATCTTCTCTAACTCTTCTGGAGCAATAGCTACAGGAATATCTATCACCTTATTTCTAATCAATCCTGTATCTGTAACCAATACTATTAAAATTTTCTTACTTGCAATCGGAATTAATTGTAAATGACGAAAGATACTCTTTTTAATCTGAGGACTTAACACTAATGAAGTATACTCTGTTAAATCAGACAACATCTGTGATGTATGCTGAATCAATTCTTGGATCCCATCTTTTTTAGATGAGTATTTCTTCTCAATTAATTTCATTTTCTGCTTAGAAATCTTCTTCAAATTCATTAAACTATCAACATAAAATCTATACCCTTTATCAGATGGTACTCTCCCAGCAGAGCGATGGGGCTGTTCTAAATAACCTGCTTCTTCTAAATCAGCCATTTCATTTCTGATTGTTGCCGAACTGACTCCAAAGTCATACTTCCGGGCCAACGTTCGAGAACCTACTGGCTCAGCTGTAGTCACATATTCATCAATGATGACCTTCAAAATCTTCTTTTTCCTCTCTGTCATCTCCAGCACAACCATCACCCCTTTTGTGTTAGCACTCGTTAGCTTCGAGTGCTAATAGTATGTTATAATTAAAATATCATTTGCTTGATCATTTGTCAAACAGAGTAATTTTTAATTATTTTAAATTAGCTAGCTTTTGCTCTTAAAAACAGTAGTATACTCCTATAGATAAACCCTATAATTATGTCAAGATAAAATTGGCTAGTACCTGATTAGCTAGCAAGAATCCTTGCTCGGTCAATTTCATTCTATCCGCTTTAATTTCAATTAGCTGTTGGCCCAATAAATCATCAAGTTCATCTTGATATAAATCAAAGATAGAAGTTTGATATTTCTTTTCAAACTGATCTAATAATATTCCTTCTTTTAACCTCAATCCTAAAATCATACTCTCTTCTATCTTTTCTGCTTGACTTAACCTTTGATAATCAGCCCACGACAATTGACCCTGAGCAAGCTGTTGGCAATATTGATCAATATCTGCTAGATTATAACCACGCCCCTGTGCATCACAAAAATGTGCTCCTGGCCCTAATGCTAAATAAGGTTCATTCTTCCAATAAATCTGATTATGAATAGATTCTGCTCCTGGCCGGGCAAAATTAGAGATCTCATACTGTTGGTATCCTTCGTTAGCTAATAATTGTACTGTCTTTTGATACATCGCTAAATCCAATTCTTCCTCACAATAATCTATCTTCCCTTGCTGTAATTGTTGAGCAAAAATTGTCCCTTCTTCAATCTTCAAATTATAAGTAGCTAAATGATCAGGGCCAAGCTGGCAAGCTTGAATTAAAGTCTTTTCCCAATCTCTTAAGGATTGACCAGGCAGAGCAAACATTAAGTCAAAATTAAGATTAGAAAATCCTAACTCCCTTGCTAACTTAAAGGCTCTAATTGCTTCTTGAGACGTATGCCTTCTACCTAATTTTTGCAATAACTGGTCATCAAAAGACTGCACCCCAAAGCTCAACCTATTGACACCTGCTTCTTTCAATAATTTTAGTTTTTGAGCAGTTACAGTTTCAGGATTGGCCTCAACGGTAATCTCAATTCCAGCCTGACAGTCAAATTCTTCTTGACATTGCTTTAAGAGTGTAACTAACTGCTGCCCAGATAACATACTAGGCGTCCCACCACCAATAAATATACTCCTGATGACAGGAGTATATTTAGCAGCTATTAATTTTATTTCTTGCTCTAAAGCTTGTAAGAAGCTTGCCAATAAACTCTCTTTAAATTCAACTGAATTAAAGTCACAATAATAACATTTAGAACTACAAAAAGGTATATGAATATACAGACCAAATTTATTCATTACATAAACCCCTTAATCTATCTCAAGTACTGACATAAATGCCTCTTGTGGAATATCAACACTACCAACCTGTTTCATCCTCTTTTTACCCTCTTTTTGCTTTTTAAGTAACTTCTTCTTTCGAGAAACATCTCCTCCATAACATTTTTGGAGTACGTCCTTACGCTTGGCCCTGATTGTCTGGCGAGCAATAATATCATTTCCAATAGCAGCCTGAACTGGAACCTTAAACATCTGTTCAGGAATATTCTCCTTCAACTTCTTAGTCAACTCACGCCCAATTTCATAAGCAAATTCCCGATGAACTATACAAGATAGAGCATCAACGGACTCTTTATTGACTAAGATATTTAATTTAACTAAGTCTGCTTCTTGATAACCCTTGAATTCATAGTCAAAGGTAGCATAACCTCGAGTATTAGACTTTAATTTATCAAAGAAATCAAGCACAATTTCACTTAACGGCAGATCATAAGTTAATTTTACTCTAACCTGATCTAAATATTCCATATTCTTAAATTGGCCTCTCTTATCCTGAGCCAACTCCATTGCTGATCCAACATATTCTTCTGGCAATAAGATTTGAGCTTCCACAATCGGTTCCTCAATCTTTTCAATTTGATGCTTGTCAGGCATATTAGCTGGATTCTCAACCATTAAAACTTCTCCATTCTCGTGATGCACCTTATAAATTACACTAGGAGCAGTAGTCACTAAATCTAGATCATATTCCCGTTCTAATCGTTCTTGGATAATCTCCATATGTAATAACCCTAAAAATCCAGTTCGATAACCAAACCCTAAAGCCTCAGAAGTCTCTGCTTCAAAAGTCAAAGAGGCGTCATTAAGTTGTAATTTTTCTAAAGCATCCCGTAGCAGATCATAATCTTTACCATCTACTGGGTACAAACCACAAAAGACCATCGGCTTAGCAGGCTGATAACCTGGTAAAGGCTCTGCAGTAGGGTTATTAGCATCAGTAATAGTATCTCCAACTTGAGCATTCTTGACATCTTTAATACTAGCTGCTACATATCCTACCTCTCCTGCTGATAATTGCTCTGCCTTCTTCATTTTAGGACTAAAAGTACCTACCTCACCAACCTCAAAGACTGTATCAGTAGCCATCATCTTAATCTCCATCCCCGGCTTAATTGCTCCATCAACTACTCTATAATAAGAGATCACTCCTCGGTAAGGATCATATAAAGAATCAAAGATCAATGCTTTTAATGGCTTGTCCTCTTCTCCAGAAGGTAGAGGTATCCGCTCAACAACTGCTTCTAACACATCCTTAATCCCGATGCCCTCAATAGCACTGGTCAAAATTGCTTCATCAGGATCGATCCCAATATCAATCAACTCTTCTTTAACCTTATCTGGATTAGCATTAGGCAGATCAATTTTATTAATGACAGGAATTAATTCCAAATCATTCTCTAATGCCATATAAATATTAGCTAAAGTCTGTGCCTCAATTCCTTGAGCAGCATCTATGACCAATAAAGCTCCTTCACAAGCAGCTAAACTTCTAGATACTTCATAAGAAAAGTCAACATGTCCAGGAGTATCTATCAAATTTAAGATGTAATCCTCCCCATCATCAGCTTGATAAGCCATCCTCACAGCTTGTGCCTTGATAGTAATTCCTCGTTCCCTTTCTAAGTCCATCGTATCCAATAATTGCTCTTCCATCTCCCGTTCCGATATAGTTCCTGTAAACTCCAACAATCTATCTGCTAAAGTAGATTTTCCATGATCAATATGTGCAATAATCGAAAAATTTCTGATATTTTCTTGGTTAACTTTACCCATCCTGCCCCTCCTTATTATCTATATAAGTTGAATTTAACTTTTTCACCTAACCCTTTCAAATATAAAAGAATTTAGGTTTATTATATTGAAAAATCATTAATTCAATTTATATAATTCATTATATAATTATAACACTCCACTTATTATTAATCAAGATAGTAAATTTTGTTCTAAATCCCTTATTCAATCATGCTAGCAATTACATCTGCAAATAGATCCATTGACCTTTTCGCTTCCTCAAGGGTATTTTCGGTTCCCCCTACCTCCAATAATAAAGCATGTGGATGGAGATGTTGATTATATCTACGATTATCAATCAATTTAACTTCCCGCAATAAACCAGGGTACTTCTTTTCCATCTGCTGGGCCAACCGTTTAGCAAAATCGAAATTTTTTTGCCACTCAGGATGAGAAAGACCATAATTATCATTGGTGACAACAATCATAATCTTAGCTACTTCCTCTCCATCAATTGTAGTTGTTGTTAAATCTTTACTAGCATTAGGAATAGCATCACGATGAATATCAAATAACATCTTTAATTCAGAATTATTCTCTACCATCTCCTCTCCTGTTTCTAAGGCTCTGATATATGATCTAGCATAAGTTCGATCATGAACTTCGGTCGAATGAACAACTGGAATACCATATTTATTCTCTAATCTTTCAGTTAAACTCTTCCCTACTGCTACTACATCTCCCTTTTCACCTGGTTGAGCTCGAAAATCATTGGCGGGATCTTCATAATTTTCTGCTGTATGAGTATGATAAATTCCTACAGCTGGAGTAGTAAATTCTTGCTCTTGGTCAAAAGTAATATCTTCTTCTCTTTCATCTTCTAGCTCCTTTAAATATTCTAACAAATTTTGTGCTTCTAGCTCATCATCTTCAACTGTTGAATCTCGTTGAGAGAGCTTTATTTCAACTCGCTCATCTTGATGACTGCTTTCTGCCTCTAACTTCTCTTCTTCCTCAACTTTTCCTTCTAAATTGGATGAACTAGCCCTTCTTATTTCTTCTTGGCCCTCTTGGCTACTAAAAAAAGATGCTGGCAAGCCAACCACAAAATTAAAAGCAAGATCTAGATTAGATGTTACCTCTTCTTCTAAAGCCAAATCTGAACTAACCCTAACAACTGGAAAACCTTTCTTTAAAACAAGTTTTGAATCAAGATCATCTAAATATACTAACTCAATCAGATAAGATACCAAGGTACTCTCTTTTAAAAATTCTCCTAATGGTAGTCTCTTAATTGAAAAATTATACTTATTAACTATTAATGTAGCAAATATTAATAATAAAATCGCATAGATAACCAGCAAACTGATTAGAAAATTAGAACGATTCCTGAACATAAGTACCACTTCCTATTTTTAAGTCAACACTAAATAAGCATCCAACTTGATAATTGGACATCTATAAAAATTTATGTACTACAGGACAAATTTATAACCTCAAATAAAGCATTTAGTATTGAATAATTACTAGTGAAGGTTTAAAAAGCTTATTACAAAAAAATAACTCTAATCTCAGCTGAGATTAGAGTTATTTCCAAATAGAAATTTTATTGTAAATATAATGATACATCTTCTGCTTTAATATCTGGATGTAAAGCTACATTAATTCCTCCTGCTATCACTCTACTCATATCACCGATCAACTTATCAATCCCTTTCGGCGTAACTATTAAATCTCCTAAAAATGGCTGTAAAATCTCCCCAATCAACTGTTCAGAAACATCTGTTTGTTGGATCATCTGTTGTACTTCACCAGAAACATTCTGATTATTTGCTAGATGATTAATAGTATCATTAACTATATTAACCGAATTAATCACTGTAGGCATCCCCATTGCTATTACAGGAACCCCCATATCTTGCTCAGTAATTCCAATTCTTTGTTTACCTAATCCAGAACCTGGATAAATTCCTGTATCACTGATTTGTATTGTAGATGCCAATCTAGAGCTTTCTTGAGCTGCTAAGGAATCAATTGCAATTATCAATTGTGGTTGAACGCGATCAACTACTCCACGAATAATTTCAGCTGTTTCGATTCCTGTTAACCCTAAAACACCTGGAGATAATGAACAGACAGATCTCATCCCTTCCTTTGAATCTTGAGGTGCATCATCATATAAATGACGAGTAACTAATAAATGATGAGAAACCTTTGGCCCTAATGCATCTGGAGTTGTATTCCAATTCCCTAAACCAATTACCAAAATTGTTTCTCCACCATTATTTTGACCAAGTGATAAAGAGTTCATAATATTATTGAGCTCATCAGCCATTACTCCACTAAGATATTCATGGATTTGGCGATCACCAGAGCGAAAATGTTCAGATTCTATCGTAACATAATTACCAGGAGTCTTGCCTATTTCTTGACCTGCTTGTTCATTTAGAACTTCAACTCTTGTAATTTTAGCATGATCAATTTCAGTCTCATCGAGAGTAACTCCAGATATTTCTCCTCCTGTTCTTTCTATAGCTATATTTCTAGATTCAACTGCCAAATCTGTTAATGTTGCTAAATTGTCCATTATTAATTCCTCCTTTAATTTTTATCGTAATTGAGTTGGGACGAAAGCATCGACAATTCCAATTACTAATGCTGCTAAAAGTGATCCAATCACAGTCACTGCCATACCTACTACAAAATATTGAGTCACATAAATCACAATAGCAGCTGTAATAAATCCAACTATCCCTCGACCTTGAGGCGAGATATCTTCCCCCAACACACTTTCTAATAAATATCCTATAAGTGCAATTACAACAGCAGCAATTAAAGCATTAGTAAACCCAATCACCTCTACACCAGGTAATAAAAATCCTATTCCCAATAATACAAAAGCAGATACTATTAATCTTACTATTGCTCCTACCCAACCTGTCATATTTTATCTCCTCCTTTTCAGTTATAGTTATCATAACCATTTCTAGTTTCTCTATTCATTAACAGAGATTGATACTTAATTATTCAAATTAAATTCTTAAATTCTAATCTTGATCTTGCGTTTTAAATAATTGTATGATACAATTTATATGCTTAGCAAAGAAGATGATAATTCAATCAATATACATAGTAATAAGGAGGTGACCGAAATGCCAACTTCTGAATCTGCAAAGAAGAGAGTTAGAGTTACTAAAAAGAAGACTGAGCTTAATCGCCAGCGAAAAGAAGCAGTCAAAATTGCTATTAAAGAATTTGAAGAAGCTGTAGCAGCTGATAATGTAGAATTGGCTGAAGAAAAGCTAAAAGAAGCTAAAAAGACTATTGATAAATCTACTAGTAAAGGTTTGTTTCATAAGAACACTGCTGCACGCAAAAAGTCTAAGTTAGATAGAAAATTTAATGAATTAACTGCTTAAGTTACATTAATAAAGAGGTGTTATCTGATATCAGATAACACCTCTTTTCTTATTTTAAAGTCAAGTTTAAGTAAAACTAAACCATTATATTATGAGCGGGTAGTAAAACTTTGCAATCAAACAATCAAATTAAGATTAAATCAAAATTTTTTCTAAAATTTTAATTTAATTAGCTTTAATTTCATTAATCTCAAACTTTAATAATCATCCTAAAAGTTTCTAGTATTAATTAAAGCTTGACGTAACAAACTAGAAGTACAAGATAAACAAGGAGGTGAAAGAGATGAGCATTCGCAACAATAATAATAGCTTAGTTAATCCAATGGCTAGACAAGCCCTTGATAAATTTAAATTAGAGGCTGCACAAGAGTTAAATGTTTCTGATGAGTATAAGTCTGGTTACTGGGGCAATATCACTTCTCGTGAGTGTGGATCTGTTGGAGGACAGATGGTTAAGCAGATGGTTGAACAATATGAAAATCAATTGGCTAATGGTAATGGAAGTGCTCCTCAAGCACAAGCTACTAATGCACAAAACCAACAAAATCAATAATTAAACCTAAGACTAAACAATAATCAAACTAATAATTATAAAAGGAGATGAGATAAATGAGTATTCGTAACAATAATAATAGCTTAGTTAATCCAATGGCTAGACAAGCTCTTGATAAATTTAAGTTAGAGGCTGCACAAGAGTTAAATGTTTCTGATGAGTATAAGTCTGGTTACTGGGGCAATATCACTTCTCGTGAGTGTGGATCTGTTGGAGGACAGATGGTTAAGCAGATGGTTGAACAATATGAAAATCAATTGGCTAATGGTAATGGAAGTGCTCCTCAAGCACAAGCTACTAATGCACAAAACCAACAAAATCAATAATCAAACCTAAGACTAAACAATAATCAAACTAATAATTATAAAAGGAGATGAGATAAATGAGTATTCGTAACAATAATAATAGCTTAGTTAATCCAATGGCTAAGCAAGCTCTTGATAAATTTAAGTTAGAGGCTGCACAAGAGTTAAATGTTTCTGATGAGTATAAGTCTGGTTACTGGGGCAATATCACTTCTCGTGAGTGTGGATCTGTTGGAGGACAGATGGTTAAGCAGATGGTTGAACAATATGAAAATCAATTGGCTAATGGTAATGGAAGTGCTCCTCAAGCACAAGCTACTAATGCACAAAACCAACAAAATCAATAATTAAACCTAAGACTAAACAATAATCAAAATAATAATTATAAAAGGAGATGAGATAAATGAGTATTCGTAACAATAATAATAGTTTAGTTAATCCAATGGCTAAGCAAGCTCTTGATAAATTTAAATTAGAGGCTGCACAAGAGTTAAATGTTTCTGATGAATATAAATCTGGTTACTGGGGCAATATCACTTCTCGTGAGTGTGGATCTGTTGGAGGACAGATGGTTAAGCAGATGGTTGAACAATATGAAAATCAATTGGCTAATGGTAATGGAAGTGCTCCTCAAGCACAAGCTACTACTAATCAAAATGGAGCTACTGCAACTAACGGTGCTCAAGCTACTAATGGACAAAATCAAAATGGTAACAACTACAATCTAAGTCAAAAAGCTGGTAAATTCGAACCACAAGGATAATTCACAACTAAAAAAACAATATAATAAGCGGTGCTTTAAAGCACCGCTTATTATAATTTAGGAGGAGAATAAATGAAGAAAAAATTGATAGTTTTCAGTCTAGTTTTATTTGGCTTACTTTCTTTTAACTTAGAACTTGCAACTGCAAGATCAGAACATGAAGGACAAAAATTATGTATCGTTCAACAAGGAGATAGCTTATGGCAGATTTCAAGAAGGCATCAAACTGATTTTAATAATGTTTTAGAAGAAAATGATCATTTCGAAGATCCGGATTTAGTTCATCCTGGAAATAGAGTCTATCTTCCACCAGATGCTGAGGATACAGAGGATGAACCAGTAACTGAAGAAGAAGTCTTACCACCTGAAGAAGAAGTCGAAGAAGAACCAACTGAAAGAGAGGAACCAATAGAAGATGATAATATTGCTGCTTATGAAGCAGAAGTGGTAGAGTTGGTTAATGTTGAAAGAGAGAGAGAGGGATTAGAGCCTTATCAGCATAATCAACAAGTATCACAAGTAGCCCGTAGAAAGTCTGAAGATATGAGAGATAATGATTATTTTAGTCATCAATCTCCAACTTATGGTTCTCCTTTTGATATGTTAGAACAATATAATGTTGAGTTTAGAGCAGCAGGAGAGAATATTGCTAAGGGCCAAAGAAGCCCTGCCGAAGTTGTTAGAAGTTGGATGGATTCACCAGGTCATAGAAGAAATATCTTAAGTCAAGAATTTACTGAACTCGGTGTTGGTTATGCTCAAAATGGAGATGGAGAGACTTATTGGACACAGATGTTTATTAGGCCATAGATTAAGCTTAAGTCTAAGGATAAGTTTAAGTAAAAACTTAAAAGAATTAATCCCTGCTTGCAAGCAGGGATTAATTAATTCAATCTAAAAAAGTTTGATAACTATACTGTTCTCCATCTGCCTTAACAATAACCGCTCCATCCCGATCATTTCTTAATACTTTAATCCCTCTTTCTTCAAAACGATCAATTACTGTTGGATCTGGATGGCCATAGTTATTATCTCCAACCTGAATAACTGCTAATTCAGGATTAACCTGTTCAATAAATTCTTCAATACTAGAGCTAATACTGCCATGATGAGCTACCTTCAATACAATGCTTTCCAGATCAATTCCTCGCTTGACTAACCTTCTTTCAGCTTCTTTTTCTATATCCCCAGTCAATAAAAGATTAAATTGATCATAAATAGCCTTTAAAACTAAGGAGTTATTATTGGCTGCACTCTCTTCTAGCAGAGGAAATGTTGGCCCTAAAACCTCAATTTCTAAAGGCAAGAGGCTAATTTCATTACCTGCAACTAGTTGAGCATGTTCAATTTTTTTCCGCTCCAACTTCTCTCTAACTTTAATTTCTAATTCTTTCTTTTTTGTATTAGGAGGATAAAATACTTGACCGATAGAAAAGTTTTGGATTAATGGTTTTACTCCACCAGCATGATCCCAATGAAAATGAGAGATCAAAATCAAATCCAAGCTTCTAATACCTCTACTTTTTAAATACCTCTTGATTTCTGTTCCTTCTTCCCCTGCATCGACTAATACTTTCTGACCTGTTGGTAATCTTAAATAAATAGCATCCCCTTGTCCGACATCAAAAAAGATGATTTTAAGATCTTGATGATTATCAAAACCAAATTGAAATATTAAAACTAACATTAAGCTCAAAGTAACAATTAATTTTCTTTTATTCCCAAATTGACTGATAGATAATGAACTTGATTTTAAAAACTTAACTAAATAATAAAGTAGGAGATAATAAATAACAATTGTAATTAGATCAGGTCTGCCGATTGAAACTGTTGTCCAGAAATTATCAACTAATAATCCGACTAAAAGTTGACTCAAATTTAACAAACCTTCAATAATATTAGCTACTATAATTCCCCCACTACTCCAAACAGCAACTACAGCTAAAAATAGAATACTTAGCCACAATACAACTGTAATTAACGGTGTTAGCAATAAATTAGCCAATATACTTATTACCGAAACCTGATTGAAATAATAAGCTAAAACAGGTAATAATCCAACTTGAGCTGCTATTGATGCTGCTAATAAGTTATTAACCTGTGGTATGAAGGGAAACTTAACACTGATTAAGGGAGTTAAAGAACTGATAGCTATTACTGCTCCAAAAGATAGTTGAAAACTGACTGTAAAAATGCTCCAAGGATTAATTGCTAAAATAACCAATGCTACTCCTGCTAGTAAGTTATAGATATCTACCTTACGATTTTGATATCTCCCCCATAACACTAAACTGATCAAGATAACAGCACGTAAAGCTGGTAATTGCCACCCAGTAAGTAATAAATAACTGCTTAAGATTATAAAGTTTAAGATTAAAGTTACCTTTTCTGATAATTTCAGTTTTTGGCAGATAAAATAGATTATATAACTAAGTAATCCGATATGAAATCCAGATATAACTAACAAATGACTTAATCCTACCTCTCTAAAGCCATCCTCAACCTCTGGTGGCAATAAAGACTGATTTCCCAGTAATAATGCTTGTAAAATATAATTATTTGGTGTAGAAAAGTAACTATCAAGTGATTCAATAATTTTTAACCTTAGATTAAAGATCTGATCTAAGATTAAATTTGAACTGACTCCAACCTGATTTATTTGAGAACTAGAATTAATATGCCCTAAAGCATAAATTCCATTTCTTTTTAGATAATCTCGATAGGAAAAACCACCTGGATTTCTTTTACGCGGAGCCAACTCCAATTCAGTATTGACCTTAACTAGATCACCATAATTCAACTGCTGTTGATCATCAGTCCAATCAAAGAGTAAAACCTTTTGCTGGCTGGTTAAATCAAACTCAGCCACCTCTAAATCACTCAAGAGATACCTCAGCCCTTGAGAGGTCTCTTCTACTTCTATAATTCGTCCTTCAATCTCTACTCTTTCTCCTACTACCTCTCCTAAAGGTTCATCCTGCCAAGCTAATTCAACATTTCCTAAATAAATCAACCCTACTAAAAAGATCAATAGCCAACTAATAATCATTAATTTATCAGACTGTTGATAAAAGAACCTGATAAAAAAAGCAAATAACAAAGCAGCTAAAATTTGACTTACTAATAATAGTTCAGCACTAACTCCAAAATAATAAGCAAAGACCAACCCACTAACAAAGGCACTACAGATTATAACTAATGGTCGCTTTACCTTAAGCTTAATAGGTAATCTGACTCTCTAGATTATCAAAAGTCCTACTCCCAATGCCAGATACCTGCTTTAACTCAGTCAATTCACTAAAGTTCCCATTTTGGCGTCGATACTCTATAATCCTTTCTGCTAAAGCAGGGCCAACACCCTCTAATTCTTCTAGTTCATTCTGAGCAGCAGTATTGATATTAACTTTATTACTAGCAGTATTAACATTTTCTTCGTTACCCATAGCTGTACTACCTTGAGTTGGAATCATAACCCTGGTTCCATCTCTTAGCTGATCTACAAGATTGATTGCATCCAAGTCAGCATCATCTGTTGGCCCGCCTGCTTGTTCAATAACTTGATATAACCTTGTCCCCTCTTCAATTTCATAAACTCCTGGTTCAACAACTGCTCCTCCTAAATGAATAAACATCTTATCATCTTTTTCTTGTGGCTCTGCTAACTCTTGCCCTGTTTTAACCTCAGTCTCTTCTATATTAGAATCAATCTCAATAGATTCCTGGGCACTAAATTGATTATTCCTAGCAACCAACATAACAGAAACCACCACAACAGCAACGGCTAATCCAGCTAAAATAAAATCATCTTTTGTCCAACGCATTAACCTCACCTCATTACTATTTTTTCCTAATGAGGTCTATTTATACAGTTCCTTCAGCTATATGTAAAGCAATTGCTCCTCCAAGAAAGAGATCAATACTGACTTGTTCAAAACCAGCTTGATATAACATATCTTCTAACTCCTGAATTTCAGGAAAATCTTCTAATGATTGGGCCAACCATAGATATTGATTAGATTTGTTCATGAATATTTTAGCAAATGAAGGAATGATCTTATACAGATAAAAGAAATATAATTTACGATATAATTGATTAGGTGGTTTAGAAAGCTCTAATGAAGCAATTGCCCCATCATCTTTTACAACCCGTTTCATTTCAGAAAAAGCACCCCAAATATCTCTAACATTACGCAGTCCAAAACCAATCGTAACATAATCAAATTCATCTTCACCAAACGGAAGATCTAAAGCATCACCTTCTACTAACTCTACTTGCTCAGTCAATCCTCGCTCTTCTATCTTTTCTTGACCAACCTTAAGCATCTCTTTACTAAAATCCAACCCAACTGCCTGTCCTTTACTACCTACAGTTTGAGCCAAACTTATTGTCCAATCACATGTTCCACAACAAAGATCAAGAACCCTATCTCCTGGTTGAATACCCAACTCTTCTATAGCCTTCTTTCTCCATTTCTTGTGTAAGCCTAAACTCATAATCGAATTCATCCAATCATAATTCTTGGATATACTTTCAAAAACAGAATGAACATGAGCAACTTCTTTCTTCTTTTTAGATTCTTCATCTACCATACTTCTCACCTCTTAAATTTATTATCCCTATGATTAAGCTAGCAACCATTAAAATTATTCCCCAACTTTAAAAATAGTATGATTAAGGAAAAAAGACCATGCACCTCCAAACAAGCACATGGTCAACAAAATCAGTATTTACTTTACTACTAAGTTAACCAATTTCTGTGGTACAACAATCTCCTTAACTACCTCTTTTCCTTCTAAATAACGTTGTACATTATCTTGTTTCTTGACAAGCTCTTTTAATTTATCTTCACTAATATCAGCAGCTACTTCTACCTTATCTCTGACCTTACCATTAACTTGTATTACAATTGTAATCTCATCCTTCTTAATTGCTTCTTCATCATACTCGGGCCAACTCTGTTGATGAACGCTATCCTCAAACCCTAATTGAGACCACAACTCCTCTGTCATATGAGGAGCAAATGGGGCCAAAACTAAAATAATTTTCTCTACAACAGCTCTTAATAATTGATAATTAAGCTCTTGAACATCATTTAAATATTTATAAGCACTATTTACTAACTCCATAATTGCACTGATTGCTGTATTTAACTGCTTTCTCTCCCCAACATCAACCGTTACATCTTTAATCGTAACATGTAACTGACGATGTAATTTCTTATCAGCATCTGTTGTTATTTCAAAATCTCCAGTTACATCTTTAAGCTGGTCAATATTTTGAGCAACCAATCTCCAGACACGATTTAAGAACCTTTCTGCTCCCTCTACTCCTTCATCACTCCAATCTAGATCTCTTTCTGGTGGAGCAGCAAACAGAATAAATAAGCGAGCTACATCAGCACCATAATTATCTAAAATTTCTAAAGGATCAACGATATTTCCTTTTGATTTAGACATCTTAGCACCATCTAATAACACCATTCCTTGGGTTAAAAGATCTCCAAAAGGCTCTTTATAATCAACATATCCTTGATCATGTAAGAATTTCATAAAGAATCGAGAATAGAGCAGGTGTAAAATCGCATGCTCTATTCCACCGATATACTGATCGACATTCATCCAGTAATTTGCTCGCTTACTATCAAAGGCTGACTCTGTAAAATCTGGACTGGTATATCTTAGATAGTACCACGATGAATCAACGAATGTATCCATCGTATCTACTTCCCGCTCTGCTTCTTGTCCACATTCAGGACAGGTTGTCTTTATAAAATCTTCTGCTTTAGCTAACGGTGATTGGCCCGTCCCTGTAAATTCAACATCAGTTGGCAATTCAACAGGTAAATCTGATTCAGGTACCTCTACAATACCACAATCATCACAATAAATAATCGGAATTGGTGTCCCCCAATATCTCTGTCTAGAGATTAACCAATCTCGTAATTTATAGTTGACTTCCTTTTGGCCTAAGCCTTCTTCCTCAAGGTAAGCAATAATCTTATCGAAAGCTTCATCTACTGACAGACCATTTAAAATCTCTGAATTAACAACTACTCCATCTTCTGTATATGCTTCTTCTAACTGTTCAGCTGTCAACTCTTCATCTTCTGGCTGAATAACAACCCTAATTGGCAAGTCATACTTCTTAGCAAAATCAAAATCACGCTCATCATGAGCAGGTACTGCCATAATAGCACCAGTTCCATAATCCATCAAGACATAATTAGCAATCATTACTGGAACTTCCTCTTCAGTTACAGGATTAATTGCTTTAATTCCTGTATCAATTCCAACCTTTTCACTATCAGAACCGGTTCTTTCTTCCTCATCTTGCTCTTTGATCTGAGCAATGAATTCCTTAACCTCTTCTTCCTGATCAGTTCCTGTCACTAACTCTTCAACTAAAGGATGTTCAGGGGCCAACACCATATAAGTCGCACCATAAATTGTATCTGGACGAGTAGTAAAAACTTCTAAAGCTTCATCGCTACCTTCTATAGCAAACTCAATTACTGCTCCTTCACTACGTCCAATCCAATTTTTCTGCATCGTCTTAACCCGCTGTGGCCAGTCTTCTAATAAATGATGATCATCTAATAATTGTTCAGCATAGTCAGTAATCTTAAAGAACCATTGTTCTAATTCCTTATCAATAACTTGACTATCACAACGCTCACACTCTTCATCAATTACCTGCTCATTGGCCAATACTGTCTGACAGCTTGGACACCAATTAACAACTGATTTTTCCTTATAGGCCAACCCTTCCTTATAAAGTTGTAAGAATAACCACTGTGTCCAACGATAATAATCAGGATGGCAAGTAGCTACCTCCCGCTCCCAATCATAACTGAGTCCTAACATCTTAAATTGTTCTTTCATATTTTCAATATTGTCCCAAGTCCAGTCATTAGGATGAATATCCCGCTCAATTGCTGCATTTTCAGCTGGAAGTCCAAAAGCATCCCAACCCATCGGATGTAAAACATTATATCCTTCCATCCTTCTAAAACGAGCAAATACATCACCTAATGAATAATTTCTAACATGTCCCATATGTAGATTACCTGATGGATAAGGAAACATCTCCAATACATAATATTCATCTTTGTCTTGTATCTCACTTTTATAGACCTGCTCTTCTTCCCAATACTGCTGCCATTGTGCTTCTACTTCTTTAAAATTATACTCCTCTTTCATCTCCATCCTCCTTTGATCTCAATTAATTTACAACATTTAATTAGTTACTCCCAAAAAATAACTTATATCCTTTTACTTCCTAAAGCAAGAGAAAATTTAATTATTTATAAATTATAAAAAACCCTCACCCCCAATAAAGAAAAATCTTTAATAGGGGCGAGAGTTTCTCGCGGTACCACCCTAAGTTGATATGAAGACTGGCACGATGATCACAAGAACCTAACTTTGTATTTATAAGCAAAGTTTTATTCTGCAAAGATTTAATGCGACGGGCTCGATGCCCTAGTACCAAAAACCTCATTACGTTTTATTAATTGTAGTTTTTGGTGTGACGGTCTCGATGACCTAACACCAAAAACTTCAATGCGTTCTTTTAATAAAAGTTTTTGGTGGAGATAAGCGGGTTCGAACCGCTGACCTCTTGTCTGCCAGACAAGCGCTCTCCCAGCTGAGCTATATCCCCAGTTTCATATCATCTCTAAAACAAGATAACGGCTGTCAACCGTATAAGCTACTATAAATTCACTCATATAGCTCCAAGGCGAGTTCAGCTGCTGCTTACTACTCCTTATCATAGCCATTATACAACTATTCAACTATTCAACTATTCAACTATCAACATTATAAATTAAGAATTAATTTTTGTCAAGATTAAAATGATAAATATTATAAAAGAAGGCAGATCATGCTTGCCATTCTAATTCTTTAGCGTCACCCCATAATTTCTCTAACTTATAATATTCTCTCTGTTCTTGATGAAATACGTGTACAATTACATCTGCATAATCTAATACAACCCAATTTCCAATATCAATACCTTCTTTATTTTTAACATAAATCTCTTGTTCTTCTAAAATATGCTCAATTGAATTAGCAATTGCTTGTACTTGAGTATCTGAAGTACCGCTACAGATTATAAAATAATCGGCCAAAATAGAGATACCTTTTACATTCAAAATTCTTATATCTTCAGCTTTTTTATCATCAGCAGCTTTAGCAATCTCTTTGGCAACCTTCTCAACATCTCTTTCCATTAACCTTATAACCCCCTACTCTTAACTATATTATCTTGAACCTTACTTATAATTATTCTAGATCGAAGCTAAAAAAACCTTTTTTTAGTGAAAATTTGTACTTTTCCCAACAATCACTTTTACAGTAGAAATTTCATCTTCAACTAATAATTCTCCATCTAAATAATTAGCTAATTCTTCTATCTCTTCTACTTCCTTGTTAGGTGAAAGAATTGCAGTTTGAGAATAATCAAACCGATCAGCATTCCTAACACCTTGAATATTATAACCTTGAACTGATAACAATTCTGCTACCTTTTGAGCTCGACCAACCTCTCCATTACCATTCATAATAACTAAATCTAACTCCTGGTTATTGAAATAATTTCTTTTATTAAACATAGCATCAACCAATAATTCAATTTCTCGTTCTAACGGAACCCAATAACTGATCCCTGAAATATAATCAGGAATCCCAGGCAATAATTCCATCTGAACCTGTTCTAAGCTGAACTGGTTAGCAATACCAGTTAATTGCATCTTATCAGTTAACTTCAAATCGGTCATTACAGCATCATTTACCTCTCTGATCAATCCTGGCAATCTAAAAATAGTCTGTGGATTCAGCAATTGATCAACTGTTGCTCGCAAAAATTCTTGCTGACGTTGTACACGACCTATATCTCCTAGCTGACTATCGCGAAATCTAACATACTTTAAAGCATCTTCTCCATCTAATTTTCTAGTTCCAGCTTTTAGATCAATATATAGATCATCCGCTCGGTCTACATAATAAAGATCTTCTTCAATATCTAACTCTACTCCACCTAAAGCATCCACTACATCAATGAAACCTTGATAATCAGCCTTCAAATAATGATCAATTGAAATATCCAAGAATTCCTCAACAGTCTGCCTAGTTAAGTCAACCCCACCATAAGCATATGCTGCATTAATCTTATGATAACTATCCCGATCGGCCAATTTCACTCTGGTATCTCTAGGAATCGAGATTACTCCAACCTCATTAGTTGTTAGATCAAGACTAACCAATAATAGTGTATCAGAACGCTTATTCTCATCTGCTTCAGCATCAATCCCTAATACCAAAATATTAATTCGTTCTTCTAATTCTTCAGCATCAATTCCAACTTCTGTTTTATCTTCATCTTCTATATTATTTAAGCCACGCTCCCAGTCAAGATAATGAAAAGTAACTAAATTAACCCCACCAATTAATAAAATTGCAACTACTACAAGAAAGTAACTTGTCCACCTATTCTTGCGGGGCATAATTCCACTCCTCTCTAGAGTAAAGAGTTTCTGGTCTTAATAGTTTGAGGATGGACTATTTTCCCAGTCTCTAAGTTATATCTGATTGTATTTTCACAAGCTATCCTCACTAGTTGATCCAAATTTTTATCTTCTACTAGCTTTCTTAATTTTCTTATTGCTTGACAAGTTCGATTAGGTTCGATATAGTCAGCTAAGAATATAATCTTGGCCAACTGACTCATATCTTCGCTTCCTAAGGTATGAATAGAAATTGCATTTAAAATAGCTTCGTCTTCAATTCCAAACTCCCTTCTAGCCAACTCTGCTCCTACAGGAGCATGCAATAGCTCCGGTATCTGCCTAGAAACATCATCTATCACTATACCAAATTGCTCTGCCTTTTTCAATAGGTTATTACTGGATAATCCTTTAGCGCAATCATGAATCAGACCGGCCCACTTTGCTTGTTCAGGATCACAATTATACTTTTTAGCTAGTTTGATAGCTGTATCTCGAACCCCTAAGCTATGTTGTAATCGATCTTGATCAACCAGCGTAGCTAACTTATCTATTGCCTCTTCTTCTGTTAGCACTTGGACGCCTCCTATATCAATAGTTATCAGAAATCAGTAACCAGTAATCAGCAAGTTCAAAACCATTTAATTCAAGAACTCTTAAAGAACTTAACCTTATGGTTTTACTGACGACTGATTACTGATAACTTATTACTGTGGCACGAAAGTGCCACATAATTTGTAATAAAGCTTAATTATATAATTAAAAAGTGGACATATGCCCACTTTAATTATCAACTAATTACTAATGTTTCAGCACCTTACTTAGGATTAGCTGGTTCCATACTTATATTTTTCCCTTTAATCGTATTATTCTTCATAATCTGCAGCACCTCTTGAGCATTATCACGAGGTACCTCTACAAAAGTATATCTGTCATAAATATCAATCAGTCCAATTAAATTTCCAGAAAGACCTGTTTCTCCAGCAATCGCTCCTACTATATCTCCAGGGCTAATATTTTGTTTCTTACCTACATTTATAAATAATCTGACCATCCCTGGTTCTGCTCCTGTATTCCCAAACTGATTTTCTAACTTTGTATCTTGTTGGGCCAAATCATCTTCTGACATCATTTTTAATAAAGCTGCTGCTATATCTAAAGATGTATAGTCTTCTTCATTTATCTTTTCAATAGCTTTAACATACTTTGTTAGATTCTCCTGATCTAAAGTATCTATTACATCCTCTAGCATTAGATTCATTTTAATCTCTTCTACATCACTAGCTGAAGGAACTTTCTTTCTTTTAATTTTTGTCTTCGTATACTTCTCAATATCCTTCACTTTATAAATTTCTTTACCTACTACTAAGGTAAAAGCACGCCCTTTTCTACCTGCACGTCCTGTTCGGCCAATTCTATGGACATAATACTCTATATCTTGAGGAACATCATAATTAAATACCATCTCAATATCATCAATATCAATCCCTCGAGCTGCTACATCTGTAGCTACTAAAATTTCTACAGTCCCATTTTTAAACTTATTCATCACTCGATCTCTTTGCGGTTGTTTCATTCCTCCATGTAAACCATCTACAAAGTAACCTCTAGCTTGAAGTTGAATTACTAATTCATCTACTTGCCTTCTTGTATTACAAAAGACTAAAGATAACTTTGGGTTATACATATCAACCAGTCTCGATAAAACCTCTAACTTATTTCTTCTTTTAACCTCAAAATAAGCTTGTTCAATATTAGGCACTGTTAATTTTTGACGTACTACCTTAATTATCTCAGCATTTTTTTGGTATTTCTTACTCAAATTCAAGATAGATTTAGGCATGGTCGCAGAAAATAAAATTGTCTGTCTTTTTCCCTTGACTCCCTGTAAAATCTTCTCTATATCATCTCTAAAACCCATATTTAACATTTCATCAGCTTCATCCAAAATAACCATCTTCAAATTATCTAACCTTAAAGTTCCACGTCGCATATGATCCATCAATCTTCCTGGAGTACCAATGATAACTTGAACCCCTTTATTTAAAGCTTTAATTTGTCGCTTAATAGATTGACCTCCATAGATAGGTAAGATATTAATCCGATTTTTATATTTTGAAAGTCGTTTTAGTTCTTCAGCTACTTGAATAGCTAACTCCCTTGTTGGACATACAACTAATGATTGCACATCTTTATCCTTAGGATTTACCATTTCTAAAGTTGGAATTCCAAATGCAGCCGTCTTACCTGTACCAGTCTGAGCTTGTCCGATCACATCTCTTCCTTGCAAGATATAAGGAATCGATTGAGTTTGAATTGGTGTAGCTTCTTCAAAACCCATAGCTTCAACTGCTTTCTTAATTTCAGTTGACAAATTCAATTCTTCAAATTTCTTTGTTTTCATTCTAATTTTCACTCTCCCTAAATAAATTAATTCCTTTACTATATAGTATGTATATAATTCAGATAATAAATACTTATTATTCTGCAAGCAGATTACAATCTAATTTATTACATTACTAAAATAATAAGACATCCTTAACACTTTGGTGGAATCAAACAACAACGCAAATCCACACCAAAAAGATGCTAAAAATGCCCACTAACCTTTATGGTACCAGATAATAACTCAATTTGCAAGTTTTTAAAGGTATTTATATAGATTATACTTCCTAATATAACTTTCTACTTCTTCTGGTAATTGATATTTAATTGGACGACCCTCTTTGATTCTCCTCCTAATACCTGTTGAGGAAATAGCTAACCCTGGTATCTTTAAAATGTGTATCCTATTACGATAATCATCATACAGCTCCCTGTCTAGTTTATCTAAGGAATAACCTGGACGACTAGCTGCAATAAAATTCGCTTCTTTTAATAATCCCTCTGGATTCTTCCAAGTGAATATCTCCAAAATAGCATCAGCTCCTGTGATAAAATAGATCTTCGTCTGAGGAGATAATTCCTTAAAAGCTCTAATAGTATCTATTGTATAAGATAATCCTTCTCGGTCAATTTCAATTCTAGATACATTAAATTTAGGATTCCCGATAGTAGCCAGCAAAGCCATAGCATATCTCTTTTGAGCAGCAGTAATTTTTTGATCAGTCTTATGAGGCGGACTCCCTGAGGGAACAAAGATTACTTCATCTAGATTATATTGATAAGCTGCACATTCAGCAGTCAACAGATGTCCATAATGAATAGGATCAAAAGTTCCTCCCATAATCCCAATAGCTCGCCTAGTTTCACTCATTAATAAATTCAACTCCTACTTTTATTTTAGAACTCAATTACTATGTTATAATATGAACTCTCTTCTCTCAAGTAAAATCAACTAATTTAATTTTAAAAACTAATATTTTTTATTAATTTGGATAAAATTTAGTTAAAGGAGGTGCAGAAATTGAAAAAAAAAGAATTATCATTAATTGAGCAAGAACAGAAATTATTAGAATTAGAAAGTCTATATCATCAACAACCCAACTCAGAGTTAGTTCCTACTAAACTGTATCATTTTATTAAAGAAGATAAACCAGAACTAATTACTGAAGCTCTAAATGCAATCAAGCAAGAAGGGCTCAAAGTTGCCAAACCACGTAATACAACCAACTTTATCGATCAAAAAATACAGCGCCCAGTCGGTATTTATTTTTGGGGCCAACCCATTCTCGAAGAAGTCTATATTACAGTCAAGGTTAACTGCTTAGATCTGACTAAGTTGTATGCTTTCCCTCATTTAATTGCTGACACTATCTTAAAAATCAATGAAGAATATATTGTCAACCAAGAATTTTGGGCCAAGCTGAAAGAGATCGCCTATACAATTCCATTTACAGAGTATCAAGGTCAATTTAGAGCAGAATTTATTTATACAGCCGACATTTCAGCAAAATTATTAACAATCAATCAACCAACCTAATTACGTAGCTTTTCTTCAATTAAGATCTGATCAATCATTAACTCACTTCCTTGCTTACCTAAAATAGCAAGCTGCTTACTATTTTCTAAACTGACTGGAACCTCAGCTACTAATTTTTGATTAAGATAAACCAATAACTTATCAGCTTCAGCTACTACTTTAACCTTCTTAATCTCTTCGCTATCTGATAGACTCTCCTGATATAAAATTTCATAATCCCTCACTAAATAGATCTTATCAGCTTCAAGATCAAAAAATAAAGTATAACCACTTTGTTGGCCCATCAATAATCCAAAACCAACTTGATTGCTATCCTCAATTTCGAGTTGAATAGCAAAGTCCTTAAATTGATAGTCTGTTAACTTAACAAAACTATCCTCTCTAAATTCTAATTGATATCTTTCTTCCTTTCTTTTGGCAACTAGCTGATTATTCTCACCTACTGAGAAATAATTAGGGTACTTACCACTAAAGTCATCAGCAAGCACTAGACTCTCCATTCCGTTAAAACTTCTACCCCCTAAAATATACTGCAAAGCAGAACTTAAGTTTTCTCGCCAGTTGGCCCATTGATGACCATCAGCATGAATTTGAACTTGATAATCAAGCTCCTGCTGCTTTAACTCATGAACAAATTTTAAACCTAACGCTTGATTGTCAATTAGATCCAACTTACCCCAATCAAGATATACCTGTAAATCTTCTGCTAGCTCTCCTTCTAAAGCTGCGAAAACATGTGGTGTATAATATCCTGATTGAGTAATCAAATTCTGAGCTACCCCCTGATCTAAAACTAATAACGCAGCCGGCGTAGCACCTTGATCATAGGCTACAACAGTTCTCGCTGTTGGTTGAGCTAGTGTTGAATAATTATGATCGACATAAGGGATAACCTCTCCACTAATTAGCTCTAAAAAGTTATTTTGATCTTCTCCTAAATACTCAAAATAAGGATTAGAAGAGTCAATAAAGACAGCGATAGCCTCTTCAATTTCATTGTGAGCAATTAAGTTATTTAAAGTATCTTGAACTTGCCCTAACTCTAAATAGTGATCTCCATCTATAAAATACAAAACAGGATATTCTTTTTCTTCTTCATAATTAGGTGGTAAATAAATTGTTAATTCTCTACCTGCAACCTCTTTAGCTATCAGCTCTCCCGCTTCAACATTTTCACTCTCTTGCCAATAACCCTTAGCTTGATAGGCAGGCATTCTCAGTTGGCTATTCAACCCAAACTCAAGGCTAGGTACCTGCTCTGTTTGTAAGGGGTCAACTTTAAATTGATCATTAACTACAAACTGATAATCAAATCTAGCTTCAGTATCTACCTTGATTTGATGATAAAACAAAGACGTATCAGCTACTTGTTCCATCTTTTCTTTCTCCCATGCAGTCAAATCACTGACAAAATAGACCTGATCGTCACTGTCCCCTTGATAAATAAAGACCACCTTATCTTCTTTAATTAAAGGAAACTCTACCTCAGCTACTAACTCATCAATTAACTCTTCCTCTTCTTTACTCTCAACCGTCTTGAGTTCAGCCTTAAATTCCTCAAATTCAGTTATTAGATTAATATCTTCCTCATAACTTCGAGTTTCATTTAAATCGGCTTCTTCTGTTCTGCACCCTGTTAATAGCAACAGCAAAACTAGCAATCCAATATATTTTCTCAATTTCATCTCCTCCTAGATGACTGAATCCAGAAATCATTATTGTCTCTAAATAACTAATTCTGCAAATTACTCGACTCTCCTTTAAAATAAATTAGATCATAGGATTTTCCTATGATCTAATTTATTGATATATGGCCTAAGTTTAAGACTAAGTCTAAGTTTAAGTAAAACCTAAGCCCTTATGATTTTAACGATTGGCTTAGCCTTACCTTCGGGTTTATAAAAACCCTTCGTAATAAAAACCATTTCCTCAACCTTAGACTTAAGCTAACACAGCTAATTTATTTCATTTTAGTCAATGCTTTCGCAGCTTCCGTAATTCTATCAGCAGTTCCAACCAAAAATACCTGGTTCATCTCATCAACTACTGTATAACCATGCGGAATAATTAATTTATCCTCCTTTATATCAAAGACTCCAGCAATTAAACAGCGATCTGGAAAATCACTTCCCTGAACAATCTCAGAGATAGTCTCTCCAGCATGCTTGGCCCCTTCGGGAATCGTTAAGATCGAAATCTCTGCTTTTCCCCCACTTAAGGAAACCAACTTTCTTACATCTGGTTGCTCAATATCAAGCACAAACTCTTCAACCATTAAATCAATTACTCCTGAAACAGTCGTTGCACCAGCTAATCTATAGGCACTTTCATAGTCAGGTTCTCTCATCCTAACCATAATCTGTTCTACATCAAAATTTTTAGCCAATAAACAGAAAGCTAAATTATCAGCATCACTTCTCATCACACTGACAGCTACATCACATCTTTCAATCCCTGCTTCCTTTAAAACATTTATATTGGTTGCATTACCAAGAATGCTGACTGCACCATACTCTGAATAGATCCGTTCGCAGACTCCTTCATCCAGATCAATTACTACCACATCATGCTTTTCTACTAATTGTTTAGCTAAATTACGTCCAACTACACCACCACCAGCAATAATTACATACATAACTATCTCCTCCATGCCTGTTGATTAAATAAAATAAATAATGGTAAAATTTCTAATCTTCCTGCTAACATAGCAATAATATATGTAACTTTTATTATATCAGATAACTCCTGCATCTGTTCTACACTAAAATAAAAAGGGCCAATATTCCCTAATGCTGAAAAAATACCCGAAAATGCATTCCAAGCAGGCAAGTCAGAAAAGAAGGCCGTTATCCCTCCTCCAATAAATAATAAAAGTAACCAACCAAAAAATAGAGCAACAACTCTAAAGACCTCTTTGTCAGCAATTATACTATCATCTACTACTACAGGCAAGACAGCTCCTTTTGGATAATAAATCTTTTTGATCTCTCGTTTAAATAGCTTATTTAAGATCACTATTCTGATTAATTTAAAACCACCTGATGTAGAACCAACACACGCTCCAGTCAACATCAAAATCAAAAATATCTGTCTAGCTACTGCCGGAAAAAAAGAAGAACCAATATCTTGAGTACCAAAACCGGTCGTCGTTAACAGAGCAATCACTTGAAAAAGGGTTTTTCTAATTGCTTCTTCTAAGGTAGTCCAATCAAAAGGAAAATAAGAATAGTGATTAATCAAGATCAGAGATACTGCCCCAACAATAATTCCCCAAAAATACTTCATCTCTATGCCATCCCATAACTCCCTTAAATCACCTGTTAAAACCTTATAATGGACTAAAAAATTGATCCCACCTAAAGTCATAAAAAAGATAATTACATATTCAATTGCTTTATAATTTTGATAGCCTGCCTCCTTAAAATAGCCAATACTACTATCATATGGAGAAAATCCTCCTGTAGATACTGTAGTTAGACTATGAGCTAGAGCATCAAAAAAAGAAACCCCTAGCAAATAAAGAATAAGAATTTCTACAATCGTAAACCCACCATAAATCAACCATAAAATTCTGATTGTTTTTAAGATATTAGGGGTAGGACGAGATTGATTAATCTTATGACTCTCTGCCGTAAATAACTTAAATAAACCTCCTTGCCCTTTAAATGTAACAAATAAGAAGAAAGTCAAAATCCCTAAACCACCTAACCATTGAATCAAACTACGCCAAAATAAAATGGATCTTGGTAAATTTTCTAAGCCAGTAAAGACAGTAATCCCTGTAGTAGTAAAACCACTTACCGATTCAAAAAATGTATCTATAAAAGAATAATCTAACGCTAAATAAAAAGGAAGTGCCCCTAGTAAAGAAACTATAATCCAACCTAGTGCACAAACTATCATTCCCGTAGTCAGCGATACTCTTTGTTTCTTAGTAGTCAATTTACCAATTAATCCTATAACACAGGACAATAAAGCCGAAATAAGAAATACACTCTCTAACTGTTCTTGATAAATAACACTAACTACAATTGGTATTAAAAGCACACAAGCTAGCACTAATAATAAAGAGCCCAATAAATTAATTACAATTTTCAGTTTATTGATTATTTGCACAACTTCTTCTTCCTCCCCTCAAGCTAAGGTCACCTGTTTTATCTACTCCACGCCTGCTTATTAAATAAAATAAATAGCGGTAAAATCTCTAGTCTTCCTGCTAACATAGCTATAATATAATTAATTTTGATTATATCAGATAAATTCTTTAACTGCTCCACTTCAATATAGGAAGGACCAATAGTCCCTAATGCTGAAAAAATACCTGAAAACGCATTCCAAGCAGGCAAGTCCGAAAATAAAGCTGTTATCAAGCCACCGACCATCAATAAGAACATTCCACTAATAAAGAGAGCAACAACTCTAAAAACCTCTGAATTTGCTAACCTTCCTCCATCAACTACCACTGGTATAACAGCACCTTGAGGATAAGAAATCTTCTTAACTTCCCGCTGAAATAATCTTCCCAAAATTGCTACTCGCATTATCTTAAACCCTCCCGCAGTAGACCCTACGCAACCTCCAATTAACATCAAGATTAAAAAGAACTGCTGGGCCAACGCTGGAAAGAAAGAAGAGCCAATACTTTCAGTAGCATATCCTGTTGTTGTCAATAAAGCAACAACTTGAAATAAACTCTTTCTAACTACCTCCTCTAGTTGCTCCCAGACAAATGGAAAGTACGAATAGTGGCTAACTAAAACCAAAGCTGTTCCTCCTAAGATAAACCCCCAAAAGAGCTTCATCTCTATTCCTGCCCATAATTCCCTGACTTGGCCCGTCAATAATTTATAGTGAACTACAAAGTTCATTCCTCCTAAGAGCATAAAGAGGATAATTACATATTCAATTGCTTTATAATTAGAATATCCTGCTTCTTGAAAATAAGCAATACTATTATCATAATTAGAAAAGCCTCCAGTGGCAACAGTAGTAAATCCATGAACCACTGAATCAAAAAAAGAAACGCCTAATAAATAAAGTGAAATAATCAATAACAAAGTAAAGAAGATATAAATTCCCCATAAGATCTTAATCGTCTTAAAGATATTAGGTACAGGGCGAGATAATTCAATTTTATGAGCTTCAGCTGTAAATAACTGAAATAAGCCAGCTTGGCCCTTAAAAGTAATTACTAAAAAGAAGGTTAAAAAACCAAGCCCACCTAACCACTGCATCAATCCCCGCCAAAAAAGAATTGATCTCGGCAACTCCTCCAAACCAGTAAATACAGTCAAACCAGCTGCTGTAAAACCGCTAACTGCTTCAAATAAACTATTTACATAAGAGTAATCTAGGGCCAAATAAAAAGGAAGAGCTCCTAAGATAGAAATTACAATCCAGCTCAAGCTACAGATCAACATCCCTGTAGTCAATGACAATCTCCCTTCAACAACTCCCCACTTACTGACCAAACCAATCCCAAGAGAGATAAGTGCTGGAATTAAAAAAGCATCTGTCAAACCCTCTTGATAGAATAGATTAATGCTTACTGGGATAAGTAATATCCCACTCAATAAGATTAGCAGAGAGCCAAGTATGTACCTGATAGTTCTAATCTTTTGTTTAAAACTGGTCACAAGACTCTCCCCTCCTTATATCAGTGTACAGTTTACGGTTTACAGTTGACAGTTAACAAAATCACTCTAAAGCTCTAAATATAAAACTTTTATGGTGCTTAAGTTCTTAAAAGCTCTTGATCTTATAACTGTACACTGTACACTGTCAACTGTAAACTATATTGTGGCACAAAAGTGCCACAATATTATAATATAGCAATAAAGTGGCCACTAAGGCCACTTACTTAACTTCTTGATTTAATAAAGAACTCAACAGAACGATCATAAGTCTTTTCTGCCTCTTTTGAGAAGAAACAGCCTGGTAGTTCATCCTTTTGGTTATGATACTTCACACAAGCACAACAGTTTCCTTTTCGGGGACAAGGTTCGTAGGTACAACTACACTCTTCTTTATTGTCCTCTAAACATCCAGCCATTGTAATCACTCCTTAGAGATAGATTTCTATTTAAGATTTCACGATAAATTCCAATTCTCCTCTTTTTGATTACTAGCTAAGATATCTTCAATCTCCTCTTTGCTAAATTGATAATTTTGATTACAAAAATGGCACTTAACCTCTACTTGCTCATCCTCTTTTATAATCTCTCTTAAATCATCTTCACTCAAGCTACTTACTAACCTCTTCATTCTTTCTTGACCACAAACACATTTAAATTCAATCTCTCGTTCTGTCAAAATCTTAAACTCGAATCCTGTTAATAATTTGTCCAATAACTCCTCTGGACTCAACCCCTGTTCGATTAATCTACTGACCGATTCAACCTCGGCCAAATTCTCTTCCAATTGACCGATCGTCTCCTCAGCAGCTTCAGGCATCAACTGAATGATAAATCCACCTGCAGCTTTAACTGAACAATCAGGATTAACCAAAACCCCTAATCCTACTGCTGATGGTGTCTGTTCTGATTTAGTAAAGTAATAGGTCAAATCATCTCCAATCTCTCCTGAAACCAATGGTACGCTCCCCTGATAAGGATCTTTCAAACCTAAATCCTTCTTAATAGTCAAGCTACCTTGTCCAATTGCCTTAGCTACATCTAGTTTACCTAACTCATTTTCCAAAAATTCAATTTGGGAATTAGCTACATAACCTCTAACCGCTCCGTATTGATTGGCATGAGCCACTACCTTCCGCAATGGCCCATCACCTTTGATCGTCAAACTGATCTCTTTACCAGACTTAAGCATCGAACCCATCAATGCACCAGCAGTCAATGTCCTACCTAAAGCTGCAGTGGCTACTGGTGTAGTTTGGTGAGCCTGTTGAGCTTCTTTAACCACCTGCGTGCTTCTAGCTACTAAAACTCTAATTTCCTTATTTGTCGTCATTGCTCTAATTAAATAATCATCTTTCATCTTTATCACCTCATAATTTAAGTATTAAATTTAGATTGGGATTAAGTTAATAGAATTATTAATATTGCTAAAGTCCAACAATAATAAGCAAAGATACTCAATCGCTCTTGATTGATCAACTTAAGTAATAATCTAATCGCAAAGTAACCAGAAACTGCAGAAGTAACAGTCCCTAAGGTCAATTCTAACAGACCGATCTCCCCCATTCCAACCCTTACTAGATCAACCGCCTGAATCAAACTAGCCCCTGCAATTACAGAAATCGATAATAAGAATGAATATCTAGCTGCTAACTTCCGATCTAGCCCTTTAAATAATCCAGTTACAATCGTGGCTCCAGAACGAGAAATGCCAGGTAAAATAGCTACAGCTTGAGCAAATCCTACTACCAGTGCATCACTGAGCTTCATCTCATCTAAATCACGCCGCTTAAGATCAACTCGATCAGATAACCATAATAACAACCCAGTAATCAATAACATAAACCCCACAAAAGTAACTGAGGAAAAGAGCTGTTCAAAAAAATCTTCAAATAAGACCCCAATCACCCCTGCTGGTATTGTCCCAAGCAGAAGATAAAAGGTCAACTTGCGATACTTAGGCTTCAGTTGAACTATTTCTATAATATCAGACCAGAAGACAACTACAACTGAAATCAATGTTCCCAAGTGCAAAAAGACACTCAAGGTCAACCGCTCTTGCACTCCAAACAGATGCTGAAATAAGACCAAATGTCCTGAGCTACTGACAGGGATAAACTCAGTCAACCCCTGCACAATCCCCAAAATTATAATTCTAGCTAATTCCATTTCATCTCTCCTATACCTCTTATATGCTTAAAGCTCTCTTCTTAATTGACACCCGTGTTGATAATAATCCTCCATCACCTGTGAAGGAAGCATACTTCCTCCTGTCGCCCAAGGAATATGAATCGCATCCTCCAGCTTAGCTAAGAGATTATTATCTTTAAGGTATTCTCGACCTGCCTTTTCATTAAGCAATCGAACCGGGCCAACCAATCCTGCTGCAGCAGATGGTTCTAAGCCAATTCCCTCTAACTCAAAGAGATAACTTAACAGAATATACAACTTTTGATCCTCAATCGTATAAATCCCACTCAATAACTCCTCAATCATCTGACCTACAAATGCTGATGCTCTACCGACAGCAAGCCCATCAGCTGCTGTACGATTATCCAAGCCAAAATCTTGAACAGAGACTCGATTATGTTGGCCCGTCAACAGACCTAATAACATACAAGGAGAATGAGTCGGTTCCACAAAAAAGCAATGAACATTATCTTGAAATAATAACTTCAAACCGAAAGCTATCCCTCCTGGCCCACCTCCAACACCACAAGGTAGATAAACAAATAAAGGTTGCTCTGAACTAACTTCTAAATCCATTGCTGCTAACTGCTCCTTTAAACGTAATGCTGCTACAGCATACCCTAAAAAGAGATCAACAGATTGCTCATCATCAACAAAATAACTCTTAGCATCAGCTTCCGCTTGCTTTCTACCTTCCTCTACAGCTTGATTATAATCAGCAGTATGTTCAACAACTTCAACTCCCTGCTCACGTAATAACTTCTTCTTCCACTCTTTAGCATCTATTGACATATGTACCGTTACCTTAAAACCAATTTTAGCACTCATAATCCCAATACTGAGCCCTAAATTACCTGTAGAACCGACTACAATCGAATATTTAGAGAAAAACTCCTTAAATTTATCTGTCGCTAAGATTGAATAATCATCGTCTAAACTCAATAATCCCTCTTCAATAGCCAACTCTTCTGCATGCTTTAAAACTTCATAAATTCCACCTCGAGCCTTAATTGAACCTGCAATCGGTAATTGATTATCACACTTTAATAACAATTCACCAAGCAGCTCTTGCCCACTTATTCTCTCCAGCTTCTTTTTGAAATCAGAAATATTAACTACTGGCGACTCAATAATCCCCTTACTGGGACGTGTTTCGGGAAAGACATGACTCAAATATGGGCCAAAGCGTTTCAACCTTGCTTCAGCTTCCTCAACATCTTTAAGCTCTAAAGAAAGCTTATCTATTACTTCAGAAAAATCTGTGTAATTAGGATTGGCCCACCATACCTCTTCAGTCTCAATTATCTGCTCTAATAATGGATGGTCTGCTTTCCACTCTGTTATACTTTTACCTGCAATTAATCTTTGATTCATTATTGAATTCACTCCTTGGTTTGGTAATTAGTTACTAGTAATTAGTGATTGGTGACTAGAAAGAGCAAAAAAGACAAAAGGTTAAATTCTTACTCAGACTTAGACTCAAACTTAGCCTTATTTATAAGTACAATCCCACCTAGTAGCAAGCCAAAGCCAAGTACTATCAACCAGATTGGTAGCAACTCTACCTCAGTACTGACAGGTTGCTCAGATAATTTAGTAGATAAAACAACGATTAAATTATTAATACTATGCCCAATAATTGCTAATAATAATGAATTAGTCTTAAAATAGATCCAGCCTAAAAATAGACCTAATACAAAAGTTGCAGCTCCTTGCCAAGGATTGAGATGAAGTACAGCAAATAAGAAAGTTGAACCAGTAATTGCTAGCCAAGGCTTATACCTAGTTAAAAAGCCCCGCAGTATAATCCCCCGAAAGATCACTTCTTCAACTACAGGATAGATAATAACTAATGAAAAGAAGACTAAGATAAGATTATTTGCATAAACTCGATTTAAATGTTCAACAAAGTCCTGCTGCAACGGAAAGACAGATTCAACAAGATTAATCACTAATGAATTGACAAGAATAATTCCAACTATAGTCATAAAAATAACTGAATAGAGCTTAAGATCGATTATATTCTCTCCTCTAACCTCTTCCCAAGCGATTTGATACTTCTTTTTAACATACAGAAAACTTAGCAATCCACCTAAACCTGGTGCTAGATAATATTCAAGTGTATAACGAAATAATTCTGCCTGCCATAATCCTGTCAATCCTCCAATAATCCCACCACTGATCCCGATTATAAGTTGAAATATAAAGTAAAGTAGAATTAAGCCCATAGCCTGTAATAATGAAGGATACCCTTTCTCATCTACCATTTAATTCTACTCCTTCCTAAAGGTTATAATCATCCAACTTTAAATTAAAGTATATTACAGCCAAATTGAATGACGGAAACTAGAAAAAAACAACCACTATTAATTACACTTTAGCCTTGGATATCTATGTAAACCTCATGCTCTTAAAATTTTTCTTCTAAGACTATCTATACTCATCTCTCGATTCAAATATTATAATTCTGCCTTAAATAAAACTTTTCCTGCAACTGAATTGATATAAAGTGGCACTTTGCCACTTTATATCAGTTGACAGTGAACAGTTGACGGTTGATAGTTAAAACCATTTAAAACTTAAACCCAAAACCAATCTAAACCTATAATTCTAAAACTTTTCATAGCTCTTAGGATTTTAAGATTTTGATCTTAACTGTAAACTGTAAAACGTAAACTGTTAACTCAATATTGTCGCACTTTTAGTGCCACAATATTGTACTACTCCCCCAATAAAAAAAGAGGGCCAACGCCCCCTAATTTACTCTCTAATTTGTCCATCTCCAAAGATCACAAACTTAGTCGTGGTCAATTGATTGACTCCCATTGGCCCGCGAGCATGAAGTTTTTGAGTACTGATTCCTATCTCAGCTCCTAAGCCAAACTGTCCTCCATCGGTAAAGCGGGTTGAAGCATTGACATAAACAGCAGCTGAATCAACTACATCTAAGAATTGATGAGCTTTAGTATAATTTTCAGTAACAATTGCTTCCGAGTGATTAGTACTATATTGATCAATATGAGCAACTGCCTCCTCAAAATCAGCCACAACCTTAATCGCCAAGGTATAATCTAAAAACTCTGTTGCCCAATCTTCTTCATTAGCAGCCTCAACATCTGCTACAACATCTTGTACCTGCTGACATCCCTTAACCAAAGTATCTCGCTCTCTCAACTCTTCAATCATAGTTGGCAGAAACTCCCCAGCTACATCTTGATGAACTAGTAAAGTCTCCATAGCATTACAGACACCTGTCCGCTGTGTTTTAGCATTAATTACAATCTCCTCTGCCATTTCTAAATCAGCTTCAGCATCAATATATGTATGGCAATTACCTACCCCAGTCTCAATTACCGGTACAGTTGAATTATTAACAACTGCTTGAATCAGCCCTGCTCCACCACGTGGGATCAAGACATCAAGATAATCATTTAATTTAAACATTACCTGAACTGCTTCTCGATCAGTCGTTTCAACTAACTGAATTGAACCTTCTGGTAACCCTGCCTGACAAGCTGCATCAGAAATAATATCAACCAAAGCTTGATTGGAGTTGATTGCATTTGAACCACCACGTAATAAAACTGTATTTCCTGCCTTCAAGCATAAACCTGCTGCATCAACAGTCACATTAGGTCGTGCCTCATAAATGATCCCAATCACACCTAATGGTACTTGAATCTTACCAACCTTTAAGCCATTTGGTCGTTGCTTCATCTCGAGCATTTCACCAATTGGATCATCAAATTGAGCAACCTCACGCAACCCTTGTGCCATTCCTAAGATTCGATCTTCAGTCAATAACAATCGATCTAGTAAAGACTCTGATAGTCCATTTTCTCTTCCTACTTGCATGTCCTTTTTATTTGCAGCCAAAATCATCTCTTGCTTATTCTCTAACGCATCAGCCATCTGTAACAAAGCTTGATTTTTATAAACAGAACTTAAATTAGCCAACTCTTTTGCTGCCTTTTTAGCTTGCTTAGCCTTTTGAGTCACATTCTCTTTAATACTCATCTTATAATCCCCCTCCTTAAAATTCAGTTAATAACGAATAACTAATAGTAAATAGTTAAGTTCAAAATCATTTAGTGCTAAACAATATTATATTACTCTTCAACTCACAACGCTATGTTAAAATTTGGCCCTTGATTTTTAACTGTCAATTATCAATTATCAACTGTAAATTGCCTTTATAAGCGAACTAGGTTATTACGATGAATTATCTCATCATAATCTTGATAACCCAACTTCTCTTTTATCTCACTAGAGTGTAAGCCTTTGATCTTTTCAACCTCACTTTGAGAATAATTTACCAATCCTCGGGCCAACCGATTTCCAGCCTCATCAACTAGATCGACTACATCTCCAGCCTTGAATCTACCTGTCGCCCTAACTACCCCACAAGGTAATAAACTACTCCCTTGCTCATCAATAGCCTTGGCCGCTCCAGAATCGATAATAATATCTCCTTGAACATCTAAGTTAAAAGCAATCCACTTTTCTCGACTGGCCAGGCCTTGTTGGGGTGAAAATAAAGTACCTTTCTCTTGACCACTACTAATCTGAGATAAGATTTGATCCTCACTACCATTAGCTATCACCAAAGAAATACCTGCTTTAGTTGCAATTTTGGCTGCTCTAATCTTTGTTACCATCCCCCCAGTCCCTCGTTCGGTACCGGCTGTTCCTGCTAGATCCTCAATCTGCTTTGAAATCTTTTCAACCTGACTGATCATCTCAGCTTCAGGATTAGAACGCGGATCAGCAGTATATAAACCATCAATATCAGATAAAACAACCAACAAATCTGCATCAACCAAGCCACTTACTAATGCTGATAAAGTATCATTATCACCAAACTTAATCTCATTAACAGCTATTGTATCATTTTCATTGACAATTGGAATTACATCATATTCTAGTAATTGATTTAGCGTATTACGTGAATTTAAATATCTTTTTCTATCTGTAAGATCCTTTTGAGTCAATAAAACTTGAGCCACTTGTTGATCATATTCACTGAATAACTTCTGATAAGTCTTCATTAATAATCCTTGACCAATCGCTGCTAGAGCCTGCTTCTGGGGAATTGTTTCAGGAGAATGTTCAAGATTTAATCCCCCTACTCCAGCAGCAATCGCCCCTGAACTAACTAATATAACTTCTTTTCCTTGATGTTTAAGGTCAACAACATCTCTAATTAACTTTTCAATTCGATTCAAATTTAATTTGGAATTCTGATAAGTTAAGGTACTACTACCTATCTTAACCACAATTCGCTCACTATCCACAATCTCTTTTCTCATCTTCTTCACCTAACCTTCAGTTAAGTTAAATCATACTATTAATGTAAATTATACTTATTTTCTTCTTGATTCTTACGATACAAAACAAATACATTACCTATAATCTGTACAACATCAGCATTAACTTGTTCAGCTAATTCATAAGCTGCTTCCTGTGAAGTATACATAGAATTATTCAAGGTTCTTAATTTGATTAATTCTCTTGCTTTTAAAGCATCTTCAACCTGTTTAACTAAATTTTCAGAAATACCATCTTTCCCAACTTGGAATAATGGATTCATTTCATTTGCCTCTCCTCGTAAATAACTTCGCTCTTTTCCTGTTAACATTTTTTCAGCTCCCTATACTAAGTTTAATTGTAAATTTTTTATTGAAATTATCCCTCGCGATACTCAAATTGTAAACCATCTATATCTACAGTCATTCCTTCTTTTATTCCGGCTTCCTGTAAAGCATCTTCTACTCCCATCTTCTCAAATGTCTTAATTAGATAACGCAGACCTTCTTCTGTACTCAAATCTGCCATCGCTATTTTACGTTCAATCTCATCACCAGTTACTTTAAAGGTATCGTTAACCCTTTCCACTTCAAAATCTTGCTCAATTTCACCTGGTTGAGGGCCACGAATAATAACTTCTTCCTCAACCTCCTCAACTGCAAAGAAGTCAGGTGCTTCCTTGACTAATTTATTTATTTCAGCAACCAACTCATCAACTCCTGTCCCAGTAACTGCTGAGATTGGAATCACTTGATAGCCCATCTCTTCTAGTTTGGGCTTGATTTCAGCCAGATTCTTTTCAGCTTGAGGTAAATCCATCTTATTAGCTACTACCAACTGCTCTCTATCCAATAAATCAGGATTAAATTCTTTCAATTCATGATTTATCTTTTCAAAATCTTCTAATGGGTCCCGTCCTTCTATCCCAGAAATATCTAAAATATGAACTATTACTTTTGTCCGTTCAATATGACGTAAAAAGTCATCTCCTAATCCAACCCCTTGGTGAGCTCCTTCAATCAATCCAGGAATATCAGCCATCACAAAGGTATCATAATCACCGACTTTAACTACTCCTAAGTTAGGCTTTAACGTCGTAAAATGGTAAGCTCCAATCTCTGGTTTAGCTGCTGATACTCTAGAGATCAAAGTAGACTTACCAACACTAGGATAACCCACTAATCCTACATCTGCCAATAACTTAAGCTCCAACTTTAACTCTTTACTCTCACCAGGCTCTCCATTTTCAGAAAATCTAGGCGCCTGTTTAGTAGATGACTTAAATCGTGTATTTCCGCGTCCACCACGTCCACCTTTTGCAACAACAACCTTTTGTCCATCATCTATTAAATCAGCAATTGTCTCTCCAGTTTCAACATCGATTACTGTAGTTCCAGGAGGTACAAAAACTACTAAATCATCTCCATCTTTACCATGTTGCTTCTTGCTTCCTCCTCTTTCACCACTCTCAGCTTCATACTTATTTCGCTCTCTAAAATCTAATAAGGTATTAAGCCCTTCATCAACTTTAAAAATAACGTCTCCACCATGGCCACCATCTCCACCATCTGGTCCTCCAGCTGAGACAAATTTTTCTCGACGGAAACTGGTCATCCCATCCCCACCATCGCCACCTTTAACTTCAATCTTGACTTCATCAACAAACATTATTACCAACCCCTATAAATATCAAATCATCAACTAAAATTTTTATGACCTTGATTTTCTAACCACTAAGTACTTATCACTATCATATATATCTTTTCCTAAAAAAACAATTTTATTAAATTATTATAACATAAATTTAGATAAAAATCATTACTTGTTCACTACTAACCAAACTAGCTAGCTTTATATCAATAGTAATCAGGAATCAGAAATCAGTAAGCAGTAAGCAGCAATTTCAAAACCATTTAATTCAAGAACTCTTAAGGAACTTGACCTTATGGTTTTACTGACAACTGATTACTGATAGCTGTTCACTATAAACTATATAAGAAAATATAAAAACTCCCAGTAAATACTGGGAGTTTTTTGGGCTATTAAGCCATTGCTTGAATTTGATCTTCAGTATAAACATTAACCTCTCGCTTGTTTCGTCCCTTTCGATCAAATGATACATAACCATCTACTTTAGTAAATAGAGTGTCATCTCCACCCCGACCTACATTCAATCCAGGATGGAATTTAGTACCACGTTGTCGAACAATAATACTACCTGCACTAATATATTGTCCATCGTGGCTCTTTACTCCCAGTCGCTTAGAAATACTGTCACGACCATTTTTAGAGCTACCAACTCCCTTTTTATTAGCAAACAATTGTAAGTTCATTTTAATCATTTCTTCCACCCCCTTCTATAGTTCAGTTAATAGTTAATAATGAAAAGTGAATAGTTAAAGTTCAAGACCTTTAAGTTTTATCTATTCACTGATTTTTCATGTTCACTGATCTTATTTCGATATATTCCGAATAGCTCTTTTCTGTCTCTTCTAATCCTGCCACCATTGTTTCCAAAATAGCCTTGACTTCAACATCTTGAGCCATCTTAGAATCAATCTTGCAACTTAACCAACCATCTTTTACTTCAACCTCAGGAGTTAACTCTAAATAGTTAGTCAATCCGAAGACAGCAGTCTGTAAAATTGCTGAAACGGCTGCACAGATAATATCCTCTCCTGAGGGAGCATAATCAGCATGTCCTTCAACGAAGAACTCAACAATATTTCCAGCTTGATTGCGTTCAATATTGATGACAATCATTATGCTTTAATGCTATCAATCTTTATTTTAGTATATGGCTGTCGGTGACCAGTCTTTTTCCGATAATTATTCTTAGGCTTATACTTAAAAACGATTATTTTATCACCTTTAGTTTGAGCAACAACCTTAGCAGTTACAGTAGCATCTTCTACAGTTGGTTGACCAACTGTTAAACCATCAGCAGTTGATACAGCTTTGATTTGATCAAATTCTACTGTTTCGCCTGGTTCTAAATCTAATTTTTCAATATACACTTCTTGACCTTCTTCAACTTTATATTGCTTTCCGCCTGTTTCAATAATTGCGTACATATCATTAACACCTCCTCTACCTCAGACTCGCCGGTAACTAGGTAATCTCTTTACTGGAGATTTTAGACCCGCACCGTGCGGTTTTGGTAGTGGCTAAAACAAACCACTTACGAGTATGAATTCTAACATAAAAACTTAAATCTGTCAAGCAGAGTTCAATTTAAGAGCAATAATTAATTATTAACTTCTATAATCTTTGCTTGAGCATAAGTTTTAGTGACCTTTGTGATCTCAACTCGAACTCTCTTACCTACATTACTTCCTCCATTTTTAATATCAATAATGTACCCTTTTAATCGAGCAATACCATCTTGAGAGCGAAATAAATGTCGTTCTTCAATCTCTAAAACTAACTCATCTCCAACTTCAACTGGTAAAGCTAATTTTTCAATCTCTTCTCTTGAACCCATTTTTAAAATATCTATCGTTTCTAAATGCAGTTCTGGATTACCTTTAATATAGATGTTTTTCTTTAATCTTTTTTCTAACTTTTCTAAATTCTTACCACCTAAACCGATCAACTTAGCAGCAATATTAGGATGTACTTCTAGTAAGATAGCTTCCTTTTTCTTCTTCCACAATACTTCTCTAATTTTACGAATTGCTTGTAAGACAATTGTATCTTCTGATAATATCTTTCCAGTTCCTTGGCAATAGGAGCAATCTTGCTGTAAAAACTGACCAATTCTTTCCTTTTCCTTTTTGCGTGTCATCTCTACTAATCCTAATTTTGTCAACCCTAAAATATTGGTCTTAGTTTTATCATGGGCCAACTTATTTTTTAAAACCTGTAAGACTTTATCTTGATCTTGACTACTTTTCATATCTATAAAATCAATAATAATGATTCCACCAATATCTCTTAACCGCAGTTGCTTACTAATCTCCCGCGCTGCTTCAATATTTGTCTTTAAGATTGTCTGTTGTAAATTATCTTTTCCTACATATTTTCCTGTATTGACATCAACAGCAGTTAAGGCTTCAGTAGTATCAATCGTAATATATCCACCACAATTTAACCAAACCTTCCGTTCTAATAAACTCTCTATCTCTTCTTCAATATCATAATGATCAAAAATAGGTTTAGGGTGATTATAGTAATAGATTTTTGATTTTAATTGAGGGGAAGTATAGTCAATTAATCCCTCTACTTGATAATAATCTTCCTTCGTATCTAAAATAAATTTATCAATCCGATCACTAAACTTATCTCTAACTACCTGCTTGATTAAATTCAAATCCTGATGTATCAACTGTGGTGCACTAGATTTTTTAGCTTTCTTATGTATATCATCCCAAATTTTAAGCAAAAAATTAAGATCTCGTTTAATTTCTTGATCAGATTTGTAAGCTGCTACAGTCCTAACAATAATCCCTCTATCATTAGGTACAATATCTTGAGCTAATTGACGTAATCTCTTTCTTTCTTCTTCATCATCAATTCTTCTAGAAACCCCAACGTGGTTTACATAATTTAATAAAACTACATACCGACCTGGAATATTTAACTTACAAGTGCCACGCGGCCCTTTAGAACCTAGTGACTCTTTGGCAATTTGAATTAAGATCTCTTGACCAGGCTCTAATAATTCTTCAATTCTTTTTTTATTTGATGAGGGATATATATCCTTAACATGTACAAAGACATTCTTTTCTAAACCTACATCTACAAAAGCCGATTGCATCCCGGGAAGGACATTTTCAACTTGACCTAAATAAATATTTCCTACTATTTGTTGGGAAAAATCCCTTTCAAATAAAATCTCTACTAATTTCCTGTTTTCTAAAATAGCGACACGGGTCTCTAAACCCTGAGCGTTAACTACTATCTCCTTTCCCACGGTATCCTTCCTTTCTTGCACTATAAATTATTTAATAATTTGCAATAAATTATTCTAACCTCTTAAGGTAGCCAATTTGAAATCATAGTTATAATTATTTTACCATAACTTTTCTAAACTATGCTCATCCAATAAAAACATATTAATCTTCTTCATTCAATAAGCTTTTAATCGATAAATCTAACCCTTCCTCAATCAATGCATTGATCAATTTATCTTCTGTAACCGATCCTAAAATGTTTAAATCAGAATCAACTACCAAAATAACATTAAAACGATTAGGTACTAATCGTTCAATGATATCTTTAAGAGGCGTATGCTGTTCAGTGACCAATTGTTCAACAGCTACTACTTTTTCAGTTAAAAACTTCTCTTTCTTCTTGGCAATATATTCCATTAATAAATAAGGGGTATACTCTTTTTCTTTTAAGGCAATAAAATAAATAAAAAAAGAAATTATTAATAACATAATATTAACCTTACCTAAATAAATTCCTATAATTGCTATAATTGCAACACCGATAGCTATAATTTTACTTAAATATAATACCTGATAGGTTGCTTTTTTAAATCCAATTTGGGTTGTCAATTTGGCCCGTAAGACTCGCCCACCATCCAAAGGTAAAGCAGGTATCAAATTAAATAATCCAATTGTCAGGTTTAATCTAATTAAAAAAAGCCCCCACTTTAATAAAATAATTTCATATCTAATTAGCAATAAGATTACTAAAACCAACAATAAATTAAATACTGGCCCTGCTAATGCTATTTTGATTTCACTTGCTGGCTTTAATTGAATTAAATTAGCAAATTTAACGACACCACCAAAAGGCAACAACTCAACCTCATTAACCTTAACTCCTTCACTAACTGCAACTACTGAATGGGCCAACTCATGCAATAAAACAATTAAAAAGGTCAAGGATGCTTCAGTAAATAATCCCGAAATAGAAAACAAGAATAAAACTACCAAAAACAATAAATTTAATTTAAATTTTACCCCTTTTATTTTGAACAACTTATTGCCACCTTCTTTCATTATATAATAACTATTAGTGACAATAAATTAATATGCTATTTTGCCAAGTTGGTCATTTAAACTAAAATAATATCTTCTTTCTTCTCATATTAATATTGATAATTAAACCTACTGCTAATAAACTAGTAATCATTGAACTTCCTCCATAACTTAAAAAAGGTAAAGGAATTCCTGTCACAGGCATAATCCCAATTGTCATTCCTACATTCTCTAAAATATGGAAGGCAAACATCGCTAAAATCCCTACTACAACCAATCTACCGAACTCATCCTTAGCTTCTTCAGCAACCTTAATTCCCCGCCATAAAAGAATAAAATAACAGAACAAGACAGCTCCTGCTCCTACAAAACCTAATTCTTCACCTAAGACAGAAAATATAAAATCAGTATGCCGTTCTGGTAAGAATCTAAGTTGATTTTGACTCCCCCCAAATAATCCTGTCCCCCATAACTGCCCTGAACCAATTGCAATTTGAGATTGAATCAGATTATAACCTGAACCCAATGGATCAAAATGAGGATCAACAAAGACAAGCAATCTATTTAATTGATAAGTTTGCAAGGGAATAGGAACATCCCAATGAAGATGAGCAGTTATCCAGCCAATACTAGTGGTTAAAATACTTGCACCAACCCCCACTAATAATTTAGAATTAACTCCAGCAATATAGATCATTCCCACAAAAGTAGCCACTACAACTAAAGAAGTTCCTAAGTCATTTTGGGCTAAGATCAATAAAATCGGAATAGCCACATGGATAATCGGAACAATTAAACCCTTAATTTGACTGACATCATAATCTTCTTTGGCTAACAGATCAGCTAAAGTGATGATTACAGCCAACTTAGCTAGTTCCGAGGGTTGAAAACTGAGTGGTCCAAGTCTAATCCAGCGTTGGCCCCCACTAATACTTTGGCCCAACACTAAAACAGATAATAACATCAAAATATTACCAACATAAATTACTGTAGAATAATTCCGTAAAACTCTATAATCAAAAAATAGACTGATTATTAAACCTACAGACCCAATTAAAATTGAAGCACCATGCCTTTGTAAGAAAGGATTTTCCAAAAAAGCAGTGCCATTGATAAAAGTAGCACTTCTAATCAAAGTAACTCCAATAATAACTAATACTACAACAGTTAAGGGAATTAAATAGTCAATCTGTTTTATTAATTTATTCACAAAACCTTTCACTCCTTCTTGAATTAATGGAGTAGTCAATTTTAATTTATTAATTTTATCTCTTTTTTAATTGCTTAACAGGAATATTGGCTACTAATGCCACAGAATTTTCCTGTCTATCTAATTCCATCTCCAAACCATCCTTATCAATTTCTAAATATTTAGAAATTACTTGGATCAACTCTTCTTTCATATCTTCAATCACTTCTGGTGAAACACCCATTCGATCATGAACTAAGACTAGTCTCAGTCGTTCTTTTGCCAAATCTTTACTCTGTAGCTCATCTTTATTGAACATCCCTTTCATTAAATCTATCACACTTTAATCCTCCCCCATTCTATTTTAAACCAACAAATCGCTTCAAACGGTCAACAACCCCTTCTTCTAAAGAAATTAGTGGAATATCTTCTCCTTCTAATCGTCTAGTAATATTCCAAAAAGCTTCTCCTGCTTGAGCATCCTCAGTTAAAACAATTGGTTCTCCAGTATTAGTAGAAACTACAATATTTTCATCTTCTGGGACAATTCCTAATAGTTGAATAGCTAAAATTTCAACCATATCCTCAATATTCATCATATCTCCTCGTCTCATCATATCAACTCTAACTCGATTAATAATCAATTCAGGGTTAGACAACCCTTCAGCCTCTAACATACCAATAATTCTATCTGCATCTCTTACCGCTGCCACTTCAGGAGTAGTCACTACAATTGCTTCATCTGCTCCTTCAATTGCATTTTTAAAACCTTGTTCTATTCCTGCTGGAGAATCTATAATTACATAGTCAAAATCTTTTTTTAACTGAGTAATCAATTCCCCCATCTGCTTCGGACTGACAGCAGTTTTATCTCGAGTTTGAGCAGCTGGTAACAAACATAAACTACTATATCTTTTATCTTTGATTAAAGCCTGTTCCTGCCTACATTTTTTTTCTACTACATCTACAATATCATAAACAATCCTATTTTCCAATCCCAAAACTACATCCAAATTACGCAAACCAATATCAGCATCTATCAAAGCCACTTTTTTTCCTAATTTAGCCAAACCTGTTCCTAAATTAGCAACAGTTGTAGTCTTTCCTACTCCACCTTTGCCTGATGTAACTACATATACCTTGCCATCCACTAAACTTCCCCCCTCTATTTCCTCAAATAATCAATCTCAATCTGTCCATCTTTTATATAAGCAATTTCTGGAGTATCCGGAGAACTAACAAAACCATCTGGAGCTCTACTAATTTGGTTAGCAATTCTTAGTTGAGTTGGTTCTAATCGAAAAGCAGAAATAGTAGCATCTCGCTTTCCATTGGCCCCACAATGTGCTATCCCACGAATAACCCCCATTACAACTATATCTCCTCCAGCTATAACTTCAGCACTTGGATTAACATCTCCTTGAATCACAATATTGCCTGCAAAAGAGACCGATTGACCAGATCTAATCGTTCGTTTAATTAATAATGTATCTTCTTGTTGAGTAGCTTCAAAATCAGTTTCATCATTGATAAATTCAATTACAGATAGATCAAGCTGTTTTTTAAATACCTCAACTAACCTTTTCTTTTCAGTAATAGATAATGATCTAGCCCCTAATTTAATCCTAGCAATCAGATCATCATTAAAAAATTTGCCAGCTTGTTCAAATTTTTGTTCCAATTCAGTTATTAACTCCGAAAAATCAAGTTGATCATCTAAAATAATGATCAACCCTTCTAAATCACCTTTGAAGACAACTCCATTACTTCCCATCTTCTTTCCTCCTACAAGATTAACCTTCTTTCTGATCATCATCTAGATCTTCTAAATCAAAATACTCCTGCATTATCCCTTCAACTATAGGAAGAGTATTTCCACTAGAAATTCCATACTCAAGAAAGACAACTATTGAAATCTCTGGATCATCAGCTGGTGCATAACCACCAAACCAACCATGGTTAGGGTTATTTCTACCAGTTTGAGCTGTTCCTGTTTTACCTGCTAAAGAAATTTCGACTTCAGAAAAATTATCCCTCGCAGTCCCATAGGTTACAACCCCCTCTAGGCCTTCTTGAATTACAGTCATTGTTTCTTCAGATAAAGATAGATTATTTATTAACTCAGATTCTATTTCTTGAACTACATTTCCGTCTTGATCAACAACCTTATCCGCTAATAACGGTTGATAAATTTTACCCTCATTTGCTATAGCATTCATTGTATTAGTTAACTGAATTGGAGATACCCTTAGATTACCTTGTCCAATCGACATATTAATCGTATAACCTGGATACCAAATTCTATCCTCTATACCTTGAAAGTAATTTCTACGCCAATCTGGATCTGGAACTAATCCTTCTGCTTCATTCTTTAAATCAATCCCTGTCTTATCTCCCAAGCCAAATTGGCGAGCATAATGCTGCAAAATAGTCTGATCTTCTTTATAAAGTTTATGTCCTAGTTTATAAAATACTGTATTATTCGACCAAGCCAAACTATCTATGAAATCTATTTCTCCTTGTCCTCCTGAATACCAATTGCCAAATCTAGTCCCTGCTAATTCATAAAAACCAGGATCATAAAATTCATCATCCCCACTAATTTCTAACTCTTCTAATGCAGCTGCTGAAGTTACTACTTTAAAGACAGAACCTGAAGGAGCACTGGTATTAACTGCTCTATTTAAGAGTGGCCTAGTAAGGTCGCTGTTAAGCTCCTCCCAATCTGTTCTTGAAATTCCTGTTGAAAACAGATTAGGATTATAATCAGGAAAGCTAGCCATTGCTAAAACATCGCCATTTTTAGGGTTAGACACAATAGCTGCTCCACCAATTGGCGGATGCTCTTCATCTTCAAGTTCTTTTTTAATTACTTTCACTTTATCAGCTAATAACTCTTCCGTTGTCTGCTGTAATTGATGATCAATATTTAAAACTAAATTATGTCCTGGTTCTGGATCTTCGACTCCTAAAACCCTCAATTGTTGACCTAGATTATTAACTTCTACTTGTTGCCTTCCTCTTTCACCTCTTAAATAATCTTCATAAATTAACTCTAAACCTGTTTTGCCAAGTATATCTCCTGCTCTATATCCTTGCTCATTTAAATCACTCAATTCATTAGCAGATATCTCACCAACATATCCTAAAATATGGCTAGCTAAATTATCTTTTACATAGCTTCTTATTGGAATATTTTCTATAATTAATCCTGGAATCTGCTCTTTATTCTCTTCTAGCATAATTAACTCTTCTTGACTTATATTCCTTTTCAGTCTTACTAATTTATCTTTTTTATTAGCAATAATTTTATCTTCTAACTCCAATTGATCTATTTCTAAAATCTGTTCTAAAACCTCTAAAACATAATCCAAATCATCAATCTCATCAGGGATTAAAGAAGCAGTATAAGTCATTTTATTTGAAACTAAAACTTCTCCAGAGCGATCATAAATCTTCCCTCGAGGAGCACTGATAGGAAGAATAGAGGTTCTATTTCCTTCTGATAACCTTTTATATAGCTCTCCATTATAAATTTGAAGGTAATATAGTTGAGCAAATAAAACCCCAAAAATCAAAACTACTATTATTGTAAAGTGAAATAACCTTCTTTCACTATCATTTTTCACTTAATTTTCCTCCTGTTATACTAATCCTAGAATATAATCCTATATTTTAAAGATAACTTTCTAATTATGATTAATTTCAGTTAAATAAGAATCAATTTTATAAATAAATGGATAAACAATTAAGGTTATTCCGGCATTTAAGGTAGCTAAAGGAAGAATTACTCCTTCAACTGCTTGTTCTAAAGTAAGAAACCTTAATAAATAATCAGTAAATAAAATAACAAGTAACTGATTAAGAATAGTAGCGCAAAATAATACTAAAGGAGGTAATAATAAACTATCTTGATAAACTTTTTTCTTAAAAAAACCAACTAAAAATCCAACTATAGCTTTAGTAATAATATTGATTCCAAATAATCCTCCTGCAAATAAGTCTTGAAAAAATCCACCTATAAATCCAGCTACTCCTCCAGCAGTTTTCCCGTGATTAATAGATATAATCATCACTAAAATCAATAAAAAATCAGGAATGATTTGATCTAATACCCCTCCTGAAAAGATCAAAGACTGACAAATAAAGAAAACAATTCCAAGGACCACATAAAAGAGATAGATCATCTATCTACCTCCTCATTAAGTTCAGGATGTTTTTCATCAAAGGAGGATATTGATAAGTCTGTTTTAGTGCTAAAATCGGTAATCACTAGTACTTTTTCTAATTTAGATAACATAGCAAAAGAGTCGATTTCTGCTTTTTGAGTTAAGCCATAATTATCAGGACTAACTGACATAACTTCTCCAATTGGGACTCCTCGTGGATAATGTTCAGATAAACCTGAGGTAACGATTATATCACCTTTTTTAATATCTGCATCCCAAGCTAATTCTTCCATTATCAATTCTTCATCTTCAAGTTGACCTTTAACAACCCCTAAATCTCTTGACTCCTCTCTTTGCACTAAACCACCAATTACAAAGGTAGGATCATTTAACAACAAAACCTGAGCAGTACGATTAGTAACTCTATTAATCCGTCCTACTAAGTAGCCATTCTCAGCTACTACTGGCATATTACGTTCAATACCATCTTTTTGTCCTTGATCAATCATCAATGTCTTTGACCAGTTATCACTTCCATAACTAATAACACTTGCTCCTGATAAATCATAAGGTACATATTCTTTAAAATTCAAAAGTTCTCTGAAATTTTGATTTTGAACCATTACCTTATTTAATTTATTTTGATAATAATTTAACTCATTAATTTTTTCTTTCAACTGCTTATTCTCTTCTTTTACTTGTTGATAATTGAGCACTACTCTTGTTGACTCTTTAAGCCAATTCTGAACAGAGTTAATTAGCCCAAAACCAGGATTTATTAAATCAACTATTGCTCCTTCAACTAAATTATAATCTTTATCTAAGCTAGCTAAATTAATAACTCTAATCAAAATTAATAAAAGAATAAGTGTTACAAATATCTTCTGATGTTTCTTTGAAAAATTTAACAATGCTACCACCCAATTTATAAGTTACTTCCCTTACACCTATTTTATGATAAACGTTTGGGAGTAATTAAAACATCTTTTAAATTATTCAACTCTTCTAATACCTTTCCTGTTCCATAAACCACACAATCTAATGGATCATCAGCCAAATAAACAGGCATGCCTGTCTCTTCAGAAATCAATTGATCTAACCCGCTTAATAAAGAACCTCCACCAGCCATTACAATTCCTCTATCCATAATATCAGCAGATAATTCAGGAGGAGTATTCTCTAATGTACTCTTTACTGAACGTACAATATCACTAACCGGCTCCTTCAATGCACTTTGAATTTCTCCAGCACTAACTTCAACTGTCTTAGGTAACCCATTAACTAAATCACGCCCCCTAATATCAATTGATTCTTTTGCTTTTTGATCAACCTCACTAGCAAAATAAGCCGAACCTATCTCTGTCTTGATCTCTTCTGCAGTTCTTTCTCCTACCATTAAGTTATAATTATTTTTGATATAATGAACTATTGCTCCATCCATGTCATCTCCACCAACTCTAATCGAATCTTTAGTCACAATTCCACCTAAGGAAATTACTGCTACCTCTGTTGTTCCACCACCAATATCAACAACCATATTTCCTGTTGGCTCATGGACAGGTAAGTTGGCCCCTATTGCAGCAGCCATTGGCTCCTCAATCAAATAAGCCTCTCTAGCTCCAGCATGTAAAGCCGCATCAATAACTGCTCTTTTCTCTACTTCTGTAACTCCAGAAGGAACACAAACTACAATTCTAGGTCTAACCAACCTTTTTCTCTTATGTGCTTTAGTTATAAAATACTTTAACATCTTCTCTGTCACTTCAAAATCAGCAATAACCCCATCTTTCATTGGTCGAACAGCCATAATATTACCTGGAGTTCTTCCTATCATATTCTTAGCATCATTTCCTACAGCCAAAACACCTTCTTTAGAATCAGCATTATTTTGAATCGCGACCACTGATGGTTCACGAATTAAAACCCCTTTTCCTCTAATATAAACCAATGTATTAGCAGTTCCCAAATCTATTCCCATATCTCTGGAAAATGGTGCAGTCAAAAAATTCAATACCATAATAATCTATACCCCTTTCAATAACAATTTTAAAATAAATTTTTAGCTTTTAAACTAAAATAATCATTAACTCCAATAACTAAATGATCTAGTACTTCAATTCCAACCAGTTCCCCTACTTGAGATAACCTTTTAGTAACTTCTATATCTTCTTGACTAGGTGTTACATCTCCACTAGGATGGTTATGAGCCAATATAATTGCTGCACTACTTTTTTTAATCGCTGGACGAAAAACTTCCCTTGGATGTACAATTGAATTATTCAAACTCCCTCTAAAAACTTCTCTAACTCCAATAATCTCATTTTTAGTATTTAATAAAACAATCTGAAAGCTTTCTTGATGAAGATCTTTTAATTTAGGTATCATAAACTGAGCAATATCTTCAGGTGAACTGATCTTATTCAAATCAGAATGAGCACTGAGCAATCTTTTACTCAATTCTGCTACAGCCTTCAACTGACTAGATTTAGCCAAACCAACCCCTTTTATTTGCTGTAACTCTTCAATGCTTAAATCTATTAAGCACTTAATCCCTCCACAAGCAGTCAGCAATTTATTAGCTAAATCTAATGCAGTTCTCTTTTTAGAACCTGTTCTTAAGATCAGGGCCAACAATTCAGCAGTAGATAATGTACTTGCTCCATATTTAACCATCTTTTCTCGTGGCCGCTCTTCACTAGGCATATCTTTAATCGTTACATAATTATCCATTTAAACTGAACTTCACTCCTAACTCTGTTAGCATCTTTCTTAAATTATACAATGATAACCCTACTACATTATAAAAACAACCATTAATCTCCTTGACAAATACTGCTCCCATTCCTTGAATCCCATAACTTCCTGCTTTATCCAAAGGCTCCCCTGTAGCTATATATTCTTCTATTTCTTGAGCAGTTAACTCTTTAAAACTTACACTTGTTGCTTGATAATCTGTCAACCTTCTTTGAGCAGTCAGCACTGTAGTTCCAGTCAAAACTTGATGTTTTTGCCCACTGAGTTTAGTCAACATCCGAAAAGCTTCTTCAGAGTCTTTAGGTTTACCCAAAATCTTATTATCTAGACTAACTACTGTATCAGCAGCAATAACTATTTCATCCTGAGTATTAATTACATCTTCTGCTTTTAAAAAAGATAACTTTTGTACTAATCTATCTGGTCTATCTTCTTTAACCTTATTTTCATCTATCTTACTAGGTCTAACCTCAAATTTAACCCCTAGTCTAGCTAATAACTCTCGTCGCCGCGGAGAAGAGGAAGCCAAAATAATTTTCTCCATAGAATGATTCCTCCAATCCAGTTTATAATAAAAACTACTACCGCTATTAGTTACCTTCAAGCTTCTGCTTTTTAACCAAGTCAAATTCTAGATAATTACTTAATTTAATTACAACTAGTCCTACAAAAACTCCTGTTGGTAAAGATAACAATAGTAGATAAGGCAAATAAAGTATCAAACGCCAATTATCAATTATAACACTGGCCATTGATACTTGACCAAAATTATGAAATGCTGCTCCTAAGACACTAATTCCTATTATACTGAATTTATGTGAGTAAAAATAATAAGCAAAACCCATAACTAAAAGACTAAGCAGCCCTCCAGTCAGACTTAAAAAAAAACTGATACTGAAAAAAGTACCAATTAATAATGATGATAGAAATATTCTTAAAGTTATAACTAGAAATGCACTTTTAAATCCAAAATAGAGTAAAACAAATAATGTAATTATATTTGCTAAACCAAGCTTAGCTCCAGGAATAACCAAAAAAGTAGGCAACATCGCCTCTACAATATGTAAAACAATCGCTCCTGCTACTAATAATGACAAAGTTAACCGCTTTTTTAATTTCATACCCAACCTCTCTTTCATTATTATAACAAACTTACTTATTTTATAAACACTAAATTTAACTTTAATTTATATTTTTAGGTCAATTACTCCAATAATTGATAATAGCCACCTAGTAGTACTTAAGAGCAAAACCTACATTACTTAGTTTATCATTTTTAAAGAACAAAGACAACCCTTTTAATTTTTCATTTCAAAGAAATAAAAGGCAAGCTCTCAAGGAACTTACCTTTTGTTTAAAAGTCATTTACATCAACTTGATAGATATCCTTCTAATTAAATTGTTATTATTAACATAACACAACAGTGTCAGTGTGAGTAGTGTGTGTGAGTGAAAGCAAAACCTTAGCTCTTGTGGTCTTGACCTCACTCACACTCCCACACATAACTGACACATTATTGTACTAAAGTTAAAAGTAGTCTTCCTTTACTTCTTGCAACGCCTTATAATTAGCTTCAATTGTAAACTCCAGTTCTTCATCACTATGGGCCAACGAAATAAAGTTAGCTTCAAACTGAGAAGGAGGTAAATAAATACCTTGCTCCAACATCTTTTGGAAATAAAGAGCGAAAGCATCGGTATCACACTGCTGAACATCCTGATAGTTGGTCACTTCAGTTGGACTAAAGAAGAGACAGACCATTGAACCGACCCGTGATACAGTAGCAGGAATATCCAATTTATCAATGTTAGCTTTAAAACCAGCTGCTAACTTACTTGCTTTCTCTTCTAATTGTTCATAAACCTCACCTTGCAATAATAATCTCAACGTCTCAGCCCCAGCAGTCATTGCTAAAGGATTACCTGATAAGGTTCCTGCTTGATAGACTGGCCCTTCAGGAGCTACATGGCTCATAATCTCTGCTTTACCACCATAAGCACCAACAGGCAGACCTCCTCCAATCACCTTACCAAAAGTCGTCAAATCAGGTTCAACATCATATAACTCTTGAGCTCCACCATAAGCTAACCTAAACCCGGTCATTACCTCATCAAAGATTAAGACCGCTTCATAATCATCAGTCAGCTCTCTTAAACCTTCTAAGTAACCATCTTGTGGAGCAATAACTCCCATATTTCCAGTTACAGGCTCTAAAATAATCCCTGCAATTTCAGAACCATACTCCGCAAAGATAGTTTCAACTGCCTCCAAATCATTATACGGAGCAATAATCGTCTCTTGAGCAACATTAGCTGGCACTCCTGGGGTACTAGGAATCCCTAAGGTAGTCAATCCCGAACCAGCATCAATCAATAAGCTATCGCCATGTCCATGATAACAACCTTCTAGCTTAAGAATCTTATCTCGACCAGTATAACCTCGAGCCAATCTAATAGCACTCATCGTTGCTTCTGTACCTGAATTAACCATTCGTACTTTATCAATTGAAGCGATATTATCAACAATTAAGCTGGCCAATTCAGTTTCAACCTCAGTCGGTGCTCCAAAGCTAGTCCCCTTTTGGATCTGTGATTGTAAAGCTTCAACAACTTGAGGATGGTTATATCCTAAGATCATTGGCCCCCAAGAACCAACATAATCGATATATTCATTCCCATCGGCATCATAGATCTTTGAACCTTCACCTTTCTCAATAAATAATGGATCACTATCAACAGCACTAAAAGCTCGTGCTGGACTATTTACCCCCCCAGGAATAACCTCCTGAGCTTCTTTAAAATACTTTTCTGATTTTTTCATACTAACACCTCCGGTTAAGAACAGTTAATAGTTAATAACTAATAGTTAATAACCTTAAAAATCACTAATTAACACAAGTTGACAGTGAACAGTTGACGGTTGACAGTTAAAACCTTTGAAAACAATTTAATTGATATTTAGTGTCAGTGTGAGTAGTGTGTGTGAGTAAAAGCAAAACCTTAGCCCTTATGATCTTAACCTCACTCACACTCCCACACATAACTGACACTTAATTATAATTAAGCTCTTGATCTTCAACTATTCACTATTCTCTATTAATTATTCAATATCTTAGCTACGTCTTTCGCGTAATATGTAATAATAATCTCAGCCCCTGCCCGTTTGATACTTGTCAACATCTCCAAAGCAACTTCTTCTTCATCAATCCAACCTTTTTCTGCTGCTGCTTTAATCATTGCAAACTCCCCACTGACATTATAAGCAGCAAGTGGAGCGTTGAAATTATCCTTGGCCCGTCTAATAATATCAAGATAAGATAAGGCAGGCTTGACCATGATAATATCTGCCCCTTCTTCTAAATCAAGTTCAATCTCTGTCAGTGCCTCATCACTATTAGCTGGATCCATCTGATAAGAACTTCTATCTCCCTCACCAGGAGCAGAATGGGCTGCATCACGAAATGGCCCATAAAAGGCTGAAGAATACTTAGCAGCATAAGACATAATTGCTACTTCTTGATAGCCTTCTTGATCCAACTTCTCTCTAATTGCTCGTACCCGTCCATCCATCATATCAGAAGGAGCTACCATATCAGCCCCTGCTTGAACATGGGATAAAGCAACCCTAGCCAAATTATCTAATGTTGGATCATTATTTACAGTTCCATCCTCTAGAATACCACAATGTCCATGGCTAGTATACTGGCATAAACAGACATCGGTAATTACTAATAGTTCAGGATATTCTTCTTTAATTGCCCGACAAGCCCGCTGTACAATCCCCTCTTCTGCCCAAGCACTAGAACCCTCTTCATCCTTGCTCTTTGGAATTCCAAATAAAATAACTCCTGCAACTTGAGCTTGAACCAACTCTTCAACCTCATCCATTAGCATGTCCAGTGATAGATGATAATTACCCGGCAAAGAAGGAATCTCTTCCTTGACATTTTCACCATTGACCACAAATAATGGTTGAATCAGATCATCAGCGCTCAATTTTGTTTCTCTGACTAAATCTCTAATCGCTGCTGTCCGTCTTAAACGGCGTGGCCGTCTAGTTAAATCCATCCTATCCCTCCTTTAAAACTATAATTTACAATTTACAGTTCACAATTTACAATTAAAGAGCAAACCTTTAAAGCTAAAAATACTTAAAGATTTTTAATTGTCCATTGTACATTCTGTCAATTGTCAATTTTATACCCCCCAAAATTGAAGCACTTGCTGGGCCAACGCTCCCCAATCCTTAGCACTGGTATTCAACACCAAGCTAACTAACTTACTCTGCTGAGCTAATTTTAACTTCCGCTGTTGTCGTTGATAATAATGCTCAACAATCTCCTCTACTGTCGAACCAAACCGAGAGATATAACTTCTCCATCTACTTCCTCGACTAGCAACAATTCGCTCAGCCATCACTTCCTTGTTCATTGTCAATAAGACTAACTTTGCCTTTAAATCTGCTAAGCGATTATCTATCTCTATTAGTTCTCCCCAGCTTAGGTGATCAAAATAAGTAGCATGGGTTAAATGGAACCTCTCCAATAAAAAGGCATAACAGTGCTCTTGTTCTGCTCCCTGCCATCCTCGCTGGTGGTAATATTCTTGATAACGCTCTAGAGGGGTTAAAATATCATTCAATAGATTTAAATTATCCTCTTTAGTAATTTGTCCTTGATTATGTTTAGCTTCTAATACTCGCTGCGTTAAATCTTCACCATAAACCAACAAGGGCATAAAATCACGCTCTAAAACCTGTCCATTCCGCAAAAGATGTTCAATTATTGTTGTTTTTCCCGTAGCTGGTACCCCTTCAATGACAATACCTTTCACTTGAGCAGACACAATGACACTCCCTTATAATGTACAATTTACAATTACAAACTAAATCCTTTAAATAAAAAGCCATTTAAAGCTCTTTAATTGTCCAGTTTTTACTAGTTACTAATCACTAGTCACTAATTACTATAATACCCTTTAACCGCTGCTAATAACCCCTCAACCGTATATTCATCAGCTACTACTGCTACCTCTAACTCATAATCCCGTACTGTTTGAGCAGTAATCGGGCCAATACACGCAATCTCTACCTCTGCCAATAAATCTTGATAATCATCACCTAATTGCTCAACAAAATTATGTACTGTTGAAGAGCTTGTAAAGGTCACCATATCTACTCTGTCCTCTTCTAGCTCAGCGATTAAATCTTGGTTTCCTACCCCTTTAATCGTCTGATAAGTCGTTACATCATCGACCTTAGCTCCATTATTCTCTAACTCCTCTGCCAACAACTCTCGTGCAATATCAGCTCGTGGTAGTAAGAACTTCTGTCCTGTCAAATCCTCTTCAACAAATCCTTCTAGGATAGATTCGATTACATAATCATCTGGAATATAATCGACCTGTAAGCCATAATCATTCAACTTAGCAGCAGTCTTAGGGCCAATGGCACAGAGCTTAACCCCAGCCAAAGCTCTAACATCTAATCCTAGCTCGAATAGTCGATTAATGAAGTACTTAACTCCATTGATACTGGTAAAAATAATCCAATCATAATCACCTATCTGCTCTAACTTCTGATCCAACTCTTGATAACTTTCTGGTGGAGCAATCTTAATCGCTGGTGCCTCAATCACTTTGGCCCCATCTCGAGCTAAAGCTTTAGAAAAGCTGGTCGCCTGCTTTTTAGGTCTAGTAACTACAATCCGTTTAGAGAATAAAGCTTTCGTTTCAAACCAATCTAACTTCTCTCTTAAATTGATGACCTCTCCAACAATTATAATAGCTGGTGGCTTGAAATTATTCTCTTCAACCTTAGTTACTATAGTCTCTAAAGTACCAACTAATGTCTCTTGCTCCGGTCTAGTCCCCCATCTAATTAATGCAACAGGAGTTTCAGGATTACGACCAGCCTCCATTAGCCTTTTAGTAATCTTAGCTAAATTGCCAACCCCCATCAAAAAGACTAATGTTCCCATTGCATTAGCTAGCTGATCCCAATTAAGATTGGACTCATCTTTAGTCGGATCTTCATGACCAGTTACAAATCCAACAGAAGAGTTAAAATCACGATGGGTCAAAGGAATTCCTGCATAAGCAGCTACTGAAATAGGAGAAGTGATTCCTGGTACAATCTCAAACTCGATTCCTTCACCTAACAACACTTCTGCTTCTTCTCCACCACGACCAAAGATAAAAGGATCGCCCCCTTTTAATCTAGCCACTACATTACCTGCTTGAGCTTGATCAACCAATAATTGATTAATCTCATCTTGGGTTCGATAATGATTGCTCGCCTTCTTTCCTACATAAAATAACTCTACATCTTCTCGAGCATAATCTAATAACCTAGGATTAGCTAATCTATCATATAAAATTACGTCAGCTTCTTTGATAATATTTAAACCCTTAACTGTAATTAATCCTTCATCTCCTGGGCCAGCCCCAATTAAATAAACTTTACCTGCCATTATTATCTGCCCCTTCCTGCTTCTTAATCTCTTCTAAAACCTCTCCTGCTCCTTGTTCTAATAACTGCTTAGCAAGCTTAATTCCTAATTCAACTGCTTCCTCTCGCAAACCAACCACTTCTTCTTTAAATACTTGGCTACCATCTAACTTTGCTACTACTCCTTCAACAACCAATTGCTCATCTTCAACCTGAGCATAAGCCCCAATTGGCACCTTACAATCCCCCTCTAAATACTCCAAAAAGCTCCGTTCAGCTTTAACAGCATCTACAGTCGCTTGATGATTAATTGCCTTGACTATATCCTTAATCTGTTGGTCATTGGCCCTAACTTCAATCGCCAAAGCACCTTGTCCTACTGCTGGAATCGAAATCTCATCACTCAAACAAGAGCTGATCTTATCCTCCCAGCCAATCCTCTCCAAGCCAGCTGCAGCTAAGATAATCCCATCTAAATCTTGACTCTCTAATTTTCTAAGTCGAGTATCTATATTACCCCTAATTGGTACAATCTCTAAATCAGAACGATAATTTAATAACTGAGCCCTTCTACGCAAGCTCCCTGTTCCTATCTTAGCCCCTTCAGGAAGCTGGTCTATATCCAGATCACCCTTACTTATTAACGCATCTAAAGGGTTGGCCCGTTTTGGAATTGATAAAATTTCAAGCTCAGTAGGCAACTCTGCTGGCATATCCTTGAGACTATGAATTGCCAAATCAATCTCCCCATTCAACAACGCTATCTCTATCTCCTTAATAAATAAACCCTTACCACCAATTTCGGCTAAAGGCTTATCTAAAATTCGATCTCCTTTAGTACTGATCTTCTTTAGCTTAAACTGATAATCAGGAAACTTCTCCTGTAATTGATCAGCCATTAGCTGCGATTGAGCTACTGCAAGTTGACTTTTTCTAGTTCCAATAATAATTTCTTTCATAATTACCTCCCTGCACTCATTAATTTACAATTTATAATGTACAATTAACAATTAAAAAACCTTTGAAAATTCTAAAAATCAAAACTTCTAAAAGCAACTAGCTAAATTAATTATTAAGCTCCACTTCTATCATAACATTTATTAGTGTTATAAAAAATGATTTATGTAACATTATTGATATATAGCTTAAGTTTAAGGCTGAGTTTAAGTTTAAGTCAACCACTAGAAACATAAGGGCTTAGCTCTTACTTAGACTTAGACTCAAACTTAAACTGAATTGTAATAAAAGTTCACTATTAAATCAACTCTAACTCATTTATTACTTGCTCAGGCAATATCTGTTTGATCTCTTCAATCCCTACTGAACGATCAACCCCTAGTTGCTCGATCAACTCTAGATCAGCTAATCTTCTAAAGATTTCACGCCGCTGCTCTTCTTGATCTATCTTATCAATCACTAGTGGTCTAATTTCAGCTAGCAACTCCAAAAAGAAAGCAAACTCTGGCCCAAATTCCTCTTCTAACTTCAATCTAAGCTGTCTAGATAATGCTGGTAAACTTCCATTTGTAGCAATCGTGATTAATAGATCTCCTCGCTCAACTACAGCAGGTAAGGTACAAGTTGACAACTCCAAGTTATCAATCACATTGGCCAAAATCCCCTCCTGTTCAGCTAGTTGAGCAATTCTTTGATTTAAGCCGCTTTGATCTGTAGCAGCAATTACTAAAAAAGAGCTTTCAAGATCAAGCTCTAAAAATTCTCGTTGTTTATAGTTTATCTCTTCTTGTTTGATTAATTCCTTTACAGGATCAATTACTTTGGGACTAACCAATTCAATCTTAGCTTCAGTAGTTACTAACCTCTTTAATTTACGATAAGCAACCTTACCCCCACCAACTATCAATACCTTCTGATTCTTCAACCTTAAATTAACCGGATATAACTCCATCAAACCTCTCCTTAAACATATATATCTACTTAATACGTAATTTTCTAATCAGCCTATTTTTATTATCATTATAAGGTGTCACTTTATAACAATTTACAATGTACAAAATTGACAATTAAAATTCACTTCAAAATTTTATGATATCAAGACCTGGATCAACATTCAAATACCTCTTTAATTACTTCTAGCTTTTGTAGACTTCCTTCACTATTGGCTAACTGCTTGACCCCTAATGTAGGAGGATGTAGTAGTTTATTAACTAATCGACTACTCAACTCTTCAACTACATCTTCTTGATTCTGCTTAGAATTAGCCAACCTTTGTAATGCCCGATTTAATTCTTGCTCTTTAATCTGGTTGGCCCTTTCTCTCATCCCTTTAATCACTGGTACAACTTGACGATAATTCAGCCATTTTTCAAATTCTTCTCTTTCTTCAGCTATAATCTCCTCAACCTGCTCTATTTCTCCTCTTCTTTCTTCTAAATTTTGATTGACTACAGCCTCTAAATCATCAATATCATACAGGTATACTTCAGGTAACTCAGCAATTTCTGGTTCTATATCTCTAGGAACAGCAATATCAATCAAAAAGAGAGGACGTTTCCTATTAACCATAACTTCTTCAATCTGTTCATGATGAAGCACATAGTGAGGAGCAGCAGTTGAGCTGATAATAATATCAACATCTTCAACCCAATTCTCTAATTTTTCCCAAGGAATGACTTCTCCTGAAAATTGTTCAGCTAATCTTTTTCCATTTTCATAAGTTCTATTAGAGACCATTACTCCTTCAACACCATGAGCAACTAAATTTTTTAAAGTCAATTCACTCATCTCTCCTGCACCTAAAATCATCACTTTCTCTCCAGATAAAGAACCAAATACCTGCCGGGCCAACTCTACAGCCACATAACTGATCGAAGCAGCATTTTTATCAATCTTTGTTTCACTTCGAGCCCGCTTACCAACTTTAAAACTTTCATTAAATAATCTATGTAATTGTGTATCAATTGCTTCCATTCTCTTTGCTTCCTTAAATGCCTTCTTAACTTGACCCAAAATCTGAGCTTCACCAATCACTAAGGAATCTAAGCCACTAACAACTCTAAATAAATGTTCAACTGCTTCTAAATTCTGATAATGATATAAGTATCCTTTTAAATTTCTAATCTTTAAATCAGAAATTCTTTTGAATAATTTCAGGGTGAATTTTTTAGCCAAATAATCACTCTCTGCTACCAGATAAATCTCAGTTCGATTGCAAGTAGATAAAATAACACCCTCTTTTACATCAGATGAGATAGAAATTTGTTCTAAAACATCCTCTTGTTGACGGTTACTTAAAGATAGCTCTTCTCTAACCTCTACAGAAGCTGTTTTATGGTTCAAGCCAATAACTACTAGTTCCACAATTGATCCTCTCCTCATAATTTATAACACTTTACTATAATTCCAATATTATCTATAACTAGACTAATTATCAAAGACAAAATTTTAGCATTATTGAAATAAAATTTTTAACCTCTATATTAATCATCTTCATATTATATCAAAAAAAACTATAAGTGTCTAATCTCTTAAGCTCAGCTCCATATTATGAGCAATTAAAAAATAAAAGAAACCAGTGGGACTGGTTTCTTTTATTGCTAACTTATTTTTCAATTGTAAGCTTTATTATAAAGACTTAATACTTAAAAATCAACTTCTACAAAGGCATCAGTTGGACAATTTTTAACACAGACTCCACAACCAATACATCCTTCAGTATCAACTACTGGTAGATTATCTTCCATCTCAATAGCATCTACAGGACATTTCTTGGCACAAATTGTACAACCAAAGCATCCTTTCTCACAAACAACCTTGACTTCTTTTCCTTTTAAAGCTGACTTACAATTAGTAATAACATCTTCATTACTACTTACTATTTCAATCAGACTCCGAGGACATTCTGTAACACAGACTCCACATTCAGCACATTTATCAGGATCAATCTCTGGTAAGCCATTATCATTCATTACAATTGCATCAAAGTCACAAACAGCAGCACAATCACCAAATCCTAAGCAACCATATTGACAGGATTTAAAGTTATCTACCATACTAGCTGCTTGACAACTTGGTACTCCTTGATACTCTGCTTTATTAAATGTTTCTTGATTACCACCCTGACATAACACCTTAGCAGTCTTTTTCTCATCCGAAGAAGAAGCAGCAACACCCATAATATCAGCTATCTTTTCTATTAGTTCTTCTCCACCAACTGGACAAGAATCAATTCCTTCTTCTCCCTTAGCCACTGCTTCCGCATAACTAGAACAACCTGCAAAACCACAAGCTCCACAGTTGGCTCCAGGTAAAGCCTCATCAATCTCTATTTTTTTTGGATCTTCTTCTACTGCAAATTTTACTGATGCATAAGCTAGACCGGTTCCAAAAATTATTCCTAAAATTCCTAATCCGGCAACTGCAGATGCAAAAGAAATAATTTCCATTATACCCCACCTCCTAATTTACATTGCAAGTCCTGTAAATGCTAATGCCATAATTCCAGCCACTAATAAAGTAATTGGTGCTCCTTTTAAAGGCTTAGGAACATCAGCAAATTCTAACCGTTCTCTTATTCCAGCCATCAATACAATTGCTATCGTAAAACCGACTCCTGCTCCTAAACCAAAGACAGCACTCTGAATAAAACCATAACCTTCCATTGAAATCAAAAGGGCCAATCCTAAAATAGCACAGTTAGTTGTAATTAATGGTAAAAAGATACCTAATGCTTTATATAAAGGCGGACTAACTTTTTTAACAAATAATTCAGTTAGTTGTACGAATGAAGAAATTACCAAAATAAAAGCAATGTATTGTAAATATTCAATTCCTAGCGGGACTAAAATAACAGTTTCAACAAGCCAAGTTACCACTGCTGATGTAACCATTACAAAAGTAGTCGCTAACCCCATACTAAAAGCTGTTGGAACCTCTTTAGAAACTCCTAAAAAAGGACAAATCCCTAAAAATTGCATCAAAACAAAGTTGTTTGTTATAGATGCAGCCATAAATAATAAGAATAATTCTTGCATAACTTCCCCTCCTTATTTCTCAATATTAAGCTGTCTGTTCTTTTTCAACAGCAGCAGTTCCGCCAAATAAATCTTTAATACTGAATGATTCATCCATAATCACATTAAATAAAGCAACAACTATTCCTAAAGTAATAAACGCTCCTGCTGGTAAGATAGCAATCAACATTGGTTGGTACCACTCACCTAAAACTTGAATGACACTCTCAGTTCCTCTAAATAAAGTTCCAAAGCCAAGAATTTCTCTAATACCACCTAAAAATGTCAAAGCCCAGGTAAAACCTAATCCTCTACCTAAAGCATCTATTATAGCTCGTAGAACATTTACATTAGAAGCGAAAGCCTCTGAACGGTTCAAAATTAAACAGTTAACAATAATCAAAGGAATAAATAATGCTAACTGTTCAGCGATTCCAGGAAAATAGGCTCTTGAAACTAAATCAACTATCGTTACAAAAGTAGCAATTACAACGATAAAACTTGGAATCCGAACCTCATCAGGAATTATATTTTGCAATAAAGAGTTTACAATTCCTGCTCCAAACAGAACAAAACTTGTTGCAAGTCCCATAAATAAACCGTTCGTTGCCGTACTAGTAACAGCTAATACAGGACACATACCCAATAACATGACAAAGACAGGATTTTCTTCCCACAGACCCTTTACAAAATCTCGATTTTTTTCAGCCACATTACTCACCTCCACTATAATCTGTTACTATTTTAGCTAAACTTTGAATCCCTTGCTCCGCGTCAACAACTTCTTGCTCAGAAAAATCTCTTGCTCCAAGATCATCTTCATCAGCTATTATAGTTTCTAACCCTGGCATCTCGTCTTCAAAATCTTGTGCTCCTTTAATAACATCATCTACTATTTCCTCAACAGCCTCACTAGAAATCGTTGCTCCAGCTATTATCTCGATTTCTTCCTCAATAGATTTTCTTCCTTCAAATTGACCTCTAAACTGCTCTTCCACTATTCTAGCTCCTAGACCTGGTGTCTCTGTATGAGATAAGACCTCTACAGCAGTTACCTGCCTAGTATCCACATCTAATCCAACCATTACATCAATAGGCCCTGTATAACCTTGGGTTTGATGTTGAACAGCTATTCCGACAACTTCTTCTGACTCATCTAAACCCTGAAACAATTCAAAATTCTCACTTTCAACTTCTTCGAAATCTACTGCCTCTGGTACAACAGATAAAACAGCCTCTTGCACTCTCTTCTCAGCTTGCTCAGCAATTAAAGGAGCAGTCAAATCATCAATAAAAGTCAATACAATTGCAGATGCAATAGTAATTAATGTCAAAACCAAAATCAACCGTGGTTGTATTTTATCGTTAGCCATTTGCTTTCACCTCGCCATAAATCTGTGGTAGCGTATACTGGTCAATCAATGGCACACACATATTCATTAATAAAATAGAGAATAATACTCCTTCAGGATAATTTCCAAAGACACGTATAATAACTGTTATAAATCCACAACCAATTGCAAAAATCCATCTTCCTTTCTTAGTTACTGGGCTGGTTACCATATCTGTAGCCATAAAAATTGCTCCAAACATAAGTCCTCCAGCAAAAAGGTGGAAGGATGCTCCTTGCTCACCAACAAGTGTAGTCAGTACTGCTACAGTACCCAAATAACCTACTGGAATTCTCCAGTCGATATATCCTTTATACAGCAAATATAATCCACCTAGTAAAATTGCAAGTGCAGATGTCTCTCCTAAAGAACCTCCAACTCGACCTATAAATAAGTTTATCACTTCTGCTTCTCCTTCTAATGGAGTCGCAGTTGATAAAGTGTCAACTCCTCCATTAGGAGCCGTCCATTCTGTCATTGAAACTACATACGAAAGGGTCAAAAAGGCACGCCCCATCAAAGCAGGATTGAAAACATTATATCCCAACCCACCAAAGATATGCTTACCTAAAACAATAGCTACTACACTACCAAAAACAGCCATCCAAAGTGGTAAATCAGGTGGTAAGGTCAATGCTAAAATTAGTCCGGTTAGCAACGCACTACCATCATTGATTGTTACTGGCTTACCTCTTAACTTCTGTACAGCAACTTCTGATAACATAGCAGTTATACCACAAGTTAACAATAAATAAATAGCACCTGGACCAAAGAAGTAAAAAGAAGCAAACATTACTGGTACTAATGCTAAGATAACTTGATACATAATATTAGAAGTCGTCTCTTCACTTTTAACATGCGGTGCTGATGAAACGGTTAAATCTAATGTGTTATCCATATTATTCCCTCCTATCATTCATTTTCTCTAATATGAGCTTGAACTTTTCCTTTTCCTAACTTAATCCAATCTAAAATTTCAATCTTAGAAGGACAGGTATAGCTACAAGAACCACACTCAATACAATCCAATACATTATAATCTTGTAACTTTAATACTTTATCACCTTTTGTTAGATTCATTAAAGCAGTAGGTATTAATTTAACTGGACAAACATCAACACAACGAGCACAACGAATACATGGCTTTGCTTCTTGATATTGAGCAACCTCTGCTTTACTTAAAACTAAGATACCAGAAGTTCCTTTAGTTACTGGGGCAGTTAAGTCAACTTGTGCCTGTCCCATCATTGGTCCGCCTAAAATAACTTTACCTGGCTCGCCTTTAAAGCCTCCACATGCTTCTAATATCTCTTCGATAGGTGTTCCTATTCTGACGACTAAGTTTTGAGGCTCCTTAACATCTCCAGTAATAGTAACTCCTCTTCCAACCAATGGTCTGCCTTCTCGAATAGCTTCAGCAATCACCACAGCAGTACTGACATTATTCACTACTACACCAACATCTAACGGTAATCCACCAGAAGGAACCTCTTTGCCTAACACAGCATCAATTAGTTGCTTCTCTCCACCTTGTGGATACTTAACTTCTAGCGGAACAACTTCAATATTTGGCTCATCAGCAATTAACTCTTCTGTCCTCTTAATAGCATCAGGCTTATTAACCTCAATTCCAATATAGCCTTTTTCAGCCTCACACATCTTCATTATTGCTTTCAAGCCATAGATCATCTCTTCAGTCAATTCAACCATCGTTCGATGATCAACAGTTAAATAAGGCTCACATTCTGCCCCATTTAAAATAACTGCTTCTACATTTTTATCATCAGGAATTGATACCTTCACATGAGTTGGAAAGGTAGCACCTCCTAGTCCTACAATTCCTGCTTCACCAACAATTTCTCTTAACTCTTCAACTGATAAATCTTCAATCTCACCCTGGGATTCAATTCCTTCTGCTAACCTATCTTCGCCATCATTTTTAATTCTAATTGCCATATCTTCTATGGCAACAACCTCTCCTGAAACACTGGCGTGGACATTAGCAGAAACAAAACCTGCTGCTTCAGCAATCTTCTCCCCAAAGTCAACTGTATCACCAACTTCAACAATCGGCTTAGCAGGTGCACCAATATGCTGTTGTAAAGAAATTACAACTTCATCAGGTACAGCAGCTTCTTTTAAAGCTTTGTCTTTAGATAAGTCTTTATTATACCTAGGATGAATCCCATGATCAAAAGTTTTAGCTTCCATCTTCTCACCCCTCTTATTAATATTAATAATATAAAATCTTACATTAAAATAACTTGATTTAATCTAAATCAAGTTATTTAGACACCTAATAATAGATTTTGCATAAATAATTACAATTTAATTTTATAATTTACAATAACAGAAGTCAAGTGATTTATAGTGAAAATGCTTAAATTTTCAAATTATTATACAAACTACATTTTATAATAATTCTGGGATTAATTTCTTATTTTCTATAACTTTACATTAAGAAAGGCCCACTCAAGATGTGGACCCTCTTTTAGTTACTAATAAAAGCGGAAAAACCAGATCTTTCAAGTTCAACTCCCAATTGTTCTGCTGCCTCCCTCTCTCTAAATGCACCTACTTGAACTCGATAAGGAGATTCACTTGTAATGTAAGCTGTAAAACCATTACTCTCTAAATCCGCTACTAAACCTTGAGCATTCTCTTCTTCAGCAAAAGCTCCAACCTGAACAGTATACAAACCTTCTTCAGCTATTGTCTGTTCCATAGTCTCTTCATCCATCTCTTCGGTCAGCTCTTCAGGATCTTCAGTCAACCCTTCAGAATCATCCTTATCCTCATCCCCTCCTATGGTCATCTCAGATTCCTCTTCTAATTCACGATTATCTGGCATTTCCTCTTCATCAACTACAATTCTTTCTTCAGTAGTAGGTTCAATCTCTTCTTGAGGTGCAGTAACATAATCTAAAAACCAACTACTGATAAAATATCCAAAAACACTCGCTATTACAGCCATACAACCTAACATCACTACTAAGGAAAGCCCCGATTTAATCTTACGATTATTTCGCTTCACAACCTTGTCACCTATCAACTTTGATCAAGGTACTAGGTGACCTCCCTCCTTCCATATAAATTCTCATAAACTTACTTAATCTATATTATACTCTATTCTAGTTTATACAGATTAATTTTTAAAGTAATTGAGAATTATTTTGTATAGTCGAGAATAATCTTCCTTGCCTCAGCTACTGTATATAAAGAACCACTAATTAAAATAATATCTTCAGCAGTTGCTTGAGCTGTAATATCATCTAAAACTTCAACTAAATCCTCTTTCATCTCTACATTTGAATTATATTTAACAACTTCTTCTTTCAGTATATTAATTTCTGCCACACGTTTATTCTTATTTTTAGTCAAAATTACCTTATTAGCTAAAGGAGCTATCTGCTCAATCATCGCTCCTAAATCTTTATCACCTAAGATACTCAAGACTAGAGTCAAATCCTTAAACTCTAAATCCTCAATTGCTGATTTTAATCTACTAGCACCAGCTTGATTATGAGCACCATCAAGAATAATTACTGGTTCAGAATTAACTACTTCTAATCGTCCTGGCCATTTAACATCTGAAACTCCAGCTCTAATAGCTTCAATAGCAACTGGATACTCCTCCGCTAAAGCCTCTATAACACCCATAGCAGTAGCTGTATTGATAATTTGATGTTCTCCTAGTAAAGATAGCCTAAGGTCTAAATAATCCCTTGTTGGCCCTTGTAAGTCGAAATTCTGATAAGCCAATGTTCCTTCCTTTGATTGCCACTCATATTCTTGTAACACATTTACCAATTTAGCATCTTTTTCAGCACAGATTTTTTGTAATACAGCAAGCACCTCTTGATCATCAGTAGCAGTAATTACCTGCTGGCCTTCTTTGATGATTCCTCCTTTTTCAAAAGCAATCTCTTCTATTGTATCACCTAAAAACTCTGTATGATCTAAACTGACATTTGTAATCACAGATACCAAACTACCTACTACATTAGTAGCATCTAACCTTCCTCCCAATCCTACTTCTAAAATTGTTAAATCAAGTTCCTGTTGAGCAAAATAATCTATTGCCAAAGCGGTAACTACTTCAAAAAAACTAGGTCTTTCTAACTCCTGCTCTACCTTACTTACTAATGGCTTAATCTTTTGAATTCCTTCTTTCAAATCACGATCACTAATATTAACTCCATTAATTCTCATCCGTTCATTAAACTCAACAATTTCAGGTGAATTATAAGTTCCAACTTTATAACCAGCCTCTTTATAAATTGAAGTCAATATTGCAGATGTTGAACCTTTACCATTAGTTCCTGCAATATGTATTACATTTAATTTATCTTGAGGATTTCCTAAATACTCTAATAACAGCTCTATTCTTTCTAAACCAGGTTTAATATCATATTTGTCTAAACTCTCTAAATAATCCATTTCTTTCATCATTACCACTCCTTACTTGTTTAAATTTCCATTACCCAACATCTTTTTAAGCTACAAACCATTCTTTATTATACCATAAATAAAAGATATTTTAATCATTATTTTAGATTTTATCTATTTCTATTTTTCTGAATATATAAATTGAATTAATAATTTTCTTCAATTTAATTAACCTAAATTCTTTTAAGCACGAAGTACTTGCGTAAAAAATTTAAATTCAACTTATATAAAACACATAATATCTAACAGAAGAATAAATTTATACTAAAGATACTATCTAATAGTCTTTAAAATAACTTATCTTAGGAGGAAAGTTAATGGCCAATTATAGTCTATCATTAGGTACAACTCTAAACAAGGAAAAGTTCAAGTTAACTAATAGCTGGATTAACCTAAACTCTGTTTTAACTGCAGAGTATTCAATTCTGCTATCATACTTACAAAGCCATCAACAAGCAAATAATAATCAATTAAGCTTAGAAATTACTGTTTTAAAAAGTATTTTAAAAGATTTAGACTTACAAGGAAGCTTGAATCTTGAACCTTTCCAATCTGAAAACGGACTCTATTTGTTAGGAGGTCAGTTTTCGCTTTCAGATAAGATAACTTGTCATTTAAATTTATACTATCAACAAGACATATATCTTTCATTAACTCTGCTTAAATCTAATATTTTCAACAATTTCAACTTAAAACTTACTAAAACCTATAACCTCAATAAAAATAACAAAACTGACCAATTAGACCTAACATATTTAGGAAATAATCAGTTAATCCCAACTTGTAAAGTTCAACGAAATAATACAGCAGAAGGAACAGTGATTAACCCTTCATTAACAGTGAAGTCAACTCCTGAACTTAAAGAACTACCAATCAATCTGTATCTAACCATCAATTAAATCTAATCCCTAAATAAAAAATAAAAAAGAAGCAGGGTTTTAAATAGTAATCATTAATTATAGAAATAGAAACTAAAAAATAGGAGGAAATCTCAAATGAAAGGGTTAGCTATCTTAGGAAGTCCACATAATAACGGAAATAATGCTAAAATTTTAAAAAGAGTAATTGACTCACTCAAAGAAGAAAAATCAGAAATTGAGCTAGAGTATTTACAGATTAAAGATCTTGAAATTCAACCCTGTGTTGCTTGTTATAATTGTAAAAAAAAGCAAGGCTGTGTTATTGATGATGATATGATAGAGATTTATTCTAAGCTTGATCAAGCCGATTTAATCATACTTGCTTCCCCAATTTATTTCAATACAGTTACTGCTCAATTAAAAGCTTTAATCGATCGTTGTCAGGCATTATGGGCCAACAAATTTATTCTCAAAGACCCACTGATTGATACTGAAAAGAAAAGAATTGGTGCCTTTATCTCGACTGCTGGAGAACCATTATCAGAAGATAGTTTTAAATATGTAGTAGGTACTCTCGATCTATTCTTTAAAGGAGCTGACACTGAATATTATGATAACTTCTTCGTTCCTAACATAGATAATAAATCGGTCACTGAACAGTCTAATGTCTTACAAGATGCTGAAAAGTGGGGTAAAGATTTAGCAGAGCAATTGTAATTATTAGTAATTAGTAACTGGTCACTAGTGATTAGAGAAACCAAACAATATCAAAAAACTATAAAAGGCCAACGTAATTAATTACGTTGGCCTTTTATAGTTAAGCTTTTAAACCCTCTAATCTCTTCTCAAGTTGCTTCTTTTTAGCAGTATACTCTTCTTTCTTCTGCCGTTCTTCTTCTACTAAATGCTCAGGTGCATTGTTAACAAACCCATCATTATTCAATTTCCCTTCAGCTCGCTTAATCTCAAACTCCATCTCTTCAATCTCTTCTTCTAAACGGACTATCTCTTTATCAAGATCAACCATTCCAGCTAGCGGTAAGATAATCTCTATCTTCTCTGTAATTGCTGTTGAAGCTTGCTCAGGTCTGCTCTCTAGCTTATCTTTAATCTCTAACTGACTTACTTTCGCTAAATCAGCAATATAAGCTTGGCCCTCTTTAACAATCTCTAACTTTTCAGCAACATCAGAGGTTAAGATAGCAGTAATCTCTCTTCCTGGATTAACTTTCATTTCATTTCTAATGTTTCTGATATTTCTGATAACCTCCATAATTACTTCCATCTTCTCTTCTGCCTGCTCAGCAATAGCTGACTTATCAGCTTCAGGCCACTGAGCTACCATGATACTCTCACCATCACCAGGTAGATACTGCCAAATTTCCTCAGTAATAAAAGGCATAATCGGATGTAATAACCGTAAAATATTCTCTAAAGTATAATAAGCAACATATTGAGCAGTCTGTCGCTGTAAACTATCACCATCTTGATATAATCTCGGCTTGATTAATTCAATATACCAATCACAAAACTCTCGCCAAACAAAATCATATAATTCTTGTGATACTTGTCCAAATTGATATTCTTCAAACAGCTCAGTTACCCTCTTAATCTTTCTATTTAATCTACTTAAGATCCACTGATCTGCTAAAGTATAATCTAACTGATTAGTATCTAAATTATCTAGATCAAAATCCTCTAGATTCATCAATACAAAACGAGAAGCATTCCATAATTTATTAGCAAAGTTACGACTTGCTTCTACCCTTTCAGGACGATATCTAATATCATTACCAGGTGTATTACCCGTAATTAAAGTCATTCGTAACGTATCACATCCAACCTCTTCAATCACCTCTAATGGGTCAACTCCATTACCTAATGACTTACTCATCTTTCTTCCTTCAGCATCTCTGACCAAACCATGAATATAGACATCATCAAATGGAGTTTCATCTGTAAACTTCAACGCCATAAAGATCATTCTTGCTACCCAAAAAAAGATAATATCTCGCCCAGTTACTAGTACATCGGTCGGATAAAAATAATCTAAATCTGGGTTTTCTGCAGGCCAATTCAAGGTAGAAAAAGGCCACAATCCAGAACTAAACCATGTATCCAATACATCTTCATCCTGCTTTAGATCACTACTTCCACAAGCAGAGCAAACTTCAGGCTCTTCTCTTGCAACTATTACCTGCTCACAATCTTGACAATACCAAGCTGGTATGCGATGTCCCCACCATAACTGTCTAGAAATACACCAGTCTCTAATATTCTCCATCCAATTAAAGTAAACTTTGTCAAAGCGTTCAGGAACAAAGTTTGTATCTCCACTTCTAACTGCCTCAATTGCAGGTTTAGCAAGCTCTTCCATAGCTACATACCATTGTTTAGAAACTAAAGGTTCAACTGTAGTATCACAGCGATAACATTGCCCTACAGAATGTTCATGCTCTTCTATCTCTTCTAACAACCCAACTTCATCTAAATCTGCAATCAACTCTTTTCTACATTGATAACGATCTAACCCTTCATACTTTCCAGCTGCAGCAGTCATATTAGCCTGATCATCAATCACCTTAATAATTTCTAAATCATGACGTTCACCAATCTCAAAATCATTAGGATCATGACCTGGAGTAACCTTAACTAATCCAGTACCAAATTCAGAGTCTACATATTCATCTGCTACCACTTCAATCTCACGCTCAACAATAGGTACAATCACCTTTTCTCCTACTAAATCTTGATAACGCTCATCATCTGGGTTGACAGCTATAGCAGTATCTCCTAACAATGTCTCAGGCCTTGTAGTAGCAACGACAATATATTCATCACTATTCTTAACTTGATATTTAATATGATATAACTTTCCTGGCTGGTCCTCATGTTCAACTTCAATATCAGATAAAGTCGTTAAACAGTCTGGACACCAATTTACAATATAGTCCCCACGATAAATTAATCCTTCTTCATACAGTTGCACAAAAGCTTCTTTAACTGATTGATTACAACCTTCATCCATCGTAAATCGTTCCCGATCCCAATCACAAGAAACCCCCAACTTCTGCAATTGCTTCGTAATTGTACCTCCATACTCCTCTGTCCAATCCCATGCCCTATCTAAGAACTCTTCACGAGTAATATCATCTTTAGTCAGCCCTTCTTCTTCACGCATTTTATTAACAACTTTAACTTCAGTTGCAATACTAGCATGATCAGTTCCAGGCATCCATAAAGCCTCATAACCTTGCATTCTTTTCCAGCGCGTCAAGATATCTTGAAAGGTCATCGTTAAAGCATGCCCAATATGTAGCTGCCCAGTAACATTAGGTGGTGGCATCATAATCGTAAACGATTCTTTATCCTCATTAACCTCTGCTTTAAAATATTCTTTCTCCTTCCAATGGCTATACCATTTGTCTTCTACTTGAGCTGGATCATATGTTGTTGATAGATTTTTTTGTTCACCCATCTTTTTATTCCTCCCTTTTATAATTTTCTTTAAAATGAAACAATGTTGATATAAAGCTTCACAATTGACAATTGACGGAATGTACAATTTACAATGGATAGAAAAAAATCTAAGAGATGATTTTTTCATCACGAAGGGTTCAAAGAACCCGAAGGATAAGATCAAGTTCTTAAAAACTTAAGTTCTCTGAGAAACCCTGTAATAATAAGCTTTGTTTGATTTTGCTTATAAGATTTAAAGGTTTTAATTGTCAATTTTGTAAATTGTACATTGTAAATTGAAGTTAAGCTATTTTGTAATATGATAAAATAAAAAATCCCTCTCACCCTAATTGCTAAGGACGAAAGAGAAATTAATTTCCGCGGTACCACCTTAATTGATCACAAGACTCCACTCAACTTCTGCTAACGGTCAGATACCGGTTTAACCTACTTTAATTTCAGCTTAACAGCTCCAGAGCGACTTTAGTCAACCTTTCCTAGAGTGCCTTCCAGCTTAAAAACACTCCTCTCTAGCAAGAAAGTTATTAACTTACTACTCTCCTTCAACACCTTTCAACAATTATTCTATTGCAAATATATAATATAACTATTTAGACTGCTTGTCAATATTTATCATCAAATTTATCCTAAACAATTCATTGCTAGCTTTAATTTCCAAAATATAAAAGAATAAAAAAGTTAGGCAATATTACATAGCATATTATTACCTAACTTTTCAAATTTTATTAATTTTTTAATCCAAAAACTGACTAATAAATTCCATGATCTGACCTTTACCTTCTCCAGTTTTAGCTGAAAAGAAGGTGAAAGGAGTAAATTCAGTTAAATTCAATTTATTTTTAATCAATTTTTCCTGCTTATTTCGTTGACTATTTTTGACTTTATCTACCTTAGTAGCTACTACTAAAGTAGGCATATTCATCTCTAATAACCAGTTATACATCATTAAATCATCATCAGTTGGTTTATGTCTAGCATCGATTACCAATAATACACTCTCTAAATTTCTGCGATTAAACAGATAACTTTCAATCATACTCCCCCATTCATCTTTGACCTCTTGGGGAACTCTAGCAAAACCATACCCTGGCAAATCAACAAAGTAAAAATAATTATCCACTTTATAAAAATTGATTGTCTGTGTCTTACCTGGCTTAGAACTGGTAAAAGCCATCTTACGTCGATTAACAATATTATTAACCAATGATGACTTTCCTACATTAGAACGACCAGCTAAAGCTATTTCAGGAAGATGATGTCTTGGATAATCTTCAAACTTAGCAGCACTAGATACATATTCAGGATTATTAATCTTCATCTTCTTCCTCCCCTATAATAGCTGCTTCAAGGACTTGATCCATATCTTCTACAAAAATAAACTCTAAATCCCGCTTGATATTATCAGGAACATCTTCTAAATCTTTTTTATTCTGCTTACATAAGATTATTTTATCATTACCTGCCCGATGAGCTGCTAAAACCTTACTCTTAATTCCTCCTACAGGCAATACTCTACCACGTAAGGTTATCTCTCCACTCATAGCCACTCTTCCACTGACTGGCTTATTACTTAAAGCAGATACTAATGCTGTAGCTAATGTTATCCCTGCTGATGGCCCATCCTTAGGAATAGCACCCTCTGGAATATGAACATGAATATCATACTTTTTATAAAAATCTTCGATGAAATTAAACTCTTCAGTCTTAGTTCGCACATAACTCATTGCTATTTGAGCTGATTCTTTCATTACATCTCCTAGTTTCCCTGTTAAGATTAATTCTCCATCACCTGGGCTTATTGATACTTCTATATTCAAGATATTTCCCCCAGCTTGAGTCCAAGCTAAACCAGTTACCACACCTACCCTCTGTTCATCTTCTATTGTTCCATACTTATACTTGGGAATTCCCAAATACTTTTTTAAATTTCTGACAGTTACTCGACTTAGCTTTTCTTTACCATCTACAACTTCCTTAGCTACTTTACGACAGATAGTAGCTAATTTTCTTTCTAATGTTCTAACTCCAGCTTCCCGAGTATATCGTCTGATAAGTTTTCTTAAAGCATTTTCAGAAATATTAATCTGTTCTTCTGTCAATCCATGATCTTTAAGAGTCTCTGGCAACAGGTGTCGTTGGGCTATCTTTACTTTATCTTCTTCAGTATAGCCTGAAATATTGATTACTTCCATTCTATCTAATAATGGTGCTGGAATAGTATCTGTAACATTGGCCGTTGTAATAAAGATTACATCTGATAAATCAAAAGGAAGCTCTAAATAATGATCACTGAATTCATCATTTTGCTCTGGGTCTAATACTTCTAATAAAGCAGAAGCTGGATCCCCTCTAAAATCTCTATTAATTTTATCCACTTCATCTAATAAAAAGACTGGATTTTTAGTACCAGTATCACGCATGGCGTTAATTATTCTACCCGGTCGAGCACCTACATAAGTTCTTCTATGTCCTCTAATCTCTGCTTCATCACGTAGCCCTCCTAGAGATAACCTAACAAATTCTCTTCCGATTGATTCTGCAATTGATCTACCTAAAGAAGTTTTACCTACTCCCGGCGGGCCAAAAAGGCATAAAATCGGAGTCTTCATTTGATCACTTAATTTTCTAACAGCTAAATATTCTAAAATTCTTTCTTTGACATCAGTAAGTCCATAATGATCTTGATTCAACCGCTCTTCTACTTGATCAATAATTAATCTATCTTCACTATAATCATTCCACGGCAAATCTAAAATACAATCTAAATAATTCCTAACTACAACAGCCTCATTGGCTCTAGAAGGCATCTTCTTTAATCTATCTACTTCTTCTAATGCCTTTTCTTCAACATTTTCAGGTAAATCTGCTTCTTCTATTTTTTCCTTATATTCTTTACTTTCTTGATTGCCACCATCTTCTCCTAATTCTTTTTTGATTGCTTTCATCTGCTCTTTTAAATAATACTCTTTTTGCCTTTTTTCAACCTGTTTTTTAACTTCACTGTTAATTTTATTCTTAACTTTTAAAATCTCTAATTCTTTTTCTAAAATATTATATAACTTTTCTAAGCGTTTTCGATAAGAAATTGCCTCTAAAATATCTTGTTCTTGCTTAACTTTCAGTGACATATGAGAAGTGATGATATCTACTAAACGCCCAGGGTCTTCTAAATTTGTGATAGTCATCATCGTTTCTGATGGAATCTGCTTATTCAATTTGACATATCTTTCAAATTTATTAATTACACTCCTCATCAAAGCTTCTATCTCTGTATCCTTTTCTTCCTCACTTTCTACTTCAGTTATATCTACCCTGAAATAAGGCTTTTCTTGTGAAAAGCTTTCAATTTTAGCTCTTTTTAACCCCTCAACTAAGATTTTGATCGTCCCATCTGGTAATCTCATTAGCTGCTTAATTTCAGAAAGTGTTCCCAAACTATATATGTCATCTGTACCCGGTTCTTCTACTGCTTCATCATGTTGAGCAGCTAATAATATCTTTTTATCCTCAACCATAGCTTCTTCTAACGCTTTGATTGATTTATCTCTTCCTACTAGTAGTGGAATCATCATATTTGGAAAAACTACTATCCCCCGTAATGCTAACAGGGGTTTACTATTTTTATTTTCAACTTCTTCTTTTTTACTTTCTTCAGCCATAACTACACCTCCATTGATAATCTACACATTATTATTCTATTACTTTGCTTAATCTCCTGCACATTGCTTTAAAAATATCATACTTATTAATTTGGTTTAAGATTAATTAATCTTAAACCAAAGGGGCAGAATAAGCTTCTGGATCTAATTCAAGCTCTAGTTCATCGTCAATTTCTTCTTGCTCCGTTATTGCTTGATCTAAAGCTTCAGTTAAAGTTCCAATCTTTATAATCTCAACTCCAGAAAAGTCATCTTCTTTAAATATTTCTTGCCAATTTTCTGTAGGAATTAAAATTTTATCTACTCCTGCCCTAATAGCAGCTTTTACTTTAGGAATAATTCCACCTATTGGTCTAATAACACCATTAATAGAAATCTTACCTGTCATAGCTACCTTATTATCAATTGCTTTCCCTGTCAACGCTGAATACAAAGCTACTGCCATTGTTACTCCTGCAGATGGACCATCAACAACAGCATCACTTGTAAAGTCAATGTGAATATCATAATCTTTTAAATCAATATCTATTACCTTTTTTAAGACAGTAATTACATTTTCAGCAGAACCTTTAACCATACTCTTTCTTCTGATCTTTTTGTGGCGATTACCTTGCTCTTCTTCTTCAGCTACTCCTGTAATATTTAATTTTCCAGCTCCAGCACCTACTTTAGTCACTACTACTTCTAATTGATCAACAGTTCCAATATTAGCACCCATAACTGCTAAACCATTAACAACACCAACTCTAGGCCCTTCAGGAATCTCATCAGTCGGCCGGGGTCTATATTGTCCATTCATCACTACTCGCTCTATATCCTCTACAATAATTTTCTGGCGATCATAAGTTAAAGCAATTCCTCCTGCTGTCTGAATCATATTAACCGCTTGTCTACCATTAACAGCATATTTTTTAATAATCTCAATTACTTCTGGATTGACTTCAAAATCTATCTTATCTATTGCTGTTCGAGCAATCTTTTCGATATCAGAAGGCGTTAATAGACTAAAGAATATCTCCAGACAACGTGAACGAATAGCAGGTGGTATAGTCTCCGGTCTTCTTGTTGTAGCAGCTACCAATCTAAAATCTGCTGGTAAACCATTCTGAAAAATTTCATGAATATGACGAGGAATATTATTATCTTCTTCACTATAATATGAGCTTTCTAAAAAGACCTTTCTATCCTCCAAAACTTTCAATAACTTATTAATTTGAATATGATGTAGTTCTCCAATTTCATCTATAAATAACATACCACCATGAGCTTTAGTCACTGCACCTGGTTTAGGTTGAGGAATTCCAGCTGTCCCCATTGCACCTGCTCCTTGGTAGATTGGATCATGAACAGTTCCAATTAATGGATCGGCAATACCTCGTTCATCAAAACGGGCCGTTGTAGCATCTAATTCTATAAATTTAGATTCACTATCAAATGGAGAACCAGGATTCTTCTTTGCTTCCTCTAGTACCAATCTAGCAGCTGCAGTCTTACCTACTCCCGGTGGCCCATAAATAATGACATGTTGAGGGTTTGGCCCGCATAAAGCAGCTCGCAAAGATTTCAATCCTTCTTTCTGTCCAATTATTTCAGAAAAATTACTAGGTCTTATCTTCTCCGATAAAGGCTCAGTTAATGATCTACTTCTCATTCTATGTAATTTTTCCATTTCTTTTTTAGATTCTCTATTAATAGCTTTTTTGTTACTACGTTGTTTTTGTAACATATTCCAAAAATACATCCCAATTACAATTGCAAAGAAAAATTGAATTAAACTAAAAGCATTTAAAGCAAAATTCATAAAAACTCCTCCTTGAAAAGTTTAATTTATCAATATTTAGTATTAACTTCAGGAGAAGTTTTTATCCTTATAATAAAGAAGAAACTGCTTAAATTTAAGCAGTTTCTTCTTTAGGATCATCTATTTTGATTAATTGCGGGGTAGCATCATTATCAATTACCTCTTCATTAATAATGCATTTAGCAACATCCTCTTGAGAAGGAATATCATACATGATATCCAAGATAGCTTCTTCAACTACCGAACGCAATCCTCTAGCTCCAGTCTCTTGAGCTATAGCTTGATCAGCAATTGCACTTAAAGCTTCTTCAGTAAACTCTAATTCAACATTATCCAACTCAAAGAATTTAGTATATTGCTTTACTAGTGCATTACGTGGCTCAGTTAAAATTCTGACTAATTCTTCTTCATTTAATTTATTTAAGGTAACAGTTACTGGAATTCTCCCTGCAAATTCAGGAATCAAACCATACTTTAATAGATCCTGTGACATAACATGCTTCAAGATCTCACCAATCTCTTCTTCCTCTTTACTCTTAATATCTGCACCAAATCCAAGTACCTTTTCATCTATTCTAGATTTAACTACCTTATCTAACCCATCAAAAGCTCCTCCACAGATAAAGAGAATATTTGAAGTATCAATTTGAATAAACTCTTGATGAGGATGCTTTCTTCCTCCTTGTGGTGGAACACTTGCTTCGGTTCCTTCTAGAATCTTTAACAAGGATTGTTGGACTCCTTCACCTGATACATCACGAGTAATAGACGGATTCTCAGATTTACGAGCTACCTTATCTATCTCATCAATATAAATAATTCCTTTTTCTGCCTTTTCAATATCATAATCAGCAGCTTGAATTAACTTTAATAGAATATTCTCTACATCTTCTCCAACATAACCTGCTTCAGTCAAAGAAGTAGCATCAGCAATTGCAAATGGTACATCCAATATTCTAGCTAAAGTTCGAGCTAATAAAGTTTTTCCACAACCTGTTGGCCCAATCATACAGATATTACTCTTTTCTAATTCAATATCATCAACTTTCATTCCTGAATTAACACGCTTATAATGATTGTAAACAGCTACGGCTAAAGCTTTTTTAGCACGACCTTGCCCAATCACATACTCATCTAAAATTGATTTTATCTCTTTAGGTTTAGGTACAGTATCTAAGTTTAATTCAACTTCTTCATTTAGTTCTTCTTCTATTATCTCATTGCATAGTTCAATACATTCATCACAAATGTAAACTCCAGGGCCAGCTACAAGTTTCTGCACTTGGTCTTGAACCTTCCCACAGAAAGAACACTTCAGTTGTCCTTTCTCATCACCAAACTTGAACATTTTATCACCTCTTTAGTAGTCTATGCTTCCAACTCACTCTGTCGAGAGATAACCTCATCAATAACACCATATTCTTTAGCCTCTTGAGCTGACATAAAGTAATCACGTTCTACATCTTCTTCAATCTTTTCAACTGATTGCCCAGTATGCTTAGATAAGATTTCATTAATATTCTTCTTTAATAATAAAATCTCTTGGGCTTGAATTTCAATATCTGTAGCTTGACCTTTAGCACCACCCATCGGCTGATGAATCATAATTCTTGAATATGGTAATGCATAGCGCTTACCATCTGTTCCACTTGCTAATAATAAAGCAGCAGCACTAGCACTTAATCCCATACAAATCGTAGATACATCTGGTTTAATGTACTGAATTGTATCATACATCGCTAACGCAGAAGTTACCGATCCGCCAGGACTATTAATATATATATAGATATCTTTATCAGGATTCTCAGCTTCTAAAAATAATAGCTGAGCAATCACAGAATTAGCTACTTCATCATTAATTGGTCTCCCTATAAAAACGATTCTATCTTTTAATAATCGAGAATAAATATCATAGGAACGTTCTCCACGATTAGTCTGTTCTACCACCATAGGAACTAAATTCATATTTTCAACCTCCCCCTCTTATATATACCCATCTTTAACAAGTTTTAAACTTATTAATCTTAATTTAATTATTTTCCACTAAAAAACCAACAGTTTTTTGCATTTTTAAGCTATTTACCAAAGAATCTAACTGACCTTGCATCTGCAAAAATGATTTGACCATCTCCGGTTCCTGACCTTGTTGTTCAGCAATTTCAGCTACTTGTTCCTCTATTTCCTCATCACTAACTTCTATTCCTTCTGCTTCTGCAATTGCTTCTAAAGTTAAGTTAGCTTTAATTCTCTGTTCAGCTTGTTCTCGATACTCTTCTTTCATTCCTTCTTCATCTAAACCAGACATTTCTAAGTATTGATCAAACCCAATTCCTTGTTGCTGAATCTGCGCTTTAAATTGATCCAACATGCTTTCAATTTCTTGCTCAATCATTGTCTCAGGAATGCTAACTTTAGAGCTAGCAGCTATCTCTTCAATTAGTTTGTTTTCATACTTTCTCTTTGCTTTTTCTTCAGCTTCAGCAACTAATTGCTGATTAATACTCTCTTTTAAGTCAGCTAAAGAATCAAATTCTAGATCTTTAGCGAATTCATCATCTAATTCAGGAACTTCTTTTTCTTTAATTTCTTTAACTTCAACTTCAAAAACTACATCTTGCCCAGCTAATTCAGCAGCTTGATACTCTTCAGGAAAAGTAACTTCAACCTTTGTCTCTTCTCCAACTTTAGTACCAATTAATTGCTCTTCAAAACCTGGAATGAACTGTTCAGAACCAATTTCTAAATTATAATCTTCTCCACTACCACCTTCAAAAGCTTCTCCATTCAAAGAACCTTCAAAGTCAATTAAAACATGATCTCCATCTTCAACTTCTTCTTTATCAGTAGCTACTAATTGCGAATGTTGATGTCGCTTAGTTTCTAATTCATTTTCTAGCTGCTCATCAGTTACTTCAACTTCCTCTTTTTCAACTTCAAGTCCTGTATAATCTCCTAATTCAACCTCTGGCTTGACTTCTACTTCAGCAACAAAAGTAGCTGGTTTTCCTTCTTCAATAAATACATCAGTAATTTCTGGTTGATCAATTGGCTCAATTTCTGCTTCTGTAATTGCTTGATGATAATTTTGTGGAATTAAAACATCTAAGGCATCCTTATGTAGTACTTCCTTCCCAAATCTCTTTTCTAAAATACTTCTTGGTACCTTACCTTTTCTAAAACCATCAATTTCTACCTCTTTAACTATCTTCTGATAGGCTTTCTCTAAAGCTTCATCTACCTTTTTTTCATCAATTTCTACATTCAATTCAACTTTATTTTCCTCAATTTTTTCTTTAGTTACCTTCATTTATCCTTCCTCCTTATAATATTATGCGTATGTATATGATTTTTATTTCATTTTATTTATTTTCTACATCTATAAAGAATTAATTCTAGATATATATTATATCTCCTCCATATTATTTTATTATATTAGATATATTTAACAAATGATAAAATTTCTAAATAAAAACAATACCTCGGGGCACGACTAGAGTCGTTCCGAGGTTATATGATAGTTGAGATTAGTTTTTATTTAGATATTCAATTTTCTTTATTGCTCAGATATTAGTTTATTAAATATTAATTTAGCTATTCTTTATTCTCTGTTTTTTGGCGCGCCCGGGAGGAATCGAACCCCCAACCTCCAGATTCGAAGTCTGTCACTCTATCCAGTTGAGCTACAGGCGCATAATATCAATTGATAGTGTATAGTTTATAGTTAACAAGATAAAAGCTTTTGAATTTCAACTGTCAATTATCAACTATTAACTATCATCTGTTTTTTTGGGGTGGATGATGGGATTTGAACCCACGGCCTCAGGAGCCACAATCCTGCGCTCTAACCAACTGAGCTACACCCACCATATAAATTCAATTAATAGATAATAATTAATAGTGAATAGTTAAAACCTTAAAATCAAATTCTTTTAAGCTCTTGATTTTCAACTATTCTCTATTCACTGTTCACTATTCACTGATTTAATGGCGTGCCTGGGAGGATTCGAACCCCCGACCCACGGCTTAGAAGGCCGTTGCTCTGTCCAGCTGAGCTACAGGCACTGATTACTCTTTTATCTAGAACATCTAATAGTATAACCAAAAAAGCAATCAATATCAAAGCTCTAAATATACTAAAAATAATAATTAACTCATCTCTCATCGTATTTACTCTATATTACTCTTGTTTTCTCACTTTTAAATCTTCTTTTGTGAAATCATAATGCTCAGCCGTTATATTTCCATCACTAATTTCAATTATTCCATAAGCAGGAGCAGCTCCATCTCTTGGTAAAGATATACTACCAGGATTAAAAAACAAAATCCCCTCTTCTTCTTTAATAAATCGTGAGTGGGTATGGCCAAAAATAACTATATCTGCTTCTAACTCTTGAGCCCGATAATAAATTGAATTCAAACCACGCTTAATACTATAATTATCACCATGGGTTACAAATATCTTTTGACCTGCTATCTCTACTAGCTTTTCTCTAGGCAAATCAGGATTGAAGGTATGATTACCCCTGACTGCTACTACTCCAAGTTCGTCTAGATCAACATCTTTTAAATCAGCAAATTTATCTCCTACAAATACTAAACAATCAATCTCGGCTAATTTAGATAATACTTCATTAATTCTCCACCCTTGACCATGACTATCACTAAAGACAGCAATCTTCATTATCTATTCACCTGCCAATCTACTAAAAAATCCTTCATTTTTTCTAAAGCCTTGGCCCGATGACTAACTTGATTCTTAGTTTCAGCTCCTAACTGAGCAAAAGTCCGCTCGTAACCATCTACAATAAATAAGGGATCATACCCAAAACCAGCTTCTCCTTTAGGCTCTAAAGCGATCTTTCCTTCACACCTTCCCTGTACTACCTTCTCTTCTCCTGTTGGGCTCACAAATGCCATAGCACAGGCAAAGTAAGCTGTTCGCTCTTCTAACGGAACTTCTGCTAGAGATTCCAATAACTTTTGGTTATTTGCTTCATCTGTTGCATCCTCTCCAGCAAAACGAGCTGAATAGACTCCAGGTTGCCCATCTAGTGCTTTTACTACTAAACCAGAGTCATCAGCTATTGTAGGCAGTTGAGTCTGTTGGCCCAACTCTCTTGCCTTTTTCAAGGCATTACCAGTAAAGGTAGTAGCATCTTCTACTACCTCTGGTAATTCTCCAATATCAGCCTGAGACAAAATTTCAATCTCTGTATCACTTAAGATCTCTTTCATTTCTTTAACCTTATTTTCATTTCCAGTAGCTAAAAAAAGTTTCATTCTTATTCCTCCTTAGCAAAATCAGCAACCTCTCCTAAAGCTTCTCTTTGATACTTTACCAGCTCTTTAATTCCTTGCTCAGCTAATTCAACTAACTCAGTTAAATTTTCTCGAGAAAAAGGGCTTTCTTCTCCTGTACCTTGAATTTCTATTACTTCACCTTCTCCAGTCATCACAAGATTCAAATCAACTTTAGCATTAGAATCTTCTGCATAACATAAATCTAATAATAATTCTCCATCTACAATCCCTACACTAACTGCAGCAACAAGACCATTAACTGGTATCTTTTCAATCATTTCTTCTTTTATCATATAATCAAGTGCATCAATTAAGGCTATAAATGCTCCTGTAATAGATGCTGTTCTTGTTCCACCATCAGCTTGGATAACATCACAATCAACCCAAATAGTTCGTTCTCCTAAAGCTTCTAAATCAACTGCTGAACGTAAAGCTCTACCAATTAAGCGTTGAATTTCTTGAGTTCTGCCACTCAGTTTTCTTTTAGCTGCTTCTCTGATATTTCTATCCTCAGTTGCTCTAGGTAACATTGAATACTCTGCTGTTAACCAACCTTTATTCTGCCCACGCAAAAAGTAAGGAACTCTATCTTCTACTGAAGCATTACAGATCACTTTAGTCTCTCCTGCCTCGATCAATACTGAACCTTCTGCATATTTAGTGAAATTTCTAGTTATCTTAATCTCCCTTAATTGATCATTTGCTTCTCTTCCATCAGGTCTTGTCATATTACTTCCCTCCATTAATTTGGCTTATTAAAATTAACCCTTAATCTTCATCTTTAATTCTAATATGCTCATTAATATAATATTTAATCACTAGCTTCTGTCTTCAATATTTTTACCTTTTCAATCAATTATATTAGAGATTTACTTCTAATACTACTTTAATTCACAGTTCTCCAACCTAAACTAAATTTTTTTATCTTTTCTTTTAACTAATTACAAGTTACAAGTCACTAGTTACTATTATCTGATGTCTATTATATCAAAAGCTTCTACAATTAACAATTATATAGAAATTGTGTTTAAAAAATACTTAAGTTTAACTTCTCAGATAACTCTTTTAAAACCCTCATTCCTACTATACTATTTCCTTTGTCATCTAATGTTGGCCCATAAACACCTATTCCAAACCTTTCTGGAACCTCAGCCATTATTCCTCCTCCAACTCCACTCTTAGCAGCTAAACCTACCTCAATTGCAAAACTACCTGATTTATCATACATGCCACATGTAGCCATTAAAGTTCTAACTATTCTTGCAATCTTTTTGGGAATAATTCTTTCTTCAGTTACTGGATCTATTCCTTGATTGGCTAAGATAACTGCCATATTAGCTAGATCTATACAATTAACTTTAATTGAACATTGCTTAAAGTATAAATCTACTATCTCCTCTATATCTCCTTCGATTATATCTTGATCCCTCATATAATAGGCTAAGGATCTATTTCTATCTCCAGTATCTTTTTCAGAAAGATAAGTCTCTTGATCTAGCTCTAATTCATCATTTTTAGCTAATCTCCTAAAGAATTTAAGTATCCTATCAAATTTTTCCTCATTATCTTTACCTTTAATCATCGATGTTACAGCAATAGCTCCTGCATTAATCATTGGATTGTATGGTTTAGCAAAACCAGTCAATTTAATTATTGAGTTGAAAGGGTCTCCTGTAGGTTCTACTCCTACTTTATCAAAGACTAATTCTGTGCCATTGTCCAGAATTGCTAATATTAGAACAAGTGGCTTAGAGACACTTTGAATAGTAAAATTTGTTTCAAAATCTCCTGCTGAATAAAAATCACCTTCAACATCGACCATACTTATCCCTACTGCTTTAGGATCTGCTTTAGCTAAGGTCGGTATATAATTTGGAAGCTCACCTTGTTTATAATAGTTTTGATTATTCTTCAAACTATCTTCTAATATTTGGGTTAACTCTTTTTTACTTCCAATAACCTTCACTCTTTTCACTCCTTAACATCTATTTTTAAGATTAAAGTATCATTTTTTACTTTTTCCTCCTAAATTAAAAAGAAAACTCCTTTGATTAAATGAGTAAGTTTTCATCAAAGGAGAATCTCTCTACTATATTTGACTTAATTTAAATTGACTCTTCTCTTCTCCTACCAATCCAGCTAATAAATACATCCCTGATTTAGAATCATACTGTAAATCTTTTAATTTAAAACCTTTAATTTGACCAGTTCGTGTAACATTAATCCTTGGTCCGCTACATGCATGGACTTCCTCTCCTATTTTAATATGCTCATCATCATAATATTTAACCGGTAAATCCTGTTTTATGCAGTCTTTAACTTCTTGCTCTATTTTAGAAATATCAAATTGAATTTTCTCATTAAATTGCAACACAAATCCACTCTTTATATCACTATAATAAGGGTCAATTCTTCGTCCTAATTTTTCTTTTAAAATTCCTACAGTCAAGATTTCAGCAGTATGGGCCATCCACCTATAACGAATCGATTCAAAGACGATATCAGCTATCTCTTTAGGATACGGGCCAAATAATCCAGGTCTAGTGACCAATACTTCCTCTCCAATTCCAATCAACATATCTGCCCTTAAATTTAAATGCTGTGCTAGTAAGTCAAAATGTTCAATTACAACTTTTTTCTCATCTTTAAGTGCCTCTTTAATTGCCTCAGCTAGCTGCCAAGGCTGAGTAAATGCAGTTTCAAATCTAGCATCAAGATGATATGTATGACTGGAATAATCACTATTTTCTACATCCTCAAGTAATGGCAACGGACGAACATTGATCCCTCGATCATCATTGGTCAAACATAACCCCGGGAACATTCCTCGGATTAATAATGACTTACCTGCCCCTCCTTCACCGATCAAACCAATCAATTGATCTTCAGGGTCCATATATCTTTGTGAAATTTGATTGCCTAAGTTCATCAACCTCTTTTTGCCACGTGGAGCAAAATAGATTGATTGGGCAAAACCTGTATTCATACTCATTCACCTGCTCTATGATAAAGATTATTACCGTTACTATCTATTACACAGATCAAAGGTAGATCTTCTACCTCTAACCTTCTTACCGCTTCCGTACCCAAATCATCATAAGCAATTACTTCAGCTTGCTTAATACATTTAGCAATCAAAGCTGCTGCTCCACCAATTGCTCCTAAATAGACAGCACCCTCTTCTTTCATTGTCTCAATTACTTCTGTGCTTCTTTCACCCTTACCGATCATAACTCGTAAACCTTCCTTGATCAAACGTGGAGCAAAGGGGTCCATCCGATAGCTGGTCGTTGGCCCGGCTGAGCCTATTACTTGACCTGGCTTAGCAGGGCACGGGCCAACATAATAAATCCCTTGGCCCTCTAACTCCATCGGCAATTCCTCTCCTCTTTCTAAAGCATCTACTAACCTAGCATGGGCTGCATCTCGAGCTGTATAAAGTACTCCAGATAAAGCTATCTTATCACCAGCATTTAATTCTCTAATTTCAGCCTCAGTTATTGGCATTTCCAATTTGATTTTTTCCATTATTATACACCACCTTTAACCTAAAGTAATTTCTTTATGTCTAGTTACATGGCAATTAATATTAACTGCCACTGGTAAACCAGCAATATGGGTCGGATAATCATTAATATTAACTGCTAAAGCCGTCGTCGCTCCACCAAAGCCTTGCGGGCCAATCCCTAATTGATTGATCTCAGTCAATAACTCCTCTTCTACTTGGGCCAACTCTTCTTTTTGATTATGAAGACCAATTGGTCTAACTATCGCCTTTTTAGCCAATAAAGCTGCCTTTTCAAAAGTACCACCAATTCCAACTCCAACTACAATTGGTGGACAAGGATTAGAACCTGCTTCCTCAACGACCTGAAGTACAAAATCTTTGACCCCTTCTACTCCATCAGCAGGTTTTAACATCTTAATCTGGCTCATATTCTCACTACCAAAGCCCTTAGGAGCTACCGTCAACTTAATCTTATCTCCTGGCACCAATTCAGTATGAATTATCGCAGGCGTATTATCTCCTGTATTCTGGCGTTCCAAAGGATCAGCCACTACTGATTTACGTAAATAACCCTCTTGATAACCTTGCCGCACCCCTTCATTAATTGCCTCAGTCAAACTTCCACCTTCAATTTCAGCATCCTGACCCAACTCTAAAAAGATAACTGCCATTCCTGTATCCTGACAGATAGGCATCTTCTCTTCTTTAGCAATCTCTGCATTCTCAAGCAAAGTCTCTAACACCTCTCGAGCCACCTCAGATTCTTCCCGCTCTAAAGCCTCTTGATAACCCTCCAATATATCTGCTCCTAATATATAATTAGCTTCCTTACACATTTTAGCTACTGCTTCTGTTACTTGCTCCACATGAATAGCCATTATTATCTAACCTCCTTCTTTGTCATTGCCTTCAAAAATTTAATCCCTTTAGAAATAATTTCAGTTCCTTGCCTACCTCTACCGATACTGACTAGCCCATACTCTTCTAACTTCTTCAACCTGCTTCTAACCATCTGTGACGAAAGGTATAATTCATTGGCTTCAGCATTATTAGCAATCTCTCTTCTTCCTATCTTCTCCCCTAATTGCTTAGCTAAATATAACTCATTCAAAATAAAAATATACTGATCTATCTTGCCTAATTCATCTAACTTCTCTTCTATCTCTCTGATATCCTGTTGCTTTTCTTGTCCATTAGTAGGCCTTAAATATGATGGTAGATCTGCTAGCTTCACTTCACTCTCACAGACTTGAGTAATATATTCAACACAATTTTCTAACTGTCTGATATTACCCTGCCAGTCATAATTATATAACCTACTGATTGCTTCTTTGCTCAATCTTAAATCTTCTCTAGCAAACTTATCTAAAAAATAATCGATCAAGACTGGAATATCCTCTCTTCTCATCCGTAAAGGAGGAAGCTGTAACGATAAAATATTCAACCTATAATAAAGATCTTCCCTAAATTCACCGGCTGCTACTAACTCTTCTAAATCCTTATTGGTAGCAGCTAAGATCCTAATATCAATCGGAATTACTTGCGTAGCACCAATTCTCATGACCTCTTTTTCCTGTAAGACTCTCAATAACCTAGCTTGAATATTTAACGGAATATCACCTATTTCATCTAAAAAGATACTCCCTGTATGAGCTTGTTCAAAGACCCCAGGTTTCCCTCCTTTTTTGGCCCCAGTAAAGGCCCCTTCTTCATAACCAAACAGCTCACTTTCCAATAGATTTTCAGGCAATGCAGCACAATTGATTGCTACAAAAGGTTTGTTGCTCCGTTGAGAGTGGTTATGAATCGCACCCGCAAATAACTCTTTTCCTGTTCCACTCTCCCCTTGCAATAAGACAGTTGATTTACTTTTAGCCAACTTCTTTGCTTTCTCAATCACCTGCTTTACCTCTCGACTCTCCCCTATTATATCTCTAAATTTATACTTGGCCACATGACCTTTATTCTTTAATTTTCTTCGCAGATCTTCTTCTAATTTTTTTACTTCCGTTACATCCTTAAAAGTTGCTAATGCTCCAATAATATCTTCCTCTCTTTTTAAGGGCACTCTAGTAGTAACTATCTTTTTATCTCCTACATTTTGTAATGCATTGATCTCTTTGAAACCATTTTTCAAAACACGATTCAAATTGGTATTAGCAATCTTATTTCCAATCTTTTGACCCAACATTTCCTCAGCTTTAACCTCAAAAATCTCCTCAGCCCGACGATTAAAGACTTCTATTTCTTCATTTTCATTAATATATATTATCCCATCATGGACATGATTAAGCACCGCATCTAACTTTTTGTTGGCCCGTTCCATATCTATAATCTTTCTATTTAAGCGCTTACTAAGCTCAACTAATTGCCTTACTTGCTCAGATATTAAAAGATTTGCTCTCTCCCCTAATAAATCAAGTTTAATTAAAATTTCAACAATGGTAGTTAAATCAAGAATTCGACTTCCAATATTAATTACTTTAGTTATCGAATCAGGAATATACTTTTCTTCACCTAAATTAATTGCTAATTCAACTTCCTTAACTTCTTCTTTATCGCAACCTGGATAAAAGGGTATCAATTCTAAATGATCAATTCCAACTTCTTGTAATAATGAATGCGTCTCTAAAACTGCTAATTTAGTATTATTGATCAATAAAGCCTTTTTAGCAGTAGGTAATTTAATCAGCTTTTCTAGTGTCGATAAGTCCAAAGCCCTTCTAGCAAAGATGACTTCACTATCTTCTGCTATATAATTCTCTATTTCAGCACCTAAGGATTTAGTCGTCAAAACCAGATCAGCATCAACCTGCTCAACTATTGAATCATCAAGTGAATATCCTCTTACCTCTATTCTGTTTTTTAAAACATCTTCTAATTGCTCTTTGAATAATTGATTAGTTGCTTGACTCATTGTAATTATTGCTAACTTCTGTTCCATTTACTCTGCCACCTCTAGCTTATTTATTAAAGCTTTAATCTACTTAAACCTATTTCGGTAAAGTAGAATAAATCCCTTTATCTAATCATTTAATCTTTATAGGTAGCAGAATAATCGTTACACTTAATGCTAAGTTTAAAGCTAAGTCTAAGTTCAAGTAAAACCTAAACCCTTATGTTTTTAACGGTTGGCTTAGACTTAAACTTAAACTCAACCTTAAACTTAAGCTATAAAGGCCATACCAGAAAAAAACTGATATAGCCTTTATTATTATCATTATTGAATTGGCACTTCTATATTCAACAAAGGTGCATGTTGTTGAGCTCCATAAACATCCCGCTCTCCAATTGCTCCTGAAGAGTAAGGTCGAACAATTGTTGCCTTGATCGCTTTAGCTGGATCATAATTAATTACTGAAATCACTTGCTCTAAATCTATACCATACAGTTGAGCAATCAACTCTTCATTGATCACTCCTGACTTCTTTACCTGTTCATAAATCTCAAAACTCTTAAAGATCAGATCAAAAGTCAATTCATACGGGCCAGCATTCTTACTCCGCACAACATCAACCAATTCTCTGATATTTTTAGCTTCAGCCAATTGTCTCACCTACCTCTTCTATCTGAACTGGAAATAATTCTGTCGGATCATCGACCTTAATCAAATGATGTACATTAAATTCATAAACCTCTCCTGCTTTCAAATCTGATGGAGAATAAGGAAAAGCTAGATTCCCTGCAGTAGCTACCCGACCTGGATAACCATAGTGCAACATCGTTGAACGAGCAAAACTACAGATTGTATTGGCTAATTCTTGGCTCTTAGCTACAACCTCAATAATAATTCCTACCTCATGACCTGATACCTCTTGCTCTGGCTCGAGGTTACCCATTACTCCATCTCGACCATAAATCCTAAAGAGCAAATGATAATCATCAGCAGCTAAGTCAACAAAGTTATCTTCAACTGTTTCTTTAACTACTTCAATAATATGATCTAGCTGCTCAATCATAATTGGATCTCTAGTCCCTGCAATCGATACCGTTCGATAACCAACCTGTTTAGCTCCTTCTAACTTGATGGTATACTCATCAGCAGCAACAAACTTACTTCCGCTCACTTTGACAGTCCGCTCATCATACTGTTCAAATTCAGTTTCTGATAAATCAATAACCCCACCTGGTCCTGGAAGTTTAGTTGGATTGGTCTTTTCATATAGGGTATGAGCTGCTACTGAAGTAGTAGTACATCTTCGCTTCGGATTTAACGGTTCTAACAGAAAATGGTCATCACGCAAGATACCGAACATAGCATCACTACCACTACCAGGATTTGCTGCTATCGATGCACACTCCATAATTTTACCCATATGTAGTGCCAAACCTGCTGGCAAACCTTCTCTAATACAGAAGCTAGCAAAGACCGTCGGATCATAGGCCCTTCCAGCAATAATTACCTCTGCTTCTTGATCTAAAGCTTCAATAAAAGGCTCTACTCCCATCTGACCTACAATTCTAGTACTACTTTTTAGCTCTTTCTCAGTCAGCTCTGGAGCAGGATATAACGGACTTATCTGTCCTGCTTGAAACTTCTCTAAGATAAACTCTTGCTCCTGTTCAGCTTGAATAGTCGCTAATTTAAAACTTAAATCTTCCTCTTGAGCAATCTCCTCTACAATCTCAGTACACCACTCCAAATGAGAAGCAGCTCCTGCACCTCCAGCAGTTCCTACAATTACAGGAATATCCTTTTCTTGTCCAGCCTTGATCATTAATTTAAGATCCCTTTTAACAGCGGTCTTATCTGTAAAAGAAACTCCTGCCCCTAAGTAATAAGGGCCAGGGTCACTTGAACCAGCATCGACTGCAATCAGATCTGGTTCTTTATCTAATCCACGTTCAAAGGATTCAACTGGAAATCCATAACCCAAAATTGCTGTTGGGGATAGAACTCTAATTTCTTTCATATTATTCATCCCACCTTTCTTTATCAGTTGACAGTTTACAGTGTACAGTGTACAGTTGACAGTTAAAATCATTAAAACCATAAAAACAAATCCAAACTATCATGAGGAATGTTTCGCAGTGACATCTAGATTTTTTCGTTTAGTTTCTTGATGAACCGAAAATCAAATTAGAGCATGAATTAGTTAATTTTCCTATTTTAAAATTAACTTGCTCTTGTTTGATTGAAGGTGAGTCTTAGAAACTCAGAAAAAATCTTTCCGAACGAGAAACTTTCCTCATATTAATAACATATCGAAAGTGACACAATATTGTAATTAAGATCTAGTTTTAAGTAAAGCCAAGACTCGCTCCATCTCATTTTTAACGATCATAAATCCTTCATCAACACCCATTCCTGGTTTAGCTAACATCTGATCAGGTCTGGTTGCCAAGGCTAAATTAACACAGACTTGAGCAGAACGATCCGTTTCATTACAGGTTCCGCCCTGATAAGCTCCTACATCATTCTTTTTACAATATAATACCGCTTCTATTGTATTATTAATTCCACCTAGATCAGGTGTCTTAATCTGGACAACATCTGCTGCCTCTTGATCAACAAACATCTTGATATCTTCAAGGGTATTACACCATTCATCAGCCACCAATTCGACTGCTATCTCTCTGTTTTGGACTTCTTCCCTTAAAGCCTTCATATCCTTAATCTGTTGTTCTCTGCTACCAGAATCCATTGGCCCTTCAATTCTGAGAGTATGTGGCTTGGCAGCCTGGGCCAACTCTTCTAAATAATCTGCCATCTGCTGCGGATCATTATCGAATGCTAGACCGATCGTACCATAGACATCTATATGAAAGATAGGTAGATAGTCTGAGCTCGGTCGTAACTTCCTAACTCTCTTCTTTAACCAGCTAACATACTCTAATAACTTCTCCCCGTCTTCACCTAGCTTCTCTTCAACATTATTGATCAACGCATGAGGCATTACATCTGTATGCTTAATCACCATCTTATCAACGTTAACATATCTATCATCACCAGTCTGGGTAAAGATCGGTACAGGCTTAGCAATCAATTCTAAATCATATTCTTCAACTACTATCTCTGTCATCGTCTTTCGCTTAGCTTTAGCCACTGCATCCAATAGTGCTTGAGTGATACCATAGCGAATTGCTGTGTGTAACCTCTCTCCATCTCTAGAAAATTGCTCGATCTCCTCTGCTAATTCCTTAAAAGAATCTAACTCTCTTCCAATTAAATGAGGGGCAATCTCTTCTTCAATCACTGGAATAAACTCCTGGGCCAAAAATAATGGATCTCTTCCTCCAGCTCCAGAATACTGAACTGCCGCACAATCACCATAAGCTACTTGATCATCTTCTAAAATAAGCATTACTGAAATTGATTCTCCAGCTTGACGAATTGAACTAAATCCTTCAGTCTTAGCTTGACCTACATAAGAGAATTCATCATTTTCAGCACCATCCTTAATCGCTTGCTGATCATCAAAATAAAATCCTGTCATTCCTGGAGAAGTAATTACTTGCTTAATTTTCATCTTAATCCCCCCCTGTTTACTATTCACTACTTTTAACTGAATTTAATTCCATCATCTCAATTTCTAGCATAACTTTAAATTTTTCTGCACTCTCGTTCTAGTTTACAGTGTACAGTTTACAGTGTACAGTTAAACCCTTTTAAAACCTCAAAATCAAGACCAAATAAAACAAAATTTTGCTCTTAACCGTCAACCGTTAACTGTCAACCGTCAACTATTACTCCCGCGGTCTTCCTACTAGTTTACCCTTACCGATAGCATAAATATCATCAATTACCATCTGGAAGTTAGGCTCTCGTAACTCCTCTTTTCCACGCTCTTCTAATTTAGCTTGATTAAATTCTAATACTTCATCTGAGAAAGGTAGATTACCTGGATTTAAATATCTTACTGCTCCTTCATTATCTCTAGCAGGCAAGATATTACCAGCATTATACCTACTTGGTGCAAAAGGTATATCTATAATCCCTGATGTAAAAGCTTTAACCGTACCTTGAGCTATATCACCATCACCTAACTCAAAGACCCGATCTAAAATCTGTCTAGTCTCTTTTTTAATCATCTCTTTTTCTTTTTCTAATCTGCCATTAGAAGCAAACTCTTGATCTTTAAGCATATTGATCAACTGCTTAGTAGTTCTTAAACCTTGGGCATTTGCTTCTTTAGTTGGAATCCCTAACGCTTCATGTGGTGTCTTAACAATAACCTTAGTTGCTTTAGCTAAAGCAGCTGTAGCAGCTCCCCACGAAATAACTCCAAAAGCTTGTGCTTCATCTTGAGGGAAACCACCCATCCATTGATGAAAGACTGTAGTCAACATTATATCATCATAATCAGCTAAGTATTCTTCCGCCAATTCCTCTAAAGTCTTAATCGCAGCAACATCCTGAATCAAATTACCACACTGACCATATCCTAAAGTTAGATTCTTAACCCCCTGTTCAACGGCCAATAATGCCTCTATAATTGCTACACTATGAGAAACAGAAGGTGGTACTAAAGTTCCAGTCAACGGGCCAAACGGCTCACGATTGATCTTGACTCCCCGCTCTTCATAAAGTCCAATCAAACGATCAACATACTGCCAATCATATAATGTCTGTTCTATTGAGACATCCTTAGCATAAGGGATATTATAAGAGATTCCTCCCCCTTCATAATCAGTAAATCCACCTGCTAAAGTAATCTCAGCTAATAATCTAGCATCTGGAGTACCATGTCTAACCTGCAATGGAGCATCTAAAGCTTCAACTAGCTGTCTACAACCGTCAACTCCATGATTAACCGCTGGAAATCCATTTAATAATGATCTACCTTCATTACGGCTCTCCTCAATCCCATCCGCTGCTTCTTGATAATTATTCTGTCTAGTATAACTATCGATCGTAGTCGGTAATACATCCGCTCTTCCTTCTTCCCTTAAAAACTGTAATAGCTCAATATGTTGATCAATCAAAGCTACTCCTGCTCGCGGCTGAATTAAAGAAACCCCTTCTTTTTTAGCTGTTGCTAATTTATTAGCCATCACCTTCTCTGGTGCTAAATTTTTATGATAAGCAATAGCTTCATCTAAATCTACTGCGTCTCCTGTCGGCCATTGCCCTAAAACTTCTGCTCTAATTTGGTTGAATTTTTCTAAGTCCCACTTCTGATTTTTTAGTTCCATTCTACTTTCCCTCCTGATTAGTTTCATTATTTATTCCTAAATCCTGCCTCAAATCAGCAATTGGCTCTTCAGGTAATGTACCTGGAGGATAGACCCTATCAAATCCCATCTCTAAAAACTTTTTCTCAGTTGGTTCCCACTCCTGCTTACCAACTACTAAATTACCACCAACATATAATATAATATCATCCAAGCCGGTTTCAACACATTTAGCTCTAAACCCTTTGCAATCAAGTTCTCCATGACCATACAGTGAAGAAACCAAAATAGCATCTGCATCTGTTTCAATAGCAGCATTAATAAACTCTTCTTGCGGGGCCAACACCCCAATATTGACAACATCAAAGCCTGCTTTTGTAAACGCTTCTTCTAAAATTCTATTGCCTACTGCATGAACATCTGAACCAATAACCCCCATTACAACCGTCTTCTTTTCTACCATAGACTCTCCCACCTCTAATCTAATTTTATTGTAAGCAAAAATATCAAAAATTTAATCTTTATTGTAAGCTCACTATACATAATCATACCTCTACTAAAATCTTAATGCAAGTTAGATACCATTCTTAAAAAAATTAATTACTTAACTGATTTTGTGTAATAAACAACCATTTAAACCTTCTAGCAGACTCCTTATTCAATATTTTCAACATAATCAAAATAAATTACTCAATTATAATAAGTTTAAATCAATATTGAATGGGTTATCTGATTGAAAAATAATAATTTATTAAAGTGATTAACCCAATCCCTACTTAAAATATATTTTAAGTTAATCATAAAGTATCAACGTCAAATAAAGGTCAATTTATAAATTTAAGTTTAAGGTTAAGGTTGAGGTTAAGTAAGAGCCCTAAACTTTTATGCTTTTTTATGATTGACTTAGTCTTAAACTTAACCTTAGACTCAATTTTGTTTTCTTACGATAATTCTTTAAAGCAATAAAGGATTTTTGTAAGCCATGTCGAATAAATTAGTTAAGAGCAATTTAAATAGATATCTAAATTTAAAACTATAAACTAATCTAAATTGGATAAAGAAAGGAGGGAACAAATATGAATCAAGTAGAAACACCTACTCCTAAAGATTACAAAATTGATAAATTGACGACAGAAATTTTAGATAATATTGACATCTCTAAAACAGATGAAAAATATTCTAAAAAATATACTGAGATTTATAACTTATTACGTAACAAAAAATTTAGTGCTGTGCAATATGGATGCTAAACAAAATGGCCTTCGGCCATAGTCTAAGAATAAGTCTAAGTTTAAGTAATTCAAAAACTTATCAACAAAAAACTAGAAGCACCCTCCCCCAAGGATGCTTCTAGTTTATCTTCAAATTTTTTATTATTATACTTTAATCTAATTGACCTACTGCTTCTTCTACAGCTTCAACTATAACATTTTCTTCAATTAAAGAAGCAGATTGGTTAATATCTAGATACATGATTCTATCTTCAGTCAATTTATCTATACTTTCTCTAATTTTTTTGTAAGCAACTTGGGTTCCTTTTCCTAACTGCTCAGCTTCAATTCTTAAATCTATTGCTTGAGCTGCTGCCATCAATTCAATTGCTAAGACATTTTTCGCATTATCTAAAATCTGCTTGGTCTGTCTGGCAGCAGTAGTTCCCATACTTACATGATCCTCTTTATTGGCTGAAGATGGAATCGAATCAACACTAGCTGGATGGGCCAGCACCTTATTTTCAGAGACCAATGATGCTGCTGAATATTGAGTAATCATAAAGCCAGAGTTAACCCCACCATCATCGATTAAAAATGGTGGCAAACCACTTAAGGTTGGATTTACAAGCCGCTCTATCCTTCTTTCTGCAACATTAGCTAATTCTGCTAAAGCCATCCCTAAAAAATCAAGCGGTAAAGCCATCGGCTGTCCGTGGAAGTTACCACCAGAGATAACTTGATTCTCTTCAGCAAAGATCAAAGGGTTATCGGTTGCAGAATTGATTTCAACCTCAACCTTCTCTTTGACATATTCAATAGCATCTTTACTAGCACTATGAATCTGTGGTAGACATCTTAAGGTATATGCATCTTGAACTCTTACTTCCCCTTGTCTAGTTGTAGATTCGCTACCTTCTGTCAACTTCAATAAGTTTTTAGCACAATTAATCTGATGTTTATGTGGTCTAGCTTGATGAACCTTTTCATCAAACGCATCAGTAATTCCATTCAATGCTTCGACTGTTAAAGCTGAAGAAATCTCTGCTATCTTAGCTAAGTTAATAGCATCATAAACGGTCAATGCTCCTACAGCAGTCATAATCTGAGTTCCATTAATCAAGGCCAATCCTTCTTTAGCTTTAAGCTGAACTGGCTCTATACCAGCCTTTTCCATTGCTTCTTTTCCAGAGATTCTTTCACCTTGATAAAATGCTTCTCCTTCACCAAACATAACCAATACCATATGAGATAATGGAGCCAAATCTCCACTAGCACCTAAAGAACCCTGTTGAGGAATCACAGGATGTACCCCTTGATTAAGCATCTCAATTAATGTATTTAAAGTCTTTAATCTAATCCCTGATACTCCCTTAGCAAGAGCGTTGGCCCTTAGAAGCATTACTGCTCGAGCTACTTCTTCTTCAAATGCTTCACCAACTGCACATGAATGGCTAATAATTAAATTCTTCTGTAAATCTTCAGTCTTATCTTTAGATATATAAACATTACTGAGTTCTCCAAAGCCAGTAGTAATTCCATAAACAACCTCTTCTTGTTCAACGAAATGATCGACTACTGCTCTAGCTTCCTTCACTTTCTTGACAGCATCATCTGTTAGTTCGACCTTTACTCCTTCTCTAGCAACCTTAATTACATCTTCTAAAGTTAAACTATTACCATCAATTAAAATAGGATTCATATTATCTACTCCTTAATTTTTTTTAGATAAAATTAAAAACCATCTTTTTATTTTATATTGTAATGATTAATGCTGGGAAATAAGTTATTATTAATATAATAATTAGTTGGTATATCAGACCTTTAAATTATTAATTTTTAGGATCTTTTTATCAAGTGACAAACTAAATATTTCAGGGAAGTAGTCCATTACTCCCCTGAAAATTAGTTGATTATTAGACATAATTAAAATATCAATGCTGCTATAATTCCAAAGATCATAATTGGAATATTAAAGTGTAAGAAAGTAGGAACACAAGTATCCCAGATGTGATCATGTTGTCCATCTATATTCAGACCGGCCGTTGGCCCTAGAGTACTATCTGAAGCAGGAGATCCAGCATCACCTAACGCTGCAGCAGTACCGATCAAAGCAATAGTAGCCATTGGACTGAATCCAGTAGCAGATGCTAAAGGAACATAAATCGCTGCTAAAATAGGAATAGTTCCAAAAGAAGTTCCAATTCCCATTGTGACTACTAATCCTACCAAAACCATAATTATTGCTGCGATCAGTTGACTCCCACCCATCATTCCTGAGGCTGTGTCCACCAATAAATCTACTCCACCAGTCTCTCTAATTACTTCTCCATAACCAGAAGCTACTAACATTACAAATGCTACAAAGCCCATCATTCCAATTCCACTTTGTATCAACTCATCGATATCTTCCCATTTAATTGCTCTAAAAACTAGCATAATACCAAGACCAACCATGGCTCCTAAAGGTAAAGAATCAGTCAGTAATTGAATAACTAAAGCAGCACCAGCTCCTACTAATGATGCATAATGAACTCCAGTCATCTTTACATCCTCTGTTGTAGCAGCCATTTCAGCAATAGCATCATCTTGAATTCCTAAGTTAGATTCTTGTAGTGGACTATACTCTCTATCCTTTCTATAAGTAAAGAAGATTGCCACAAGCAATCCTAATAACATCCCTAAACCAGGTATCCACATTACTCTCCAGATCATAGGTGTAGCTACTTCCATCCCATTAGCTATCATTTCATCCCTGATAATATTATGGAAAATCAATCCAAAACCAGCAGGGATAGCTACATAAGGAGCCTTCAATCCAAATGTCAAAGCACAAGCAACAGCCCTTCTATCTATCTTCAATCTATTCATAACACCAATCAAAGGCGGAATCAAAATTGGAATAAAAGCAATATGAACTGGAATCAGATTTTGAGAGAACATAGAGATAAATGCAATGATTCCAACCAAAATCATTCCTTTACCCTTAACCCAACTAGCTATCTTTTTAGCTAAGATCATAGCAACTCCTGTCTTTTGAACAGCAGCAGCTAAAGCACCTAACAGAATATAACTTAAAGCAGTTTCAGCATTACCACCCATCCCACCAATTAAAGTTGACATCGTTTCATCGATTGGCATTCCGGCTAATCCTCCACCAACAAGACCAGCTACTATTAAAGATAAAATTACATTTAGCTTTAACAAACACAAAACAGTCATTACAAGTACTGAAACAACAACAGGATTAGTTAACAAAGTAATACCCCCTCTTTGATATTATTTCTTTAGACTAGCTCCTAGCTTTTATTATCACCTCCTCTTTAAAACCTTAAATTCTTCATATATATCCACTAGTTTCAAAAACTTATTAGTAATTTTGCTAAAGATTTAGACTATTTGCTCATTTATATATTAACAAGTAATCGTCAATTAGACGTCAAAATTATTCAACCTTATTAAAGTCACCTTGTACTAACTTGACCTCATAGTTGGCCCCTATTTCTTCTAAAATCAAGGAAGCTTGTTCTGCATAGTCACTATAATTTTGATCTAAATAATCTTTAAACTTCCTTTTTAACTCACTATCTTTTCTCATTTTGCTAGCAATTTCAGCCTTGACCCGATACAAAATTCCAACCCAATATCTCTTATGATACTGTTTAATAACAGCATCAGCAGTCTTTAAGTACTGATAAGCTTGCTCATAATTATTGGCTCTAATAGAAAGTAAAGCCATAAAACCATTAGTAATCGTGGAATAGCCCCAAATTGTCTTCAATTGCCCAAAAATATCTAAAGACTTTTCAAAATAGGCTCGGGCTTTGTTATAATCTTTAAGCTGATAAAGAACTTGTCCAGCATTGGTATAAAAGATTCCAAGGCCACAGAGAATATCTTGCTCTTCACAAAGGTTAATTCCACGTTCATAATAATTAATAGCCTCAGTAAATTGCCCTTGATGCCTTTTAACCTCTCCCAAATAATTAAATACGGCAGCAATACTTAAAGTATATTTAGTTCCCAACGTTTGGGCTTCCTTAAAAGTCCTTAATGATTGATTAAATAACCTTTCAGCTGCTTTATAATTCTTTTTATAAATTTTAACGATTCCCAAAAAGCGTAAGGCTAGTCCCATTTTTACATCATTTTTCATATTTTCAGCTAAGTTATACATCTTTTCTGCATTATCTTCTAACAAAGAAATATCTTCTTTTTGGATTCCTATTCCAACCAACTTCTGATACCCCATTAATATACTTGACCAGTCATCTACTGACTTAGCTTCAGTAATCATCTCTTTAACATCAGAAATAGCCTGCTCATACTCTCCCTCACAGATTAAAAAAGAAGCTCTCATCATTAAGAATTTAACTTCCATCTTTCGTAATAAAGGTATTCTACCCTTTTCTTGTTCTACCTCTTGTAACAACCCTTCAATCTCAACCAAATACCGCCTTGATTCGTCTTGATTGAGTGATAAAATTCTACTTTTCTCTAAATTTTTATCATTATTAACTGGAAAAAGTTCATGGGTATGATGAAAGTAGACCTCTGCTTCTTTAATTAAATATTCTAACTGCTTTAACTTATCTCCAGCTCGAGAATAATGATATATTAATTTAAGGTACTGATCTCGTACTCCAACTCCAGACTGCAACCGTTCTTCTAGCAGTTGAGCAATCCTTTTGTGAAGTAAGTTGGCCCTGGAAAAAGATTGTTCTTTATAAATAAACTGACGTATTTTTGAATGAGTAAACTTATAAGCTGGCCCTTGCCCTTTCTTCCCAGCTAGCTCTTCAATTAAATAATGATTCTCTAATTCTTCAAGTAACTCTATTAATTCAAGATCATTTTTACCGCTAATAGCTGACAATAAATCATAACTAACCTGATCAAAACAGACAGAGATTAACTTTAAGATTTTCTGTGCTTCTTGAGAAACTGATTGGACTCTATTTCTTAAAATATCTTTAGTCTTAGTAGTAAGTAACTGGGATAAAGCATCTGCCCCTTCTTCTTCTAATAAATTTAAAGCTTCAACTAAAAAGAAAGTATTGCCCTCTGTCTCTTGATAAATCTTCATTAATACTTCTTGGGAAAAATTATAATTTGGCAATGTAGCTTGGGTAAGTTCTTCAGTTTCGGATAAAGTTAACCGACCTAGCTTAACCTCTTTCATAAGTTCATATCTCTTTAAATTTGAAAATATCCTTTCTACTCTTTCTTTTCGTTCATTACGAGATGTTGCCATAACTAAAATATTCTGCTCTTGCTCTTGGATTAAATCCCTTAATAAAAAAAGACTCTTATCATCACACCACTGTAAATCTTCAAAGACAAACAGTAACTTTTTCTCTTTAGCTGCTTCCTTCAAAAGAAAGATAAGGGCCTCTATAGCGGATTGGCTCTGGATGGATTGAAAATTAAAGATTTCTTTAGGTAATAACTCCTCCTCTTCAGCTAGAAACGAAGGGAATAGAAAAGAAATTATCTTCTTCCAAGGCAAAGAAGTATTTATCTGTTCAAAATTGATCTTACCTTTAAGCTGTTGTAAGATATTCTGCCACGGCTTAAAGATATACCGCTCTTCTGCTTGAAAGCAGTTAGCTTTTAAAACTAAACAGTCATCTACTTCAAGCATAGATAATACTTGCTTAACTAAAGCAGTCTTTCCAACTCCCGCTTCCCCAGTCACCAAATAAGAATAGCTTTCTTTATCCCTTAAAAACCTATATAAGTTATCTGTCAACCTCTTTAATTCTTTTTCTCGAGCAATAAAATTATTGCTTTTTATCGCACAATCCTCAATTTTATTAAGTGAGTTTTCTCTAATCTTTTGCAAAAGCTGCCTAGTCTTTTTATCAGGGGTAATTCCTAATTCTTGCTCTAACCGCTTCTCTAAATCTTTATAAGTATCCACCGCTTTAGCTATAGCACCTTGCTTAGCATGTAATTTCATCAAATCACGATAAGCAGCCTCATCAAATTCATCAATTTTAATTAATAGCTGTACATGATCGATTGCTTCGCTCAATTTCTCTTGATCTTTGAGACTATTAATATAATTCTTTAAGGAGCTGATATATAATTGTCGATAATAACTTCTTTCTTCAAAAATCCAATCTGTAAAGGTAGCTGCATTTTTAATTAAAAAATTATTCAGGAATTCCCCTTGATAAACTTGAATAATCTCTTGGGCACTACCAGTTTCAAAAACATCTAAATCTAAACTCAAATCATAATCATCATTAACGACAATAGTAAATCGATCTGGAGTTAAAAGAATTTCATCTCCTACAACCTTTTTAAGTTGATAAAGAGCATTACGAAGGTTCTTTTTAGCCTTACTATCTAACATATCCCCCCACAATAAAGAGGCCACCTTCTCCCTCATTACTTTCTTTTTTACTATCAGATAATAAAAGAGGGCTTCAACCTTTTTATAAGGAAAATCGATAACTTCTCCATTTAAACTTACCTTTGGTATTCCCAGTAGCTCAACCTTTAACATCTTTATTAGCCCCTCCTGTGTAAAATGTCGTTATTTCTGTTTTTTGGATGTTCCATGTTTATTCTATCCTGTTAATAACATAATTTCAAATAATAATTGATGTTATTTTATTCATAATACCTAATTGTATTTCTAAACAACAAAATATGCTAGGTTTGCTCATCTAAAAGATTTGCCAAACCTAGCATATTATAATTAATAAACCTTATATTTAATTAACCGTTCACTACCAACTGACCATTCTTAATAACCTTATCTACAATATTAACTCCGATATGATATGCCAAATGAGTATAAGAAGGAGCATCAAGAATTACTAAATCCCCTGCTTTTCCTACCTCAATACTACCTATCTTAGCATCTCTATCAATAGCAGCTGCTGCATTAATAGTTAAGGCTGTTATTACTTCCTCTAAAGTCAATTCCATCTGTAATGTAGAAAGAGCAATTAGCAGTGGAATTGATTCTGAATAACAGCTACCAGGATTAAAGTCTGTAGCCAAAGCTACTGGCAGCCCATTATCGATCATATATCTCCCCCGAGCATAAGGCTCTTTAAGACTAAAAGCAGTAATCGGTAGCAAAGTACCTATTACACCCTCTTCAGCCATCAACTTTATTCCTTCATCAGAAGCTTTAAGTAAATGATCAGCTGAGACTGCTCCTAGCTCTGCTGCCAATTCTGCTCCTCCAACTTGAGCAATTTCATCAGCATGAATCTTTGCCTTCAATCCTAACTCTTGCCCTTTTAATAAAAGTTTACGAGCTTCATCTACTGTAAATACTCCCTGATCACAGAAAATATCACAAAATTCTGCTCCACCTTCTTCAACTGCTAGAGGCATAACTTCTTCTATCAAATAATCTATGAATTCTCCAGACCGCCCTTCATATTCAGAAGGAATAGCATGGGCACCCATAAAAGTAGGGCTAATATCTACCTTATGTTCCTCTTGTAATTCTTTCATTACCCTTAACTGCTTTAATTCAGTCTCTAGCTCAAGACCATAACCACTCTTTCCTTCAGTAGTAGTTACTCCAAAGGAAAGCATAGAGTCTAATCTCTTCCAAGCACTCTCTTTTAACTCTTCAAAAGAAGCCTCTCGAGTACCTGCTACAGAGTTGATAATCCCTCCGCCTCGTTCCATAATTTCAGTATAAGGTACTCCCTGCAATCTCCAACTATACTCATCTGCTCTATAACCCCCAAATACAAAATGAGTGTGAGAATCAATAAACCCTGGTAACACAGGTTTCCCAGCAGCATCAATAACTTCAAATTCTTCTATATTAATATTTTTTAAAATCTCATCTGTCTTACCTACTTGAGTAATCAGACCACCTTTAATTACTACTGCACCATCAGTAATAATCCCTAGTTCATTCATCTCAGAACCAGTCTTAGGAGCTTGGCCCTGACAGGTAATTAGTTCTCCAGCATTCTTGACCACTACATTCTTCATTATAGATCCTCCAATAATCTATTTTCCATTATCTGTTCTGGAGAGAAGTCTTCAACTCCTAAATAATATTCTGCTACATCAAATAATGCTTGAGCAGGTAATAACCCAATTAGCTCACTACCGATAATATTGACACCATATCTTTTAGCTTCAAATTTGATCATTTCAAATGCTTGATACAGTGAAGTTTTAGTATAATTTGTTAAATTCATAGACACCTGAACAATACCTCTCTCACTCAAATCAATACCGATAGCCTTACAATACCTCAAACCTCCACCAGAGTGACGAATCTTGCGAGCAATATTATTTGCAAGTTCCAAATCATCTGTATCAAGATTGACATTATAAGCTACTAACGGCATCCGAGCTCCTATCACGGTAGCTCCTGCAGTTGGGTGAACTTTAGCCGGGCCAACATCTGGCTTCCATTCTGGTTGTTGTACCTTCTCAGCCATCGCTTCATATTCACCCCGTCGAATGTCAGCTAAATTCTTTCGTTCAGGACTTGTCGCAGCATCTTCATAGAAATAGATAGGAAGATCAAACTTTTCAGCAGCCTCTTGAGCTACCTCTTTTGATATCTCTACAGCTTCTTCCATGCTTACATTCCGAACTGGAGTAAATGGTACTACATCTACTGCTCCCATTCTTGGATGCTCTCCTGTATGCTCATTCATATCGATCAGATCAATAGCTATTTCCATTGCCTCTAACATAGATCTCTTCAAACCAGCTGGACTTCCAATCATCGTAACTACAAGTCGATTATGATCTTTATCCGCTGAATAGTCCAGTAACTTAACCCCATCAGTCTGCTTAAATGGTTCTACAATCTTCTCTATCTTTTCTTCATCTCTTCCTTCACTGAAGTTAGGAATACATTCTAATATCTGACTCATTATTAACACTCCTTTAGAATTAAGTTTAAGGTTAAGTATGAGTTTAAGTAAGAGCTAAACCCTTATTTTTTTAATGATTGACTTAACCTCAACCTTAAACTTAAGCTATTTTGTAATTAAATCTTACTCTCAACAATCTCTTCAATCTCAGCAGCTAATCGTTCTGACTTAGAAATTATCTCACTAGCTTCATCTTTTAACTCTGTAGCAACTTTTTCATCTTTTAACGACTCAGCATTGATTAAAACATTATAGCTACCACCTTTAACCGTACTTAGAGCCATCAATCCAGCTACTCCTATATCAGAAGCTGCATTAGGATTTCCTTCCGTAGCTACCTCCCTGGCAATCTCTAAGACCTTGAGACCTAATTTCATTGTATTAAGTGGTGTAATACTAGCTCCCTTTAATGCTTCTTGAATCTGCTTACTCCGCTCTTCTTGCTCTGCTTCAGTCTCCTTAGGTAATCTAAAAGCAGCCATCACCTTATCGAAGCTCTCAGAATCTTCATCAATCAACCTTAATGCTTCGGATTTTAGATCTTCTAACTCAGTAGTAAATTGCTCTATCTCAGAATCCTTAGTCAACCTAATCACCATCAAAGCTAACGCAGAGGCTAAAGCTCCACCTAATCCCGCAGTACTTCCTCCACCTGGCGTAGATGATTTGCTAGCTAATTCTTCTACAAATTCATTTAAAGTATAATCAGAAAAACTCATCTTTTCTCCCCCTTTATATATCAGTGTACAGTTTACGATTTACAGTTGACAGTTAAGAACATTAAATCCTTAAAATCAAAAAGCATATAAACCTGTAGGCATAGGGCTTTTTAGAGGTCTCTATTTTTTAGCTTTTGAGTTTTAACTGTAAACTGTTCACTGTTAACTGCCAACTCAATCATTACTCTTTATCTAAATAATCAGCAACGATACCCTCAACCAATCCTTCTTCTGGTCGATAAGGAATTGTTACATGACCTCTACCTTCATTTCTTTGATTCCAATCTTGCATAGTTTCAATTGCATGTTCGTTTCTAGCCCAAGCTCTTCTAGCAACTCCGCCGTGAACATCCCAATCTAAAGCTGATTTGATAATCTCATCAACCTTCTTACTTCCATCAAGTACTAAACCAAAACCACCATTGAATGATTTACCAATACCAACTCCACCACCATTACTCTCTACAGCTAAAGTCATTCCTCGAGCACAGTTTCCAGCAAAACACTGCACAGACATCTCAGCCATTACATTACTACCATCCTTAATATTAGCTGTTTCTCTAAATGGAGAATCCGTTCCACTAACATCATGATGATCACGTCCTAGCATCACCGGGCCAATCTCACCTTTACGAACCAATTCATTAAACTTAAGTGCAATCTCAACCCGTCCTTGACCATCAGCATACAAGATTCTAGCTTTTGAACCTACTACCAGATCATTCTCTTCAGCATCATTAATCCACTGATAATTATCATAATCTTGTGCTCTTCTGTCTGGATCAATACAGCTTTTAGCAGCTTCATCAGTCTTTCTTAAGTCTTCATCCTTACCACTTAAGCATACCCAACGAAATGGCCCATAGCCATAATCAAAACAGATTGGCCCCATTATATCTTCTACATAAGATGGGAAGATAAATCCTTGGCTTGGATCTGCTTCATTTTTAGCTATCTCTTTGACCCCAGCATCATAAACAGCCTTCATAAAGCTATTACCATAATCAAAGAAGTAAGAACCTCGATCTACCAACTCTTCAATGAAACCATAATGCTTTCTTAATGTCTGATCTACCTCTTCTCTAAACTTAGCAGGATCAGTATTCAATAACTCTCTACCTTCTTCAAAATTATATCCTACTGGGTGATAGCCACCTGAATAAACAGCATGGCAAGAAGTCTGATCAGATAATAAGTCTACCTTAATATTATTTTCAACAACATACTCTAATAAGTCAACTACATTACCATGATAAGCAATTGAGACTGCTTCGCCTTTTTCCTGATATTCTGCTACCCAGTCAAAAATCTCATCTAAATCATCCGTAAACTCACTTAACCAACCTTGTTCATGTCGTGTCTTGATTCTAGACATATCAACTTCAGCGATCACTCCAACTCCTCCAGCAATCTCTATTGCTTTAGCTTGAGCTCCACTCATACCACCCAAACCAGAAGTAATATAGAACTGACCAGCTAAGTCTTCATCTTTGTCATTTCCTAAAAACTTCCGACCTGCATTAAGTAATGTAATATAAGTACCATGTACTATTCCCTGCGGGCCAATATACATCCAACCACCAGCAGTCATCTGTCCATAATTAGCAACTCCCATAGCTGCTGCTTTATTGAATGCTTCATCATTATCGAACATTCCTACCATTAAGCCATTAGTAGATATTACCCGTGGAGCATCCGGTTTAGATGGGAATAAACCCAATGGATGACCAGATTGAACTACTAAAGTCTGATCCTCAGTCATCTCCTGCAAGTATTTCATAATCAATCTATACTGCATCCAGTTTTGGCATACCTGACCAGACTCACCGTATGTCACTAGCTCATAAGGATAAAGTGCAATATCAAAATCCAAATTATTATCGATCATTAATTGTAATGCCTTACCTTCTGTCGTTCTTCCTTCATATTCATCAATAGGCTTAGCCTTAATATTTCCACTAGGACGATATCGATAACCATAAATTCTTCCGTGCGTCAATAACTCCTCCATAAATTCCGGAGCCAACTTGTGATGCAACTTAGGTGGGATATACCTTAAAGCATTCTTTAAAGCAACTTTCATCTCATCTTGATTTAAATTAAGTTCCCTTTTAGGTGCCCTACGAATTCCCTCTTCAAATTCAGGCATTTCTGGCAATTCATCAGACAAAGTAAATTTCATAGCTTTAGAAACATCAAATTCCATTTTATAATCCCCCTTCAATTATTTAATTAAAAATCAATTAGCTCAATTAATTTTTATATCCTATTCTATCAGAATGTTGTAATTTAATTATATGAGGGCATCGTCAAATAAAAGTCAATTTCTTTAATTTTTACTCTATTAAATTAAAATAGTACCTTGACATGTAACATCGACTTCTGTTTCCAAAAAAGCCTCCTTAACTATAAATCCCTTGCCAGCAGAAGCAACTATCTTCACTTTAATAACCCCTCCTGGCTGCTTGACATCAATTTCGATTGACTCTTTTCTCTTCCTAGCTAAATGAATCCCCATAGCCAAAGTCCCTGAGCCACATCCTCGTTCAAAGACCAAACTTCCAGTCTGCTGGACATAGACACAAGGTTTAATCGAGTAACCTTCTTGCTTGTTATATATAATTAAGCCTACAGCTTCTGCATCAATCTCTGAAGCTAACTCTTTAAGTAACTGCTCTATCAGTTGATCAGTTAAAAACTCTCTATCTTCAATCAATAAATGAGTGATCCCTTCAAACTGAACCATCCTTCCTGCTAACTTTAGCCCTTGAAACTTATAATTCCAGTTTCGGTAATTATAATCCACAGGCATTGCTGATCTAACCTGATAACTATGCTGCTCAGACTGCTCAGCATAACAGTCTAAAGGATGATTGACTCCAGAAGATTCCAACTTGAAATTATTATTAGAAGTTAACTCTAAATGTTTGGCTAAAGCTGCTGCTGCCAAAACTCCATTACCACAAAACTCCCCTCCAGACATCTCTAACCTAAAGAGTGATTCTCTATCTTGAGGCTTTTCAATAAAGCCAACCTGTTCTGCATTAAGATAAGTATAATCCATCACTTTACTAGCCACTTCAGGATATAATTTATTTTGAAGATAATTATTGATTAAGATAGTAGTATTCTCTGCAGGACTGAGTTTTATAAAGTTCAATTTGATTTTAATCTCCCCCTCACTAAAGATTAGTATTCTTGATATAAAGCTTAAGTTTAAGGCTGAGTTTAAGTCAACCATTAGAAACATAAGGGCTTAGCTCTTACTTAGACTTAGACTCAAACTTAAACTAAATTGTAATAAAGCTCCTCTTTAAGGTTAAATATTTATCTAAAGCTACTTATAACTGTTATCTTTACCGCTAGAAATCATTCACATCTCACAGTCACACAAATATAAAATCTCCCCTTTTGACTCAGTTTAATAGATCTTAAACCTCTGTTAAATAATTTTTAGATAACTGTAAAGCTTCTTTTGGTTTAATCTCAGCTAGCAATCCAATCGCTGATAAGATATAATCTTGGTCTAACATCAACTTAGGTTCCAACGGGGCCAAAATCTGTGGTTCTTCCTCATTAAATAATCCCTCTTCCAAAATTTCAGCCGGCTTCTCACTATGAACCACTACCCCACCAGTCCCAATTATCAAATCTAACTTGGTTAAATCCTTACCATACTGAACATATTGCTGACCAAAAGGACTATAGACCGTCTCAATCCGTCCCACGTGTCTATTAATTGCAGCATTAGTAGCAGCCTTGGCAAGTGCTAAATCAAATTCTTTTTCTTCTTGTTCAGTAGGTACATAATCAACCTCTACTCCAATCTTATCTATATAAGCCAATAACTGATCTTTTAACTCCTCTTCAACAAAACTTAATACCTCTTCCTCTCCAACACTCTCCATTAAAGATGAAGCACTATAACGCATCCCTAAATCCCCTTCAACAGTCCGCTTAACATAAGGCTCTTCTAATCCTCTTAAGTTGACTCCTCCTTTAGTTGGTTGGCCCTTAGCCGCTGAATGAATATCAGTGGTAGCCCCTCCAATATCGACAATCATCAACTCTCCTAATCCTTCTTCATGGGCAGTACCTTCAGCAATCAACTCTGCTGCTTTCATCACTGCAGAAGGTGTCGGCATGATTACCCCTTCTAAATAGCCTTCAACCTGATCTAACCCTTTAGCATAAATAATCTGTTCTAAAAATACCTCCCGAATCTTTTGACGAGCCGGCTCAATATTCAACTCTTCTAACTTAGGCATTACATTATCGGTCAGATAAACCTCTTTTCTTCCAGCCACTAAGGTCTCTTCAACCTCCTTAGCCACTACTTTATTGCCTGCTACTATCACTGGAGCAGCCAATTCAGATTCGGCTAACCGTTTAGCATTCTCTAAAATTATATCTTGATTCCCTCCATCAGTTCCTCCAGCCAACAATATCACATCTGGTTCAGCTCCAATAATCTCCTCTATCTCATCTGCTGTTAGCTCATATGAATAAACATCAGCAACTTTGGCCCCTGCTCCCAAAGCAGCCCGTTTAGCAGCTTCCGCAGTCAGTTCAGGTACCAATCCTACTGCTACCATCTTCAAACCACCTGCTGCACTGCTACAAGCTAACTTATGGTCGATCTCTTCAAGTTCAACTCCCTGTTCAGTTAACTTATCAAAAACCTCTTTTAAACCCTGATCTATCCCTTCTTTAATCGTAGTAAATGCTTTTACCGTCGCTTTTAAACTAAGCTCTGTCAAATTAAAGACGGTAGCTTTAGTATATGTACTCCCAATATCAACTAATAAAGCTAATTCCATACTTCCACCCCTCTTAGTAAAAATTGATAATTGATAGTTGACAATTGTCAGTTAAAATCAAAATCTAAAATTATTCACTCATTATCAAATGCAAAAATAATACCAAGCACCAATTCACCATTGATTTCATCAATTCTCGTCATTGTTTACCAACTAAAATTTTTAAAACAACCCAACAATGGGTTGTTTATAAAGATTAGCTATTATAAGATATGTAATTAACCCACTTAAAAAGAATATTCCTCTAATACTCGGGCCAACTCTACCTCTATTTCAGCTTCTGGTATTTCAGCAGCAACTTGACTTTGCTCATACTCGGGCCAAAAATGGGTCAATAATACCTTCCCAACTTGAGCTTCAATCCCCAATTGAGTAGCCTGCTTGACAGTCAAGTGGCCTGCCTTTGTATACTGACTATCTTTTTCTAACAAGCTCGCCTCTGCTAACAATAAATCTACATTCATAGCGAACTCGACTAATGACTCATCCCAACCAGTATCCGCAGTATAGACAAACTGCTTAGCTCCATCATCAACCTTGATTGCATAACACTCCTTAGGATGATTACTTCTTTGAAAACTGACCTTTAAATTCTCTAGCTTAAGCTCCGTCTCTTGAGTAATCTGCTGTAAATGAAACTCATCTCCAACCTTAGCCTGAATAAATTGCAACTCATCCCCACCATCAAAAGGCAGATAGACTGCTAATGCTTCCTCTCTCTTTCCTTGTTCGATACTCTTCGCCATCCCATAATGCATCGGCAATAGATCTAAACAATGGTCTTGATGTAAATGAGAGATAATGATCGCATCCAATTGATAGAAAGGGATTATCTGCTGTAAATTACTCAATGTCCCCGGGCCAACATCAATTAAGATCTTCTGCTCTCCAGATTGTAGTAAATAACCTGAACAAGCAGCATCCTTAGTCGGATACGGAGAACGATTACCTAAGACAGTCAATTTCATGATTAACACCCCATTTTCTCTTTAGTTTCTATTATAACATACTCTGCCTGACTCGCAATCAATATTGATATTTAGTGGCAAAGTGCCACTAAATATCAGTGTACAGTTTACAGTTTACAGTTGACAGTTAAAAACCTAAATTCAAAACCAGTCTAAATCTGTAAATATAAGGCTTTTCAGAAGTCTTAAGCTTTTAAGATTTTGATCTTAACTGTAAACTGTTCACTGTTAACTGTCAACTATTAATCGCTTTCCCCGACGCCTCTCACCCTTGCAATCAAATAATAGACCGGAAAGAGCCCAGCTAATGGAAGAACCAGATACATTGACAGATCCTCAAGCGAATTCTTCAACATTTCAAAATTCTCTGGTACCATCGCTACTCCTAGTACAATCAAAGCCAACGGTAAGACCAACGGTTTATAATCCTCTAAATTCAGCCATTGACCAATTCCTACTGCTACGGGAAAGAAATAACCTGCTATCGTCATATAGGCGATTGGAAACCAAACAATTGTCAAGATCCCTTCAAATCCTTTTAAAAAATCAGCAATCTCTAGTAATCTAGTTACAGAAAAGATAGGAAATGTATGAAATAGAGTGCTCTCCACTCCTAAGACACTGATAATCAAAACAACAATCATCAACATCTGAACCATAACAATAAAAAAGCCGCCTCCACTTATCTGTTCCATCAGATCTAATTTCCTCAAATAAGCCAGCCAAAAAGCCATAAATACTACTCCCATACTTAACAGAGCAATCACCCGCAGACTACCTATGAAGACAGGTTCCATTCCAAATTCTAAAAATGGTCTAAACCGCTCCAAACTCCCCCGTTCAATCCCTACTAAGAAGATAATTATTAATCCAGTCAAAACAAAAGGAACAAAGAACTGACATGTCCTAACATAAACCTCAAACCCTTTCTTTACCACATAGATAGTCAAACCAACCATTAATAAATTAAAGGCCAGAGGAGGAGTTTCCGGCATCAAAATAATCAATACCTCAGTATTTAACCGCGTAATAAGTGAAACATAAAGAATAAAAGAGATAATATAAACAAATCCCAAAAACTTACCTAAAATTGTTCCTAAAACTTGTGGTAAGTATTCAATAAATGTCTGCTCAGGAAAGAGGTTAGCCAGCTTAATTATAAATAAGCTCAAACAAAACCCAGCCAAGTAACCACCAGGTACTGCCAGCCAGCCATCCCTACCAGCTACTTCTGCTAAGTAAGTATTAATTATCAAAAATTTAGTATTGAACAACCCTACAAAGAGCAAAAAGACTGCTTGCCCTCTTGATATTATCTCCCTATTCAAAATTTCACCCCTTCCTTAGTTCACACAATCAACATTTAAAATCTATAAAATCAAATACAGAGCTAAACTGACCCCACCTCCTAAGAGAATAAAGAAGGTAATCAGCTCTTTCCACAACTTCAGAGCAATCATTTTAGGTACTTCAATTAAACTGATCACTAAACCAACCAACAACAGACCAATTATCTGCATTTAATTTTACCACCCTTTAATCTAAACTAGGAAATGTTCGCGTTACAAATGTTCGACGTATCTTAGCCTCTACATCTACCTCTACTTCTAAAGTAGCAAATTCATCTTCCCAATCACCTTCCATCCTTCTCCACTCCTCAGGATATTTACGATAGACCTCATCAGCAAAACCGAATATATCAGCTTCAAATTCACGTTGGGCCAACTCTATAGTATCCTCTATTTCATTTTCTATATTTCTTACCAACTTTTCTTCAACTAAAAACCATCTATCTAATCTAGTCAAATCGGCTGGAGTATGCTGTTCAGCCAAGCCCCCTTCTGTCTCGATCTCAACCTCCATGACTAACCTTCCATCTCTAAAAACTGGCTCTACACTTGATTCAGAGCGCTGAATTTCGATACTCAACTTCCGTTCATCTTCCCATTCCAACACCATAATTGTACTCCCGATTCCATCTACAACCCAATTATACCCTCGCGTCTCTCTTTTATCCAAAAAACCTTGTAATCGATCCTTTTTAAAGACTGCTCCTCCTTCTATATGTAGTTGCTCACCATTCATCAATTCTACAACCCCTACTACTGGAGCACCAGCCCTACTATTATATTGTTCCAAAAAATCAAATAGATCAACATCAATAATTCCCCCCATTGCCTCCTGTTCTCTTAACATATCAACAATTGCCATCGAAGGAATCCGTTCTAAATCATGTGTCGCTCCAATAATATCTTTGGCATCTCCTCTAGTAATTACAACTCTCTGCCCTAATCTCAACTCATGATCCCTAATAAAGAGTTCAAGCAGAGGCAACATCCCCGCTCTAGCTGCTTCCTCACCCACCACAATCAAATTATTATACTGCCAGAATAGCCGTCGCCCTGCTTGCCTGACAAAATTTCGAATCGCATCAAAGATTGTCTCCCCTTGACTACTGACAACCCAGATTGGATTTACATCAGGGGCAGGTTCTCCTGCTGCAGGAACCCCGATCTCATGTGGTTTCAACAGTTGGGTCGTTACTTCTATCAGATCATTATCTGCCAAATCTATAGCAGTCCCTACTACAAAGGTACGATCCTTCATCTCAGTATAGTTCCAACAACCAACTAGAAAGATTATCAAGCTGAGCAAGATTAAAATTAAAACTTTTTTCCTCATCTTTTAAGAATCATCCCTTTCCAGCTCATCCCGATAAGGACTAGGCCTTTGCCCTAGTTTAGCTCTTTGCCGATTATCTTTGCTCAACAACTCAGGTCTGCTAACCATTAACCACCACGGAACTCTAATGAATACATCCTTCCAACTCTTAATATCTAAAGGAGCTAATGGATATAAATAAGGCACCCCAAAAGAACGTAAGGAAGACAAATGGATTACTAACCCAATAATAAATGTTAAAATTCCTGGCAAACCCATCACAGATGCAAATGAAATCGCTACCAGCCTCAATATAGTAATCGCATCGGTCAATGGAGGAACGATAAAACTAGAAATAGCAGTCAAAGCAGTTACAATCACAACAGGAGCTCCTACTAAACCAGCATTGATCGCTGCATCACCTAAGATCAGTGCTCCTACAATACTGATCGCCTGCCCTACAGCCCGCGGCATCCGAACTCCTGCTTCTCGTAAAATCTCAAATAAAAAACCCATAACTATTACCTCTACTGCCTTAGGAAAAGGAACCCCTTCCGAGGCAATTGCTACAGAAATAGCCAATTCTGTCGGTAACAACTCAGGATGAAAGCTAACGACTGCAATATATGTTGCTGGCAATAAGAGTGCAAGTACAAAAGCAGCATATCTAATAATTCTAATTAACGAAACTAAATAAGGAGCTGAATAATAATCTTCTGCTGTCATCAAACTCTCAACAAAGATATGAGGAACCGTCAATACAGTTGGCGTTCCATTGACAAATACTGCAATTCGACCTTCTAATAGCTTACCTGCTACTATATCAGGCTTTTCACTATTGGCCACCGTAGAGAAGACTGACAAGGGATGATCTACAATAAACTCTTCTATATAGCCTGACTCTAAAATAGCATCAAGTTCTATCTCACTAACCCTACTTCTTACTTCATCGACAATCTTCTCATTAGCAACCCCTTTCACATAGGCTAAACAGACATCTGTCTTAGTCTGCTGACCTAAGATAATCTGCTCCAACTTTAGATTTGTATTATTCAGCTTTCGTCTTAGTAATGAAGTATTTACAGCCAGATCTTCAACAAAACTCTCTTTTGGCCCTCTGATTGTCGTCTCTACTTCTGGTTTCTCCACTGCTCTACTCTCAAATGCAACACTATCAACCAAAATCACCTTCTGCTCTCCATCTAAAAATAGAGCAGCCTTACCACCTGTCACCCCTTCAACCACTTCTTCTATTGTAAATGCTTCACTTATATTAGGAGTGGAGATGATTGATTTAGTTATTTTGTTTAAATCGATTGCCTTTTCGGCACTATTCATCAATGGCTTTAAAATATTTTCACTAATAACCTTCTCTTCAGTCATTCCATCAATAAAGACTAAAAAGGCATCTTTAATATTATGTTTACTAACTGAAAATTCTCTGATACAGATATCATAATTGTCAGCAAAGACATCTTCAATTAAGATTTGGTTCTGCTTTAGTTTCTTTGCTATCTTCTTCCCTTCCACTATTTCAGTAGGGAGCTGATCTTGAGCTTCTTGATTATCTCTTAACAATAACCAGCATTTAACCTTATCGAGCAGTTTTTGAAACACTATTTAACCTCCAAATAAAATGACTTATGACTTCTTAGTCTAAGTTTAAGTAATTCAAAAGCGTTAACCAGTCAATTCCTTAGTATTTTTGCCCACTAAATCAAATATTATTCTTTCCATCCAAAAATAAAATGACCTACGGTCATAGTCTAAGGCTAAGTCTAAGGTTAAGTAAACCATTAAAAATAAAAGTTATCTACAATCTATAAAAAACATAATTTCCCAAACACTAAAAAAAGATCAACATTTTAAATGTTGATCTTTTCTCTGGTTTATTATTTTTGTTTTAATGCTTTTACTTAAACTTAAACTCAACCTTAACCTTAACCTAACTCACCATATTCCTTTATTCCTTGCTCATCAAGTAATTCGATCCACTCCACTACACTTTTACCCTTAATAACTAACTCTTGATCCAGATCTGCTAATGGCTTCAAGACAAAAGCCCGCTCTTGAATTCTAGGATGAGGGATAGTCAACTTTTGATCAGTCAAAACCAGATCACCATATAATAAGATATCGACATCAATACTCCTTGGCCCCCACCTAATCTTCCGCTCCCTCTTTAAATCCTTTTCTACCCCTTGACACTCTGCTAATAATTGATAAGGGGCCAAATCAGTCTTAACTTCTAGGCAAAGATTTAAAAAGTTATCCTGCTCAGTATAACCCCACGGCTCAGTTTCATAAACCTTAGAGACCTTGATCAATTCCGTTTGAGGAAATTTATCAATCAACTCTATCGCCTGTCTCAAATTCTGCTCTTTATCTCCTAAATTTGTTCCTAGCCCTAGATAAACTGACTCCATTCTAATTACTCCCTCGACTTCTGGTAATCTCTACTCCAAAGTGATCAAATATAGCATCAACTGGTGCTTCCGGTTTCTTAACTCTAACCATCACTTCTTCAATCTTTAAAAAATCATCTAAAATACTACTGGCTATATCTTCCGCTAAAGCTTCAATCAGGCTATAATCTTGAGCATAAAATATCTCTTTGATTAATTCATAAACTTCAGCATAGTTGATTGCATCATCTAATTGATCACTCTTACCAGCTTTTCTTAAATCCGAATACAACTCCAAATCTATAAAGAATTTCTGACCAATTTCATTCTCTGCATTCAATGCTCCATGATAACCATAAAAGGCTAAATTATTCAAGATTACTTTATCCATTATTATCCCTACTTTCTAAAGATAGCATCAGTTACTTGGGCACCTCTTAAATTCTCCTTAATATCATGAACCCTAACGATATCTACACCCTGCATAATGCCCATTACAGTTGTAGCTAGAGTTCCTTCAACCCGTTCTTTCGGAGGTAAATCTAGTATTTCACCTAACATTGACTTTCTAGAAGTACCTAGCAATAAAGGATGTCCTAACTTTTTTAATTCTGATAATCTTCGCATAATTTCCATACTTTCTTCTGCACTAATCCCAAAACCAATTCCAGGATCTAAGATAATATTTTGCTCTTTAACCCCTGCATCTTTAGCAAGGCTAATACTCTTGCACAGAGACTTCTTAATCGACTCAATAATATCTCCTTCATGATTACAAAAACGGCCATTATACATTGTTACAACTGGTACATCATACTCTGCAATTACCTGAGCCATATCTTCATCCCATTGTAACCCTCGCACATCATTAATAATATCTACTCCTAGCTCTAAAACCTCTTTAGCTACTTCTGCTTTATATGTATCAACAGAAATAGGAACATCAATTTCAGCTACAAGTTTATTTAATACAGGAGTCAGCCTTCTTAACTCTTCCTCAGCACTTACCTTCTCCGATCCAGGACGAGTTGATTCTGCTCCTACATCTATAATATCTGCACCTTGAGCTACCATCTTTTTGGCCCGCTTTACCGCTTCATCCTTCTGGAAGTACTCTCCTCCATCTGAAAAACTATCAGGAGTTAAATTTAAGATTCCCATGATATATGTTTTAGAACCAAAGTCAAACATACTATCCCTCCATCCTTCCACTATTTATTAATTGATATAAAGTGGCACTTTGCCACTTTATATCAGTTGACAGTTTACAGTGTACAGTTGACAGTTAAAATCATTAAAACAAATCCAAACTATCATGAGGAATGTTTCGCAGTGACATCTAGATTTTTTCGTTTAGTTTCTTGATGAACCGGAAATCAAATCAGAGCATGAATTAGTTAATTTTCCTATTTTAAAATTAACTTGCTCTTGTTTGATTGGAGGTGAGTCTTAGAAACTCAGAAAAAATCTTTCCGAACGAGAAACTTTCCTCATGTTAATAGCATATCGAAAGTGACACAATATTGTAATAAAACTTCACTCTAAAGTTAGAGACCTATATTTATTTCTAATTTTTACGACAATTATTTATTATTAATCAAAGACATTACTTCATTTCTAGCAGCAGTATCTTCAGTAAATTTACCCCTAACTGCTGAAGTTATCGTCTTAGTTCCAGGCTTTTTAACCCCTCTCATCGTCATACACATATGTTCCGCCTCAATCACTAACACTACACCATACGGCTCTAAAACTTCCATTATATTATCTGCTACCGTCTTAGTCATCCGTTCTTGCAGTTGCGGCCTTTGAGCTATTGTTTCTATAACACTAACCAATCTTGACAGCCCAGTTACCCTGCCATCTTTAGGGATATAAGCTACATGTGCCTTCCCAAAAAAGGGTATCAAATGATGTTCACAGATTGAATAAAAGTTTATATCCTTTAATAATACCAACTCTTCATAACGTTCATCTTCAAAATGAAGCTCAAGCATCTCTTTAGGATCTTTATTGACTCCAGAAAAGATCTCTCCATACATCTTAGCTACCCTTTTTGGAGTATTTCTTAACCCCTCCCGTTCAGGATCTTCACCTATCGCTTCTAAAATATCTCTCACAGCATTCTCTATCTTCTTCGTATCCACTCTTCACTCATCCCTTCTAAATTTTAAGTTAGATTGTTTAGATCATTTTAAAAAACCATATACCTGTTCCTTAAAGCATTGTTTAATCTGAGCAAATAATCGATTATTATCCTCATATGATATATCTTCAATCTCTTTGACCTTGATCAAATCCACCAGACTATTAGTAGCAAATACAGCTTCAAATCTATCTAATTCAGCTAACTTAATCTCAGTCAACTCAAGCTCAACCCCTAGCTCCTTAACTATCTCAATTACCTTCCCCCTAATTATTCCTGGTAACAAACCCAAATCACTCTTAGGAGTTACTACTTTATCTCCTGCAATAAAGAAGAGATTGGTCATCGAGCCTTCTAATACTAAGTCATCTAAATTAACGAATAATGCTTCGTCATATCCCTTTTTCAATGCTGCTCTTTTGGAGTAAAGACTAGCAAAATAATTGGTCGTTTTGTACTGATATAAAGTACTCTGCCCTCTCTTAAGCGGGGCCAACATCACCTTGTAACCACGCTGATAATCTTCTGGCTGATAAGGTATCTCACGAGTAGAAAAATTATATCCTTCATCACAGACTGTAACCCGCAATGCTTGATCTTCCATTCCCTCGACATAATCCAAAATCTCCTGCTCTAACTCTTCCTTACTAACTTCAATTGGAATTTCCAAATCAGCAAGACCATCATACAACCTATCTAAATGCTCCTCTAAAAATATAACCCTACCGCCAATCACCTTCATCGTTTCAAATAATCCCACACCAAACTTTGCCAACTCACTACTAAAAGAGAGCTTATTCTTCATAATAACCCCTCACAGCATTTATTATCGACTTGGCTTTATCAAGTGTTTCATCATACTCCTCTTCTGGATTAGAATCCCAAGTTATTCCACCACCAACTTGAAAATAAATATCTTCATTCTTTTTAACAATAGTTCTGATTGCTATATTTAAATCAAGACTACCATCAAATCCAAAATAACCGATCGAACCTGTATAAACATTTCTTTGGGTCGGTTCTAACTCATCTATAATCTCCATTGATCTAATCTTAGGTGCTCCCGTAATCGAACCCCCTGGAAAGGTTGCTTCAATCAGATCAATTAAATCATTATCCTCTTTTAACTCTCCTTCTACTGTAGCTACTAGATGATGTACATTAGCATACTCTTCTAACTCAAATAGTTCAGGAACTTTGACCGTTCCTGTCTTAGAAACCCTCCCTAGATCATTTCTCTCTAAATCAACGATCATTAATAACTCAGCTCGATCTTTTTCACTATTATATAGCTCCTCTTTAAGTCTCAAATCTTCCTCAGGGGTTTCACCACGTGGCCTAGTCCCTTTAATCGGCCTCGTTTCAACCACCCGATCCTCAACCTTAATAAATCGCTCAGGTGAATTAGAAAGAATATCTACCTCAGCAAAATTTAAAAAAGATCCAAATGGAGCTGGACTAATCCTTCTTAAATCACGATATAATTCATAACTTGACATCTCTACCTGACCTTTAAATCTCTGCGTCAAATTGGCTTGATAAATATCACCAGCCATAATATAGTCTCTCACCTTTTCGATTGCTGCTAAGTAATCATCTCTTGCAAAGTTAGACTCTATTTTAACCGCAGGGTAATCCGGCTGTTGGTAGCAGATAGCTGGTATTCCTTCTTGCTCCCCTAATTCAATTCGCCTCAGCACCTCTGTCATTAATTTCTCTTCTTTGACTGGATCGAGATCTGGGGTAGCTAGATAAGTCTCATCTTCAAAGTGATCAACAACTATTACCCAATCATATAAACCAAAATAAAGATCAGGTATCTTGACATCATCTACCGCTGTCCGTGGCAAACCCTCTATATAATGGCATAGATCATAGGATAAATAACCTACTGCCCCCCCAACAAATGGAAGATGAGTCTCATTTTCTACTTCATAGTTAGCTAATTCCTTACGCAACTCGTCTAGTGGATTTAAATCACTATCCTTATACTTTAAAATCTTAAATGGATTGGCACTTATAAACGAATATCTTCCTAATCTATTTTCATGTAATGAACTATCAAGAATAAAACTATGATCATCATCCTTAAATAATGTATATATTTCAAATACATCTAGGTCTGTCTTAATTTCTGTGATCATTATTACTTGCTCCTTTTGCTTCAATAATAAAATTCTCTAATAAATTATGTCCTTGCTCTGTCAAGATTGCTTCAGGATGGAATTGAACTCCTTCTATCAAATAATCTCGATGTCTAAGCCCCATAATCTCTCCCTGCTCAGTTTCGGCTGTAATCTCTAACTCTTGTGGTAAGCTATCCCTTTCGACAACTAGAGAGTGATACCTTGTCACCTTTAAAGGATTATTAAGTTCTTTGAAGACACCTTTGTTTTGATGTTCAATAGCATGTACTTTGCCATGAACAGGCTTCAGTGCCTTAACTACCTTACCTCCAAAGACATAAGCGATAACTTGATGCCCTAAACAGATTCCTAAAATAGGCTTCTTCCCTTTAAAATGGGTCACTACCTTTCTTGAAATCCCTGCTTCTAAAGGAGTACAAGGACCAGGCGAAATAACTATCAACTCTGGATTTAGCTCTTCTATCTCCTCAATCGTAATCTTATCATTTCTCTTAACTACTAGTTCCTCTCCTAGTTCTTCTAAAAATTGGACTAAATTATAAGTAAATGAATCATAATTATCTATCATTAAAATCAATGGGATTCCTCCTATCCCGCCTTATTTTCAACATCCCTAATTATATCAAAATAGTCTCAGCTTGACAAATTTTTTAGAAAATTTAGATACTATCATTTTAAACTACTAAAAAATTTATTATAATAGGGACTAGGCCAACTACCTCAATAACAGTTCGACAGTTAACTCGATTTTTCCTTGTACCATTTAATTTTAGATAAAATTAATTAATAAAGGAGCATTACTGATGAAGATTAAACAAATTAATCCTAATGAAAAAGTAGCTATTCTGGTCGGAAAGTTAATTGATGGAATCACTAATCAACCACAACAAAAGCAAGCTATACTTATTGAAGAAGGCAAGATCAAAAAAATCATAGCGCAAGAAAAATATTTCAACCAAAACTTTGAACCTTACGAACAACTTACTCTAAATAATTTCACTATCCTACCAGGCCTAATTGATGCTCATGTCCACCTAGCATTAGATGGGGCCAACTTCAAAAAGACAATCGAAGAGTGGAAATCACCAGTTAAAACTAACAAAAGAATCACTAAGCAGCTAACAGCTACCTTACAGCAAGGAATAGTAGCAGTCCGAGATGGTGGCGACCGGGCCAACATCGCCCTCAATTATCAACAAAAAGTGGCTTCTAGCTCAACTCTCATTCCGAAGATTATCGCTACTGGTCAAGCAATCTATAAAGAAGATCACTATGGCTCATTTCTAGGTACCGCTGTCAAAACTAAATCAGATCTAAAACGAAGAATCAAAGAAATTTATAATTCAGGTAGCGACCAGCTAAAAGTCCTAGTCTCAGGGATCATCAGCTTCAGCAATTATGGAGAAGTAGGAGAGATTCAATTCAGCGAGCAGGAGTTAAAGCGGATTGTTGCGTTGGCCCGGCAATATGGTTTAAAAGTAATGGCTCATGCTAGCTCCGATCAAGCAGTCCGCCGTGCTATCAAAGCTGAAGTAGATAGTATCGAACATGGTTATTTTATATCTAAAGAATCTCTAAAACTACTAGCTGAAACTCAAATCCCCTGGATTCCAACTGTAGTACCAGTCGCCAATCAGTTATTGGTAGCAGATGAGTACTCTCCAAACCAACAGGAAGTAATCAAGAAATCCTACCACACCCAGCTTGAAATGATCGATAAAGGAGCTGATTTAGGAGTTAAGTTAGGGATTGGAACCGATGCAGGAGCTTACCAAGTTAAGCATGGTCACTCCTTGTGGCAAGAGTTGAATTTATTCAACCAAACTTCCTTATCGCCATTAGAGATTATCAAAGTTGCTACTTATTCCAATGCTCAAATAATTGGTCAATCAGAGCTAGGAAGTATACAAAAAAGTAAAAAACCCCAATTAATTGGGGTTAAAGGAGATCCAACTCAAGATCTTTCTTTATTGAAAAATCCTGAGTTGTTGATTTATTAATATTTAGTGGCACTTTGCTACTAAATATCAGTGTACAGTTTACAGTAGATATGGTTTCTATGGGTTTCACGAAAGGTCTTGACAAAGACCTGCAGGGACGGTTGACAGTTAAAACCATTAAAATCTCAAAGTCAAAACCACTCTAAAGCTGAAAACATAAGACATTTCAGAGGTCTTAAGTTTTTAAGGTTTTGATCTTAACTGTAAACTGTTCACTGTCAACTGTCAACTATATTGTGGCACGAAAGTGGCACAATATTACCTTACACTTCACTCTCAACTGCCTGCCCTAATGGTTGACTCTGCATAAACCAAACTACACCTAAAATTATTAAACCAACAAGATCTGCTAATAAGTAAGGCGTTAATAGAGCCAACCCACCGACTAATAACAAGAGTCGTTCTACCATACTAACTTCTCGCTTTAAATAGCCCAGTATTCCTCCTGCTAAGGCAAAGACACTTATAATAGAAGTGACTATAATTAAAACAACTTCTAAAGTAGTAGTATCAATTAATAACAAGGATGGTGAATAGGCAAAGACAAACGGAACTACAAAACCAGCAATCGCCAATTTAATCGCCGTAATTCCAGTCTTAAAAGGATTAGAACCTGCAATTCCTGCTCCAGCGTAAGCTGCTAATGCAGCTGGTGGCGTCAAATCTGCCACTACCCCAAAGTATAATACAAATAAGTGTGCTGCTAAAATTGGAACACCTAACTCTACTAAAGCTGGGGCTGCCATTGAAGCTAAAACAATATAAGTAGCTGTTGTAGGTAACCCTTTACCTAAGATAGTACAAGCAATCATCGTATAGAATAAAGCTAAAAATAAATTCCCTTGAGCTAAAGAGATGATTAAGTTAGCAAATCTAAGACCTAACCCTGTCAATGTAGTAACCCCTACTATAAAACCAACACAAGCACAAGCAGCTGCTACACCTAAAGCAGATTTGGCCCCTTCTTCTAAAGTATCAACTATATCCTGCCAACTCATTCTTGTTTCCTCTCGTAAATAACATAATACAAAGGATAAAACAATCCCAATAAAAGCAGCTCTTAAAGGAGTATATCCAGCGAATAAATAATAGAAAATAGCTACTAAAGGAATTATCATTTGGCCCTTTGTCTTTAAAACTTCCATAACATTAGGAACGTTCTCTTTGCTCATTCCACTTAGCCCTAACCGCTTAGCTTCAAAGTGAACCATAAAACCAACTGCTAAATAATATAACAAAGCTGGTAAAATAGCTGCTCTTGCTATCTCCATATAAGGTACTCCAATAAACTCAGACATAATAAAAGCTGCTGCTCCCATAATTGGTGGCATTATCTGTCCCCCAGTAGAAGCAGCTGCCTCTACTCCTGCTGCAAAATAACCCTTATAACCTACATTCTGCATTAGAGGAATTGTAAAAGAACCAGTTGTTACTGTATTGGCAACAGAACTTCCTGAAATTGAACCCATAAACCCACTAGAGATTATTGCTGCTTTAGCTGGGCCACCAGTCGTTCTACCTGTTAAAGCCATTGCCAAATCAATAAATAAATCACCCAATCCTGTCCTTTTAGCAAAAGCACCCAATAGTAAAAATAAGAATACATATGTAGCTGAAACCCCTAAAGGAATACCAAAAATCCCTTCAGTTGTAAAGTACATGTGGCTAGCAATTCTAGTAAAAGAATAACCTCTATGTCCTAACATAGCTGGCATCTGAGGGCCAAAGTAAGCATACAATAAGAACAATACGGAAATTGCAGGCAACTCCCAACCGATTGACCGCCTTGTTGCTTCTAATACTAAAACAATTGCAATTACTGCCATCACCTGATCTAAGGTAGTAAAAGCTCCTGCTCTATGAACTAATTCTTGATAGTTAACGACTAAATAACCACTGACGATAACCCCTAAAGTAGCTAATAAATAATCAACCTTCCTCAACAGCTTATTGTCAGCTAACTTTCCGCGAAGCGGATAAATCAAAAAGATTAAAACTAAAACAAAACCTAAATGAACTGCTCGTTGCTTTAAAGCCAATAAAACTCCAAACCCTGCTGTATAAAGATGAAATAATGACATCATAACTGCAAGTACTGTAACAAAAATTGCCATACTCCCCTTGTATTCCTTTAATTCACCTATAACACCAACTTCTTCTAATAAATCTTCATCACTCTTAGATTCTATACTTAATTTCTTGTCATCCATCTTACTACCTCCCTCTTCCAAATTCTAAATTTTCTATCAGTTATAAGGTCAATTTTGACTCTTTTCGTTGGTTCTACTACTTTATATAATTCATACTCCTGGCCTTCAATTAAAAATTTATGTTCAGTTTCATTTCCAATTAACAATGGAATATAATCTAACCTTTGGTCAATCTCCTCAATTTTAAATTTATCATCTTGAATACTATGATTATTCTGATCTAAAAAAGGCAAGCCAGCTCCATAAGATTGATACTCAGTTGCCACTAAATATAACTGTCCATCCTTAATTTTAAAAAACTCCCAAACAGGGGTTTTAGCTACTGAATGTAGATATCCAATTGCAAATTCCAACTCATCTTGACTAGCAACTTCCCATCTGATATTCTCTGCTCCATCTTTAATTACCAATAGTTCATCTTCTAATAAAAAGAAACTAACTACAACCATAATAGTTACTATTATCACAACCGATTTTTTAGAAAAGAAGTCCATAAAATGATATCCGGACATTTGAACTAATGCCCGGATTCCTCCTCTCACTATTTAGAACTTATTCTACTTCATTAAAGTATCTTTCTGCACCTGAATGAAGAGGAACAGTCATTCCATCTTGAGCTGTATCAACAGTAATTTCTTCTGCTCTATCATGAGCACTAATTAAACTGTCTCGATTCTCAAATATAGCCTCAGTGATGTCATAAACCAAATCTTCTTCCAAATCTTCTTGGACAATCAATGTCGCCTGCAATGCAACTGTACTTGCTTCAGAATCCTGACCCCGATAAGTCTCAGCCGGAACTTCAACCCCAGTCAAATAAGGATATTTAGAATTTAATTCATCTATCTGCTCTTGACTAAAGTTCAACAAATCAATATCTTGTGTTGCAGCAACATCCATTACTGCCGCTGTTGGTGTTCCAGCTGTTAAGAATGCAGCATCGATCTGCCTATCAGATAATCTACCAGCCGCTTCAGAGAATGATAAATAATCCTCATCCAAATCATCATATGTAATTCCGAAGGTATTTAAAATCTGCTTAGCATTTGCTTCTACCCCACTACCAGGAGCACCTACTGCTACACTTTTACCCTTCAAATCAGAGATTTCTTCTATTCCTGCCTCATCTCTAACTACAATCTGAATAACTTCAGGATATAAAGTTGCAATTCCTCTCATATTTTCTACTGGCTCATCAAATTGCTGTACTCCATCGTAAGCATAACTAGCCAAATCATTTTGGATAATTGCTATTTCAACTTCCTGATTATCAATCAATCTAATATTTTCCACAGAAGCTCCCGTTGATTGAGCTGAAGTACTAACATTAGCTACTTCATCGTCAATAAGGTTAGCTATAGCACCACCAAGCGGATAATAAACACCTGCTGTTCCACCAGTCCCAATTGAAAAGTACTCAGTCTGTGCTGTCTCCTCTCCTCCACATCCTACTAAACCTATCGTTACAACTAGTAATGTAATTACACCTAAGATTGCTTTTTTACTTTTAAACATATTCACTTCTCCCTTCTACTTTATCAAATTTAATTAAAGTCAATTCACTGTTTAATAACTCCTAGTATAATTATATGAGCCACTCCTTTTGAGTCCTCAGCACCAGTTCCTATTCAATCCCTCCCCTCTAGTCTAGGAATTAATTTCTTATACTATATATTACAATTTGCTAATTAAAACTTGCAAAATTCATGCCACAATTTTAAGAAAATTTAAAATATAGTCTCCTCCTTTATATTTCACCTGTTAAACCAAATATACCCTTTGCCCCTTGGTAATATTATCCTTTCTTATTCCTTACTCACTCTTACAACGGGTTAATTTTTGGGGAAATTTAATTTGATTTAGATTATTAACCCATTAATCACTACTAACCAAATGACTTATAAAAATTCAGATGCATTAATTTGAGACAGTTTATTATATTATGGTGAATATAATAAACTGTCTCAAACTGATATCAGAATTCTTAATCATCCTCATTTTCTAATAAAATAATATAATTATAGTCATTATTATATTAAACTCTTATCTTTATGTCAAGTTTTTGTAAGCTTGGTGAAAATAAAGAAGCGATTGGTGTTTAAACACCAATCGCTTCAAAATCAAAACTATCTTATTGATAATTTGGATGTAACCAAACATCTGTTAATGGTTCTTCTCCTCGAGCAGTTACCTCGAAGTCATTTACAAACGGCTTTGTCAATACAGTATTAGAATAATAATAAATTGGCATCCACGGTGCATCTTTTATCAATGTTTCATTAATTTCTGAATATAATTCTGCACGTTCAGAACCTGGTGCCATGCCACGACCTTTTTCTAACATCTCATCTGTTTCTGGATCATCATACCAAGATCCATTAGTCGCTCCAATATTACTAGAGTGGAAGTTATTATATAAGAAGTTATCTGGATCAGGATAAGTTGATACCCAACCTAACCTAAACATTTCAGTATCTCCTTCATCAATCTTTTCTAAATAAGTTCCCCACTCCACATTTACTAATTCAACATCAACATCAATAGTTCGTAAGTTAGCTTGTAAAGCCTCTGCTACACTCTGATTTGCATCATCTGTATTATAAGCAAGCTCATAAGTGCCAGGTAACCCATCCGGATACCCTGCTTCAGCTAATAACTCCTGAGCTTTTTCAGTATCTTGTTCATAATATCCTTCTAATTCTGGATCATAACCGTCCATTCCAGGAGGCAGGATTCCTGTAGCAGGCTCTTCAATTCCAGCTCTAATAACATTAACTATAGTATCTCGATCAACAGCATAATTAAGTGCTTTTCTTACCTTAAGATTATCAAATGGTTCCTCTTGGACATTGAACCCAAAATAATATGTTCCTAAACGAGGTTCAACAACTAATTCTTCATCAAATTCTCCTGAATTTAAAATACGATCCATCTGTCCATCTGGAAGGTCACCATCGATCTGTTCATAAATATTGCCCTGTTCATACTCAGCAAATGCTGAAGAAGACTCAGAAATAACTCTAAAGACAACCTCATCTAAATAAGGAAGTCCATCTACATAATAATCATCATTTCTTTCTAGGACAATTTGATGGTCACTTTGCCATTCTACAAATTCAAATGGTCCAGAACCAACAGGATTATTAGCAAAGTCATCATTACCATACTTCTCCACTGCATCTTGTGGTACAATTGAAGCACTATCTACTGCCAAAATAGATAATAGTGGAGTATATGATTCTTCTAACTGAAATTGTACTGTATAATCATCCACAGCAACTAAACCAGGTACTTCATCAATTTCTCCATCTCGAAATTCACTTGCACCTTCAACTCGATCGTAATAATTAGCTCGGTCTGATTGAACTGCTGGATCCAAAATTCTAGTGAAAGTAAAGACTACATCATCAGCAGTTACTTCACTACCATTGTGGAACTTAACACCTTCTCGCAAATAAAAAGTCCATGTCAATCCATCTTCACTTATTTCCCAATCTTCAGCTAAACCAGGAACAACCTCTGCATCTCCATCAAATTCTACTAATCTGTCAAAAATATTCTCAATCACCCTTGATGAAGTACTATCCGTAGAATGTGCTGGATCTAAAGTTGGTGCATCTGACCCCAACCTAGCATAATAAGTACCACCATACCTATCCTCTTCTGTAACCTCTGCTGCCTCTTCTGTCGCTTCTTCTACTCCTCCACAGCCAACAACTAAAGCTGCTAATAAAACCAATAACAAACCAATTCCAACTGATTTTTTAAACATTTTTAGCTCTTCCTCCTCAATTCTTTATATATATATTTATTAAATTAATAGTTTTAAAACTATTAACTTAACATCTCCTCTAATCAACTAAATGACAAGCTACAAAATGCTCTTCTTCTTGTTCTGCAAACTCCGGAACTTCTCTTTTACAAATCTCCTCTGCAAAGGGACAGCGAGTATGAAAAGTACACCCACTAGGAGGATTGATTGGACTCGGTACATCCCCTTCTAGAATAATCTTCTCCCTTTTCACCTCAGGATCAGCTACAGGAATAGCTGATAACAATGCTTTCGTATAAGGATGCTTAGGATCTTCATATAATTTATTCTTATCTGCTAACTCAACTATCCTCCCTAGATACATCACAGCCACTCGATCACTAATATGACGCACAACACTCAAATCATGAGCTATAAAGATATAAGTCAGCTCCAACTCTTTTTGTAAATCCTTCATTAAATTAATTACCTGTGCTTGAACGGAAACATCAAGTGCTGACACAGGCTCATCACAGACAATTACCTTAGGATCAACAGCCAAAGCTCGAGCAATCCCAATCCTTTGTCGTTGTCCTCCACTGAATTCATGAGGATATCTAGATATATAATCAGGAACTAATCCTACTTTATCCAGCAGATCCTTCACTATTCTCTTCTTTTCTCTTCCTTTAGCCAAACCATGAATCTCTAAAGGCTCACCAATGATGTCTCCTACTTTCATCCTTGGATTTAAAGAAGCATAAGGATCCTGAAAGATCATCTGCATCTCTCTACGAAGACTACGTAGTTCTTTTTTATTTAAGGAATGAATATCTTGGCCCTCAAATAAAACTTCTCCTTCAGTAGCATTTAATAATCTCAATAAGACTCGACCAGTTGTAGATTTACCACAACCTGACTCACCAACCAAGCCAAGAGTCTCTCCTTTTCTAACATTAAAACTCAAGCCATCTACTGCTTTAACTACTTCCTGTTGCTTATTGAAAAGCCCCCCTTTTACTGGGAAATGCTTTTTTAAATTATTAACTTCTAAAATTGCTTCTGCCATCAACTTCCACCTCCTATTCTGCTTTTAAATTCAATGAATCATGCTTCCAACAACGAACAATATGACCAGAATCAAGCTCTTCTAATTGAGGTTCATATCGTTGGCATTTATCAACTGCATAGTCACAACGATTAGCAAATTTACAACCATTAGGAAAACTGAATGGATCAGGTACAATCCCTTTAATTGGTTCTAAACGATTAGTATCTGCCTTTAATTTAGGTATTGAATTAATCAATCCAGCGGTATATGGATGCTGTGGGTTCTTAAATAGAGTCATAACATCAGTCTTCTCTACAACCCTTCCACCATACATAACTGCCACTTCATCTGCTACTTCAGCTATTACTCCTAAGTCATGAGTAATTAACATAATTGCAGTTTCAAACTCATCCTTCAACTCTTGCATCAATTCTAAAATTTGAGCTTGAATAGTTACATCTAAAGCAGTCGTAGGCTCATCAGCAATCAACAGTTCAGGATTACAAGCCAAAGCAATAGCAATCATCACTCTCTGTCTCATTCCACCACTCATTTGATGGGGATGTTCATGAACTCTTTGCTCAGGCGAAGGAATCCCTACCTTTTCCAACATAACTACCGCCTTCTCTAAAGCCTGTTGCTTATTTAATCCTTGATGTAATCTAAGCACCTCAGAAATTTGATCACCAACGGTATAGACAGGATTTAAAGATGTCATTGGTTCCTGAAAGATCATTGAGATCTCATTACCTCTAATCTTTCTGATTTGATCTATAGATTTATTCAGTAAATTCTGACCTTTAAAGTTTATTTCTCCACCAACAATTTCACCAGGAGGATTTGGAATTAACTGCATAATTGATGATGCTGTTACACTCTTTCCTGAACCAGATTCTCCAACAACTCCTAATGTCTGTCCTTTTTCAATACTAAAGCTAACGCCATCTACTGCTTTAACCGTTCCTTTAGATGTAAAAAAGTATGTCTGTAAATCATTCACTTCCAAAATAGTATCTCCCATCTAGTTCACCTCCCCTAATCTCTCATCTTTGGATCTAATACATCTCGCAATCCATCTCCAAATAAATTTAAGCCTAAAACAGTAATCATAATTGCTAAACCAGGAAACCACATCATGCGTGGATCACTTCTTAAATAATCTCTACCAGCATTCAACATTAATCCCCAGCTTGGCATCGGTGGCTGAGCTCCTATTCCTAAAAAGCTCAATCCAGCTTCAGCTAAAATAGCACCAGCCACTCCCAACGTAACCGTAACGATAATAGGTGCTAAACAGTTAGGAATTACATGTTTAGTCATAATTCTAAAATCTTTAGCCCCTAATGACCTTGCGGCTTCAATATACTCTTCCTCTTTTAAAGACATAACTTCTCCTCTAACTATCCGTGCTAAACCCGGCCAGGTTACCAATCCTAATGCAAGAAAGACCTGTTCAATACCTGGATCTTGAAAGACAGCCATAATAGCAATCGCAAATAACAAAAATGGAAAAGCTAAGAACACATTGATGAAATAAGAGATTACATCATCAACTATTCCTCCATAATATCCTGCCACTGATCCTAAGGTAATTCCAATTGCCAGTGCAATAAGCTGAGTTATAACTCCCACAATTAATGAAATTCTAGTCCCATAAATAATTCTACTTAATATATCACGCCCTAGTCTGTCTGTTCCTAACGGATATGATAAGCTTGGCCCTTGCATTGATAATTCAGCTTGTCCATCCTCCATTACTGGAGAATAGTACGGATCATGTGGAGCAAGCAATGGAGCAAAAATAGCAACAAAAATAACCACTAAAGTAATTCCTAAACCGATCATAGCCATCTTATTCTTCCGTAATCTCCTCCAAGCATCCTTCCACTGGCTGTATTTTTCAACCTCTTCAGTTTCTATACTTTCCTGTCTAACTTCTGGCTCAACATTCACTAGTACCCCTCCTTCTTACTTTCATTGGAATTTAAAGAATATTTATCGATTAATCATATCTAATTCGTGGGTCTAATACTCCATAACTTAAATCAACTAATAAGTTAACTATAATAAAGACTGCTGCTAAAAAGAGGACTGTTCCTTGTATCAAAGGAAAATCACGTCTAAATACTGCATCTATAGCCATTCGACCTATACCTGGCCAAGAAAAAGTAACCTCAGTTAAAACGGTTCCTCCTAATAAATAACCAAGCTGAGTCCCAATTACTGTAATAACTGGTATCATAGCATTTCTCAAAGCATGCTTGATAATAACTATTTTTTCAGCTAATCCTTTGGCCCGAGCTGTCTTAATATAATCTTTATTGATTATTTCCAACATGCTTGAACGTGTCATTCGAGCAATATAAGCTGCTTGTCTACTTCCTAAAGCTATTGCAGGCAAAATCAAGTGTCTATAACTTCCATAACCTCCTACTGGTAAAAGGTTAAAATTAACAGCAAAAATCACTATTAATACTAATCCAAGCCAATAAACAGGCATCGAAACTCCAACCATTGCTCCACTCATAAAGATATAATCCCAGAAGGAATAGGGCTTGACTGCTGAAACAATACCAGCTGTTACTCCCATTATAATCGCTATCGCCATTGCACTAGTTGCTAACATGGCCGTGGCAGGTAAACGAGATAAAATCATATCCATCACTGGTCGCCGAGTAGTATATGAAATACCTAAGTCACCTCTAGCGGCATTTCCAATAAACCTTCCATATTGCATAATTAATGGATCATTTAATCCCATCTCCTCCCTAATCGTCTCCATCGTATCAGGATCTGCATTAGTACCCATTGCAATCCGAACTGGATCGCCGGGGACAAAGACAAAGTTCAATAAAAAAGTTATTGTTGCAATACCAATCAATATCGGAATCGCCATGGCACCTTTACGTATAATATATGTTAACATTTCTACCACCTTTCTATAAGTAATTTAATATATTTATACAGCAAGTAAAAAATCAATCCTCTAGTTAAATTCAATACCTTAGAAGTTGTCCAATTAATAATTATAAATAATCATAATATTAGAAATTTTATTCAAATGAAAATTGGATAGGTCATTCCCTTGAAGACTTAAACCAGTCACAACCCTGGGTTATTTATCTAATATTTGAAATATTGAGAAAAAGGAAACAAAAGTCAGTCGTCTTACCACTGCATTCATAACTTCTCGCTTAAAGCTTGCCACCCCCTAAAAAAATATCAATTTATCTTCTTCATTTCTACAAAAAAGAACATTTTATTATAACATATATTATTATATATAGTTCTAAAACATTTGTCAAATAATTGAATTTTTATTAATTCTTTTGCAAAATTATTCAACTAGTCAGTATAAATATAACGATAAATTGAATAAGCCCGTGCAACCTTACTGACATAATTTCTTGTTTCAGCAAATGGAATCTGATTAATAGTTTCATACTCTCCATCCCACTGCTTTTCGTGTAACCACTTCTTGACGTTCCCTTGGCCCCCATTATAAGCAGCAATTACCATCGTTCGATTATCAAACTGTTGTTTCAATTCTGCTAAATACCAGCTTCCATATTTAATATTCAGTTCTGGTTCATACAGATCATCAACAGAAAATTCTTGATCATCCAGTTTTTCAGCAATCCATACACCGGTCGGAGGCATAATCTGCATCAAACCACGAGCACCTTTAGCAGAAGTGGCCTGAGGTCTGAATTTACTTTCTACATAAATAATCGAAATAATCAAGTAAGGATCTAAATCATACCTTTCTGCTTCAGAAAATATTAACTCCTGATAATCGAGAGGATAGACTAACTCCAAAATATCTTTATGTACTATAAATAATAGGCTAAATAATACTAGAAAGATTAATAGCCAAGTTATCTTTTTAAATTCAATTTTCATAGTTAACACTCCAATACTTACCGTTAGAATAATTACTTTAAAATATTATTGCTTAAAATTTAACAATATTCATTGTTAAGGTTAATTTCATTCCACAACTGCCTTAACTCTTCTTTCAACTCTTGTTCACTGAGATCATTATTAATAATCAAATCAGCATAATCTTTTTTTTCTGCAAGGGGCATCTGAGATTCAACTCTAGCCACTGCAGCTTGATAATCTAAATTATTTCTAGCCATTAACCTTTCAATTTGAGCTTCTCTAGGAAGGTATACTAACCAGACCTCTTCAAATAAATCTTCCATTCCAGCTTCTATCAATAATGGTACTTCAACTATAATTATTTCCTTTTTCTGCTCTAACCTTTTTAAAGACTCCTCTATCTCCTTAATAATAATCGGGTGGGTTAATTGATCTAATTTCTCTTTAGCATTAGGATCATTAAAGATAATCTCACCTAGTTTATTACGGTCAATCTGCTTGTTAGTCAACAATATCTCTTCTCCAAAATATTCAACAACCTTCTGCCAAGCCTCCTGTTGAGGCTCCATTAATCGATGGGCAATTTTATCAGCATCTAATACTGTAGCCCCTAATTGCTCTAAATAATCAGCTACTGTACTCTTTCCACTAGCAATCCCACCCGTTAAACCAATCTTCAATTTAAATCCTCCCTCGTATAATATAATAATTAAATGATTTTGAACTTCCTAACCCCTAATTACTAATTACTAGTCACTAATCACTAGTTACATAATTACAATAATTGAATCAACCCTAGTAAGACTAAGATTAACCCTGGTAACAACTTAATTTTATTGCCAAACCTACTCAAATTAATACTCTTACCCAATTGAATCCCTAGCAACAGTAATACAAATTTAGAGACAAAAGTAGCAATCGAAGTAAATACTGGTTGATAACCTGCCAAGCCAGCTCCAATCCCACCACCAAAGGCATCCATTGCTAAAGCAATCCCTAAAAAGATAGCCTCTTTTTTACTGATAGCTCCTGAATAATCAAAATCAGCCTTTACTGGTTCTTGTAAGATATTGATAATCAGCCCTAATGAACTGATCCTGATACTCACCAATTCTTTAAAATTTAACCCATCCTCTTCAGTTTGATCACTCCTACTTGCTAAAAAGATATGTAGTGATTGATAGAATAGCCAGATTCCAATTACAATTAAGATTAATCCTCCAATTCTTTCAGCCCAAGCTGGAGAAATAAATAAGGTCAATACATTCCCTACACTCATTGCAAGCATCATTGTAAAACCAGAAGCAATACTGATGATCAGTAGTGGTAAAATATTGATCTTGATCCCTTTTAAACCATAAGTAATCCCTACTGTAAAACCATCCAAACTGACTGCAAAAGCTAAAATAAAAGCAGCAATTAAGTTAATAATCATCCCCCCTTTTTCTTTTATGTATATGCCAAGGAGGGATAGCCTGTGATTAAATAGCCTCTTCCCAACGCTGATAATATTTTTCCAATTCTCTTTGGATTTCTTTATATTCCTCAGTCAAATCGGCTACTCCCTCAGGGTCATCATAAATATCTTCAGAACCCAACTTAACCTCTAATTCTTCAACTCGCTCCTCTAATTCCACTATCTTCTCTTCTAATCTCTCTAAGTCAACCTCATCTTGCTTCCTAGTAACCTTTCTTCCCTCTTCTTGCTTCCTTCTTTCTTTTTTAAGTTCACGCTCTAAACACTTCTGTTTTTTTAGTTCTGCTCTATAATCTGAATAATCACCTAAGTATTCAATCAATCTACCATCTTCAAGTGAGAATATTTTATCAACCAATCGATCTAAAAAGTAGCGATCATGAGAAATAACTAAGATAGTTCCTGGATAATCAGCCAATGCTTCTTCTAATAATTCCTTAGCATCAATATCTAAATGATTGGTCGGTTCATCCAATAATAAGAGATTAAAATCTTGAATAGATAATTTGGCCAATGATAACCTTGCTTTTTCCCCTCCACTCAACATTTCTACCTCTTTAAAGACATCATCTTCCTTAAATAAAAAACGGGCCAACACCTTACGAGCTTGACTGGTAGTCACTCCTTTAACCTTCTGTAACTCTTCAATTAAGTTATTCTCTAAGGTTAAATCTTCATGCTCCTGTCGATAATAACCAACCTTGACCTTACTGCCCCACTTAATTTGGCCTTCTTCTGGCTTGATATCTTCTAATAACAAGCGAAAGAGGGTCGATTTACCACTGCCATTCGGGCCAACTAAAGCAATCTTTTCACCCCGATAGATCCTAAAGTCAATTCTTTCAAATAATACTTCACTAGCAAATGACTTCTTCAAGCCTTCTACTTTTAGAACCTCTTCTCCACTAGTAGTCTCCAATTTAAATTCAATCTTAGGTCGCTCTAACTTAGGAGGTGGAGGTATCCTAACCATTCGATCTAATTGCTTCTGCCTACCTCGAGCTTGCTTAGCATCAACCCCAGCCTTATTCTTTCTAATATAAGCTTCCATCTTCGCTATTTTTTCCTGTTGTTCTTCATATTCTCGCTGCCAAGTCAATAACCTTCTTGGTTTTTCTTCCAAATAAAAAGAGTAATTGCCCTTATACTGCTCAAACCTACCTGCTTCTAGCTCCCAGATGCGATTGACAACTTGATCTAAAAAATAACGATCATGAGCAATTACTACAACTGCTCCCTCATAATCTTGTAGATAATCCTCTAACCATTCCTTAGCCGCTAAGTCAAGATGGTTTGTCGGCTCATCTAATAGTAATAAATCAGGCTGTTGTAACAATAATTTAGCTAATGCAGCCCGTGTCTTCTCTCCTCCACTGAAAGAATCTAAATTTCTTGACCAATCATCTTCAGCAAATCCTAAACCACGCAAGACCCCTTTGATCTGGCTTTGGTATTGGTAACCCTCTTTCCTTTCATACTCTTCTCGCAAGCGACTATATTTATTCATCACTTGCTCTAGAGCATTTCCCTCTACTTGACTCATCTTAGCCTCCAGTTGATTCAACTGCTCCTCTAACTCAAATAAGTCCTGATAAACTCCCAACAATTCATCATATAGCTTATTATCCAGATCAAGCCCAAAATCTTGGGCCAAATAACCAACTTCCAAATTATTAGCAGTCATAATCTCCCCTTGATCTAAAAATTCCTGACCAATCAATACCTTCATCAAGGTCGATTTGCCAGTTCCATTGGCCCCAATCAAACCGATGCGATCCCGCTTTTGAATCTGTAACGAAACATCATCAAAAATTAATTTCTCTGGATAAACTTTAGTTGCTTGCTTTAACTGTAATAATGCCATTCTAATTACTCCTCCTGTTGTTGACAATCAGGGCAGAAATAAGAACTACGCCCCCCTACCTTAATTCGTCTTAAACTACTATCACACCTCTTACATTCTTTACCTTCTCGATCATAAACCCGCAAATAATTCTGATAACTACCAGCTTGTCCACTGGCATCGACATAATCCCACTTAGTTGTACCCCGATGCTCAATTCCCTCACTCAACACCTGCCTAATTGCCTGATAAAGCTCTTCAATCTCTTTTTCAGTCAGAGTATCAGCCGTCCTTAAGGGATGGACTTGAGCTAGATATAGACTCTCATCGACATAGATATTACCTAACCCAGCTAAAAACCTTTGGTTTAATAGTAGTGGTTTGATTCTTCCCCGCCGAGAAGAGATCATCTCCTTAAACCTCTCCACTGTAAACTCTTCTGTCAGAGGTTCTGGTCCTAACTTAGTCAGACTACCAGCTTCTTGTAAGTCATTGACCAAATAAGTTCTGGTAAACTTCCTCTTACTACCTAACCTCAACTGATCACCATCCGCAAATTTCAAAAAGATATAATCATACTTATCAACTGGATCATCTTCTGTAGCATAGACAAAACGCCCGGTCATCCTCAAATGGGTCACTAAATAATAGTCATTATCAAATTCAATGATGATATACTTCCCTCTTCTACGAACCTGTTCAATCCGACTTCCTCTTAAGATCTCCTTAAATTCATCTACCTCAGGCTTAGCTATCAACTTTTCATTCTTGACCTCTACCTCTGTGATTACTTGGTCTATAATCAATGGCTGTAATGTATCGACTACCGTCTGTACTTCTGGCAATTCTGGCAATTTAATACCCCCTCGTAAGAGCAATTAATAGTTAATAATGAATAGTGAATGGTTATAAAAACAGTTAACAACTGATAACGAATAATGAATAGTTAAGTTCAAAACCTTTAGATTATATTTATAATTCATATGCATCAACTTAATACATAATTTTCTAATCATCTTACTTTTATTGATATAAAGCTTCACTTTATATCAATAGTTTATAGTTGATAATTGATAGTGGATAGTTAAAACCATAAAACATAAAAAGCACATTACCCCTAGTTATAAAGGCTTTAAAAGGGTTAAATTTTGAATTTTAACTATCAATTTTAAACTATCAATTATCAATTGAAGTTACACAATATTGTAATTTACTTTAATTTTTCTGTAACAAAGACCATAACTCTGGTTGAGCCTTCTTTAGTGATAAGGGCTTAAAATCATGATTAACAAATGGGTGGACTGTACTACCTGTCGTCAATAACTGCTCATCTTCAGCTCGGACAATTTTATAATTAAAGGTGATCTTAGTCCGTTTTAGCTCTTCAACTTCCGTATAGATATCGACCAAATCATCATAACGGGCTGGAGCATGATAGTTACAATGTGATTCTACTACTGGTAAGACTACCCCTCGCTCCTCTAATTCCTTATAACTGATTCCTAGCTGGCGTAACAGCTCAGTCCTTCCTATCTCAAACCAATGTAAGTAATTGGCATAATAAACTACCCCCATCCTATCTGTTTCTTGATAAGTAACTCTGATTTGATGACTAAATTCCATTTCTATGCCTCCTAATCAATATTCACTAACTAGTAGGGGCCAACGCCCCTACCAATCAGTAATCAAACTCATCTAATAGTCCATTCAATTCTTGATTTAATTCGATTGAAGCCTCTTCGTAACCATTAAAACCTTCTTCCTCAACTGCCGAAGTCGTAGCACAGGAAGTACAACGGACAGTTAGATAATCAGAATTAAGTCCCACTACTTCATGTAATGTATCCTCATAACAGATTGGACAATTATATAACCTTAAATCCACTCTGACCACTCCTTTCGTTTATAGCTTGCACAATTTTGAAAGGAGTATACAGGATTTAAGAACCACTAATTGCTAACTCTTTAACCCTAAAGGTAGGAGTAGCAAATGAACCGATCAATGGATTGAATTTAAGATCATTTCCTAATTGATCAATATCCTTTAAAAAATCGATTAAATTACCAGCTATCGTTATCTCACTGACAGCTCCTTTAATCTCTCCATCTTCGATCCATTGACCTGTCGCTCCTACAGAAAAATCACCTGAAATTGGGTTGGCCCCTCCAGTTACTAAACCAGAGACCTTATGGACATAAAAACCATTATCTACCCCACTAATAATATCTTCAGGATCTTGATCACCTGGTGCTAAATAGAAATTACTAGGTGATACACCAGGAATTCCTCGATAAGAACCCCGTTCAGCATTACCAGTAGATTCGACTCCATCCTTATTGGCAGTATAAGTATCATAGAGATAATTGGTCAAGACCCCATCTTTGATAATATCGGTTGGACTTGCAGGAACCCCCTCACTATCGAAAGGAGCTGTTGCTAATCCTTCTTCTAATAGACCATTATCGATAAGATTGACATTTTCAGCTGCTACAGTCTGATCTAACTTATCAGCAAAGAGAGAACGCCCTTTCTGTACTGCCTCTGCTGTCAATGCTTGGGCCAAGACATACATGAACATACTTCCAACCTTGGAGGTAAAGACAACCGGTGCCTTTTGGGATTCAACCTGTTTGGCTCCTAATAGTTCAATCGCATTTTGAGCTGCCTCTTCTCCAGTAGCAGTCGGTGTTAATTCAGCTAATGAGCGACCATATGAAAGAGCGATTCCCGTCTGTTGGTCATCACCTTGGCTAGCCTTAACATAAAGGTAAGCATAGCAATCATTCGTCTTATAACTTTCATAGAGCCCATTCGAATTGGCAATTGTTACCTCTGCGACAAAGTCACCATAGTTAGTACTTAAGACAGCATCGATCTGATCACTATAGTTTAAAGCTGCTTCTTCCATCTCTAAAGCTATTGCAATCTTATCTTCAACCTCACTCTTCTCTAAAGCTGGATCATAAATATCAAGTTGTTGATACTGATAATCCCCCTTTGGTAAAGTACGATATTGATCTGGTGTAGCTACTTCAGCATTAGCAATTGCTTCTTTAATCGCTTCTTCTAATGCATCTTGATTGAAATTAGCAGTATAGGCAAATCCCATCTTATCATCAACAAAGATTCTAATCCCTAATCCTTTAGCATGAGCTGCCTCTAAAGACTCTACCTCCCCTTGATAAACTTCAATGTCATTAGTAGTTGAAGTCTCATAATATAACTCAACATCCTCTGCTCCAAGTTGTTGGGCTTTAGTAATTAACTCTTTCAAATCAAGACTCATCTTACTCACCTTTCCTTTCTGTACCACCAACAGTAATTTCATCAACCAATAATGTCGGTTGACCAACTGCCGCTGGAATGCTTTGACCTGCTTTACCACACATTCCAGGGGCCAACTTGAGATCATTACCGACCATCGAAATCTTCTGTAAGACATCTATTCCTCTACCGATCAAGGTAGCTCCTCTAACAGGTTCAGCTAGTTGACCATTCTTAATCAAGTATCCTTCAGCAACAGTAAAGACAAACTCTCCAGTCGCCGTCTCTACCTGTCCACCACTCAACTTCTTAGCATATAATCCATCATCAACCGCAGTGATAATATCATCTGGCTCACTATCACCTGCTTCAATAAAGGTATTGCTCATCCGTGGAACTGGCAGTGATTGATAAGAGTCCCTTCTTCCATTACCAGTTGAAGCTCGCTCATCCTTTCGAGCAGCCTTTAGATCATACATATAATCCTTTAAGATCCCATCTTCAATCAATACTGTCCGCTCAGCTTGTTGGCCCTCATCATCGATCCCAAAGGAGCCCCAGCCATTCTTAATCGTTGCATCATCGACAGCAGTTACGACTTCAGAAGCAACCTGCTTACCAACTTGCCCAGCAAAGACAGAAGAATTCTTCTGAACAAGATCAGCCTCTAAACCATGACCACATGCTTCATGGAATAAAACTCCACCAAAGCCATGATTGATTACCACTGGCATCTTACCAGATGGAGCAGATTTGGCCCCAAGCATCGTTACCGCTTGTCTAGCTGCTTCCTCACCCAACTTCTGTGGCGGATGCTGATCGAATAATTCAAATCCAACCTGTAAGCCTGGACTTTCACTACCTGTCTGAATCTTCTCACCATCACTAGCAATAGCCTTGACTCTCATTCTAGTATGAATCCGTTCATCTTCAATATATAAGCCATCAGAATTAGCAATCATAATCTCTTGAGTATTATCAGCATAACTAATCATAACCTGCCTAATACTATCATCATAATTTAAAGCAGCTTGATTTGCTTCTTTCATTAACTCTGCTTTCTTCTGCTTAGCAACATCTTCAGGCCTAATCTGAACTGGATGAACTTGATTAATAGTCCCTTTTCTCAAGTCTGTAATTGTTACTTTATTTTGACCTTGACTTGCTGCTCCAGCAACCTTAGCAGTCTGTAACAAAGCCTCTTTCGATAGATCATCTGTATAAGCATAGGAGACCTTATCTCCACTTAAGACCCTAATTCCAACCCCCAGATCATAGCCTGTCTTGACTCGTTCTAGCTTGGAATTCTCCAGTACCAAGGAATTACTTTTAGAATTCTCAAAGAAGACCTCTGCAAAATCACCGCCTCCTTCTAAAGCAACCTGTAATAACTGTCTGATCAACTTAGTCGATAACATCTATTTCGCCCCCTTCAATCTCCTTCATTTGATTCCAATTAGCACCGTACTTCAGATCAACCTCTAACTCAACATCCAACTCAACTGCTTGCTCCATTCTTTCTCTTACCAGCTGAGCAACCTCCTCTAATTCAGCAGTAGGAACCTCTAAGACCAACTCATCATGAACTTGTAATAAAATTTGACTGCTAAACTCTCCATTATTAATCAAATTGAAGACATCAATCATCGCCATCTTCATAATATCGGCTGCAGTCCCTTGAATTGGAGTATTGATTGCCATTCTTTCTGCAAAACTACGTTGATGATAGTTTTTACTATTTATCTGTGGTAAGTAACGTTTTCGATCAAAGAGTGTTTTGACATAACCCTTCCTTTTAGCTTGTGCAATTGTAGTATCAATATACTCCTTAACCTGGGGGTAACGCTCAAAATAGAGCTCAATATATTCTTTGGCTTCTTGATTACCGATATTAAGTCGCTTAGCCAATCCCCAATCACTGATCCCATAGGCAATTCCAAAATTGACTGCTTTAGCTTTACGTCGCTCTTCTCTACCAACTTCATCTAGAGCCAACCCAAAGATCTCACTGGCAGTCTTAGTATGTATATCGATCCCTTGCTGATAGGCTTCCTTCAACCCTTCATCTTGGGAAATATGGGCCAACACCCTCAACTCTACCTGAGAATAATCAGCAGCAAGTAAATGCTTACCCTCTTCAGCAACAAAGACCTGCCTGATCTCACGACCTTCCTCAGTTCTGATTGGGATATTTTGCAGATTAGGCTCTGCACTGCTCAATCTTCCAGTAGCAGTCACCAATTGATTGAATGTAGTATGGATTCTTCCCGTCTCTTGATTGATATAATCACTTAATGGGTCAACATAGGTTGATTTCAACTTAGTATAAGTTCTGTACTCAGAGATCAATGGAATAATATCATGTTGGCCCTCTAGCTTCTCTAAGACACTAGCACTGGTCGAATAACCCGTCTTCGTCCTTTTAATGACAGGTAAGCCCAATTTTTCAAATAAGATAACCCCTAATTGCTTCGGTGAGTTGAGGTTAAACTCCTCTCCTGCCAACTGAAAAGCTTGCTCTTCTATAGTAGCAATCTTTTCAGCCAACTTAGTCGACAATCGCTCTAGTTCCTCAGAGCTAACCTTGATTCCTGTCAACTCCAATTGGGCCAACATACTGACCAATGGCAATTCAACCTCTCTAAACAATGATAGCAATTCATTCTCTTCTAATTTAGCAACTAACTCCTCTTCCAAATCAAATAAGAGGCTGGTCTGTAAGACCAATGACTCCTCTTCTGTAACTTCTTCAATCTCCCGTTGCAGATGGCTTGTTACCAACTCTTCAAATTCCTTCTCCTTTTCACTAGGCTTTAACAGATAATCAGCTACCAATGGCTCAAAGCTAAGCTTCTTAACCTCAATGCCCTGCTGCAATAAATATCTAATCTGTTCTTTGGCTTCTACCATTAAGACTTCCTTAGTTGTGAAAATATCTTCTAACCAATTCAATAATTCATCAGTAGCCAAATTACAATAAAAACTCTGCTCTAGAGTAGCCACTGCAACACCTGCTAACTCCTGTTTTAGCTTTGGCCCGGTCAAATCTAAAGTGATAGCAACCTCTTTTGTTAGATCTAATTTTTCTAACTCTTCTTGGTTCTCGATTAATTGATAGTCAACTACTTCTAACTTCTGATGACCACCTATCTGAGAGATCAAGCTACTGAACTCCAATTCCATAAATAGATCATAGACTTGTTGATTTTTATAATCCGATAAAACCAATTCAGAAAAATCAACTTCTAGCGGTACATCCACCTTTATTTCTGCTAGCTTCTTACTCAATTTGGCCCTATCTGCTTGCTCCCTTAAGGTAGCCTTTCTCTTTTTACCCCCTACTTGATCTATATTAGCCAAGACATTCTCTAAAGAACCAAACTCTTTTAATAATTTAGTAGATGTCTTCTTACCAATCCCATCAACACCAGGAATATTATCAGACTTATCACCCATTAAGCCCTTCTTATCGATTAACTGTTGTGGCTCTAATTCATATTCTTCTCTAAACTTTTCTAAATCATAATCAACAATATCACTGATTCCCCGCTTATTATACATCACTTGGATATTCTCAGTAATCAATTGTAAATTATCCCGATCACCGGTTACAATTGTAACCTGATAGCCTTCCTCTTCTGCTTTCTGGGCCAAAGTCCCGATTAGATCATCCGCTTCATACCCTTCCTTTTCAAAAATCGGTACCTCTAGTGCCTCTAAGACCTCTTTAGCTATTCTAAATTGAGGCTTCAATTCATCAGGTGTCTCTTTACGATTTCCTTTATACTCTTCATATTCTTGATGGCGAAAAGTAGGTGCCGGTAGATCAAAAGCAACCCCTAATAAATCCGGCTCCCGCTCTTCTAATAAACTGAATAACATCCTAGTAAAACCAAAGACAGCATTAGTCACCGTCCCATCAGATTTGGTCAAAGTAGTCGGTAAAGCATAAAAAGCACGATACAGCAAACTATTCCCATCCAGTAAAGATAACTCTTTTTTTTGCAAAAATAACTCCTCCTTAATATATATGCCTTACTAGCAATTAATTAGCCTTAATTTTTATGTGATTTAAGATAATTCTGAACCTAAATTTAATTTAACGTTTTAGACCTTACTCAAACTTAGACTTAGCCTTAAACTCAAGAACTTAAGCTACTAATTTTATTTCATCAAAAAACAGCTATCTCCTTTATTCATAGATATAAAGTGGCACCTTGCCACTTTATATCAGTTGACAGTGAACAGTTGACGGTTGACAGTAGGTAGAAAAACCATTAAAACCCTAAAATCTTAAACCATGTTAAATATTGAATACATACGTGCTTTAAACGACTTATTTTTTAAGATTTTGCATTTTAACTGTAAACTGTAAACCGTCAACTGTAAACTATAATGTGGCACAAAAGTGCCACATTATTATCATACCCACTTTAGGTTGATAATATAGAAACTGCCTACCTCTCCACAAATTACAATTAGAATTTGATAGATATTATCGATAAATTATGTTAAGATTTTAAGTACAGATAGACCATATTAGAGAGGAGTACTTACTAAGAATGCCGAAAAAAATTATACTATCAATTCTAACATTAATTCTAGTAGTCAGTTTTAGTTTACCTGTCATGGCTTTTCAACCGCAAGATGTATCTAATGATCACTGGGGACTAAATTATATTAGTTCATTGCTTGATCAAGAGATTATGTATGTTTATAATAATGGAAATTTTGAACCAAACCAAGCAATTACTCGAGGTGAGTTTGCTTATTCTTTAGCTAGAGCGATGGATTTAGAACCAGCTATCGTTTCAGAATTAACTGATATCAGTGATCATTCTGCTAAAGGTTATATTTCAGCTTTAGTTCAAGAAGAAATTATTACTGGTTATCCTGATGAAACTTTTAAACCACAAAATCCAATTACTAGAGCAGAAATTATTGCAATGCTCAGTCGAAGTCTAGGACTTGACCAAGAGGAGAACAGTATTAAAGTTGAAGGTGATTATTATTCAGACCTTTCTGATGAATACTGGGCCAAAGAACTGATCAACCTATCTTCTGAAATTGGAATGATCGAGGGTTATCCTGATGGAACTTTTAGAGCAGACAATCATGTCACTCGAGCAGAAAGTGCAAAGTTATTGACCGAATTAATGAACTTTGAAGTAATTACAGGAGATATTGTGGAGACATATCCTATCTCAGGCAAAATCAGAGTCAATTCAGAACAAGGAACTGAAACAGTTGATGTTGATCAAGACAGTTTAATTGGCAGAAATAATCGAATGGTCGACTTAGATGAAATGCTAAAATCTGATCAAGTATATTTACTCTTTGATCAAAATAGAAATAGAGCTACCTATGTTAAAGCTTATGGCTTAATTACCCAAGAAGATTTAGCTAGTCAAGCAAGCGAGTTAACTGGTGACTTCTTCAGTCCTGATGAATTAATCTCGATTGCTGATGGAGACTGGCAAAGTGTTACACCACGATTACGACAAGAGGTAACTAACAATTTACTTGAAGAAGGGCTATCAACCGAAGAGGTAACTGCTTTATTGAATACTGATTGGGATCAATTAGAAGATTTAAGTAGAGAGCGTTTAATAGAATCCATCTCTATCAGTACCAATATCTCAACTGCTTTAATTGAAGCAGCTATTGAGCAAGATTGGGATAAAGCACAGGATTTAGCTAGACAAGATGCTATTAACTCTGCAGTTACACAGATTTTAACTAGTAGCTCTTTATTATCCTAACTTATTAACAGCTAAGGCAGATGCCTTAGCTGTTTTTCATATAACCTTATGAACTTGTTTGATATTTTGAACCTGCTCCAACTTCCTGCTAAAATAATCTCTAGCTAAATCAAATCTATTCTTCTGTAATGCCGAAATAGCCTTATCACCATATACTTTCCATTCTTCTCTACAAGTATATTCCAAGTCACTATAACCCATAAAACCTAAAACATCCTTAAGTGGATAACCAAGAAAGATGCCAATCTCATGTGGAAAGCCTCCACTACCTAAATCATAATTTTTCAACTTAGTAACTAACAAATCAAGATATGATTTAAATTTATATTCTTCAGGGTAACCTAATTGCTTCAAAAAATTAAGTACCTTAACATTATCTAACTGTCTATCTAAAGCAGTTTGGTGATAAAACAAAGTTCTCCTCCGAGTAAACTCTTTATCTAATTCTATAACTCTTATTTGATCATAATAACTTAAGACTTCATTTTTACACTTTTTCCACAGCTCATAATTACCTTTATCTACCTTTATATTCTTTAATTCAGCAGGTTTGGCCCCAATTATTGTAGCTCCAATACTCTTTAAAGTATATCTAATAAAATCAGTCTCTAAATTATTATTTATATCCTCACCTCCAATAAATGCTCTTAACTAAACTATAAGAGCATTAGTAAATACTAACTCTTTCTCTACTCCTTAATTCTAGTTTTCCTACATTCCATCTAATTAATTCATAAAAAACTAATAACTTTCCAATTAAACATCTTGCTGTTATAACTTTTTGAAAACAACCTCATCTAACTTAAAATATTAATTTCGAACAAACCAAAATTAAATTAAATTTATCCTTGCAATTCAAAAACCTATATGTTATTATATTAATTGTTGAACAGGAAAGAGCCGAAGTGGCGGAATTGGCAGACGCGCTGGATTCAAAATCCAGTGATCCTTGCGATCGTGTGGGTTCGACTCCCACCTTCGGCACCATTTAACTTAATAGAGATTACAGCACTTACCGCTAAGGTAAGTTTTTTTGTTTTTATACATAAACCCTGCCGAAATCCTGACATTTACTATTTAATTATTGCTCTGAGGTTAGATTTAAATCAATACCATCTTTTTACAATAAATTGTACTACAATCATAAAAATCTACCAACTACTCTGCTGATGGATTTTATTAGTAATAACCTATTAAATTAATCTTTTTTATCTTCTCTCTATTCTTGGAATTCACCAATTCTTAAAAAATAATCAACCAATTTTGCCGTTTTTGACTTATGATGGATTTCCTTATGATCATAGGGTAAAACTACAAAGTCACTCAATCCATTATACTTAACAGAATCAACCCTCACCCGCCCATCATTTGCACCTTCTAATAATTGACCAAGTAAAAGATTATTCTTATTTCCTGCAATAGCTCCTATCTCAACCTCTTTAGCAGAAGACAAATTTAACTCTTTTACCTTCTTAGATTGTAATGAATCTAAAGTTTTAAAAACATCTGTAAATGGCTTTATTGTTGAAGCGATTTCTGCTAAATCACTCCCTTGATTTGGAGTAGCAATTAATACAACCCTACCTAAATTAAAGTTTAGCTTACTTTTAGCCAAGTAGTGTCTAATTACTAATCCCCCAGTGCTATGACCAACAAAGTTAATTCGTTCTCCTTCTTCTAAACTATCAATAATCTTTTTAACTTCTGTAGCAAAGACTTCAGTGGCATCCCTAATCTCTTCAAATCTTAAAGGCAAATCAACTAAGAAACCCTGATAACCTTCTTTTTCTAAATTATTCTTCAATGACAACATATCGCTTTGATCTTTATTATAACCATGAACTAAAATAACTTTTTCAGCCATAACTACTCCTTTCAGCTTAAAAAAGCCAACAAGTTTAAACTTGTTGGCTAGTTGATCTACTATTTTTCTAAATTGGTTACTTGATCATACTTTCTATCCAAATTCATTATATTCCTCTAGATTATTCCTCCAACATTAACTTTTCTAAACGTAATGGCTCAATGTATTCTCCATCCTTGAAAGCTCTCATATTTCCTCCTGATATTTCATCTATCAATACAATCTCTCCAGAATCTCCTACTCTACCAAACTCAAACTTGATATCATAAAGTTCAAGTCCTTTTTTACTAAGTTCATCTTTGACTACATCTGCAATCTTTTGTGTTAATTCCTTTACTGTTTCATATTCATCAGCAGTTAATATTCCCAACATATCTAAAGCATCCTTAGTTATCGGTGGATCTTTACGCTCATCATCCTTAAGAGTAATCTCCACAAAAGAGTCTAAAGGTTGTCCTTCTTCAACATACATACCATACCGCCTATAAAAACTCCCCACTGCTCTATGGCGACAGATTACTTCAATCCCTTCTCCAAATACCTCTGCAGGCATTACAGTCATAGTTGCCTTCTCAATATCTGCATCAATATAATGAGTAGGTATTCCTTCTTCTTTTAATCTTTCAAAGAATAACTTTGTCAATCTCAATCCTGCTTTACCTGCTCCTTCTATTGTCAATCCAACCTCATTTGCTCCAGGATCAAAGACACCATCCTCACCTGTTACATCATCTTTAAATTTCAACAAATAGTTTCCATCCTCTAAAGCATATACATCCTTCGTCTTCCCTGTGTAAACTAAATCCATTAATACCACCCCTTAATTTTAATATTATATACTAAATCATCGCTACTACTAATATGATGACCTCTCAACTCTACCATTTCAAAAATAAATTTGTTTTTTATTATACCATATAAAGAGACTAAGTTCATCCTTTATCTCTACAGTATCCCATTTTATCTTCTTATTTCTATAAAAACTAAGTCTGCTAAAGCAGGAATTAAATATTTTTTGATGAAAACGGTACAATAAGATAGTATATCCAAGAATAAAATCACCTTTGGTTATAGCCTAAGGCTAAGCTTAAGTAAACCATTAAAAACCTTAAAAATAAAAGTCATCCGCAATCTTTAAAAATCATAATTTCCTAAACAATAAAAATGAATATAGGAGAATAAAATTATGGAATTAATAACCTACCAAGAAGTATTAGAACAAGAATCAATAGGCTTTATTGATGTTAGAACACCTGATGAATTTAAGGAAGCAACCATTCCTGGAGCAGTCAACATTCCTATCTTTAATAATCAAGAACGGGCCAACATCGGAAATATCTACACCCAAAAAAGCCCTGCTCAAGCTAAAATGCTGGCAGTGGAGTTGGTGGCACCTAAAATACCTAAACTGTTAAAGAAGATTAAACCATTAACCGAAGAATATGAAAATACTATCATCTTTTGTGCTAGGGGTGGCTTAAGGAGTGAAAGCATCTCTCTTTTTTGTGAACTAATAGGGCTTAGCGTTTATAAATTAAAGGGGGGCTATAAATCTTATCGTCGATTCATTCTAGACCAATTAGAAAATTACAAACTAACTAGTAAATTATTAGTGATTCATGGCTTCACAGGAGTCGGTAAGACTGAGCTTCTCTATCGCTTACAGGATAGTGGACTCCCTATCATTGATCTAGAAAAGTTAGCTAACCATCGTGGTTCAGCCTTTGGCAGTATTGGATTAGGACAACCTACCAATCAAAAGCAATTTGACTCATTACTTTGGGAAGAATTAGAAAAATTAAGCGAAGCACCTCTAATCGCTATTGAATCTGAAAGTAGGAGGATTGGTATTTCCGTCTTACCAGACTTCTTATTAGAATCAATGGAAAATGGTATCCATATTTTAGTTAAGTGCTCATTAGAGAGTAGAGTCGAGCAGATCCTTACTGAATATTCAGCCAGTTACACTGAAGAAAAAACAGCTTTCATAGACCGAACTTTAGAGTCTATTTCAGTAGTCAAAAAACATCTGATCAAGAAGATAGGCAAAAAAGGCTATCAGAAGCTGATCAACCATTGCCAGAGAGGAGAGCTGGAGGAAGTAGTTAAGATTCTGCTCAGAAAATATTATGATCCTCTCTATAAGTATTCCCAGGAGCAAATCAATGACTTCTCCTTGATAATTGAAGATGACAACTTAGAGAATATAACTAACCAATTGATTAACTTTACCACTGAGCTAGAGCTGAATTAAAAAATCTAAGTGAGCTGTTGGCCCACTTAGATTAATATCTAAAGCCACTTTACTTTATTATTAGTCATTCATCTTCTCTTCTAGCTTCTTGTCAGAAGCTGCAATGATCTCCTCTAAGCCAGTTCGACCTATATTGATATTATTTTCTTCAGCTGCTTCACTAGCTGGAGAGCCCATCAGCACTTGATCACTAAACTTCCCACTTATTTGTGCTACACTATCTTTAAACTCACTTTGTTGTCCTTCCTCTACCTCTACCTGAGGCATATCAATTCTGCCTGCTTTTATATTTCCTTCCCTTGTATTTCTAGGATCAAGGTTAGCAATAATTTCTTCTGCTACATCATCTTCGGGAAAGCTCATATTTCTCTCATTCTTATCCTTATCTTCTTTCATTAAAACACCTCCTATAATATATCTTACAAATAAGGTGTACTAAAAATACTAAAACTTTTATCATTATATTTAAGCCAATTCCATACCATAAAAAACAGTATAGACACCTAACCATTATATTCTCCAATTATTCTTGCAATATCCTCCTTGAAGTTTTTCGGCTTTTCTAGATCAGTATCTACTTGAAATAAAGCTTCTCTTCTTGCTTCTACACTATACTCATTTGTCCCTCTAAGACCAAGATTATCAATGCTTCCCTCTACTTTTTCATTCTCCTCTTCCTTCATTTAAAATCACCTCCTACAGTATATTCTACAAATAAGAGGCAATAAAAATACTAGTACTTTTTATCATCTAAACTACTTCCATAACTGCCATAAAAAGTAGTATAGTTCCTGCTATATAATCAGCCCGATTACCAATCCAGCCTGTTAATCGCCCTCCTAATCGAGATCCAGACCAGATAAAAAACATACTAGCAGCTCCAGTAGCAATACTAGTAAACAATACTGGATAATCTTGCAACCCACCAGAAAATCCTAAAAACAATGAATTTACCCCTAAAGCCAACCCCAGAGTTACAATTGCATACCACGACATATACTGCCTTTCTGTTAAGTTCTCTTCAACTTTTTCTTGAGCCTCTTCTTGGTCATCACCAGTATATCCCTCCCAAAGAAACCATAGACCAAACAAAACAAAAACAGTAACACTGATATATATATCGATTCTTTCTGGAAAAAATCGAGCAAGTTGCTCTCCAATTAACAGACCAATAGCCATTGTTAATCCTGAAATAGTAGCTATTCCAAAGATTGAACGCACAGCAAGTCGCCCTTTCTTTAAACCCATAGAAAAACCTATACTTAAATCATCAAGCGTAGAAGATATTGCAAGTAAAATTGCTGCTACCATTAATTACTCCTCCTCAATCTAAAGTTATTTACTTTTATATTTCTCCATTTTGTTTTTATTTATTAAATTTTTAATAATAAAACCCGGGCCAACACCATCTGGCATCGGCTCGGGAATTAAGATTAATTCTTCTTAATATATTGAGCTAACTTCTGATCCTCTTTTTTAATATGTTCTAACAACCATCCGATAGCCATCTTATTTAACTTCATCAATGATGTAATATTATTTGACTGCTTATACTCTGTAATAACTTCTCCAACCGTACTTTTAAAAGCATCATGTAGCTTCTTATGTTCTTCATATTCAGGATATCCATAACTACGTTGAATCTCCTCTTCATCATTAAAGTGTTGCTCAATATATTCTTGTAAAAAATCTAATACCTCACCAATCTCTTCACCCGACTGTTGCTTTTTATAAACTTCAAGCAAGTAATTAGCCTTTTCAAAGATCCCTCGATGCTGCTCATCAACCTTTTCTATCCCAATCTCATACTTACTACTCCATTCATTAGCCAATACCTGATCTCCTAAATCAAATTGCCCAAGTATCTTCTTCACCTTTTTAACTTTATCTTCTAGCCCTTGTGATGAATCTTTAATCTCTTTTGACATATCACCTATATCATCGGCAGTCTCCATTAATCCTTGACTATGCTGGGCCAAATCTTGAGCAGCATAAGCTATCTGTTCAATCTGGACTGCAGTTTCATCAGTCGCTTCTTCGATCTGGAAGAATAATCGATTACTTTCTTCAGTAATTTGTTGGCCCTGTAGTGTCTTCTCTTCCACCTCTTTAATCGACTTAATAACCTTCTTAGAATTACTCCTAGTGTTATCGATCAACTCCTTAATCTCAACAGTAGCTTTCGTCGTCTCCTCTGCTAACTCTCTAATCTCCTCTGCAACGACTGTAAAGCCATGTCCTTGATTCCCATCTTCATTACTTGCTCTAGCTGCCTCTATTGCTGCATTCAAAGCCAATAAATTAGTTTGATCTGCAACATTAGTAATTAACTCAATAATACTCCCTATCTCTTCAGTATTATTATTCAACTCTTCAACTAAACTTACCGTATTCCCTACCTTATCTGAAATTTCTTCCATAATCTCTACACTATCTTCCATATTCTCCTTGCCTATCTGAGTCTGAGCGGTAGACTCCTCAGCAAAACTTGTCACCTCTTCTGAACTAGCAGAAATCTCTTCAATACTAGCCGACATACCTTCAATCAATTCATTAGTAGTCTCTATCGCCTGATCTCCTGCCTCTGTACTTGCAGATTGTATCTCACTATATAATGATAGATTTTCAGTCTCTTCTAAAACATCCTTGATTAAAAGGCTTTGTTGCTCAAGTAAATCATTAAATGCTATGTATACCTCTTCAAATCTATTCTCTTGCTCAGTATCTATTTTACTCACTAAATCGCCATTAGCTAATCGCTGTAACCCACTCTTAATTTTTTCTAATCCCTTCTCAGTCTGCTTAAAAAAATTAGTAATTATAAAGCTAATAACTGCAGTTATAATCAAAAAATTACTTATTAAAATAATCCTAATCATCCTTCTTAATCCAGCTACCTCAACACCTTCATTTCCTTCCAGAAAAGATGCAAACTCTAAATCTATCACTTTAAAATTAATCATAGTAGCTAAACCTAATATCAATATCACCAGCAATAAAACTTTATCCTTAGTATTTAATTTTACTTTATCCATGACTAATCTCCTCCTTGTTATAATTAAATTATAATAGAAAAATCTCACTATCTCTGTGATTAAAATCAAGTTAAAATATCTTCTTTATTTAACCAAGAATAATTTCCCATAAATTCAATCTATAAATATAGCTTAATTATGATAAAATAAACTATAAGTACTAAACAATCTATGATGACTTATTTACTATTATACAATAAATGAAAGGAGAAATAAATGAAATCTAAACACTTTATCGGAGTAGGTTTATTATTAGTAGTTGCTTTATTTAGCTTTGCGTTATTAAATTTAGGAGTTGGGACGGATCCAGACAATAATAATTCAGAGAATGAAACTGAAATTGCAGAAAATCAAGATGAGTCGGAGGCTGAACCTAAACTCTACAATGGAAATCCAGATGAGGATTTAGATGACGAAGTTGAAGTGGAACTGGATAATTTTAAAGAAACTATTGAAGAACAGGCAAGAAAATACCCAGAAACTTTCTTCTTAAGTGAACCAACCGAAGAAAAGGTAATTGCCCTTACCTTTGATGATGGACCAGAGCATATAAATACACCAGAAATTTTAGACATCCTAAAAGAAGAAGATATTAAAGCAACTTTCTTTGTCTTAGGACAAAATGTCAAACAATTTCCTGATATTGCTCAAAGAATAGTAGATGAAGGGCATCAAATTGCTAATCACTCTTGGGATCATGATAATTTTAAAGATTTAACAAATGAGGAGGTATTGGATAATCAAATAATACCAACTTCAGAAAAGATTGAGAAGACTACAGGGGTTTATCCTACAATTATTAGACCACCCTTTGGTGCTATCACTGATGAGACTATTGAATTCTTAGGCTATCAAGGATGGAAGTTAGTCAACTGGTCAATTGATAGCTTCGATTGGCATTATGCAGAAGATACTCATGAAGAAATCGTAGGACAAGTAGAAAGGCATTACCATCCAGGAGGAATTGTACTATTGCATAATGGTGTCATCCATAAAGAGACTGTCGAAGCTTTACCTGAAATAATAGAATTATTACAAGAGGACGGTTATGAATTTAAAACTGTTGATGAATTACTCTTTTAAATCAAATCTTCTCCAATTTAAATTATCAATGAAAATAGGCATAAGCTATCTCCTAAAGAAAAGAGATCAACTTATGCCTAATCTATCAAACTTTACTCAATTTAATAACTTATATAACTTCACCAGGTGCATCAACTTAACACATGAATTTCTAATCAACTACTTTTTATTGGCATTAAGTTTAAGGTTAAGTCTAAGTTTAAGTAAAACCTAAAATCTAATAACTATAAATCATGAGGGATGTTTCGCAGTGACATCCCTCATAGTTCAAAACAAAAGTTACACATAATTCTAATATACCAAAAAATCGTCTTAAGTTAACGGGAATAATAACTTCACGAAGTCAACTATCAATTACTAACCGTCAACTCTTCTTCACTTTCAATTCTAAGTAATCTTTTTAAGAAATTACTCAAATCATCAAGAATTGAATAAAAACAAGGTATTACAACCAAAGTCAAAATAGTAGAAAATAAAAGCCCACTAATTACAACAACTGCCATCGGTTGCTGAACCTCAGCACCATCACCCAGTCCAAGGGCCAACGGAACCAAAGCTAAAGCCGTAGTCAAAGTCGTCATCATAACCGGACGTAATCTAATTGGCCCAGCATTCAAGATTGCTTCTCGACGTGGCTCCCTTTCCCGTCGCACATTGATATAATCAACCATTACAATCGCATTATTGACCACAATACCTGCCAGCATAATTACCCCGATAATCCCTGGCACACTCAAAGGCATTCTAGCAACCACCAATCCAAGTATTGCTCCAATCAAAGCTAACGGAACAGTTAACATTATCGTAAATGGATGGAGTAACGACTCAAATTGAGAAGCCATCACCATATAAACTAAAATAACTGCTAAAATCATCGCAATACCTAAATCACCAAAAGCATCCTGTTGATCTTCAGCCTCTCCGCCATAACTGACTGTATAACCATCAGGAATATCAAGTTGATCAACCCGCTCTTCAATATCAGCTTGAACTGCTCCCAAACTTCGTTCATGAAGATGGGTACTGACTGTGATAGTCCGCTGTTGATTCTCTCTTTCAATACTGGTCAACCCTGTAGCTACCTCAACATTAGCAACTTGAGATAAAGGAACTACTGCTCCTTCTGGTGAAGTCAACTTCAGATCCATCAACTGATTAATATCCCCTCTATACTCTTCAGCCAAACGAACCCGTACATCAAACTCCTCTCCACCTTCCTTATACTGAGTAGCTACTTGACCATCCATTGCCGTTCTAACCGTTGAAGCTATCTGTTGTACATTAAACCCTAAATCTCTAGCTTGATCACGATCAATATCAATCTGTACTTCAGGACGTCCTTCATCTATACTCAATCCTACATTACGTGTTCCTTCTACTGCTTCCACTTCTGGTTCAATTTGATCGGCTAACTGGCTTAAAATATCAAGGTCCGAACCAGCAATTGTAACCTCAATCGGAGCTCCCATACCTCCGCCACCGCCCATTCCAGTAACAGGAGTAACATTAATATCTGCACCAGCAATATCAGCTACTAACCCTCTTACCTCTTCAGCAACAACAGAAGTACTCCGTTCTCTATCAGCCAAACCAACCAACTCAGCAGTGATCTCACCAGTATTAGAATTATTACCTCCAGCTTGACTGGAATAATGTCTTAACTCTGGAATCTCTTCTAATCTTCGTTCAACTTCCTGAACTACTCGATCAGTCTCCCTTAGAGCTTCTCCTTCAGGCAATTCAACCTGAATATTAAAGACACCTTGATCAGTATCAGGAAGAAACTCAGTCTCTAAAGGAATAATATCCCTTGCTACCCCAAATCCAAAGAGTAGAACAAAGATAACTAAAGATGCTAAGACTAGATAACGATAATTCAAAGATATATCTAAAAATCTTTGATACCCTTTTCTTATCCAACCAAATTCAACTTCAGTTTCATCTTCTTCAATAACTGCATCATCATTAACCTTCAAAAACTTAGCCGACAACATCGGAATAAAGGTCAAAGCAACAAGTAAAGAAGCAACTAAAGAGAAGGTTACAGACCAGGCTAAAGCACCAAAAATCTCAGAAGCCAAACCTTCAATATAAACTACAGGTAAAAATACAGCTGCTGTTGTCAATGTTGAAGCCAAAATTGCTGTTCCTACCTCAGCAGTTCCCTTCTTAGCAGCATCCACTCTACTCTTTCCTTCCTGTTGAAAACGATAAATATTCTCTAATACAACAATTGCATTATCAACCAACATACCAATTCCTAAAGCTAAACCACCTAAAGACATTAAATTCAAAGACATATCGGCAAAATACATCAAAACAATAGCTGTAACAATTGAAACTGGAATTGCAGTCCCCACAATCAGTGTACTCCGAATATTTCTTAGGAATAAAAAGAGAACAAGCATTGCTAAAAGCCCACCTAAGACTGCGTTCCGTTGAACATTAGCAATAGAATCCTCAATAAACTCAGCTTGATTCTCAACAACTGTTAACTCAAAATCATCTTCATTATTTTGAATCTGTTCTACCTCTTCTAAAACTGCATTAGCTATTTGAACTGTATTGCCTCCACTTTCATCTTGAATCTCAAGGCTAATACTCTCTTCACCATTTAAATAACTATAAACAGAGCGTTCTTTATAATCATCTTTCACTTCAGCAAACTCTGCTAAATCAACCTTAACCCCTTCTTGATTCATCAATTGAAGATCACCAATCTGTTCAACCGAGTCAAACTCACCATCAGTTCTGATTAAGAGGTCCTTAGTTCCATGATCTACAGAGCCTCCACTAATATTAACATTTTCAGCCCTTAACTGCTCAATCACATCTTGAAGACTAAATCCATAATAAATCATTCGATCTGGATCAATATCAACCTGTATCTCTCGCTCCAAACCTCCTGAAACATCAACACTAGCTACTCCAGGTACCCTTTCCAAAGAAGGTTCAACTATATCCTCAGCTAAATTTCGCAACTCTGCTAAGTCCATATCTCCACCTAGCTCTAAATTCATAATTGGCATACTATTAGGATCGAATCTGACTACCTGGGGCTTATCAGCATCATCAGGAAGATGGTCTTCAATCATCTCTACACTCTCACGCATATCCAAAGTTGCAAAATCTAAATCAGTCCCCCAATCAAACTCGATGAAGACTACCGAACGATTAGGATGAGAAGAAGAAGTAATATTGGTTACATTATCAACCACAGCAATAGTCTCCTCTATAGGGCGAGTTATACTCTCCTCAACCTCACTTGGAGTTGCACCCTCATGAGTAGTCATTACAACTGCATAGGGAAGATCCATCTCTGGCATCAAATCAACTGGCATCAACGGCAAAGAAAATGCACCCAAAATAATGATTGCCAGTACAATCATGGTAATAGTAACTGAACGATCAACAGAAAAATCAGATAGTTTCATTAGTTACCACCCCGCTCCATAATCTGGATACTATCCCCATCATTTAAATTCTCTTGGCCACGAATAATTACTTGCTCGCCAACTTCAACTCCTGATTTAATTGCTACCTTTTGATCATCCATCAAGCCAGTTTCAACTTCTCTTCTTTCCGCTTGACCATCTTGATATACAAAGACAACATCCTGATCATTATCTAAAGCAACAACTTGCTGTGGTAAAACAATCGCTTCTTCACTTCTTTCTGTTTCAAGTTTAATTCGACTATACATTCCACCTTTGAGCAGATCATTTTGATTTGTCAAATTAATCTCAATCCCGTAACTTCGATTTTCACCAGCAACTGGACTGATTTCAGTTAATTCTCCTTCATATTCTTGCTCTAAAGATGGAATTTCAATCTGACTTAGCTGGCCAACTTGAACTTGATTAATATATCTTTCACTCAAATCAGCACTTACCTTAACCTCTTCAAGATCAGCTATTGCAACAACTGGTGAATTAGCTACCATCTCTCCAGCCTCAATATTTAAATTATAAACCTGACCATCAATAGGAGCAGTCACTACTCTATTATCATACTGAATCTTGGCTCCATCTAATCCAGCTTCGGCTTGTTCTACTTCTGCTTTAGCAGCCTCAATCTCCTCATCTCTAGCTCCAATCTCAGCCATCTCCAGGTTCAACTCAGCTAATTGATACTCCTTACTAGCATTGATATACTCTAATTCACTCTGTTCAAACTGCTGATTGGAGATTGCATTTTTTTCATACAGCTCTTGTTGGCGCTGATACTCTCTTTTAACCTGTTGATATCCACTTTCAGCCTGCTCTAACTGTAATTTCAACTGTTCAATCTTCTCTTCTCGTTCCCCAGCTAAAATACGATCCAAATTAGCCTGAGCAGCTTTTAAAGTAGCTTGAGCTTGATTTAACTCAACTCGTAAAGGTTCTTCATCAATCTTAAGTAATCGCTCACCTTCTTCTACCTGCTGTCCAGTCGAAACATAAACTTCCACTACTTCCCCTTGAGCTTGAGGAGTTACTTGCACCTCTTTACTCGGCTCCGTTCGACCTCCTAAATTTATATAATTAACTACTTCTCCTATCTGTGCCTCTTCTACCTCAACAGCTACTTCTTGTTGCATATTATTTGAAGCAGTTGCCTCTTCTGCTTCTTCTCCATTGCTACAGGCAACAGTTACTAATGAAAGTAATAAAACCACTACAACTATCTTTAATTTATTCATCCTTCCTACCTCCCAATTCCTTTAACTTGATAAAGCTTAGCCACTGCTAAATTATAATCATAAATTGCACTCAGATAATCACTTTGCACCTCTTGATAAGTTGCTTCGGCCTCAAGAAGATCATTAGTAGTGATTAAGCCTTCTTGATAATTAGCTTCACTCTCTTTTAAATTTTCCTCTGCTTTTTCTAAACTCAACTCCATTAACTTAATTCCTTCTCTAGTCTCACTAATCTTTAATAATGCTTCTTCAACTTCTAACTCAATCAAATCTTTCAAATCATCAGCTCTTAAATCTAAAATATCAAGTTCCTCTTCAATCTGAGCAAGCTCAGCTCTTCGCTCTCCACCATCATACAAATTATAGCTTAAACCAAGACTTACTCTCCAATCACCATCAACTGTAAAGCTATCATCTTGAGCTTCATAATTACCACTTAAAAATAAATTTGGATGAGCTTCTCCCTTCTTTCGTTCCAAGTTCAACTCTACAACTTCACGATTGAGCTCTAATAATTCTAAATCCAAGCGATTATTAAAAGCAATTTCTTTTACTTTATCGAACTGATAATCTTTTTCTTCCCAATCCAATTCTTTGACCAACTCCACCTCAGTCTCCCGAGGAAGCTTAAGAGTATTCTTTAAAGCCAATTCAGCTAATTCAGCTCCATTTCTAGCTCTTAAAAGCCCCTGTTCAGCTTGTAGTTTCTGAGTCTGAGCTTGAAGCAGGTTAGTTCTAGTAAAAATACCAACCTCATAATTAACTTCAGCAGTCTGAACATAATCTTCAATTCGTTCTAAACTCTTTTTGCTAACTTGAACCATCTCTTCAGCCTCTAAAAGACTGTAGTATTGTTCACTGACTTGATAAGCCAATTCTTTTTTCTGCTCCTCTAGCTCCTTTTGGGCAGTCAATACCCCTTTTTCAGCTTGCTGATAACCAATGCTTCGTTGGCCCCCCGTATAAAGAGGTAATTCTAAATCAAGACTGGTAGTGAATCTATTTTGAGATAACTCTTGTTGGGTTTGAAAATCAAATGGTGCTTCCCCTAATCTCGTATAGCCAGCCCCCAAATCCAACTGTGGATAAAAGCTAGCACGAGCAATCTCAACTTGCTTTTGAGCAATCTTGACCTCTCTTCTTAAACTCTCAATCTGACTATTATTTTCTAAAGCCAACTCAATCGCTTTCTCTTCCGTTAAATTGATTGAGTCTGCTCCAAAAGCAGGCAAAGTACTAATAGCTAAAACAAGTAAAACAATCAAACTAGTCAATTTAACTCTCTGCATATGTATCCCCCTTTTTAGCTCAATAATAACTACAATCTATTTGCTAACTCCATTTAAAAATACATCTTTAATCAATTCTACCTTATCCATTAGATCATTTTGCTGATAAAGATAAGGGTTGAAAGTTCTGATCATTCCTAGCAAGATTCGGGCCAAATCTAAATTCTCCTACTTAGACTCTATCACCCTTTCTTCTTTAGCCTGCTCAACTACTTTAGCCACTATTTCAATCTGACGTTGATTAAAATCTATAATATAATCATTAAAAAATTCTTTACCAAGAGCAGTTGTACACTCTCTAAACATTTTAGAAACTCCTTTTCCCTCTTGGTAGAATTTAAGATAAGAAATAATAATTTCACTCAATTTTTCAAGTGCAGAATTTTCTACTCTAATCTTTTTCTCAAGCTCTAACTGTAAATCATCTAATTTATTGACTAAAATACTTTGAAACAACTCTTCTTTACTATCAAAATACCAATAGACAGTTCCTTTAGCTACTCCTGCTAAATCAGCAATTTCACTGACTGTAGTCTTAAAGAATCCCTGCTTTGAAAATAACTCAATCGCTGCCGAAATAACCATTTCTTCTTTATCGCTTCTTTTTTTACCCATTTATTCCCTCCTTATTAATTGACTAACTGGTCAGTCAATTAAATAGTATCAATTTAACCTTCTTTTGTCAACAAGAATTAGAAGTAAAAAAGTTGCCTCCGGCAACTCAGTTCAAGTCTAAGATTGAGTTTAAGTAAAACCAAAAAATTCCAATTAGTAAAAGCCATCCACAACCTCTAAAAAACATAATTTCCTTAATGATACAAAAGATACAGCCAGTCCAACCAGCCATACGTTTTAAGTAATGGACAGAAACCAGTATGAATCGTAAATATATTGATAATATCCAATTGCTTGCAGGAATTTGAGATATAATAGAGAAATACATCTAATACTTAGGACTAAAGTACTATTTTTAGATTTTTGTTAACTAGTCTAGAAACAATCCTTTACATTACTATTGCTTTAAAAATACTAAAGGAGGTATTTGAATAACATGTCTCTCAATTTGCCCGATAAAAAAGGACTTGACATATCAGATTTTAGTAGTCTTATTAAAAATGATTTACCCGCTTCACTGGTAACCTTTTTAGTAGCCCTTCCTCTTTCTCTTGGCATTGCACTGGCCTCTGGAGCTCCGTTGATGGCAGGGATCATTGCTGCTATTGTCGGCGGTATTGTGGTTGGTACTCTAGGAGGCGCACCACTGCAAGTTAGCGGACCGGCTGCCGGATTGAGCGTTATAATTTTTGGTTTTGTTCAGGAGCTTGGCTGGGGTGTTACCGCCGCAATGACGGTGGGAGCCGGAATTTCGCAAATAATTATAGGTAAGATTGGACTTGCTCCTATTGCTTTGGCAATCTCACCGGCAGTTATCCATGGAATGATGGCAGCTATTGGTATCCTCATTGCTATTTCCCAAATTCATGTAGTGTTTGGGGTAGAACCTGTAGGCAAAGGCATTGAAAACCTTTTTGACATTCCAAATTCTGTCATGAATTTAAATCCGGAAGCTACATTTTTGGGAGTTTTTACAATTATTATTTTAATAGTTTGGTCTATACTAAAACCCAAACGACTTCGTAACATACCTGGATCACTGGTAGCCGTTGTTGTCGCTACCATTATCTCCATAGCCTTTAGTCTCGATGTTCCACGTGTAGAGCTAGCCGGTAGCCTTATAGAATCTATTTCTCTACCGGTGTTGCCAAGTACAAATTTCGGAACTTTTATTGCTGGCATCGTAGTGCTTACATTAGTAGCAAGCGCCGAGTCATTGTTAAGTGCCGTAGCAACGGATAAGTTACACTCGGGACCCCGCTGTTGCCTTAATAAAGAATTAACTGCTCAAGGAATAGGCAACACTATTTCCGGACTGCTTGGGGGACTTCCCATTACCGGTGTCATAATCCGCAGTAAAGCAAATATCTCATCAGGAGCTAAAACTCGCCTTTCGGCAATCCTCCATGGTGTTTGGGTCTTAATTTTTGTAGTGTTTTTACCCGATGTAATAATTTTGGTTCCTTTAGCGTCACTAGCCGGACTATTAGTATATATCGGTATTGGGCTGGTAAACATAAATCATATAAAAGAACTGAAGAGATACGATGAATTGGTAGTATACTTTATCACTGTTTTTGCAATCGTTGGCATTGATTTATTAGTAGGGCTGGTTATCGGCTTTATGGTTGCATTGATTCGCTTATTGCTGAAATTTACGAGACTTAACGTCAATATTGAAAACCAGGATGATCAATGGCAAGTATCAATTACAGGTACATTAACTTGCATTGAGGTCCCTAAGCTTACCACTCATTTAAATACTATTCCTCCCGATAAAGAGGTAAAAATAAACCTGGCATTGAGGTATTTAGACCATGCAGGCTATGAGGCACTAAAGTCATGGCAGGAGAGTTATGAAAAAATTGGTGGACGTGTAGTTACTAACGATCTTGTGGAAAATAAAGAGGAAGAACAAACTAGTCAAAGCGCTCCATTAGTTAACAACTGCGTAATTGAAAATGTTTGGGCTCAATACAATAAATAGAGAATCCCGTAAACAAGGGACTGAAAAACAGTTTTTAGAATACGTTGTTCATTCATCATAGAAACCTAATTATCAGTTTAAATAAAAGTTGGCCCCTACTTTTATAGGGCCAACTTGATTTAGCTGATTACTCCATTACCTTTCCTTTTGACATAAAAGTTTCACACGCAGTATCCTTAGAATTACTAATCATATGATCTTTCACATTAGGATTAATTTCAATAGTGGATGCTTGGCAAATATCACTAGAATTATACTGACACTCTTCTACAGTACACTTAATGTTAGACATTATATCCACCTCCTCCTTCTTCTAGCTCATAGATATCTTTCCCAACAAATAATTATTTATTCAAATCATAATTTCATCTACCAATCAGCTTTATTTAATGTAAAAAAAGGTTTCTTAGCTTAAGCTAAGAAACCTTTTAAAATTAATTTAAAATACATGCCGAATAATGATCTTTTCCTACTTCTTTCATTTCATGATTACATTCTGTACACTCACTCTTAGCCATAGAACACCGTGGTTTAAATCGACATCCCTGTGGAATATCAATCTGATTAGCTACTTCATCATCAAGATCAATTCTCTTTCTATTCTCATCAGGATCAGGAACAGGCACTGCTGATAATAAGGTCTTGGTATAAGGATGTCTTGGATTCATTATTACTTCATCAGTAGGGCCAATCTCCATGATCTTTCCTAGATATAAAATTGCTATCCGATCACATAAATACTTAATTGTAGATAGATCATGAGAGATATAGACCATAGTCAGACCAAGTTCATCCCGCAAATCTCCCAATAAATTTAAAATCCCCGCTCGAATAGAAACATCCAACATAGATACAGGCTCATCAGCTACTAAGAATTTAGGCTCTAATACAATTCCTCTAGCAATAGCTACTCTCTGTCTTTGTCCTCCACTTAATTCATGAGGATATTGATTTAAATACTTTTCCGCTGGCTTCAACTCAGCTGTTTCTAATGCAGCTACTACTCTATCATAAATTTCATCTTCATCACCTAATTTATGAATTAATAGTGGTTCAGCTACAGTCTGATAAATAGTAAATCGCGGATTTAAAGTTTCATAAGGGTCTTGAAAGATCATCTGTACTTCTCTTCTGAACTTCTTCTCATCTTTTCTGGTTAATTTAGTAAAGTCATTTCCATCAAGAACTATCTTGCCTGCAGTTGGCTCCTGTAACCTCAATAGTATCTCTCCAATAGTAGTCTTTCCTGAGCCACTCTCTCCAGCTAAACCAAGAATTTCACCTTCTTTAATGTTTAAGGAAATATTATCGATCGCTTTAACATATTCTTGCGGCTTGAATATCTTTGTTACACCCGCTCCTACTGCAAAATATTTCTTTAGCCCTTCTACCTTTACCATATTATTTGCCATATTCTCACCTCCTTAGTTATCTAAACTATCTTGTTAACTGTTTTTTTATTTGGCGCTCCTTCACCCGCTCCCAAGTTTCTCTCAACTTTGCTTCTTTTCTAAATTGATCTATTTTATCAGTAAAGTGGCACGCAGAATAATGACCTGGTTTAATTTCTATTAAATCAGGCATTTCTGCATAACAAATATCTTCTACAAAAGGACATCTTGGAGCAAATCGACAACCTGGCTTAGGATTAATTAAATTAGGAGGGGAACCTGGTATTGAAATCAGCCTCTCTCCTATCTCTTTAATGCTTGGAAATGCATTTTGTAAACCTAACCCATAAGGATGATGAGTATCCTTAAAAAAGTCTCTAGTACTTCCTATCTCAGCAATTCTTCCCCCATACATTACAATAATCTGATCACAGGTTTCTGCTACTACAGAAATATCATGGGTAATAAAGACCATTGAACTATTTATTTCTTGCTGCAGCTTTATAATCTGATGCAAGATCCGATCTTGTACAACTACATCCAAAGCTGTAGTCGGTTCATCTGCAATTACTAAGGCAGGACTCAAAGCTAAAGCCATCGCAATAATTGTTCTCTGCTTCATTCCACCACTTAATTGATGTGGATAACTCTCAAGCCTTTTGCGCTCCAACCCTACTAACTCAAATAATTTAGCTGCTCGCTCTATTGCCTCTGTCTTGCTTACTTGTGGTTGATGGGTCTTAATCGCTTCTATAATTTGATCCTTTATTTTATAAACTGGATCCATTGCATTCATTGCACTTTGAGCAATCATTGAGATATCATTCCAGCGAATCTGTCTAACTTCCTCCTTTGTCATCTCTACTACATCTTGCCCTTTAAAAATAATCTCTCCTTCTGAAATAACTCCATTACTGGGTAATAATTTCATCAAAGACTTAGCAACAGTAGTCTTCCCACAACCACTCTCACCTACTAACCCTAAATTTTTTCCTTTTTCTAAAGTGAAGGAGACATCTCTAACAGCTTCTAGAGTTCCTTTTTCTGTAATATAATCTATTCCTAAATTATTTACTTCTAACAGTGGCATCAATTATCGCCTCCTCAATCTTGGATTTACAATTTCTTCAAAGGCTCTAGCAGTAAAGAAGATTGCCACTAAGACTAATACAATAGCTACTCCTGGAGGAATAACCCACCACCAGGCAGTCCTAATAGCTCCAGTCAAAAAGCTTGTATGTAAAATTTGGCCCCAGCTAATTACATCTGGATCTCCAAAACCAATAAAGCTGACACTGGCCTCAGCCAAAATAGCCCAACTAACCATAAAGGCCATTTCTAATAAAGCAATCGGAATAATATTAGGAGCAATATACTTATACATAATCCTTAAATCAGATGCTCCTGCTACTTTAGCAGCCTTAATGAATGGTCTATTAGCCACTGATAAGACCTGTGAACGAATAATCCGTGCTACAGTCCGCCAAGTAAGCAAAGAGATAGCTAAAATAATGTTCCAGATACTTGGATCTAACAGTGCTACTAATATAATCACAAAAGGTATAAATGGTAAAGCATACATAATATCTACAACTCGCATTAAAAAATTATCAATCGCTCCTCCATAATATCCAGCAATCAACCCTACATTAGTACCAATAAAAGTTACCAAAAAGGCAGCCAAAAACCCTACTAATAAAGCAATCCTAGAGCCCATTACAACTTGGCTGAATACATCTCTCCCTAAATTAGTAGTTCCAAACCAATGTTGAGCAGAAGGAGGTTCTAACCTTGCAATCGCTCCATCCTCTGTGCGGTTCATTTCATAGGGGTCATAAGGAGCAATCAGCGGAGCAAACGCAGCTACTAAAATAAAAAAGATTAATACTACAACCCCAAACATAGCCATTTTATCTCTTTTTAGTACATCCTTAAAGAGTTTAAAAGTACTTGCAAGCGATCCCCCCTTGACATCCTTTCTCTCTACTTTAACTTCTTCTAGATTTTCTACTACAGGTTCAGTCATTATATTCACCACCTTCTTACTTATAAGTTATTCTTGGATCTAAATAGCTATAAAGTAAATCAGCCAAAAAGTTCATTATCATTACCATTAACGCTATTAATAAAAAGCTTGCTTGGGCCAACGGATAATCATGCCTTTGAGCTGCTTGAATAATTTCAGTACCCAAACCAGGCCAACCAAACACATACTCAATTAATACCTGTCCACCTATCGCTTGTCCTAAAAATAAAGCACCAGTTGTTACCACAGGCAATAAAGCATTCCGTGCAGCATGACGATACAAAATAACCTTCTCTTTTAACCCTTTAGCATGACACATTTCTATAAAATCTTCACCCAACACTTCCAGCATCGTATTTCTCATCATTAATAATGGAGTTGCTAAAAAGTAAAGTCCTGCCACTACCGCCGGTAAAAATAGATGGCGTAAAAAATCTAATGAGAAAAAGACCTCAAATGTATTAGCTGCTTCATAACCAGAACTTCTCATTCCTGAGTGTGGGAACCAACCTAATCTAAAAGAAAAGAACATAATAAATAACATTCCTACCCAAAATGTAGGTGCAGACCTAAAGGTCAATGCTATTGAAATCAAAGTTGCTTCTTTCTTGCTTCCCCGCTTCCAAGCCAAATAAGCACCTACCAAAATTCCAATTACATAAGCTATAAGCATAGCAGATAACATTAACATCAAAGTATTGATTACTTTATCTCCTATTACTTCCATTACCGGTCTTCTATAATAAAATGAACGTCCTAAATCCCCTCTGACAGCATCAGATAAAAAAGAAAAATACTGTTGATATAACGGCTGATCAAGTCCTAACCGCTGGATCATTGCTTCTCTAGCTTCAGTACTAATAGAAGGATCTACTACTGCTGCTGTTGGATCTCCAGGCATCAATCTAAACATAAAAAATATAATAGTTGCTACTACTACTAAACTCAAAATAGTCTGCCCTAATCTTTTCAAAACCATCTTAATCATTTCTAGCCATCACCTCCATAGGCAATATCAATTTTATAACAAAGAAAGACAGAATAGTTAGGGCTATTCCTAACTATTCTGTTAGTTGTAATTATTTATTCTTCTGGTAGATATAATCTGCCAGTTGAATCCCAAGTATATCCTGCTTCTTCTAAGATCTCTCTAGCTCTTTCTAAATCAAATTCATAGCTAGCCATATCAGGGTTGGCCCAGAATTCATTAGCAGGAGAAAGTACTGCTCCAGCTCCACCTGCTTGTCCATAACCATGAATTAAAGCATCAATTATAGTATCATAATCGACAGTATGAGCCATCGCTTTTCTAAAGTCATGATTATCAAATGGTGCCTCTCTTAAATTGAATCCTGTATAATAATAACCAATATCAGGAGCTTCAGTTAATGTCAAATGATCTAATTCTCTTACTTGTTCAATATGAAGTGGCTCAAATCTCCAAGCATTCATATCAGCGTCCCCTTGTTCTAAAGCTCCTAAGACCCCTTCAGCATGACCATATAATACCTGAAGTAGACCATCAATCTTCGGTGGAGTAAAGTGGTCTTCATTCGCTGCTAACTTAATCTCTTCTCCTCTTCTCCAGTACTCAAACTTGAATGGTCCACTACCGATAGGCTCTGGGTTGTCCCATTCATCTGGATGAGTTATCTCTTCACCATCTACAACATCTGACCAGATATGCTCTGGTAAAATAGGTATTTGGGCCAACGTATTTGTAATGAATGGTGCATAAGGTTCAACTAAATTGAATCTAACTACATTATCAGCTACTACCTCCACACTATCTACAGGATTTAAGAAGGTATCAAAATAAGGTACACCCCATTCTAACATATAATCAAAGGTAAATTTAACATCATCTACAGTTACTGCTTCTCCATCATGAAAATCCATTCCATCTCTTAATGTAACATCTACAGTCACATCATCAACAATCTCCCAATCTTCCGCAGCTGATGGAGTAGGTTCTACATCAGGACTTAATCTTACTAACTTATCATAAACTAATCTAAGTAATTTCCACTCCCATACAGTTTGAGCCGTCATTGGATTTAAAGTATCCAAATCTTGTGTTGAAGCTATCTCAAGGACAGTATCGTCAGTCAATGGCTCAATCTCTACTGGAGTCCATTCATTATAAATTCCTTCCCCTGGCATCACAGTAAAGTTGTCAAATCTTTCATGATTGTACGCTTGATATTCATCTCTATAATAAAGTGCAATCTTCGGAATATCCTCAGCCAACATATCTTGTAATTCATGAACTATCTTTTGTCTTTCTTCAATCTCCATCTCTTCCCGTTGAGCTTCTGCTAACTGATCATACTCTTCGCTGAAATAACCATAGGCATTATTTCCTCCAGGCATGTCCTGGGAACTATGGAAGTTAGAGTACAGGAACATATCAGGATCTAATCGCTCAATTCTTCCTGACCAGCCTAAAATAAAGGCATTAAAATCCTTCTCTTCAGCATCAAAGACTCTTTCAATCAATGAATTAAACTCTAGTGGACGAACATTCACCTCTACTCCTAACTCTTCCCAATTTTCCGCTACCATAAAAGCAGCTTCATATCTTACTGGGTCATATTCAGCAGTGGTTGTATACATAGTAACTTCCGGGACTTGAGTCAATCCCTCCACTGACACATCAGCTTCATCTTCACCACAACCAACTACTATTAGCCCTAAAACTAATACCAACAAGACAGCTACAATATTTCTCTTCTTAACCATTTTTTAATCCTCTCCTCCTCCAATACTTATAATTTAAAACATTTTGAAAATTAAAAATATTATCGCCTGCTCACTCCTTTGGCCCCACCTCCTAAGTTACTTAATTAAGTTCTATTTTTTATGTTATTGAACTTATGTATTAATTAAGCCCAATAAAAATAGTACACAACGCAAAAAACTAAAACATATACTGTTCAGAATACGTTTTATTAAATTTAAACTTATCGATTTCCAGTTGAAATTTGTTTGATATTCATGTGATAATTTTATGATATTTAGTTCAATTATACAAACATTTGCTAACGTTGTCAAGAAAATTAAAAAAACTCATAAATATTAAATAAATTTAATATTTATGAGTAGATTTTACTCTGATTTATTCTCTTTGAGATTCCACCTCTGCTCTTATCCAACTAGCCAAATCACTAAAAACCCTAAAGCCCAACAATAATAAGCAAATAAACTCAGCCGTTGTCTTTCAACAATCTTTATTAATAATTTAAGTGCTACATAACCAGATATTACCGAAGTTATTGTTCCCACAATAATCTGAAAAACAGTTATCTCCCCAATGCCTACCCGCAACAAATCAACAGCCTGTAATAAGGTCGCTCCTAAAACAACAGGTATAGATAGTAAGAAAGAATAACGTACAGCTAACTCTCTATCCAACCCCTTAAGCAAACCTGCTATGATTGTAGTACCTGAACGGGAAAGCCCTGGAAAAATAGCAGCCGCCTGGGCAAAACCAACTACTAATGAATCACTAAATTCCATCTCTTCCATTTTTCGACCCTCATCATTGACTCGCTCAGAAATCCAAAGTAATGTTCCTGTAACCAATAACATCACACCAACGACTATTGTAGAAGCAAATACCTCTTCAAAAAACCCTTTAAATACAACACCAATTACCCCAGCAGGAATAATTCCAATTAAAATATACTTAGTAAACTTCCTGTATTTAAAGCTCGTTTTAAATTTAGTTATTCCAACTATATCCTGCCAAAAGACAATCATAATCGCAATCAATGTTCCAAAATGTAAAAATATACTTAGGGTTAATCGCTCTTCAATCCCAAATAAATGTTGTACAAGTACTAAATGCCCTGAACTACTGACAGGCATGGGATCCACTACTCCTTGTACAATTCCTAAAATTATAACTTCAATTAAGTCCATCTTCTTCCTCCTATACTATCAATTACTTATTTAAAAGCCATTCCATTATATCATCTTTACTAACTAAAAATCAATTTACATTATCTACTTTATTGATACATAGCTTAAGTTTAAAACTGAGTTTAAGTTTAAGTCAACCACTAGAAACATAAGGGCTTAGCTCTTACTTAGACTTAGACTCAAACTTAAACTGAATTGTAATTAAGTAACCATTAAATCACAGCTTAGCTTTTAATTTTTGAACTAACTCTTGCATCTGGTTTGAAGTTTCAGACAATTTATTAGCCGATTCAGCCAATTCATGAATAGTCGCCCCTTGCTCTTCTGTAAAAGCACTTGCCTCTTCAGTAGCAGCAGCATTATCATCTAAAGCATCTGATATATTCTCAATTAGACCTACTGTTTTTTCTGTACTACTGACTGTAGTTTCTTGAATCTCTTGTACCATTGCCCCGATTCGGTCTACAGCTTCTGTAGAATCTTCTGCTAAGTTCTTAATTTCCTGTGCTACAACTGCAAAACCACGACCATGTTCTCCTGCTCGAGCAGCCTCAATAGAAGCATTTAAAGCCAATAAATTTGTTTGACTAGCTATCTTTTCAATCGTCTTTATTGCTTCTTCAATCTTTTCCGATGTATTTTCTGACATCTCAGCTAAGTTCTTAATCTCTTCTGTTGCCTCTTGAGCATTGATTGCCTGTTCTTGACTCCGTTCCGAAATTTCAATCACATTATTCGTTAACTGGTCAGAAGCTTCTTTTAACTCATCACTAGAGTAAGCCAAATCTTCAGAGACATTCGTTACGTTAGTACTTGCTCCCTCTAAAGTATCGATTGTTGTTCCTAACTCCATAAAAGCAGCAATATACGTCTCCATTGCTACTTGCATATCTAAGTTAGTAATCCGCAAAAAAGCCATTACTGCTTCTGAAATCTTAGCAGGTTCTTCTTGAAAGTAATCAATTATTTTAGGGATCGTTAAGTTGTAATAAGTAGCATACCCACCAATATAGTACTTGGGCCCTAAATTGATCCTATCATGTACCTTGCCTATTTTAAATCTTTCTTTAAAATAGTTTACATCATAACCTCCATCAACTCCATCAACCAACTCTAAAAAATATTGTTTTTGGGTTTTACTCAATCTTTCTACGGTGCTATGTTGATCAATAATCTCCTGTAACGGGCCAAAACTATAAATATGATCATAAAATTCTTCTACTACTTGATCAACAATCTCATGAAATAAACCCTTCATCTCCTCTAATAATTCTAAATCACGATCAGTAAAGTTAACAATCTCTTTTCGATAGGCAATTTCATCTGCCGTCAGATCTTCTACCCTAGAGATACTACCCGACATTTTACTCATCATCTTGTGATAATCTTGATTCACACAATTCCCTCCCTTGAAAATTTACTCTTAATCAATCTCTTGATAGTCATCAATATCTATTATAGTCTCATCATCATCTTTCTTTCGCTTATTCCTTTGCTTAGTAGAACTTGTCCCAAAACTGAAATTACCTGAAATTATCTTTCCTTTAAATTTATTCTTAACAACCTCTCTAATTCTCACTCTAGTAATAGGTACTATTAAAGAAAATCCAGCTAAATCAGTCAATAAACCAGGCGTTAACAACATTGCTGAGCCAAGTAAGACCAATAAACCATCAACCAACTCATCTTTAGGCATCTTAGCCCGGGCCAACGTAAGCTTAGTCTGACCTATAATCGCTAATCCTTGTAATTTAGCCAAAGAAACTCCAACTATTCCTGTACTAGCCACTAAAAGAATAGTCCAACCAATTCCTACATATTCACCAACCTTAATCAAAAAAAATAGCTCTGCTAGCGGTACCAAAGTAAAGAGTAAAATTAATTTTACCATTACCAACCCACCTTCTCCAATTATAATTTATATATTCTTTATTAAGAATCATTATCCTTTATTATTTAAGCATTTAATTATATAAAAAAGTTGCCTCCGGCAACTCAGTTTAAGTCTAAGATTGAGTTTAAGTAAAACCAACAAATACAAACTAGTAAAAGTTATCCATAACCTCTAAAAATCATAATTTCCTTAATGAAAATAAAAGTGCGTAGCTTAAGCCACGCACCTTGCTCACCATAATTATAAGACTCTAGTTTCACCTTTATAGACCAGACCACGAATACTATCTACAGTTACAATATCACCAGTTTCTAATTTATCCATAATATTTTCAGCACCAACAATTACAGGAATCTCAAGCTGTAATCCTATAATTGCAGCATGAGAGGTCAATCCTCCTTCTTCTGTGATAACTGCTGAACATTTCTCCAATAGCGGAGTAAACTTTTCATCAGTCACAGAAGTAACTAAAATATCTTGCTCTTGAATCTTATCTTCTGCTGTTTCAGCATCTTCCACAACACAAACTCGTCCACTAGCAGATTTTTTCCCAATTCCTATACTCTGAGTTATTACTTCACCAACAGTATGTACTTTCAATAAATTAGTCGTACCTGTAATTCCAACTGGAGTTCCTGCAGTAATAACTACTACATCACCATTTTCAATATACTGACTACTTAATGCAGCAGTAACTGACTCTTCAATCATCTCATCAGTAGATTCTGTTTCATTAACTAATACCGGCCTAACCCCCCAAGATAAGGATAATCTATTCAATATCTTCTGACTAGGAGTTGCTGCTATAATCGGTGGATAAGGACGATATTTAGAAACCATCCGAGCAGTATAACCAGAACGAGTAGAAGTAATAATAGCTGCTGCTTCTAAATCAGATGCAGTCTTACAGGTAGCATAACTGATTGAATTTGTAGTAGATATTTGTTCTTGATTATTCATCGCTCCTAATAAATTACGTTCTAACGATTTTTCAGTCTCTAGTGCAATCCGTGCCATTGTTTTCACAGCTTCAACTGGATAATCTCCAGCAGCAGTTTCACCAGATAACATCGTAGCATCTGTACCATCATGTATTGCATTAGCAACATCACTAGCTTCAGCTCTTGTTGGTCTAGGGTTTCTGATCATTGAATCCAACATCTGAGTAGCTGTAATTACAGGCTTACCCGCCTCATTGCACCTATTAATCATCATCTTTTGAGCTGTTGGTACTCTTTCGGGAGGAATTTCAACTCCTAGATCACCTCGAGCTACCATCAACCCATCTGAGACTTCAAGAATCCCTTCAATATTTTCTACGCCTTCCTGATTTTCAATCTTAGGTATAATATAAATCCCAGAGTTATGTTCTTCTAAGATCTCTCTGATTGCCAACACATCATCAGCTTTGCGTACAAAAGAAGCAGCAATAAAATCTACTCCTTGCTCAATTCCAAATTCAATATCCGCAACATCTTTATCAGTAATAGCAGGTAATTTAACAGATATTCCTGGCAAATTAACCCCTTTTCTAGAACCTAACTTACCACCATTGATTACCTCACAAATAACCTCTGTTTCTGTTGTTTCTGTTACCTTTAGCTCAATTAACCCATCATCAATCAAGATTCTCTTGCCTTCAGAAATATCCTGCGGCAAATTTGGATAATTAACTGATACTTTACTAGCTGTTCCTTCAACCTCTTCAGTTGTTAAAGTAATTTGTTCTCCTGCTTCTAAATCTACCTTTTGATCATTTTCTAGCATCCCTGTTCTAATTTCTGGCCCTTTGGTATCCAATAAAATAGCTACTGGTCTTCCTTTCTCTCTAGCTAACTCTCTAATCAGATCAATTCGAGCTTGATGCTCTTGATGATCACCATGAGAAAAGTTTAAACGAGCTACATTCATTCCTGCATCTATTAATTTTGCTAAGGTTTCTCTATCTTCACTAGCAGGGCCAATAGTACAAACAATTTTAGTCCTTCTCATTACTCTCCACTCCTTTATTCTGTCACTACTTCTTATAATGATAATATATTAGCTAATTCATATAAATCCTCATCTACTTCTTTTTGACTCTTAATGGCCTCTTTAATTTCAGCAATCTCTACTTGATCATGGATAACACCAACCATCTTATTTGTATCTCCTGCTAACAATACATCTATAGCAGATGCTCCTAATCTAGTGGCCAATAACCTATCTTGAGCTGTTGGAGTTCCTCCCCGCTGCAAATGTCCCAAAACGGTTACTCTTGTTTCGAGACCAATTCTTTTGCTGATCTCTTCTCCTAAGGCAAATGCTTTACTTTCATTTAAGTCACGATTAGGCTTAAACTTCTCACCAATACCTTCAGCTACTAAAATGATACTATGTAACTTGCCCCGCTCATAACCAGCTTCTAACTTTTGACAGACTTGGTCAAGATCAAAGTCAAACTCAGGAATCAGAATCGATTCTGCTCCCCCTGCTAATCCAGACATTAATGTCAAAAAGCCAGAATGCCTACCCATAGCTTCAATTACAAAGGTTCTTTCATGGGAAGTGGCTGTATCTCTGATCTTATTCATAGCATCTAAAATAGTATTTAGGGCAGTATCATAGCCAATAGAATAATCAGTACAAGCAATATCATTATCTATCGTTCCTGGAATCCCAACTGTTTTGATATCTGATTCATCACTTAATAGTTGGGCTCCTTTAAATGAACCATCACCACCAATTACTACTAATCCTTCAGCACCGATATACTTTAATTGCTCGACAGCTTTTCTTCTACCTTCTTTAGTCCTAAACTCTTCACAACGAGCTGACCTTAAAACAGTTCCACCACGATGAATAATATCTGCTACTGAGCGACGCTCTAAAGGCTCAAAATCTCCTTCAATCAAACCAGCGTATCCTCTTTTAACTCCTATTACCTTCAAGCCTTCATAAATCCCTTTTCTAACAACTGCTCTGATAGCAGCATTCATCCCTGGTGCATCTCCTCCACTGGTTAAAACAGCTACCTTTTTCATCCTCTACTCCTCCTTACATTTCAACCACAATTCTCAATCGATTCATCTATCTGTTCTTCAGCTTCTTTTTTAATATAACCCATTGTTCTAAATTTATTATATCTATTCTCTAATAATTCAGCTGTTTCTAATCTTTCCAACTGATTAATTTCTTGAATAAGCTTTTCTTTTAATAAATCTGCACTGCGTTTATAATCTTTATGAGCTCCTCCAGGCGGTTCAGCAATTATATCATCAATTACCCCTAAATCTACCAAGTCTTTAGCAGTCAATTTCAAAGCCTTAGCTGCTACTTTAGCCTTATCAGAGTCCTTCCACAAGATAGCAGCACAAGCTTCTGGAGAACAGACAGAATAATAGGTATACTCTAACATAAATACTCTATCTCCAACTCCAATACCTAAGGCTCCACCACTACCTCCTTCTCCAATAACAACAACAATAATTGGTACCTCAAGGCCTGTCATTTCCATCATATTCTTAGCAATAGCTTCTGCTTGGCCACGTTCTTCAGCCCCAATTCCTGGATAAGCACCTGGCGTATTGACCAATGCTATAATTGGTCGATTAAACTTTTCAGCTTGTTTCATTAAACGTAATGCTTTTCGATACCCTTCTGGATGAGCCATCCCAAAATTACGCTTGATATTATCCTTAGTCTCTTTTCCTTTCTGATGACCTACAATCGTAACTGGTAGATTATCAATCTTACCAATACCACCAATCAAAGCTTGATCGTCTCCAAAATTACGATCACCATGTAATTCAATAAAGTCATCACAAATTAAATTAATATAGTCCATAGTAGTAGGACGCTCAACATGACGAGCTATCTTTAAAATCTGCCACGGTTCCAATTCAGAATAAATTTCTTCTCGTAACCTATTTGCCCTAGTCTCTAGTCGCTCAATCTCATCAGTCAAATTAATATCTCTTTCTTCCATAAACTTCGTCAATTCAGTAATCTTTTCTTCCAATTCAATAAGAGGTTTTTCAAATTCTAAGTTATTATTCTGTGCCATTGTTCTCTCCACCTCTCAATTTATGAATATCTATAATTCTAGCAATTACATCCTTTAAGTCTGCTCTTTCAACTACCTTATCAATCATACCATGTTCTAATAAAAACTCAGCTGTTTGAAACCCTTCCGGCAGATCCCGATTGATTGTCTGCTTAATCACCCGTGGCCCCGCAAAACCAATCTTAGCTTGTGGCTCTGCTAGATTAACATCACCTAAGGAAGCAAAGCTGGCTGAAATACCACCATAAGTCGGATCGGTTAAGACAGAAATAAAGAGCCCACCAGCTTGATCCAATCTTTTCAATGCTGCACTAGTCTTAGCCATCTGCATCAAGGACAACATCCCTTCATACATGCGAGCACCTCCGCCACCACCAGATACAATTACTAATGGCAACTCTTTTTCTAAAGCTCTTTCTATTGCTCGAGTAACCTTTTCTCCTACAACTGAATTCATACTCCCCATCAAAAATCTAGAATCAATTACAGCCAAGGAAACTTGCCAACCATTCATTTCTCCAATCCCAGTAATTACCGCCTCTTTTAAACCTGTCTGTTCTTGATATTTATCAATTTTCTGCTCATAGTCAGGAAAATCTAATGGATTTTCCGCTTGTAAATCAGCATCATACTCTTCAAATTTCTCATCATCTACCAACAAAGACAACCGCTCGGCAGCCGTCAATCTAAAGTAACTACCACATTCAGGGCATATTTTTAAACTTTTAGCCAACTTTTTATTAAAAATAATTTGCTTACAACTTTTACACTTTGTCCATAAATCATCAGGCATTTCCTTTTTATCGCTATCTTCTTTATGTTCATTTCCTTTTTCTTCAGAACGTTTCTTTCTTTCTACAGTAACATACTTAGACTTTCCTCCAAATAAATCCTTTAACACTTCTTCCACCCCACTTACTTAAAATTAAGGACTATTAAATTTAGTCAGCTCAAATTTATCTCGCCATTTTCGGCGAGACTAAATTATATTATTCCCAAGATTTAAATTATAATAATTTATGCTCCATTTTTAGTCAAATTAATTTAAATTAAGCCATTGGTTGCTAAGCAAGTACTTAAAAACACAAAAAAATATGACCAGTCTGTCAGTAGAATACTGGTCATATTATAACACAAAATTAAGAAATTGCAACTTGCTTACAAGATCAGTTTACAATGTACAATTGACAATTGACAATTAAAAACCTTAAAAACAATCAAAGATTGTTACCATAAGTCTTTTCAAAAAACTTAATCTTTTAAGATCTTGAATTGTAAATTGTACATTCCGTCAATTATCCATTATAAGGCTATTTTATAATTTGGTTAACGGCTCCTTCAAACTAGAGATAAAATCAGAAACTTTAGCTATTAATTCTTCCTTATCTCTTTCAAGCAAGTCTAAATTCTTCTCTATTCGCTCAATAATTGCACTACCTACAATTATTCCATCAGCAAATTCTCCGATCTGTTGGGCATGAGTAGGGGATGAAATACCAAAACCAACTGCTACTGGGATATCTTTAATATCTTTTATCTTAGTAACTGTCTTTTTAACCTCAGTTGATAACTCCGCTCTAGCTCCTGTCACTCCAGGAGTCGAAACAGCATAAATAAAGCCTGAAGAAAGATCAGTTACCTTTTCAATTCGAGTTTGATTACTGGTAGAAGCAAGTAACAGAATAATATCTAACTCTGTACTCAACTCCTGTAATTCTGCTCCTTCTTCTGGAGGTAAGTCAGGAATAATAACTCCATCAACTCCAGCCTCTGCACATCGCTTGACAAATTTTTCTAAACCAAAACTGAAGATGGAATTATAATAACCCATTAAAATTAGTGGCAGCTCACTTTCTTCTCTAATATCTTCTACCAACTTAAAGATAGCAGTTAAATTAGTACCCTGGGCCAAACTCCTTTGAGCTGCCTTTTGGATCGTTGGCCCGTCTGCTAAAGGAGCTGAATAAGGAATTCCTAACTCTAGTAAATCAGCTCCATTCTCTTCAGCAGTCAAGACCAACTCTTTAGTCAATTCTAAATTAGGATCTCCAGCCATCAAGAAAGGAATTAAGGCCTTCTCATTTTTTTGTTGTAACTTAGTGAAGGTATCTCCAATCCGCCCCACTAAATTTCAACTCCCAATTGATCGGCTACACTATACACATCCTTATCACCACGTCCTGATAAGTTAACAATAATTATCTGATCTTGCTCTAATTGAGGGGCCAACTGCTGAGCATAAGCAATCGCATGAGAACTCTCTAATGCAGGAATAATTCCTTCCACCTCAGATAACAATTGAAATGCTTTTAATGCTTGCTGATCAGTTACCGCTTCATACTGAGCACGTCCTGAGTCTCTCAAATGACTATGTTCAGGGCCAACACCCGGATAATCCAACCCGGCTGAAATAGAATGAACCGGCATAATCTGACCATCATCATCCTGTAAGACATAACTTTTATAACCATGAATAATTCCTTTTTCTCCCTTAGTCAAAGTCGCTGCATGCTTGTCAGTATCAACACCCAATCCTGCTGCCTCTACTCCTACCATCTTAACATCTTCATCATCAATAAAAGGATGGAATAGGCCAATTGCATTACTTCCTCCACCAATACAGGCAACTAAATAATCTGGTAACCGCTCTTCAGCAGCAAGAATCTGCTCTCGTGCCTCTTCACCAATTACAGATTGGAAATCCCGTACCATCGTTGGATAAGGATGCGGGCCAACTACAGAACCTAACAGATAGAATGTATCCTCACTATTTTCAACCCAATGCTTAATCGCTGCATCGACAGCATCGGTCAAAGTAGCAGTTCCATCCGTAATCGATCTAACTTCAGCTCCTAATAATCTCATCCGAAAAACATTCAAAGCTTGGCGTTCAACATCTTCTGCTCCCATAAAGATCTCACAATCCATCCCAAACATAGCTGCTACAGTAGCAGTAGCTACACCGTGCTGACCTGCTCCCGTCTCAGCAATCACCTTCTCTTTACCCATTCGCTTAGCCAACAATACTTGTCCTAAGGTATTATTGATCTTATGGGCTCCCATATGATTTAAATCTTCACGTTTCAAATAGATCTTAGCTCCACCTAGCTTCTTAGTCAATCTTTCTGCATAATATAATGGGTTAGCTCGCCCTACATACTCCTTTAAATAATATCTAAATTCATCTTGAAACTCCTGATCTTCCTTATACTTATCATAAGCTTCAGCTAACTCCTCTAACGCTGGAATCAACAATTCTGGAACATAAGTTCCACCAAACTCACCAAATTTTCCTTTAGACATTATCTCCACTCCCCTTTTTTTAGTTTACAGTTGACTGTTGACAGTTGACAGTTAAAACCACTTCCTTAAAACAAAAGTTCTTTAAAGATTTTTAATTGTACATTGTTCCTTGTCAATTGTACATTTGTCTCTTACTTTCTCCCTCTAGGTTCTTCGAACCCTTCGTGATGAAAAAATCAGCTCTTAAATTTTTTAATTACTCTTTATTACTTAATTTTTAACTGTACATTGTAAATTGTCAATTGCTCTTATAAATCTTTTTAATTTGTCATGATCTTTAACCCCTGGCTTGGCTTCAACTCCACTGCTGACATCAACTCCTGCGGGTTGAACAGCTTCAATCGCTTGCTTAACATTAGTTTCATCCAAACCACCTGCAATTATAACCTCTCCATACTCCTTAGCTGCTAAAGCCAACTCCCAATTAAAGGTCTGCCCACTACCACCTAACTTATCAGGATGGTAAGTATCCAGCAAGAATTTAGCTACATCATATTGAGCTAACTCTTCTAGATAACTTCGATCCTTAACTCGAAAGGCCTTAATTACTGGCAACTCAAGCTGTTGGCAATAGCTTGGAGATTCATCACCATGCAGTTGAAGATAATCCAACTGACAAGCTTCTGCGATTTGATTCACCTCTTCTAATGACTGATTAGCAAAGACACCTACCGTTTTAACCTGCTCATTAAGCTTAGAGATAATCTCTTGAACCTGCTGAACAGTGACCTGTCTAGGACTGTCAGCAAAGATAAATCCCAGTAAATCTGCTCCTAATTGGCTAGCCAGTTGAGCATCTTCTAAATTGGTCAAACCACAAATCTTAATCTGAGTCATCCTATCAACTCTTTCACTTTAACCTCAAGATCTTCACTTCTCATTAAGGCTTCCCCTACCAAAATTCCATCGACCCCTTGCTCGATTAACAATTCAACATCCGCTCGCTCCTTAATCCCACTTTCACTGACTACTATTTTATCTTGTGGAATTGATTTCTTCAACCTAATTGTCGTCTCTAAATCAACCTCAAAGACCTTTAAGTCACGATTATTGACCCCAATTATCTCTGGCTCTAACTCTAAGACCATCTCTAACTCTTGTTCGTTATGAACTTCTACTAAAATATCAAGACCTAGCCCCTTAGCCAGCTTTAAATACCGTTCTAACTCTTCAGCTGTCAAGATTGCTGCAATCAATAAAATCGCATCAGCACCATAAGCTCTAGCCTGATAGATCTGATAAGGATCAATAATGAAATCTTTACGCAATAACGGTAACTCAACTACCTCTCTTACCTGCTCTAAATAAGCCAACTCACCTTGGAAAAATTCTTGATCGGTCAAAATTGATAAAGCGTTGGCCCCTGCCTTTTGATAGTCCTTAGCAATCTCAGCAGGCTTAAAGTCTTCTCTAATAATCCCTTTAGAAGGAGAAGCTCGCTTAACCTCAGCAATTAATCCCATCCCTGCTGCACTTAAAGCCTCCTTAAAATCTCTGGTTGAATCTAGTTGAGCAATTTTTTCTTCTAACTCAGCTTGTGATTCCTCTTCTTTCTGTTCTTTAACCTCTATTTTTTTATGAGCAACAATCTTATCTAAAATCAACTTAACTCGCCTGCCTTTGTAAACTATTACTGATCTCAATCAACTGCTTTAACTTCTCTAAAGCCAGACCTTCTTCGATTACTTGCCGGGCCAACTCAATCCCCTCTTTCAAATCAGCAACTCGACCAGCAGCTGTCAGTGCTGCAGCAGCATTCAAAAGGACAATCTCTTGCTTTTTATCAGCCTTACCATTTAAGATATCTAAAGTAATTTGAGCATTCTCCTCAGGATCTCCACCTGTTAAATCATCGATTGCAACCCGTTCTAATCCTAAATCCTCTGGCTTAAGATAATAATTTCTTATCTCTCCAGCATCAAGTTGGCTAACCTTAGTCTCACCAACCGTCGATAATTCATCTAAACCTACCATCCCGTGGACTACAAAAGCTGACTCAACCCCTAAGTTCTTCAATACATGAGCAATCGGCTCAGTCAACTCAGGATCATAAACCCCTAGCAGCTGTATATCCGCACCAGCTGGATTGGTCAGTGGCCCTAACATATTAAAAATAGTTCTAACTCCTAACTCTCGCCTTGGACCAATCGCATGCTTCATTGCTCCATGAAAGGTAGGAGCATATAAAAAGCCAATCCCTATCTCATCGATACATTGGCCCACCTGTTCAGGTGTTAAATCCAAATTAACCCCCAACTCCTCTAATAGATCGGCACTACCACTCTTACTAGAGACAGAACGGTTACCATGCTTAGCCATTGCTACTCCTGCTCCTGCAACTACAAAAGCAACAGTCGTCGAAATATTAAAAGTATTTAAATCATCGCCACCTGTTCCACAGACATCGACAACCAACTCTTGGTTGGTAGTGATTGGCTCTGCCTTGGCCCGCATTACCTCCGCTGCTCCTGTAATCTCTTCAATTGTCTCTCCTTTAGTCCGTAAAGCAGTAATCAATCCTCCAATCTGTGCTGGAGTCGCCTCACCACTCATAATCAAATTCATCGCTTCCTTACTCTCAGCTACTGACAAATCCTCTCCACTAACTACCTTCTCAATCACTCTTCTCATCTCAACTCAACTCCCCTTTTTTAGTTCAGTGTACAGTTAACAGTGTACAGTTGACAGTTAAAATCAACACCTTAAAATCAAAATCTTAAAAACAATCTAAAATCTTATCATGAGGAAGGTTTCGCAGTGACATCTAAATTTTTTCGTCTAGTTTCTTGACGAACCGTAAAGTAAATCAGAGTATGAATTAGCTAATTTTCTCATCTAAATTAGCTTACTCTTATTTGCTTGGAGGTGAGTCCTAGAAACTTAGAAAAAATTTTTTAGAACGAGAAACTTTCCTCATGGTAAAGCAAATAATAATCAATCTATTAGCTAATATTTAAAAAGTTATCGACAATCTTCTCCCCTGCTTCTGACATGATCGATTCGGGATGAAACTGGAGACCATATAATTGAGCCTCACTATCTGCAACCCCCATAATCAAGCCATCCTCAGTCTCAGCAATCACTTCCAAGCTAGCTGGCAGACTGTCAGGTTCAATCATCAAGGAATGATACCTTGTAGCTTCAAACTGATCAGCCACTCCTGCTAAAACCCCTCTCTGTTGATGCTTGATCCTACTAACCTTCCCATGTACCAGCTCAGGTGCACTAACAACCTCAGCTCCATAGGCAGCACCAATAGTCTGATGGCCCAAACAGATTCCTAAGATCGGTATCTCTCCTGCTAGTTGCTCAACAACCTCCAGTGAAATTCCAGCATCCTCTGGTCGTCCTGGCCCTGGTGAAATAACAATCCGCTCTGGATTTAGCTCCCTAATCTCTGCTATCGTAATCTGATCATTACGCCTAACTTCAATCTCTACTCCTAGCTTACCAATCAACTGCACCAAATTATAGGTGAATGAATCATAATTATCAATTACTAACACCATAGGCCCCACCTCTTTCAGCTTGATAAACTGCCTTCAACAAGGCTCGGGCCTTATTTAATGTCTCTTGGTATTCCGCTTCAGGATCTGAATCAGCTACAATTCCAGCTCCAGCTTGCACATAAGCTTTATTATCTTTAAGTAAAATTGTCCTGATTGTAATACAACTATCTAAATTACCTGAATAACCAAAGTAACCGATACTTCCAGCATATGGCCCCCGTCTTGTCGTCTCCAATTCATCTATAATCTCCATTGCTCTAATCTTAGGAGCCCCTGAAACTGTTCCAGCAGGAAAGCAGGCCTGCAATCCTGAATAAATATCTTCATCTTCTCTCAGCTCACCTTGGACATTAGAGACTAAATGCATCACATGAGAATAATATTCAACTTCCATAAATTGTGTTACATCAACCTTACCATACTTGCTGACTCTACCGACATCATTTCTGCCTAGATCAACTAACATTACATGTTCGGCCTTCTCTTTCTCATCACTCAATAGATCTTCAGCCAACGCTTGATCCTCTTTAGCATCTTCGCCCCTCTTTCTGGTACCAGCAATCGGTCTATTCTCAATTAAACCATCTTCAACCCTGACCAACAGCTCTGGGGAAGATCCTACTAACTTAAGTTCTTCAAAATCAAGATAATACATATATGGTGAAGGATTGACCCTTCTTAGCTGGCGATAAATATCAAACCCCTCTGATTCAACCTCCATCTCCAATCTCTGCGAGAGAACAACTTGGAATATATCTCCTGCTTTGATATACTCTTTAGCTTGCTTAACGCTAGCTATAAACTCTTCCTTCTCTAAGTTAGATTCAAACTCTAATTGCTTATCATTAACTTTTGGTTGTTGCTGTTCTATTGTAATAGGCTGCTGCAACTTCTTAACAAGCTCGTCTATCTTAGCTTTGGCCCGTTGATAAGCCAAACTAGGATCATCCTTAACCTTAACATTGGTCACGACCTTAATTTTATGGTATAGATGATCAAAGACTAAAACTGTATCACTTAAGATAAATAACATCTCTGGCAATTGTAAGTCATTCTCTGTTTGCAGTGGTATATCTTCAAAATATCTAACTACATCATAACCTAAATAACCAACAGCCCCACCATAAAACATCGGCAACTCTTCTAACTGAACCGCTTGATAACTTTCTAAAATCTCCTGTAACTCCTCGACAGGATTTTCTGTCTGCTTCTGCTGTACAATCTGATCAGCTCGATCCTTAATTATTAACTGACCATTCTGACAACTTAATAGAGCATGATAGTCAACTCCAATAAATGAATACCGTCCTAAATTTTCTCCTTGCTCAACACTTTCTAATAAATAAGAATTCTTCTCTGCTCTAATCTTTTTAAAAGCAGATACAGGAGTCTCCAAATCAGCAGTAATCTCTCTGTACACAGGAATCAACTCTCCCTGCTTGCTCAACTTTTCAAACTCCTGGTAGCTAGGATAATACATAATCTATCACCCTTTGCTTACTAAACTCAGCTAAACTCATCTTAACTCACTCTCCTCTTGAAATTAATTACCTCTAAAATATAAAAAACCATCAGACTTGAGTCTAATGGCCTAAATTACTTATCAATAGGGGTAGATATACTTTCCCCTAGGCTCAACTCAACTCATCTTAACTATCCTCATCTCAACTTAACTAATTCAATATTCAATTTTTCTCAACTAATCTCTAGTACTAATCTATATTCTAAAATCTTACTCAGATTCAACTCTTCCATGCTTAGTAATCAATTCAGCTTTACCGCGAATCTTAATCGCAGATGTATGTTTAGTAAACTGAGCAATCATTACTTCACCTTGATCTAACTTTTCAGTATGATGAAATTTGGTCTGTTCCCCACGGGTCAATCCAATGATTGTTACTCCATCTTCTAGGGCTTTAACCATTATATAATCTTCATTACTTACTCTATCCATTACTAACCTCCTCAAATCTTACTTATTCTTTATAATATCGCAAATAAAAAGAACTGTCAATACCAAATTAAAAATTAATAATTATTATCCGACAATAACAAAATAAGAACTACTCCTAAAATAAAAGTAATAACTTCAGCTAACCCAATAGTAGTAGGAATGACACTTCTAGCCGAACCCAAGATCAACCCCGTTAGAAAGGCCATTAATAATGAACGAAATCGCTCTAATAAATAAGATAACAACCAAGAAAATAGTAATAATCCACTAGCTACCCCTATAGCAAATAAAGCTAAAACAAGCAATTCTAGCTCACTGATTGCTCCTATTACCCCTTCGTAGAGACCTAACATTACTAAAATTGTTCCTCCACTAACTCCTGGTAAAATCATCGCTATACTACCAAATAATCCTCCAGTAAAGAAGCGGCTAAGAGCAATTTCCCCTCCACTAGCTACCTGAGTAACTTCTGCAGAATAAAAGTAAGCTATAACTACCCCTAAGCCGATTAAAGCTACTGAATTTAAATTAAACTCTTCTATCTCTTGGGCTGTTATCTTGCTAGAAGCTAAAATCAATCCTAATAAAAAAGCAAATATCAGACTAGGATGGCTATCTAATAGATTGACAATCACCTTAGAACTTACAAATGCACCTACTACAGCTCCTAAACCAATAGGAGTTAAGACAACAACTTCAATTTTTTTAATCCCTCGTACCAGTCGTCCATAAATCCTTAGGATTAGAGCCATTGTTCCACCACTAACCCCAGGTAATGTATTAGCTATTCCTAAAGGAATTCCTTTTAAAAATAACTCAAGAAAGTCATTCATAAATTTCCTCCCACTTTGACATAAAAATTTTCAACTTAAACCTCTTCTAGATCACTCATATATTTCTCCTTTAAAAACTTAAACAACTTCTTTTCAGCCTTGTATTCAGCAATTGGCTTAGCTGGAGAACCAATTACAGTTATTCCTGCTTCTATCTCACTCCCAAAAGGTACGACCGCTCCAGAACCAACTGTAGCTTCATCACCTACTATGGCTGTATGAACTACCGAATTAGAACCAACCATTACCTTAGAACCTATCTTACCACCAACAATAGCTCCACTGCCAATGAAAGTTCCTGAGTCAACTACAGTTGAAATCACCCTTCTATCATCAGATGTCTCTAATTCAACCTTTTTACGACCAACATTAAAGACCCTAGACATTGGCCCGATCTTAATCTGATCTTTAATTTCTACATTACTCTCAATATTAGCTGCTGTGCCAATCGAAACATTATTACCAATCGTTACATGTCCTCTAATCGTTACATTCTCTTCAATTGTAACATTATCTCCCAATTTAACATTGTTTCCAATAATAGCTCCAGTTCCAACATGACAATTATCGCCAATCTCTGTCTGTGTTCTAACAACAACTCCACTCCCTATAAAGGTTCCTTCTCCAACCTTAACTTCTTCTTGTAAGATAGCATTACCCACTACTCTACTAAAAGAACCAACTTCAACTCCATCATATAACTCTGCTAAAGAGCTTACACTAGCTCCAGCAGCCAGTGTAAGCTCTCTGATTTCTCGCTGACAAAGTGGATTATCATAGTCTTTGACCGGCAAAATTGTTATAATCGGGTCTAAGCTATTATCTTTAATTAACTGAATGATCTTTTCTTGTTTTTGCTCAGAAATAATTGTAGAAAACTCTATCTTACGTCCATCACTCTGTCTAACTACTTTTAGCGAATAATTCAACTTTCGCTCATTAAAGATCTGTCGTAATCGATAACTGATGATTCCTCTGACTGTAGCTACAACTTGACAGTAACCCATTACACCACCTCATTTTAGGATACTTCTTTTTGTGTTAATTCCTCTTCTGCTTCTTCTTCACTCCTCTTTTGATGAGCAATTCTTGCTGCTGCAGCCGCAGCAATCCCTGCCACTAAATCATCTATAAATGTATTGACCTGTTCACCCTTAATCGTATCTAATTTCTTCATTACACCTATCTTATTCTTATCCAAGTAGCCAAAGCTTGTGAATCCAATCGTTCCGTAGATATTAGCAATTGCTAAAGCAAGGCTTTCATCAACCCCATAAAGTGGTTCATCGCGTTCAATAATACTGGCCAATGGCTCCTCTACTGCCCCTTGCTCTGTCAACTTATCTAAAGCAATTCCTGTCAATAAAGTATATTGTACTTCACGCTTATTTAAAACTTGATCAACCGAATCTATACATTTATCCATTGTTATTGTGTCATCATAAGGGCTCTGTAATTTATAAACCAAGTCTGCTATCTCCCTGATACTAACCCCTCTCTGCTCCAACCTTTTAACTATTAATTCTTTCATATTTTCTCCTCCTCTAGAAATTTTATGTCCACGCATAACTTAATTCATTACTAAAATTACCTGTTAATTTTATAATTAATCATATTAATACACTATCGTTGCATTGTTAAAAAATATAGATTTACTAACTCAATCAAATCAAATTAGCAATCAAAAATTTATAGCTTAGTAGACTTTTCAAAGCAATAATTACTTTGACAGTAGCCCTTATTCTATATTAAAAGTAAAATATAGAATATATTTCTAGATAAAAGTCTATTAACCTAGGTTTTAGGTAGTAAAATTTTATCAACTACTGTTAATCCATCTATTCCAATTGAAATCATTTGTTGTAACTAAACAGATAGAATACTTTATTTTTCTAGTGAGTTTAAGTAAACTTCCTTTAAATTTAGATTCTTTTTCAAGCAATTTTAGAATTAAAAATAAGATTACAGCACTATAAATTTGTGTTAAGACAGCATTTTTATTTTGTCCAAAGAAGCTCTTTATTTTTAGATGTTGCTTGATCCACTTGAAAAATAG